>JAFGLW010000031.1 GCA_016927905.1 candidate division CSSED10-310 bacterium | reverse complement strand
CTTACCGGGTACAACAGGTGAAAGATTTCTCGCATTCGCTCGAAATGACAGACTGATCCAACAGGTGAAAGATTTCTCGCATTCGCTGCGCTCGGTTCGGAATGACAGACGATTCCGGCTCCAAGTTGTATTTTGTGACATTCAATTGAAAATTTTGGAGTCCTCCGGTAACGTTTCAATCAAGAAACAGAATGAGAGAGGTGACGATGAAAAAATACACACTTGATGAACTGAAAACATTCGACGGCCGGGAGGGTCGTCCTGTCCATGTCGCGGTGGAAGGGAAGGTGTACGATCTGAGTCAAAGTGAACTCTGGAAGACCGGACGGCACATGGATACGCACGATGCCGGTGCCGACCTGTCGAAAGACATTCTCGATTCTCCGCACGGACCGTCGATCCTGGAGCATTTCACCATTGTCGGTGAGCTGATGGGACCTGCAACTGCCGTCCCGGAGGAGCCGGGTCTCGCACGGTCCGGCTGGTTCCAAAAACTCCTGGACCTGCACCCGCACCCCATGTCCGTGCATTTCCCGATCGCCCTGACCCTGACGGCTGCGCTGCTGCTGGGTATCGCGCTGGTCTTCTTCCAGGATACGATCGACCGGATTGCGCTGGAAACGGTCGCATTCGTCAATATCGTTATTGCAGCGTTTGCAGCGCCCGTGTCGGCCGCCGCGGGGTTGCTCAGCCACCGCTTCAACTACGCCGGAAAATGGACGCCTGTGTTCCGCAAGAAGCGGATCCTGTCGATCGCCCTGGTGCTGCTGCTGCCTGTTGCCGTGATCGTCCGGCAGGTTCTGCCCGAACCAGCGGATTTTTGGATCTTCGGTATTCTGGTGTTCATCTGTGCCGGGATCTCCGGCGCTCTGGGGTACCTCGGCGGCACCATCACCTTCCCCCGGAATCGCTCCGGAACTTGAGATTCCGGGCGAGATCGGGTACTCTCCTTCCGCATCAGGTCATCAATAAGATAAGGAGGTTGAAATGATCAGCAAGGCGATCGATATCATCAAAGGGGCGATCCTTCTGGAACATAAAGGCAAGGTATTTTACGAATCCGTCGCGCGGAACACGCCCAGCATTCCGGTCCGGGAAATTTTCAGCAGCATGGCAATGGAAGAGGAAAAGCACATCGATATTCTGACGAAGCAATACATATCCCTCAGGGAAGACGGAAAACTCAAGGTCACCGATTTCCCGCATTCCACCGGCACATTCACCGATAAGATTCTTTCCGGAAAAATCAAAGATGAAATCTCCTCGTCCGGCTATGAAGCTGCCGCCATATCCGCAGCACTGGCGCTGGAACAGAACGCGGTTAAGTTTTATACCGACCGGGCCGAAGCCACCGACGATCCGTTCGAACAGGATCTCTATCAATGGCTTGCGGACTGGGAGAAAACCCACTACGACGTTCTGCTGGCCATCGACAACGAACTGAAAGAAAAGATCTGGTTCGATCAACAGTTCTGGCCGGTGATCTAGTCTTTCACTTCCTGCAAAACCAGGATTTTGGCGCCGCGGATGATTCCCTTTTTCAATTCCATCAGTGCTGTATTGGCCTGATCGAGATCGTACAGCTGATATTCCGGATGAATCCCGGCGTCCGCCGCCAGCTCCAGAAATTCCGCCACATCCCGCTTGGCCACGTTCGCAACTGATTTAATCTCCTTTTCCATCCACAGATGTTCCGGATAATCCAGTTTCAGCAGGTAATCCTGATCGACGGATTCTTTCCGGATGGCGTTGATCACCAGCCTGCCGCCCGGGGCGAGATTCCGCAGGGCTTCCACCACCGGTTTCCAGACGGGTGTCGTATCGATGATCGCATCGAGTGGTTCCGGGGCGGTTTCGGCGGTATCCCCCGCCCATACCGCGCCCAGATCCCGGGCGAATTCCCGTTCGGATGCACTCCGGGCGAACACGTGGATACGTGTTTCGGGAAACCGGTACCGGACCATCTTGAGAACCAGGTGCGCCGACGCACCGAACCCGGTCAGACCCAGTGCCTGCCCGTTTCCCAGACCGGTCAGGCGCAAGCTCCGATACCCGATTGCGCCGGCGCACAGAAGCGGTGCCGCTTCATAATCGGTCAGGCAGCCGGGAACCTTGAAAGCGGATGATTCGGGGACGACCATGTACTGGGCATACCCGCCGAATGCGTCTCGGCCGGTCGCCTGGAACTCCGGGCACAGGTTCTCATCTCCGGACCGGCACCAGGAGCAACGACCGCAGGAGGAGTAGATCCAGGCGATCCCCACCCGGTCGCCGATCCCGTGCAGTTTGGCGCGGGATCCGCGTTCTGTCACGGTGCCGACAACCTGGTGGCCGAGAACCATGGGAAAGAAGGGCGGCGGGGTTCGGCCCTCGATTTCGTCCAGCTCGGTGTGGCATACGCCGCAGGCGTTCACCCGGACCAGCACATCGCCATCGCCGGGGGAGGGATCGGGAAGTTCCGCCGGTTCGAGCGGTTCCCGGGTTTGGGTCATATCGCAAATCGATTTGAGGATCATCGCTTTCATCGGATTGCACTCTCCCACTGATTAAACGCAAATTCAATGATTTTACAATACCTAAACTGCAGCGATGCAATCAATCTGAGTTACAAAGCAAATCTCGAATGGAAGCGGCCACAACGGAGTTCTCAAGGCTTGCGCAAGATTAACTGATTTGATATTTTCAAACCTGATGCATAACGAAGAGTATTCAGAATACGAGAAAGGACATGAAATGAAAAGAGGATTCGTCTGCGTCTTGTTCCTTACAATTGTATCGATTCAACTGTTTGGAATCTTCCAGGTTCCAGTCCAGGCTGCCTGGCAGGACACCGCCATGGAGGCTTTCCGCAACCACAATTTCGACAAGGCGATTGAAATATGTCAGGCGCGGAAGGAAAAAGATCTTTTCGGTAAATTGATCCTGTATTTTGCTCATGCGGAAAAATATGCCCTGTATAAATCCAAGGTCGATAAGGCAGCTCGGGACAGCCAGGAAAAAATCCTCAGGAGTTCCATTTCCATTAAAGATGTTGATACGATCATGCTGTTTGCAAGGGAAACGGACAAACCGGAAACAATCAAAGCCTCAAACCAATTGCTTAAGGTAGCCTTTGATAATGTCAATCGAATTGATGAACTATCGCAATCTCTGAAATTTCTGAATCCGGAAAAATACACTTCGGAAACGTATGATCTGGCAATGAAAACAATCAAAAAATTTCTGATTAACCAAAGAAAGTACGTGATGAAGGGTGGAACCATCCCGTCGAAGGAGCGGGATTTTATCGTAAAATCGGAACTGATTCCCAGACTGGTATCTCTGGCAAACTTGAACAGCACAGCAGTGAATTGTCTGATATTGATTGAGGATCCCGCCATTGAACCACTGAGAGAGACTTATGGCAAAGGGGTTGAGAAGGCGCTCATCGGAATCGAAAAGGCAGTTGCGAAACGGTTGAAAAAATGGCCGGAAAGCACCTGGTTCAGCGCTCAACCCAAATAGCAGTGTTGACAGAGGGATTTACCTGTGTATTTAATGTATTTCTAAAAGGAGGATAACATGAATCGATCAGTTTTCACTCTGGCAGTATTCATTTTTGGATTTACTTTTGCGTTTGTCGGGACAACTTCGGCAATTGAATACGCTTTTGGACTCCGTGGCGGATTCACATCTGATCCCGACCAGTTCATCGGCGGCGGTCATATCAGGATCATGGACCTGATTGATGATCAATTTGTCCTGGAACCGGCTGTCGTTGCGGGATTTGGAGACGATATCACCACATTCCGCGCCAGTGTATTTGCCAGTTACCGCTTCGATGTCGGGACCGATTTCCTGATCTATCCCATTGCGGGAATATCACTGTGGCATTATGATTTTGACGAAAGTTTCGATGGCGACGGGAATGAAGTTGGTCTCGATCTGGGTGGTGGAATTGAATACAATAATTTTGCTCTGGAATTAACACTCGGACTCGGTGATATACCCGATTTCATGATTGTTGCTTCTTATACATTTGGCATATAAGTCGGATTTTGATCCCGTCAAAACACATGACGCATACGTGTGTCCCGATAACAAGAAGCATATATGGGATCGAAAATTGCGCGATCATCAGAAAAACAAAATAAGAAGTGAAAAGCTCATTTTGAATCATATGAATGGAAGTTAGCTTTTTTTCTGCAAGAATAAGTATTTGCGGAGAGAAATTACTGCGAGACATCACTTTATCAGGGAGATGAAGCATGGCAAGAAGCGTGATTAGGGGATCATTGATTGGTGCAGTGTTTTTTTTCAATGTGTGCGTGTCATGCGCAAGCGCGACATATCCATGGAATTTCGGGCTCAATTTTGGCATGTACTATCCATCACTAGCCAATGACAGCTATGTGCAGATTTACGACAAAGATGGATGTTTCCAGTACGATATCAAGGCCGGGATGTCTCTGTTACATGAGAATCTGTATTTTAATTTTGGATTCCTGAACATGTCCAAGAGCGGGGAAACCGTTTACATGCCTCCGGTGAACGGGGAATGGTTCAGAACAGGAAACGACAGCAAACTTGAGATCCGGAACATTTATCTGGAGGCGTCGTATATAAGTGATATTTCATCGAAATTTCTTCTTCACATTTCTCCATCATTTGGGTATTTCACACTCGATGAAACGATCGAAGCGACATCTGAACAGAAAGCAATTGGCATGAGTTCAAAGGAATCTTCAGAAGATGGGTTAAGTCTGAAGTTGAAAGCTGGTCTGATGTATAAAATCTATGAATTTCTGACTGCGGGTTCTCTCTGTGTGAATTTTGATGCAGGATATGAATTTGTTCCCGGTATATTGGGTAAAAGCGGAATTTCAAAATATTACGGAGAAGATAATTTTGGAGGACCTTTTATCGCCATTGGAATTTCGTTTTTTTCGGATCTTTAGATGAAACGTTGAAAAAGATCGGGAAGGAATAGTTCGACCCAGCGTCTTTCGATAAGGAGAAAAACCATGTGGTTTATTTTTAAATTTTCGGTCATTTTGACAGCGGGTATGCTGTTATTTGGGTGTTTAAAGGATCCAGTTGCACCGGAGGAGGGATTCAGTGATCCAGATGACACCGCAACCGGTCTGAATGTTTACATCCTGGGTATCCAGGAGGCGGATGAAAAGCTGGAGATTACCGTATCGGTCACGGACGAGTCGGGTGATCCGATCGAGAATCTGAGGATGGAGAATTTTGCTGTGACACTGGCTTCAAATATGACGTCAGGATGGGTGGAGATCGAATATATGGATGAGCAACAGGATCTTCCCATCAGTGCTGCCATGACGATGGATTACAGTGGTAGCATGGCATACCAATCGTTAATCGACATGGAAGGTGCTGTCATTATTTTCATCAATCTGATGGGTGATATAGATCGGGGAGAAATCATCAAATTCAGCAGTTATGTCGAGGTGATGCAGTATTTTACTACCGACAAGGTTGCATTAAAGAATGCCGCCAGAAGATCATTTTCAGGTGCCGGCCACAGTACGGCTTTGAATGATTCCATATACCAGGGATTAACCGATGCACTGTCTCAACCGGGCCAAAGGGCGGTCATAGCTCTGACAGATGGAGGTGAAAACGCGTCTTCGAAAAGCAAATCGGATGTCATCAATTTGGCCAGAAACAATGTCATTCCCATATTTACCATCGGTCTTTACGGCTCAGGTCTTGATGTCGATTATCTTCGGGAATTGGCCGATGAAACCAACGGCAGATATTATTACGCGCCAAGTTCAGCCGATCTGGCAAATATCTATGTATCCATTTCGAATGTCCTATCTGGATTATACAAGATCTATTGCAAAGGGTTTGTTACGACCGGAGATGAAATAATCGTTATGGTTCACTATAACGGAATGACGGGATATGACAGCGGTACCATGACCTTTGGATTCTCAAGCTCCGGTTCACAAGGTGATCATCGTGGTCATGATTACATTTCCGGAAACACATTGAGAAATAACCGACAGATCAGGCAGAAACAGCACGAATCCGTTACCAGTCCCCTTAAAAGATAACTGGATTACAGCAGAATTGAAAAAATGCAAATTTGAGAGGTTAAGGTTGCCCAGATCGCAGGTTATCGTGATTAACGGGATGTTTTTTTTGTTGAAAGGAGCTCGATAATGAATTACAGAAAAGCGGGTGCTTTTGCTTTCTGTGCTTTAATTGTCCTTTTGAGTATTTCGGTGTATGCGGCTGAAAACCCGGCATTTCCGTGGCAGGTCGGTGAAACAATCAAGTACGAAATGACCGACGAGGACGGTACTTATCATGAAGAATCGGTTTTGAAAAAGGTTAAGAAATCAGGCGATCACCTTCTGCACAGCTTCGATTTGGAACAGCACGATTCGGATGGGGCGCTCTATGGGAAATTCGTTGTCGATGAAAACGGCGTATTTATTAAATCCTGGGGACGAATGAAACCAAATAAATACGATTTGGACATAAAATACTCATCAAAAAGAAAAGCCGACCGGATTGAGGGAAACATCGAGTTCACCGTTGGCAGGGAAACCGCCCGGCCGATGCAGTATATCGCCCTGGAATCCATTTCGGATGATACCTGGGTGCTGAATCCCAGTCCGTTACTGCTTGCCATTTATATTTCCAAAATGCCTCTGGAATTGGAATATTCGAGAATTGTCCCCATAGCCTTCTTGTCTTTTTTCCCCGACGAAGACACCAAAGTGTATCAGTGTCCGATGGCGGTGACGGGTCATAAGGAAATAGATTTCAATGGGGTAACTATTTCGGTGTTCACGGCAACGTTCGATATTCCACGAAACATGGTATCCGATTCGGAAAGCGATGAATTCACAAAGGTTGATCTCATTATTTCCAAGAAAGACAAGATCCTGTTGAGTGCCGATGTAAGGACCGGAACAATGAGTATCCGATATGTAAAATAGCAATTGGCCGATCCATGATCCCGTTCGCCAGGAAAATACTGCTACTGTTCATCCTGATCATCTCCCTGATCCCCCTGGCATATGAGTTAAAAGTTAATTTGCACAAAATAATTCGACCCGACATCGGCACGTCTATCGATTTTGTCTTCGGTGAATACGAACCGCCCGAGATCACATGGCTTGAACCTGGTGGTCCTGCTGCGGAATCCGGACTGACGGAAGGAGATGAAATACTCGAAATTAACGGGATGCCGATCGATACGGAAGCACAGTTACAGGAAATTCTGGATTCCATGCGGATTGGCGGGGATCTCAAGATTACAATCGATGAAGATGGAAAATCCCGGACAGTGATGGTTCCGGTTATATTTAAACAAATGTCAGTCACCAGATGGATCAAGGAATGCGGTGATTATCTTCTGCTTCTGTCGTTCTGGGTTATCGGAAGCGTCTGTCTGATCCGGAACAGGGGTCAGCCTGAAAACTGGATATTGGCATTGTTCTGCTTCTCAGTCTATTGCATGTTCTGCTCGTCACGATTGGCGGTCGATGCAATTTTTCGTATTTTTGAGACATTCATTGGTTTCAAAAATGTCATTGAGGGCAATTTTTTCAGGCAGTTCGCTCCAGAACTTCTGCACATATTGTCTTATGTGATCAGCGTGATGCTGGTTGCATCCAGTTTTCTGCATCTGTTCAGCATCTTTCCACGGCGGATTGATTTGAAGCCTGAAAAGAAACGATCCCTCTGGATCGGATTTTTTCTGATCTTGCAGAATCATCCATGGAGCATTTATATCATTCCCGTAATTCTGAGCGGAATATTATATTTCCTAATGAGATTTTTTGGCGATCTCGAGGGATTGATTATTTCATTCTATTTCATTCTGGTCATTTTTTTTGTCATTGGAATCATCCGATTTTTCTTGACCTACAGACAAGACGACGATCCCGTCAAGCGCCGCCAGGAACGGATTCTCCTGATTGGCGTTTCCGTATCCACTTTGGGCATTTTTCTGGCACCGGGTGCTTTGGGTTTAATGGTTGCCTTTCGGGGTGCATCCGATTTTTTGTTTATATTTCTTTTTAAATATAAGACATACTTCTCGCAGGCGCTTTTCATTGTTCTATTGCTGTCGCTGGTTTTTGCGGTGTTCCGATTCAAAATGGTCCAGATCGACCAGATCGCAAACCGGGCCGTTCTGGGGATCGCCATGCTGGTGATCAGCATCGCGATATTCACACTCACCGAAAACATGCTGGTTTTTACTTTGGCAAAATTCTATGCCGGACCTCAAAATGCATTGAGTCTGGCCAGCTCGGTGGTGGTCGCTCTGGTGTTCACTCCGATCCGGACCCGGGTGGATGGTTTTATCAAATCAAGGATGTAAAGGAAATCAGGTTCTTTTCAGAAGGAAAGCGGGACCTTGAAAGGTCCCGCTTTTTGAAAATCATGATTTGGATTTACACGACACCCTGGTCGATCATGGCATCGGCGACTTTCAGGAATCCAGCTATGTTAGCGCCCGCCACGTAGTTGCCGGCCATCCCGAACGCTTCGGCCGCCTGCACGCAGGATTTGTGGATGTTTTTCATGATTGTGTGCAGCCGCTGATCCACCTCTTCCCGGGACCAGTTCAGACGGAGGCTGTTCTGGCTCATTTCCAGCCCGGAGGTTGAGACGCCGCCGGCGTTCGCCGCCTTGCCGGGTCCGTACAGAATGCCCGCATCCAGGAAAATTTCCACTCCGTCCGGAGTGGTCGGCATGTTAGCGCCTTCGGAGATACAGAAGACGCCGTTGTTGATCAGATGCTGGGCATCCTTTCCGTTGATCTCATTCTGCGTGGCACACGGCAGGGCAATGTCGGCCTTGTGGTTCCAGAGCGGGTTGTAATCCAGGTTCGGATCCACCGGGGTATAGACGGCGTTGGGATATTTGCCGGTGTATTCCTTGATCCGGCCACGCCGGACGTTTTTCAGATCCTTGATGAATTTCAGCTTGTCGGCATCGAGGCCTTCTTCATCGTAGATGTATCCGTTGGAATCGGACACGGTCACGACCTTGCCGCCGAGCTGGATGACTTTCTCGGTGCAGTACTGCGACACGTTGCCGGACCCTGAAACCAGGCAGGTTTTGCCTTCAAATGTGTCTCCCCGGGTCTTCAGCATCTCCGCGGCGAAATATACCTGACCGTACCCGGTGGCTTCTGGACGGACATAGCTGCCGCCCCAGTTGATACCCTTGCCGGTCAGAACCCCGGTAAACTCCATCCGGAGTTTCTTGTACATCCCGAATAAATACCCGATTTCACGACCGCCCACACCGATATCTCCCGCCGGGACGTCGGTGTTTGGACCCACATGCCGGAACAGCTCCGTCATGAAACTGTGGCAGAACCGCATCACTTCGTTGTCGCTCTTGCCCTTGGGATCGAAATCGGAACCGCCCTTGCCGCCGCCCATGGGAAGCGTTGTCAGGGAATTTTTAAAGACCTGCTCGAAGGCCAGGAACTTCAGAATACCCAGGTTGACGCTGGGGTGAAACCGGAGACCGCCCTTGTAAGGACCGATCGCACTGTTCATCTGAATTCTGAATCCGCGGTTGACATGAATCTCCCCGTTGTCATCCATCCACGGCACGCGGAAGATAATCACCCGCTCGGGTTCGGCGATCCGCTCCAGTATCTTGTGTTTCAGGTAAATGGGCCGCTTTTCCATCACAACTTCAAGGGAGTCGAAAACCTCCCTGACGGCCTGCAGAAATTCCGGCTGATTCGGATCCCGTTCCGCAACCTTCTGATAAATCTTGTCGATCATGTCCTCACTCCTTTCGATGGGCAGAAACCATGAGATCTATGAATTTTTCTTCAGGGGAACCTGTTCCCCAATCCATGCAAGGATGCGATTTAACCTCATTTGAAATACAGAGTCAAGGATGAATTGGTTGTCTGCATTGGATACGGTCTGCTAATGTCTGTTCAGGCAGGCGGGATCAGGTGCAGGTGAACATGCATGAAGTTTCATTGAACGAAATCGGCCGGACGCTGAATCTGACAGCGGATGACATGGAACCGCTGGAACAGGCGCACGTCCGGTTTCCGGTCAGGATCACACCGGGACTATTGGCCCGCATCGATCCATCCGATCCGCTGGATCCCATCCGCAGGCAGTTCATCCCGTCTCCGGAGGAGTTGATCCGGGCCGATCATGAGTCAGCCGATCCTCTGAACGAAACGAAGAGTTCACCGGTTTCCGGCCTGATCCACAAATATCCCGGCCGCGTGCTGATCCTGACATCTTGCCGGTGCCCGGTGCACTGCCGGTTCTGCTTCCGGAAAACCAACCTGCCCCGCTCGCTGACTGGACTATCCGGATCGGAGCTGGACCGTATTGCGGATTACATTCGTAACGACTGCTCCATTCATGAAGCAATATTTTCCGGCGGTGACCCGCTCATGTGCAGCGATCCGGAACTGGGAGCGCTGGTGGAGCTGATGTCGACGATTCCGCATATCGAAACCGTCCGGGTTCATACCCGGGTACCGGTTGTTTGGCCGGAGCGGATTACGGACGGTCTGGTCCGTATTCTGACTTCAGGCAAACCGCTCTGGGTGGTGCTTCATATTAACCATTCACTGGAGCTGGATGATTCCTCCCGGGATGCGATCCGCCGTCTGGCCGATACCGGGATTCCCCTGCTGAATCAGGCCGTCCTTTTAAGAGGCGTCAACGACGATGCCGCTGTCCTGGCGGATCTGTCCCGCACACTCATCCGGAACCGGGTCCATCCCTATTACATCCATTTTCTGGATCCGGTGCTCGGGACGGCCCATTTTGCCGTTTCATTGGCCAAAGCGCGCCGTCTGATCCGGATTCTGCGGGAAATCCTTCCCGGATTCGCTGTCCCCCGTCTGGTCCGGGACCTGCCCGGGAAACATTCGAAGACAGAGCATCTAAAAGAGTGTTGACTATTCCCGGGACAGACAACCCATTATTCTTCTATTCATTTATAGGGATACCCAATCCAATTCGAAAACCCATCGGAATTCTCGGGATATTGGCTGATACCCGGATCAATCAAGTTATCCCGCAATACGATGCCGGATCCGGCGCGGGGACCCGCTCTGATAATCCTGAAAATTTTCTGTTGACTTTCGCCTATCTTTCGCCTTATATTTCAGTTAGAGGCGAAAAAAAGGAGAAGATCCATGAATCTGACCCAGAAACAGAAGGAAATTTTCACATTCATCCGGAGCTATCTCCGACGGCACGGAATCGCGCCCACCGTGGACGAAATCCGCCGCCATTTCGATCTCCGGTCGGTGGCCACCGTTCACAAACATCTCCAGGCGCTGGAAAAGCGCGAATGCATCCGCCGGTCCAAGAACCGCGCCCGCGCCATCGATTTGGTCCCGGTCCAGGGAAACTCCATCGAAATCCCCCTGGTGGGGTTGATCGCGGCCGGGCAGCCCATCGCCGCCCTGGAGAATCCCGATATTCTGGCCATTCCGGAGGACATGATCGGCCGGTCGGAAACTTATGCGCTCCGTGTTACCGGAGATTCCATGATTGAGGACGGCATTCACGAGGGGGATTTCATCATCGTTGAATCCCGGCCGGAGGCGCGGGACGGCGAGATTGTGATCGCTCTGGTGGACGGCGACGAAGCCACGGTGAAACGATTTTTCCGTGAGGGACTCGTCGCCCGTCTCCAGCCGTCCAACAGCGAAATGGATCCGATTTACATCCCCATGGACCGGTTGCAGATACAGGGTGTGGTGATTGGTCTGATCCGGAAATATCATCGTTAGAAAGTCCGGACAGCGGATCGGGCATGAAGGAGGTTGGAGGTTATGAACGCTGCTGAAACCTGCAAAACGGCCGAAATGGAGCCCAGGGTACTGCATGTGGACATGGATGCATTCTATGTCGCGGTGGAACTGCTGCAGCGGCCGGAACTGCGCGGGAAACCGGTGATCGTGGGTGCCCGGCCGCCCCGGGGTGTGGTTTCGACCTGCTCCTATGAAGCGCGCAAGTACGGCATCCATTCCGGCATGGCGTCGGTTCAGGCTCGGCAATTATGTCCCGGAGCCGTCTGGCTGGACGGGGATTTCCGCTCCTATTCGGATTATTCCAGGCGGTTCATCGAAATATTGCGACGGTATTCCCCCGAGGTGGTTCAGCTGTCCATAGACGAAGCCCGGGTCAATCTGACCGGATGCGAGCAGTTGTTCGGTCCCGCTCAGGGCATCGCGCATAAGATACTGAATACCATCTACCGGGAACTGGGGTTGCCGGCTTCCGGGGGACTGGCCAATTCGGGCACGGCCGCTAAGATCGCCGCCGAGCTGGCCAAACCGGCGGGGCTGGCGGTGATTCTGCCGGGCAATGAACGCACCTTCCTAGCGCCTTTGAAAGTCGAGCGGATCCCGGGAGTCGGTCAGAAAAGTCTTCCCCGGTTTCACCGGTATGGGTTGTACCGGATCGGGGATATCGCCGCCACACCTGCGGGTGAACTGCAACATATTCTGGGCAGGTGGGCCGGCAGGCTCCAGCGGGTGGCCCGGGGAGCGTCTGGTTCGGTTCAACGGCGCAGACCGGAATCGCCCAGCCGGAGTCATGAACGGACGTTCGCCACGGACATCCGGGAGCCCGAGCGGATCCGCCGGGAGATTCGGGGACTGGTGGAGAAGCTCGGGTTTCGGATCCGCCGTGAGGGACTGAGCGCCCGGACGGTATCGGTCAAGATCCGATTCGGTGATTTCGAGACATGGACGCGAGCTGAATCTCTTGATGAGCCGGTCAACACCGACCGGCTGCTGTTTGAGGTGGCCATGGGCCTGATCGAACGCCATCTGCCGGAAGGCCGGGGTGTCCGGCTGCTGGGTGTTTCGGTTCAAAACCTGGTTTCCGACTGCCGGCAGCTGAAACTGTTCGGTGCCCAGGATACCCGGCTGAGTTCTTTTTATAAAACCGTTGACGGAATCAGGGAACGGTTCGGCAGTAATGCGGTTCAATTCGGAGGCCCGACCGGTTCGGGCGGTACATCATGGCGCTGGGCTTGAAACCGCACCGGCAGATGAAACATGTTTGGCCCAATTCTCTCGGCGTGAGCGATCTCCGGTCGGATCTGGGCGGTTACCGCGATCTGACCGCCTGGCAGCGGGGGATGGAACTGGTCCGGGTGATTTACCGGATAACAGACACTGCCGGCACCGGGATGGAAAGCGCCTTTTCCGGGGAACTGAGGCAGGCTGCCCTGGATGTCCCTACGGCAATCGCCCAGGGGCAGTCCGCAGGCGGGCCGGCGCACTTTTCATACATGTTGTCCCGGGCCAAATGCGCACTCGCCGCGATCGACACCCAATTGATCCTGGCCGCTCAGATGCAGATCGTTCCGCATGAGGCAAAACGCAGGGTGGATGTACTGATCGTCGAGCTGCACCGGCTCATTGAAACCCTGGAAGCGAATCTCCGGTCCTAGTGATTTTCATGGGGGCGGCCCATGGAAAACCGTTCCCAGCAGTCCAGGCAGATTTCATCGAACGCGTCGCTTTCGCAGATCATACTCCGGCGGATGTCCGACAGCTCCTTACCGGATCTCCATGTGTTCAGATCGCCGGATATGTTTCCATACCGGGGATGGGGCGGGATTACGCAGCAGGGTGACAGGTTCCCGGCGCCGTCCAAAGAGAGCATGGTGAAGGGGTGTTTGCAGTGGACGCATTTGCAGTCCGCATCGACCGGCACCAGCGGCGGCAGGACGACGGGGATGTCTTTGGGAATATCCAGCCCGGCGAGCAGGTTGCGGATTTCGGGTGTATCGTGGAGAGAATCCTGTCCTGTCGTTAAATCAGAGGTCTTGTAAGTCAGGGTATTCTGGCAGAACACCCTGTCCGCTCCGATGTTCCGGGCCAGGTTCACGAAATCCGGTATCCGGTCAACATTGGACCTGCCGGTCACGAAACTCAGCCATAACGAGATTCCTGAACCTGACCGGTTTTTCATTTCGCTGAACCGTTCGGCGTTGGCCAGGATATTCCGGTACAGCTCCGGCGATCCGCCGCGAATGCGACGGTATTCCGCTTCATCAGGCGCATCCAGGGAGATATTGAGGAAACCCAGCGGTGTGTCCAGCAGTTCCCTGCTCCGTGTTTCGTCCAGGAGCGTTCCATTGGTCGAGACATTCACGCTCATTTTGCGACCGGCGGCGATCCGGATCATCGCCGGAAGATCCGGGTGGAGCAGCGGTTCACCGCCCACCAGTCCCACGACAGAAGCCCGACGGTATCTATCCAGCACCGAAGTGAAAAACTCCAGCGTGATATCGGGTATGCCGGCCGGCGGTGAATAGGGTGAAGGCCGCGTAAACGGGCAGGTGTAACAGGTCAGATTGCACCGGGTGGTGATGAACACCATGATATCCGAGGGATCGTGCCGGCAATTTGCTTCGGTAAACCGGCCGTACCGGGTTCTGAATATGTTCAGGAGTTGTCGGAAATTTCTTTTTCGAAGTGCTTTGAAACTCATTTAGTGTAATGCTGTTTCCACTCCGGCGGATTGAGCAGGTCGTCGTTGTCATAGGGACCGGTCATGTCCGGACGCTCGTAATCTCCCATATCTTTTTTCTGATTCTTGTCCCTGGTCTTGGGGTAGGCCCGGGAACGCCGGGTGGGCGTGTCTTTGGGTGACAGCGGCCCGTAAGTATTCAAAGCAGAACCCGTTTCCATCCCTTCTGCAGTTTCCGTCTCCGGGATCTCTCCCTCCGAGGATTTTTTCACGAGTGCCAGCAATTCGTGGATCAGCTGGGTGCAGTTGCGGTTCAAATGGGTCAGACGGTCGAAGACACGACGGTCCATCTTTTCCAGGTCCGCACAGACATATAGCAGGGATTGAAGCTCGGCGGCGCAGGAGAGTGCTGTTCCGAGGGCGTCGACAAACCGTCGCGGTTCACCCGGCGCGAATCCACGGGCGATATGGGACATGATACCGAGAGATGCGTTTTGAAGGTGTTCGACCAAACGCGGTTCCGTTCGGAGCGGATCGGCGTTGGTGGTGAGTTTGTATATTTCGCCGGTCAGCGTTTTGGCCTTCTGCCAGGCCTGTATGTCTTCAAACCGTTCCCATCCCATCGGTCAAATCTCCTCTCGGACAGCTCAAAACGTTGATTTCTTCTTCATCACGCAACAACCGACACATCCGGGGAATATCCGCGAGGATTTAAGCCGTCTGCGGAACGCCCGGTACCGGTCGCCGTTCCATATCCGCCCCAAACGCTCCCCCTTCAAATTGCCCATGGGAAGCGAGAAGCAGGGGTACACCGTGCCGTACGGCCCGACATGCATGATACTCCAAGCGGCGTAACAAGTGAAATCTTTTAACGGGAACCGGTTTTCATATCGGTCGGCGAAGGTTTCAAACGGCATGTCGGGATTGAACCGCAGGGCGGTTCTGCCCTTCCGGGCTTTTGATTTCAATTCGGTCAGAACACCCGTCAGTTCGGTTCGATCTACTGTATCCACCGGGGGCGGCAGCCGTTTCAAGGCTTCCGGATCGGCGTCGTCGATTCCGTATGAGGATTCCTGGGTGGAACATTGCTGGTAGGAGATGATGTCCATACCCAGGTCATCGGCAAGATCGTACAATTCGGTCAGGGAATGGAGGTTTTCCCTGCATATCACGATCTTCAGATCGAGAAGCGGGTATTTCTGTCGGCGTTCCCGTTTTGTCTGGGCCAGCCTCCGGATGGCTTCAGTGGTTTTCTGGAAAGCGTTGGGCACGCCCACCATCGTGTTGTGAATATCGGCCGATCCTTCCAACGATATGCCCACGGACAACAGACCCTTGCCAGACAGCCTGGATGGCGCCAGATCGACCGCCTGTTCGATCAGATCGTCGGTAAAAAGGGTTCCGTTGGTTACCAGGTGAACCCGGTGGGTCCGGCAGGCGGTCTGGAGAAGCCGGGGAAGGTCTTTCCGGATCAGCGGCTCACCTCCGGTGAAGGTAATAATGGAAAATCCGGGTATTTGATTGAAGATTTCCATCCATTCGACGGTTGTCAATTCGTTCTGCCGGAGATTATCGGTTCCCCGTTTCCACACGAAACACATCGAACACCTCAGGTTGCAGCGGTGGGTCAGAACACATCCGACCCGGAGCGGCGGCAGGGCATACCCGTTTCCCAGTGCTCTGGGGACAATCGCGTGCAGATCGGTCAGGAAATTGTAGAGAGTCGGTATGGAGATCATCTTCCGCTTTTCCATATAACGGATTTTGCTCCGTAATAGATCATTCTGACATCATTGATCGAAGTGATATTGCCCAGAAGATTCAGGATCTGTTTCGGGCGCATGTAGAATTCTTTCATGGCGGTTTTCTGCAATGCGGCCAGTTCTCTTCCGTCCCGTCCCTCCGGAACGTAAACCGGGTCGTAGTCGGCAAATCCGGACATGGACGAGAAGTGAGACCAGTCCGTGACCGCCATTCCCTGTTTGATTGCCAGGTCGAACAGCACAGTGCCGGGATACGGCGTGGCCAGCGAAAACTTGGCGAAATCCAGCTTCAATTTTTTCGCCCATTCGATGGTGGTGCGGCTGTCCTGGATCGTTTCCGTCGGCAGACCCAGGATCAGGGTTCCCCGAACTTTCAACCCGGCGCGATGCGCATCCTCCACAGCCCGGGCGATCCGCTCCAGGGTCTCGCCCTTTTCGATCAGTTTCATCAATCGCGGGACACCGGTCTCCACGCCGAATGACACCAGTGCGAATCCCGCCTGTTTCATCATTTTCAGTAACTCGCAGTCAACCTGATCGGCCCGGGCGGCGGTTGTCCAGACCAGTTTTCGATGGTATCCGCGTTTCATCAGTCCTTCGCAGATATCCAGTGTACGCTGCCGGTCGACAACGAAATTGTCATCCAGGACGGCGATCTGGCGCGCCCGGTATTTTGTGACCAGCAGATCGACTTCCTCCAGCACGCGTTCCGGGGAGTGGTACCGGTATTTGAAACCAGAAACCAGCCGGGCGCTGCAGAAGATGCACCGGAACGGACATCCCCGGGAAGTCAGGATTTCGCGCAACGGTTCGGCAAACACCGCATCCGGAACCTGATGATAGCCGTCGTATTTGACCAGGTGCCGCGCCGGCATTGGAAGGGAATCCAGATCCTCGACCAGTGTCGGCAGAGGCGTATGCACGATCCCGCCGTTCTCGCGGAATGTAATGCCCGGCACGGAATGCAGATCCCCGTCGCCGTATGCCAGAATCAGCTCGTGAAACGATATTTCACCTTCTCCCCGCACCACCACGTCGATATGGGGATCGGCAATGATATCATCCGGCAGTACCGTCGGATGGATTCCTCCAACCACCACGCACAGCTCCGGATCGAACTCTTTGACGGCTTCCGCTACCATGTGGGTTTCAGGCACCATCGGAGTCATGCAGGTGATTCCCACCATGTCCGGTTGAAATTCGGTCAACGTCCGGCGGATGGTGGTTTGGTTCATCGGTTCCACCTGGCCGTCGAATATCCGCACATCGAAATTCTGCCGTTCCAGGTAGCCGGCGAGATAAACCAGGCTGACCGGCAGCAGGGACGGCGCTACCTTCGACATGCTTCCGTAATGCCGTTTCTCGGAAAAATAGGGCAGGATGAGCAGAATTTTCCGTTTCATTCCAAGTTGACGATTCCCCTGACCGATCGAATTTCCAGTTCCGGAAGTTCGCCGTTCGGTCCGGATTCCTGTATCAGGAAACTCAATCGCAACTCCTTCAAGGCATGCCGGGTTTCCCAAAAGAAATGGGAACGGTAAGTGTGATTCAGGACCGGGGGTTTACCCGGTGTTCCCTGTAGGATCGTGTAAGCAATCGGAGCCCGCCGGTGAGCGGTTTTGCCGGACAGGTCCGCCCGATCGATGGCCCATTCCGAAGTGTGATCGCCGGCGCGGAGTGTTTCCACGATTTCATCACCGGTTTCCATGATTGCATTCAGCCGGGCAACATTCGTTCCATCCGGTATCCAGGCCGCGTTGCTCAACTGGCTGTATACCGTGATTCCATGGACCGGGTTTCCGATGCCGGAGATGATCTTGCCGGGATTTAAACGCGTCAGCCGGAACGTCCGGTCCACATCCGTCAAGGTTGTTTCTCCCGTGAACGGGATTGGACGGTTCGACAGATCGTGAATTTTTCCGCCATCAAAGAAAATCACGATATCGTCTTTCGATCGGGAAACATCTTCAATGCGATGAACTTTGATACCCCTCAGCCCGGGTTCCTTGTACCAGAGACGGAGTGCCTCGGTCAAACCATTCTGGAACAGCCCGATCGGTATCTGGGTATTGATTGGCGGATTCACGAAAACGAATCGAGCTGATCCGCCCGGTTCGGGATGGGTTTTCAGGAGAATATCCCGCACACCGCTGCCGATCCAGCCGGTCAATTGCCATTGACGGTTGGCGTCCACCGTTGCGAAGGCCATTGGGACCGCCAGGATCAGGAACATGAGGAAACGCGCCATTTTTTCCAGTGCCGGTTTCGATTTGAATTCCGCGCCCCAGACCAGCAGGGTCAGCGCCCACACGTATCCGGCGGATGGCAGGTACAGGTATTGCGGGCGGCAGATGTTCAATACTGGGAGAACGGATATCCAGAACCACCATCCGGCCGCCCGATAACGCCGGGAAAACAGAATCAGGATCGATAGAATCAGAAATCCGGTTAAAAGTGAATCCCATGCCCGGCTTCCCCGCTGGACACCGATTCCGAACGGTACGATCAGCCAGTTGAAGTAATGCTGAAGATAGCTCAGAATCATTCCGTCCAATCGAAGATGCTTGTCAACGCCGTATCCGCCGAGCACGGTGCCCAGTGCGGACCATCTTAGAAAAAGACAGAGAGTGAGCACGCTGAAAAACGAAATGTGCATCCATCCGGTCGGGCGGGTAGAACCGGATCTGGTCCGGGTCAGGCAATCGACGGCGATGACCATGAAAGGCAGGGTGCAGGCGATTTCCTTGGACAACATCGCCAGGAAACCGGCCGCCAAAGCTCCCCATGCATACCAGTTTCCGGCTCTATCTCTCCGGAATACCGGCAGGACCAGGTTCAGGCTTAAAAGGTAAAAAAACGCCGCAACCAGGGAGGTTCGACCGGATATCCAGGCCACAGCTTCACTGTGCACGGGATGCAGCGCAAACAGGATCCCGGCCGACAAGGCGATCCAGCCGTTTTCCTGGACACGGTAAATCAGGCGTGAAATCAGCAGGATCACGCCCAGGTGAAGCAGGCAATTGGTCAGATGATATCCGGAAGGATGATCACCGTGCATCATTCGATCCGCTTTCCAGAAAAGCGCCGTTATCGGGCGGTAGAACCCTCCGGCGCGGTGCTCGCCCAGCCAGTTTGCGGTGAAAAGCTTCGATATGTCGACCGTCCTGCTCATATCGGCCAGCACGAAATCATCCGATACGAATTCGCTGTTAAGGGTGTGGATACAGGAGACTGCACCGGTCAGGCACAGCAGGATTACAGCAGACATCATGGAAATACCGCTCGATTTGACCGTTCCGCCCGTAAGTGAGTTCGACATTGAGAGAGAATGTAAGGGGAGATGCCCGGATTGTCAAAAAACCGCAGGTTCAGGCAAAATCACCGGGTCGGGTTGTTACGGGGGGAGCCGATACTCCGAACCCGGGTGCCCGGGATCTCAGGACCGGGTTTTTTCCTTCGCCAGCAGTATCGGGATCAGACCGCCTCCGGCGGAAATGTTGATGATGGAACTGTCCGATACCCGCGCCATCCCGCCGGCGTACTCTCCGTTGAAGGCAAAGAAATTCATGTTGACCTTCTTGGACGTGAACGCCAGACCGGTTTCGGTGAAAACCGGCAGGGAAATCTCCGGGATGGGAATGTATTCCTGAGCCACGTATCGTTCCCTGGCTGCTGTTTGGATGGCATCGTTCCAGTCTTTGGGGTTCATTTCGCGTCCGATGGACACGTTTTTTCCGCCGTAAAGTCCAATGGGCTTCATCACCATGTTTTCACGGTTTTCACGCAGGAAATCCAGTATGGAAACGGGTTGATACCGGTATGTGGTCTGGGTGTCTTCGACTATTCGCGTCCATGGAATATGCTCCACCACGACCTCTTTCTCCTCATCGGTCAGTTTGGACTGCATGGTTTCGGATTGGAGAACGGCCATGAGCGATTTCTTGCCGGCCAGCTTCGAATTCAGGGGATTGGCCATGCAGATGGCGCCGTCGGAGTATGCATTCCACAGGGCCGTGTATTTATCCTTGTGGCTGAGCCACCACTGGGTTGCACCCCGCCGATACACCAGTTCAACCGGCCGGCCCGCCACCATCAAAACACCGTCTTCATAACTGCAGTCCTGGGGCTGGGCCACGATGCATTCATGACCGCAGCTCTGAAAATAATTCTGAAGAACATACAGCTCCTCCATGGTCGGATCCAGATCGAACAGGGTGTGTATCAAAATCCGGGGTTTCGAGCTGCCGTCCCAACCATAGTAACGGTAGCAGTCGAGCAGGCTGTCCAGAACATTTTGCATGAACCGGTCCCGGATCACGTCGTATTCCTTGCTCAGCTCGATCATCGGAGGCGTATTCAGAAGCAGATCAACCTGGATATCGGAATATCCCGGACCGCCCGGAGTATCGCAGTTGAATTCACAGAACTGGATCTTTCCATCGGTTATAAACGCATCCAGCCGGGCATGCTGAACCTTCTGCGGGTAGCGGGTCCGGACACTCGCCAGTTCGGTTTCCCCCGGAGCCAGTTCGAAGACGGAACGGTACCGGGCATCCTCGAAAAAAAGGTTCGACACCTTTTCAAGACATTTCATGATGATATTGGTTATCCGGCGGATGTCCGCCATCTGAGTTTCGGAGATGAATGCGGGTTTCAGGAACGTCGGAAAAGGTTTGCCTCCCGACAGGCATTTGGCTGATACATAACGCTGTGTCAATTCCTTCATCAGGGAGTATCCCGACATGCCGGAATCTTCAAGCTGCCGCAATATGTCGTCATATCTCGCTTCGATTTGTCGAACAAAGATATCCTGCATGGTTTCCTCCTTATGTTGGTCCGTAAACCGGATGAGGGAGTGTAGTGATGCGGCCGGATCAAGTCAAGTCTTGAAACCGACTCGGCGCGGTGTGTTCAAGATCGGCCTGACGTTACCTGTTTATCCCTTTTGAACCGCAGAAATAAATGGTATTCTGCTGATATCGGGATTATACGAACCGGTTAAAAGGAGGTTCTCATGGCGAATGAAAGCACGGTGCCTGCTGGAACGCAGCCCCAGAAAAGCGGCTGGTTGAAGTGGTTGATGATCGGTTGTCTGGTGTTTGTTTTACTGGGTGTTTTGGTTTCAGTCGGTTGTTTCGTTGCGATCCGGTACTTTATCCATAAGGCTCCTGAAATCGCCGTGGAATATGCTGAAAACCGCATCATGGAGCGATTGCCGGAAGATGCGGTGGACCGGGAAACCTTACGGGAGGTCTTCGGGCAGGCTGTGGATGCGGCAAAGGCGGGACGTATTTCCCAGGAGGAGATCCAGACATTCACGGTGTTGATAAACAAAGCCGACAGTGACGGTGAACTGTCAAAAAGTGAAGTTGAGACTATCATCCAGTATGTCAAGGCTGCATCCAAAGATAAATCCGATGCCCCGGAACCCCGGTAAAAGTTATTTCAGATCATGAAAATTTTTTGTTTTGCAGCGCTTCCGGAATGTCCAGCGGTCCGGGAAGGATTGCCATGACCCGGACATGTCCTTTCTGTGATGTGCAATCCGGGGAAATTCTATTCAAAAACGAACTGGCCATGGTTTTGATTGATCAATATCCGGTTGCGAGAGGACATCTTCTGGTTGTGCCGAAACGGCATTTTGGATCGTATTTTGACGCAATCGAAGCGGAGATAGCGGCAATCCACCGCCTGATTCTGAAAAGCCGTGAATACCTCGAAAACCGCTTCAATCCGAAAGGCTACAACATTGGCGTTAATGTCGGCAGAATCGCCGGCCAGAGCATCTTTCACATGCATGTCCACGTCATTCCCCGTTATGAAGGCGATCACCCGCACCCACGGGGAGGCGTGCGCAATATCATTCCCCGAATGGGGGATTACCCCGCCTGACGGATCTGCCGGTTTGATTTTCATATCTCCGAGGGCTTGTGATAGACTGCTGTCGGTGAACGTGAACCATATTGTTGAGATGCCGTGGGAGGTCGGGGAAAACGATGAACCGTCGTGATTTCATCCGGAAATCGATCTGCGTCACCGCCGGATCCATCGCTGCAGGAAAAGCGTCACGGTTGATTCAAACACCCGTTTCCGCTTTCCCCGATTCCACGCCGGTACTGGTTGTCGCAACGGGAACCGATTACCCCGGACTGGTCACAGATGCCCTGGGACCGCTGGGGGGGATGGGTGCATTCGTCAAACCCGGATACCGGGTTGTCGTGAAACCCAATATCGGCTGGAATCGCGCACCGGAGTACGCCGCGAATACACATCCGGAGATTGTCCGCGCAGTCGTTGAACAGGTTCTGAAAGCGGGTGCATCCCGTGTGGCGGTATTCGATCGGACCTGTAACGAGGAAAGACTCTGCTACCACCAGAGCGGAATCAAGGCCGCCATCGAAACTCTGAAAGATTCCCGGGTATCCTGCGACTACATCGACAACCGCAAATTTGTCGAGGTGGACATTCCAATGGGAAAATCGATCCAGAAATGGGAGTTTTACCGGGAAGCACTCGAAGCGGATCTGTATATCAATGTTCCGGTTGCCAAACAGCACGGACTGACCAAGCTGAGTCTCGGCTTGAAGAACGTCATGGGAGTGCTCGGGGGAAGCCGGGGTAAGATCCATCACGCCATCGGCCAGCGCCTGGCCGATCTCAACACGATCATCCGGCCCGATCTGACGATCATCGATGCCACCCGGATGCTCCTGAGGAACGGTCCGGCCGGTGGAAACCTGGAGGACGTCAGAATCCGGAACACCCTGACGGCTTCGGCGGACATCGTAGCCTCCGACGCTTATGTCAGCACCCTGTTCGGATATCAACCGGAAGATCTGGATACGACGGTGGCGGCTCACCGGTCCGGCCTGGGTGAAATGCAGCTGGATAGAATTAAAATCGTCACCGTGTAGACAGGCCGCTGCATGAAATGGGATCTCCTGCACTCCAAGCGAATCTGGCGGATAATCAGCCAGATCGTGTTTCTTGCGATATTTCTGTTTCTTTTCCGCAAGACGGACTACAACGGCACCGATCAAATCCCTTACGCGGTCAATCTCATCTTCCGGATCGACCCGCTGATTGCTTTGTCGGTCATGCTCGCGGCGAAAACGGTCGTGGCGCTGCTGCTGTTGTCTCTGATCACTGTAGGTCTGACACTCCTTCTCGGTCGCTTTTTCTGCAACTGGGTCTGCCCGATGGGGACACTGCTGGATTTTTCCCACCGGTTCATCCGGTCCGGGCGCGAAATCCGTTTTAAAAACGACCGGAAAATCAAGCATGTTTTATTGGTATTGATTTTAATTTCAGCTCTGTTTTCCGTGCCGCTCGTCGGTTATTTCGATCCGTTTTCCATATTGGTACGGGGAATAACACTGGCTTTAGATCCCGCACTGAAAACCATCGTGTCCCATCCGTTCGATATGGCCTACACCCATGGCCCGGAGTGGCTTTCCAGGTTTACCGAACCGGTGAACACGGTTTTAAAAAAAGCTATTCTGCCTTACAGCAGCCCGGCTTTTTCACTCGCCTTGATTTCGGCTTTGATTCTGGCGGGCGTATTCGCTCTGGAAAAACTGCAGCGTCGGTTCTGGTGCAAAAATCTCTGTCCTCTGGGAGCTCTACTGTCGTGGATATCCAGATATTCGCTGCTGCGGGGACATTCCCAGGGACGGTGCGAAGGATGCGGAATATGCCGGTCGATCTGCCGGATGAATGCCATCAATGCGGACAATCGCATCTCGCCCATGGCCTGCACGCTATGCCTGGATTGCGTGGACTTCTGCCCGTCGAGCAAGATCACGTTCCGGTTTAAAAACCCGGTTGTCCGGCCCGATTTGGAGGGAATCTCCAGGCGGGCATTTATCGAAACGGCCGCAACCGGGTTGATTGTTCCCGCAATCCTGGGCATCCGCCCGATCCGCAAAAATCCGAATCCGCTCCTGATCCGGCCCCCGGGCGCGGTAGCGGAAGATGAATTTCTGTCTTTGTGTGTCCGGTGCGGCGAATGCATGAAAGTCTGTATCGGCAATGCCCTGCATCCGGCGTTTCTGCAGGCGGGAGTGGAAGGTTTGTTCTCCCCGGTTGTCATCCCCAGGATCGGTTACTGCGAGTTCGTCTGCACACTGTGCGGTCAGGTCTGCCCGACCGGTGCACTGAAAAAACTCAGTAAGACTGAAAAACAGAAAGTCGTGATCGGACGGGCATACATCGATCGGAATCGCTGCCTGCCGTTTTCCGAAGGCATTCCCTGCATTGTCTGCGAAGAACACTGCCCCACTCCAGATAAAGCGATCAAGTTCCATCTGGCGACGGTCGTGAACGACCACGGGGAAACCGTCACGGTCAAACAGCCATATGTCATCGACGAATTGTGTATCGGTTGCGGGATATGTGAGACCAAGTGCCCTGTAACCGGCCGGTCGGCGATCATCGTCACCAGAGCCGGGGAAACGCGGCATGAAACGGGAGAGGCGTTTGTGCCGGGATCACCCTATGGGTATTGAATCTAAATTGTTTTCCGGATCTTCAGGACGAAAGAGCGCTCCCCGTGCATCTTTCCTACCGAAGGAGTGATCCCGGATGGCAAAACCGGACGGGGATCCATCATTTTTAACCGACCGCAGACTGGCCATGGTGTTTCTGTTTTCTGTGGTCCTGTTCCTGACCATACTGATCTTGGGCGATCGCAGATCGGCTGGAACGCCCCCGTCCCGTCACGATGACATGGGAACCGGTCAGGGAATGCCGGCATCGACGAGGCAACCTGAAGTCTCCGACCGGTTTCTGGCAGATAACACATTCAAATCGGCGGTTATCGATCCGGTTACGAATACAGCCTATTACGGCAGTGATACGGTTCCGGCCAGGATCGTACAAGTTGATCTGAACGATTTCAGGATATCGTCGACACTGGACCTGGAATTGCTCGAGACACCGGTCATGACCGGGACGATTCATATCGAGCACGGATATGCCTGTTTCGGAACCCTGACAGATCCGTCCAGGATCATCAAGATTCAGCTCGATCCGCTCCGTCGGCTGGATTCACTGGAGCTGGAACGGGAGGAAGCCGATGTGCATTGTGCGGCAGTCGCTCCGGACGGTATAACCGCTTATTTCGGAACCTGGACGGATCCCGGGCGAGTTGTCAAGGTGGACACTCAGACCATGAAATGGGTGGATGCCGTCGAATTGGATCGGGGCGAGATGGAATTGAAATGTGCGGTTATCGATCCTTCGGGGCAATATGCTTATTTTGGTACGGATACGAAACCGGGTAAAATTGTTCAGTTTAAGCTGGAGGATTTCACAAAAACCCGCACAATCACTTTGGGCAATCACGATGATTATCTCCGTTGCGCAATTGTGGATTCAAAAGGGCTCTACGCCTATTTCGGGACCTGGACGATTCCGGGAAGAATCATCCGGCTTAACCTGGCCGACTTGTCTTTCGACCGTTTGATTCTGGGATATGGAGACGATTTTCTGATGACGGCGGGATTGGATGACCGGGAGGAATATGGTTATTTCGGTACCATGACCGCTCCCGGAAAAATCGTCAAGATCCGGCTGGATGGTCTGATGCGGATGGATACGCTGACGCTGATACCGGGCGAGGATTTCGTTATGACCCTGCTGGCGGGTTCCGATCAGTTGTATGCCAGCACCCGGACAACCCCCGTCCGGATCATCAAAATCCGTCAGGAGCCGTTCCTCCGGGATTCCGCATTGATTATTGACCAGACGGATGAGTGACGGCCAGAGCGCCATGAGGTGTCGTTGGAGCTGCCCGGCCCGGGAATTTGATCGTTTTGGGGGATAAGGGTATGATGCCGTCCGGTCCCGGAAAGGAGCACACAGGATGGCTGTTGAGAACAAGATCGCGAGGATCAAGAAGCGGACCGGAGCGGTTGTTCCGTTCGATACTTCCCGGATTACCAACGCGATTCTGCGCGCCGCTGGATCGATCGGCGGGTTTGCCCAGGACATTATTCCCGGTACCATATACAACAGTTTCAAGAACAAGAGCGACCGGGAAATCGCGGAACTGCTCCGGGATGATGTCCTGATGTGCCTGAATTCGAATCGGTCCAACCAGAATGTTGATTCGCCGCCGGATGTCGAGACCATTCAGGACCAGGTGGTCCATGTCCTGCGCAGCAGGGGTTTTGTGGATACGGCGGATGTTTATGAAGTGTACCGGTGGGGCAAATCGAAGATCCGGGAAGGGGATATATCCCCAGATCAATTCGCCGGTAACGGTTTCCCGGCCGAGAAACTGGAAGAAATACTGAACTGGAATGCGGAAAACACCTGCGACACCGTGCAGAAACTCAATGCCTGGGTTCTGAGCGGCAGATTCAAGGAGCTGGTACACGCCGCCATCGGGCGTTATGAATCCGAAATCGAGACGGTGGCGGAGCGGTTCTTCGCAAAGGGTAATATCCGGGTTCTGCTGGTGACCGGCCCGTCGTCTTCCGGGAAGACCACTACCACAATGAAACTGGCGGACCGTCTGAAGCGGGTGGGTCTGAAACTGCGAGCGTTGAACCTGGACGACTATTTCACCGGACTGTCGGATTACCCGAGAGATGCATTCGGTGACTGGGATTTCGAAACACCCCAGGCTTTAAGGCTTGGATTGATCAATGAGCATATGGAGAAGCTGCTTGAGGGGAAAAAGATCTGGAAACCAGTTTATGATTTCAAGCTGGGGCGCAGCATCCCGGATGCAGAGGAATTGCAGATTCACAGCGATGAAATACTGCTTCTGGACAGTCTGCACGGCCTGTATCCTCCCATGACCTCCAGTGTGCCGGAAAATCTGAAGTTCAAGCTGTATATCGAAGCTTTTAGCTTGGTCAAACTGGGTGACGGGACCGATGGTATTTTTACCAAGGGAACCGACATCCGGATGCTCCGGCGGATGCTCCGGGACCGTGATCACCGGAATCACACGCCCTATATGACCCTCGGTCACTGGCACTTCGTGAGGAAGGCGGAACTGAGAGACATGATGCCGTTCGTCAAGACGGTCGATGCCATTGTGGACGGCGGTTTATCGTTTGAGCTTCCGGTGCTCGCAGCCGCCATGGGCGCCGATTTCCCGGATCCGGAACGGTTTCTCAAGCAGGGGAGACTGGATGCTTATATCCGGGGGGAACGGGTACGGCGCCTGTTGAAATCGCTGGTGCCCTTGAAAGAGCTGTCGTTCGATATGATACCCGGGGAATGCCATCTCCGGGAGTTTATCGGGGGTGGGGAATATTCTCACCACTGATCTTTGCACGGGTTCACAACTTCCGTAAATCCCGTTTCCCGTTTCGATCCATGCACCCGTCAGTATCCACTCATCACCACGCGGTTTCAGACTCTTATGAAAAACTGCAATCTCCCGCCTGGCCGCATCATCATTCCGGGATGCCTACTGATTCTCGGATGATTGCATGCCTTTCAGAAGCTGTTCACCCAGAAAGTGAATTGTTTCCTGCCGGCTCATACCTCCGGCGATCAGTCTGGCGACTTCCAGCCGGATCTGCGGGGGATCGTTCAATGCCAGAGCGGTTTCGGCCAGGTAGTGGATGGCCATGTGACCGTGGATGGTATCCGGGTCGCGGTCCCGGAATCCAGGATCCCGCGTGTGTGATTTCAATATCAGAATGTACCGGTAACTCTCAGGCCAATCGAGCCATTGGTCCGGATTAATCCGCAACGACGGGTCGTAAACATCATGGATGGGAATATCGTACTTGTCGATAAATGCATAGGGATCAACCGCACCGGAATGCTTCTTGCCCACGAACGGCATGGGCTGGTTCGAGATGCGGTAAATGGCATGCCTGGCGGCGAGATGATCCAGGGGATCGAGCCGGTAACATTTCCAGTAGTATTCCAGGGCTTTTTCAGAGTTGTCCCGGTGTTCATGAAAAAAAGCGGTTCCCAGCAGGAAAGACAGGTAGAAATAATTGCCGATTCTGTTTCCAGGCAGGATGAATGGTTTGGAATCAGCCGTTAAACTCGGTTCCAGGAGATTCATGCCGGTCCGGAAATATTTCTCGGCAACATCCAGCTGCGATTTCTGAAGATGCATGAATCCCAGCAACCGGATTGACTCCAGATGCCCGGGAACCTCACTCAACAACTGACTCAGGATGTAGCGTGATTTGTCGATATCGTGATCCAGAAGGTGCTTCCGGGCGGTATCGAGCATCTGGTGGTGTTTGGTTTCGGCCAATTTCGGAGCCAGGATTTCAAAGCTGCGAAAGCATTTGACATCCATGTGGTGGGGGAAAAAATCCCTGGCTGCGGGTTGACCGTACAGGTGTTCGGGATTCCACGAATTCCATTCCTTCAAACGAAACGACAAGCCGGTTGATATCAGCGGGTTCAATTCGGAATCGATGACCGGCCCTTTCAACCGGTCTTTTCGATGGATTTCAAAATTCCGCTCCAGTCCCTCCACGCGGATCTGCAGGATTTCCGATTCGACATACTGATCGGCGGATTCGGCATGATATTCGAATTTTTCGTTCGTCTCCAGATCTTCGATGATGATGTGATCCGGGTGTTTCTGTCTGACGGCTGATTTGACAACGGAATTGATCAACGGCATGGAATCTCCAGTTATGGCAGATCGGCCGGTTGATACCGGCAGTGAATTATCATATTTGCACATCCCTGACAGGACGGCAAATGGTTGAAATGGATACCGGTAATCGATCCGGGACGGAATCAGTCGGTGCGCGAAAAGATCATGACTTTTCCGGAACCGTACCAGACCGGTTTTTCGAGTTTGATGGTGTGAGCGAGCGCGTAATGAATCCTGAATTCGCTCGAGTTCAACAGGCTTTTTGCGGCGAAACACTCCAGCGTCACAACGTAATCCGGATTGACTTTGAACACCAAATCGGTGGATATACCGCCCAGACCGGCAGTGAGTCTCTGATCGACGGGCACAGGCAGATGATCCAATGCTTCCGGAGTGACCAGTCCACAGGCATCGTAAACATGACCTTTGAATGCATATCCGAGAGCTCCGATTTCGGGAGAAGCCACCGAATTTTGCGGGGAACTCCGCTCATTCAACCATTCACCGGCCAGAAGGTAACTTTTTGTTCTGAGTCGCTGCGCATCCTGGCTGTATGCAGGGTGAAATCCGGAGGGCGGCTTCAGATAACCGCGGGTGACGGAGGCACTTAAAAGCGTCACCACACCAAGCATAGCTGCCAGTCTGATCGCTGTTTTGAGCAAGGATTTTTTCGATTGCCGGCAGGAAATCTTATCGGCTGACCAAACGGCCAGGCCGGGAATTCCCCGCGCGACGGTCAATATCCAGAGAAGGAAAATGGGAGGTTGGTACCAGGGCATCAGCAGCGGATTTGCCAGAGCATAGATGATCACAAGACTCCAGAACCCGGCCGGAACAATAAAACCCTTCAAAAATGGCGCTGGAGTCAAGATGAATCCGATGGTTGCTGAAAAAACATACAGGATTGCGGCCCATGAGATCGATCTGAAAGCTGGCGCATACGGGCGATTCATCGCCCAGTCCTCAAGCAGATAAACCATGTGCTTCAGTGTGGTGCCGGATGCGATGGGGTAGACCGGGCGGCTTTTGGCCACGAGAGAATGCGGAATGCACGTGCCGTAATAGAAATATGAGAAGACGCACCAGACGATCAGGGGTCCGCATAATGACAGAACATACAGAATTGATCTTCCTGAAGATACGCGGTGCGTTCCGCTGCAGGCTGCTGCATGGATCAATGCGGCTGCGCCCAGAAGTGGAATAAAAATCATCCCTTCCGGACGGGTGAGGATGGAAAATCCAAGCAGCCAGGTTCCCGGCAGAATCCGGTCCGAAGCGAAAGCCCAGAACGCTGCACTGACGAGAGCGGTGAACAGAAACGGTTCCATTCCGCCCGATGAAATGTCCACCAGGTCTCTGTGAACCAGCAGGGCGGCTGCTATCGACGCTGAATAGAGATCCGGCAGGCCCCATCTGCGCAATGTCAGGAACACGAACACCGCGGTGAGAATAAATAAAAAGGTGCTGAAACCCGCGGCCAGAGCCGGCAGATTCAGGGGGAACACTGATTTCAGCAGGATAAGGCAAATCAGAAACAGCGGCGTGGAAACACCGAAGACATGCTGACCTTTATTATATACCAGCCCGTTTCCCTCCAGATAATTCTCGGCATATCTGAACGTGATATAAGCGTCGTCAAATGGCAGAACGGGCCAGTTGAAGTGAAACCAGGCGTTGATCAGAATTGCACACGCCAACACCATGCACCCGATCCATACCGCCGCTGCCGGTCTGCTGATCGAAGACATGAGACGCTTAATACTCCCGTCTCAATATTTGTTGCATGCTGCGGCGATTTGTTCGATGGATGATCCCCTCGGTATCCGGATGTATCTCGCCGGGTTTGAGTCGTATCCAGATCCTGAGATCCGTATCCCATCGATATCGGGATTCGATTTCCGGGAGCAGTCCCAATCCCTTGTCCAGATATCCCGCATCGAGGATGATGATTTCCGGGGGATTTGTTTCGAGAACCTCCCGGACAGCTTCGGCAAGCTGCTTTCCAAACTGATTCCGGATACCGATGTGAATGAACGGATAAAAAATCGCATGATCACTCAATGTGCCATATCCGGTCCAACCGTCTAAAACAGTGCCGTCATCACCGGCCAAATCCCTGATTTGCCGGATTTTCTCGAATTGAAACTCCCTGCCCGGATTACCCTTTAAAAGGTGAAAGCCGGGCCAGAAAGCAAGCAGCAGGACGACGGGGGCTGAGAACCGGCTGCTGGCAAACGGCACCAAGGCAATGACCGGACACATTAGAATGGTCAGCCAGTGCCCGGAAACCTGATCCGCCGGCAGTTGAAATTCAAAAAAGTGGGTTCGCACCAGGATAATTGCGGAATATCCTGCCGCCAGAGTGATCCACCCCGCAATGAATGGGCGGAACCATTTCCGGCTTGGCGATTCACCTGTGAACGATCTCCGGAGACAGAGAACACCGAAAATCGCCAGGAGCGGCTGTGCCGGCAGAAAATTCTGGAGATAAGGATTTGGAATGAAGATCAAAATCCCAGCAAGAGAAAGCGTCAGAACAAAAAACAGAAATCCTTCACTTGACGCCAGGCGGTATCGCGATGTCATTCTCAGGCCGGTTGCCACCCAGGCGGTCGTGAACAACGCCAGGATCGCGGGATCTTTGGCCATTATTTCCGATATCGACCGTTGAACCGGAAATGAATACTTCCAGTCTGCATTCTGAATGAAATTGAAGTGAAAGAGATCTTTCAAAATACCCATTTTCCATGCCATCAGAATGCCGATTGTCAGAATAGCGCCAAATCCTGCCATTTCACAAATTCCACATACAAACAACCTGCGGATTTTTCTTGCTGCAATCCCGTAAATCAAACAGGAAACGCCAACGGCGGCGATCAGCAGTCCGGCCTTGACCGAAGACCAGACGGATAACCCGAACAGCATTCCCGATCCGATGAAAGCTCCATTCTTCATGCGATCCAACCCGATAAGCAGGCAAACCAATCCGCCCAGAAACAGGGGAACAAGAATATTGTCGGGTCGTATTTCAACAGCTTTTTCCCTGAAAACAAAACTGCAGGTCAAAAGCATTAAGGCCAGCAGAGCGGAAGTTTGATTCAGCATTCTCCGGGCAATCAGGTAGGTCATGACCAGGGTCAGGATCAGGAAACAGAAGTAAAAATAACGGCCCGATATCAGGTAGATTTCGGTGTCGTTCAACATATGATGCAGCGGCACGAGGAATATGTATTGAAGGGGCATGTGATGCTCGAAGAAGTCAGTATAGACCCGCAGACCCCGGGCGATCGACCGGGATGCATGCAGATGTTCAAATTCATCCGGATCGAAATACCGGTTCCAGGCCAATCCGGACAGCCAAACCAAAATCAGCAATAAAGCAAGAAGGATCAGAAGGTCCCGGAATATCTCTTTTTTCATCTGCTGGGAAAGTAAATGAAGGGGTGGCAAAGGTCAAGGTGCAAAAGACAATCTTCTCGGTATTCAAAGTGGAATCCAAAAGTCGGAATTACCCGTTGCATTTCTCTCGAGAGTATCACATGGTACTGATATGGAATCGGAAGAATCCCTTCCCCCAATGCGATCGGATCTGCAGATTATCCCAGTCGATCACGGGAAAACCAAGGTCTTTGTCGTTCAGGACCATCTGGGGCTGATCCCGCAGGGTCTGGTATTGAACGGTGAAGCGATCGCGGTCCTGATCACATTGAACCGGGTCAAAACAGCATCTGAATTTCAGTATCAGATGATGCGGATGAACAACGGTCTGTTCATCAGCGAATCGGAGATCCGGCGGATCATCGACCGGTTCGACGAAAATTTCCTGCTTGACACCATCAAATTTCGCGATTCAAAACGTGACCTGATCAATGCCTATTCCAGTCTCGATGTTCGATCTCCCGTATTGTCCGGAACAGGTTATCCATCCGATCGGGAGATTCTGGAAAAGTTTATCGATGAAATTCTGGCCATGGCATACGGCCAGGAGAAACCGGAAGGCGGTGGCACAGTCAAGGCGATCGTATCGCCGCATATCGACATCAATATCGGACGGCGGGTTTACGGGAAAGCGTATTTCTGCTGGCCAGAAAAACAGCCGCAGCGAATTCTCCTGCTGGGAACGGGGCACACGCTGGAAAACGGATTTTTCAGTATGACCACCAAACACTATGATACGCCTTTAGGTCTTTTGAAAACCGATGTCGAGACTGTTTTGCGTCTGAAAAAAAGTGTTTCGGGTGCAGCGGCACCCGACGATTTCGCCCACAGATCGGAACATTCTCTGGAGTTGCAGAGCATTTTTATTCGGCGCTTGATCGGAAACGCCGATGTCGGGTGCATTCCCGTTTTGTGCGGGTCGTTTACGGAATTTCTGGGGCTTGTGAACAGACCGCATGATTATCTTCAGGTAACGGGTTTTATGGAAAGCCTGAGTGAGATTGCGCGGGATCCGGGCACAATGATCGTGGCCGGAGTGGATCTGTCGCATATTGGCCCCAAATTCGGTCATGACCGGCCGGCCACTTCACTGCGAAAAGAGGCCGCACGGCATGATCAACTGCTGCTGGAAGCGCTTGCGGGCGGAGACATCCTGAGTTTCTGGGCGGAATCGAACCGGGTGAAAGATCGCTATAATGTATGTGGATTATCCACTCTGGCGACACTGCTCGAAATTGCGGGACCGCTCAGGGGGCGGATTCTGGATTACGAAATGTGGGACGAAAGTTCCACCCGGTCTGCTGTCAGCTTTGCAGCGGCGGTTTTCTGGGAACCGTAACCTTCCTCTTGAAAAAAATGTCGCGACATGGTTAGTTGGGGGGCAATTCTGCCGGTTAATACCGGCTGATCCGGGTTTGACGGGGAGGATGATAACAATGGCGGTTGTAACGGCATTCCGGTTTACGGAAAATTCCGGTGGAATATGCGTGGATCAAGAATCCTGGCATATCTGGCGTAGAAAAACGTGGTTCACGGATCACCTGTATGTCCTGGTACCGGAAAAACAGGCCGATCGGTACGGGATCGAGTTGGTATACGGAGGTTCCGGTCATCCGCCGTTTCATCGGGAAGTGGCCGAGACGGCGGGGAAACGCGTGTCGAATTATCTTGAAAACCGTGTTGATCTGCAGGATCCAGTCACGGTGGAGATGCTGGGTCGGGAGGTTCTGGAAGCTTTCCGAGCGGTCCGCTCCAGACGAATGAATGACAGACTGGAGTATCTGTTCGGATTCAATTCAGATGATTGCCTGGCTGGACGGTACATGAGTGACGGTCAGTGGATTGAAATATCCCTGCCGGAGATCAAATCCCGCGCGATGAAAATCATCCAGGGAATCGAAACGACAGGCTACAATCCGTTGTCTCCGCCTGTGGAAGCTTGTCTGATCGGAATTGACCGGCAATCCGGCTATTCAGCATTTGCAATCAAGGAGTCGGATGGTGTCCTGTCGTTTCAATCCTGCTGGTTTGAATCGCTCGGGCAGGGTCGGGACGGCGCAGCGATGGGGTTCTCACAATTTCTGAACCGGAAATTGCTGGAATCGCGGCGTAGGGGTCCCGGGGACATTGAAGGTCTGATCGTTTTACTGGAAGCGATCTGCCAATCTATGAATCACTACGGCCAGAATGGCGGTTTTATCAGATTCATGCTGCTGAACAGCGGCGGTGAATCCAGAAACGACCGGATACGTGATATCCGGGATGACCGGGCCAGATTGTCTTTGGAGATCATCCGGGCAAAACAGGCCGGTTTGCTGCCTGTTGATTCCGCGAAAGCGCTTCTGTCAATGCTGATATGGGATCAAGCGCCGGTCCCGGATGTCGAAAAACGGTTGTTCGGATCCGTGGATGATCCGGTTGTGCTGGGAAAATTACTGCGGGGGTACAAAATATTCGAGCCAGGTATCCCCACCACTTCTCCCGAATCCACACTTTTTTTGAATCCTTCCGTCGTGATATCTGAATCGGAAAGGAAGCGGTCATGACCTCGATCAATGCAATCCGGTTTGACCAATGGTCTGGAGCCATGATGTGCGATGAACAGCGTCATTGGAATCCCGAACGGATCAAACTGTACGCGGCCGATAAAATCCGGAGCGTCATTCCGGCGTACATCCGCCAACGGTATTCGCTGGCAGCATGCTACGGCAACACCGGAACATCCTCCATCGGAGATGAATTGCGCCTGACGATCTGCCGGCAGATTGAACGTGAATTCAGAAAACGATGCATGGAAACGGAGCGGGAACCGGAATCGTTTTTAACCGTCGCCGATGTTTCCCGCATCGCCTGGCGCGTTATATGCGAAATGAAACATAGGCATACCGATGATCATCTGCTCCAGAAATACAGATTTCGGACCGCTGATCTGGTTCGGGGGTATACGCTGAAAAATGGTGACCGATTCGACATCAAAAACTCCGAGATTATTAACGATGCGATGCAATCGATCGCCCGGGATCCCGAAAAGACCAAATCCGGCCCGGTATTTGGAAATGCCGGGATTCTGGCGGGATTCGACACGATCGCCGGGTTCCAGATTTACGTGTTTTCCATGAGTGAAGGTTTTGTGGAACCGAACGAGACGGGCTATGCCGCCCTGGGTTCGGGAGGTGACAGCACCAACTTCGTGATGCCCAGGCTATTCAATCAAGAAGGTGTCCGGGCCAGAACGGAAGGAATCGATCGGGTGGAAGGCATCTGCACACTCATCGATGCCGTTAACATGGCTTCCGAACACAATCTCGGCGTTGGCGGATATTTCAACATGCTGTTGTTTGACGGCCGGGGTGCAAAAGACGGCGAACGATACAGGGAAATAAACGATCACCGATCCAAACTTGCCAGCGAAACCGTCCGGGCCGATCGGGCGGGATTCATACCCCGTTCGGCATGCCGTGAGATTGTGGAGGGGCTGTTGTTTCTGGAGAAAGGGGTACAATGGGCCGAAGAAATACTCTGGGAATCCTGCAACGATGCCGTCTCGATGCACCGCCTTCTGCGTGGGTATCCGCTAACTGCCGGTTGATTTCGGTTCGGCGATACGGGCCGTTATGTTGAACGTGATGGTGTCTTCCTTCAATGTGTCGATCCGTTCCATGGAATAACGGATACCATCAAACCAGTACCGGCGAAGCTCCTTCTGATCGTCAGACGCCACAATGATTTCATCTTTTTGATCACCATCCAGATCGATCAGAAACGTGGAATGTTCAAATCCCGAGGTGCCGGATGCGATCAGATTCTGCCGCCACTGAGTCTGTTCCGGACTGGAGGGTGGCGTCAGTTTCCAGATGCCGGTGCTTTTGGTGGATGCGATTACTTCCGTCAGACCGTTTCCATCGGTATCGCCCGTCGTCAGAAACCGGCACAACTGACCCGGTAGCACGGCGATGTCCTTTTTCTCTATAGCGCCGTCGAATCGATACAGACGGATCACCGTGGAATCCCCGCGGTCCGGCAGGACATCCGGTTGCCCGCCCAGGAACTTTCCTTCCAGCGCAGTCAGCAGAACCGGGTTGTCTTCACCGTGAAGCCTGGTGCATAAAATTTCCTTCGCATGCCGGGTTTCGAGGATATCCACCGGAGTCGATATCCAGCGGTTGTTTACGTATTTCCACATTTCGATCGAGCCGGGTTGAATGGATCCGTCAAGTTTGTTGGGTTTGCTGGGGGTCGAAAAGATTTCGACGAGGCCGTCCCCGTCCACATCTCCAGTTTCGATTTCATGAACGAAGGTATCCGGTGTGCGGCATAATTCGATTGATTTCCAATAATCGTCAATCCAGGTAACCACGGCAACAACTCCCTGGTCGTGAGTGGCAATCACGATATCTTCCGACCCGTTTCCGGTTACATCAGCCACTTCAAAATCCCTCAGCCGGTCGTGACGGCCTCCGAAAGTTGTACTCCAGAGCGTGTGACCGGTCCACCGCCCCTGTTCGAAACGCCAAAGCTTCAGATATGCACGGTCCGCTCCGATTGTGAGAATTCCAGGATCTCCCACGGGCGGATCGAACCATTCAGCTTTGTGGAATACATTGCTGTCGGGATCCTCCAGCAAGTCCATGTTCCATTGAGTTCCATCGAAGGTATAAATCATCAGCCGCGCAGCTCCCGGGACAGGAAGCATCCTTCCCTGTTCATCAGGCTGGTAGGTGAATTGAGCCTGGGTGATATAAAGGGTGGATCCTTTTTTCGGGACAAGTGGGATCGCCTTTTCCGGTTTGACGGTAATACGCTGCTGGGCGGGTCTTGATTCTGGCGGATCCTTTTGACCGCAGCCGATCTGGAGAAGCAATATTAAAACTGGGCAGAGAACCGCCCCGGTTGCCGGGGTCACTGAAAACTTTGCTGTCAACTGGCGAAACATGTTCTCCTCCTTCCCGCATCGAAGTCGCAACTATACCATATCCGGTGTTCGGGTCCAAATTGACCGTTCAAAGCTTTCCGGGAGATACCTGCCGGTATTTTGCATGTTCGGCCATTTCCGGATAAAATATTCGTTCGAAAGCTCCGAGTGGCGGGCATTGTTCCCGGAAAGTGCTGAAAATTCGAATCGGGATGACTGACCGAGGAGGGTGAAAATATGGAATCCAGCAACATGACAGCGGTTCTTGAAAAGAAGTTCAGAAATCTCATGACGGAATTGGACGATCCGCCCGGCATGATTGTTCGGGACATCGAGGATATGAACTATTATCTGGAGAAACGGCGGGCGCTGGCTCGCGGCAAGGTCCTGCCTACATTTATCAAGCCGTATTTTCTGACCGTAGACCGGATTTCAGAATATGCAAACGTCGTCCGGATTCTGCTGGGATGCCAGGAAAAGCTGATTCACATGTACTATGAGGTTCCCGAATACCGTCCGATGTACGAGTTGACCGAGGACGAAAAACCGCTGGTGGAGATCGGGGGGCCATTGTTCCGGCATATTTATTTTTCCCGGATGGATTCGATCGTACCGGATGATGGCGACTACAAGTTTCTGGAATTCAACTGCGACAGTCCCGGCGGGGCTTATTACTCGGATATCCAATGGGAAGCCCTGGCGAAAATGGAGATTTTCAAGCGGCTGAACCAAAACTACATTTTCAGGTACGAACCGTATCGACCCAGAGTTCTCAAAGCGCTGCTTTCTGCATGGAAAGATGCGGGCAAGTCAGGCAACCCGAGTATTGCAGTCATGGGGAATCCCGATGTGACCAATGTCGAGGAATTCCGGCTTTTCGCCGAACTGTTCCAGGAAGAAGGATACCAGGCGATTTTTACCGATCCATGGACGTGTGAATACGACGGTACTGTTTTGAGAAAGGGCGATCACCCGATCGATTTGATTTACAGACGGGGCGTTCTCGGGGATTATTCCCGGCACCCGGCGGAAGCGAAACCGGTGATCGACGCATACCGGGACGGAAACGTTATTTTCGCCAATCCACTTTCCTCGAAACTGGGTGACAACAAAAATCTACTGGAAGTGATGACTGATGAATCCACGGAATGGCTGTTCACGCCCGAGGAACGCGTGATCCTGCGCAAGCATCTGCCATGGACGAGAATCATGAAGGAAGGGAAAACAACTCATCAGGGACGAAAGGTTGATCTGGCCGAATATATCCGCAGGAATCGAAGACTGTTTGTTCTTAAACCCAATGCCGAATACGGCGGAAAAGGTGTGGTCATCGGCCGGGATGTTGATCTGGGGATATGGGAGAACGCCATTGAAACCGCCCTGAAAACACCCTATGTCGTTCAGGAATATGTCAAGATTCCCGAGCAGGAGTTTCCGGTTGTCCGGGATGACCGGATCGTCTGGGAACCTAAGAAAATCAATGTGAATTTCTTTACATTCGCCGGAGATTTCGGGGGGGGGTTCTGCCGGACATCGGATTCCAGCGTCATCAATATATCAGCCGGTGGTGCGTTGGTGAGTTTCTGCGTTGTGGAGTCCGGACGGTAAGATTTTAAAGCGGGGGAATAAAAAAAGCGGGGACGAAATCCCCGCTTTTTGTAAGCAGAATGTGATTACATCCACCCGAATGTGAATATCCCATATTCTCCGAACAACTGGGTGATACCCGGATCGGTCATGCCCGCGTACCACAGGATGCCGAATGCCGATCCCACACCGCTCGGCCAGGTGAAGCTGGGCAGAACATTGATCGTCGTCAAACCGGGAACAATATTCATCTGATAGAAATCGAATTCTTCAAATGAAGGGGCGAAGAAGTACCATCCGTAAACATCCAGAATGACGAAAACCGGAATGTTCTGATAAGTTTCCGATCCGGGATTGCAGATATATACGTCGCAGTAACATTCATCACCGGCTCTGAATACCGTTTGCGGCATGTAGATTTCACAACCCAGCACATCGCATGAGGGTGTATTGGTCGGGACAACCGGGGTATTTGTGGGGATCACGGGCGTGTTGGTGGGGATCACGGGCGTATTGGTGGGAGGAGGTACGGGCGTATTGGTCGGAATCACGGGCGTGTTGGTTGGCGGTCCATGGGTCGGAGTGGGCGGGAATGTTTCGGTTGGATTTTGAGTCGGGGTGATCGGCGTGGGTGTATTCGTGCCGAGTGGCGTATCGGTTGGAGGCGGCGGCGGAGTGAATGTCGGGGGTGGAGTCGGCGCTGCACCGCATGGAACGATCACTTCGGTCAGGTCGTGAACGACGGTATTGGGATACCACCCGCCGGTAACGACGATCCTCTGTTCCGTTGCATCCGCATCGAAATAGGCTCTCGGCTGGATCAGCTTGATCGCTTCGACGGTCCATGTGTTGGTGCCGGGATTGTAAGTCTGGATGATATCCCGCTCGTTACCCGAACCGTCAATCCCGCCCAGAACCCACAATTTGCCTTCAAAGACAGCGTCTGCAGCGGCATAGACGGGAACGGGCATATTCACTCCAGTATCCCATTGTTCAATGCTGGTTCTCCAGAATTCCGTAGCACCGACGGCTGTCGTACCGTCAAATCCACCGGCCACAACCAGCACATCGCCGACCGTGCCGAACGCCGACCAGAGTCTCTTGGTCCAGCATGGAGACAGAGGTGTCCAGCCCATGGCAGGGTTCATCTTGGCGAATTGCCTCTGGGGATCCGGCCAGGTGGATAGCGGAGACCCTCCAATACGATAGATTTCTCCAGCGAACAACGTCGTGCTGTAGCCCGCGTTTGCGGTCAGGGCCGGATGCGTGGTGGACCAGGTTCCGGAAGCAGTTTCATAAGTATAGGTTGTTGTTTCGAAGGTCGTTAGGTTGTATCCTCCTGGTATGAAGATTTGCTCTCCATAGAAAACGGCATCAATATAGGTCAGGGGCGTCGACCAGACGGTTCCCGGATCCCACGAGTCTGTGGAGAGGTTGTATTTTTCAACAGCATCCACAAGTCCCTCCGTGTCCGATCCGCCCAGTGCCCAGAAATTCGTACCTTCACAGACCAAGGCATGGTAACCCCGGGCATGGGGCATCGATTCGCCGAGAAGCATTTCATGGTTGGTTGCGGTCAGATCGACGTATGAAGTATCGGTGTACATCGGATTGGTCTGGCTTGTGACCGTGATTTCGGAGACGATGTTATCGCGCGTGTCCAAAGTGATGCTGCAGGTGAAAATATCCATCTCGCCATAGGGAATGGGACCGATCGTCGCCGGTCCGCTGATTGGCCAGTCGGAAATGTAGGAAATATCGAACGAATCCTCGATGCCGGTGTAATTGGCGACGGTGAAATCAACGAAATAGGTGAAATCGTAGCATTCCAGGTCTTCGACCAGATCGGGACTCAGTTCCACACCCAGATCGGGGGTCGGCGTGGGTTCGGAAGGCGTATGAGAGGGTGTCGGGCTGGGGCCGGCGGGCGTGTCGGTGGGCGGTGGGGATGTGGTGGTGGGAGTGGGAGTCGGTGTGGCGAAACTGAAAGCCTGGCACCGTTTGCACTGAGTGCTTTCCGGATCCATTACCCAGACCTCGGGAACGGGAGCTCCCTCCACAAAAGTCACTCCGGTGTTGTACACACCGGCGGAACATCTGAACGATCCCAGGAATGTACCGGACAGATCGACAGCAGAGATATTGGTGGACTCGAAATCGGCGACGTACAGAACACCGTTCTGCGCATCATAGTCGATACCGTATGGCAAGGTTATATCGGTGACCGGCCAGGAAGTAACCGTGCTCCAGGTATCGTCCACCCACATACCCGAACGGATCAGTGCAATTTCAGTGACTTCCGTCGAAACGACACTGGTGACGAAAAAGCGGGGCGGCGAACCGGGCACAACCGCGATGTCGGTGATCCGGTCGATTGCGGAACCGTCCGAACTGTCGTTACCGATACCGTCCGTTTCCCATCCATTGCTGATCAACCCGGTTGTGTCATACTCGATGATGTAATCTTCCCGCGTGGTGCCGCCGTCACCGTTTAAATCCACGGCGAAAAACGTTCCAGCGATGGGATCGAATCCGACTCCGTCTTTCGGGTCCAGAGTACTTGGCCATTCGGGATTTACATCGGAAAACTGGATCGTGTTGATGACGACATGGCCGGCCATCGTATCGATGTTGTACATGGAGGCTCTACCCTCGCCGCCGTCATGCGCGAACTGAACGTAATTGGCCGGAGGGTAATAGCACAAGCCTTTCGGATTTTCCGCCCAGTCGATGTTGAAAGTTTCGATCGGATCTCCGGGCTGATCGTCGAACCCGGGGTATTTATCAGGTTGAAAATCGCTCACAATGACAAGTTCGGTATTTTGTAGAATGCCCGGACCTCTGGCGGTATCCGCCCGGACAGATCCCGTCACCATCATCAAAACTGATAAAATCAGGACAGATGGTGTCAGAAGGAGTGCAAAATGCGACTTCATGTAACGTTCCTCCCAATTGGATTAAATATTTCAATTATCAGGAAAATACTCATTTCGTTAATCATTCCACCCTGTTATTGTCTACCTCAGTTATCCAGGGAAGTCAAATTTCCTGCTGAAATTGTCCTTGAAACAGCATCGCATTTCAAGTGAATTTGACCTGGAAAATCTGCTTCGATAAGATTCGATCGATTTTCAGCGGGTGATCAACGGAAGGAGAAATTGCATGTCACAGGAAAAACTGAAAGCTGCGATCAATGAATATTTCACCGCACACAGCAGCGTCATTGAAACGGAAATTCTCCGGATTCTGGGGGAGATGGTTTCGAAACGTACCGTCAATGTACCAACCAGCAAACTGGGGAACTTCGATTACCTGACGATTCGAGGTGAGGAATGGCGGGTGGCGGAGATCGTCCAGCGGGAATTCGATTCGTGGGGTATCCGATATGATGTGTTCGAAAGACAAAAAGGGCGTCCTAACGTCATCGGATATCTCGGGAAAGGGGAGGATCATTCGAAAATTCTGTTTATCGCCTGTCACATGGATATCGTTCCGCCGGGTTCCGGATGGGAAACAGATCCATTCGTCATGACCCGCAGGGACGGATTCGTGTACGGCCGGGGCGTGCTGGACAACAAGGGTCCGCTGGCATCTTCCCTGCTGGCGGCCAAAGTGATAAAGGACATCGGGGCGGACGAAAGCATCACCGGTCAGCTTCAGATATCCGCTCTGGCCGATGAAGAAGCCGGGGATCCGGACGGCGTGGACTACGGCATTCATTACCTGATGGAAGAAAACCTCATTTCGCCCGCCTATGCGATCATTCCCGATATCGGGGAGAACATGAAGAAGATCGACATCGCCGAGAAAGGCCGGATGGTGATAACGGTCCGGGCAGTCGGGAAACAGGCCCACGGGTCCACTCCGCATCTGGGAGTGAATGCGATCAACAAAATGGCTCGGTTTCTGGCTGAACTGGAACATCACACATTTCAATATGTCGAAGATCCTATCCTGCGAAAACCGACCGTCAATGTCGGGGAAATACACGGGGGAGCTGCCTCCAATATCGTACCCAGCGAGTGTACCTGTGATATCGACTGCCGGATCGTTCCCGGTCAGACACCGGAAGGCGTACGGGATGAAATGAAAATGCTGTCGTTGCGGATCGCGGATGATTTCGAATTTTCCATCGGCGATGCGTCACTTCCTCACGCCATCGATCCGGACAATATCCTCGTGAAATCCATCCAGGCCAACGCCCGGGCGTTCGGTCTTCTCCCGGAACCGTTCGGTCTGGGTGGCGGGACATTCGCAAAGGGGATGAACGAGCATGGAATTCTCGCTGTTGCCTTCGGGCCGGGTGATGACACGGCATTCCATATGGCGAATGAATACGTCGAAATCAAGCAACTCGTGACGTTTGCTCACCTGATCTGCCTCATCGCGGCAGATCTGACGATGTAGCGGGATATACTGTAGATATCGGGAGGAATCATGGCTCTGATCAACCTGATCCGCATCGATGACCGTTCCGGTGTTCTTCTTGCCGATGAGGAATTCTGGCGGAGAGGCACCCGGAGAACCCTGTCGCTGGACAATCTTCAATCCCTGCTGCCGCCCGAATTCTGCGAATCGACCGGCATGGAGGCGGTCATCGGAATCGAGGGGGATCCGTCCGTGACCCATGAGGCGGTATTGAATGTCCAGAAACAACTGAAGAGAACCGTCAGTGATCCAGCATCCGAAGGTCGGAAGGATCCCATTCGCTCACTGAAGGAAATCGCCCAGATCGCCATCCGGGAAATAGACGGGTTGATTCGCAAGCGGATCAATGATCAGCTGGGATTCGTCTACGGATTTACCGTGGATGATCTGAATCGGGGATACTTTGAGCGGGACGGAGAACGCATCGAGATCAAACAGGAAATGATCCGTTCCGATGCGCTTAAATGGCTGAAATACGACGATAAATCTGCACATACCAGATCTCTTTTCGAGATCAGCGCCCTGATCGCCGGTGTGGATTCCCGCAATGGCTTTCATTGGTATGAATGGAGCGGAAAAGCGGGAAACATGTTCCTGGGTTCGGGTCTGTTCGAAAGCATCGGGAAAGGCAGCGATGCGGCGAACCTGGCGTTCATCGATTTCTTCCGGAATCGCGGGTTGAAGGAGCGGCGAAAGGGAATAAAACAGGAAGAAGCGCTCCTGGCCCTGATCACGGCTCTGGAAGCGGCAACCAGGTTCAATCATGAAGTGGGCGGGTATCCCCAGTTCGTCCTGATTACCGGAGAAGGAAAAACACATGTCCAGCGGTACCGGGAATATACGGGTCACGGCGCAAAATTGGCCCAGGAAATCGTGACCGCATGGGTGCACGGATTCATCGGAAAACCCGCGGCAATGAAACTGGTGAAGAACCTGGTGCTGGATGACATCGATCTCGACCGGGTTGAAGCGGAATTCTTGAAATCGACTCAAAACCACCGGGAAATGGAACATTTTCTGAGAGGATACAAAAGCAGGATCCAGGCTGAGGAGGCAAGGCGATGACGGTGGTCAATGCAATCCGCTTTGATGAATTTTCCGGAGCCATGGTGTGTGACGAACAGGTCAGCTGGGGCGATATGTCCCGAAAAGGCGACGTGGGAGATAAAATCCAGTCCATCATACCACCTGAAATACAGAAGCGGTACGGAGTTGCTGCGGCCTATGGGGGATCGGGCACCAGCTCGATCAGCGAAGAAATCAAAACCCGTTCCTACCGGTTCCTGGAAGACGAAGCGGAAAACCGGAAAATCCGGATAAGCGGCAAATCCGATCAATTTCTGACCATCCGGGATATCGCTGATCGTATCTTTACCCTTTTGTCGTCGATGAAACGGAATCATGTCGACGATTACCTGGTTCACCAGTACGGTTTCAAGGGAACGGATCTGATCCGGGGATATTACATGAGCGGGGACAGCAAGGTCGAAATCAATCAGAAGGAAATCATCGACGATGCCCAGGCGGCGATGTCCTGGAAAGGCCGCTATCCCAACCTTGGATTCCTGTATGTCAACCGGGGCATCCTGTCCGGATACGAGCCCCAGGAAGGGTTCAGGATTTATTATTTCAACATGATGACTTTCTCATATGAACCGGTTCAGGCGGCTTTCCAGTCCATCGGCTCGGGTCAGGATACGTCTGATCTGGCATTCGCGGATTTCCTCAGCACCAAAACCCTCCAGGAACGCAGAGTTAAACTCGATCCGGTCGAATCCATGATGTCCATCATTCATGCAACCAATCTTGCCTGCAGGAATAACATCGGTGTCGGAGGTTATTACAATATAACGGTCATCGACGGCCGGAAATCGAATTCAGAAAGACTGCTTGAAATCACAGACGAACGCGCAAAACTGGCTTCGGAAGTGGTGGGAGCTTACAAAGGTGAGATCATTACCAAAAAAATGGCGTTCGATACCGTCGGCGATCTGGTTTTCGGAAATGTTCCATTCGATCGGGCCGAACGAAAACTGTTTCAAAGATGCCGGAATCGAACCGCCCTGTCCCGCTATCTGAGAGGATACAAACCGGTGGAAAAACTGCTTGCCAAGGAAAGCAAAAACAAATAAGATCGGGTTCTCTGGAGATCACACTATCCCGTTAAGGAGGAAATTAAAAAAATGTCGGACGCGAAAATCATCGAGAGAATCAATAATGAGTTCCGGGAGATCCTGACTCGGCTGGATACGCCGGAATCACCGGCGAAAAACCTTCTGGAGGATGCCAACAATCGGTTTCATGAACGGGGCTGTGTCATCAATGTGGGCGATGAGGTCAATATTATCCGGAAACCGTTCCCGGTATTCATCATGCCCTATTTTGTCACCCGGCGACAGATGGATGAGATCGAACGGGTATCCAATCACATCATGAATGTTCTGGAAAAGGTATCCAATCTGTATTTCCAGAATGACCGGTTCAAACCGATGTTCAATCTGACCGACAAGGAAACCGAACTCGTTGAAAGCGATACCGGGACCCAGCGACGGATATGGATTACGCGGAACGATGCGTTTGTGGAGAACGATACCATCAAGTTTATTGAGTTCAATACCGATTCGCCCGGGGGACCCATGTATTCCGATGTTCAAACCGAGATCATCGAACAGGGACCGGTGATGGATGAACTGCGAAGGGAATATTATCTGGGATCGGACCGGTTTATCCCCCAGATTCTGTACAGCCTTCTCAGGGCCTACCGGGAATGGGGAGGCAAGAAGCTGCTTCCGAACATCGCCATCGTGTCCGACAAAGGTACGACCTTCCCGGAATTTCTCCTGATCGTGGAGGATTTCAAGCGCCAGGGCTACCAATGCGAATTCGCAACTCCCCCCAGCATCGATTACCGGAACGGCAAAGCCTATACACCCACCGGAATGGAAATCGACATCTTCTACCGCCGGGGCTGGATCCGGAACTGGACCGACGTATGGGACGACATCAAACCGTTGCGGGCAGCCTACCGCGACAATGCCTTCTGCTGCTGCAACTCCATCCGCTCCATCCTGGCGGCCATCAAAAGCCTGCTGGAACACCTGCAGGATCCCGAGATCATGAAGCTGTATACGCCGGAGGAACGCGAAGTGGTTTTGAATACGGTTCCGTGGACCCGGCTGATGCAGGAACGCAAGACGCTCGGACCGGACGGTAAAACCCAGGTCGACCTGTATGAATATGTGCGGGCCAACCGGGAGACACTCGTTCTGAAACCCATGGACCTTTACGGCGGCAAAGGCGTATGCGTCGGTCCGGTGAAAACCCAGGCGGAATGGGAGGAAACCATCCACCTCGCTGCAACCACCGATCAGAAATACGTCGCCCAGGAATTCGTGCCCATCCCGGAGATGGAGCTGCCGGAAGTGAGTCCTGATCTGAGGTGGAAATCCAAGAAGCTGAACCAGAATTTCTATGCGTTCGGCGGGAAACACGCGGGCGGCATGTGCCGGACATCGGAAGCGGCCGTGATCAATATCTCCGCCGGCGGCGGCCTGTGCCCCATTGTGATTGTGGAAGGCGAACGATAACGGTTCGACGTCGGGTCGGTGTCTGGGGAAGTGGCTGGGGGCTGGTGCCCTCACCCGATGCTGCGCGCTGCGTCACCCTCTCCCAGGGGATGAGGGTACCCGGCCTTAAGGGCCGGGACATATCAGCCCGGGGCAACACGCCAGGATAAACAAACCCCCGTTCCCCCGGACGGGCAGACACGCCGGTCTGCCTCTACGGTCCCGGGACAGGGAATTCTCTGCAGCCGACACACCCCGCCTGCTTCGCAGAGATCACTCTCGAGGGATATTTCAGTACCTCATCCCTCATCCCTCATCCCTATTCCCCGTAGCCGAAGGCCGGGGTAGTGACTGGTTACTGGTGGCTTGTGGCTGGTGGGTTTACCAGCAACCAGGGACCAGCAACTCGAAACCGCATTCGGTTTCCTACACGCCCCACCCGAACGTGAACAGGTCCATCTCCCCGAACAACTGCGTGATCCCGGGGTCGGTCATGGCACCATACCAGAGGATGTCGCTGACCGAACCAGTCCCGGAAGGCCACATGAATTCCGGGGCTGATTGACGGAGCGAACAAGAGGTTTCCGCGGGCATCCGGTCAGGACAATGGATTTTGAACCAATAAACTGCTAAAACCTGACGCATGCGGCGCGAAAACACCTCGCCGGTTTCCATGGCCGGGCTCCTGCTGGCTGTTCTGGTTGCGGTCCGCCTGTACCGATACCCGGCGTTTTTCTACCCCCGCGATCCCACCATGTTCGACCGGCTGCCGGACTGGATCCACCGCCTGCTCGGAGCGCCCAGCAACGCTTTAGTGAACAATCCGATCGCCCTGGCCCTGGTGTCCACCGCCACCGGCCTGGTCCTCCTCTTCCTGCTTCTGGATTTTTTCCGGGAATCTCTTCCGACCCTGACGATCCGGAACCTGCGGGCGATCATCCTGGGCATGTTGATCGCGGTGACCGTCGCCGTTCCGGTAGCCTGGGAGATGCTCTGCCGACACCAGACCGAGCCGCACCGGTTCGCCCACGACGGCGGCGTGATTCAGACGGAGGAGGCGGTCCGGATGGTCCTGTCCGGCCGAAATCCATATCGCGAAACGTACCATGACACTCCCATGCGCGATTACGCCGGCGACGACCGCGATCCCCCCCTGTTCCACTGGCCGTACCTGCCGTTTTTTCTCCTGATCGGAACACCGGTCCAGGTGTTGTTTCAGAACCTGTTCCACTGGTTCGACATGCGCCTGGTCTACTTCGTTTTCTATCTGTGGAGTATCGGGATCACCGCCCGGCTGGCCGGCGGGGAAGAAGACCGGCGGCTGTCCGCCGTCGTCCTGTTTGCGCTTAATCCGTTCCTGATCCCGTTCCTGGTGGAGGGCCGCAACGACATCGTGCCGCTAGCGCTGATCCTGGCGGCGGTCCTGGCGGCGGTCAAAAAGCATGACACGACCGCGGTTTTCCTGACTGCGCTGGCATGCTGTTCCAAGCAGTTTGCCTGGCTGTTCATCCCGTATATGGCCGCATATCTGGGCTGTTTCAAGCGCGAGGGATTCTGGGCCCGCCGGCGGAAATACGCTCCCTGGTTTCTACTGCCGGGCATACTGCTGATTGGTCCGTTCCTGGTCTGGGATTTTCCCGTCTTCTGGGACGATATCATCGCCTTCAACGCCGGGCACACCGAGATGAACTATCTGATCGGCGGGACGCCCGGATACGGCGCATCCAACTATCTGCTGACCTGGCAGTCCGTCGCATCCCGGACCCAATACTATCCCTTCTGGATCTGGCAGGTCCTGGGCGCGGGTCCCCTGCTGGTTCTGTCGGTGCTCCGGGTGCATCGTCGCCCGACGCCTGCCAATCTTCTGTGCGGATACGCGATCACCCTGTTTGCGTTCATTTATCTGTCACGGCTGATGCACGACAACTATCTCGGATTCATCATCGGGCTGCTGGTGGTCGGGGTTCTATCTCCGGAGCCGGATCCGGCGACCGGCTGAACCGCCGTCAGCATCCAGCGCTGAACCGTATTGGCCGGGAACGGCATTTCCAGAATCAGCGTCCTGTCGACCGGCTTGACCGTGGATTCGATGCAAAATGCCCGGCCGGGAGTGTCCGATTCCGCAGTCCAGCGATATTCCGGTCCCGGAAGACTTTTGATGGAAACGAGCGCGTTGCAGGAACTGTCGAAGGGATTGACCAGAACGAGTTCCAAATGGTGCAACATCCGGTCCGCCGACAGCTTCCGGATGGAGGGTCCGTCCGAATCCGCCGCCAGGTCCGGACCGATCCACCGGACCCGGTGATCCATCCCGGATAAGGGTTCCACCGTCATCCGGACATTCCCGGAGTCGTCTTTCGTATCCAACAGGTAACCTCCGTAAGCGATCCGGCCCAGGACCGGATCATCGACGACATAACACCGTGCACCCTTCAGATTGCCCCACAGCCCCAGACCCACATCGCCTGTGAACCGGTTCAATCCGTAGTTGTCGCTGGTCGGATCCGGGCAGTAGCACATCCCGGCGAATCCGTCCGGCTGCACACGTGCCCAGCTGTTCCAGATGCCCGAATACCCAACCGGACCCGGTTCATCCCTGCCGTATCCCCGGTCATACGCTTCCAGAAGCATGTACCCGTTCAGTCCCGTCATATAATGGTGGCAGTTCTCGCCAAAATCAGTAAAACTTTCGTAGTTTGGAAAAGTCCGGACGGCATCCCACCACCGCTGATCCGAGTCGTTCCAGAACCAGGTCGGCGCTCGACCGCGTCCTGCCTTGGTGACCCGGACTGCCTGCTCGGCAAGTTGTTTTTCCCCGATGTAATCCCGGTAGAAAAACACCGACTCGTACCCGGTGTTGTCGAAAAAAAGCTCCGATCCGAAGGGGTATGGCGGGTCTTCCGACCAGTATCTGCCCCACATCCGGATCTCGTCTTCGATCGAAGCCGCTCGGTCCGCCAAATCGAACCGCCTGAAAAATTCGGGCATGAAGGTGATGTTCCCGCGTCCCATCAAACCAAGATCCTGAAACCGCACGGTTGTTCGTTTGAACGCATTGAAAGTGTTCCACCACAGATCGAGATAATCCTCCGTCCGCTTGCGGTACAGCTCCGGGCGGATAGCAGATCCCCGGGCCATGGCGTCGTAAAGATTCAGGACATGAATGTAATTGTAACCTCTTTCCTTCCGGTCAGGCATGGATACCGTCCAGGCCACGCCGTAATCTGCCGGATCCTGAATCCCGCCCAGCAGCCACCCCCAAATGTAATCTTCCAGAAAAGATATTTCTTGGCAGTCCGGTCTGATCGTATTTTTCAATGCCAGGAACATGGCATCGGTGATTCCGCCTTCATAACCTCCGGATCCCCACATGTCGCGGGTTTCGGCAAGAACAGCGCCGGTCCGGCTGTTGAAGCACAAAATAGCGCCGGACAGAGGATCTCCCGGTTTCACGTAACGCTGTTTTCCCATGATAAAGCGAGCCCTCTGGTCCATCAGATCGCTGAGCGACGGGAGGCAAAACATGAACAACCGCCCGGTCCGGTTATCGGCGTCCGTGATATCCACCGCCCGCGGTCCTTCCTGGTCCAGGATAATCCGGACGGCTGTGCCCCTGAAAGCGCTCGGAACGGGAGTTTCCGACCAGGACGCGGCACCGGTTACCGTCACGGGATGTGACGCTCCGTACACGATCACCGTGGCGGGATAACCGGAGGGAAGGGCCAATGCCGGTATTACGCGGAATCCCAGCAGCCCGGAATCAGCAAGAGCTTCCGGCAGATCACTCCGGTTATCCAGCCACTGCAGCCGGAGCGTGAATGATTCAGTCTGACCGGCCGGGACCACGAGATGGTTCTGGGGATTCAGCCATTCCCCCCACCCGCTCCGTTCTTTGATCCCGCGTGAAAAAAGACACACGCGGGTCAGTCCAGGCCAGGCACCGTGTATCCATTGGTCCTTGTCTCTACGCTGGTTGCGGATTGTGTCCGGCTCGTGCCAGGCGAATTCAAATCCGGTATCGGGATCCGCCGGGTGAATTACCAGAGACGGCGGTTGACCGTCCATGGGGCAGGCCAGAACATAGGAGGAATTGCCGCCGATGTGTTTATGTTCCGAAACCCGGCGGGTGTAAAGCAGTTTCTGACTGGCTTTGTCGTGCGGGTCGAACAGGCAGTAGTTGTTGTTCCACGGCATGGGCAACTCCAGGGATCCGATCACCAGGTCCTTCTTTCCGGTGTTTTCCAAAGAAATCCGCCAGATTACGGAATCACCAGCACTCGAAAAATCCGACCGGATCACCGGAATACCGGCGCTCGGATGACGATGCTCCGCCCAGAGTTTTTCCCGGTCCGATTTCACATCGTGTCTCATCTCCGGGTCGGCCGTTGTGACATGCAGCCAGGAGCGGTCCTGGCGAACATCCAGGGAGATGTCACCCAGGAAGCAGTCTTTCGCGGGATCCAGATAGGGCAATGTCGGATAGGAGGCCAGGAATTCGGGCGCATCCGGATAGCGGGATAAGGGTTTCAATGAAGTCAGGTATCCCCGTTTGACATCGTATCGAATCGTCATGGACGGAAACAACAGTGAACGGGTGATGTTCCCGTCGAACGCCGGGTTTTGCAGCGCCCGGAGCTCAATATCGTCGAACCAAGCCGTTCCCGAGTTCAGACCGTTCACGCCCATCGCACACAGAAGATCCATCTGGGTCAGCCCGGCACTCAACAGGTCCACATCATATTTGATCCATTCCGGTGATTCCCGGATCGAAAGCGGGCGCATCCATCGAAATTTCGGGAAAAAGACCGAAACGCCCAGACCCTTGCCCCAGATATTCTCGGTTTTCAAATATGCGCTGAGCCTATACTGGGTGTCCGGCTCCAACGTGACCTGCTGTTTCCAGCCGCCGAATCCCGGTTCTTCAAGATGCACGCCACTGACTTTTGTCCGTCGCTCCGGGATGTCGTTCCATAAAAATTCCGGAGTCGTTCCGAAGGTGACCGTTATCTTATCCCACCCTTCTGGCAACGCATTTCCCTGCTCGAACCCAGGATTCCGGATGATGTTGCCGGATCCCCGACCCAACGGTTCGGATCGGGGCGAACATGCCAGGGAAATAATCGCACTCCCCAATATAATACCGATACCGATCCGAGATCTCATCGTATGATCAATCGGATGGTTTCGAATACTTCCGCATACGGAACTTCAATCTGGACACCCCTGGTTTTGGCCAGCGAAAAAATGAATCCGGGATCGGCATATCCCCGGAAACCCTGGGACCGGTAACAGGCCAGAGCCTGGATTTTTTTCTCGATATGCCGCTTTTCCAGATGAATGAAACTCCTCGTTTCAAAATGGATGTTGTTCCAGGGGATCTCAAATCCCAGCATACTGGTTCCTTTGAACGCGCGAAGCCCTTCATTTGCGATGGTCTGGTGATCCTGGTGCAGGTCCTGGGAGGAGGGTAACAACACCAGGTCCGGTTTCAATTGATCCCGGAATTGGATCAGCTTATCCAGAATTTCCTGGCGATGCTGCATGAAATAGCGCACGGGGTACCGGAACAGATGCCGGCAGTCTTCCGGAATTTCCATAATCGCCAGAGCCTGATGCCACTCATGAAACAGAATATCCTTTTCGAATCCCTCCGGAACCGACTCCTCACAGACGGAAAAAGCCGCGACATGAACCTCCCGGCCTTCCTCAACAAACCGCGCCACCGTTCCTCCGCAGCCCAGCTCGGAATCATCGGCATGCGGTGACAGAATCAAAATACGATTGAATAATCCATCCATGAACCGGCCTCCTCAGAAATTAAGGATATTTGTATCACGGTTTGTCCGGTCGAGCCAGAGGGAAACCGCCCGTTCGGAACCGATCGGCCGCCATGCCGGGACGGATCCCTCCGGCGGCCGCTTCGGATCCCATTTGCCATTTGATTTCCCCTGGGAAAAAAACTAAAATGGGAATCTGCGCGCCGAATCTGTGTAAGTTGATAAATTAAAAGCGTTTTTCTAAATATTTTTTCGCGAAAGGAGTCTGCCATGGCATTTGGATTTACGAAGACGGATTTTGTTTATATCAATGATTCCTACAATCCCGATACCGGCCGGTGGGAGAATGAAGGTCAGTTTCTGGGACCCGACGACCCCAAATTGATGGTTCATTATGCCAGCTATGGCGTCAATTACGGCAATTCGATCTTCGAAGGCGCTAAAGCTTATCTGGGGAAAGACGGTCATGTCCGGCTGTTCCGGATCGAGGAGAACGGCAAACGGTTCGGGCGGTCGGCAGAAGGCATCCTGATGCCGCCGGTGCCGGTGGATCTGTTCGTGAAGAAAGTCAAGGAGCTGGTGATCAAAAACCGGAACTATATCCCGGCGTTCGATCCCGATCCGAACAACCGCGGATCGCTGTATATCCGCCCCCTTTTGATCGGAGAACCCGGGCTCGGAGTCCGCCGGGCGGAAAACCCGACATTCCTCATCTTCGTATCGCCCGTCGGACCTTATTACGCCACCGGCTTCAACCCGCTCCATGGAATGGTGATCCATCACATGGTACGGGCCATGCCAGGCGGCCACGGGGCGTACAAAACGGGTGCCAACTATGTCATGAGTATGCTGGCGACGGCCTATGCTAAAAAAAATGGGTGCCAGGAAGCGATCTGGCTGGATGGATACCGGCACGAGAATATCGAAGAACTCAGTGCGTGCAATTTCATGTGCCGGATCCAAAACACCCTGGTTACACCAGCCTTGAGTGATACCATCCTGGCCGGAATAACCAGGAATTCCATCCTGCGCCTGGCCCGGGAACAACTCGGGATGACCATCGAAGAGCGTGATCTGCCCCTGGAAGAAGTATTGACCGATGCAGATGAGACCTTCGGCTGCGGAACCGCTGCGGTGATTACTCCAATCGGTAAAATATCGGCGTATCACGGCCGGTACACCCAGGAGATAACCAAGGATGTGGGCGAACTCAGTCGGAAACTCTATGACATGCTGACCGGAATTCAATGGGGCGTCGTTGACGATCCCTTCAAATGGGTCACCATACTGGATTAAATGTCGGACATCAGGGAACGGCTCCGGGCCTTAAAAAAGAAAAAAGACCGGAGTGGTCCGGCTGATACCGACAGCGGAACCGAACGACGGAAAAAGCTGGATGACCTGCGTGCCATCATCGCAGATGTCGAATCGCGTCCCCCGGATCGGAACCGCTGCTGTTTGGAATCTCAAGTAACAAGAGGCCTGCTGACCGCGGAATTCATCGAAGGACCCGGGCAGAATATCGAGGATCTGATACCCGGGGAATTCCTGGATACGCCGCACGGACCGTGTTTTCAGGTCCGGACCGTCTATCCGTGGCATCACTATCAGGGCAAGGTGGCGGTCAATTCACTGTTGGAAATGCCGTCGAACACACTGGCATGGGCCCTGTCCGATTCCAGACTGACCGGCGTTGATTTTAAGCGGGCGGTGTTCTTCGACACCGAAACGACCGGACTGGATACCGGAACGGGAACCTATATCTTCCTGGCCGGACTGGGTTATTTCCAGGACAGGGAATTCATCGTGGAGCAGTATTTCATGCGGGATTTTCCAGAGGAACCCGCGGTCATGCACGCTCTGGAGGAAATACTGAAACGGTTTACCTATGTGGTCAGCTACAACGGGAAAACCTACGACTGGCCCCTCCTGGAAACCCGGTTCATCATCAACAGGCGAACACAACCCATGCCGGAACCGCTCCATATCGATCTTCTGATGCTGGTCAGACGGCTATACCGGCACCGGCTGCCCGACTGCCGGCTGCTTTCGGTCGAAACGGGTATCCTGGACTTTCACCGGAAAGACGACGTTCCCGGCGCGCTTTTGCCGGATTTGTATTTCAAATATATCCGCAGCCGGGACGCACGCTTTATTCAACGTGCGTTCGCACACAACGCACACGATATCATTTCCCTTGCAGCCGTCTCCTCGGAAATTCTCCGGTTTCTCGCCGATCCGTTCCCGGATGACACTCGGCCCGCAGAGGATCTGTTCGGCCTGGCGCGCCTGCTTGAATCGTCGGGGGACATCGGAAACGCACTGACCGCTTATCGCAAGGCCCTGACAAAGGGATTGCCGGCTGCGCTTTACGGCAATGCCCTGACGCGGCTTTCCCTCCTGCACAAATTTTCGAATGATTATGATGAGGCCGTAAAGCTTTGGCAGATCTTCATTCAGACCGGCGGCGGCAGAACCGTGTTCCCATACGAAGAGCTTGCCAAGTATTACGAGCATCAGGTAAAAGATTTCCGGCAGGCACTTCATGTCGTCCATCGGGCGTTCGACGAACTGGTTCTGAACGGATGGGAAGGCGACCGGATCCGGAAGGATCTTCAGCATCGCCGCAGGCGGCTGGAAGCCCGGATCAAAGGAGAAAAATGGTACTGAACCTTAAACCGGCTCATCGCGTATGATATAATAACAGTTCGTGTCCCGGAAGCCGATCGGGACAGAGGGATCAATCGGAAAATCAACCTGGAACAACACCATTTCCGGAGGAAAGAATGAGAACGAACGGATATTGCCTCTTATTTTGCCTTCTGCGCCTGATGATCGGCGTGCAGGTCATAGCGATCGACCTGCCGGTGACCGAACACGCGCTTCCCAACGGAATGAAAATCCTCGCCGTCGAACAAAGTAATGCGCCCGTTGTGTCCTTCGCCCTGTACTATCGTGTCGGATCGATCGATGAAACACCCGGGAAAACGGGTATGGCGCACTACTGTGAGCACATGATGTTCAAAACCACGCGGAACCTGGAAGGAGAAACATTCGCCCGGCTGCTGGGTGCCGTCGGGGGCGGGCACTCCAACGCCAACACGTCCATGGACCGGACATGTTACCACGAAACGGTGCCGCCGGACCGGCTGGAACTCGTGATCCGGCTGGAAGCGGAACGAATGGAACACCTGCAGCCGACCCGTGAGGAGGCCGCCCGGGAACTGGAGGTGGTCCAGGAGGAACTCCGGCTGAATTATATCGACACGCCCCGGGGACTTCTTCGATACGAGCTGTACCAGCACGCATTTGACATCCATCCTTACAAGACGATCACAATCGGGCGCTTGGAGGATGTCCAGTCTTTTACATACGAAGATCTGATGGATTTCCAGAAGAAATTTTATGTTCCAAACAACGCCGTGGCCGTGGTGGTCGGCAACTTCCAGACACCATACCTGCTGGATCTGATGTCGGAACATTTCGGGTCGATCCTGCCGGGACGGCTCCCCGGTCGGGACTACCCGGAGGAACCGATTCAGACGATTGAACGGAGATTTGTCCTGGATATGCCGGTGCAGCGGGAGCTTTACATGTCGGGATACAAAATCCCCACCGGGGATCATCCGGACAACCTGGCACTCAGAGTGCTCTGCGCGATCCTGTCCCGCGGCGGATCCTCCCCCCTGGGGCTTCTTTCACAGGGATCCGATCCCGTGGCCATGTATGCCTACGCCTACTGCCGCGCCTCCCGGGATCCGGAACTGCTGATCATCGGCGCTATGCCGCTCCCCGGGATCGATATCGGGACTCTCGAAGACAGAATCGATTCGGAACTGGGAAAAATCCGGGAGAGCGGGGTGACACAAGAACAGCTCGACACCGCCCGGATCCAGCTACTGGCTCAGGATGTCTACGAAATGCAATCCTCCATGAGCATCGCATTCAAACTGGGGGAAGCCCAGATGGTTGGTTCCTGGCGGGATGCGCTGGATCTGGAGGACCGGCTGAATGAACTCACTCCGGAACGCATTAAGGAGGTTACGGAACGCTATATCATTCCAGCTTCCCGCACGGTGGGGATGGTTAAAAACGCCGGTGCGGGATCCGATGGAAGGAGCGGATCGTGATACGGGCGACAATGCGATATCTCCCGGCAGTCTGCATCGCCGGATTTATGATGGCCTGCATCCCCGTCAAGATGAACCAACCGCCGGTCGGAATCGATAAACGGGATTCAGCGACACTTTCTCTCAAAGAATATCTCGAGCGTGCCGATTGGGATCAGAAAGCCGTCATTCCCTTCCCTGTACCGGAGCAGTTCACACTCGAAAACGGGCTCAAAGTGTTCGTGGTGGAACGCCGCGATATCCCCATGGTGTATGCCCGGGCGCAGATCCGCGGCGGATCCATCTATGACCCGCCCGGGAAATCCGGCCTGGCATATCTGACCGGCTGGGTGCTGACAGAAGGAACCGAATCCTATCCGGATGAGGCGATCGACGCCGTCATGGACCGGCACGGTGCGTTCGTCACATCGGTGGCTTACAACGAATCGTGCATTGCGACCCTGAACTGCCTGAGCCGGGATGTACGGGAGCTGTTTCCCTGCTTCGCTGAAATTCTCAGCCGGGCCGATTTCGAAGATTCCAACCTGGAGGAAGGCCGGAACTATATCATCGGGGATCTGATGCAGAGCTCGGATGATCCCGGCGATCTCTGCTACCGGCGCTTCCGCAGGGATGTGTTCGGCGATCACCCCTATGCGAAACCGCACAAAGGCACTATAGAAGACCTGAAAACAATCACACGCGGACAGGTGCTGGAGTTCTATCGCAAATTCTACCGGCCGGACCGCGCCGTGCTGGTCGTCATCGGAGATATATCGAAAGATCAGGTGGAAACACTCTGCCGGGACTATCTGTCTGGCTGGGAAAGATCTTCAGAACCTCTTCCGCCAATACCACCACCCCGACCGGTTTCGGGAACACAAATCCATATTATCGACAAGGACACTGTCCAGGCCCAGGTTGTGATGGGGCATATCGGTATCGACCGAGTGAATCCCGACCGGTTCAAAATCGAAACCCTGAACCGGATCCTGGGTGGCGGTGGGCTGTTTACCCGACTGTCCACCGAAGTCCGGGTCAAACGGGGATTGACTTATGGGGTATACAGTTTCTTCGCCCGACGTGAATTCACCGGTGAATTTGCCGTGGGAACCTTCACCAAGGTGGATACGCTGGGCGAAACCGTCCGGGTGATCCTCGACGAACTCAGGAAAATCCGTGAAGAACCCGTTCTGGATGGGGAACTTCAGGATGCCAAACAGGGATTGATCGGCAGCCACCCGCTGGAATTCGAGCAATACGAGGATATCGCCGGAACACTCGTACACATGAATTTCTACGGTCTTCCCCTGGATGATGTCACGCTCTACCCCCGGTATATTCGAAGCGTTACCCGGGAAGATATTCTCAAGACCGCGCAGCGCTACATCCATCCCGATGACCTGGTGATCACCATCGTCGGCCCGGCGGATCGGATTGTTCCGCAGATTGAAAGCCTGGGCCCTGTTCGAATCGTACCGGAATTTTGAGAGGACTGATTATGAAACCGACTGAAATCAGGGATGAGAACGGACTGGCGGCATTTCTCGATACCATGGACCTGCGCCTGAAAGAGCTGGGGCATCGGAAAGGCCTCGCACACTTCCACCAGCTTCTGGGCGAACCCCATGAAGATCTCACCAGACTGAACACGGAGTTTGTCGATTTGCTGCTGACAGACGAAAATGACCGCATCGTCGATTACTGGAAGACCGGAATCAGCGATTCCAGGCTGAATCGCCGCCTGAAACTTTTCGCTGACACGATTCTGAGTTCCAGGATCGGCAACGATCCGGAGCTGTTCGAGATATCCCATCCGATCGAACAGAAGATCATTTCGTTTCAACCCGAGATGGGCGGAAAGATTATTTCCCGGAGCGAGCAGGGGAAAATTCTCGAATCGGAGCCGGACCGGAGCCGTCGTCGCACTGCGTATTATGCGGGGAAGGCCCTGGATGAACGGATCGAATTCGACGTCGTGCGGCTGTTCGAAAAACGCAATGAACTGGCCGTCAAACTCGGGTATCCCGATTATGTCGCGCTGGGCCTGAAACTCCAGGAAATCGACGAAAACGAGTTGCGGGAGCTGTTCGAGCAGGTCAAAACATCGACGGAAGATATCTGGACACAAACCTGCCGGCGAATCGTACGGGATATGGGTATCGACGCGATCGAACCGTGGGATTTAAGTTACTATATTCATACGGTTCTCAAGTCGCCGGCTCCGGAGCGGTTTCCCAAGAAAGACATCATTCCGACGTTTAAGGCCGAATTGAAAAAAGCCGGCGGCGATCTGGAGAAACTGCCGATCCGGGTGATCGAGCGGGATATCCCCTACGGCGGGTTGTGCATGACCATCGAATTCGGGAAAGACATCCGTATCCTGGCCAACCCTCGGGATGGGCTGCAATGGTACGACGCGGTATTTCACGAGTTCGGTCACGCCATCCACGGTTCGCTGCTGGATACTTCATCCTATATCGTGGCAGGTGGTGATCCGTCATTTTTCTGGGAGGGCGTCGCCGGTATGTACGAACGGATCGTGCACGAACCGTCGTTTTTGAAAGGAACATTCGGCCTGGACGACGATCAGATCGATCAGATCCGGCATCAGACCCGTCTGTCCAGGATCCTTTGGTTCCGGCGGATCGCCGTTTCCTGCCTTCTGGAATGGGCGGTGTACCGCGGGGAGACCGATCCTCGGGGACTGCTGGCGGAATTGACGAAGGAATATCTGGGTCTTTCGGTGCCGGACGATACTGGATGGGCCGGAAACACACTCTATACGACCCATCCGCTTTACAGCCAGAACTATCTCCTGATGGACGTCATGGCACTGCACACCATCGAGGCGATCCGGGAGAAATTCGGAGCGTATCCGGGACCGGATCTTTTCGAGTTCGTTAATATGTATTATGTCAAGCCGGGTGGATGGATTCCATGGCGGGAGAAAATCCGGTCGGCGACCGGGAAAGACCTGACCGCCGACGCGCTCGGGCGATACCTCTCCGCCTGAACCGTCCAGGGATCTCCCCATCCGGACCCGACCCTGACGCCGACGCCCGTCCCGCCTACGGTGACCCCGGTGCCGCCCCACCGCCACTCCCGGATGCGATCGCCTGGGTGTCACGCTTTGGATGCCGGCTCAGGTACTGCCACCTGGTACGCTGCCTTAACCGATCCCGACATCACCCAGCTTTTCGGGGAGATGGACACCTGGGAATTCGGCTGGGGGGCGTAAGACGCCTCCAATGGTCGTACCACTTTTTGCCATTCGGGTCGGTTTTGCATGAACCGAAAGTACCCTGCTGCCGTCTAACGGATGGGGGGAATGACAGAAAGTTTCTGGTTGCTAGTTTCTGGTTGCTGGTAAAACCAATCACCAGCCATACTCGCCACCAGCAACCAGCCACTTCTCCAGTCACCAGCCGCTTCCCTCCTAATACCATCATCTGTTCACATTGCAGTTCTGGGGGCGAGCGAGGATAATCGGGCTGCATCCGGGAGGGTTCCCGGAATCGGAGAGATCGTTGTTGTGAGCTGGTTCAACTACCATACGCATACGCATTTCTGCGACGGGAAGGGAACGCCGCAGGAATTTGTCGACCGGGCCGTCCGCTCCGGCATGACCGCTCTGGGATTCTCCAGCCATGCACCCATATCAGAACCGGTTTCCTGGGCCATGAAAGAAAACAGGCTGCCAGACTATATCCATGCCGTCCGCTCCGTCTCCATCCCATCCGGCGGCCACCTGAAGGTTCATCTCGGTCTGGAAGCCGATTTCATTCCTGGGACCGGCGCCCTGGATCTCCCGAGTCCCATTTCCAGCTATCTGGATTTCGTAATCGGAGCGGTGCATTTCATTGCCCGGAATCCCAACGGATCTCTCTGGGCGGTCGATTCGTCTCCCGATGCATTCGCAGCCGGCATCGAATCGATATTCGAAGGAAATATCCGGAAAGCCGTCCGCTTGTATTACAGGCAGATCGCTGCAATGGCATCCGGATGCCGGTTCGATATTCTGGCGCATCTGGATATCATCAAGAAAAACAACATCGGAGAGCTGTATTTCAACGAACGGGAGGATTGGTACCGACGAATCATTCGGGAAACTCTGGATGCGATCGCCCGATCCGGTAAAATTCTGGAGGTCAACACCGGGGGCATGAGCCGCGGATTTACCAGTGAACCCTACCCGGATTCATGGATTCTCGCAGAATGTTTCAGGCGGGATATTCCCGTAACAATCAGCTCCGACGCCCACCATCCCGATACCCTCACGGCGGGATTCGACACTGCTGCCCGCCTGCTGACGGATGCTGGATACCGGATGATCCAGGTGCTGACCGATACAGGATGGACGACCTGCCGGTTTGATCAAACCGGCATTCAAAATGGTTTTACATCCTGACCAAGCCGGCGAATCCCATGAATGCCATGGACAGGATGGAAGCACTGATCAGCGAAATGGCCACTCCCCTGAAAATCTCCGGGACTTCCGAAGTATCCAGCCGCTCCCGGATGCTGGCGAACAGGATGATGGCGATCAAAAAACCGATTCCGGTGGATACGGCATATACCAGAGCAACGAGGAAACTGTAATCTTTCTGAACGGCCAGTATGGCGGTACCCAGTATGGCACAGTTGGTCGTGATCAGCGGAAGATAGATCCCCAGATTCCGGTACAGGGCCGGGATCGATTTTTTTAGAAATATCTCGACGAACTGCACCAGTGCGGCGATCACCAGGATGAACACGATGGTCCTCAGAAATACCAGATCGAACCGGATCAAAACGAAGTGATCGATCAGCCAGGTGAAGGCCGTGGCCAGGGTCATGACGAAGATGACGGCCAGTCCCATGCCCGTGGCGGTGTCGCTTTTTTTGGAAACGCCGAGATAGGGGCAGATCCCCAGAAACTGCATCAACACCACGTTGTTGACCAGCATGGCGTAGATGGACAGCATAAGCAGCATTCCGATCGTCATATTACGCCTCCTTGGTCCGCCGCCGGTTTTTCATATAGGTTGAAAAAGCCAGCAGATACCCCAGCGTCAAAAACGCGCCGGGGGGCATGATCATGATCAATACGGGATTGAAGTTTTCTCCGAACAGGGACAGGTCGAAAAAGGAACCGTTTCCGAAGAATTCCCGGATCACCCCCATCAGGAAAAGAGCCAGTGTGAATCCGATACCCATGCCCAGACCGTCGGCGATGGACCGAACCACGCCGTTTTTGGATGCGAACGCTTCCGACCGGCCCAGGACGATGCAGTTGACGACGATCAGGGGAATAAAAATACCCAGGGCGCGATAGAGCGCCGGAGTATAGGCCTGGGTCAGCATTTCCACGATGGTGACGAACGACGCGATGATCACGATGAAACAGGGGATGCGCATTTTTTTGGGGATGATGTGCCGCAGAACCGATACCACCAGGTTGGACATCACCAGCACGAACAGCGTTGCCATGCCCATTCCCAGGCCGTTGACGGCGCTGCTGGTCACTCCCAGGACCGGGCACATGCCCAGCAGCAGAATCAGAACGGGATTGTTTTTCCAGATTCCTTCCGTAAAAGCTTTGTTCAGCGGTTCTTTTTTACTCATGATCCACCTCGGGTATCGCGATACTTCCGGTACACTTTCAGTCCTTTTTCGAGTGCCTGGGAAAGGGCCCGGGAAGTAATCGTGGCTGCAGTGATCGCCTCCACATCTCCCTTGTCTTTTTTGACCTTGAACGAGAAATTATCCAGGGATTTGCCGATAAACTGCCCCCAGAATTTCCTGTCGGCTGCCTTGGTGCCGAGACCCGGGGTTTCCTTGTGGGACAGAAGGTAGAATCCGGTGATTTCCCCCGAAGGTCCGACACCCATTAAAAACGAGATATCGCCGCCGTAACCCTCCCGGGTGGTCATCCTGACCGCCGCACCTTCCAAAACACCGTCTTCCTCGACGGCATAGATCAAAATGGTCTCCCCGTTGAAATCGAATGCGATTTCCCGGGGGGAATCCTTCAGAAAAGGCATCACTTTCTTGAGCGCTTCCAGAAGCTCCATCCGCTTGACTTCCGCGATACGTTCCGCCGTCGACACATAAACCACGCTCAGACAGGCACCGGCGATGACGGCGATCAGAACCAAAATAATGACATCTTTGAGGTCTTTCATGGTTTCAACCCCGGGTTCCGAATATGCGTGCGTGGGTGTACCGGTCGATCAACGGGACGAACGTATTCATGATCAGGATGGCGAAGGAGACCCCTTCCGGGTAACCCCCGAACAGGCGGATGACGCCGGTCAGAAGCCCGATCGCGGTTCCGAAGATGAGCATGCCTTTGCGGGTGAGCGGGGAGGTGACCATGTCCGTGGCCATGAAAAACGCTCCCAACACCGCGCCGCCGGTCAGCAGGTGAAACACCGGACCGGCATATTTTCCAGGATCGATCAGCCAGAATATTCCAGTGAAGACAAACAGCGCACCCAGGAAACTCAACGGGATTTCCCAGCTGATCACTTTCCGGACCAGAAGATAGATTCCACCGATCAGCAGCGCAACCGCGGAGACTTCGCCCAGACTGCCCGGAATGGCACCCAGCAGGTTGGCGCTGTTGGAATAGGTTCTTAAAACGGCCTGCAAGCCCTCCGTTTTCAACAGACCCAGGGGCGTGGCGGTTGTGATCGCTTCGGCAGTGAAAAACGTCGGTGCTGTCCAGCGGGTCATCTGGACGGGAAAGGAAATCAGCAGGAACACCCGGGCGACCAGCGCGGGGTTGAAAATGTTATATCCCAACCCGCCGAACGTCTGCTTGGCGATTACAATGGCCACAAAACTGCCGATCACGACCATCCAATAAGGGGATGACGGGGGCAGGTTCATGGCAAGCAGGATTCCCGTGATGATCGCGCTGCCGTCAAACGCAGCCCGTCCAATACCCGGTTTCCCGGAGATTTTCAGAAAGAGGGCTTCGAATGCAACGGCGCTCGCGGTCGCGGCGACGGTTACCAGAAGGGCTCTCAATCCGAAAAAATAAATACCGACCAGCAACGCCGGAACCAGGGCGATGACCACATCGTACAGGACCCGGGTCAGATTCTCCCTGGGTCTCAGATGGGGCGAAGAGGAGATGACCAGAGTATTCATTTCACGCTCCTGTTCGCTTTCCGGAGGAGTACTTTGCCCGCCCGGATCCAGTGAACCAGCTGACGATGAGTGGGACATACATAACTGCAGGTGCCGCATTCGATGCAGTCCATTACGCTTTTTAAGCCTTCAATCCGCTCATACCGGGCGTTCATGGCCAGGAGCGTCGGCATCAGGCCCATGGGGCATGTATCGATGCACCGCCCGCATCGGATGCACGGGCCTTCCCCGTCATAACTGAACTCCTGATCGGACAGGACCAGTATTCCGGACGTTCCCTTGGTCACCGTCACATCGAGCTGCCGGACCGCCTTGCCCATCATGGGTCCGCCGTTGATGACTTCCTTCACCCGGGTATCGTCCCGGAATCCCCCGGCTCCCGCCCGGATGGCATGCTCGAAACTGACACCCAGGGGCAGCAGGTAGTTTCCCGGGTTGTTCACGAAGCCGCTGATGGTCACCACCCTCTGGATCAGCGGTTTCCCGCAGTAAACGGCTTCATACACGGCAAAAACCGTTCCCACGTTCTGCACGATGACCCCCACGTCGAACGGCAGTTTACCGGAAGGCACTTCGCGATCCAGAATCGCTTTGATCAGCTGTTTTTCACCACCCTGGGGATACTTGGTTTTCAACGCGGCGATCCGCATCCCCGGATATGAGTCCGTTTCAATCAGTTTCTCGAATGCCCGGATGGCATCCGGTTTGTTGTTCTCGATCCCGATGATGATCGAATCAATCTCCAGAATATGCCGGAGAATCCGTGCGCCCGTCAGGATCTCAGCCGTTTTCTCAAGCATCAACTGGTGATCGGCTGTCAGGAACGGTTCGCATTCAGCGCCATTCAGGATGACCGTGTCGATCGGTTTATCCGGTGGCGGAGCCAGCTTGATGTGGGTGGGGAATGCAGCGCCGCCTTCTCCGACGATCCCGGCTTGCTTGATCGCTTCAAGGATTTCCTTTTTGCCCAGTTTTTCCGGAGCGCAGTCGGGTGTGGATTGATATTTCTTCAGATCCTCAGCCGTTTTCTCGGAATCGACCTCGATCAATACGGATTCCGCCATGGTGCCGACGGCGGTCATCACGGTCTGAATCTTCCTGACCGTGCCTGAAACCGGGCTGTGGATATCCGCCGATATGAATCCGTCCGCTTCGCCGATTCGCTCGCCGACTGAAATCTCCTGCTTAATCTTGACGGCGCATTGTGCCGGTTTGCCCAGGTGTTGATTCAGGTTGATCGAAACGGTTTCCGGAAGCGGCACCCGCCGGATCGGTTTGTGTTCACTCAGGTGTTTGTTCCCCGGGGGGTGAACACCGCCGGAACGAAATGTGAGCAGTTTACCCGGCATGATCATTCTCGCAGCCTATTCCGGCACATCGTCGTACACCTTGCCGGCCAGGATACCGGTTTTTTCCGGATCAACCTGGCGGAAGAGGATGGAATGCGTCGGACATTTCTCGACACATGCCAGGCATTCCGTGCAGTTCTCGGATATCACGCGTGAAATAAATGGTTTAAAATCAATCGCATCGTATTGACAGGCTTTTTCGCAAAGCCTGCAACCGATGCATCCGACCGAACAGTATTGTTTGACTTCCGGGCCCTTGTCGGGTGACCGGCAGGCGACATAAACCCTTTTTTCATACTGTGTGATCTCGATGATGTTCCGCGGGCAGGCTTTGACGCAGATACCGCAGCTCGTGCATTCTTCCTCATTCACCACCGCAACACCGCCCACGATCCGGATACAGTCGAACGGGCAGGCTCTGACACAGTCTCCGTAACCCAGGCAGCCGTACGGGCAGACCAGATCGACGGAATTGGATACGACCGCGGCGAAACAGGACTGGATCCCCAGATACTCGCTTTCCCGCCGGCTTCTCGAACCTCCCTGACACATGACCCGTGCGGTTGTCCGGACGGTTTCCAGGGCTTCCAGGCCGAGTTTTTCGGCAATTTTGGCCATGATTTCAGCTTGTGCAACCGGGCATTTCAGGCGGACGGTCCGGTCATTGACGGATGCTTCGGCAAAAGCCCGGCAACCGGTCAATCCGCATCCCCCACAGTTGGCTCCCGGCAAAAGTTCCTCGATTTCATCGATCAGCGGATTCTCGATCACGGCGAACTTCTTCGATGCGGCAAAAAGAATGATTCCGGCGATCAAAGCAACGGTTCCCATTGTGGCAACGGTTATGCTGACAACATCCATCCAAGCCTCCTCAACGGCAGGTTACCTGAAGATGTTTCGGGATGATCCGGGAACTGAATCTCCATGACTTCCCGGCATGATAGCATAGAGAGAATTGAATACAAAACGATTTTACCATGGGGAGTTGACCTGGATTGTGAATTCGGATACAGAAGGTGAAATAGTGAAATCCGGGAAGAAATCCTTCGATCCCGGTCCCGTCGTCAGAGAAATTTGAAAACGGAGGATTGGCTCATGGCAGATATTCATGCCGACTATATGGGTATTCGCTTGAAAAACCCGTTGATTGTCGCCAGCTGCAGCTTGGTCAAATCGGTTGAAAATGTTCAGGATTGCGAAAGGAACGGCGCGGGTGCCGTCGTACTGAAATCGCTGTTTGAGGAACAGATCCGGCGATCGGCCGAGAATGTGACCGGCCAGGCAGATGGGTTATGGCACACGGAGAGTTACGATTATCTTTACAATACCGAGCTTGATTTCGGGGAAAACGAATATCTTGATATCATCCGGGAATCAAAAAAATCAGTGTCCATCCCGGTCATCGCCAGTATCAATTGCTACTCCGACAAAGGCTGGACGGAATACGCCCGAAGGCTTCAGAAAGCGGGAGCGGATGCCATCGAACTGAATATTTCCTGCATGCCCAGCGATCCCGGGATCCCGGCTGAACAAATCGAAAAACATCATTTCAATATTCTGGAAAACGTCCGAAAACTGGTGACCATTCCCATCGCGGTGAAGATCGGTCCCTATTTTTCGTCGCTTTCCCGGTTTGCGGCCGAATTGAGCTGGCGGGGCGCCGGAGCTCTCGTGCTGTTCAACCGATTCTATCAATTCGATATTGACACCGACAAAATGAGATTGAAAGCGGGGAACCGGTTCAGTTCACCGGATGAAACCCACGTTCCGCTCCGCTGGATCGCGCTTCTGTCCGGACGGATTCGGTGTGACCTGGCGGCATCGACGGGCATCCACGATGCCCGTGGAGTCATCAAGCATATCCTGGCGGGCGCTTCGGCAGTCCAGCTTTGCTCCACTCTGTATCTCAACGGGTTGGACCGGATCGGTGCGATTCTGAAGGAGATGGCGGAGTGGATGGATGAACACGGATTCGCTTCCCTGGGTGATTTCAGGGGAATACTGGGTCAGAGAAAGAGCGAAGATCCGGAGGGTTACGAGAGACTGCAGTATATCAAGGCGCTGGTCGGAATCGAATAACCGGCTACTCCCCGAACCCGAAATTCCAGATGTCCGGAATTGCCAGAAAATTCCAGTAACCGGAGTCGGTTACGGCTCCGATGAACAAAATCGGTGAATAGGATCCCGCGCCCGTCGGCCAGAGGAATTCCGGAATGATCATAACGGTGTTCAGACCGCTGTCGATAGTCATCAACTGGGAATTCAGGTTTTCACCCCAGGTCGGCCAGAACCATACGCCGTCGCCCAGAATCAAAAACACGATCAGCCTGCAATTCTGAATCGGATCACCGGGATTGTGAATCATGGCGTTCAGGGCGCAGGGATCGCCGGGAGTAAAATAATGGGACGGCATCCAGAGCTCCACCCAGGGTGTTTCGGGAGCTGTGGGAGTGGGTGAGGGCGGCAGGGCCGTCGATGTGGCCACCGGCGTATCGGTAGGGGGAGCGGACGGCGTGCTCGAAGGTGAAGCGGAGCCGGTCGGCAGGCCTGTGTTGGTAGGCAGCGGCGTGTTGGTGGGTAGCTGAGTGTATGTCGGAGCGGCTGTGCCGGTCGGGAACGGCGTATGAGTCGGGAACGGCGGGGGTGTATTGGTTGGCAGCGCTGGTGTTGCCGTCGGAGAGGTCCCGCCGGTATCAATCCGGATCCGCAGGATCCAGTCACCCTGCAGACCGAGATCTTCCGCGTAGAACCATCCACCGGGAACGGCAAAGATAAAATTGTAATGCGGGGTGATGTTGCCGTCCGCATCCCGGAAGAAGCTGGGTGGCGGATCCAGGAAAAATTCCAGTCCCACCCGCACGTCCCCGCTGGTGACCGCGATGGGCGTGGGCAGGGTTATTTCATTCCAGAATCCCGCAGTTAATTGAAAGGACTCGGGTGTAATGAGTGCTGTTCCCGGTGCTGTTGCGCCGGTATCTTCCCAGATATGCAGGACAAACGCGCCGGTCGTGCCTCCCATGCCGCCGTCCCCCACAAGAACTCTGACCATGGTCAGTTGATATGGGTAATCGGCGGGATCTGCAGTGAACTTGGCAGCCATGATTTCCCCCGCGACAAATCCCTGCTGATAATAGGCGGAACCCCCCTCGATATAGCCGTCGTTCTTCAATTCCTTGATATCGGCGTGAAGAACCGGGACGGTTATGAGGATCATCAGCATGACGGTTGCCGTTACCACCTGAAAGACCGGTGATTGTTCTTTAAAACGATCAGTCAAATACCCGTACTTTTTCATCAGTGTCGTCTCCCCGTAGACATTTCGTGCAAAAGTTATCTATCAGAAAATGAGTCGATACGCAAAGTGCCTTCAATGGCAGGTTCGGAAGGGGAGGGGGATTCCTGCCGGTTCTTGAAACGGTCCGCGCACTTGACTTTTCAGTCAAAAATATTTAGCAATCGGAGGGGATACCCCCGAGTGTCCGGATTTGAATTCCGGCAATCACGTTGATGAGTCGCATCCATTCCAGCAGGAGGAACCACATGGCGGATAAACGGATCAGTGAAATGCGCACCCGGCATGAAATACTCACGGAGTTGTCTTACCCGCCCGGTGAGCTCGACCGGGGATATGCAAACCGAACCCTTCATGTCGATCTGGACCGGAAGATTATCGAGATCCGGCCGGTGAGTGAGCAGATGAAAGCGTTGTGGGTGGGTGGCAAAGGATTCGATCTCTGGCTGATGTTCCGGGAAATAAATTCCGGTACCCGGTGGGACAGCCCGGAAAATCCCATCTGTTTTTCTTCGGGGCCACTGGGGGGAACGGCATCGTTTCCAGGCTCGGGTAAAACTCTGGTCACGTCCATTTCTCCCCTGACCAATTCAATCATGGACTCCAATGTCGGCGGTTATTTCGGACCGTATCTGAAATTCGCTGGATTTGACGCGTTGTGCATCGTCGGCAAGGCAGACTCCGAAACCATTCTATGCATCGATGCAGTCCGGAATCGGATCACGCTGGAGACGGCGCCGCTGGAGAGCATCGATTCGCATCTCGTGGCTGAAGAATTCACGGAGATGTATGCCGGGAGCGAAGATGACAAGCGGAATATCGCCGTGGTATCGGCCGGCCGGGCCGCCGATCACATCCGGATCGGGGTCCTGAATTTTTCGTTTTATGACTGGCGCCGCAGAGTGGCAAGGCTGAAACAGGCCGGCCGAGGCGGCATCGGGCGGGTTTTCCGCGACAAGAAACTGAAAGCCCTGGTGATCCGGAATCGGGACTACACACCCGCATGGCGTATCGTTAAGAGCAAGGTTTCGGATATTTATGTTCCCAATGTGGCGTCCATGCCGGATATCGACCGGGCTTCCGTCCGGACAACCATATCCAGGTGGAACGACGATCCCGAATATGTGATCGAAATGATGCAGGATATCCAGGATCGTGACCGGCATATATCGAAAGCAGCCATCGATGAAATCAATGCCATGACCGGGGTTCCCAAGGCGGAACTTTACCATATCGCCACCTTCTACAAGGCTTTCAGCCTTGCGCCCAGAGGCGAAGTGATGATCCAGGTCTGCGTGGGAACGGCCTGTCACGTGAAAGGTTCCGAGCTGATACTGGATGCTTTCGAACGGGAACTGGGGATTCGGCGCGGGGAAACGACGGATGACGGACGGTTCAGTCTTGAAGCGGTGGCCTGCCTGGGATGCTGCAGCCTGGCCCCGGTGGTCAAAATCGACGAAGAGGTATTCGGGAATGCCCAGGCAAAAGCTGTTGCCGATATCATAGAAAGAAAGCGGGGTTGAGAGCATGTCTCGGATTAAGATGCAGGATCTGGAAACGATATCCCGGGAAGTGAACCGGGATCTACGCGCCTACAAAGCCACATTGATGGTCTGCACCGGCACCGGATGCATTTCGGCGGGAGCGTTCAATGTCCGGGACGCCCTGAACCGGATTCTAAAGGAAAAAAGTCTGGAATCGGATTACCTGGTGATCGGTACCGGATGCAATGGATTTTGCGCCGTGGGACCGATAGTGGTTGTTCAACCAGAAGGCATCTTTTATCAGAAAGTCAAAGCGAAAGGGGATGTCGAGGAGATTGTTGAGAAGCACCTTCAGAAAGGTAGTGTCGTTGAACGGCTCCTGTACCGGGATCCGGCAACCGGCCAGCGGTTCCAGACCATGGCAGATATCGGGTTTTTCAGCAAACAACGGCCAATTGCGCTTCGCAACAAGGGGATCATCGACCCGGAAAACATCGAACACTATATCGGCCGGGGCGGTTACCGGGCCATCCGCGGAATTCTGGAGAGCGGGTCGCCGGATGAGGTGATTGAAAGTGTCATCAAATCCGGCATCCGGGGCCGGGGCGGCGGCGGATTTCCCGCCGGCATCAAATGGCGGTCCGCCCGTGAAGCGGCTCTGCAGCGCAGGGAAATCCCCTATGTGGTGTGCAACGCCGACGAAGGCGATCCCGGTGCGTTCATGGATCGCAGCATCATTGAAGCCGATCCGCATTCGGTCATTGAAGGCATGATGATCGGGGCTTTTTCGGTCGGTGCAAACGAAGGTTTTGTCTATGTCAGGAAGGAATATCCCCTGGCAATGGCGCGACTCGGCAAGGCGATCAGGCAGGCCAGGGAACGGGGACTCCTGGGAAAAAATATTTTTGAAACGGAATTTTCGTTCGATATTCACATTCATCGCGGCGCCGGGGCATTCGTTTGCGGCGAATCGACCGCTTTGATGGCTTCCATGTCCGGGAAAGCCGGCGAACCGCGCGCCAAATACGTTCACAATGTCGAATACGGATACCGGGATAAACCGACGGTCCTGAACAACGTGGAAACATGGGCGAACATCCCGGTCATAATCGAAAAGGGATCCGACTGGTTCGCTTCCATCGGTACCGGGAATGTGCGGGAGAATCCATGGGGCGGATCGTCCGGGACGAAGGTCTTCTCCCTGGTGGGTGCGATCAACAATACGGGGTTGGTGGAAGTTCCCATGGGTGTCACGCTCCGTGAGATCATCTACGAAATCGGCGGCGGCATTCCCGGCGGCAGGAGGTTTAAAGCGGTTCAAACCGGCGGTCCGTCCGGTGGATGCATCCCGGTGGAGAAACTGGATATGCCGGTGGATTTCGATTCCCTGACCGAAGCCGGATCGATGATGGGTTCGGGCGGGATGATCGTGATGGATGACCGCACTTGCATGGTCGATGTCGCCAAATATTTCACCGGATTCCTGATGGACGAATCCTGCGGAAAATGCACGCCGTGCCGGGAAGGTCTACCGGCTCTGTATGAGACTCTGGACCGGATCTGCAACGGCCAGGGAAAAGAGGGGGATATCGAGTTTCTGGAGGAAGTTTCGGAAACGGTTTCCGCAACCAGCCTGTGCCAGCTTGGCGGTACAGCGGGGAATCCAATCCTGAGCACCATCCGGTATTTCAGGGATGAATACCATGCGCATATCCGGGATAAACGCTGTCCGGCCGGGCATTGCAAAGCACTGATAACCTATTCGATCAATCATGAAAAATGCACCGGCTGCACCCTCTGCGCATTGAAATGTCCTTCCGGGGCCATCACCGGTGAAAAGAAACAAACGCACCGGATCGACCCGTTGAAATGCATCAAATGCGGAATTTGCTTCGAGGTGTGCAATTTTGATGCGGTGGAGGTGAAATGATCATGGCAGATAAAATCAGCATCGTCATCAATGGAAAACCGAGGGAAATTCCGGAAGGGACCTTTCTTCTTGACGCCGTTCGAAAGGAGGGCATAACCGTACCCACCCTGTGCCATCACAAGGATCTGATGCCCTCCGGCACCTGCCGGTTGTGTATCTGCGAGATTGAAGTCCGGGGAAAGAAGAAACTGGTGACGGCCTGTAATTATCCCGTTCGGGAACCGCTGGAGGTTTGGACGGATTCGGAAACGGTGACTCGACACCGGAGGATCCTGGCGGAAATGTACCTGGGCCGGTGGCCCAATGTCCGGGCTGTCCGGGAAATTGCCGGACTGTGCGGCGTTTCCGAGTCGAGATTTAAAGGTCGTTATACCGAGGAGGACCCCCAGTCCTGCATTCTATGCGGTCACTGTGTCAGGGCCTGTAGGGAGTTTGCCCTGGAACGGATCCTGGATTTTGCCGGCAGGGGGATACACCGTCATATTGCGATGCCGTTCAACGAGGTGGATCCGCATTGCATCGGGTGCACATCCTGCGCCTATGTCTGTCCAACCGGTGCCATCCAGATTGTCGACGATCTGAACCAGCCGGTGGATCCCCAGATGATCCGGGACCACGGGATGAAGGTGAATGCCGAAATGGCCAATCTGGATCCGGTTCAGTGCCGGATGCGGGAGGTCGGTACCGCTAATATTGTCGATGTCATGAATCAATACGATCTTTTACCGGTAAAGAATTACAAATATGGATCCCATCCGGAAGTGTGGAAGATCGATTCGAAGATGCTGAAAGCGAAATATTTCACCCAGAATATGCCCGACGGTTGCTGGAAAGGATGCAGCATGGCCTGCGCCAAGACGATCGACGATTTCGAATTGCGGACCGGCCCATACAAGGGACAGAAAGTCTGTGTCGACGGGCCGGAATACGAAACCGCGGCCGGAGGTTCCAACATGGGATGTTTCGATGCGGATTTCATCGCCGAATTCAACTTCTATTGCGACACCTACGGCATCGATACCATTTCCGCCGCCACCACCATAGCGTTTGTTATGGAGTGTTTCGAGAACGGCGTCATCGATACCGGTGTAACAGGCGGCCTGGAGCTGAATTTTGGTTCCGGAGACGAAGTTCTGGAACTGCTTCACCAGATGGCCCGGGGTGAAGGGTTCGGTGTCGATGTGGGGCAGGGAATCCGATGGCTCAAAGATAAGTGGGAAAACGAATATGGTGCGGATCGGAAATTCATGGACGATATTGGCATGGAGACCAAGGGGCTGGAAGTGTCGGAGTATGTCACCAAGGAATCACTCGCCCAGCAGTGCGGTTACGGTATGGCCATCAAAGGGCCGCAGCATGATGAAGCATGGCTGATTTTCATGGATATGGTCAACAACGAACTGCCGACATATGAGCACAAGGCGGAAGCACTCCATTATTTCCCCCTGTGGCGCACCTGGTTCGGGCTGTACGGCCTGTGCAAACTTTGCTGGAATGACGTCGTACCCGCAGACAACAAAATGACATCCGAACCACAGAAAGTTCCGGACCACGTTAACAACTATTTCAAATTCGTGGAGGGCATGACCGGGATCAAACTGGATGAGCAGAAAATGCTCGATCAGTCCGCGCGCGTCTATAATCTCCAACGGGTCATGAGCCGGATGCTGGGGTACGGCACACGCAGGGACGATTACATGCCTTACCGTGCTCTGGGTCCGGTGACGGCGGAGGAATACGAATCCAGGCAGGACCGCTATGATAAACAGCTCAGGGAAATCGTTGGAGTTGATCCTGAAGGCAGATCCACATCTGAAAAGATCAAAATACTGCGGGATTACCGCGAAGATCAGTATGACAAGACCGTGTCAGTTGTGTATCGGCGCCGGGGCTGGGACGACAACGGAGTGCCCACGGTCGAACGCTTGAAGGAGCTGGGCATCGATCTGCCGGAACTGGTTGCCATTGTCGAAAAAAACAGGGGATGACACTGCTGCCGCTTGACCGGAATGAGTTATTCGACCGGAATGTTCCGGGCACCACGCCGGTGCTGAATCAAATGCGGGTGGGGATCGCCGGATGCGGCGGATTGGGCTCCATCGCAGCGGTTTCCCTGGCCCGGGCGGGACTGGGGTATCTGATCCTGGCTGATTACGACCGGATCGAATTATCCAATCTCAACCGGCAGCATTACTTCGTGTCCGATATCGGCCGATACAAGACCGACGCGCTGGCAGAACATCTTCGCGCAGTCAATCCCCGGATCCGGTTGACCCTGCATTCCTGCAGACTGACGCCGGAAAATCTCTTGAATATCTATTCGACCGCAGACCTTCTGATCGAAGCGTTTGACCGGGCCGAGGATAAGATCTGGCTAATCGAAACCTGGTCCCGCGGAGCGTCGTCGAAGCCGGTGATCGTTGGAAACGGGCTGGCCGGTTACGGCCGCAATCATGAAATTCAGATCACCCGGACCGGGAACGTCTATTTTTGCGGAGATATGACTTCGCAGATGAGCATGGGATTATGCGCGCCGCGGGTGGCTATTGTGGCGAACATGCAGGCGAATCTGGCGGTGGAACTGCTGATGGATACAAGATGTCATGATCACAGTGAATAACCGGGACGAACTCAGCTGGCATGACGGCATGACCGTTCAGGATATCCTGGACGTAATGGGATATACCTATGTTCTGATAATGGTTACGGTTAACGGCGTATTGGTTCATTCGGAGGATTATTCCGGAACGAAGGTCCCGGATGAAGCTGATGTTCGGGTGATTCATATCATGCACGGAGGGTAACCATGCAAAATGCCGTTTCCAAGATCAGCCGGTACCATTGGCTATTCGGTCCGAGTGGGTGTATATAACCAGTTTTCGCATGTCCTTGGTTGATGCCAGCGTGATCCCCATATCCTGAGCCATCTCAACGGCGATGTCCGTCGGAGTCGACCGGGAAACCGCAACGGGTATACCGATTTCTCCAAGTTTTAAAACCATCTCAGACGAGAACCGACCGGTGCAGAACAGGAGCTTCTCCCGTACCTCAATCTCATCCCAAAGACATTTTCCAGCTACCCGATCGATGGTGTTATGCCGGCCGATGTCCGGCGAAAAATACTCGATGGTTTCCCGGCTGCACAACACCGAACTGTGAACACCCCGGGTCTTGCGGTACAAATCGTCGTTCTCGCCGATCCGCCGCCAAAGTTCGATCAGTCTGGTCGTGGAAATTCTGAAATCGGATTGAACAACCGGTTTACGCCAATCTCCGGAATTCCGGAATAGAATGCCTCTGCCGCATCCGGATGTGATTGTCCGCTTGGCGACGATCTGCCGTGCCAGATCCTCCCCGCGGTTCGTTCGGATATCGATCCGAAGTGGATTGCGGGAAACACGGATCGATGTCACATCCCGCCGGGACTGGATAAAACCTTCGGTGAACAAAAATCCCAGAGCGAGGTATTCGAGCTCCACCGGGAGACAGAGAAGAGAAATCACCGGGATATCGTCAACATCAACATCCAGCGACGCTTCCCGGATCAGATGGTGAGGCCGGCATTTCTTCTCGCTTTTGTCGATCAAAATGGTGTCGAAACACCGGCTGAGATCTTTGACGATCATCTTGACGGGCGGTCCGTTTTCGAATTTCGACTGCACCACCCCGGAAAAATACCGGTATGGAATCATTATGTCAAGAAGGATACAATAACACGGCCGATCGGGATGGGGAGATGACCTGGGAATAGACAATCGATGCCGAATGGATCATAATTGAATCGTGAAATCTCAGACTTCTCCGAAATTCTCGCCTCGAATGAAGTTATGGATCGTGGATTCATCCGGGAGCATTTTGATGGGCGGGGGTCGACAATCCATTCTGGAGGTGATTGAACGGACCGGGTCCATGAACAGGGCGGCATCGGAACTGGGAATGTCATTCAGAACCCTGTGGGGGAAAATCAGGGAAACCGAGGATCGGCTCGGTTACAAGCTCGTTGAAAATCAATCCGCATCGAAACGGAAGGGTTCGCGGCTGACTGCGGAGGGCGCATTGTTTCTAAAGCGGTTCAATCGCTTCAACGAAGAAGCGGCTCGTGCGGTGACGGAGGCCTTCGAGTCCGTATTCGAATCCGATTGAAGGGGATTGAAAAAAAACCCTGAAACTTCGATGTTCCAGGGTTGAAACGAACCGAAACGCGTAATATTTATCGTCCGAACGGTGAATCGGACGATGATTCCACCTTGGCATAATCAGAAGGCGGCAGGAATAGATCCGCATCGAGCTTTTTCTTTTCGATCTTGGTGACATTGCTGACAGACCGCATCTGGCCGACCTGGCTGACACTCATGATGGGAAATCCTTCGAGTTTTTCGAATGCCGGATTTCCGAGCATGTTCTTGAGCAGTGGATTGTTTTTGTATTTTTCGATGTGTTTTTTTGTGGCATTCTGCAATTCCGCGAAACCTTCGACATCCTTGGTGATCCACGTCTCAGACGGCATGCCCATGACTGTGACCACGTATTTGGTGCAATCGTAGCCGTTGATCTTTTTTGTTTCGTCTGTTTTTTCGATTGTGATGTCTTCCGACATGGATTTAATCATGTTCTGCATGTACTGAACCGCCTCATCATGGCCCTGGAGCATGCTGTCCAATCGCACTTCCTCATAAGTCTTTTTATCGAAATCGAGCTGGTAGATCATGCCTTTCTCATAGTTCATGATCGTGATCCCGTCTTTCCGTTCCATTCGCATGCCGTCCTTGTTCATGAAGGTTTTCGAGATATCATCCCCGTTCTGTACACCGGGAATTCCGGATGTCGTCATATGGGTTTCCCAGTACAGATCGGCGGACACGGCCGGGATAAAAATCAGCAATACTGCCAGCGAAACAAAAATATGAAGTTGCCTGCTCATAAAGAAACTCCTTTCATTCACTTCTTTTCGCCTGCCTGTTTAACAGGAACCGAGGCGGTGGTGACGTTTTCATGGTCATCCGTTGCCCGCACAAAGATTTCAGTCCTGTTTTCGGGTTGCGGAAGCACCAGTTCGAATTGTTCTTCACAGCTGTCGAGAATACCATCTTTGCCTGTGAAAGAATACCATTTTTCCGAATTGAACGAGTATTCCAGCCGGACGATGCGGTTGAGATCATCCCGGGCTTTTCCGGAAAGGCGAATCGTGGATCCGGATGTCCCGACCGCTTCCGCTGTCAATCCAGCCAGGATCGGCGGAGTGTTGTCAATGGTGAACGCACGGCTGACCATTGATGCGGATCGATCCAGATTCCTGGGATTGGATGGCCTGTCCGAGATGGTGATCCGGATTTCGTAAACTCCGTCCGGGAAAGCCGTGCTGTCGAAGGTGAAAATGGGAGTGTCATATTCAGTCTCCAGGATTGTCCATCTTTCACTCCCATGGGTGGAAATGGCGATTTCAGATTCCAGAAGATCCAGATCCGGATCGGCGGCATCCCAGCGGACCGTGCGCATCCCGCGCAATTTGAACCATTGTCCCTTGGATACACCGCCGATACCCGCCTGGGGCTGAATGGAATATTCCAGACGGGTTCCATCCGAAAATTCCTGCCGGTATAGTTTTCCGGAAGGTATCATCTGATCGATGAACACGCCCTTCTGGACCGGATAAACAATTACCGATGAAAGGCGCGGTGTGCGGTTCGGCCTGGCGACCGAAAACTGGATACAGCCCAGCACGGGGGAAGTCTTCCGGCTCTTGAAGAGCGCCCGCCACTGCAGGAACCGGGCCGGCGGGCTCTGAATGCGAAATCCACCAGTATCCGCCACGACCGACGCCCATTTTGACCAGAGATCATCCGGAGATTTCCGGTTACCCGATCTGGTTTCCAAATCGATTTCGCCGGAACCTGAATTCAAAGCCTGATATGTCAGCATCCCCCATCTGGAAACCGTTTCGGCATCGAAGACATCAGATTCATAACTCCCTTCATGACTCGGATCACCGGTCAATTTCAATACCGACGTTTGATTCGATGTCCCCATCAACAGTCCGGATGATACGGGAAGAAGGGTGAGAACGGGGGATTCGGCCACCGTGGATATTAGTGCGGCCAGATCCGGTCCCTCGATCTCGAACACGAATCCTTTGCTGCCGCATGCAACCACCGGATGCTCACCCATCAATACCATGTCAAAAATCGGGACCGCAGCCGTCGACCACCAGGACTCCACAACGCCACTCGACGTGATCCGGTAAACCGTTCCGATTTCCCGGTCGCCTTCCCGGTTCTGTCCCGGCAATAACGCCATCCCCGGCTTTATCTCCGTTCCGCTGATTGCGGGTGACGCCACAGCCGAGAAAAAAACATCCTGAGATCCGGTGCAGACCACCCGGCTGATTTCCCGCTGCTTGGCGTCATAGACAACCTGCAGATCTGTTCCGGTCAGTCGGTACAGGGTTGCCGGATCGGCCGTTCCGGCCAGCAGGGAATTCCCGCATAGCGCCAGCGTCCGGACATGGCCGGCATCCAGGTCGCACTCGAAGGTCCTGGACCCGGACTGGCTGAAATATAGTATTTTTGCCTGATCGCCTGTCGCGGCGATCAGATTACCTGCCGGATCGATTATCAGATCCCAGACATAGTGCTGTTCCGTCCGGGCGAAAACCGTGGCACATGAATCCCGGGTGATCTGGTAGATCAACCCGTCGGGTGCGGTTCCGGCAAAAATACTTCCGTCGAAACGGCATGCCAGGCTGAGGATGGCGATTTCAGGTGAATCAAAAATCACTTCCGGTTTTTCTCCCGGATGAAGCCGGTAAATCATGCCGTTGTTGCCTGTCCCGGCATATACGCTGCCGTGGTGATCCATAGCCAGGGACCATACGGCGCTTTCAGCTTCAATTTCGGCCAGTGTCTGCATGGTTCCGGAAAGGCTGATCCAGCCGCCGGAATCGATCTTCACGTTTTCCAGATTGCCATCCGTGAAATCCGACTGGGCGCATAAAGTCACAATTTCAGACGATGCACCCCGGATGGTGGAACATGTTGAAATCACAATCAGAATGACAAGGAACCGTTTCATTTGTCAGGCTGAGCCTCCTAGTGCCGGGATACTCATTCCGGTAGAATTTCCACCGCAATTTCCGCTTTGCCGTTTATCCGGCCGGGGAACGTCACGGTGTCATGCAATATGATGGTTTCGGATGATCTGATCCGGCAGGTTGAACCCGGAAGGCGGTTGAGGGATTCCATGGTGGGAGGGGAATTGGGAAGCAGGCCATGGCCGACGAGAATGTCACTGGATGGCTGGATCAGGAGAACATGCAGGATGTTTTCCGGTCCGGCTGCATCCAGGTGTGCCATGAAATCCGCAAAATCCCGGTAGAAAAATTCAGCGACCCGCTTTTCGGACTGGAACCGGCGATAGGATTCGGCATCCATGATTTTGATGCCGTATGATCCCGGTTGAACACCCGGAGGAAGGCTCAGCTTCACCAGCCTGCGAATGGGGGAACCCCGGTATTCCTTGACGGTCAACCGAACCGTAAGATCGGTTCCCGGCCGCGACCGGCCGGTTGTAAGATCCGCCGATTCAAGCTGGTAGAACAGGATCGTCTCTACAATATCAACAGCCAGGTGAATGGACTCAATTTCAACCGGAAGAACCGGATTTTGCAGTATTTCCCCGATTACGGCCAGGATCTTGAACATTTCCTCATAGGCATTCCTGCCGGCTCCGGTTATTCGGGATATTTGCAGGTTTTCCCGGTTCCGGATTGCGACCGTCAGAGTGGATTCGCAGGAAAAATCATCCGATTTGGGTCCGATGAACGATAAAGCCGCTCCCGCTCCGATCGCCGAAAAAAGTGCGGTACGGCGGGGGTCATTGATCAGCCTGAGTGTGTATTCACTGGCTGGATGCCCGTTGCGCCGGATGATGATCTGCATGGGAATCATCCGGGGCGGATCACCGATCAATCCGGCGACACCCGGTTCGGCATCCACAAAAAAACTTCCCATAACCCGCCCGATATTTGCCAGTTTAAATGAATTCGCCAGGCTGGGTATATACGTGACGATTTCCGCGGAAGCCATGGGGATATCACACTGCCCGAGACTCATCATGGGATGACCGAACGCCAGAACTCGGTTGCCGTTGACCGCCGTGGCGGTGCCGGTTGCAGCCATTTTAATGTCACCGTCCATCAGGACGGCTGCTACGGGAGATCCGGGTCGCAGGGGTATCTCCGGGTCCAGCCTGGAGATCCCACCCGCAACCGGTGTCCACTCGCTGAAAAACGACCGGGAAAAGGGCAGATCCTTGAACATGTCCAATGTTGAATCGGGCATGCCCCGGATGACCAGCGGCATCCGGATCGGGAGCATCCGGGAGTATCTAAAGGGAGGAATTAAAAGACGGGATCGCCGGGAATCGTCCCGGATTTGTCCGGTCTCGGGAAGATACGGAATCAGTTGGTCCATCGCTTCGATGGGTGTGATCCCGCAAATGGGTTCAGTCGAAAACGGAAAGGCAAACGACATGGCTCCGATCAACCGGTCGTCGATATATACCGGCGAACCGCTCATTCCCGACATGATCCCCGCCGATTTGACCGGTTCGGAGAGTATTTTCCCCAGTATTGCGTTCGCCGCCGGATCCGGGTTGCGGAGAATACCCAGGATCTCGATTTCCTGCCGGATCGGCTCCGTTCCGGAGAAACAGGATAGGATGTGTCCTCTGGTTCCGGGTCTTATGGCCTCCGGCATATCGGTTTCCCCGCCCGTTACCGGCAACGCAAACGTCAGGAGAATCAGTGCGGCAGTCAGGCACGGGATCGGGGTTCTCAGGTTCATCGTTCGATCATATCCTTCATTTCATACAATCCGCACGGCCGGCCGTGTATCCAGCGGGCACACTTGACCGCTCCCCGGGCAAACACATCCCGGGTCAGCGCATGATGGGATACGCTGATTGTCTCGTAATCGGACACCAGCCGCAGTTCGTGTTCGCCGATAATGTTCCCTGCACGCAGAGCCGCAACGTCCGTCCATCGAGCGGACGGGGAATTCAACGCGACAGCCTGCAGGATTGATTTGGCCGTTCCGCTGGGCCGGTCCCGTTTGGCTTTGTGATGGGATTCGATCACGGTCACGTCGAATTCTTCCGGCAGGATTTTGGCCGCCTGGAAGGCGAACATGAGGAGCAGCTGGATACCAAGACTGAAATTGGAACTGGTCAGGACGGCCACGTGCCCGGCGGCCTTCCGGATCGCCTCCTGATCGCTACCGGACAGTGCAGTCGTTCCGGAGATGAAATTCCAGCGATTCGTCTGAGCCCAGCTCGCGGCAGCCTCGGGCCCGCCCGGCAGAGAGAAATCGATGACCACGCCATCGGATTCGCCCGTTTCCGGATATCGTCCGATCAGTACCCCTGCGGGTTTCAATCCGTGAAATTCACCCGCATCCCGGCCAATCGCCGGATGATCGGCCGATTCGACCGCTCCCGCTAGCTTCATGTCGGGTTGCGCCTGGACAGCGCTGATCACGTGTTTCCCCATCCGGCCTCCAGCTCCCCACACGACTATCGGAATCACTCGCCCACCTGGTTCATCAATCCGGCAGCCACCAGGGCTTTCCGAATGGTTTCTCTGGATTCGGGTTTTACCGGGACCAGGGGCAGCCGAAGTTCGCCAACGATCAGGTTCATCATTTCCAGAGCGGCCTTGACCGGCATGGGGTTTGTTTCGATAAACATCGCTTTGGACAAGGGGAAAAGTTTCAGGTGGAGTTGGCGGGCGGTTTCGATATCTCCGTTTTTCCAGGCGGCACACATTCCGGAGATTCCGGCCGGATCGATATTGGCGGTCACCGAAACGACTCCCGAAGCCCCTACGGCCATCATCGGTAGGGTCAGCGTATCGTCTCCGGACAGCACCGTGATACCGGACAGCAGACGTATCCGGCTGACCTGATCCACATCTCCCCCCGCTTCCTTTATGGCCACGATGTTGTCGATCCGGCTCAGTTCCGCGATCGTTTCCGGCAACATGTTGACTCCCGTCCGGCCTGGAACATTGTATAAAATTACCGGTAAAGGGGTGCTGTCCGCGACTTTCCGATAATGCTCGATCTGGCCGGCTGGAGTCGGTTTATTGTAATACGGTGTGATAAGCAGAACTCCGTCAACAAGCATCTCGGAGGCGATTTTCGTTCTTTCCAGCGTAACGGCGGTACTGTTCGATCCGGTTCCGGCCAGGATCCAGATTTTTCGGTCGGAACGGGATGTTTCTTCCTGTGCCAGGCTGATCAGCATCCGGAGTTCATCCGGGGAAAGATTGGCGGCTTCGCCCGTGCATCCGGCAACCAGGATACCGTTCGTTCCATTCCGGATATGGTATTGAATCAAACCGCGTACTGCCTGCTCATCCAGGCGGCCATGCCTGAACGGTGTGACCAGAGCAACGATGGATCCTTCAAACATGTTAACCTCCAATCCTCTACATCAAGGAATAACTAATTTAACCGACGGTGACGGCAACGACTCGTTCCGGGCAGTGGAATCATCCACAGCCGTTACATAATACCGGTAAAGCTGGTCCTGCACTACGGAATCGTCGATGTATCCGCTGTCCCGTATCAACTCATCGGCGGACAACGGCCGAAAGGGATCGTCTGTTCCGGTTGATCGGTAGATCCGGTATCCCGCAACATCTCCGGATGGACTCGGTTCCCAGAGCAGGTGGACACCCCTGGACGAATACGCCGTCTTGAGCACTGCCGGCGGGTCCGGAGAAAACGTGTCGGTTGTGGAAATTTCGACGGGATCGGCTGGTAATCCGGCCAGTTTACCCTCCAGAGTGAATGCCCGCACCCGGTAAAGATATACTGCATCTTTGCGGAAAGATCCGTCCCGATAGATCCGCTCATCTGAAACCGATACGGTTCCGATGGTGTCGAAAATATCCGGGGTGTCCTTCAGTGTGCGTTCAATATAATACCCGCCGATCCGACCAAGCTGCGAACCGGTGCAGGTTGTTTCGGGCGGGTTCCATGCGAGAATCACCGAATCGGGAGCCGGTTCCGCCGTCAGATCACGGGGCGGCCCGGGAATATCGAAATATTTGATTTCCAGGGCTTGAGACGGGTCGGAAGTCAGCCGGCCGGGTCCGACCGCCTGGACCTTGTAATAATATGAATACCCTGGGAGCAGATCCAGGTCCGCTCCGGTCTTCTCAGGCGGGAATCCTTTCGGAGGTTTATATTTTTCCGCCGTCTCGAATTCGATACCCGGCAGACCGGGATCCCGGAATATCATTTTATAATTGGCGGGTTCCTTTCCCACCGGGGAATCCTGCGTTCCGGGGAGATAACCGATCAACTTGAAAGCGAACTCCGGAGGATGCACGGTTGGTCTGGCGATTGGCGTGGATTCGCCCGGTTCAACGGCTGTTTCGTCAAACAGGATGAGCGTGTTCGGGGAAGGAGTGGGGGCCGGGGTTTCCGAGGTCCGGATTTCAATCCAGTCGCCGCGTCTGCGGAGAACCAGGTAATCGGCAGGGGATTCCAGGAGGGTACCTTTGTTGTCGAAAAAAACCGGTTCCCAGGAGAGAACGATCGTTTCGCATTCGACGTCAGCCAGGAGTTTGGGTATGGTGGCCACTCGCCGGGGCGCAGGCGGATGCAGGTTGGTTTTATGTCCGCAATGAGCGATCAGACAGGGTATCAGAAGCAGGCCCACCGCCATAGAAAGCATTTGTATCTTGGGGAATATCCGTTTCACCGGGGCCATCCTATCGAAATCCGGGTTTGCGTTTTTTCCGAATGTTTTCCGCCTTGATGATCGCCTCAACCGTTACGTTCCGGCTGACATAGTCGGGCGTAATCACCACTTGCTGTCCCTGCATGTCGGAAGCATGGAAAGACAGATCCTCCAGAAGGATTTCCAGGACCGTATGGAGTCTCCGGGCACCGATATCCTCACTCTCCCGGTTCACCATCTCCGCCAGTTCCGCGATCCGGTCGATGGCATCATCCTCAAACAGGATGGAGATTTTCTCGGTCGACATCAAGGCCTGGTACTGCTTGGTCAAAGCATTTTTCGGTTCGATCAGTATCCGCCTTAAATGCTGTCTTGACAGGCTGTGCACATCAACCTTGACCGGGAATCTGCCTTGTATTTCCGGGATCAGATCGGCTGGTTTGGATATGGAGAATGCTCCGGCGCCGATGAACAGGATATGGTTTGTTCGAACCGGTCCGAATTTAGTTATTACCGCGGACCCCTCGATGATGGGGAGCAGATCTCGCTGGACCCCTTCTCTGGAAACATCCGGACCCGTACCGCTTTCCCTGCCGACGACCTTGTCGATTTCATCGATGAACACGATTCCGGAGATTTCCGCTCTATTTATGCCCTCCTGCGTCACCTTGTCCATGTCGATGAGTTTGTCCTTTTCTTCCTCGATCAAATGATGCCGGGCTTCACCGACATTCATTTTACGGCGTTTTTTCTTGGGACTGAACAGACCTGGAATCATTTCCTTCATCTGCATGCCGATTTCCTCGATCCCCGACGAGGAGAACACTTCGATCATGCCCCCGATGTTTTCGCTGACATCGAGTTCGATCATGCGGTCATCAAGTTGTCCGGACTGGAGTTTTGTGCGCATTTTTTCCCGGGAATGCCGGTATGATTTTTCAGCGTCACCAGGGTCGTCCGCCTGCCCGATCGAAGGTGCGGCTGTCGGGGGAATCAGGATATCCAGCAGCCGCTCTTCCGCATGCTCCTGAGCCTGTGTGAACACGTTTTCCCGGTGTTCCTTCTTGACCATATTCACCGACAGATCGGCCAGGTCGCGGATCATGGATTCCACGTCCCGCCCCACATATCCGACCTCGGTGTACTTGGACGCTTCGACCTTGATGAACGGTGACTGTGTCAGCTGGGCGATCCGCCGGGCGATCTCGGTTTTTCCCACACCCGTCGGACCGATGATCAGGATGTTTTTGGGGATGATATCCTCGGCGATGTCCTCGGGGAGCTGCATCCGGCGCCACCGGTTGCGCAGGGCGATGGCAACCGCCCGTTTCGCTTTGTCCTGACCGATGATGTAAGAATCCAGATACGCAACGATTTCCTTCGGCGTCAGATTCTCCATTTTATCTTGTCTATTTCGCTTTAGGATGTTTCTCATTGTATATTTTCAGTAACCTTTCCAGACTGATATGGGTGTATTTCTGAGTTGTCGACAGGCTGGTATGTCCCAGGAGTTCCTGGATGGCTCTCAAATCCGCTCCGGAATCCAGCAGATGCGTTGCATAACTGTGCCGGAGCTGATGGGGATGAACGCGTTTCAAAAGTCCCCGGTCCAATCCCATCCGGTGGAGAATCCGGCGGACGCTGCGATCTGAAATTCGGGTGCCTCTCAGGTTGGTGAAAAGGGGGTTCGAATCCCCAGGTTGGGATTTTCCGGATTTGAGATTCCGCCGGGCCTGGAGATATGTTTCGATGGCGGTGATCGCGGTCTGCGTTGCGGGCAGAATTCGCTCCTTGCCGCCTTTTCCCAGAACACGGATTTCCTCCGACCCCGGATCAAGATCTCCCACATCCATGTTCACCAGTTCGGAGACCCGGATACCGGTTCCATAGAGCGTTTCCGCGATCGCCAGATCCCGCAGATCCCGAAGGAGGTTGGGTGACGGGTAAGCATTGAGCAATGTATCGGCTTCGTTCACGGTGAGGAAGGTGGGCAGCTTCCGGTCTTTACGGGGCAGCGGGATGTATTTGACTGGATTCTGGCGGATGAGTTTCCGGGTTTTCAGGAACCGGAAGAAAGCCCGGATTGCCGCCAGTTTGCGTTCCATGGAGGCTCTGGAATAATTCTGGGTATGCAGATAGCCCAGAAACGAGCGGACGGCGTACCGGTCGATTTCGGAGGGCTTAACCCTGCCCTTGGAATCCTGTCCCTGGCTCGTCTTGTGCAGGAACCGGTTAAAAGTTTCGATGTCCTGACGGTAGGACCGAAGTGTATGTGGGGACGCGCCCCGCTCGACCTCAAGATACGTCATAAACCTCTGTATCGCCGTCTCCATTATCTTTCCGCTCCTCTTGAAGCTCAACTGTGTGATGACAGCGGGGACATGTCAAGAAAATACCTGTCTTCCGCAATGATGCACTCCGGTACGGGAATCCGCATCCGGGGCACGGATCCAGAACCGGGACACCGGTGAATACAACCGTGCATTTCGGGTAGTTCGTACAGCCCCAGAATGTCCGTTTACGTTTCCCTCTCCGCTGGGTCAGCCGCCCGTCGCAGGATTCGGACGGGCAGGGCAGCCCGGCGGGTGAAGGGGCTTTTTCGCGGCAGGCGGGAAACCGCGAGCAGGTTAGGAACAACCCGTAACGGCCGGTTCGAAGTGCCATACGAGCACCGCATTTTTGGCAGGTTGCACCGGTCAATACTGATTTGAAAGACTGTTTTTGATCCCCTTGAGTTGATTTTCGGATGGGCAGGGCACCCTTGCAACCGGGAAAGGCCTGGCAGGATAGAAACGGCCCTTTTTTACTTTTCCGGATGACCATCGGACCCTTGCAGAGCGGGCATTCAACACCTTCGACCACCTGGAGAACCGGTTTCACCCGGTCGATACCGGTTTCCGCTGCCGCGAGTTTTTCGGCAAAAACGGAATAGAAACTGCGAACCGTTTCAACCCAGGTCTCACTGCCCTTTTCCACGTCGTCCAGGCGGGTTTCCATCCGGGCGGTGAACTGAACCGACATGATATCTGGGAAATGCCGGGTCAACATGTCGGCGACCATGAAACCCAACTCAGTCGGTTTGAACTTCCGGTCGATTATCTCGACATAGTCATGCCCCCGGATGGTGCTCATGATGGACGCATAGGTGCTCGGCCTGCCGATACCCAGCGTTTCCAGCTCTTTGACCAGGGTGGCTTCGGAAAACCGGGATGGTGGTTTGGTGAACTTCTGATCGCAGGTCAATTTCAGGCATTCCAGGAGTTGATTCTGGGAGAGGGACGGCAGAATCTGACCGGATTGATCGGCGGATCCGGTTTCCGGTTTCGAAGGCATCTGCATCCCGGTCAGGCGATAGTATCCCTCGAACATGATTTCCGTTCCGGTCGCACGAAACTGGTGGTTTCCCCTGCTGCCTGCATTGATGACAACGGTTGTGACATTGAGAACGGCATCTTTCATCTGGCTGGCGATGAACCGCTCCCAGATCAGTCTGTATAGTTTCAGCTCATCGGGCTGCAGAAAACCGGCCGCTTTCTCCGGCGTCAATTCCACGTCTGTGGGCCGGATGGCCTCATGAGCCTCCTGGGCACCCTTTCGGGCCTTGTAAAACGGCGGTTTGGAAGGATTAAAATCAGCACCGAACCGCCGTTCGATATATACTCGTGCGGCTTCCTGAGCATCCCTGCCGATCCGGGGCGAATCGGTTCGCATGTAAGTGATCAACCCATGTACATCCCCGGCAATACGGGTTTTCCCTTCGTAAAGCTGCTGAGCCAGGCGCATTGTTTTTTGTGCGGGGAATCGGTGCCGCCGGGCCGCTTCCTGCTGCAGCGTACTGGTGATAAACGGCGGCGGGGGTCTGCGATTGACCCTGCGCTGGGTTATTTTGGAAACTTCGAACCGGGTATCCCGGATATCGGCAAATACAGCGTCAGCGGTCTTTTGATCACTCAATCTGATCCGTTTTCCGTCCGAACCATGATAAACAGCCTCAAACTCAGGAGGTGCATCCGCCTTGAGCCTCGCGGCAATGATCCAGTATTCTTTAGGGACAAACGCCTGAATCTCCCGTTCCCGGTCACAGATGATCTTCAGCGCCACCGACTGAACCCTGCCTGCGGAAAGCCCGCCTTTGATTTTCTTCCATAAAAGCGGGCTCCAGCGGTATCCGACAATCCGGTCAAGTACGCGACGGGCCTGCTGCGCGTTCACCTTGTTCATATTCAAATCACCGCGCTTCTCCAGGCTGGAACGAATCGCCGCCGGGGTGATTTCATGATAGAGGATGCGGTATATCGCGGCGTTCGATCCCTTCAGATAATGGACGAGATGCCAGCAGATGGCCTCCCCTTCCCGGTCAGGATCGGCTGCCAGGTATATCTCCCCGGCATCCCGGGCAGCGGTTCGGATGGCTTCGATCACATTCTGTTTGCCGGAAATGGTGACATATTCGGGCGAAAAATCACTTTCGACATCGATTCCAAACCGGGTTTTGGGAAGATCCCGGACATGGCCGACGGAGGACAGAACACGGTACTCGCCTCCGAGAATCTTGGTGACAGTGCGCGCCTTGGCGGGCGATTCGACGATGACCAGTTTTTTCTTGTTTTTTTCTGATTTCATTTCTTTAATTGCTTGATTTGGAGTTGAATTTATACTGCTTTCCAGGCAGCTGCTGCACCCGGCCCGACAGTTCGAACTTCAACAGGATAGAATGGACTTGCGAAGCCGGCAACCCTGATTTGACGATCAGGTCATCGACGGACTCGGCATCGCAACTCAGGCAGCTCCAGAGAATTTTCTCGGAATCCGTCAGGTTTTCCGGTGGTTGCAGATCCGGCAGGTGATTTGTATTGGAAGTGTCTCTCCCGGGTCGACCGGGCAGATGCTCCAGGATATCATCGATCTCGGTCACGGGTACGGCACCCTGCCGGATCAAGCTCAGCGGTCCCCTGCTGGCGGCAGAGGTGATGTTTCCGGGCAGAGCGAAAACTTCGCGGTTTTGCTCCAGGGCAAGGTTTGCGGTGATCAGCGCACCGCTGCTTTCCCGGGCTTCAACGATCAACGTTCCCCACGACAGCCCGCTGATTATCCGGTTGCGCCGGGGGAACTGCCCCGGATTGGGTGCGGTGCCCCAGGGATATTCCGACACCACCAGCCCTTCGTGTTCGATGCGGCAGCGCAATTCCCGGTTGCTCCTGGGATAATCCTGATCCAGGCCGCAGCCGAGAACCGCAACGGTCTTGCCGGATTGACGCAATGCGGCGTCATGGGCGTGCGCGTCGATCCCGATGGCCAGACCGCTGACGATCGTGATGTTCCGCTTTGACAGACCGGTGGCGAATTTGCGGGTCATTTCGATGCCATATGCTGTCGGATGACGTGTTCCGACGATTCCCATTGAGAGTGTATCCAGAAAACTGATATCGCCCCGGTAAAATAGAACCGGTGGCGGGTCGGGGATTGAGCGGAGAAGATGGGAGAACTGGGGATCCTGAACCGTTATAATCCCGAACGATTCGGTTTGGGCGCGCGCCAGCTCAGCATCCGCCATATCCAGCAGCTTGCCGAAATCCTCAGTCGATCTCCGGCCATCCGTAAACCGGGCCTGCAGCGTCCGGTCATCGAAAATCGCCACCGGATTGTCTGTCATACGGTTCAGTTTCAGCCATGACTTCACACCGAAGCCCGGCCACAAACTCAACGCCAGCCATTTTCTTCTGTCGGATTGTTCCATCGAAGGCCTGTCCGTCATAAAAGCTGGTGCGATTGATACAAAACGGGGGAGAAACCGACCGGCTTCTCCCCCCGTTCAAAAACCTTCCGTATTATTGTTTCAACTCGATCTGATCGCCGATGAATATCGCCGTTTGACTCTGGGTGATCACCACGGTTGACGTCGTTTCCGCGACTTTCACCACCATGGCTTCACCGGACACGTATCTGGGGAGACCCTGATCGCCGAAATTACGCTTGAATATCGTGAAGTAATCTCCCGGAGCCACACCGTCCTCTGTTCCCAGGTCGACGTATGCGATGTCACCGCGGGCGATAATGACCGCATCGGAGAACATGGGTCCGCCGTGGTAGGCATCCACAATCGTTCCCGGCAGCTGCCGGGTGGACGGATTGCAGGGATCAGTGGGAGGTGATCCGAGGGTGACCGGGATGGGGATATCCGCCTTGGGAATAACAAGATCTCCGATCACAACCGGATGGAACGTTTCACCGATCACGGCGGATGTCATATCTTCATTGACACACAATGTTTTGATTTCAGCCATTACGTGAACCATCCACCCCAGGTATTTGCCCGAAACCGGATGGTGCACTTTGTGAAGTTTCCGGACGACGAACATGTCGGTGTCTGGTTCCATTCCCTCGGGTGAGCCGGTGTCGATATAGACAATGTCGTTTGTCGACAGGTCGTAGGATTCCGTGTTCGCTCCGATAATCTTCGGAGCTTTGATCTTGTCGGTGGCGATGTAGCCGGAGGAGATGATGGCGGTCCGGGACGTCACGGGGAACGGTTCGGGCGGTTTGATCTCCATCCCTTCAAATCCCGTATCCGCGACGTATTCTCCCCCTTCCTCATCTTCTTCTCCCGCCATGCCTTCCTGTCCCTCGGCACCGGGTTCCTGACCGGTGGCAACGACAATGCCTCCCGGCAGCTTCACATGCTGATCTGGAAAAATAAGATGCGGATTTTCGATGGTATCAAGGTTTTCTTCCCAGATCAAAGGCCACAAAAAGGGATCGTTGAGATAATGTCTGGCAATAAACCATAAACAATCGCCCGGCACGACCACATGATATTCCGGAAGCTCGGCAGGAATCTGTATCTCCTCCAAAGGTTTCGGCAACCGGTATTCAATGCCGCCGTAAGTCCAGGTTTTTTCCTGCGCAAACCCGATTGTTGACACTGCGAGCAATGTTACCAGTCCGAGAATGATTATCGCGTTCGCCATCTTGTAGATTCTCATAATCGGCTCTCCTTAACGCAAATGGGGTTGACCCGGCTGCTCTGTCAAACACATTTTTGCCTCGTTCAGTTTGGCTTGAGCCATGGCCACAGCCCGATGATGTGGATATCTATTTAAGAAATCCTCCAATACCTGCACGGCTTCATTATATTCCTTCAATGCATAATATGTAAACCCAATTTTCAGAAGAGCATCCTGAGCCTTGAGTTGATCCGGGAAATCGGTTACAACTCGTTCGAAAAATTCAAGCGCCCGTTGAAATGAATCCTGGGCATAATAACATTCACCCAGCCAGTAATAACCCTGGCTCTGCATCTCGGCGGATCGAGCCAATGCAGCTGCCTGTTCAAAAGCAACCGAGGCTTCCCGGAAACTGCCCGCCTGATACAGGTTCTGTCCATTTGAATAAAACATTTCCGCGTTCCGGATTTCCGGTGACGTTCTCCCCGCCTCCGGTGACGGTTGATCCCCGCCCGGAGCGGGTTCCGCAGCAACAGCTACGGGTGTTTCCGGGATTTCCGGAAAAGCGTTTTTCAGCATTTCGATATCGCCGGCCTGGTCCGCAACCTGCTTTTCCAGCGCTGCAACATCCGATTTCAAACGGTTAACATCCGAAACCATCTGATCGACAAGCGCCGTCGAAACACATCCGGAAAACACACAACCCATGGTCAGACACAAAACAAACCTGCTGGAAATCGAAAGATTCATCAATCCGGTTCCCTCTTAGGCCAATACCGTAAAAATAAAGGTTTCCGGACAAAGTTGTCAAGACCTGCATGCCGGATGATGCATGGTTCGGTCCGCGTTTTCAGCAAATCAGGTATCCCCGGGATGTTTTTTTTGCAACTGAACGATTTGCATACCGGGAAACCTCATTCCTGGATTGAAAGGAGATTTCCGGGTTATATTCGATACCATGGATTATGACAGGATTGCCCAGATCGTCAGTGAAATCAAATACCGATACATTCAATCCGGGGAATGGAATTCAAAACTGTGCGATCAATTGCTGAACCTGACCCTGGAAATCCCTCTGATGGTATGCAGAAAACGCGGAATTTCCATCGAAGATCAACCCGACCTGACCCAGAAAGGGCTGCAGGAAGTGTTTAAAAATTTCCATAATATCGAGGATGACCGGGCTTTCCCGCGGTACCTCTTCATTACAATGGATCATCTGTGCCAGCGGTACTGGCGTGACCGGTACAGATCGATCGAATCCCGTGATGTGGATGACTATTCGGTGGTGCGGGCAACCTTGAGAATGGGACAGACTTCGAAACGCGAATCATTGGTTCGCGAGGATTTGCGAGAGGCGGTTCAGCAATTGCCCGAAATCTACCGTGAAGTCATCGAATATTACTATTTTGCAGGCTACACCTCGAAGGAAATTTCCAAAAAACTCAATACCAACATGAATACCATTACATCCCGTCTGCGACGGGCCAGGGATATGCTTCAGGGCATTTTGGAGGTCTCCAGATGAAGGCGAAAACTCGAAAACGGGAATGTTCCACGGTTCTTTCGTCGGGAATCGATTACATCACCGGACGATTAAATTCCCGCGATACCCGCAGGATCCAGCTGCATCTTCAGAAGTGTAAACACTGCCGCAGGGAAATCCAGCTGCTCAAGCTTACGGATACATTGAGCCGGATCACCCGGGAGGGCGCTCTGCCGCCCGAGAATCTGCTGAATGCCGGGCAGGTGAATCTGCAGGATATCAGAATCCCCGTTCAAACCGTTGCAGATGTCACGCGATCCCTGCACGAGATAGACCGGGATTCATCACTGGATACCCCGGGAAAGAACTCGGCCGCAATCCGGATCGTCACGGCATTTCTGACCGAAACAGGCCGGTTTCTGAAGGGGAAACCATCTTTTGATTCCGGATTGGAATGGATGCATTTTGAAAAACGAAAGGCAGGACTGCTCAGGGAAATTTTCAAAGACGATGTCGCCCGACACTTCATTTCAGCGCTGAAAATCCAGGCCGAAGCATTTCTCAATCAGGGAATACTCTTCAATTATACACGGCAGTTCGACAAGGCCGGATCCGCTCTCGGTCATGCGTTTGCTATCGCCTGGTCGATCGACGACTGGATGCAGAAATCCCGGGCGGAACGGCTTCTGGGAGAGATGGAGTTTTACCGGGGTGATCTAAAACAGGCGGAAACACTCTTTCAGGAATCACTCAAGACCATTTCCGGACAGGGTTGGCCGGAGGAGGAATGTATTCTGCTTCGGAACCTGGGGAATCTTAATTTCGTCCGGGGCGACCTGAACGGGAGTATGGTTTATCTCGAGAAAGCGCTGGAAATTTCCACCGGTTTTCAGGATCCCCTGCCGATGGCCCGGGACCTGAATAATCTCGCAAGTCTCCACTATCAACTGGGCGATCTCGTCAGCGCTATTGCGTTTGCAGAGAAATCACTGGAGTCTCTACCGCCCCGAAGCGCCGTTCATCTGGAGGCTCAGGTTCACGGCAACCTCGGAACGTTTCATTCGGAGACCGGCAACCTGGTGCAAGCCCAGAAAAACTGGCGGCAGGCAATCGCCCTGTTCACCCGGATGGAATTGTTCGAAGATATCACATTGTTTCATAAAAATCTGGCGATTGCCCACTACCGGCAAATGGACCTGCCCGCCGCGGCATCGGAAATAGCCAAAGCCATCAAGGCCGCCCGTCTGTCGGAGATTGATCCGGTGGATCTTTACCTGATCCGGGGACGGATCCATCGCAAGATCGGGAAGGTGAAGGATGCACTCGCGGACCATGAACAGGCATTGATCAAATATATGAAAATACAGGATCATGCTTTGATTAAAATTGCCACCCGGGAACAGGCTCTGGATCTGTTTGCATCCGGTAAAATCCAGGATGGGTGGGTTTTGATGGAGAGTCTGAACCTGCTGCGCCGGATGCCATCCGAGCCGGATTCGATCTTCAAACTGGAGGATCTGTTCGACATCATGGCGGCGGCACATGTCATGCAGGAGCCGGATATTGCACGGAAATGCCATTCGAAAGCCAAAGTCGTACACCGGAACCTGCTTGGCAAACTCAGCCGGTTGAATCCCGATCTGCAATCTCCCGAAAGACAATATCTGGAAAAAGTCCTGAATCCCGGAAAACCCAACATTTAGTGGTTAATCCGGCATCCATCCCCCACTGATTCCCATATTTCGTTGTCAAGGAGTGTCAATATTGCTATGCTGTCAGGCAGAACGGTGAATCCGTAAAAGAGGGCGTATGTCCCGGGTCATGAAATGTTAGAGGAATCGGCTGCACAGCAACCGGAAAATCCATCCAAACCAGCTGCCATCCAGTTTCAGCGGTTGGTGCTTCATGGATTTAAATCATTCCCGGATCGAACGGTATTCGAATTCGGGCACCCCATTTGTGCCATCGTGGGTCCGAACGGATGCGGCAAATCGAATGTTCTGGATGCCCTGCGCTGGGTGATGGGCGAACAGGGTCCTTCCCAGCTTCGTGCCCAAAGCATGTCCGATGTGATTTTCAACGGCAGTGCGCAACGCAAACCACTGGGAATGGCGGAAGTCTGTCTGACCATTCAGTGTGCCGGGGTCGAGCTGCCATATCAATTCGATGAAATCGAAATCGCCCGGCGTTTGTACCGGAGCGGGGAAAGTGAATACCTGATCAATAAAAGCCAGTGCCGCCTGAAGGATATCGTTGACTTGTTTTTGGACATGAAAATCGGGAAAGGCGCATATTCCCTGATCGAACAGGGCAGGGTGGATGCGCTGCTGATGGCCAGACCCGAGGAGCGGCGCGGTTTGCTCGAACAGGCGGCCGGAATACTGAAATACAAATCGAGGAAAAAAGAAGCCCTGTCGAAACTGGCATCCACCGAACGGAACCTGGAACGGGTCAGGGATGTCATTGCCGAAGTTAAATCCCGCCGGATCGTCCTGGCCCGACAGGCCCGCAGGGCGGAACAGTATCACCGGCTGAAGAACGAACTGGAGGATCTTCAGGGATTGATTTCCACCGCGCGGTTTGCCCGCCTGAAAAAGGCGCTGGCCGAAGAGAACAGCCGCATCGACCGCCTGAACAGCGCGATCGCCCGTTCCACCGCCCGGATCGGCTTGCGGGATGCATCGGTGCAGGAAGCAAAAAGCAGGGTGGACACGGCCGCTGAATCGCTGGCATCCGCCCGTCGGGATGTTGAAAAAAGCGAATACAGGATCGAAAATCTCGAGGAGAAACTGCGGGAAAATGACGGCCGCATGACGGAGCTGCAGGCTGAAAGCCGGGCATCCGCCCGGGAGATCGAAGCTCTGGAAAACCGCAACCGGACCATCCAAAATACCCGGAACGAAATAATGAAATCCTGCGAGGAAACCGGACGGTCGATCGATCGGGACACCCGGGATCATACGCAAAATGAGGAAAAAATACGGCGTATGGATGAGCAGATCAGCGCTATCCGGCAATCGGTCCGGGAGCTGAAGGAGACCCAGCTGGCGCTGATCGAACGGGCCTCCCTGGAACGGAATAGGCGCGCCAAGACCGAGGAAGCAGCCCGGCGGGTTCAATCGAGATTCGATGGATTGAACCGGGAGAGTGAAGATCTCGCCGGGGAGGAAAACGGTTGCCGGATGGATCTCAACCGGGCCGAAACCCGCCTGAATGAAGTATCATGCAAATTGACCGAAGCCGTTCGGGAACTTGAAGATTTACAGGCGGAAATTGTGGAGAAGATCCGGAAGTCTGATGAAATCCAGGGCGGTATCCGCGAAATTGAATCGCAGTACATGGAAACCAAATCCCGCCTGGATTCCCTGGAAGAGGTCGTGCGGACGGGTGAAGGTCTGGGTGAAGGGGTTCGGGCCATTTTGAACGATTACCGGAACCAAAGCGGCGTGAACGGTGATATTGTGGGATTACTGGCGGATCTGTTCGAAACGGAGCCCCGGTATGAGAAAGCGGTCGTGGCCGCCCTGGAAATGCGGATACAGGATGTGGTTGTGACCGCCCATTCCGGCACTCCGAAAGCCATCCGGTATCTGTCAACGGAACAAAAAGGCCGCTGCACGTTCACTCCGATGAAACTGAAAGCCATCAATGGCCATCCGTCACCGACACATCTGCCGGATACCGCCCGGCCCCTGTTCGATTTGATCAGGACACAGGATGAAATGATTCCGCTTTTCAAACAGCTGCTGGTCAACACATATCTGGTGGATGACCTGGGAATGGCACTCAGAACATGGTCGGAAGAGCCGATACCCGTCACCCTCGTGACAGTGGAAGGCGAAGTGGTCGGTCCGGAAGGTTCGGTGACCGGCGGTTCGAATCTGGCGCTGGATTCCGGATACCGCTCCCGGAAGCGGGAAATCTCACGACTGCGACGCGAAGTCGGCCGCCTGTCGGTCCGGCGTACCGAATTGAACGGGATACGGGAGGAATTGAGCGGTTTTCTCCGGGAAAAAACAGAAAGGAGAACGGAACTGGAGCGGGAAAAGTCCGTTCTGGAAGTGGAATTGGCTGAAATACGCAAAGACCGAGATCATTTCGCCGAACGTCTCCGGCGCGTGAAACTCAGAAAAAGTGCGGTCGAGACGGAAGGGAATCTGATGCTGGAGGAACTGAAGGAGCTGGAAACGGAGCTGAGCGTTCTGGCGGAAACCGACCGGAAAAGCGGAGAGGAAGCCGGTGCCGCCGACGAGATCCGAAACCGCGAAACCCGGATGGATACCCTGACCGTCGAACTGGAAGAGGTCCGGATTTCGGCTGCGGAGGTCCGGATCCGGCTGGAACGGGCCAAGGAACGGCTGGGAGCGGATCAACGCCAGATCGCCGCGCTGGGGGACGAATCCGAACGCATCGACGGAATGGTCCGGGATCTCCAGACCCGCATCGCCCAGCTGAATGAACAGCAGCAACAGCTGTCGGCCAGGACCGCCGAGATCAAACGGGATTTGAAAGAACTGGCGGACCAGCGCCCGAACCAGGAACTGCGGCTTCGCAATATGCAGTCCAGACTGGACCGGGAAAAAACGGCCTGCGGAGAACTGGAAATGGAATTGAATCAGCTGCGGTTGGAACTGCAGTCGTTCGAGCGGGAGATCAACGAGCGGAAGATTGAAATCGCCAGGCTGGAGACAGCCATGCAAAGCCTTGAAAACGGCTCCGGAATCGACCTGAAGGCCAGATCGAAGGAGATTGACCCGCTGCCGGACGAGGCGGAAATATCCGACTGGTGCCGCCAGACGGAAAAACTCGAAACGGACCTCAATGCCCTGGGTGATGTCAATCTCGCTGCGGTGGCGGAACACCGGGAAATTGTCGAGAGATCCCGGTATCTGGAGGAGCAGATGACCGACCTGGAGGATTCCATCCGGTCGTTGAAGACCACGATCACTCAGATCAACCAGGTCAGTAAAACCCGGTTCCTGGATGCGTTCCGGGAAGTGAACCGTTATTTTTCAGATACATTCCGGGTGCTGTTCGACGGCGGTGAAGCCGCCCTGAGGCTTCAGGATCCTGACAATCCGCTGGAGACGGGTATCGATATCGTCTGCCGGCCGCCCGGAAAACGGGCCCGGAATATCGATTTGTTGTCGGGCGGGGAGAAAGCCCTGGCAGCTCTGGCCCTGCTGTTTGCCGGATTCATTTATCAACCGGCACCCATCATGTTTTTGGATGAAGTTGACGCCTCGCTGGACGAAGCCAATATCGCCAGGTTTACCGGTTTTCTCAAGGAAATTTCCCGAACCACCCAGCTCGTGATGATATCTCACAATCCCCGTACCATGGAATCCGCGGATGCACTTTACGGAATCACCATGCCGGAACCGGGGATATCGAAACTGATGACCGCCAAAGTGAGCGAACGGTGATCCAGCGGCATGCCGGTTCCCGACCCGCCATACACCGGAAATCAATAACCGCATCGCAGTTCAATTCATGATCCGGTTCAAACTCCGGGACCGGCCGTATTTTCTGTTTGATCGGCACCGGTTTCGGCTTTAACATGCCGGTGGGGGGAACCATGAACGAAAAACTCGAAAAAATCATCATACTGGATTTCGGGTCCCAGTACACCCAACTGATCGCACGCAGGGTTCGTGAAGCCCGGGTATATTGTGAGATTCTGCCCTTCAATGCGTCCCCGGAACAGCTCTTCATGCCGGAAATCGCCGGATTGATCCTGTCCGGCGGTCCGGCAAGCACCATCGACCCAGGATCTCCCCGTCCCCACCCGTCCATATTACGGGGGAAACTGCCGGTTCTGGGGATCTGCTACGGATATCAGCTGATCGGGCGAGAGTATGGAGCATCTGTGGTCAAGGCTCCCCAGAGAGAATATGGTCCGGCCGTCTTGACCGTGACTCGAGCCGACCGGCTCCTGAAAGATCTTAAACCGGGTGATACGCGGAAAGTGTGGATGAGTCATGAGGATTATCTGAACGAGCAGCCAGAGGGTTTCGTCACCCTGGCCCGGACCGGCAGTTCCCCCCACGCGGTCATCGCCGATCCCGCCCGGTCCATCTACGGGGTTCAGTTTCACCCGGAGGTCACCCATTCGGCCTATGGAGCGGAATTGATCCGCAATTTCGTGCTCGATATCTGTGGATGCAAACCCGTCTGGACACCCCAGAGATTCGTTGCGGAGGCGGTGGCGGCCATTCGCGGGCAGGTGGGTCGGTCGAAAGTGATCTGCGGATTGTCGGGCGGCGTGGACTCGGCGGTTGTGGCTGTTCTGCTGAAACAGGCCGTCGGGAACCAGCTGATAGCGGTTTTCGTCGATAACGGAATTCTCAGGGACGGTGAAGCCCGCCAGGTCGAGATGTATTTCGGAACGATCCTGGGGGATCAGTTCGTCAAGATCGATGCATCCGACCGGTTTCTCCGGCGCTTGGAAGGAATTGACAGTCCCGAAAGAAAACGGAAGATCATCGGGGAGGAATTCATCCGTGTTTTCGAGGAACAAGCCGCCGAATACGGTGATCTGGAATTTCTGGCGCAGGGAACCCTGTATCCCGATGTCATCGAAAGTGCGCCGGTCAGAGGTCCATCCGCAACGATCAAAACCCATCATAATGTCGGCGGACTGCCCGAAAAGATGAATCTCAAACTGGTGGAACCCCTGCGGTTTCTGTTCAAGGACGAAGTCCGCCAGGTGGGCCTGTCTCTGGGATTGCCCGAGGAGATTGTATGGCGTCAACCGTTTCCGGGTCCGGGTCTGGCAGTGAGGATTCTGGGAGAAGTCACCCGGGAACGTATCCGGATCCTGCAGCAGGCGGACCGGATCGTCCGGGAAGAAATCTCCAGCGCCGGGGCCATGCGATCGATCTGGCAATCGTTTGCCGTGCTTCTGCCGGTCCGGACCGTGGGGGTCATGGGTGATGAACGGACCTACGAGTATGTTTGCGCCGTCCGCGCGGTCACATCGGTGGATGCCATGACCGCGGATTGGGCGCGGCTTCCCTATGAAGTGCTGGAGCGGATCAGCAACCGGATTTCGAATGAGGTGAACGGAATCAACCGGGTGGTGTACGACATTTCATCCAAACCCCCGGCAACGATCGAATGGGAATAACCATGAATCAGCCGGAATTTATCCATCTTCACAATCACACCATGTATTCCCTGCTGGACGGCGCCATCCGGTTGCCCGACCTGGCCGCCCGGGTCCGGCAATACGGCATGCCGGCCGTGGCCATCACCGATCATGGCAACATGTTCGGCACCATCGATTTTTACCTGACCATGACCAAAGCGGACATCAAGCCGATCATCGGCTGCGAAGTCTATATTACTCCGGGCAGCCGGCGGGATAAAAATGCCGGGCGCAAGGCGGCCTACCACCTGGTGTTGCTGGCCGAAAACGAACTCGGCTACACAAACCTGGTCAAACTGGTCAGCAAAGCCTATCTGGAAGGTTTTTACCGGCATCCCAGAATCGACTATGAATTGCTCCAGACCTACCCAGGCGGCCTGATCGCACTTTCCGCGTGCCTGGGAGGCGAAATCCCGTCCGAAATCCTGAACGATCAGCCGGACAAGGCCAGAACCATCGCGGGGAAATATGCCGAGATATTCGGGGAAGGCAATTTCTTCCTGGAAGTGCAGCGGAACGGACTCAAGGAGCAGGACAAGGTCAACAGGGAGCTTCTGAAAATTTCCCGTGAATTGGCCATCCCTCTGGTGGCGACCAACGACTGTCATTATCTGGACCGGGAGGATAAGAAGGCGCACGAAGTCCTGCTCTGCATTCAAACCGGTCATACAATCGATCAGGATGACCGCCTGACCTATGAATCGGATTCGCTGTATTTCCGTCCGGCAGAAGAGATGGTTCCGCTGTTCGACGAGTTTCCCGGTGCATGCACCAATACAGTCGCCATCGCCGAACGATGCAATCTGACCCTGGATCTGGACAATCCCGTTCTGCCGCCCTACCAGCCGCCGGAAGGGAAGAGCAAGGATGAATATCTGGACGAGATCACCTGGGAGGGACTGGAAAACCGTCTGGCTCATCTTCCCTATCAGGTAAATGAATCCGCCTATCGGGACCGGCTCAAAGAAGAACTTCAGATCATCAAGAACATGGGATACTCCAGTTACTTCCTCATCGTCGCCGACTTCATCCGGTTCGCGCATGAAAACGGAATACCGGTCGGTCCGGGACGGGGCTCGGGAGCCGGATCCCTGGTCGCCTATGCACTCCGGATCATTGATCTGGATCCCATACCCTACGACCTTCTGTTCGAACGATTCCTGAATCCGGAACGCGTCTCCATGCCTGATTTCGACATCGATTTCTGCATGAACCGGCGGGAAGAAGTCATCCGGTATGTCACCCGGAAATACGGTAAGGACAGAGTTGGTCAGATCATCACGTTCAATTGCATGAAAGCGAAAGCGGTTATCCGGGATGTCGGCCGGGCGCTGAAAATACCCCTGGCGGAAGTGGATAAACTGGCCAAACTGGTTCCCGGGAATCTGAATATGACTCTGGCCAAAGCGCTGAAACAGGAAAACAAACTGCGGGAAATGGTCGACAAGAATCCGGCATACAGGGAATTGTTCCAGATCGCTCAGAAACTGGAAGGATTAAACCGGCATGCAGGCGTTCACGCGGCGGGTGTGGTCATTTCCGATAAACCGCTGTGGGAAACCGTTCCGGTTAAACGCGAAGGTAAGGATGAGCTCGTCACCCAGTTCGCCAAGGACGAGGTCGAAAAAGCCGGGCTGGTTAAATTCGATTTCCTGGGCCTTAAAACCCTGACTGTCATCGATACCGCTTCGAAGATGATCAACTCTGGCCGGTCTCCGGACGAAAAACAACTCCGGATCAACTATCTCCCGCTGGACGATCCCGAAGTTTTCGCGCTGATATCCACCGGCGAAACTTTCGGAGTGTTCCAGATGGAAAGCGGGGGCTTTCAGGAGATGATCCGGCAGATGAAACCATCCTGTTTTGAAGACATTATCGCCGCGGTAGCCCTGTACCGACCCGGCCCGATGGACATCATTCCCGATTTTATCGCCCGGAAACACGGCCAGCAGGAACTATCGTATTTCCACGCAAGCCTGGAACCGATTTTAAAGGGGACATACGGTTTGATTGTATACCAGGAACAGGTCATGCAGATCTCCCGGGTCATGGCCGGTTTTTCCATGGGTCACGCAGATCTGCTTCGAAGAGCCATGGGTAAGAAGAAACCGGAAGAGATGGCTCAGATGCGGGATATCTTCATTCATGGGAGCGATGAACTGGGGATCAAGGGGGCGGCCAACAACGGGTACGACGCCCGGTTCGCCGGGGAAATTTTCGATTTGATGGAGAAATTCTCGGGGTACGGCTTCAACAAATCCCATGCGGCGGGATATGCCATGCTGTCCTACCAGACGGCATACCTGAAACGATACCACCCCAGGGAATTCATGTGCGCGCTGATGAGCTGTGACCGGGACAAGACCGACAAGGTTGTCCGGGCCGCCAGCGAATGCGTCCGGATGAACATTTCGGTTCTGCCGCCCGATGTCAATTCTTCCGGGCTTGATTTCACCGTTGTGGAAGACGGGATCCGGTTCGGGCTGGCAGCCATCAAAAATGTGGGTATGCAGGCGGTCGAAAATATCATTGAATGCCGGCAGAAAGACGGGCCGTTCACGTCCCTTCTGGATTTCTGCAGACGGGTGGATTTGCGGACGGTCAACCGCAGGGTGATCGAGGGACTGATCAAGTGCGGCGCGTTTGACCGCACCGGGTGGTACAGGAGCCGGATGATGGCGATCCTGGATCAGGCTCTCGAAATCGGCGCACGGATTCAAAGAGACCGTGAAATCGGCCAGGTCAGTCTGTTCGAAACATTAAGCGGGGACTTGAATGACGGGGATGCCGATATCGCCATTCCGGATATCGCGGAGTGGAATGCGCAGGAAAAACTCGCCCACGAAAAGGAAAGCCTGGGATTCTACGTCACCGGGCACCCCCTGATGCGAGTCAGGAATCAACTGAAAACATTCACAACCCACGACAGTACCACACTGAAATATGCCGTCGATCTCGACCGGGTAGTCGTCGCCGGTATCCCGTCACATGTCAAACGCCATATGACCAAGACCCGGGAACAGATGGCGTTTTTGACTTTGGAGGACCTGTCGGGTTTCGTGGAGGTGATTGTCCGGCCCAGGGAATGGCAGACCAGACGGGAGATGCTGGAACGGGACGAAATACTGGTGATTCAAGGCTCTCCCAGCCACAACGATGTTCAGATGAAGGTGGTTGCGGATGAAATCATGACCCTTTCCGATGCGCGCAGAAAATATGCCAGAGGCATTGCCCTCAGGGTGAAACAGCCCACCGACTGTAATCGGTTCCGGCAGACGTTCACCGATTTGATCCGCAGATACAAAGGGAACGCCGGTATTCAGTTCATCGTCGAATTCCCGTTCAATCACGCCCTGGAATCGGTTACGCTGGACCTGAGTGAAGAATACCGGATCGATCCGAGCGATGAATTCCTGGCGGAATTGAAACGGATCGAATCGATTCAAACAGTCGAATACCGGTAGCGATCGGGAACAGGATGCGCTAGGATGCACACGGAAATCTTGCGCGGGAAAAAGGAGATGTCATGAGCAAGATGGATGGGTTGGAGTTTGAGAAACCGATCCTCGAACTGGAAGATCAGATCAGGAAACTGGAAGCTCTGAGCGACAAGACGGACAACTCCCTCAAACTGCAGATACGCCAGCTTGAACGACGCCTTCTGCAGATTACCAGTAAGATTTTTCAGGATCTGGATACGTGGGATATCGTGCAGCTTTCCAGGCATCCCCAGCGTCCGCATTCGATGGATTATATCCGGACCCTATTCACGGAATTCACGGAGGTTCACGGGGACCGGCAATACCGGGACGATCCGGCGGTGGTGACCGGTCTGGCCAGGTTCGATACCATACCGGTTGCACTGGTGGCCCAGCAGAAAGGCCGGGATATCAAGGAAAATGTCCAACGCAATTTCGGCATGATGCATCCGGAAGGGTACCGAAAAGCACTGCGCGTCATGGAAATGGCGGAACGGTTCCGGATGCCGTTGATCGTATTTGTGGACACGCCTGGTGCCTATCCGGGTATCGGCGCGGAAGAACGGGGGCAGGCGGAGGCCATCGCCCGGAACATACGGGAAATGTCTCTGCTCAAAACACCCATCATCATCCTGGTGATCGGCGAGGGTGGCAGCGGGGGAGCTCTTGGTGTGGGAGTCGGCGACCGTGTGCTGATGCAGGAATACGCCATCTACTCGGTGATCTCACCGGAAGGATGTGCAGCCATCCTGTGGCGTGACAATGCCAAGGCCCGCGAAGCCGCCGAAGCGCTTCAGGTTACGGCGCGGAAGATCCTGAAAAACGGGTTGATCGACGAGGTCATCAAGGAACCTGTCGGCGGAGCCCACCGCAATCCGCGCCGCGCCGCAGGCATCATGAGACGGGCGATCCGCCGCCATCTCAAAGAACTGATTGGGATCCCGCTGGACAGGCTGCTTGACCTTAGACAAGAAAAATACCGGAAAATGGGACCATTCACGGTTGGTGACCCCACCCCGACTCATCCCCCGGATTAACGATTGTTGGATATTCGACTTGATGCGTTGAGACTCATCTGCAGCATTGTATTTTCCCTGCTGCTGCTTCTGTTTGTTCGCAGGTTGTTCATCGTCAACAGTGGAATGAACCGGATCGGTCCCGGCATCCGGCGGACCAGCGGCGCCGTTCCGGTCATCTTGTTTTTCCTGCTGATCGCCTATCAGGCCAGGTGGCAGATGTTCGGATTCCTGGATTCCGGATTTCTGAGGGTTCAGAGAGGATTCGATCCCAGAGGGACACTCATCGGATGCCGGTTCCACCGGGGTGAGATCCTGGATGCCGAAGGGCGTCTCCTGGCTTACGATGCCCACCGGGATGCCAGTTTGATCCGCACCTATCCCCTGAATGCTTCGACCCTGCATCTTGTTGGATACCATGATGCTGTTTTCGGCAGCACATCGATGGAGAAGGAGCTGGATGCGTGTCTGATGGGCCGCAGCCTGACCGGGGTGGGGAATATCCTGAGACTCGCCGGGAACGCATTCGTTCACCGCAAAATGAATGGGAATCCGGTTCGACTGACCGTCTACGGCAGATTGCAGGAGAAGGCTTACCGATTAATGGACGGTCGAACCGGGGCGGTTGTGGCGGTCGATCCGCGGGATGGCGCTGTTCTGACTCTGGTGTCGAGCCCCGGATTCAACCCGAATGACCTGTCCCGGGAGAAATTCAGTGCGTTGCGGAACCATCCGGACCACCCGTTTCTGAACCGGGTGACACAGGGAGTGTACCCCCCGGGATCGACCTTCAAAACCCTGGTTGCGATGAAGGCGCTGGAGCTGGGTCTGAAACCGGAGTATGTCTGTTCGGAAAAAGGATTCGATTGCGGTTCGGGTCAACCGGAGCTTCACGATTACCAGTATTATGCGATGAAGGAACGCGGGGAAGTTTTCGAGGGTCACGGCCGTCTGAATCTCGACCAGGCCCTGACTAAATCGTGCAACGTGTATTTCGCTCACCTCGGAGTGGCACTGGGATCTGAACATCTGATCGGCGTCGCCCGGACCGCCGGATTCGACGTTCAAATTCCCGCGGCGGGACCGGGTCTGCCGACCCGGGCCGGATCCGTTCCGCCGGACGGGGATATCTCCCTGTCACGGCTGATCCGCCTGGCCATCGGTCAGGATGAGCTGCTGGTCACGCCGTTGCACCTGGCCCTGGTAACCGGAGCGCTGGGATCGAACGGAACCATGTACCGGCCCCGGTATGTCGAATCTGAAAAGACCTGTCCCTGGCGAAACCTGACCGACGCCCGGACTGCCACGGAAATCGCCCGCAAAATGATTCAGGTGGTGGAATTCGGCACCGGGCAGAGCGCGCGGATACCGGGTGTCATCGTGGGCGGGAAAACCGGGACCGCCGAGAATGCAAGTGGACGGAGTCACGCAGTATTCATCGGATTCGCTCCCTGGCCGGGACCCGTCATCGCGGTGGCGGTGGTGATTGAACAGGGAGGTCTGGGGGGCGTCGTCGCCGCACCGGTTGCAGCCGGACTGTTTAAAGCAGCGGAAGAAATCGGCCTGTTCGATGCCGGGATGGAGACGGGGCCGTGAGCCGACGGGCGAAACAAAGGCGGTATTTCCTGGCCCGCTCCGATGAGTTCTGGCTGCTGTGCATCACAATGGCGGTCGTCACATGGCTGTTTCTGGGAGGTATGAGCGTCCGGATGAACGATAACGGGCTCGATCCGGTCGACTGGCTGCTTCCCGGGGTTTTTTTCCTGAGTGTTTTTGCGGCGCATGGTCTTTTAGTGTTTGCCGGATCCCGGGCGGATGAGACGATCCTGCCCGTCGGCTCGATTCTGGTCGGGATCGGCCTGGCATACCAGTACCGGCTGGGCGGATCCGCAGCGATCGATATTCACGATGCCGGGAAACTGGTTTTGTTGATGTCACCGCTTGTGATCGCAGCGGTGTCGATCCTGTTCCGACGAAACCGGCTGGAATGGCTCCGGAAACCGGGATGGTTCTGGGTGGTTCTCACCATCGCCATACCGGTCGCCATGCTGTTCTGGGGCGTGGACTACCGGGGTTCCCGGTTCGGACCGATGCGGACGACACCGGCGGAATATGGCAAACTCGCCGCGCTGCTCGCTTACACGTTTATACTCTGCCGCTACGGCGATTCGCTGGACAAACAAAGGAAGCTGTTCTCTGCCGAGGCGAACCGCGCGCACCGGCTGATCAGCGCCGTGTGGATTCCCGCGCCGTTCCTGTACGCGATGCACCGGGATCTTGGGATCGTGCTGATTTCAGCGGTTCTGATCCTGGCCCTGTTGCATACGGCGACGGGCCGGCGCGTGTACTGGCTGGCCGGAATCACGGGCGCAGTCGCAGGCGGATGGCTGTTTCGCTCGTATGTGAGCCGGGGAGCGGTCCGGTTTCAGGCATGGCTGGAACCGTTCGATCACCCTGCGGACGCCGGCTACCAGATAATCCAGTCCCTGTTCGCACTGTTTCACGGGGAAGTGATCGGGCGGGGAGTGGGTGAGGGATTCCCACGGAAAATCCCCTTGGTTCACACTGATTTCGTGTATGCATCCATCGCGGAGGAAACCGGGCTGCTGGGTAGCGGTCTTGTACTGTTTCTGTTTTTCTATCTGTCACGGCGCGCCATGGCTGCAGCCGGTAGATCGGAAAGCCTCTTTCAGATTCTGCTGGCCACCGGCGCGGGCACGCTGATCTGGGTCCAGGTGCTTTTGAACGTCGGGGGCGTGATCAAGCTGATCCCCATGACCGGCGTGCCGCTGCCGTTTATCAGCCTCGGCGGCTCGGCAACGCTCGTTTTTTCGATCCTGACCGGCTGGATCCTGGCCGTGTCGGATGTTCGGGACGAAGTTAAAAGATCAGCTCCAAAATAGACTTGCGCCGCTTGGTCGCAGATCCTCTGTTTCTGGTCCGATAGGCACCGTTGCATAAAAAGCGCTTTCGTGATATAAATCCGCCAGTTAAGCATGTGTTGGGGATGGAAAGGAGCTGGGGAATGGCTCAGTTGACGCGGGATGACGTTTTGAAAAAATACCAGGCCGGGGAATCACTGGCCAAGAGCGAATTGAAAGAGATCGATCTCAATGGATGCGACCTGCAGGGGATCGACCTGTCGGGAGCGGATCTGCAGGACGCCAACTTGGCCGGAGCGAACCTTCAGAACGCCAATCTCCAGGAGGCGGATCTGAGAGGTGCCAATCTGATCGGAGCCAATCTCGAACGGGCGAACCTGGCCAAAGCTGATCTGCGCTGGACAAACCGGAAAGGCGCTAGTTTCCGCAAGGCGAATCTGAAAGGCGCTCAACAGGATAAAACATCCGGATACCGGCCCGGCGAACGCTGGATTCCATGACAGGAACCTGACCGAACGGCCGTCATGGACACCCGGTAACCTCCCAGTAGTAATCCTTCCGCTCGGAAATATGAATTGTCACGAACGCCACCGGAACATCGGTTCCCGGATCATTCAAGTCATAGGCGGCAAGGAAGTGATCGCCTTTCGGAACATCATCGAACACGCCGAAATCGTTGCGGGAGGGCAGAGTCAGGAAATCGGCATCGTCCAGGAGGATTCCCAGACTGCATTCAGTCCGGTTGGTCACCGTAATCGAGTGATTTTCATCCGGCGGCGAACTCCGCCAGGACTCGCATCCCGGAAGAACTGCCACCAGGATCATCAGCAACAGCTTGGAGGATGATTTCATGACACCGGAGTGGAATCCGATACCGATCCGGATATATCCAGCATGGATATACCATTACAGTATTGCGTGGACACCGGTTCCTTGATGTTGTCCAGTTTTTTGAGCGTTTCACATATTCTGTGAACGAGGGATTTCATGGTATCGAGATCCCGGGTCATGCAATGATCCGGAGTGTTTGCGTCTTTTTCCTGAAGAATCTGGATCTTGCTCATGATTGCGGTCAACGGGTTGTTGATTTCATGTTTCATGGCGATGACGGTTTCCATTACCGCCGCTTTACGCTCCGATTGAAGCAACCGGTTCTGGGTCATTCTCAATTCATTCAGCGCGTTCTCGAGCTGTTCGTTTTTTCCCTGAAGATCTGCGATCAATCCGCGATTTTCCGTCGACAGCCGCCGCCGTTCAGCACCCCGCTGAATGGCCAGGAGAAAATTTTGTATCTCGAACGGCTTGACCAGATAGTCGTAAGCGCCCTTGCGGATGGCATCCAATGCGGATTCAATCGTGGCATATCCGGTCACGATGATTACCACGATATCCGTATCGATCTGATGCGCCCGGTCCAGCAACTCCAGCCCGTCAACGGAACCCATGATCAGATCGGTTACAATCAAATCGTAACTGTTCTCTTCAATTTTCCGGATACCTTCTTCACCGCTTTGGGCCGTGTCCGAATGGTATCCGTGCAGTGAAAGCACATCGGATAAACTCGACAGGATGATCGGTTCGTCGTCCACAAGCAGGATGTTCAATTTGCTCCGCGTTTTGTCGTGCATAGCGCCGCCCGTATTATGGAAATAATACTTCCGACCCGGGAATTTGCAATTCCGGTGCCCATCCAACGGTCCGTGCCGATCCGAATGGCAGCAAAATCACTTATTATCAATGAATAAAAAGAGTTAAGTCGGATTATTTTTTTGCTGTCGATTCGTCGCACCGAGCGGCATGTATCGATATTTCGAAAAAGTTGCATGTCCCGGTCCGGATGGCGCAATTTTTTCGTGAGGACCGATCCGGGTTGCTTTTTTCAACCTGCCGGATTATCATAGTGCGATTTTCAAAGACTTCGGATTCCGGGGTTTTTGAGGGAGGATGATATGTTCAAGGTGGGCGATCTTTTGGTCTATCCCACCCAGGGATTGGCGGAAGTTCAGTCAATCGAATCCAGGGTTATCAATGGAAACAAGGCGGATTTTTATGTCCTGAAGATCGTATCCAAGAACATGGCCATCATGGTGCCGACAGCCAACGAATCGAAAATCGGTCTCAGACCCGTCGTCAGGCTGGAAGATCTGTCCAGAGTGGAGAAGATTCTAAGTCAGAAATCCATTGCCCATTATACCCAGTGGCATCACCGGTACAGCGATAATTTCGACAAACTGAAATCGGGCTCCATTTTTCAGACGGCTGAGGTGGTACGGGACCTGGTAGCGCTGAAGAAGAAAAAAAACCTGGCCATCAAGGAGACCAGAATGATGGACAATGCCAAGCAACTCTTGATCTCTGAAATTGCCGCAGCACGGTCCATATCCGAAAAGGATGCCGCCTGTTGGATTGATACGGTCATCGCCGGTATCGAACACGAATTGATCCATTAACCGATTCCAAAACAACGGAACATTCCTTCATGACGGATTGTAATGAGTGATGGTGTTCGAACTGTCTGAATTGACGGGGATATTTCCGCATGATATCCTCCGGCACCTCGGATAAGCGATATTCCATGCAAAGGTGCCAGAAAGGAGTTAGGGGAATGAGGATTTCATTTCGGACCTTCATTTTTTTCGCGTTGACGGCCGGCTTCAGCGGTTGTTCCACCCCCCCGGATCCGGGCGGGGCGGACGGATCCGTTCTGGCGGTTGTGGGAGATCGGAAGTTCACCGCCACCGACCTGGAAAGGAAACTCGAGGATATTCCGTCTTATGCCAGGACAAATTTTGAAACGGTGGATGGGAAAAAGAAACTTCTGGACCGTCTGGTGAGAACCGAACTGCTCCGCAGGGCCGCCGAGGATGCAGGATATGAGAGCCGCCCGGAGATCAAGGATAAGATCGATGAAGCACGGGAACGCATCCTGACTTCCGAATATTTCAAAAATGAAATGGGCCAACCGCCCGGGCCGCCCGAGCAGGAGCTGATGAAATATTACGAAGACCACAAGGATCGATTCAAAACCGAGAAAACCGCCGAGATCCGTCATATTCTATTCGAAGATGAAGATACCGCTCTTTCGGTGCGCCGGCGGATAGAAAATGGATCGATAACGTTTGAAAAGGCCGTTTCGGAATATTCATCCGATGTGCAGACAAAAAATGACGGCGGCGCTCTGGGCACAATCCGCGAAGGTGGTTTCATCCGGGGTGTCGGACGGTCTGCGGAACTGGAGGAGGTCGTTTTCGGGCTGAAACCCGGAGACCTCACCGAGCCCGTCAAGACACGCAAAGGGTGGCATATCGTCCGGGTGGATTCAATCGACAGCGGGGGGTACCGTCCGTTCGAAGAGGTCCGGGAACAGATCTCCGATGAGTTGATGGTCACCGATGCTGAAATCGAGAAGGAGTACCGGGATCATTCCCAGGATTACATGACCCGCGCCCGATGCAAAATCAAGCATATCCAGCTCGCCACCGAAAAGGAAGCCCGGGATGTTTATTCGAAGCTTCAGTCAGGAGCGGATTACAATGAAATGGTCGAGAAATTTTCGACTGACACGGCATCCGTTAAACAAAACGGAAGCCTGGGATATCTGTACCGGGATGGTTATGTCCGGGGTATCGGGAAAGACCTGAATTTTGAAGAGGTGGTTTTCGGCATGAAGGAGGGAGAAATTTCAAAACCGGTCGAAACCAAGAAAGGCTGGCATATTGTTCTGGTGGAGGAAAAAACAGATGAATCCCTCAAACCGCTTGCGGATGTCCGGACGCAGATAAAAAACAAATTGATTCGGGATAAGAAGGAGACGGGTGTCGAAACCAAGTTTGATCGGCTGAAGGAAAAATACGACTGCCGTATTTACGAAGATCGCATCGAGAGCTCCGATCCCGCACAATAACAGCAATCACTTTATTCTCACCATGGTGTGACTCTGAAGGAGGAGTACAGCGTGCATACCGATATTCAGCGTTTGAACGAACGGGTCAGAGAACAGAGCGGATTTGTTGATCCTCTAGTCCGGGAACTGGAAAAGGTCATTGTCGGGCAGCGGTATCTCCTGGACCGCCTTTTGATCGGCCTGCTGTCGGACGGTCACGTCCTGATCGAGGGCGTGCCGGGTCTGGCCAAAACTCTGGCTGTAAAATCTCTGGCGGCGACAATCCATGCTGAATTCAAGCGGATTCAGTTCACTCCGGATCTGCTCCCGGCCGATCTGACCGGAACCATGATATACGATCCCCGGACAACCTGTTTCGAACCCAAAAAAGGACCCCTGTTCGCCAACTTCATCCTGGCGGATGAAATCAACCGCGCTCCGGCTAAGGTTCAAAGCGCCCTGCTGGAAGCCATGCAGGAACGCCAAATAACCCTGGGCGATTCCACACATCTCCTGCCATCACCTTTCCTGGTACTGGCCACTCAGAATCCCATCGAACAGGAAGGCACTTACCCGCTTCCGGAAGCCCAGGTGGACCGGTTCATGTTGAAACTGAAAATCGGGTATCCATCCAGGGAGGAGGAGCGGGCCATTCTGGACCGGATGAGCGTTCTGGAAACAGCAACGGCCCAGGCGGTGATCCACCCGGAACAGATCTTGAACGCACGCACCGTTGTGAAGGAAATCCATGCGGAGGATCGTGTGCGGAATTATATCGTGGATCTGGTGATGGCTACACGGTTCCCCGATCAGTTCGGGCTGCAGGATATGAAAGGCCTGATCGAATACGGCGCATCACCCCGTGCCACAATATATCTCCTGGCAGCCGCCCGAGCGCTGGCATTTCTGTACGGCCGCGGATACGTGACTCCCGACGATGTGAAATCGATCGGTCCCGATATTCTCCGGCACCGTATCATCCTGACCTACGAAGCGGAAGCGGAAGAACTGACATCGGACGATCTCATCCGGATGATCTTCGATCATGTCGAGGTTCCCTGAGAGCCGCTTTCCATCCGCTTTGAACCGGGTCCGGCTCAGGTAAGGCAATCATGATCTCGACGGAACTGAGAAAAAAAATCCGACGCATTGAGATCACCACGAACCGGCTGGTCAACCAGGCTATGGCCGGGCAGTATCTCAGCGCATTCAAGGGCCGCGGCATGGAATTCTCGGAAGTGCGGGAATATATTGCCGGTGACGATATCAGATCAATCGACTGGAATGTCACCGCCCGATACAATAAACCATTTGTCAAACGGTACGTCGAGGAACGGGAACTGACGGTTCTGTTTCTGATCGATATCTCGGGGTCCCAGGGATTCGGTTCGTCCGAACAACTCAAGAGCGAGCTGGCAGCAGAAATATGCGCCATCCTGGCGTTTTCGGCAATCAAAAACAATGATCAGGTTGGATCGATCCTGTTTTCCGACCGGATCGAGAGTTTCATCCCGCCCCAGAAAGGGGCGACCCATGTCCTGAGAGTAGTACGGGATATTCTATTTACCAAACCGGAAGGGAGAAACACACAGATCAGCGCCGCGCTGGAGTATCTGATCCGGGTGCAGAAGAAACGGGCGGTCGTCTTCCTGGTATCGGATTTTCTGGATACCGGATACCGCCGTCCCCTCTACATCGTCAACCGGCACCATGACTTGGTCGCCATACAGCTTCAGGATCCCCGTGAATTCGAAGTCCCCGGCACCGGCTGGTTTACACTTTCGGATACCGAGACGGGAATGGATATCTGCGTCGATTTTTCCAGACCGGTCGTCCGGGAAGAGTTCCGCCGGAGAACAGATGAGATTTCCCGGGCTACAGACCGGATCCTATCGGGAGCCGGCATCGATCATCTGAAACTCCGCACCGATATACCATACGAATCGGCATTGTACCGGTTCCTGCAGGCCAGAGCGAGGAGAATGCGGTGATCCGCCGGAATAAAACTCGAATCGCCATGATCCTGATCATGACGGCCGGATTGTCGACAACCGGAAACCGGGCAGCCGGTGAAGAACCGCATGTACAGGTAACTGTCGATCGAAACCGGATCCATGTGGGCGATCCCATCCGGATGACCATCTCCATAAACGCACCGGAAGATACACGAATTATTTTTCCATGTGATTCCATGGAATTCGATCCATTTGTCGTTCTGGACCGTACACACCGGGTGCTGTCAAATTCTGAGGAGAGCATCAGCGAAAGCCTGGAACTGATCGTCAGTGCATACCAGACGGGCGACCTGGAGATTCCTGCGGTCGAAATCGGTTATGAAACGGACTCGGGACAGACCGGAACCGTCTTCACCCAGCCGGAGCCAATACGGATCGATTCGGTTCTAACCGGTCAAGAGAAAGCTCCGTACGATATCAAGGAGCCGGTCAGCGTTGGGGCGTCCTGGAAATACAAAATCGGCGTCGTGACCGGAACGGCAGTCGTGCTGGCTTCAATTGCGATCCTGATCGCCTGGATAAGAAGGCGGAGAAAACGGTTTCGAAAGGAAATACAAGAGAGTGAACCGTCTCTGCCACCAGACCAGGTCGCACTGAGCGCATTGGCTCAATTGGAACGGGACGATCTGATTTCGCGCGGCGAAATCAGACGGTTCTATATTCAACTGATGGAAATTTTCAAACGGTATATCGGGGATCGTTTCGGTTTTTCAGCGGTGGAACGGACAACCGGTGAAATCCGGTCCGACAGTCTGCGTTTGAAGATACAGGATCGGGACCGGCGGGATATCATCGATATCCTGGAACTGGCTGACCTGGTTAAATTCGCCCGGTTTCAACCGCCGATTCACCGGAGTAAAGAGGTGTTCGCTGCGGTCAGGCAGTTTGTCGATCGCACCCGCGAGCAGTCGTTGACGGAAACCGGCGTTCGGACGGGAGGTTCGGTGCCGTGAGTTTCAGGTTGATGCACCCGGAAATGCTTCTGTTGCTCCTCCTGATCCCCGTCCTGCTGGGGGGATGGATATTCCTGAAACTGCCGCTGGCACGGATCCGCTACCCCAGAATTGATGTATGGAAAACGATCCCTGGCGCCGTCTCCAAACGCCCGGTCTGGATTCCGCGGATTCTGCGGCTGACCGCCCTGATTTTTCTGATATTTTCTGCCGCCCGACCCCAGAGTGGTGAATCCCGGGAAGTCGTTTTCTCGGAAGGCGTCGATATCGCCATCGCACTGGATATTTCCGGCTCCATGCGGGCGCTGGATTTCCAGCCTCAGAACAGGCTGGAGGTGGCTAAACAGGTGATCCGGGGTTTCATTGAAAAACGAGAGCATGACCGGATCGGACTGGTGCTTTTCGGTTCCGAAAGTTTCACCCTGTGCCCGTTGACACTGGACCACGATCTGCTGCTTGAATTTCTGGATCAGGCCCGGATCGGAATGGTGCAGGAGCAGACCGCCATCGGGAAAGCCATCGCCAATGCCGTCAACCGGCTCCGGGTGTCGGAAACAACCCGGCCGGCAGGTGCCGGTCCATCCTCCGATACACGGGAAAAAAGTCAACTGGTTATTATGTGTACCGACGGGGTCAATAATGTCCAGTCCAAGATCGATCCCATCACCGCGGCAAAAGCTGCAGCCGCGCTGGGTATCAAAATCCATACGATCGGCGTGGGCACAAAAGGCCTGGTGGATATGCCCGATCCCCGATTCCCGGGCCGCACCGTCCGCGTTCAGGTCGATCTGGATGAAGACACTCTGAGAGAAATCGCGGATATCACGGGCGGACAATATTTCCACGCCATGAATCCGAAAGCGCTGATCAAGATTTTCGAAATCATCGATCGGATGGAAAAAATGGACATTGACAGCTTCAAATACACACGCTATACGGAGCAGTTTGTCTGGCCGCTGCTTGCAGCCGGGTTCCTGCTGATACTGGAAATCGTTCTGCGGCAGACTGTATACAGGAGATTCCCCTGATGGAATTCGGAATTTCCCCGAACGCGTTCTGGTACTGGATTGCAGCCTGGACCCTCCTTCCGCTTCTAACAGTATTCATGATCTGGGGATACCGGCAACGGAAACGCCAGGGGGAAATGTTCGGTCGGTTGAACACGTTGTACCGGATTTTTCCGGAAGATATCTGGAAAGACCGGATCGATGCCCGCAGGGCCAAGTTCGGCGATCAGAACCAGGTGGCGCGGGACGTTCGGAAGGGTTTGCGGCACCGGTGGAATACCCGGGCGGTCCTGGTGATACTGGCGATGATATGCATGATGCTGGCACTCGGTAAACCACGCTGGGGGATCCGCCAGGAGGAAGTATACAAGCAGGGTATCGATATGATGCTGGTGGTGGACACGTCACTGTCTATGAAATCCCAGGACGTGGCTCCCAACCGGCTGGACAAGGCCCGGAGCGAAATATCGTCGCTTCTGGATCAGCTGGAAAACAACCGGGTCGGACTGGTCGGTTTCGCATCGACGACACGGCTCCATTGCCCACTGACACTTGATTTCAGAGGATTGCGCAGCATTCTCGATCACAGCCTTTCCTGGGGGAAGGGGACCAACATCGAGAACGCGGTCGCTGAAGCGCTCAGAGTGCTCGGACGGTCGGAGGTTCCATCCAGGGCGATCGTCGTCCTGTCAGACGGGGAAGGCCATGAAGGGGATCTGAACAGGATGATCGAAATGGCCCGGTCAGCGGATGTGAGGATATTCTGTATCGGTGTGGGGACAACCGAAGGTGGTCCCATTCCGGATGACCAAAATCAGGATTCGACCGGATACAAAAAAGCGGGTGGCGAAATCGTTTGGACCCGGCTGGTCGAAGAGGATCTCCAGCGGATCGCACGGGAAACCGGCGGTGAATACTACCGGGCAACCGATACGGAACTGGAGACAACCCAGCTGGCACGGCAGATACAGGACATGGAGAAAACCAGGTTTTCCCAGACGGTGACCACCCGGAAAGAAGAGCAGTTCGCTTATCTCCTTCTCCTGGCCGTCCTCTTCCTGGCGCTGGAAGCCGGATTGGGGGATATCAGGGTGATTGCGTGGGAGCATCACGACGAACGGTTGAAAACCAAACTGGCGGAATTGCTGATGCTATGTGCGATCCTGCCGGTGCTGTGCGGTTTCCACTGGTGGGATCCCATCGCCCGGTGGATCGGGATCGGTAACGAGGCGTATCGCAAAGAGCAATATGAGGAAGCCGAAAAGGCATATCGGAAAGCTGAACAGACGGATGCCGATTCCCCGGCGGTTCAGAACAACCTGGGCGACGCCCTGTACCGGATGGGGAAAATGGATGAAGCTGTGGAGAAATTCGATCTGGCCGCGAAAATGAAATCGGGTGATGACCGTATCCGGTCCCGGGCTGAATACAACAAGGGCTGTGTCCATCTTCAGGCAGGGGATTATCAGGGAGCATGGGAATCGTTTCGAAATGCCCTGATGCTCAATCCGGACGATCCGGAAGCCAAGGCGAACCTGGAAATAACCAGGCGGATAATGGAAAACATGCCCACACCGACACCACCACCCCAGTCTCAGGACCGGCAAAAAGACCAATCCCAAAATCAGGAGGATGAACAGGAGAATCAACCGACACCGGAATCCTCCGGAACGGAACAACCAACTCCCCGGTCGGATCAATCCGCTCAGCAGGAAACCGCGACACCTACCCCGCTGACCAAGCCCGAAGCGCTGCAGCCCGGGGACTCGGGGCCGACGCCGGAGAACCAGCCGACGGCTGAACCGGTGCGGGAAGGGATGATGAGTTCCGAGGAAGCCCAGCGACTCCTGGATGCACTGGAAGAAGAGGAGATGGAGGTGCTGAAACGATTCCACCAACTCCCGGAAAGCGAGAGACCTGTTGAGAAAGATTGGTAGCTTGATCATTCTGATGTGGATTGCCGGATCAGGATCGATCCATGCAGATCCGGATCCGGTGGAACTGAAAGCGTTCGTCGAGAAGCCGACCGTCTATCTGTTCGACCGGTTCGTCTATCAGCTGGATATCACCGGACCGATCCGGTCACTGCCGGAACCGCAGATCAGGTTTCCGGAAGGGCTGTCCCTGGAGGGTCCGCCCCGGACGTCCTCACAGGTTCAATGGATCAACGGCTCCTGGTCAAGCAGGATGACCTACCAGTATCATCTGAAAGCAGCCAGGGAAGGCGCTTGGACCATTCCTCCCGCTACGGCGGCTTACCAGGGTGAAACCCTCCGGTCCCGGCCGGTCCAGGTGACCGTGGTCAAGATGCAGGCCGGCGCTGCAGATGAACGCAACGCTCCGGATATCCCTCGAACCGGGTTGGATGATGTTTTTATCTGGGCTTCGGTGGATCTGGCGGAACCCTACGTGGGTCAGGCTGTAACCGTGACTTACGAACTGTTCACCCGGCTGCCTGTGGTGGATTATCAGGTCCAGCAGCCGCCTGCATACAGCGGGTTTTGGGCCGAGGAGATCCCCATTCCCAAAAATCCCCAGGTCACCACCCGGAAGATCCAGGGGATCGAATATGCCGTCGCAGCCATTCACAGAGTGGAACTGTATCCCACTGTCACCGGCGAACTCCTGATCGATCCGCTGAGAATGATCCTGACTATCGAGGATAAAGCACGGGATCCATTCGATTCCATGTTCACCCCATTCGGATCGAGATTCCGATCTCCGCTTTTGAACTTCAAACGCCAGGAAAGTCGCTCCGCCCAGTCCCTGTCGATTCAAGTCAAACCGCTGCCCGGGGAGGGCAGACCGGCGGATTTCACCGGAGCCGTCGGGAAGTTCGAAATGAAGACCGGACTGGACAAGAACCGGATCAATGTCGGGGAAGCTGTGGTAATGAAAGTGGAACTGGCGGGAAATCACATCCTGGCGACACTGCCGCCTCCCCGTCTGCCCGATCTGCCGGGTTTCAAGGTTTATGAACCCAAATCGGAAGACATCTCTGCATTTCCCGCGCGCCCGGGGTGGGAATCCCGGACCTTCGAGACTGTCCTGGTGCCCCACCGGACCGGGGATTACACACTGCCCCCCCTCCAGTACAGTTATTTCGATCCGGACCCGGGTGAATACCGTATCCTGAAGACACAGCCGATTTCCCTGCACGTGGAACCGGCTCCGGGGATGGACCACGGAACTGCTCAGATAACCGGTGCGGACGGGAGTCTGCAAGTGCTGGGACACGAAATCCGCTATATCAAAACCGGTACCGATATCCATCCCTACAAACCGGCGTACCTGCAACCCTGGGTTTTCATGCTGACCGGACTGCCCGTTCCGGCTCTACCCCTGATTTTCTGGTACGGACGGCATCGGAGAAAGATGATGGGTGATATCGCCTATGCACGGGCGTTCCGGGCCAAGGGCGAATCCCAGGAACACTTCAAATCAGCCCGGACAGCTCTTCAAAAAGGAGATGCCCGGCAGGCACTGGATGAAATCTTCCGGGGATTCGCCAGCTACATCGGAAACCGGATCAATCTTCCGGCTACCGGATTAACTCTGGGATCAATGCTTGACGAGTTCGATCGACGAAATGTTCCCCGGGATATTATGGATGCCGTCAAAACCTTCTGGCAGGATCTCGAAACCGCCCGGTTCGCTCCCGGAGAACCCGGTATGGAGCAGGTGGAGAATCTCCTGGCCGGCGGTCAGACATGGATTGGAAGGCTGGAAAAACTCAAGTTGAAACCGGTCAAAACCGCAATCGGAAGGTGTGGGTCGAAATGAAACGGGCGGCGATGATTCTGATCATGATGGTTCTGGTCCCCCGGGTCCGGGCAGATGAAAGTTACCAGGCATTGTTTTCCCGCGCGAACCGGCATTATGAAGCCGGCGATTACCAGACCGCCGGATCGCTTTATCGATCACTTGAACGGCAGGGCTGCCGGAATGCCAGGGTTTACTACAACCTGGGAAACTGCCATCTGAAACAGGGATCGATCGGTGAAGCGATCCTGTATTATCGACGCGCCCTCCGGATCGATCCCCGGGATGGTGACATCCGCGCCAACCTGGAACTCGCCCGGTCTACGACCGGTAAACCCATCGAACCGGTCGAACCGGGTTTCATCATAGTCCTGTCCGGAGTTGCTCGGGAGTGGGTTTCGGATATGGAAATCACGGTGATCACGTTGCTGTTTTACCTTTCGGGATTGACCACCATGGCAGCGGGACTGATAACATCCCAACGGCGCCTGAAGCGAAGATTTCTGAGATGGTCCGGCATTCTGGGACTGTTTTTCTTGCTGTCCGGATGCCTTCTTGCTGACAGGATCGCCGACAATCATTTCAGGGAATGGGGCGTGATCCTGAAATCCGGCGAAACCGCCCGGAACGGACCCGGAAATCATTTTGCCGAAGTCTTTACGATGAATGCCGGATACGAATGCCGGATTATCCGACACCAGTCCGGATGGGTGGAAATCGTTCTGGCCAACGGATACACGGGATGGATTCCGGTTGAAATCATCGAAGTGATATAAGAAACCGGCATACCTTAAGGTGCTCTGGTTCTCATGTCGGAATTTCGAGCAAACAGCGGATTAATAATTGGAGCTTTTGTCCTGCTCCCGTCTTTTCCGCCGCATCGCGGCGGCCTGTTTCCGACGGCGTCGGGCGCTCGGCTTCTCAAAATGGCGTTTCTTTTTGAGATCTGACGTAACGCCTTCCTTGTCCATCTTTTTCTTCAGTACGCGAATGGCTTTGTCCAGTTTCGAGTCGACAACTTTTACGTAGATCAGACGTCATCACCTCCCTTTCCGCCGAAAATTCGACCTTCCCGCAGGAAGGCCGCTGGCAAACATAACCATCCCCTGCTGGATTGTCAAGTGAAAACCGGAGAGAATGACACGCAGATACATCCCGGCATGTCCTGACCACCGGTATATGATCACAATCCCGTTTTTCTATCGAAATTTGTTCTTATGAAATTTATTATTTATAATAAGTTATAAAACTAAGAGTCAAGAGCAGACTTGACCCCATCGTGACTGAAGCGCGGAAATGGGAGATCATGGACCGGGCCAGATAATGGTATGCGAGATTCCGACCTTCAGAACCCTGTGGAATTCATTCAGACAGGCGATGAGATGCTCTTCGGATGTGTACAGATTGCGGGTGGCGAAGGAGATCGTGATCAGGTCGAAACAGTCATCCGGAAACGGAACGGCGGATGCGTCCGCCTGAGCCGGAAAAACAGTTTCAGCGCCCGGCTTGTGCTTCAGGCGGCTCAGCATGGGCCGGCTGCAATCCAGGGCGAACACCCGGGTATGCGGACCGGCAGCACGGTTCAGTGCGGCTGCGGTTTCGCCGGTCCCCGAGTGAGAGGGGTCAAGTCTGCTCTTGACTCTTAGTTGGTTCCGGAAGCAGGCGGGGATATTTCAATTTGCAGGTCGAAACCATATACTGAACCCGTGATGAAATGGATGGACAGATTTTTGGCGGGTACGGCATATTGGCTGTATCGTCTGTACAGCAAGACGTTCCGGTATGTTTACATCAATGACCGGGTGATCCGGGAGCGCCCTCCGACCCGTAAACCGCTCATTTTCGCCTACTGGCATGAGGATGATCTGGCGGTATTGAGTCCTCACGGGGGGATGCGGCTGCACATTCTGATCAGTCTGTCCGGTGACGGAGACAAGATCGCCTATGCCGCGGAACGTTTCGGATATTGTGTTTTCCGGGGATCGAGCACCCGTGGGGGAGCCAGGGGATTGATCGGCCTGATCCGGGCGGTATCTGCCGGGAACGACGCGGTGGTGACGATCGACGGGCCCAGAGGTCCCCGGCATGTGGCGAAACCCGGAATTGCCCTGCTGGCATCGAAAACAGGCGCTTCCATTATGCCGGTAGCGGCCCACTCCGGTTCCAAATTGGTATTCAGAGGATCCTGGAGCCGGATGTATCTGCCGTGGCCGTTCACCAGGGTAACGATCCAATATGCCGACACTGCGATTCCGCCTCCGGAAAGCGACGAACCGTCGCGGCTGGAGTTGTGCCGGATTGAGGTGGAACAGGCATTGATCCGCCTTCACCGGGATCTGGACCGGCGGATGGAGACGATGGAATAGGATCTGGCACGATTCAACCCGGATCGGTGAACTGGATCACCACGGACAGTTTTGCTTCGACCGGGTATCCATCAGCGTGTGCGGGGCGGAAAATCCATGTTCGAACGGCCTTTTCTGCCGCTTCGTCGCACCGGGGATGAAGCGATCGTAAGATTTCCACTGCGCCCGTCTCTCCGGTATCCAGGACCAGGATCTCCAGGATGACGGCTCCCTGAATGCCGGATCCCCTGAGTTCTTCCGGGTATGGGGGATCGGTCCGTTGCAGGATAATGGGGGCGGTATCGAAACCGGAAACCGCTGTGTCATCTTCCGGGATGGTTCGATCCTGAGAGCGGAATGCTTCATCGTACCCGGCCTTCGATATCAGATCCGACACGTTTAAACTCTTTTCCATTTCGGTTCTTCCCACGGTTTTGTCCTGCATCATGGAGGGTGCAGGCGGCGGGTGCCCTCCCGGAACCGGTTGCCGCATTGATTTTTTTTTCAGACGGGAGAATCCTTCCGGAACGGGTGGGGACAGAATTTCGGAATCCCCGGTTATTATTCCCCTGGGTTCGATCTCCGACAGTTCGGCATCGAACCGGGTCGCCGGATGTGTTTCGCCTGCCCGGGATTGAAGCCCATTCCGGTTCGTCTCTTCCAGATGGCTTTTCATGTCGATTCCGCCGTAGCGGCGGGTGTAGAGTGTCGTGAAGGCGAGGATCACGGCTGTGACGGCGAGGACTGCCGGCAGGGGTTTGAGCAGGATGAACCGCTCCGGTTTACGCAGGGCGCGGGTCTGATCGCGTGCGGCAGCCAGGATGATGCGATCCAGGTGATCGGGAGGATCTTCCGGTTGAAGGTTCGAAAGGGCCATTTTCCGGGCGGTTTCCAGTTGTTCCAGTTTTGCACGGCAATGGGCACAGGAACGAAGATGTTTTGAGAGTTTGGATTCACCGGACCCGGAAAGTTCTCCGTAGATCCGGCCGATGATCATATTCTGATATTTCCGGCATCTCATGAACTGATCACCTTTCCGGCCTGATGCCGTGTTCCGTGAAAGCTTCCCGGAGCCGCATCAGGGCGTATCTCATGCGGCTTTTGGCGGTATTGACAGAGCAGAATGCCATCCGTGCGGCATCCTTGAAATCCAACCCGTTCGATTCGCGTAACAAAAACATTTCCCGTTGGTGCCGGGGCAGTTCCCGAAGCGTCTGCAGAACGATTTTCCGGATTTCGGCATCCTGGATCCGGCGGTGCGGATTGGACGCCTTGTCCGCCGGCGGTTCCACGGGGGAATTTGCGGTTTCAGCAGTCGAAGAATCGAGGGATTGCATGATCTGCCTGACACTGCCGCGCCTGTATGCATCCCGCAGCTGATTCCGGGCGATGGCGAAGATCCATGTCCGGAACGCAGCCGTGGGTCTGTAATTTCCAGCGTGTTGAATGATTTTCATGAAGAGCTCCTGGTACAGTTCCTCAGCCAGTTCCCGGCATCCGGTGCCGTTTATGAAAAAACCGAATATCTGCCTTCGGTATCGCCGATATAGGGTTTCGAATGCATCCTGCCTGCCCTGTCTGGAAAACTGCATCATCAATGCTTCGTCGGACAACCCATCCGGTTCCGGAATCTCCCGTTCCGCCCCGGTCGACACCCCATCCGGGAGGGATGAACGTTCGAAACCGAAAAAGGTTTTAATCCGTGCCAGACCGATCCCGATCCCAAACCCGGCGGGATTCCGGTCCGAAGGAAGTGCAGGGCCGGGTGTCATGGACGTATTGTAACGGCTCCATCCAGGAATTAAAATACGGTTAATACCCAGCATCACTTAAGGAGGGGACATGAAGGAAAGCAGGGAAACCAGGAAACGCCGGCTGGCGGCAATCATCGACCGGCTGGAGAAGGCGATACCGGATGCCGGATCCGCTCTGGATTACACAAATCCGTTACAGTGTCTGGTTGCCACCATTCTGTCGGCGCAGTGTACGGATGCGCGGGTGAACATGGTCACGCCGTCTCTTTTCAAAAAATACCCCACGGTCCGGGCGTTTGCGGAGGCCGATCGGGTCGAGCTGGAGAATGAGATCCGGTCGACCGGATTTTTCCGCAACAAGGCGAAATCCATCCAGAGCTGCTGCCGGGAGCTTCTTGATGTTCATGGCGGCCGGGTTCCGGACACCATGGCGGAGCTGATTGCGCTGGAGGGAGTTGGGCGGAAAACCGCCAACTGTGTTCTGGCGAACGCGTATGCCCAACCGGCGGTCATGGTGGATACCCATGTCATCCGCCTGTCCGGCCGGATGGGCCTGACCCGGGAAACCAATCCCGACAAGATCGAAATCGAGCTGAAATCGTTGTTGCCCCGAGAGCGGTGGACACCGGCGTCACACCTGATCATTCATCACGGACGGCGCACCTGCACCGCCCGGAAACCCGGATGCGACCGCTGCGTCATCTCCGGTCTCTGCCCCAGGATCGGTATCTGATCCTGGATTGCCGCATTTGCAGTCACATGACGTTGAGGAGGTGCAAACATGTTGAAAGATATATCCAGGGAACAATGGCCCGAACTGCTTTTTAACAATCTGGTTCTGTCTCTTTCCAATGCGGCCATGATGGCCATGGGCAAGATAGTCCCTCCTGGATCCGAAAAGGTGGAAAAGGATCTGGAGATGGCTCAGATGAACATCGAAATGTTGTCCATGCTGGAAAACAAAACCAGAAACAATCTGAGTGAAAAGGAATCAGCACTGATTTCGGCAACGCTCACCAATCTCAGAATGACCTATGTCCGGGAACTGGACAGAGAGACCCGGAAATCGAAGTCCTGATCAGGTCAGTTCCCTGCGAAGGCGGTTCAGGTTTTCCTTCAGACCGATCACCACCAGCACATCCTGTCGTGTCAGCACTCTGTCGGGAGCGGGTATTTCGGAATCCCCCTCCCCTCCAGCTGCCGACCGGACGGCGACGATATTGACATCATAGCGGTTGCGGAGATCCAATTCCTTGACGGAGACTCCCACCAGTCTGTTGACAACCGGGCACAATTCCACGGTATAGCCTTCCGGAATATTGACATAATCGCTCCGCGGCTCCTCCTCCGAGCGCGTCACGAATTTCAATCCGAGCGATCCTTCCCGTAATATTTCCCGGTTATAGAGATTGAAAAGATCGCGATAGGTGATGATGCCCATGAATTCCCGTGTTTCCGGGTTAACCACCGGCAGTTCCTCCACGCCGGCCATACCGAACAGGTGTACGCACCGCATGAGCGATTCATCCGGACTCACGATCGGATAGGCGTGGTTCATGACATCGATCGCCCGTCGTCTGGCGTGGATGCCTTCTTTCTGAAGCATTTTGGACACATGGTGAAAGCAGACTTCTCCCAGATAAATACGGTCCATTCCCACCACGTACAGGTGTTCACCCCGGTTGTTCAGCATGAAGTTAAACAGGTTGCTGAACGGCATGTCGGGATCGATCGTCCGTACGTTCACCTGCATGATATCCCGCACCAGGTTCCGCTTCATGATTGTGGATTCAAGCCCCACATTCAGATTGACGCCTCTCCGGCTCAGTTTGGCGGTATAGATGGAATCCTTCTGAAGGCTGGAGGTGATCAGGGTGGCGATGATGCAGGAGAACATGAGGGGAATGATGATTTTGTAGTCGCCCGTCAGCTCGAACAGTATGATGATGGCGGTTACGGGCGCGTGGGTCACGGCGCCCACCAGTGCAGCCATTCCGACCAGCGCGTAAGCGCCGCTGGATGCAGCCACGCCGGGGAACAGGCGGTGTGCAATATGCCCGAAAGCGCCACCTGCCGTTGCCCCGATGAACAGAGATGGTGCGAAGATCCCGCCCGATCCGCCGGCGCCAAGGGTCAGGGATGTTGCAAATATTTTAATTGGAATCAATGCCAGCAGCATCAGCAGGGTCAGGTTTCCGTGCAGAGTCAAAGTGATGGTTTCGTATCCGTTGCCGTAGATGTGCGGGAAGAAAACAATCATGATTCCCAGTCCCAGCAGGCCCAGCGGCGTTTTCAGGTAATCGGGCAGTTTCAATCCCGAGAAGAAGTTTTCCTGCCATTCGACGCTTCGCATGAACAGGATTCCGATGATGGCGATAACGATTCCGAGTGCCAGATACAGGATCAGTTCCCAGGCGCTTTTCAGCATGTACTGGGGGATATGAAATGCGGGATGATTCCCCAGATGGTAATGAGATATTACGGTCGAGATGACCGAGGAAACCACGATGGGGCTGAAGGTGTGGATGGCGAAATTACCCAGGATGATTTCCACGGAAAACAGAACGCCGGCGATCGGGGCATTAAAGGTCGCGGCAATGCCCGCAGCAGCGCCGCACGCGACCAGGGTTTTGATGCGCTGAGGTGTCAGACACAGCCACTGGCCGACGGCGGAACCGATGGCGGAACCGATCTGGACGATCGGTCCTTCCCGGCCCACCGAACCGCCGGTACCGATGGTGATGGCGGAAGCCAGGCATTTCACGATCACGACCCTGAACCGGATGCGGCCGCCCCGCAACGCAACGGCTTCCATCACCTCCGGTACGCCATGCCCTTTGGCTTCCCGGGCGAAAAAATATATCAGGGGTCCTACCAAAAATCCTCCCAGCATGGGGATGACCAGCAGGATATACCACGGGGTGGCTCGCAGCGCATCTATGATGTTTTCCCCGCCGGTGATGGAGATCGTCTGAACAAGGTTGATCAGGTACCGGAAGATAATCGCGCCGTAGCCGCCGAGTACGCCGATACCCAGGGACAGAATCAGAATATATATGTTCTGATGCAACTTGAAAAAATCACTCGTATTGCATAAAGTCGAACTCAGCAGTTTCTTCATATTTTACCGATCCGGGCATCGGTTTCGGGGCCCGGATCCGAAACCCCGTGATGCCGGCCGGCAAATCCGGAGTTCTTCCGGCCGGCAAATCGATTTTACGTTGACGGTCAGTGTTTTTCGCTGAGGAAAAACACGGGAACCAGTCCCCCTCCCTGGTGCACGTTGATGATGTTTCCGACGGCGGCACGCAGAAACGCCCCGGCAAACTCCCCGGCATGGGACCAGTAATTGATATTGACTTTCCGTGGCTGGAACCCCAGGTATTGATCGTTTTCGACCACCGGGAAAGTATCCAGAGGAATCCGGACAAATTCCTGGACGGCGCAGTCGGCTCCCGGTTGCGCAGCTTTGTCCACAGCATTGTTCCAGTCATTCTGGCTGCAATCCAACCCGATGAAGATACCGAAACCGCCATATCCGACGTTTGGTTTCAGAACGAAAGCGTCCTTGTTCCCTTTCATCAGTTCGGTGATCTCGGCGGTTTCACCCATGTAATTCACTTTTTCACCTGGCCGGATCAAGCGTGTCCAGGGTACGGTTTCCAGCATGGTCTGCCATTCCTCCTCGGTGAACAGCTTCCGGTACTTCTCATCGCTCATGATGGCCGGAAGCGTTTTGAAATCTCCGGTTGCGGCACGCACCGGATTGACGAAACAGATATTGCCGTCCCGGTAGGCTGAGATGATATCCTGGCAGTGCGGCCAGAATTCGGGTTTGATGAAATCGTCGATGGCATCCCGGTACACGGCGTCGATCAATGTGCCGTTGACGGTGACATGTTCACCGTCATATTTGAAATCGGCCGGATCCGCAAAGACCGCTGTATATCCCCTGCGCTTGTAGGTTTCCACAATCTCCAGGACGTCGGTAATAATGGTGGATTCCTTCCAGCAGACGATCGCGAAGACCGGGTTCTCCTTGGCCGGAAAGCCTTTGACCTCACAGAACTCGCGGTACTTTTTCAACATGGCATTCAGATGGGATTCCAGGAGATGGTCGGTATGCACATCAAAGCGTTCGCACAGCTTCTTTATGGCCGGCATGGCCATGAAGATGTCCAGCATGGCGTCGTGCCACCCCATCCCGCTCGGATCACCGCAGTTGAATTCCAGGAATTTCATCTCGCCGGATTCCGGATGATAAAAGCAGTCCAGCCGGACCATGACCTGAAAACTCGGATAGACTGGATCCACGCGGGACAACTCGGCAATGAGGCCCTCCTGGTGCACCAGTCCCTCGAAATTGTACCCGTCCAGGAAAAGTTTCCCCACCTTTTCAACTCCCCGGATGATATTTCGGGTATGCCTGGAAATCAGATCCCGGTGCCTCATATCCACAAAATAGGGTTTCAGAAAAGTCGGGAATGGATGTTTCTTGCCGTGCATTTCCATGAACATCCCTTTTTCCCACATCTTTTCGGTCAGAATCTTCAATTGGGCCACCGGATCGGTTTCTCCGACCATTTTCTCATATTCCCGATTGACTGTATCTATGAAACTCATGATTCCTCCTTGTTAAATGTTGAGATCAAGACCGGCGCGTTGAACATACAGGATTGCTCCTGCTGCCAAACCAATACAGGCATCGGAATTGAAATTCAAGCGAAAAGCATATTTTCGAAGCCGATTTCCCGTAGATGCCGGATGGCCGGCGGATGCGTCTTTAGGTCAACATCAAAAAAAATGTTATCATGCACAAAAGACCTGATCTGCCGCATCCTATCAAGCTGAATGAGGTGGGAGTGATTTTTTCGCTCGAACGCTCCGGATGCGTCAGGAGAGGAGATGATCATGAAAAAGTCGGAGATTGCTTTTATTGTCAGTTCCGCATTGATTTCCCTGGTGCTGGTTGCCGTCAGTTCCGGATATGATTTCCGGATGCCGTCCCTGTTTCAATTGATTGACCGGTTCATGGGCAGGGAGGTGTATCCTCTTGTTGCGGTGGCGGCGTTTCCCATTGCCGACGAAGTCGATTACCGCGATTTCTGCATCGGGGATACCGACGGAGACGGAATCGTCGAGAGGTGGGTCCGACATACCGATCAGACCCACAGCTGGATCAGCGCATACGAGCATCAGGGACAGAACCGCTATGCCGAGGTATTCCGGTCGGAACAGCTGGGGATATATCCCGTTGCAGCCGGGGATATCGACGATGACGGCAAGGGGGATCTTTTCATCCAGGACGGATATCAGTTGACATGGTACGAAGCCGAGACTCCGGGAGGATTTCCCCAGATCCTGGTGGATGTATTCCCGATCGACACAAACACGAGGGGATCGGCGGCAATCCGGGATATCGATGCGGACGGATTCAAGGAACTGATTGTGGCATGTTACGGTCTGAATGTTTATAAATGCCCCGCCGACAATGTCCTGGAACCGGTGGATATGGATACCCGGGATTTCGTCGAACTGGAGATCATGGATTTCGACAATGACGGGCAGCTCGAGGTCGCAGCCACTACCCGGTATGACGGACTTTTCATTTTTTCTTATGCGGCGTCCGGCGAGAGAACGGAAGAATATACCAACGATCAGGGTTCGCATTACAATTTGACCGCCGGCGACGTGGACAATGACGGGAAGCCCGAGATTTTCGTGATCGTTTCCAGCAGCATCCAGGTCTGGGAATCCTATGCGGTCGATCAATATGCGCCGACGACAAATCTCGCATTCGGCGGTGAAGATATCGCGGTTGCGGATCTGAAGGGAGATGCAACGCACCAGTTGGTTGTCTACGGCAATGACGGGAACGGTCACATCTTCGAATCGGTTTCCGACGATGTTTATGCGGAAGTGGATCAGGTCGGGGTCGGTCAGTTCGGTGAAGATGTGATTTCTTATGATTTCAACGGTGATGGAAGGTCGGAGCTGATTTTCGATATGGAAGGATACACCATGAACGCCCACTCCTTCCTGTTCCAGTGGGACACCGATTCGACCGAAGATCCCTGGCCGATGTACCGGCATGACGCATCCCGGACGGGAGCCGGCAGTTTCGCCGGTCCCAACGCCCAGAAATTGGTCTGGGGAGTTGCATTCAGCGAGCAGCTCCATTCATCGCCTGTTCTGGACAAGGAGGGGCGTGTGTTCATGTCGACCGAGACGGGCGTGAAGATGCTGTTCAAGGATGGTTCGCCCGGGTGGTCGGCCGGGGATGAATACAATTTCGTCGGTGAACCCCTGACGCGGATAACCGGCGGAGTGGTGGCGGTGGATTCAGAGGGCACTTTCAGGGCTTACAACTGCCTGGGCGAGGAAGATTGGGCGTATCCCACCGTCCAGACCATCGAATCGGATCTGATATCGGATTCCCAGGGTCATGTATATGTTGGTTCGGAAGAAGGCAATTTCATGAGCATCGGGGCATCCGGCGGAATGCGCTGGACAATCGATGTGGGCAGCCCGGTGCAATGTGGTGCCGTTCTGACACCGGATGAACTGTTCGTCGTGTTCGGAACCCAGGACGGATTTGCCAGGTCACGCAGCGTTGTCCAGGGCGCATTCAACTGGGATGTGGATCTGGGAAACGAGCTCCAGTTCGGCCCGTCCCAGGATGCGGATGGGAACACCTACTGGGTCACTGCCGCCGGCAGGATCATCAGCCTGAATCCCGGCGGTTCGTTCCGATGGGAGTATATCGTCAACAAGGCCCCCGCCGGACCGCTGGTGTTATTTGAGCAGCAGGTGGTTTTCATTTCAGTATTCGATACATCCGGAACCATGGTCGCTCTCAATACCGAAGGCACGCCCCAGTGGGTCAAGACCGGCATTGAATATGGCGGCGGCCCTGCAGTTGCCGACGGATTCGGGAATTTATACTTCGGCAATCCCGAAAACGGTCTGGTTGCGTGTTCGGCGGAAGGTGAAATCAGATGGACGGCACCCTTCGATCAGCCGGTAGTGCGTGCCGCCGGATTCAGCAACCGGGGTGAAGTGATCGCTGTGGATACGGGAAATGTCGTGAAGGCTTTCGGATTCGGTTTGAAACCCACTCCCACGGCTTCCCCGCCGTCCAGTACCGGGACACCCAGACCCACTCCCACCGCCCGCCCGCCCACTTCCACTCCCACACCCTATCCGACCTATCCACCCCGGACCCGGAACCACAATCCAGCTCCCAATCAAACCGGAGTCAACGCTTACACCGACATCACGCTCGAAGTCTACGATCCCGAGGAAGGCGTTGATCCGGAGAGTATCCGGATGTGGATCGGCGGATTTGCGGTTCAACTGGAGCTGGAACCGATCTACAAGGGGTACAGGGTCACCCATAACAATCTGGGCATTTTTAATTTCGATTCAACCGTGGAGGTGCATTTCACAGCCGCAGACAACTGCTACCCGCCCCATTCCATCGATCCGCCGCTGGTCTATTCTTTCCAGATCGAATCGGATCACTATGCGCCCTATGTGCAAGATCTGTCTCCGGGTGCGGGAGCCGCTGATGTCGACAACCTGACACCGCTGACATTCGAGATCCTGGATGACGGGCAGACGCATGTGGATCCGGATTCCATAGAGATCGAGATTGACGGCATCGTCTACACGCCGGATATACAGGAGAAATTTCACATCTACCGGAAGGGATATTCCTGCACGTTCCTGCCGGAAGGCGGCTGGCCATATAACGTGCCGGTTTCCGGAGTGATCCGCGGTCGGGATCTCCATATTCCGCCCAATGTCATGGAGCCCGTACCGTTTTCATTCACCACAGTCAATCCGGCTCCACGTATCTGGATGGGTGGTTACGGTAATCTGAGAGTAACCGCGTCAGCCGGCGGAACAATGCAGTTCCTGGCCTGGGTTGTGGATCACGGGGGAGATCTGGAGGGTGTGGAGGTGGTCTACCAGGGCTGGTCGACCGGTCTCGATCTCCATGACGACGGCATGCACGGGGACGGTTCGGCCGGTGACGGGATCTGGGGATTCCAGGCCCAGATTCCGCCCGGCATGATTCCCGACAGGTGGATGCTGGAGCTGAAAGCTACCGATGCACAGGGCAAAGAAAGTGATATCTGGCCGTACCTGACGGTGGCTGGAGATGATGCGGCGATGCCGCCGGGCTGGGGACCGGCCGGCCGGTCCGAAGGTGCCGGCCCGAGTTCGGGGCCATCCATTCTGTATGCCGGTTTCATGGATACCCGTCTGACTGCGACGAATGGCGGCACGCTGGTCATCCTGGCAGCGGCGGCCCCCGGGACATCGGGATATCAGGTCCAGTCGGTAGAACTCTTCTATGGACCCATTCCCACCGGCGTCATGCTCGAAGATGACGGGCAGCACCGGGATTTTGCCGCAGGTGACGGCATCTACGGATATACCGCTGAAATCGGTCCGGACATGCTGACTCCCGGAACTTACGAATTGAACATCATCGCCTCCGATATCCAGGGTCAGAAAAGCGCGCCCTGGCCCTATTTTGTGATCTATCCTGATTGACCGGCGGATCGCAGCCGAAGACGCGGCATCTGCCGCGTCTTTTTTTTATCCCCTCTGCATCATCGGCTGCAAATTTTGCATGGTGACGCATGATTCGCGCCTTGAAAGCCTGTATGCAGCGCATGGGATACCGTCACGGAAGTTCTTTCCGGATGTATCGATCAGGATGAAATATGGTTCATTTAAATGATTTGGTCCTGGAAACACCGGCAGGGAGATGATATTTTTTGTAAATCTAGGCTGTTGGTATAAATCTTGAAGAAAAGTCGGGAGGGTGGTTATGAGCTTTTCAAGGGTTGCGGTCAAAATTCTTGGTGCCGGTGCTGTCATGATGGTTTGCTTTTACACTCAGGCGGTGCTGGCCGAAGATCATCTGCCGGATTGGTCGGTGGGGTTCTGGTGGGATTATTCCAGCACCACGGATCTTCACATGGAAGATGAAACCAGCGGGCAGTATTTCGATATTGTCCTGACGGATACGGACATCCGGTATCATCTGCAGGAAATCACCACCCGAACTCTGGTGAAAGGCTCCGGATTGACCTATGACGTGTATCGCCTGGTGTTTTCGGGTTCGATCTTCGGGGAAGGAATTGCGCACATCACCGATCCGGCACCGCTGGACATCAATATCGAGATCCGAAACGGCGTGATGAACGGCGAATGGTGGGTTGATGTCGACACGCTGGCAACGGTGTATTTTTCTCGTCATGTGGACGGGAATCTGTGGGCGCAGCTAATGTTCTGGCAAAACATCGGGACGATCTCGCTGGATATGAACGAGGAATACGAGCCGGCCAAGGATGAGGTGCATTTCCCGGTGGAAGTTGGAAATGCCTGGGATCTGGATATCACCTTCTTCACTTACGGGCATTATGTCGTGGATGCCGAGATATATGGAGAACCGTTTCATGAAGAAGATGATTTCGACGAGACACAGGTGTTTTATTTCGACATGACGGTTACCGGAATGGAGACGGTCAACGGTTTGTGGACATACCGTGTTGACGGGGATGAGACCGCATCGGACGGGTATCTGAGCAACAACTATTCCGCTCAGGCCCGAAACAGTGCCCGGGAGGAGCTCCATAATCTCGGTTCGGGGAGCGGGACGCAACTTGATTCCATGATCCGGAATCTCACGGGTTATTATGTCGGCCCCGCTCCGACCGTACCGCCACCTCCCACATCGACACCCGTTCCCACATCCTCGGCCGTCCCCACATCCACCTCGATCCCCACTTACACTTCCGTACCGCCCACACCCACAACCCCTCCCGGGGATCCCACATTCACGCCGGCCCAACCCACACCCACTTTACCGCCAACCGGCACCCCGACCGCTCCGACCGCTCCGACCGAAACGCCGGTTCCCGGCGATCTCGGCATCACCATCACCACCAATCTCCCCATCTATCACCGCGGCGAGTTGTTCCGGTGCACCACAACGATCATCAATCCCGGATCGGAGATTCTGGTTCATCAGTATGTTCTATTGGATGTTTACGGAAGCTATTGGTTCTGGCCGAGCTGGTCGACGGATGTCGATTTCGATGTTCGCTTGCTTGATGCCGGCGGTTATTATCCCAATGAAATGATCATCGAATTCACCTGGCCGGAGGTGGCCGGCAGCGCATCCGGGTTGCGGTTCTGGGCGGCCCTGATCGATCCAGTTACGGGCATTCTGGTGGGTGATTACGGGGTTGCCGAATGGGGGTATGAAGAAAGTTAGGTGCCTTATGCGTTTCCGGGTTTCCAGCGGAATTCTCATGTTGCTGCATGTAATCACTCCCCGCCTTGAAGCATTCGATATCCCCCAATGGGCACCCGGAAAGTGGTGGGACCTGAACACCTCCTGGACAGCGGATCTGAACGGTGAGATCCCCGCAGAGTTGAATTTCACCGAATCCAACTGCCGCTACTCGGTATCCGGTACTGAAAAGGCCGCAATTCAACCGGATCGATCAGGATCCAGGGACGTGCATGTACTGACATACAGAGGACTTCTGTACGGCGATGGAATCGTCCACATCCAGGGTCCGTTCCCGCTGAATCTCTCGGTTCGAATCAAGGATTCGGAAGTTTCCGGCGAAGTCCGGATGGATGCGGAAACATTTGATCTTCTGTCCTGGAGCCGGTCTTTCGAAGGGATCATCGAGGGCCTGCAGGGGAATGACTGGGAAGACATCGGGACGATCAGCATCGATTTGACCATGACATGGAACCCGGGCCGGAAACTGGTCAGATTTCCATTTGAGGTGGGCGATACGTGGATGGACGCGTCCACCGTATCCCGGTCGGGTGAATACCGGTTGTTCGTCGATCTGTTCAGCATGCTGGAGGATATTCAGGTGTTCGACGAATCGATGCTGTTGTCCCGGTCGGCTCTGGCGGAGGCCATCGAGCAGGTCAACGGAGTGGAAGCTGTCCGGATCGGTCATGCGCACCAGAGTCTGCCGGAAACCGTGTGGTATGCATCCGAGGCGGGCTGGATCGTCCGGTTCAGATCTTCGGGAACCGATCCATCGGGTGTGTTTTTTCTCGGGAACTGGGATTTTGATGTGGAGGATTTCGGCGATGACCCGGCGACTCCCGAACCAACCCGGACACCGGTACCGCCCACCGTCACGCCTACCCGGCCGCCACCGACCTCGGCACCGCCGACACCCACCGGAACGGTTCCAACTCCAACTGCGACCTATACCCTGCCGCCGTGGATCCCCCCGACCCAGACGCCGACCGCCGGACCCCCGACCCAGACGCCGCCGCCTCCCGCAGACCGGCCCAGTATCCGGATTCAATCCAATCGGGAGATTTATCATGCCGGAGATCACCTGCTTCTGACCACGACAATCACCAATCCGATTTCCGGCATATTCGTCATGGAATACATCATTTTCGAACTGGACAATGCATTCTGGTTCTGGCCGGACTGGACAGATGAAATCAACGGGAAATTCCGGATCATTCCCGGTCAGACGACTTTTCCCGACGAAATCATTATGGAATTCGACTGGCCTGAAATCGGAATTGGAATCGAGAATATGATCTTTTGGGCTCTGTTGACCGCGCCCGGAGGTTTCGAGATCGTCGGGCAATATGATTTTTGCCATTTCGCATACGAATAAAAAGCCGATGTACTTCCCGGACGACGGAGGATGACCATGTTTGCTCGAATCAACGGCGTGCAATTATATTATGAAGTGTCAGGCAAAGGTATCCCGGTGGTTATGACGCTTCACGGAGGCCCGGGAATCGGGGACGGCGGCGACAACAAACGGATGTTCAAGCTGCTGGAGGATGAATTCACGTTTGTTTATTTCGATCAGCGGGGGAACGGGCAATCTGACGATGCCAATCCATCCACTTACACCCACCGGCAGATTGTGGAGGACACCGAATCCCTTCGCAGGCATTTGGGCATCGGCCGGATGGCGCTTTCAGGTGGATCTTACGGCGGGATGCTGGCCATGGAATATGCGCTGGTCTATCCGGATAACCTGACCCATATGATACTGCGCGGGACAGCCGCTTCCAGTGCATTGCAGGAGTATGCGTTTGAGAACGCCCTGGCCGCCGGTTTGCCGGGTGTATCCCGGTCCATGCTCGAAAATCTGTTCTACGGCCACATGAAGAGTGACGATGACTTGAAGGAGCATTTCGCCAGGATATATCCTCTTTATTCCCGGAAATACACTCCGGGAAAAGCCAGAAAACTCTTTGAACAGAAGCGGTTCCGCCATTTGACGCATAATGCTTTTTTCCAGCATGCGTTTCCGGAGTATGATATTCGGGCCAGATTGAAGGATATCCGCGTCAAGACTCTGATCATGACCGGACGGCACGACTGGATAACCCCTTTGAAATTCGCGGGGGAACTTCGGGACGGTTTGCCCAACGCCCGTCTGGAGATTTTCGAGGATGCCGGGCATTCGATCAATGCGGACATGCCGGATCAATTCAGGGAAGTTATCCGCTCATTTCTGAAGGAGCAGGCTTAATCGAGGTACCCCAGTGATTTGAGTTGTTCCCGCTGCCGAGGATTGATTGGGGCCATCCGGAGCGGTTCGATACCCAGTAATCTGCGCTGTTTTTCCGTCTGTTCCAGATGGCCTGCCATCAGCTCCCCGAGCGCGTTCCGGACCGCAGGTTCGCATTCCAGGCGGTTGATCTGTTCCCCCGGGTCGGAGCGGCGGTCGAACAATTCCGCTATTTTTCCTTCCGAAACCGGGCATATCCCCTTGTATCCCTGGTGGATGACTGCCCGTTTGGGCGGGTCCTTGACCGTTTCAGACAGTTCCATGGTGAACACCGGTCCGGATATCAGCGGTTTGTGCAGAGCGGGATGCGCGATTCCGGCCGCATGGAACACCAGTCGGATCATATCCTTCAATTCAACCGGAACATCCGGTATTTCCGGGCAATGTACCCTTTGGGGAAACCGGATCAGGAACGGCACCTCGATTTCCTCGTTGTAAAGGGTCCAGCCGTGATCGCAGTGCCCGTGCTCAAAGAAAGCTTCTCCGTGATCGGACGTGATCACAACGATGCTGTCGCCGTATAAATCCTCATGCTGCAACAGACGGAGCAGGTTGCCGATGTAACGGTCGGCGTACCGGATTTCGCCGTTGTATCGATCGATGTAAAAATTCAGGTCCGTGATTCCGGGTCCGGCGGATAAATATTTCAACCGGTTTTGCTCCGCTTCGGTCAATTTCCGGTTGTGATCGGAGGTGAATATCCGGTCGAAGGGCCCGGGCGGATTGTAGGGGCCGTGCACATCCATGTAATGAAGAAAGATGAAAAAGGGACGGGACCGATCACCTGAAAGCCAGGCCCCGGCATACCGGTTCAGGCTGTCCGCCCGGGGTTTGAAAACCGGATCGAGCGGGTGGAAGACATCGAAACCCTGGTGGAAACCGCATTCTCTGGCGATCCATTTGTTGGCCACGAACGCCGCGGTATCATAACCGGCGTTCTTGGCGATTTCCGCAATTGTCGTGAGACCGGGATCCAGAATATCGGCTGCCGTAAACTGACCGGTTTGAGAAAATGAAATCACCCCGTGAACGGATGGGTACAGCATTGTAAATAGAGAGGCCACGGAGGGGGATGTCCAGGAACACTGAGATATAACGTCGGGAACGGTCAGAGCGGTTCGGGCGAACCGGTCTAGTTCCGGTGTGGTGCCGAGAGGGCAGCCATATACACCGGTATGGTCCCGTCTCAGGGCGTCGATTAGAATGATCACGATGTTTGGTCTATCCGACCGGTCACGGTAAAAACAGGCGTTGGACAATATCGGCACCAGCAGGAGAATGACTGCGAGATTCAGCCGGAAAATGACGGAGGAAATCCGGGAAAGAAGCGGTATTTTCATGCAACGCACGATGCGGCATGTTCATTGATTTGTCAAGATAAGTTATCACCCGCACTGAAAATACGGTAGGTAAAACGATCGTCCTGTGCTAATTTAAACGGGTGAATGGGATACAGTGATTCATGACGGTAACGGGTCCGGACGACGGGAGAATTGCCCGCCTGATGACTGCATTGGGTCTTATGGCAATCTGTGCGTTCCATCTGGCAGGTGTTTTCACTGTCCTGATATCGCCGGAACATGTTTGGTATTCCGATCCGGTGCTGACATACGATTATTCTCTGCATTTTCAGCAGATCAACGCCACCACGGCGTTCCTCGGGGATGCCCGCTGGCACGGGTACGACCCTTATTTCATGGGCGGGTATCTCAAGGCCAACCTTTTCAATGTGGATTCCAAGGGTTGGGCGCTGTTCGTCTTCGCGCTCGAATCACTGCTTGGCAGAGGCTGCGCGTTCAACCTGTTCATCCCGGTTTCTCTGCTGATTATTCCGTTGATGGGGTATGCAGCCTGCCGGGTCACCGGATTTGCGCGGGCGGCGTCGCTGACAGGTGCGCTGTTTTACGTTTCCGTATTCTGGAGCGCTGAACCGCTGACCATGGTACACTGGGGTTTGCTTTCGTTCGTGATTGCTTCCTCGGCGGCTGTTCCCGTTGGCCTGTCCATTCTCTGTTTTGATCCGGACAAACACCGGTTCCGTTGGATCTGGACCGGCCTGGGAACCGCCGGTGCGTTTCTGATCCATGCCCTGACACCACTGCTGCTTTTACCGGGGGTAATCGGCCTGCTCTGGATGCCGGTTATCCGCAACCGAAAATTCTGGATTTTCATTTTGGGCGTTCTGGCGCTTGTAATCGCCGTCAATCTGGGTTGGTTAGCGCCTTTCATACGGAATCTGGATCAACTCACTTCCAGCGCACATATATTCACCCTGCAGAATACCGATCCCCGTTTTCTGGTCAAATATTTCAGCTCACCGGAACATGTCTGGCTTGTGGCCGCTTACGTCATGGGAGTGGCCGGGGTGCTGGTCCTGATGACCGAACGGAACATCGGGCGGGCGGCAGCCCTGGCGGCGGGACCCCTGTTGTTTCTGGGACTGGCCGGATTCGGATCGTTTGCACAGGTAACGGCGCGCCTTCAGCCTGTCCGGTTCATGGTTGCCGCCCATTGGGCGGTTCTGCCGATTGCCGGGTATGGAATCAAGTGGATTTTCACTTTTGCCGGGAACGCTTCGAGACGGAACTTGTCCGTTTTTCTGGCCGTTCTGCTCCTGCTGCCGGCAATACCATCGATATTCACAACCCATCCGGATGTTCCACCCGGCGGCAGGCTTCTGAGTTCGACCATGCCGCCGGTTCTGAAACAGCTTGAAAACTGGATACGGAGTCGCACTGACGATTCCGCGCGGATTTTGATGGAGGATTCCGGAACGTTGAGCGGGCACCGGTATTTTGGTATTTACTATCCCGGTCTGGTGCCGTTGAGGACCGGACGCCAGCTGATCGGGGGACCGTGGCCGTACATGTTCATCAAGTCCCATATCGTCGATTATCATGAGGGTGTGCTGCTGGGGCGTCCCATCGAACGGTATCTGCCGGAGGAATTTGAAGCGATCGCAAATGCATACAATCTGGGATGGGTGATCTGCTGGTCGGACCGGAGCCGGCTGTTTTTCGATGATCTTCCTTCGGGTATCGTCCGGGAGGAAGTGCTGGGTGATTTCGTGACTTACCGGCTGGCGCGGTCACACAGCTACATCCTGAACGGTTCCGGGAAGGTCAGGGCCGATTTCAACCGGCTGGCCGTGGATCAGGCTCAATCGGAGGATGGGGAATACCTGCTGAGTTATCATTATGTTCCAGGGCTTAAAGCATTGCCGATGGGGTTCATCAAGCCGGAACTGCTGCCGGGGTTGCCGCTGCCGTTTATCCGGGTCCGGGGAACCGGTTCCCGGTTCGGGATCGAGTATTTTTAGCCGGATTGATTGGATTTGCAGTGAATCAGGAACGTCTTTAGATCCGGATCTGAGAACGTAAAATCAGCTTCCAGCAGCCGGTACGGCAACGCCCGAATACTCGATAAAAGAAGATTGTCGGCCATGGTTTTTGAAACCATCCTGGGCAGGAACGCGGGCAGCCTGAACAAAACCGGGCGATTCAGGCTGTCGGCCGTCATACGGGTGAATTCCCGGTTGGTTACGGGACCAGGGGTGGTCAGATTTACCGGGCCCGATATCGTTTCGGAATCCAGAAGGAACCGGACGGCGCGCACCAGGTCAAGCATGGATATCCAGCTCATATATTGGTTTCCGGACCCGATAACCGTCCCGAATCCCCATCTGATCGGTCCGGTCATCTTCCGGAAAAATCCGCCGTCCGGACTGAGGACCAGTCCGAACCGCATCTGCACCAGCCGGATACCCGCCTGTGCCGCCGGTTGAGCGGCCTGCTCCCAGGCGGCACACACCTCCGCCAGGAAACCATCTCCGGGCGGTTCCCGCTCATCCAGCAAGGCATCTCCACGATCGCCGTAGAATCCGACAGCGGATGCCGACAAAAGAACGCGGGGCGGCGGATTGAGGGCAGCGCAGGTCCGGGCGATCAGCCGAGTACCCTGGAGCCGGCTTTCCAGGATTCTTTCCCTTTTTTCCCGGGTCCACAATCCCGATCCGATGTTTTCTCCCGCCAGGTGAATCACAGCATGGATGCATTTCAAGTCTTCGGACTGGATTGAACCGCGGGATGGGTTCCAGGCAATATCATGGGAAGCGGCCGGTTTCCGGGTCAATGAACGGATTCGGTGTTCCCGGGCGGCCAGCCGGGATGCGATATGGGATCCGATGTATCCAGAAGCTCCGGAAATAAGAATATCCATTCACTCAGATCCAGCGGCGCACTTTGTTACGATAATCGGTCCATTCGTCTTTGAACACATCGGCCATCACTTGTTCTTCATGCCGGATGAAGACGGTTTCCATGGCGATGGTGAACAGGATCACCACGGCGAACGGGGTCAGCGTCCCCAGGAGGATCCCGAGCCCCAGCAGAATCAGCAGCATTCCCAGATACATGGGATGCCGGCACACCCGGTAAACGCTCCCTGTGATCATGGCGGTGGGATTTTCATTCGGCTTGACTGTGGTTCGGCATTCTTTAAGCAGTTTGTCGGCGATCAGATTGAGCAGGATTCCAGCGGCCAGCGGCAAGGCTCCGATCAGGGTCCATGGAAATACGATCAACCGGGCCGAAGGCAGAAAAAAATGGGCGATAACCATGAGAATCAGCGCAATGAACAAATACGTCGGTGGATGTATTTTGATGAACATGCAGGTTCTCCTCGGCAGCCAACCCGTACCCGGATTCGGTCAAAACATACAACGGTGCGTGTCGCAGTGCAAGAGTTGTGCACCGGTGCGACATTTCTGAAGAGCAGCGTGACGGAACCGGTTCCCGAATCCGCATGCCTGAATTGACTTGATTCGGGTGGGGTGTTTAATATGGGCGGAGTCACACGTTTTTCCCCCGTCGAGGTGCCTCCGCATTGAAGCAAATTATCGCCCGTCCGGCTATTTCAATATTGAGCATGGCCGTTGTGCTGGTTGTTCTGGAACTGGGCACCCGGCTGTTTTTCTTCCAGCCTCTGGGGCTCGAGGGAATTCCGTTCATGTTCCGGTCGTCGTCCGTTCCGGATGTGGTATATGAGTTTGTTCCCCAAAGCTCCTGCGAGTACCGGTACGGCCCGCCCGGGCCCTTCCGTCCGCCCCTGGTTGTGCCGGTGCGGATCAACGGTTACGGGTTGAGAGGTGCGGAGATCACGGTGGAAAAACGGGTGGATACCGTGCGGATCGTTGCCATCGGAGATTCTTACACGATGGGGATCGGGGTGAGAGAGGAGGATACCTATATCGAAGCCCTGGGCCGGGATCTCCGCAGGACTGCTCCCGCCGGAACAAATGTCGAAACGATTAACGCGGGCGTACCGGGGTACAACATGGTCCAGGAAATCAGCTGGTTTCAACACCGCGGTGTTGCCCTGAATCCGGACATTCTCATCTGGGGAATCAATATCAATGATGCGCTGATCCGGATGACATTCGAGGTCAATTTGCAGGGAATGCTTACTTCGGCCGACGCCACCGGTACGAATCCGCTGGTTCTGATGAAACCGGCCGGTTCCCGGAATCTCCAGGATATAATACTCCGGCACAGCCACCTGGCCCGGTTCGTGTTCAAGCGAAAAACAAACTATCTGCTGGCCCCGCCGATGAAACAGTATGATTTTGAAGCGTTGACACCCTACGTGAACAAACTGGTTCAAACCGCACGCGGGGCGGGTATTCAGATTCTCGCCCTGATCATGCCCATTCTGCAGAAAAATGCATTGACCCAGACCGATATCCGGGAATATTTCCTGCATCAATGCCGGCTGCATGACATCCCGGTTATCGACATCCTTCCACTGATCGATTTCGATTCGATCACCGATTATCATGTGCATCCCTGCGATTCTCATCCCGATCCCGCGACGCACCGCCTGTTCGCAGATGTGTTGTCCCGCAATCTGAAGTGGCGGGGAAACCGATTGCTTGTAATCAAGCATTGAGACAGGGTACAATATTGAACGATTCAAACATGATCCCGAATTGAAAGAGGAGGTAATTCCGATCATGGCGAACATACGGGGAGAAGTTGCCGAATTGTTCAAACTGTCTCGAAAACCCGCGGGGGCGTCCACCGTCGGTCCGGATGATTTCGTTTCATTGCCGGATCCGGTCGGGGAATATCTGAAACAGACCGGGATTCCGGAAATCCGGAAAATTCAGATCGTCCGGCTGCAGCAGGAGGGTTTTTTCCGGGTTCTGGAAACACACAACTGGAGACCGTTCAAGAGCGAGCAGTACATCTGCGTGAATCCACCGGGATTCATCTGGCACGGTTCGATTCAACCCAGGCGGTTCATGTCGATATACGCCAAAGACCGCTTTATCCGCGGCAAAGGCGAAGTTTTCATCAAGAAACAACCGATGATCACTCAGGCGCACGCCACCGGCGCGGATATCTCACGGAGATGCCTGACCCGGTTCCTGGGTGAAATGGTCTGGTATCCCAGCGCATTCATGTCCGACAATATCCGCTGGGAATCCCTCGACCACCGGTCCGCAAAAGCCATTATCAAATTCGGCGGAATGGAAAGTTCGCTGTTTCTGTATTTCAATCCAGAAAACGAGCTGACCGATGTGGCGGGTGTGAGTTACCGGGTGGCGGAAGGGAAGCCGGTTCTGGAGAACTGGAGCATGTCTTTCGCCAAATACCGGGAATTGAACGGGATTCTGATCCCGCTGGAATTCGAAGCAAAATGGAATCTGAAACACAGCGAGTTCGGATATTTCAAGGGGTCCGTCACCGGGATCGATTATCAAAATCATCAGCCGTATTGATGAGCCGAAAGGATTTCCCCAGTTTTACGGATGATCCGAGAAACCCCATTCGATGGACCTGATTTCACCGGCCGGATCGAACGAACCGGCCTTGAAGAGAGCTCCGTAAAAGTACAACCCTGTTGCCGATCCCGACACGACGGGCCACATGAAATCCAGGACGGTTTCATGGTGACTGCTCTGCGGTCCGATTTCCAATCCCGGCAGGAAATCGATGCCGTCCGAACTGCTCACCCATCCCGGGTAGAACCAGTATCGGCCGTACACATCCAGCAGAATCCATATATCACCGCAGAACGGCTGATCCGATGCGTTATAGATGTAATAGTGCAGGTGGAAATCGTCGCCCGGCACCAGGCCGGTGTCTTCCAGGATCAACTGCATTCCGGCTTCGCTTGATGGCTGGGATCCGCAGGGTTTGTCGTCGCAGGTCCAGTCCGAACCGGAGACGTCGATTTCGAGATCCCAGGTAATTTCGGAAGTATCACGCATCCAGCTTCCGCAGTAAAGCGAGGAATTTTGAAAAGTGAAGGTCACTTTCTCGGCACACTCCACATCCCCGACTGAAACCCGAAATATAAAAATTTTCGATTGATATAAAGCGATATATCCCAGCTCGACATGATCGGGAATGATCTTTATCTCGGGATTATCAACTATGATATCACTATAGCAATCCTCCGCTTCGCAGGATGATTCGTATCCGTTGAAAAATTCGACTGTCCAGTCGATTTCCTCCCCGGCATCCATCCGGCCGTCCCCGTCATAACAATTCCCAGCGGTGTCGTCTGCCGCATAGTGATAGCTGACCACGATGGGAATGCAAGGCGGACAGGTGGGTGTCGGGGTCGGAGACAGGGGTATTCCCGCCAGGCACGGAACAACGGTCAGAGCGCAAATTATTAATATCACCGCGCCGGTTGATTTGATTGCCCGGATGTTTTTCATTGAGTTTCCTCTCTTTCAGATGGATCGCCGGATTTACACAAACTGAAATCCGGTTACAGTTTTTCTATCATTTTTACGTCAGAGTGCCTCATCGCCCCTTGAATGGGCAAGACTCGTGCCAAATTCAGGCCGCCGGCATTGTATCCATTTCGAAAGCGGTGTAATTTGACAGGGTCGTATATTCGGATCGGACTCCAGCGCCGGATACAGTTTAGGGTCGAGTTCTGAAAAACAGAGGAGTCAAAGCATGGCAGAAACATCCGATCGATTTTATGATGGGATCATTCTGGAAAACTCGAAATTGAATGTCCGGGAAGCACTCGACCGGAAGCTTCAACCCGAATCCACACCTCAGATGATCTGGATCGAATTGACCAACCGGTGCCAGTTGAACTGCACAATGTGCCTCAGGAAATATGATAAACGTGCCCACCGGGATCTTCCCCTGGAAATCATCGGTAAGATACCGGAATCCGTATTGAATTCGGCCAAGTTCGTTGCGCTGGCAGGAGGCGGAGAAACGCTTCTTCATGAAAATTTCAAGGAGCTGCTCCTGCGGATCACCCGCCCGAAAGGCTCCACGGTGGAATTCATCACCAACGGGATCCTGCTGGATGACGACATCATTGAAACGTCGGTTACATATAATGTGAACGTGATGATCTCCATGAACGGCGCTACCCGCGATACTCATGTTTCCAGCCGTCCCGGATCCGATTTCGATGGTCTGATCGAGAAGATCAAGCGGATCTCGACTCTGAAAAAACTCAAAAACAGCGAGATGAACCTGGGCATCAATTATGTTCTGCTGCGGAACAATTTTGCCGAGATTCCTGATTTCATTGATCTGATGGCGGACTGCGGTGTGGATGAAGTGCGGTTTTTCATGCTGGATTCGGGCGGTTCTCTGCTGGCGGATCTGGTCCCGGATCAGGATCCGAAAGTACTGAACGATTACCTGTTGAAAGCCCGGATCCGGGCGTCGAAGCGAAATGTCTTTCTGGCAATCCCGAACTTTTACAGTATTAAAGGAGAAGATCAGTATTACCGGGAGCTTCTTGGGGAAGCAGAACGGTATCCTCAATCGCCGCTTCCGAAAGCCCAGAACCTGATTTCCAGTGTTTATTTTGGAGACACATGGGATTGTCACAGTCCCTGGACAACGACATTCGTCGATATCGAAGGTGTGGTGAAACCGTGCTGTCTTTCGGATCAGCCCATGGGCAATCTGGGGGAGCGGTCATTCATGGAGATATGGCAGGGGGAACCTTATCGGCATCTTCGACAGACCATCAATACCCGGAATATGCCTCCCCAATGCCGGAACTGCAGTCAGTATGCCCATGCCCGGAAAAACATCAAGCATGATGTAACAAAACCGTCCCTGATCCGGCGGCTGGCGGCGTTTTTTAAATATCCGGAATCATCCTTTGATCCCGCCGGTCCGGTTGAATGACCGGTTAACCTGGAATGCGGCGGTGTCCCGGATCGGCAAGAAATGTCGCACATTGACTCGGCAGTCAGGATTCAGCGCCATCTTCCATTTCACTGGTTATTTCCCGGCCGTGGCCGCCCTTGCGCAGTGTGGGGATCCAGCTTTCCAGGCAGCCGATTCCCGTAAGGATCAGGACTGTGCAGAGTGAAATGACCACGGCTTCCATGCGATGACCGAACCCGATCATGGCTCCGATCCCGGCCAGGATCCAGATGACGGCGGCGGAGGTCATGCCGCGGACCTGTTCCTCCTGCGCGATGATCACTCCGGCGCCCAGAAATCCGATCCCGGTTACCACCTGCCCGAGCACCCGGGTGATATCGGACTGCGGCCCGGAATGCACCACCGCCAGGTGGATAAACAGAAACGTGCCCAGACAGATCAGCATGCTGGTGCGGATACCGGCCGGTTTTCCCCGGACCTGACGTTCAAAACCGATGATCCCGCCGCACAACACGGCAATTCCGATGTCGATCCAGAGTTCCGCAGACAGCATGTCCATCCCGACCGGTCTCCTTTCCCGGCAATCTAACCGTTCGGGATATCCGGCAGACTCCGGATGTAACGGGGCAGATGCCGGGGGGGATTCAAAACGCCCTCATCGATCATCTGCGCGATCACATCCAGATCGTTCAACCCGATTTTCCCGCAGAATATCGCCTGTATTTTTCGGTTATCTGTGGTTTCATCATCAAAAAAGGCATTGACGGCCTCCAATCCGGCCAGGTAGGTGTAATCGCGCGTGTAAGCGCCTGGTTCCGACGTATCCCGGATGCCCAGTTTGGCCCGCTGGGCGATATCGAAAGCCATCGGTTCCGAAACGTAGGGAATCACCCGCGCGAAAACGTCGTGGAACGATCCCCGGATCGCCGTATACACCCCGATGGCCCGGGCGGATATCCGGCGCACCGTTTCGGGGTCCAGGCAACCGTTGGCCTGTTCGGAATACTCCGCGAGACCTTCCTCGGTCAGCATGTAACCGGGCAGTCCGTGCGCGAATATCTTGAGCGGCTGGCTTCGGCCGTTCACCGACCGGAGAATGTGGGTCTCGATTTCGTGGTATACGATTGAATCCATGATGGAAGCGGGAAATTTCACATCCTCGCGGATGATGAACTGTTTTCCCAGATGATCCACGCCGGCCTTGGCGATGAAATCCTTAAGTATTACAATCCGGTAATCGAATCCAAGGGCTTTCATGGCATCCCGGCATACCGCCGCACATGCTTCGGCATCCATCAGATCTCCGCCGCCGCCGCTTTCGTCCTGCGCCCGGGGTATGGTTTCCAGGTTGAGCTGTGCTTTGGCGATCAATTCCGGATTCGGCTGTCCCATCAGAGCAGTCATGTGCCTGGTAATGACATCGCCGGAACCGGCCGATATCATTTCGATTTCATACAGCCGCTTTTGGGCCAGATCCCGGTAAAACCGCTCCATCGGATCGTTTTCCCTCACCGACTGCATGAACCGCTCGATCGGTTCCCTGTCGGGCGGAACGGCCGGTTCGAGATACCGGAACACCGGATTGACAACGGTCCCAGTCCGCCAGGCTTCCAGAAACCGTTTCTCCTCCTGCGCGCGGTTGACCGGAGACAGGTACAGATCCAGATCGATATCTCCGACAATCTGCTCCCATCGCTTATCGAGCTGTTGCAGGCGTTTCAGTTTCGATTTCTTCATCGGTTCCCTTTCCTTCCCGGCGTATCCGGACCATTCGACATTCCATTTACAGGATCATATCATGACTTCAGCGAACGTGAAAATGAAATCCGGATTCCGGTGTTTTCTGCGATAACGAATACGATGGGCGACAGGATCAGGAAGACGATTCCCGCCGGCATTGAATTCCCGAATCCCGCGATGATAATGCCGATCGCCGCCACCAGCGAAATGATCATGCCCAGAATGTACAGGAATTTGATGAGTTTGATAGTGATGAACTCGGAAAACCGAAAAATGCTGCATTTTCATTCAGTTCGCCAGAAATTCTGGAAACCAATAAAGGCGACGACGTCAAGAAATCATTGAGTTGCCGATACGGATGAATTCCACCTGTCCTTTTGAGGTCGATTCCACTAAGATTCTTCCGGCCATTGCGGACAACCGGGAACACAACCTGTCGCTGTGATTTTCGGAAACGGTTTGAATTCCTGCGGGGACATCATGATATACGATTTATGTGCTGCCTGGGACTGGAAGTATGACGCCGGCTTCATGTCGGTTCTCGAACAGGCATGCCGATACAGAGGTCTTGGGATGCTGCAGGTTACGCCGGAAAACATCGATCAGGTCCGGATGCAGCTGACCGAGGGGAACGTCCGGTTCCGGATGTTGATTGATCGTGCATCGGAAAGCGACGCCCGGTTCGGCTGTCTGCTGGAGTGGGGCAGGCGGGAAGGTGTGCTGTTTCTGGATGATCCCGACAGGGTGTACCGGTCATGGAACAAGGCGGAGATGCATCTGAGATTGATCCGGGCCGGGTATCACACGCCCCATACCGTGATTCTGCCGTCATGCGGAGATTCACCCGGGATGCCGCCGGTCGACCTGTCTTTCCTGGGAAAGCGGTTCGTGGTCAAACCGGCTCACGGCAGCGGCGGAACGGGTGTGGCCCGTGCGGACACTCCGGAGGAAGTGTCGGTTCTCAGGACCCAGCATCCTGGCGACCAGTATCTTCTTCAGGAGTATATCGATGCGGCGAGCATATCGGACCGGCCGGCATGGTTCCGAGTCATCTGGTGCCTGGGCAGGATTTATCCCTGCTGGTGGCATCCCCAAACCCACATATATGCTGAGGTCGGCCCGGAGGAAGAGATCCGGATGGGTTTGAAACCCTTACGGGATATCGCTTCCGGCCTGGCCGACATCTGTGAACTGGGATTGTTTTCATCGGAAATCGCCCTGGCTCCGGACGGCCGGTTCGTGGTCGTGGATTATATCAACGATCAGATCGATCTGAGACTTCAATCCGCGACGACCGACGGTGTTCCGGATGTCGTGGCCGGTGACATTGCCGGTCGGATCGCGGCTTTTGCCGCGCCCTGTCCCGGTCTCTACGGGCTTGCCATCAGCGTCTCAGATCCTGCGCAATGAGCCGGGCGGTCCGCCGCGCCAGTTTGATGCCGTTTGACATCTGCCGGTCCTCGGGAAATATCTGGGCCATGGTGGTCAGGTAGAGTCCCGGAACGGGTGTCCGATCGGCCGGAATTTTCCGGGAATAGCCAACCGAGACAACCGCCTGGGCGTGCGGTTCACGCCACAGAAATTTTTCAAGCACCCAGTCGGGCTCGAAATTCGGGAATATTTTTTCAAGATAGGGCAGATAGGCTTCAAACAGGTTCCGGGCATCCATTCCGTAAAACGGATCCTGGATATCCATGTATCGTGACAGGTAGGCGAAATGATATCCCTGGTAGTGCGTCTCATCCAGCAGATTGGTCTGTTCGATCACGCCGACAAACGGGCAGCCGGTATCGGTGATATTGACCCAGTAAGTTTCAGACAGACGCCGATTCAGTTTCAAAACCAGGCAGGTATTGCCGAGAAACCCGATCTCACCCAGTTCCCTGCGGTATTCCTCGGGCAGGGTACTGCCTGCTTCGAGGAAATCAGGCAGCTGGCAGGCGGCCAGAACGGCATCGCACTTCACCCATTCACCGGATACTTTCAATCGCGTTGCGCGACCGTCTTCAATTCCGATTTCCTGAACCGGAGATTTCAGGTGAATCCGGACGCCCCTGGCTCCCAGGCGGGTCTGCAGTTCCTTGAAGAGCAGGCCGTATCCACCCTTGAAATATCCCAGTTCCTCGCTGCCCGTTTTCCCGCGGGATCCACCTCTCTGGACCAGCTTGCTCCATAGCCATGCCGCGGAAACATCCGGCGCGTACCGGCCGAATTTGGATCGGAACAGCGGTTCCCATAAGATGGTATAGACGGATTCCCCCGCATGACGGATAATCCATTCCTTTGCGGTCAGTGTATCCAGGGTCTTCCAGTCTTTGACCGCTTTTGCCCGGAGAGCGAGCAGTCCCAGCCGAAACCGATCGAGGAGTTTCAGGGGTTTGTATTTGAGCAGATCGGCCGGTGAGCTGAGGCGATAGATTCGATTGACGTAAAAACAGCCGGTGATGGTGGATTTGAAGACCAGGTTTTCGCGCTGGTCGAGTTCCTGGATGAGTTGGATGATATCCTGATCCTTGTTATATATATGATGATAGAATTTTTCCAGGGTGGTTCCGGCGGATTCGAACCATCCGGCCAGTCCTCCGGGCAGGGCTTCGCGTTCGAATACGTCCACTTCGAAACCGCTGTTTGAGAATTCCCAGGCGGCGGAAAGGCCGGATATGCCGGCACCGATGATACACACGTGGGATTTTGTAAGCATGTCCCGATTCGCCATTTCAGCTCCTTGTCAAATTCCCATCGATACCGGAGTTACACCGGAAGTCCGGATTTTCAATCGCGATCCGGAAACCCGGGCAGAGTCAACCGTCTCGGATCGAGTATCCGGGTCACCCGATCCCGGGGCAGAATGTTTCTTTCAAGGACGATATCTCTGACCGTCCGGCCGGTTTTCCAGGCATATCCGGCAATGTCGGCGGCCCGGTCGTATCCAATCTCGGGAGCCAGAGCGGCGGCCAGACTCAGGTTTCTTTCGAAGGTTTCGGCACAGTGTTTCCGGTTGGCCTTGATCCCGCGGATGCACCTGTCGGTTAAAATGTGTGCCGCCGCCGCCAAAATCCGGATGGATTGCAGCAGATTGTGAGCGATCAGAGGCATCATGGTGTTCAGCTCGAACCGGCTGGCCCGGACACCGGCGGCAATGGATGCATCGTTTCCCTGGATCTGAGCTTCGACCATCAGGACGGATTCAGGAATAACCGGATTGATTTTTCCCGGCATGATGCTGGATCCGGGTTGAACCGGCGGCAGAATCAGTTCCCCCAAGCCATTATGCGGGCCTGAGCCCATCCATCGGATATCGCCGGATACCCTGGCCAGGCCCGCCGCAGCCGACCGGAGAGCTCCGGATGCCTCCAGGCAGGCCTCCCGGGATGCATTTCCCTCGAAATGGTTTCGGGTCTCATAAAACCGTTCGCCGATGGACCGGTTCAGGTAATTCAGAGCCAGAACAGGGAACATGAACTCCCGGTTCAACCCGCTTCCCACCGCCGTCCCTCCCAGAGGGACCTCCCGCAGCGCGTCCGCCGTTTGCTGCAGTCTGCCGGTCGCCCTGCCGATCTGGGAGGCGTACCCTTCGAATTCCTGGCCCAGCCGCACCGGTGTCGCGTCCTGCAGATGGGTGCGTCCGGTCTTGATCACGTCATCGAACTCGACGGCCTTTTCCATCAGCACACCGAAAAGCCGATGAAGAGCCGGGATCAACCCGGATTCGATTTCCCGGACGGCAGCTACGTGAAGGGCTGTCGGGATCACGTCGTTGGAGGATTGGCAGGCATTAACGTGATCGTTGGGATGAACCGCATTCGGGTTTCCGGGAGTTACATCCAGAAGCTGGTTGGAACGATTGGCGATGACCTCATTCACGTTCATGTTCGTCGAGGTTCCCGATCCGGTCTGGAAGATATCGACCGGGAACTGTTCCGTCCATTTTCCCTCGATGATCTCATCGCAGGCACCGATCATGGCATTGCCAATTCCAGGAGGCAGTATTTTCAAATCAAGATTCGCCCGGGCACACGATCGTTTGATCCAGGCCAGTGAATTGATGAAGATCTCCGGAAAACGGATACCGGAAACAGGGAAATTTCCAATCGCCCTTTGTGTCTGAGCGCCCCAGAGACTCCCTTCCGGAATCCGGATCTCACCCATGGAGTCCCGTTCCGTCCGCCATCGTTCCCGTTTCATGATTCACCTCGACAAATTGAAGCCAGACGAAAAACCCCGATGCTCATCATAGCACAGCGGGGTTTTGATCAGAAACGATGGATATCAGGCCTGTTCCGTGGCATTCAACATATCCCGGATCCTGGCCAGTCGATCCGCCCGTTCCCGGACGAACCGTTCGATTCCCTTGAGCAGCCAGTCGGGAGACAGATGGGCTTCCTCGATCACTTCGTCGAGAGTCCCGCCGGTCCGCCACTGGTTGTCCCAGTCACTGGTCATGGCATATTCGGGTGCCAGGGGATTGAAAATCCAGTCAAATCCAACCCGCCTGCTCCGGTTGGATATCAGGGTGGAATCCATCCGGTCGGCCGGTGTTACAATTTGATTCCGGTAGGATTCTGGTTGCAGAGCGAATAGTTGTGGGGAAATTGCGGCCACGATTTTCACATTGAGTTTTTCCCGCTCCAGATCGGGCAGAATCTTGATTATATTGGCGGTGCTTGAAGTTCCCTGGACAAACAGGCATCCCATCTTCGGCAGATCCTGTCGGTATTCCCTCATGATGTAAGCGCCCCTGGCTGCTTCAAAATGACTGGGAATACCCGCTGCTTCCCGGTCGGGAATCTCGACCGGCGGGCGTGTCAGATGCAGTGCCAGGATGGGAACGGCGGTCGCCAGTCCGGCCGCGATAACGACCGGAACCTCGTTATACTCCCACGGATGCAGATCCAGGACCTGCCCGTCCGGAAAGAGCTGGGTGACTCCGGGAGCGAAAATACCGAAGTGAGTCCGGCTGTCGTCGGCGGTTTCCGGACCGGAGTGACCTGCGACCCACAGAACCTTACCGGTTTTCAAATCGGAGTCCTGGGCGGTTTGGCTGTAGAGGCGCATGAGGCCGTATTTCAGATAGACGAACGATCCGTATGTACTGCATGCGGTCATGAACCCGTTCCATTCCTCGAACGGATTCGGAGACAGATTGACGGTGGCTGCGCCGCAGGATATCCCGGCATTGGCGAATTCGGTGATTTCCTGGGGCAGCAGAACGCCTTCCGGATTGTCTTTCCGGTTGTATACGCCCCATCCCGGAATATCCCCGAAAGCCTTGGCGAATCCTGAAATGTTCGTCGAATCGGCGAGATCGGCTGAGCTGGCCAGGAACAAAGGCCGGCCGTATTTCTTTCTGGCCCAGGTATTGACGTAAGCACCCCAGGAAGCCAGTGCCGCCCGGTTTGGTTGGAATTCACCGGGTTTTGCCCATATTTCAGCTGGATATTTTTTGAAATCATATAATTCCGGATCCCTGAAGGGATTCCGGGTCGTGTCGAACCGCAAGCTGACCAGAGATCGGGGAACGCTTTCTCCCAGTTCGACCAGACGGTCCGAGAGATAATTCAGGCAGTCTTCATCATCGCGAATGATATCAAGCGCGACATTCAGATTCGCGATCAACTGAGCTTTCAGCTCATCATCGGAGCCTGGCGGGTTACCGAATCCCTCCCAGGTCACCCCGTATTTATCTGCAAAATCCTTGCGGCATTTCCAGAAAAGATCTGAGTTTGTCTTATGGGGGGAACCGTGGGAGACATTGTCATATTTGTAATATCCTCTGCCTTTCCGGTTCCTGGACCAGGCCAGGCTGGGTACGCCGTCCAGGTTCTGTCCATGAGCGGCTTCCAGGATGGCCCGTGTGAGTTCGCCCCAGTCTTCCCCGTTTTGGGTTCCGAACACCCGCCAGCCGTATGATTCAAACCAAAGCTCTGGCGTTCCGTGAACTACGGACGATATCGACTGATTGTCAATACCGAAATCGTTCCAGTCCAGATAAAAAACCAGGTTGGACAATCCCAGTGCCCAGGCGGAATTTTTGGTTTCGTGTGATGCTCCGGGAGTCAACCCGCCTTCCCCTTCGAATGCGAAGACCTTGACCTGCTCGATTCCGGCTCTTTTCAGCGCCAGCGCCTGCCCGGCGGCGATCGGTATGCCGTGGCCGGAGGGTCCGGTATTGGCTTTCAGAAAGAGTGTTTTACCGGACATTTCGGCATGACCCGGCAATCCGCCTCGGCGTCGAAAAACGAGTAGGTCTTCCCATAAAACCGCCCGGTTTTCGGGTATAAAATACCTGGAATCGCCGGTGTTCCGGTATCTCGTTCTCATTGCATCACACATGACACACAATGTCGCATATACAAGCGGTGCCGTATGCCCGGCACTCAGGATGAACCGGTCCGAAAACCGCTTGTCGGGATGGCGGATATCCCATTTCATCGCTCCGGAAAGCAAGGTTGTCACCATGGCGTGCACTTTCGATCTGGATCCTCCGGGATGCCCGCTTTGCCGGTAATTCAGCATCAAATCAATCAATTGGTCAATGACATCTTTCACTTTCTCCCAATGCCCAAACTGTGTTGCATTTTCCCTATACAATTTTTCGACCTGTGAATATCCTTGATCCGACATAATTTTCTCCCTTCTTAAAGACTCTGAGACATTCCCCCGAGTCACTCCCGGAACCAGCAGGAGTTTCGATGGCCATCACCCGGACGAATCAATCCAAAAGGCATGTTTATCAGAAAAATGAGTTTTGAGTCAAACCGGGGCGATTTCAAATTTCCCGCCCGGTCACGTGGTGTTCCAGCCATTCCTGGGGAACCATGCACATGAACCGGAGAATGTCCGTGCCGGTGTTGATGAACTGATGGGTTAGATTGCCCGGAACAAATACGGCGTTTCCCTTCCGGACGGGACGGGCGTCCGTTTCGGTCCGGACCTTCCCGTTTCCGGCAAGAATATAGACCTCATGTTCCCACCAGTGATCGTGAAAGGGCGTTGCCGCTCCCGGTTGAACCTCGAAAATCCTCATATTGAATACCTGCGCGCCCTGATCGGGACCGATCATCAACCGCATGGTCACGCCCTCCAGCATGGGTTCCGGAGTTACATTGTTCAGGTCTCTGACAACAATCATATTCTCCTCCCGGATTCTCTATTCGTTTCCCCACCAGAATTTCCCGATTTTACGGGGGCCCACCGAATCGAGATTTTTCAATGTGATCGACAGACCGAACTGTATTTCATCGGTATCCTCGAACGGGCTGATATCCGTTCCCATCCCTTCCCGCTGTTTCTGGTAATAGGTGTGCAATGTAAGGGACCAGCATTGGGATGTATAGGTCAGGTCGAGGTTGAAATAGGGGAAATACCGGTTGTGGAAATCGTATTTGACCCAGCTGGCAAAACTCCAATGATCCGTGACATGTCCGCCGCCTTCCAGTGCCAGAGCGTGCAGGTCGTATAACGGGTACAGGAAATTTTTGGAATAATCCCACCGAACCCCGAACCGCCAGCTTTTGGATCGGGTATGACCATAGAGATATCCGTTTGAAAAGGAATCGTGAAACGGATCGTATTCCATTCTGGCGGAGAAATAGATGTTGGCGAACGGATTGACCGTCGCTTCGAGCCGGATGTTTCCCAGGGGGTATTGATCCCGCTCGTCTTCACCCGGCTCAACCGGTTCCCGCTCGTCCCAGTTTTCAGCTTTCCATAAATCATAGGACTGACTGATGGTGATAAATCCAAACTCCCGGATTTCACCCTCTTCGATGGCAGTTCCGGATGTTTGTTCCGATTCCGGTTTCGTTTCGGACGGTTCGTCATCTTCCATGTTCCGGTCGCGTTCCGCCGCTTTGGCTGTTTCATCGGCTGCTGGCGGTGAACCGACCGGGGAGTCCGATTGGCCTTCCCCTGGTTTTCCGCTCTTCTTTTTATCTTTGGGATGGAATTTCAGCAGAAACCGGTTGGTTATGGAGTAAGTGATGACTTTACCTGGTTCCCGCCAGTCTTCGGAATCGAACTGGAGAATTTTTTCCTGGTTGACTTCCGGAGTGATATACAAGTTGATCTTGGGTTCGAGGATGTGTTTGATTTTGGACAGGCGTTCATATCCCAGAAGCGGGAAAATTCGGTAGAACTTGGGTCCTGTCCATTCGAAACCATACCCGTACATCTCCCTCCGGATCGAATCACCCGAAATAAAAGTACCGGCGAAAGTCTTGTTTTCCGGCGACGGGAGCTCCTCGGTATAGGTGGCCCAGGATCCTCCCGCATGATCCGGATCGAAGGTCTTCATGTCACTCCACCAGGTTTCACGCAGAGATACATAGGGTGTAAGCGTAAACCAGGCGACCTCCTTGATCGGCAGTTTCAGTTCGGTATAAATGTCCGATCGGAAACAATCCCGTTCCAGCCAGTCTTGAACGGTCATGGTTCCGCCATCGGTCGGAAAGGACGAAGTGAACAGGCCTTCTTTTTTGATAAATTCCGTTTTAAGGATGATCGAACCTTTGAATATGCCCAACAGGGGCTGGCTGCCCGAATTGAAGGAAAGACGCGGGAGATGCTGGAGGGTTTCATCGCGGTACCGGTCGAAATCCTTTTCATAAACTCCGTCCAGGATCAGATATGCCAGGTTCCAGTTCTTGGTCAGAGACACCCGGCTTTCCATGAACCGGTCCGCTTCCTGCTCCAGTTCAACCCCGTAATCCTGGTCGAAATACTGGTCCGAGCGAAAATCCAGGTCCAATGTGCCGCGGATATCCGAGGGGAAAATCCAGGTCTGTTCGTACCGGCCTTTCCATCGTTCCTGAGGATTTCGGTCTTCCGAAGGCGATCTGTCTTCCTTGATATGTTCGATGTTCAGCTCACCCCTGGAATACTGCGTGAACGCATTCCGCCACTCCAGTTCCTCCATCCTGCCGATCCGGGAATAATATGTTCCTCCAATGGTCATGTCCATGGATTCACTCATGACCCAGAAAAACTCCTCCGACACAATGAATCCCCTCCGACTGCTCCAGGAAAAACTGGGAATCAAAAACCCGGTCGCCCGTTTGGTTTTGGTGGGATAGAAAAAGTACGGTGTAAAAAACAGCGGTATCCGGCTGACCCAGAATGATGCCTTGTTCATGTGCGCATAATCTTCAATCCGGACCAGAGCGTATTCGTACGCAATCCGCCAGTCCGGACGAGCACCGGAACAGGCTGTGATGAATCCGTCGTGCAGAGCATATTGACCGTCGGCCGTCTTGGGGTAATCCGGCAATTTTTCCAGCAGAGAACCTTCCACAAAAAGTGAAGGTTCCACAACACCCCGGGCATTCCGGATCCATCCTTCCCCCGTATCGAAATTATAAAAAGCGGATTCCCCCGTCAGAACATCCTTCCCGAAATGGATCTCAACATTTCCTTCCGCATTGATCGCCCCGGCGAACCGGTCGATGAACACTTTCTCGGCCAGAACCTTGAAATCGTCTTTCCATATTTTGACGTTTCCGGTCAGGATGAACAGGGATTCCTCCTCCAGAATCTCCTGTTTGTCCGCCTGGAAAAAAACCGGTGTTTTTTTAGTCAGAAGCGAATCGTACCGGGCTTTTTTCTGCGCAAATTCCCGTTTCATGATCTCCTGGTCATCCAAATCCTGAAATTGATCTTCCCGGAACCGGTCGAACAAATCACCGGTATCTCCGGAAGTGTCCAGGAGGGTCTGACCGGATACTGTCGGAATGAGCAAAAACAGGCACAACCAGCCGATTTGCAGGAATCGGGGCGGGAAACCTGATATTTTCACGGATTCAATCAGGGAAGTGCCCGGTTCATACTGTCGGTGAACATCCGAACCAGCCGGGTCACAATTTTTCGCATATCCCGTCGATGGAGAACGATGTCGACGAATCCATGTTCACGACAGAAATCCGCTCTCTGGAATCCTACCGGCAATTCCCCGCCGATGGTCTGTGCGATCACCCGCGGACCTGCGAATCCGATCAGAGCGCCCTGTTCGGCGATGATCAGATCTCCCAGGGAAGCAAAACTCGCCATGACACCCGCCGTTGACGGATCGGTGAGAATGGAAAAATAGGGGATTCCCGCCTGGCGCAATCTGCCGCAGGCATTTGAGGTTTTCGCCATCTGCATCAGGGAAAACATACCCTCCTGCATCCTGGCACCGCCGGAACATGAAACCGTGATCAGCGGAATGCGCTCGGCCAGTGCCCGCTCGGACGCACGGGTAACTTTTTCCCCTACGACCGAGCCCATGCTCCCGCCGAGAAAATAGAAATCCAGAGCCGATACCAGGGCGGGCATGCCGCCGATTTTACCCCGGGCGTTGACACAGGCATCATCCAGACGGGTTTTCAGACGGGCTGATTTCAACCGGTCCCGGTAATCCTGGGAATCGTAGAAATTCAGGGGATTCACCGTGTAAAGATTCGAGTCGAACTCCTCATAATCGCCCGGATCGAACAGCAGTTTCAACCATTCCCGGGCAGGTATCCGATGATGATGATCGCATTTGGGGCAAACCCATAAATTGTCCACAAGCTGTTTCTTGTCAATCCGTTCGTTGCATTTCTTGCAGGTTTCCACCAGCCCGGGAGGGATATCCAGAGGTTTCACCAAATCGGACGATGGTTTTCGATCACGCTTGGGAATCGGCTGATTTATCATGATCCGCACTCCAACTTGATTGTCCCGCAGGCTCAATCCCGAATTGTACGATAATTGGCGGTTCGATCCAACTAAAAATTGCAGATCATGTCCGGGCTGACCAGTTGAATATCGAAGTCGTCAATCCGGTTGATCTCATCATCGGTCTCGTGCATGTATTGCGGTTTCATGTGAAAAATCAGAACCGGTACCGCTGTTTTTCTGAAAAACCGCAATTCCATTAAGCAGTCTCCTTCATCGCTAACCTGTAAAGCTCACGGATCCGGTGAAAAACGGGATAATACACGGGGGTTTTGAAATCAGGCAGGGACCATTCGTAGGAGTGAAATCCGCCTTTGATATAGAAAAGTGTCGGATCGGCATACACCCCTTTATCCAGATATATCTTCTGTGCCCTGTCCTTGACGGACGCCAGAATCACCTTGTGAAAATCCAGGTATCCCGGATCCAGATTGACCGTTCGTCTGTTCCCTTCGGCAAATAACGCCTCGATCTTGTTGGTAAGCAGCTTGATTTCCGGGAGCTGCCCCGGGTCGATCGGTTTTTCGAAACTCCAGAACCATCTCCCGATTCCGGTGCCCATTTCCCGGTCGTAGTAATCCGTCAGGTCGAAGGGAAATCGGGGACTTTTGTAGTCGACAGGACCCAGAGCCCGTTCCAGCCTGATCTGGATCTCCGGAGGCGGTTCCGTTCGGTTGCACAGGATGCCGGTGAACAATTTCACCGGAGCGGGTGGCGCAGGCTTGCCCATAGCGGTCTATCTGCCCCTGAGGCCGGTCTTGGACTGGGCCAGGTATCGCCGGGCTTTCTGCACCAGGTCCAGGTTGATCCCGGAAATCGCTGCGATGGTTTCATCCGGGTTTTCCCTGATCTTCGATCCCCGTTTCCCCTCCCGGGTGAAATAGCGGACATGCCGATCATGGAGATAGACCCGTCCCTGTTCGGAACTCTTTGTTATCAGCAGCGAATGCATCATGTTCCAGGAAAAGGAATCGATCCAGAGGGCGGTGAAATCCCGTTCTGAAACCGGATGGGGATGCAGCCGGTACCGAAATTTTTCACCTTCCGGTTCCAGCGTGGAAAGGTAATAGGATCCATCCATCTGATTTTTTTCAAGCCGAACCGGATACAAGCGGGTGGGATGAACGGCATGACCGGTATCTGGTATCTTCAGGGGCGTGGTGATCAGGTATCCCGGGTCGATGAGATGCGAATCCCGCTCCTGTTGAATGACCAGGGCGCAATGATTGTTATGTGATGAACCGAGATCCGCCAGGTGTACTGCGCATCGGTATCCGCACTCCTGGAGAATGTTTTTAAGGCAATAAACGAGGGAAAAGCATGTGCCTCCGGTTCTGTAAAGGCGGTAGTCACTCAGGACCACGTCGGGCAGGCGCAGCCGGGATAACGGATCGGATATGGATTGAATTCGGAGGATTTTGGTGATGTTTTCATACGGTATCAGTGCAAAACATTCGGCGATGTGCTGAAGATTTTTCAGGGTAACCGACCGGTCCGTCGGCCCGAAAATCATCTCGAATTGGGGCAGGATATGCGGTTGCTGCCGGAGCGAATTCGGCGGGGGGAACGGTTGAAAGTTCCCGGTTTCCTTCGTGAAATCGTTCATGAAAACTTCCTGATATCTCCGGGCACCAGTTTTCGCCCGGTTGTCCCGGCGATAAGGTAAAGGAGTCCTCCCAGCAGAAAAACCGTTCGGAATCCCGAAACAATCGAGATGAATGCGGCGAGAATCGAACCGAGGACCGATGCACACCCGTTGACACACCAGGCCCAACCGACGGCATCGTCGGACCGGTACCCGGCAGCCCGCACACCGAGCGGGAAGAAGAAACCCATGACATATCCGGGGCAGGCGACCAGCGCGGCGGCGAGCAGCATACGGAAGCCATCCGGAAGAAAGAGTAAATTCCGGGACAGCACCGGAAGTCCGAATGCATATGCCGTGGAAAGAACGATCATGACGATACCCAGACAGATCGGATGAGACCGTCTGCGAATATCCAGGGTTCCCGACCGGAGCGATCCGATTCCCGAACCGATCAGCAGAAAACACAGGGTGATGGTGATGGAACGGGTCGGATATCCCAGAAACAGCGTCAGGTGCTGTATCAGTGTGATTTCAATGAACATGAATCCCAGCCCGATTCCTCCGAAAAAGATTCCGGTATTCCATCGGTCCGTCACAGGCTGAGCGGAGGTTGTTCGGAAAAATGGTATTATAATCAGAATCAGACTCAGAATTACAGCCTGCAAAAGCAGGAAAAGCAGGATTCCCAGACCGGAATCGTGGCCGCTTCCGGGTCGGTTGCCCAGATCGATCCCCAAAACTCTGGCCATGGGCTGCGGCATTCGAAAATGCGACCATCGATGCAGTTTGAAAAAATAGGGATTGTTGTCCGTGACCGGCCGGATATCAAACGGGTATTCGCGGTAGATCCGATCCCGTTCCCGGGAAGCCAGGAGCACGGAGAACGGGGTGGTGACCCGACATCCGGGTCCCCCGGCGATCTTGAATCCGGAACCGGAGCAGAACCGGTCGATATTTTTGATTTCATGTGGAGACCAGCATCCCTTTTTCAGCATGAATCCGGCATACACATTCGGAGCCAGGATGGGTTCGGTGACAACCAGGATACGATTTTCGGGATCGTCGATACCCTTTTGAGCCAGCATCTCAATGGCCAGGGAACATAATCTCAATGTCTCACGCGGAATCAAAAACCGTGCCCGGACAATCGACAGGATCCCGCCCTCGTTCAAATGCTCGTAATAATCTCCGAACGCTTCCACGGTATACAGGAAATTTTCGCTCAGGACGTATGCGCCCTGGGAGGAGGAAGCCCAGGTATCGACTCCGGTCATCTGAATCAGGTCATAGGATTGTCCGGACCGTCTGACCACGCTCCGGCCTTCACCGACGGTGACGGTGACACTGGGATGGGAATAAATGTGACCGGCGAAATCGGCATGATCCCGTTTTACCGCCCGGATTGTGGCGGGATTGAGTTCGATTGCGTGGATGGAACGGGAACCGTATTTGAGTGCGGCCAGTACATCGGCCCCCCCCCCGGCGCCGATGATCAGGGCAGTTCCATATTTCCTGAAGGAATAAGGCAGACCGTACAGGAACCGGTCGATGAAGCCGGTCTTGGAAAAATCACCGTCGTGCCGGGTGATAAAGGTCGCCGCATCGCCGTCCTGTGTGATCATGATCTGTCCCGGCAAAGTATCTTTAAATGTGGTGGCCATTCCGATTCCATAGATGGCATGACGATCCGGATAGGCTGCGACGTCAATCCGGCAGAGTCTGTCCCAGGTGGTAGACAATAATTCGAGGGGTGGCCAGTCGCCGCCCGGATCCAGAGAACCTGTCTGATCGTCGGATATCTGCTGCTGAATTCGTTGGAACAGCGTTTTAAACGGTGATGTGCTGTTTTTGGATAAGAAGGCCAGCATTTTATCCGGTCCGGGTTCGATCCGGATCCAATCTTTCGCCCAAGGTGATGCCGCAGCCAGGAGAGCGGCTGCCACCAGAGCCGGTGTCCTCATGGGGCGGTACCGCTTCAGGCTGAAAAAAAAGACTCCCAGCGCCGTCGCGGCTGCAAAAAGGAAAACAGCTCCCGGAAGCCCCGCCAGCCGGAACAGGGGTGTCAACATCAGGCACCCCATGCCGGCGCCGGCCAGATCAGCGCCATACAGAACCGGTGATTTTTCCGGGTGTTCCTTCAGCAGGAGGGCAACCGTCAGTCCGGCGAAAAAAAAAGGGATTGCCAGGAGCAGATAGATCAGGCCCAGTGTCAGGACCACGGAATGGTTTGTTCCGATATTGAACAGGTTCGGATTCAACCGTGCCAGACAGGCCAGCGTAAATACCATACTCAATGAAAAAACGAATGCGGTCCGAACCGGGTAATCGGGCCGCGACGCCATCCGGGATTTCGGAATGAATGCGGTCAAGGTTCCGGAAGCCCCGAAACCCAGCATGGCCACGCTGATGACCATGAATGCAAGATGATACCACATGGTGATGGACAGGCAGCGGATAACGAGTAATTCAAACGCAAGACCCGCGAAAGCCACCAGGAATATCCCCGCCCGGTCATGCCAGTCGGATGGTTTAGCTGCCACTAGGTACTATATCCGAGCAGTTTGATAACGGATCGTTTGGTTCGTCTCAACATAACTCTCAATCCGTTTTCCCACGAATGATAATAAAGGAAGAACACAATCCGTCCCCAAAGGGTTTTCCGGTTGTTCAGGAAGAACAGAATCACCCTTTCCGGTGTGGTGTGGGTCATGAAAGTCAACCGGTTGAGCAGTGTCGGTTTGATTTTCAGGAAGTTCTTGTCTTCCTGCAATACGGCGGGATCATCCAGTTTGCCTTCTTTCCGGGCCCGTTCGTACAATTCACTGCCCGGATACAGCGTCAGGGAGAACAGATCGAGCAGGAACGGTTTCTTGCAGGACGCCAGCACCCGGATGGTCTGCTCTTGGTCCACCTCCGATTCGAATGGATTGTCGACGATCACATCGTAGGTGCGGGCCTGGATCCTGTCCATGAATTCGTCGAGTATGCGGGTTGCCCGGAAGAACTCCGAAACCGGTTCGGGCCGGTTGAAGATTTGCCGGGAGGTAAATTCCGAACCGGATTGCAGTCCCATCTGGATACCGATCAATCCCGCATCGACCAGCATTTCAACCCGTTCACGCTCAACTGTTTTGGGATGCATCAGGCAACCGAATTTTTTTCCGGTCCGGCGGAAGCGGTCGCAGAAGTCCTCAATCCAGCGGCCGGGTTTGAAAAAGAATGAATCATCCATGATGGCAAAGACATCCAGAAAGGGGAAGGTCTGGATAATGGCGTCGATTTCCCGCATGACATTGTCGACCGTGCGTATTCTCAGAAAATGCTTTTCACCCATGAGTTTCTGCAATGCTGAATTGATGCAGTAGGTGCAATTGTAAGGGCATCCACGGGATGAAATGACATAGTGGCGTCCGAAACCCCAGGGCATGGTCTTCCGCATCCGCTGGATCGTCAGTTTCCGAACCGAACCATTCTCGAAGATCCAGTGGTGGTCCAGCTCGTAATCTGGAAACGACACATTGTTCAGGTCGTTCACGAGATTCCAGCCTGTTTTCACAAGTTCCGAGTCGTTCCGGTACCAGATGTTGTCTATGGTGCCGACCGGTGTGCCGGATGACAGCCGTCGGAGTAATTCCGGGACGGCCTCCTCGCCGTCGCCGGTGCAGACATAATCCGCCCACTCCAGGCATTTTTCCGGGGCCAGGATGGGCTGGATGCCTCCCCATATCACCGGTATCCGGGCGTCGTTTTGAATCGCTCGGGTCAGTTTCGCGGCACGGCTGAAGACCAATGACATGAGACCGATACCCGCCAGATCGAACCCGCCGTCGCGGATCCAGGACGCGATGATCGAGCATTCCCTGTCATCCAGGAAATCCTCGGGTTCCCTCAACAGCCAGATCACTTCCACATTCATTCCCTTTTTTCGGCAGGCTGCAGCGATATAACGGACTCCGAAATCAATGAAACAATTCTGAAGCGATATCAAGACGATGGAAGGTTTTCCGGGCATGGCCGCAACAATACCACAAACGCGGACACCACCCAAGCCTCTGAATGCTGAGATTCTCTGTGGAAAGATGGTTCGTGTTCTTTTACACTGTCAAGCGATGCCGTCAATCGAAATTTCCGTCATCGTTCCCGCCCGTAACGCCTCCGGCATGATCTCCGGGTGTATCGAAGCCCTGAAAACGCAGAACTTCGATCCCGCCCGGTTCGAGATCATCGTTGTAGATGACGGGTCCGGGGATGAAACCGGGTCGATTGCGAAGACGGCCGGAGCAATTGTGGTGAGAACGGATCCCCGGGGCCCGGCAGCAGCCCGGAATGCGGGTGCTGTGGCGGCCCGGGGGGAAATCATACTGTTCACCGATGCCGATTGCCGCCCCGAGCCCGACTGGATCCATCAAATGGTACAGCCTTTCGAAGACCGGACGGTGTCGGGTGTCAAAGGGACATACCGTACCGATCAGACCGATCTGACCGCCCGGTTCGTTCAGGCTGAATACGAATCCAAGTACCGGTATATGGCCCGGTTCGACCGGATCGATTTTATTGACACTTATTCCGCCGGATTTCGCAGGGATGTATTTCTGACTCTGAACGGATATGACGAATCATTTCCCGGCGCTTCAGTGGAAGATCAGGAGTTTTCCTTCCGGATGCATGAAGCCGGATATAAAATGGTGTTTGTTCCCCGGGCGGTTGTCCGGCATACCCATGCGGATTCGTTGAAATCATATCACAGGAAAAAGTACAACATCGGGTTCTGGAAGATGAAAGTTGTGAAGAATCATCCGGACAAGATGGTTCGCGACACCCATACACCACAGGAGCTGAAACTCCAGATTCCGGTTGCATTGATTCTGCCGGTTGGATTGGCAATGGTTCCCTGGCTTGGCTGGTCGTTTTTTTTCGTTCTTCTGGCCGGTTTCATCGGCCTGGGATACAGGGAGATCCGGGAATGCGCCGGCAAGCGCGATCTCCCGCTCACCCTGTCTGCGCCCTTTTTCATGCTGATCCGTTCCTGGGGCCTGGGCATGGGGATGGCGGCGGGAATATTCATGGGTAAACGGGCCGATGTAAGCCGGTAAGTTTCGGCAATTGACAACCGCACCGTGACCTTGGACAATCGGTGCCGGAGACGGACGCGATCAATTGACCACCGGACAGCAGGAATCGAGACCTGATATGGGTAAAATTCCCGGATCGACCAGCCGGGAAAGGCTTCGTACCAAGCGTTGGCGCCAGAATATGATGACGATACTGATCGGTTTGACCGATCTGGTCCTGATCGATTCGGCGATCGCACTGGGTTATTATTTCCGTTTCAAGATGCAGCTGGGTGTCCAGAGCGGCTGGGTCACACCGTTCCCGATCGCTCCGCTCAAACCCTATGTTCAGGCCGCCGGGTTCATTGATTATTTCCTGCTGATTCTGTTCAATCTGTTTCACCTTTACCGACGGGACCGGGCGCGATGGTTTCTGGATGAGATCCGGGAACTGACCAAAGCACTCACGGTGTGTTTCATCATTGTCACATCCCTGACCTTTTTTACACGCACCCCGGATTTCGAATATTCCCGAATCGTATTTTTCTATTCGTATATGTTGAGCATCCTGTTCGTAACCGCCTGGCGGTACCTGGTGTTGCATCTGGAACGGCGGTACCACCAAAAAGGCTGGGATATCAGCCGCGTTCTGATTGTCGGCAGCGGGGAAATGGCCGGGATTGTCGTGAGAAAGCTGGTTGAGAACCGGGGCCTGGGTTACCGGGTGATCGGGTTCATGACATCCAACCTGGACAACATGGTCGATCTTGAGGGTTATCCTTATGTGGGATCGCTGGACGATTTCAGAACGGCCATCGACCGGTATCAGGTGGACGAAGTGTTCATTTCCGAGGCGGAGATCAGTCATTTCCGGCTTCTTGAAATTGTTTCCACGTGTGAATCACTGGGTATTCTGGTCAAGATGGTTCCCCGCGTATACGACCTGCTGATCGATTTTGCCGACATGAGTGATCTGGACGGGCTACCTCTGGTGGCAGTTCGTGAAGAACCGATGTACGAATTGAATCTCGTGTTCAAGCGGTTGTTCGATATTCTTTTCTCCGGGACACTCCTGCTGGTGACGCTGCCTCTGTCGGTGATCATCCTGATTCTGATTCGTCTGGATTCCGCGGGCCCGGTGATTTTCACTCAGATCCGGGCAGGAGCCGGCGGGAAACCTTTCAAGATGTTCAAGTTCAGAACCATGCATGGCGATGCCGAGACCGCATTGAATCAACTGGTTGATTTGAACGGTCTGGAAGAACCTGTTTTCAAGTTGAAAGATGATCCCAGGATCACGCGGATCGGTAAATTCCTGCGGCGGACCAGCCTGGATGAAATTCCCCAGTTCTGGAATGTTTTGATCGGCGACATGAGTGTTGTCGGGCCGCGTCCTGAAGAGACCCAACTGGTGGACAAGTACAACATCTGGCAGCGCCGGAGGCTGAAGATCAAGCCGGGGATTACCGGTATGCAGCAGATCATGTGCCGGGGAACAACTTCCCTGGCGGATCGCGTCAAATACGATATCTATTATATTCGGAAACATTCCATCCTGCTGGATTTGTGGATCATTCTCCGGACGATACCGGTGGTGATTTCCGGCAGGGGTGCGTTTTGACCGGTGCTACAATATGCCCACCCTGAACTGGAACGCACCTTTCAATCTGCCCCAGACGACTCCCGTCAGGCGGACCGTATCATAGATCGCCATACGCCTTCCCAGGGGAGTTTTCCGGAAAATACCCGGGGGAACACTGCATGCCGCCATGAGCCAACGGGCATACAGACCCCACCAGATCCAGCGTTTCCAGCCCATACGGTTCCGATGATGGGCATACAACTGCACTCCCCCGCATCCGTACAGAACAGCCTGCCGGAACAATTCACGCAGTGTCGTGCGGTGATGGTGATACACGGTTCCCGCGGGGATATAGACAATCCGATATCCTGTTTGTTGAATCCGCCAGCACAGATCGGCGTCTTCACCCGCTCGGAAAGCGGGATTGAATCCGCCCATCCCGACGACGAGATCCCGGCGGAACATGACGTTGGCCGTGGCCAGAAATGGTGGGGAAAAGGGGTAATCTCCGGAAAATTCCTCGTTGGAAACAATCCGCCGGATCTGGTAATACCGGGCCAGCGGATGTTCCCCGGGAGTCACGATTTTTCCTCCCACCACCCCGGTTTGTGCTTGATCGAACAGGGGCACCAAGTCAACCAGCCAACGGGAATCGGCCCGGCAGTCCGCATCGATGAACGCGATCAAATCCGTTTCGGCATGGGCGAGGGCCGTATTCCGGGCGTGGGCGACACCACGATTTTCCCCGGTTATGCAGCGGACGGGAAACCGCCTGATGATTTCCGGAGTGCGGTCGGTCGACCCATCGTCCACCACCAGAATGGTGATCCGGTCCCGTGGATACTCCAGGTTCATCAGACTTTCCAGGCACGATTCGATCGTTACCGCGCCGTTGTAGACACAAACGGCAACGGTGATGGCAGGCAGCCCGCCCGGTTCTACAATGCGACCCATGAAACTATCGGGATGGAATTTGACTTTCATGGGATTCAATTGCTAACACATTACCGTGAAAATCCTGCACGTCAATAACTCCCCGGAAGGCGGAGGAACCGAAACATACATTAACCGGCTCGTGCCGCTCCTGGACAAAAGGGGACATCGGAACAAGCTGTTCATTCAATCGTATACCCCCGGTGATCATCCATTCTCAGCGCTGAAACATACCCGGCTGAATATCAAGGCGTTGGAGAAAGTATTGACATCGTTTCAGCCGGATGTGATTCACGTGCATAATATCATCAATTATCGGCTGATAAAACGTCTTCTTGAAACGGGAATTTGCTTGAAGAGCATCCACGAGTTCCGGCCTTTTTGCACAGCCACCCGGATCCGGGCCGATGACGGCTCCATCTGTTCCGGGTATTTATCCGGAAGCTGTTTCCGGCACGGATGCTTCGGTCTCAGTTGCCGTTCGGTGTACCGGTTTCACGTCGACCGGAAAGCGATGAACCTGATACCTGAATTCAAGCGGATCTGGGTGATGAGCGGATACATGAAGAAAATGATTGAACCGTTGATACCGGAACAAACCCGGATCGAAGTGGTACCGTATTTTTTTGACTCGAAATGGTCCAAACCCCCGCCACCCGTAACCGAAGCCAGGATATTCGCCGCCGGGCGACTGGTAACCGGCAAAGGATTCGACAGATTTATTCAGGCTCTTTCGCGCCTGAACCTGCCGTATGCAGCCAAGATCGCCGGTGACGGCCCGGAGTACAACCATCTGAAGGCGCTTGCCGAGCAGTTGAAGACGAATGTTGAGTTTCTGGGGTATCTGCCAGCGGACGAGGTGGAACAATGGTATCGATGGAGCCGGGTGGTGGCGTTTCCGAGTGATTATCCGGAGCCGTTTGGCATTGCCGGTCTGGAGGCGATGGGCGCTGCCCGGCCGGTGGTTGCGTTTGATGTGGGAGGCGTCCGGGAATGGCTGCAATATGGAATAACCGGATTTTGTGTTCCCAGGGGAGATATCGAAGCGTTCACCGAGCGACTCCGGCAGTTGGTATCCGACCCCATGCTGGCTGATGAAATGGGTCGGGCCGGATGGCGCGCGGTCAAAATGAGGTTTTCATCCGACAGCCATGTCAGGCGGCTGGAGGATACCTATCGTCAGCTGGCGGCTCACCGCGATGAAACTCGCCATCATTGATCAATCGTTTCACTGGCCGCCCACCGGCGGCTCCTGGGTGGATGTCCGGGAAACCGCCGTCAATCTCACGGCGGCCGGTATCGATGTCCGGATTTTTGTTCCCGATTTGAAACGGTGGAATCTGCCGGGGGGTTTGATCGGACAAGACCCCGGCGTTCCTGTGGAGACAATCTCCGTTTCTTTGAAACAGTTCAATTTCAGGACGTTGCCGCGGTTGATCAGGCATGCTGTCGATCAATGGTCGCCGGATCGGATCATGATCTCCAACACGTTTTTTCTGGCGCCGTTTCTGATCGATGCCTTCCAGGATGCCCCGCTGTTTCTGCGAATCTATGCTCACGAGATGATCTGCCTGAATTATCTGGGTTTATTCCGGGCCGATACGTTCCGCTGGGAATCGGAAGATCCCCTGGGGGATACCTGCCCGAATACACTGCTCGAGCAGTCGGCTGCCTGCTGGAGATGCGGATTGCGCAGGATGGCGGGCACGCTGCTCGGTCCCAGGCTGAATCCCGTTGCACTGGAATATTGGACCGGTCTGGCATTTTTACCGAACTATGCCGGATGGGTCCGGCAGGCATTGCGGAAACTGTCGGGGATCATTGTTTACACGCCGATGATTCGAACCCGCCTGGCATCGCTGAATATTCCGGTTCACTGTGTTCCGGGCGGCGTGGATACCCGGCGGTATTTCCCCCGGGACAATGCCGGCAGATTTCACGGTGAACCGGTAAGGATCCTGATGTCGGGCCGGTCGGACGATCCCAAGAAGGGCCTGTCGGTGTATCGCCGGAGCATTGATATATTGCACCGGGAGATCGGGAATGATTTCCAGGCGCTTGTGACCGATTCGCGCGAATCATTCCGGGATCCCCTTATTCGATCGACGGGGTGGGTGTCCGGGGAGAAGCTGCCGGAACTGTACCGGCACTCCGATATTGTGGTCTGCCCATCGATCTGGCAGGAACCCTTCGGGATTGTGCCTTTGGAGGGCATGGCGTCCGGCCTGCCGGTGGTGGCATCCTGGATCGGCGGGATGCGTTACACGGTGCTGAATGGCGAAACGGGTTTTTTGTTCAAGCCGGGGGATCCTGTTGAACTGGCCGGATATCTGAAACAGTTGATCCGGGACCGGAAGCTGCGAATCCGGATGGGCAGGGCGGGCAGGCAGCGGGCTGCAACCGGTTTCGGCTGGGACCATATTGTCCGGAAGTACATGATTCCCATTCTGACCGGCTCGGCAACTGGAATCCTCGACTGGACGGAAGGTATCGATCATGGGCATGATGGATAAATTTCGCGACTTGTTTCGCTCGCGACCCCCCGTCGAAGAAAGTGAACCGGATGACCGGGGACTGGAGTTTTTTGAGGATCCGTTCGACGGGCATGCGGTTCGCATTCCCGTTGAGGATTCGATTGATCTTCATACATTCGATCCCGCCCAGACGCGGGATGTTCTGGAAGCCTATCTGGACGAAGTCTGCCGGTTCGGCTTCGCCAGTGTCAGAATCATTCACGGAAAAGGATCGGGTGTGCAGCGAAGAATCGTGCGGGCTTTCCTGGACCGGCATCCGTTCGTAACGGAGTATCACGATGCGCCGGAGGACAGAGGGGGATGGGGAGCGACGGTGGTTTACATGGATGCGGACCGCAATTCCTGATATCGCAGATCCAGAGTGTCCGCCGCCGCCCGGTTGTCCAGTTTCAAGTAAATGTCCCTGGCGGTCCTGAATGCGCTTTCGGCCTGATCCGTGTCACCGCTTTGGAAAGCCAGATCCATGAGTATTTCGCTGGCTTCCGCCACACCCAGTGGATGGTTGTATTGCATGGCGATTTCACGGGCGTCCCGGGCCAGGATGGCAGCTTCTTTGTAACGTTTCAGATGTGAAAGAGACAGGCTGCTCAGCCTCAATGCGTCACCGGTGCCCAGGGGATCTTGGTGTTCCCGGTGCATGTTCAGCGCTGTTTCGGCCGCTTTCAGGGCGATTTCGTACATTCCGAGCTTGATCATCAGATCGGCACGGGACAGGAGAATGTCGGCGACCAGGGGACAGTTCCCCAGTTCCCGCGCCGTCTGGTAAGCTCTGGAAAGATGTTCTTCGGCATCGGCAAACCGACCTGTATCCTTGAGGGCTTTCCCCATGTTATGGGATGTCTCCGCCAATCCTTTCCGGTCACCGGATTGTTCCCTGCAGGGCAGGGCACGATTGAATTCGGCATACGCGGCATCCGGTTTTCCCGCGATACAGAGGATGACGCCGATATTGTTATAGAGGTGTCCGGTGAGCAGGATTTCCCCGGCTGATTCGGCAAGCGTTACCGCCTTGTTGAATTTCTCCGTGGCCCGGGCCATATCACCGCGCTCCACATCAATGACTCCAAGATTGTTGAGAGCGTGTGCTTCCAGAGCCGTGAAACCGGCCTCACGGGCCCGGTTCAAGGCATGTTCCTGGCATACGGCGGCCTTCTCGAATTCGCCGGTCCGCCGATAGAGATCTCCCAGTTCTTCCATGGCCTGAATACTCGACTGCCCGTCTCCGATCAGGTCGGCGGTTTTCCCGGCATCCTCGAAATACCGGGCTGCCTGATTCCTCAATCCGGATTCATCACACCATCGAGCTGTCTTGAGCAGCAGGCGGATGGTCTGACCGGGATCGCACTGCTCGCGGAGACAATCGATCAGTGCGACGATCCGGGTTTCCAAGTTTTCCGGTACCGATCCGGAAAAACCACCGATCATCCGGATCAGAAGAATTTCCGCACGAACAGCCAGATCCCGGAAACACTTCCGCCTTGATTCCGGAGTCAGATCCCGGGCTTCATTGACTGCATGCAGAAGATTCTGCCAATCCTGATCCATTACAATCCAAGCAGGTAATACAACGGCCTGCCGTTCGTCGACAGGGAATAGCGGGAAAAATGATCGATTTCTCCCCGGAAACAATGTTCGGATTCGAAATGGTTCATGTGGGTCGCGATCCGCCATTTTCCCAGATCTTCATCGTAATAGGTTAAATTGACGTTTTCCGGATCGATGCCCTCTAGATTGAAATACCGGATTTCGAATTCAACCGGCATATTGAATTCAAGACCATGCGGTTCGAAAAGGAAGACATTCTGAAGTGTCCACCAGAAAATGAAGTCACCCGACACGGCGATTTCCTGGACATGGTCGAGAGCTCCGCAGGGAAAATCCAGGTATCCCCAGGGGAATTCGAGCCGTCCACCCTCAGGACCCAGAACCGTCAGGTACTGCGATGTCGGCGGAACCTGCGTAAAACGGAGCTGAATGCCGTGGCGGTCATCCCGGTAGATGATTTCCTCGATGAAACCGTACACCTGCATGTGCTGTCCCCACAGGACCTGGGATTCCGGAATCCAGTCATCCGATCGGACCAGGGCGTCCACCAGCCATCCGTTGTCGTCGTGAGCCATAACCATCACCGGGTCGCCCGGTCTCAGTTCCTGAAAATTCAAGATGAACAGGGGGAGAGACCGGAACGCCTCCAGAATGGCCGTTTCGGCGGTCATCCACAGGTCTATCATCGGTCCCCCGGGCGGAGGCTGGACCAGGACTTGAAATTCCATCAGATGGGTGTCGATTTCGGTGACGATACCGCCGATCGCATCCATCATCGGATCGTGTCCGACATGTCGATTGGGAGGAAAATGACCGAAGAATACCTCTTGTGCCGTGATTGTAAGGGGATTGAAGCCGGAACAGCCCTCGACCAGAACCGGCATTCCGATATCCAGATCGTGGATTGTGAATTGACCGGGAGGACCTCCGAACGGAATGAACCGGGTATATTCTTTGACGAATACGGTCCATTCTTCCCCTCGCCGCCATTCGGGTTGCATTTGCGTTCCGTCTCGATCCAGCCGGGCCGGGCCTCCTGAAGCCAGGGTCTGGAATCCTCCGGAAAGCAACAAAAAAACCAGAATGAATCTCAAGAAACACATTGGCCGCCTCCTGTTAAGCCGGTGGAAAAATTTCGCGATGAACGGGTCTTCGGGAAATCTCCACTTTTAGAAAAAGCAATTTATGTGCCACCTGGCTTTCCCATACATAACATGTTGAGATTAAGGGATATTCGCCTGTGACGCCTTCAGAGCTCATGATGATTTCCGTTTCCAGATGACTCGAAACGGTTCACCTGCACCCTACCTGATTTTCAGCTTGCGAAGAAGCCTGGACCTGGAAATTCTCAAAATACGGGCCGCTTCGCTGCGATTTCCACCCAGTTTCTCCAGCATTTTTTCAATGATTTCCCCCTCGATATCCGCCATGGATTTGCCGCTCAGCGGGACGGTGACGTTGATTTCGTTGCCGGTTCCCGCCGGGAGTTCATTGTCTTCGGTCCGGGGAAGATCCATCATGTCCCCGGTTATCGGTTTCCCGTCGCTCAGTATCACGGCCCGTTCAATCGAATGCTTCAATTCACGGATATTGCCGGGCCAGTCATGGTCAAGCAGCCTGGTCCTGGCATCGGCCGTGAAACCGGGGCAGTCCATCCGGTGTTCCACCGCGTAAATTTTACGGTAATGATCCGCCAGAAGAAGAATATCTTTGTCCAGTGATCGGAGCGGTGGGATCCAGATGGGGAAAACGTTGAGACGGTAATACAGGTCGGAACGGAATCGACCCTCCCCGATGGCTTTCTCCATATCAACCGATGTGCCGGTGATGATGCGGCAGTCCACCGTCTGGAGCTGTTCCGATCCGATCCGGCGGAACTGCTTGTCTTCCAGAACCTTCAGCAGTTTGACCTGCATCTCGTTTTTCAGATAACCGATCTCATCCAGGAAAAGCGATCCGCTGTGGGCCAGTTCGAAAATACCCCGCCGGCTCCGGCAGGCATCCGTGAATGCCCCCTTTTCATGTCCGAACAACTCGGTTTCCATCAAGGTCTCGGGAATCGCAGTGCAGTTGATCTCGACATAGGCGTTGTCTCTGCGGGAACTCAACTGATGCAGCGTCCGCGCCGCCAGTCCCTTGCCCGATCCGGTTTCACCGCGAAACATCACGGTCAGCCGGTCCTTCTCCGCGACTTTCATTATCAGTTCACGAAGCCTGCGGATGGCGTCGCTATTGCCGATGATGATGTCTTCCAGGCATCCGGGAGATCCAGCCGGCGCTTTCAGCGACCGCCATCGGTCATACCAGTCGGTTATCCGGGTGGTCAGATCCGCTCCGTCACGGGAGATATCCACCAGGTTGTCGATGCCGAGACGTCCCAGCATGAATGCGTCGGAAACCTGAATTCCGGTACCCGCACAGATGATGTCATGTTTCAGTACCACCTCCGCATTTTCACGGGCCAGCCGGTTCATGATCCGGATCGATGCGGAATCCGGCCACAGAATCAGGTTTCTGGCCGGGCCGGTTTGAGGCAGGAACGATCCGATCCGGTCCGGTGAAATGTGGTTGATGCGGAGTTCCCGGATGGAAGGGAGGAATCCCTTCAATTTTTTTAAGTTTTCTTCCGTTCCAATGAAATAAACATCCAGGAATCGTTTTGACACAGACTAACCCCCTGAAAATACTACCGTTCCGTGTACAAGCAAAAAAAAAGCCCAACAGGCAAAAACCTGTCGGGCTTTTTAAATTACCGGGGATTACCAGCGATGGAAGACGAATATCTCGTCGGCAATGAGAACATCGCCTTCGAATATTCCGTGCGCCATGGCGTGCATTCCGATCTGGATATCTCCGAATTCGATCGGACCCTGTTCTCCAATCAGGATTGTTGCAGGTGTCACCTGGACCGGGATGGACTGCTGCTGGCAACCGATATACAGGATCTGCGCCGCTGCATCGATATCTGTTATCATGCCTTCCACGTGTCCCGGCGGAGGCGGCGGGGGCGGCGGGCTCTCGCTGACGCATAAGTGAGCTGCCAGGAAGACTTCAGCCTGCCATTCACCCATGGCCAGAGCCATCATGCCGATCTGGATATCCTCGAATGCGAATGGCTCGCCGTGGTGCATGATCACGGTGTCTTCGGTCACCTGGACGGGGATCAGGTCGCCTCCCGCGGCATCGGGATTCAGATACAGCATCATAGCCTGGTAGTCGATGTTCTCGATGATTCCGCCAACCTGATCGCCCGGAGGCGGCGGTTGCTGGCCGTCCCGCAGGTACAGCTCGGTGGCGACGAAGACTGTTTCTTGCCATTCGCCGATTGCCCGGGCAAGCATTTCCAGCTGGATTTCTTCGAAGGTCATTGGTCCGAAACGGCCCATGATGAGGGTGTCTTCGGTCACCTGAACCGGAATGAGATCCCCGTCCAGTTCGGGATTCAGATAGATGATTCTGGCCTGTGCATCAATCTCCGTAACGATACCGCAGACATGGTCCTGAGGCGGTTGGGGATCCCCTTCGATGAAGATTTCGGTTGCCATGAACAGTTCCTGCACAAATTCACCGTTGCAGAATGCGAAATCCCCGATGTTCACCTGGTCGAACGGAATAACTTCTCCCATCTGGTTGTAAATGATCGTTTCTTCGGTTACCTGAACGGTGATTAAATCCGGTCCGTGGTGCCATCGGGAGCTCAGAACCAGCGTCTGTGCTTCCAGATCGATCTCGATGATCCGCCCAAACACCTCGGTCGGCCAGGGTTGGTTGCAGTCCACATTGAACGACCACATCTCGCTCCACCCGATCGGTTCCGAGCCCATCTCCGGGATCATTCCGACATTCCAGAAATAGGTGCCGTCCGGCAGGAGCCGCCAGAGTGCTCCCGGAACCGTAAATTCAGTCATGAAAGCGGGGAGCGGGATCACCAGTTCCTGGCCGTCCGGCAGGTACAGACCGAAGGCGAAAGCCTGGAATTCGACGCCTTCCGGCGCTTGCCAGGCAAAGGTCGTCTGACCGTTGCATTCAACGTCGGTTCCATCCTCCGGCGCGGTCAACTGAACCTGGGAAGATTCGCCGGGATCGCTGATGGCGAAGGAGAAAAACTGGATATCACTTTCCGATCCGTTCAGGTCCAGTGCCTGCATGGCCAGTGTGTACCGCCCCGGTCCTGCGTCGCCGGGCAGGGTAAACGACACTTCGTACCGGCCCGGGATGGAACCGGCAGGAAGATCCAGGATCAAGTCGTTTCCATATACGATTCCGACTTCCCGGATGTCTTTCAGGCCGTCCGGATCGGCAACATCGGCGTAGATGGTAAAATCCCCACCCGGTGTTATGGTTACCGGATCAATACCGCAGCTGATGATCCGCGGTGTCGACGCGGCGTACCCGGTGAAGCTCAGCATCGCCAGCATCACCATGAACAAAACTGTTTTTTTCATGTGCTCCTCCTTTTTTCAAATGAAGTTGTCTGCTTGAATGACCAGATCGCTTGTCGGTGTTCAGATCAGCAAGTCTCGTGCCAGGATGGTGTCGGAATCGATACGGCGGGCCCAAATCGGCCGGATTCCGTCATTTTTTTTCATATCCTCCATTGCGGTGTTCGAATATGCCGGTTCAGTATTGTTCCGATCCGAGTCGTACCTGTTTTAAAATGCTCCATTTGAAATCGGGATCACCGGGAGGAACTGGATTCCTGGATGCGGATTTCCCTGCTGATTGTGCTGACATTGCCGGCGCTGTCGTATGCCTCGATGAAAATCTCCTGCAGCCCCGGTTTCCTGAATTCGATCAATGCCCGAAACGATCCGTCCTCGAACACCTCCTCTTTCTGTTCATTGACGTACAGGCTGGCGTTCGATTCGGTTCTCCCGATGATATCCACGATATGTCCCAAGATGGTCATGCGATCGATCCGGATACCGGGCGGCGTCAAATCCTTTTCCTTCAGCTGAAGGTCATCTGAGAATGCGATCCGGAACGAGTTGAAAGGGCTGGGTTCGGATGAAAGACCCGCCTTGTTTATCGAGCTGACGCGCCAGTAGTAATTGCCGGGTGATATTTCCTGAAGCTTGGCACGGTTTTCTTTCGCGGTTACATTTTCGATTGTATCGAAAAAATAGTAGTCGTTTGCCAGTTCGAGCAGATAGGATCCCGCTTCGTCCACTGTGGTCCAGCGGAAATATACGGGGTTCATGTTGAACCTGCTCATGGTGAGCAGCTGAACGTTTGCCGGATAGATAAGGCGGGGTGGAAGCGGTATGGTGAGCGGTTCCAGAGTTTTTTTCCGTGCACCGGCTCCGCTGTCCAGGATCACGGCTTCCCGGGCGGAAAGCGCCACCTGTCGTTCTCCGGAGAGAATATCGACCCGTCCCATGTAGACTTTGACCACGCTCCGGTTTTTTTCGTTGACCGATACTGAAAAGTTGGATTCTTCCTGGACGCTGGCCTGGGATCGATCCGGCATGGTGATGGTGAACTGGGAGCCGGTGACCACCGGTTCGGGAATGAGGGCTTCGATTTCGCTGACGCCCAGTTCGATGTTCGACCATTTTGCGTTGGTCTGTTCATCCTCAGTCAGTTCCCGGATCATGATCAGGGAGTCCGATTTGATGTAAATGGAGCTGCCGTCGTCGAATTTTAGCTTGGCGGTGGATGATTTCTGGGTCCGGATCCGGGTGCCGTTTCTCAGGATTTCGTTCAGGCCAACCGTTTTCCAGTCCGCCCTTCCCGGTTCCAGTTTTTCGACGACGCCGGATATTTCGGTTATACGGGCGAACCGGCCGGAGATTCCCGGATTGTCGGGCTCAAAACTGGCCAGCAGGTATTCCAGATGCTGTACGGCATCCTCGGCCCGGCTTCGAGCCCCACGGTATTTATGGGTTTGCATCAGATGCCAGGCGTCCTGAATCAGTGCCGCCGCCGGCGCCAGCTTCGTCTTGGGTATACTCGCTTCCTCCGCCTGGCTGTAGCGGATTTCAGCCAGTTCCAGGGTGTTCCGGGCGGAGGCTTCCTGGCGCTGTTCCAGGAATCGGCCACCGAAAATGACGAACCCGAGCATACCCAGGATCACCAGGACAGTCGAAACGGCAAATATCAGATAGGATATGGGGATGGTGATCACCAACCATCGAAACCGGATCTTCACGATTTTCTTTCCTTCACGACCGACCTGCAAATCTCATCGAACACATCCAGGAATGCATCCACCACATCCGGATCGTAGAGAATTCCCTTTCCACTGTAAATCTTGTCCCGGGCCTTTTCGTAGGTATACGATTCCTGGTAGGGTCTGTCGGATGTCATGGCGTCAAACACATCGGCCACGGCAATGATCCGACCGTAGAAAGGAATATCTTTTCCTTTCAGCCCGTCGGGATATCCGGAACCGTCCCATCGCTCGTGATGGTGCAGCATTCCGGGTATCATATTTTTCAGAAGCGGGATGGGTTTCATGATGGAAGCTCCCAGTGACGGATGCATCTGCAGCGCTTCCCGCTCCATCTCCGTCACCATCCCCGGTTTTTTCAAGATGGCGTCGTCGACACCGATTTTACCGATATCGTGCATCATTGCCGATATTTCAAGTTCCTCCAGGGCATTTTCGCTGATGTTCAGTTTCCTGCCGATCAGAAGGCTGATTGCGGTGACCCGGCGGGAATGTCCCTGGGTATAGGGGTCCTTTGCGTCTATGGCGGTTGTGAGGGATTCGACGGATCCCTTGAACAGCTCCCTCAGGTTCCGGACATGCCTGGACAGCTCGTTGGTATATTGCTCGATGGCCTGACTCATGTGATTCAACGTGGCTGCAAGCTGTTGAATCTCGGCGGCACCCTGCACATTGAATCGCCGTTTGAAATCACCTTTCGCGATCTTGATCGCACCATCCGCCATGGTCCGGATCGGCGAACTGATCCGGACGGCCAGAAGGGTTCCGATGCTGATGGCCAGGATGGCCGCCGAAATCACGCCGATCATCGTGGCCCAGAACATGCGCTTCATCGTGTCTTTTGCCTGTGCGGACATTTCGTGGATGGGGCTGAACGCCGCCGACTGTGATCGTTCGGTAACGACTCCCCAGTTCAAATCCCCAACGGGAGAATACGCGCCCTGAACCTGCCGTCCCTTTTTGTCCTTGTAAGGAACGGATCCCGCCGTGATCCGGGGGATCAGATAATTTTTTACGATTTCAAGATCCGACATGTCCTCCCGTTTCAATACCCGCACCCGGTCCACATGTCCCACCAGTTTGCCTTCCGAATCGACGACATAGATGGTCCCGGGATTGACACGGTTCGCTTCATCGGTGAATTCCTGCACCTGTTTCAAATCGATCTGCATGAACATGGCGCCCATCGGGGATCCCGTTTCAGAGAGCAGCGGCTGCGTGATCACCATTGCCAGTTCCTGCAATTCCGGTAGTACAAATGGTTCCGAAAAGGTCATTTCACCCGCGAGTGTTATCTGGAACAAGATGGGATCCGATAGGATGCCCTGAAGTTGTGCGGAGAATGTTTTTTCTTCCCTGCCCGTGCTCCGTACCCGGTCCTGCAGATCCCGGATCACGATATAGTCGATGTCGGGATAACTGTGCAGAAATCCGGACAAAACCCGGTTTTTTTCGGTTGCGTCCAGGAACGGAAGCAGGGTGGTCCGTCCGATCACCATACCCTGGGTTGTGATTTCGTCCATAAAATCGCCGATCTGCTTTGCCAGCAGCCTGGCTTCACTCGACTGCTCGATCAGGATGTGCCGGTTGAGAAGGTTCGAATTGAAATCCAGAAAACTGTTCAACTGGGGTATGTAACTGAAATAGAACATTCCAACGATCAGGATGAACAACGGAAATACCGTGACCATGACCATCCAGAAAATCATCTGTCTTCGAAGCGTTTTCCGGCGGGGATTGGTACCGGTGGATTGCTTATGTTTCATGATTCCGTATCCGGCAGCGTGCAGATTACCTTGTTGCGATCCGCCTGTTTTGCCTGGAACAGGGCCTCATCCGCCATCCTGGCCATGTCGTCGAAAGTCAGAGCCTGATCCGGATACAGAGCGACTCCCACACTGGCGGTCAGCCGGATGTTCAATCCCAGTTCGGTCAGGAAGGAATGGTTTTCAATCGCCGACCGGATTCGTTCCGCCAGATTCAAAGCCGCCTCCCGGCCCGCTCCCGGAATGATAACCCAGTATTCGTCACCACCGTACCGCCCCAGGATTTCATTTTCATGGGTCAGGGTTTCCAGCAGTTTGCCGACCTCGGTCAATGTTTTCCGCCCGATCAGATGACCATATTGGTCGTTCACCTTCTTGAAGTGGTCGAGATCCAGGAACAGATATGCCAGCGATTGGCCGGTCCGGCACGAATAATCCAGTTCCCGGCTCAGAATCTGAACCATGGCTCTCTGGTTATACAGACCGGTCAATTCATCCCGTTCGGACATATTGGTCACCCGCCGGTATAACAACGCATTTTCGATCGAAACGGCTGCCAGGTCGACGAAAACCCGTATCCGGTCGATGTCCTCCATGGAGAACTGGTCCGAACCGACCTTGTTGATGAACTCAATGGCACCCAGAATCTTGCCTTTGGTCTGGAGGGGAACGCAAAGAATGGACCGGGATTCGAATCCCACGTCCCTGTCAACATCTTTCAAGTGCCGGTGATCCTCGGAAGTGTCCGCCACGATCAAGGGTTCTCCGTGTTCGGCGACCCAGCCGATGATCCCCTTGCCTTTCGGAATCCGCAATCCGACGATCTGCTGACTCCGGTCACCGCGCGCCGCCTGAAACACCAGTTCATCCGTTTCGGTATCCACCAGAGCCAGCGACCAGGCTTCCGATTTGAGCAGGCGGCCGGTGACGTTCATGATATCTGTCAAGACATGATTCAGATCCAGAGATGAAGCGATGGCTCTGCCGACTTCCAGGAAAGTCAGGAATTCCTCTTCGACCCTGAGAATTTTATTTTCCGCCAGGAAAACCTCGGACTCGATCCGGCGAAAATGAAACGCCATGGAAATTGCTTCCTGCAGAAACACAGGGTCGGCGGGCATGGGGACGAAAGCGATGATATCGTCCGGCCTCAAATCCCCGGAACCGGTTTCTCCGGGTTTCTGCACCAGACAAACGAGGGGAAGGTTCGGCTGTCTTGATTTGATGCGTCTGAACAACAGGAAATGATCCTGATTCAGAGAGGCGACTGCGACCATGAGCACTTCCATCGCATCGAAGCGCTCATCCGGAATCTCCTGTGAAACCTCGACGAAATGAATCTTGGATGATTTCAGCGAGTCAAGACATACCGATCGCACGGCTTCATCCAGAATTATGAGGTGAATCTCCTGCCTCATACTGCCTCATTACCCCCGTCAAGATTAACACAGGATCGGAAAATATCGAAGAGCAAAGCCGTTTGTTATCCTGGAAACGGCACGGCATGGATCCGTTTTGGATCTCAACGCGTAAGATCCCGGCGGATGGATCGGACCGTCATACCGGTCCCGTCGGTGACGACTTCGACCATCCCGTTTCGGTCGACCCGGTATACGGACGGGCGGTTGGGCAGGCCGTTCATCCTGCGGATCACTTCGGGATGCGGATGCCCGAAAAGGTTTTTAACGCCGCAGGGGATGACGATGAGATCGGGGGAGACGGCTTTGAGAAAAGCCGGGGTCGAAGAAGTCCGGCTGCCGTGATGACCCGCTTTCAGCAGCACGGATTTCAATGTGGTGCCGTATCGGATCAGGCCTGCTTCCGCTTCCTTTTCGGCATCTCCGGGCAGAAGGGCTCGGAACCGGTTATACTCGATTCCCAGAACCAGGGATCGATTGTTGGTGTTCACTTCCAGCCTGTCGAAAACAGCGCGGTCATCGAGTGCCCGGACGATCGTCCCACGGGATTGCGCCGTTTCAAGCACGCGCTTGAAATCCGGGTCGTCGAAGTTTAGGGAGGGGACCCAGAGATATTGGACGGGGAATTCCTCCAGAACGGATATCACGCCTTTCTGGTGATCGGGATGGGGATGTGTCACGGCAACCGCCGCCAATTTCCGGATTCCAAGACACCGGAGAGTCCGGCAGACGACATGCCGCCCGACATCATAGGAAGATTCCCAGGTTCCGCCGCCGTCGATGAGAAAATGTGTTCCGGTCGGCAGGCTGATCAGAGTGGAATCGGCGTTGCCGACATCCAGAAAACACATCCGCAGTTTCCCGGTCAACCGTTCCGGGTGATGAAAAGACTGGAATGTCACGGTTGCTGCTGCGAGACAGGCCGCGATCCAGACTGCCGGTCGAAAACGGCGCATGAACAGGACTGCAGCCAGAGTAAGGAACCACAGAACAAGAACGGCGGCAGGGGGAGTAACCGGGCGGAAGGTGATACCGGGCCAGCGTGCGATGAGATTGGAAGCGGCGATCAGAACGGCAAGGAAAAAACCGTGCAATTTCAACAGGCAGATGCTGACAGACGGCCATTGAAACGTCATCAGGCCCAGGAGTCCCGAGAACAGCGATGCGGTCACGATCGGGACCAGGAACAGATACGGAAGAAACGCCCATCCCCCGACGCGGTTGAAATACCATGCCGATACGGGAGCGGTTGCGAGCTGAGCCGCCAGGGATACCAGGATGATCCGGTGGAACGGTATTTTCCTGATGAAGGGAATCCATGCGGCCAGAACCGGTACCAGGAAAACGATGCCGAAAGTCGCCGTGAATGTCAGTTGAAACCCGGTATCGAACAGATATGAAGGGTTGAAAACCAGAAGAATCAGCGCGGCCAGACCCAGGATGTTCGGGAGATCCGCCCGGCGATCCAGCGTCCGCCCGGCTAAAAACAGCCCGATGATCAGGGTCGCTCTCATAACCGGCGGACCGGCTCCCGCCAGGAAAGCATAAAATATCAGCATCGCCGCGGTTCCGGCGGAGCGGGCCCGGTAACCAAGGGGAAGCAGGCGGAAAAGCCAATACAGAAGGGTCGAGATGATACCGACATGCAATCCGGATATGGCCAGGAGATGAAACAGGCCGGATTCCTGGAAAGATCTCTTGATCTCCTCATTCAATTCCGCCCGGCTGCCCAGCAGCAATGCCCGGGAAAGAACGGCCGGATCATCGGCGGGGATACCCAGACCGGACCAGAATCCCGTGAAAAACAGACCCGAATGGCGATACAGATGATTGAGCAGGCGGTGACGAAACCGGTTGATGGAAAGCGATCCAGATGGGATCAGCGTCGGCGATTCATAAACGGTGATGAACTCGGTGAACGGTATCGAGCCTGTGAGATGGATATTCCGGCGGGCGTAATAATCTCTTAGATCGATGCTTCCCGCATTCCAGAACTGATTCGGTGCGTGAAGAGAGGTTTCGACACGCACGGTCATGCCCGGAATCAAGCGGCTGAAGGGATCGAACCGAGGTTCCGGATCGGTTATGGTCAGCAGGATTCTCCCGGTGACGGGATCGAGTTCCCCGGCGGCGGTTTCGAGTCCGCTCAGATCTAGAACGAACCGGGTGCCCCTGCCGTCGGAAAGCCTTTCCGGCACACCGGCCACCCGGCCGATCATCGCCACTTCATCGGTCGGAGGTGCCGCCATGATATGTCCGGCCGGCAGAGTGTGCTCCTTCAAATAAATCATTCCCGCTCCGCTCAGCAGGATCGACAGAGGAAGAATCCAGCCGGTAAACCGGGAAAACCGGCCTGCCCGGAACACGATGGACAGGGTGGCCAGCCCCGCTGCGCCGAACAGGTACAATCGACCTGGAACATGATGTCCCCAGACAATTCCGCACGAAAAGAATATCCCGGCAATCAACATGGGGCGGCATCGAAAACCCGGAATCGTCATTTCGAGCGGAAGTCCGCTCCCGCAGTGATCAAGCCTTCGAGTGACCGGATCAGTTCCCGGCGCACACCGGGCACGCGGATCAGATCCGCCGGGTCGCGAAACCGCCCCCGGCATTCCCGATCCAGAACGATCGTTTCCGACAGCGACGGACCGATGCCGGGTAAAACGGCAAGCAGTTCCGGCGTGGCCGTATTGATATCGATCCGGTCCGGAAACGGTATATACTGCACAATCCGGGCGGTTCCACCCGGCAGCGGTTCCTCGAACAACAACCTCGGATGCTGCTCATCCGGATCCGGCGGCCGAACCGGGTCCGGCAGCGTCGCAACGGCATGTGTGATCGGCTCCGATTCGATCCCGGGATCAAGTTCAATCCTTCCCCGGGACCGGATACCATGGAAGACCGAAATCAAAATGACCATGAAGGCGATCAGCAGGGTTTGATTTTTTGAAAACACTGTCATCTTTTGTGAATCTCCGTCAAAGTATACAGGATTAATAACCCGAATGACTTGAAAATTCCAGAAAAATCGAAGATTCTAAACGGCCGGTGCAAGAACCTGGCTGCAAGGTCGCTTTTTAATGGGAGGCCGGATTGAAAAAACTCAGCGTGATCATGCCTGTATACAATGAAGAAGCAACATTGGAAACGATACTGGATCGGATCTCCCGGGTCAGGTTGTCTGATTTGGAGTATGAGGTGGAGATCATCGCCGTGGATGATGCTTCGACTGATCGTTCTGGAGAAATCCTGAAGGCTCGCAGCGATCCCGAAACGAGGGTGATCAGTCATGAAATGAACCGTGGAAAGGGAGCTGCCATTCGCAGCGGTCTGGAAGCAGCTGCCGGAGATTATATCCTGATACAGGATGCAGACCTGGAATACGATCCCGAAGACTGGCGGAAACTGCTCCAGCCGGTGCTGAAGGGCAAGGCGGAAGTGGTGTACGGGTCCCGGTTCACCGGCGAACGACGGAACATGTTTCTGCATCACTGGATTGGCAACCGGTTTCTGACGGCACTGACCAATATCCTGTACTGCACGACATTGTCGGACATGGAAACCTGCTACAAACTGTTCTCAAGAAATGCTCTGGAGGGTATCACCATCCGGTCGGACCGGTTCAATTTCGAGCCGGAGATCACGGCCAAGGTGCTGAAAAAGGGAATCCGGATCTACGAAGTGCCGATATCCTACAGCGGCCGGGAATATTCCGAAGGGAAGAAAATAACCTGGAAAGACGGCTTTTCTGCATTGTGGGCCATCGTCAAATTCCGCTTCACGGATTGAATCCGGAGTGGTTCCAGAAATTGTGTCCCACCCTTCCTGTTGCCGCATTTGCCATGGCCTGTCTTGTTTTACGGAAACCGCCTTCTGCAGTTCACAGTTCGCTTTTCGGGCTGGCGGTAAGCATCATATTGTTATTTATTGCAGCTTTAGTTCAGAATACTTTGCACTTGTCATCCATTTCCATCGACTGGTTCCTGCTCGCCGTATCCGTTGCGGCCCTGGGGCTCATGTTCCGGACCGAATCGACTTGATCATTCCGGCTGCATCCGGTACAATGCAGTCATCTTGTGACCGAATCTTTCAGACAGGGTGATATGATGAAAAATCGAAACAATATCGTTTTCAAGCTGTTTGTTCTGGCTGTATTTCTCTCGGTCCTGACTGGGTGCCTGGCCGGTCCGAATTCCCACTGGACCGAACCGAAAGCGCCTTCCGAAACGCCCAAAGCGGGATTTTTTGCAGGATTATGGCACGGCCTGATCGCGGTGTTCACGTTGATACTGGGCATATTCACGGATATCAAGGTCTATGAAATCAACAACACTGGCTGGTTTTACGACCTGGGATTCCTGATCGGAGTCGGCGCGTTTTCCCATGGAGGCATCCGGGTCGTCCATAAGAGGAAAAAGTAGCAGCCTGCACCTTTCCCAAGAACCGATTCCCCAAACCGGTCCGTACAGACCGGGATATCGGCAACAGGACGTTGCATAAAGGTTGGATTTCAAGGTGGGATGGTCTGGGTAAGCTTAAAAGAGTGGCATCATTCACAAAAACAGAACGATCTTTCGAAGTATATCCCGGCAAATCCATTGCTATTATAATAAATCCGGTTTGTCAACAATAAATTTGCCTGATGGATCGTATAATCATTCTCCCGGTCTTATCTTAATGTCACTGAAGTGTAAAAATTAAAGAATTATTCTCCGGATTTCCGCTTGAGACATCGGATGATCTCCCCGATGTACATCCGGTGATAATCCTGGATCGGGTAAGCTTCATGGATGGCCGGGTCCAGAAAATGCGCCGGATCGATGTCATGAATATATTTTTTCCGACACAGGAAAACCAGCTCGGCTTCGTTGAAATACACGAAACCATCCGGACCCTCAACCGGCGTCAGACCGGTTTCGGCAGCCTTGTCGACATCCCGGCCCGAATGCGATCCGCAGAATGCCAGGGCGTCCCGGTATCTTTCCTCGAAGAAGCACAGGGTGAACCCCGGACTGGATTCGGCGAATTCGAATGTAAACCGCTGAGGCCGGATGAACGCGAAACAGACGTTCTGGTTCCACAGCACGCCCATTCCGCCCCAGGAGGCGGTCATGGTGTTGAAACGGGACAGCTTGCCCGCGGTGATCAGCATCCACTGCATGCCGATGCCTTGAAAGGGATTGAAATCAAGTTGCGCCGGGTTGACGGTTATAAAATTCTTCATGCAGATCTCCAAAGTATTCAACGAGATTGTTCGGATCAGGACTGGGGTGCAGAGATATATCCCCATTCCACGAGCCGGTTGGTTGCGTATTCGGCCTGTTTGCCTTCCGAGACGCTTTCCAGATAGCGGGAATACTCCCGGGCAGCCTCCCCGGTCCGCTTCAGATTTTCGAGAGCCAGCCCTTTCAGGAACAGGGTGTTCGGATTGTCCGGGAGCCGTTTTTCGTATTCCCTGAAATTTTTCAGAGCGGGTTCGTATTGATTCAGGTGCAGCCGGGCGACACCTTCGACCTGATAGGACTGAGCTTCCTCGGGATATGCTTCCCGGGCTGCCTGAGTGTACCTCAAAGCCTCGCCGTGCTGGTCCAGAGCGTACTGGCATTTCGCCATCATCATCAGGGCGGTGTAGTCCCCGGGCGCTTCGGACAGGGCGGATTTCAGCCGTGTTTCGGCTTCCCGATAATTCTGTTCGCCCATTAGCGCATCCGCTTTCTGCATGTTCTCGATGGCGGGCTGGAGCTTGCGCAGATTTACCGTATGATCCATGTAGCGTTCCTTCAGGAAGCGGTTCGTATGTTTACCGGCATACCGGCTTCGGATGGTCTCGATCGCGGTCCGGTACCGCTGCTCGCTCATCGGATGGGTCGAGAACATCAATTCGATCGCGTTCGGTTTCCGTTTGGACAGGTTCTGCAGCATGTCCATCAGGCCGGTGAAACCATCCGGATCGTAATCCGCCCGTGTCATGTATTCCAGGCCGAGGGCATCCGCCTGGCGTTCGTTGTCCCGGCTGTAATGGGCCAGCAGCAGGCCGCTGCCGAGCAGTCCCAGACCGGTCGTCAATCCGGTATATTTCTCGTTTTCGGACCGGACATATTCGGCCACGCCGGCAACCACCGCCAGGGTCAGCATGTTCCGGGTCATCAGCTCCGCCGTATGCCGCGCGTTCACGTGGCCGAGTTCGTGGCCCAGCAGCGCTGCAAGTTCCGCTTCGTCCTCAAGACTCAGGAGGATGCCGCGGGTCGCGGCGATGCTGCCGCCTGGAAAGGCATAGGCATTGATGTAAACCGCATTGACCGCCCTGAAGGAATACGGCATGTCCGGCCGGTGGGACAGAGCCGCCAGGGACCGGCCGGTTTCGTCGAGATACCGGTTCAGTCCGGTGTCCTGTGCGGGTCCGTAATCTGCCGAAAACTGGTGCGGTGAATTCTGCCGGTCCAGGCGGATCTCATCGGATTGAGATACCAGGGTGAACTGACTTTTACCCGTGACGGGGTTGGTTGCGCAGCCGGCGGCCGCAGCCCCGGCCGACAATGCCGACATCCATAGAAACCGGCGACGGGAAACGGGAATCTGAGTGAAACGATCGGTTTCGCCCGGTGTCATCACAACCCTCCTGGATATCCATTTTTCATAATTGCCTGCAAAAGCATGTTACTTGCTGTTGATGAGTTTTTCAAATCAGGCGGAGGAGTTCCGCCGGGGTGTCGATGACGGTTTGCGCGCCGCTTGAGATCAACTGCCCGGCGGACCGGAAACCCCAGGATACTCCGACCGGAATCATCCCCGCGGCCACCGCGGCCTGCATGTCCGTCTCGGAATCCCCCAGATAGACGCATCGGCCGGGTTCAAGAGTCAGATACCGGGCGATTTCAAGTGCGCCGGCGGGATGCGGTTTCCGGGGAACTTGATCGCGTGCCCCCAGAAGCGGGTCGAAATGCCACCCGGGCAGCAAAGCCCGAATCATCATCTTGGTGAAATCGTCCGGTTTGTTGGACAGGACGGCGAGCTTCAAGCCGGCGGAAGTCAACGCATCCAGCAGTTCCGGGATCCCGTCGAACGGGACCGTGTTGTTCCGCCAGCGATTTGCATATTCCGCGCGCATCCCGGCAACCAGCGTGCAGATGCGTTCCGGTTCCCGGTGTGTTGCCGGGAGGGATCGCAACACGAATTCCGTGATCCCGTCCCCCACGAACGATTTATAGGCTTCGATCCCGTGCCCGGGGAATCCATGTTCCGCCAGGGTGATATTCATCGAATCGGCGATGTCGGCGATGGTATCGAGCAGCGTGCCGTCCAGGTCGAATATGACCGCGCCATATTCCATGTGAATCCCCCTTTCCGTTGAGTTCCGTCCCGGTTGGCGGAAGGCGGTATCATAATCCGTCAAGTCCGAATATGAAAGCCCAAACCGAAAACTCCGGACCGGGTCATCCCGGAAGTCCAAGCAGCTCCGGTCAAACTCCCTTGAAATGGATGCCGGAAACCTGTACAAAGTCTTGGCTTATATCCTTCGGGTGCTGTCCGGATTATTTCCAAAAGATATGAACCCGCGGATGGGAGGTCGGGTGTCGAACCGTTTTTTCAACCTGCGCGATGTGAACCTGTTCCTGATCAGTTTCACGCTTTTGTTTCTCGAGGTCATGTGCATCCGGTGGCTGTCAACGGAAATCCGCATCTTCGCCTACTTCCAGAATTTCGTTCTGATCGCCTGTTTTCTGGGATTCGGAATCGGTTGCTCCCTGCCCGAGTTGAAAATTCCGGTCTGGATCACGATCGTCCTGCTGGCTCTGTTTGCCGTGTTCACCGGTTACATTCACCTGTTCGAAACCGGCAGCCGTATTCTGGGGATGTTTCACGATTATCATATCGTCCAGACATCCGTGGAGGATATCCCGGCGCTGCAGGCCGTGAAGGATTTCCTGATCGTCGGGCTGCTATTCCTTCTTCTGGTCTACATGTTCCTGGCCGTCGGCGTCCGGCTGGGACGCTGTCTGAAGGATCACCCGCGGCCGCTGTGGGCCTATTCGGTCAACGTCGCCGGCAGCCTGGCCGGGATCTGGGCGTACACGCTGATTTCATATCGGGATACTCCGCCCTGGTTATGGTTCATCATTTCTCTGGCGCTGCTTCTGTATTTTGCTCTGGAAGACCGGAGTCACTTCGCACTGGCGATCATCGGTTCATCTCTGGCGCTTCTGTTCGTCTGGCAGACGCCCCTCCCGGGGCAGCGAATCTGGTGGTCGCCCTACCAGAAACTCACGCTGACCCCGATGTACCTGGATCTGGACGATCTGGGGAACATCCTGCCTTCAACCGGGAAAACGAAACAGCGCGTGCATTACGGTTACAATCTCACCGCCAATCAGACCCACATCCAGTTTCTCGAGAATCTCGATATCTATCCCCGTTTCTACGGCCGGATCCACCGGTACAATCTGCCGTTTTTTCTTCTGGAGAATCCCGAGCGGGTGCTGATTCTGGGCTCGGGATGCGGCAACGATGTCGCAGCAGCGCTGCGGATGGGGGTCGAACATATCGATGCGGTGGAGATCGATCCGCTGATCGTGGAAATCGGCCGGACCCTCCATCCGAACAGGCCGTATGCCGGCGATCGGCGGGTGCGGGTGTTCACCGACGATGCCCGGTCGTATCTCAAGAAAACCACCGATCGGTATGATCTGATCTGTTTCTCCCTGCTGGATGCTCATACCCTGGGCTCGGGGTACACCAACATCCGCCTGGACGACTACGTGTACACCGTCGAATCCTTCCGGGAAGCCCGAAGGCTTCTGAAACCCGGCGGATTGGTCACCATGCGGTTCTGGACGGAACAGCCGTTCACGGCCAAACGGCTTTTTCAGAACATGACCGGCGCTTTCGGACGGGAACCTTATACGTTCTGGCTGGAAGGGATGTACTGTATTGCCGGGAATAAACCGCTGGACCTGAGTGATCGGATGGGATCCGACCGGGATCTTGCCAAAATTCTGTCCGACCGCGAAAGAGCACTGGATTTTTTAAACGCAGCCGGGAAGACTTCCCCGTCGCAGGACGACTGGCCCTATCTGTACCTCCGGGCCCACCAGATACCGGTTTCGTACCTCCTCATCATCCTCGTGCTGTTTCTCGCAACATATTTCGTCCTGAAAACGACCGTTCCGGGAAAGCTGAAATTCAACGTCCACTTCTTCTTTCTGGGAGCCGGGTTTCTGCTGGTGGAGATTCAGAACATATCCCGGATATCGCTGCTGTTCGGAAACACCTGGATCGTCAACTCGGTGATATTCTCCATCATTCTGATCCTGATCCTCTGTGCCAACGCAATCGTGGCGGGATTCCGGATCAGCGGGACGACCGGTGCCTATCCGTTCCTGGGCGCGCTGATTCTCCTGGCGTATATCTTTCCCCTGAACAGCCTGCTCGGACTGGCGCCGGCGGTAAGGGGAACCCTTGCCGGCATCCTGCTTTGTCTTCCCCTGTTCGCCGCCGGAATCATCTTTGCCGTATCCTTCAGCCACTCCCGCAACCTGAACACCGCCATGGGGTCCAACATGCTGGGAACCGTTCTGGGGGGAGTGGCCAGCAGCCTGTCTTTCGTGATCGGGATCAAAGCGCTGTCACTGATCGGGTTGGTGTTTTACGCTGTCACCTTCCTGACCCGACGACAGCTTCGTTGATACCTTTGCAGCCGGGCGGTTTCGTGCGAGCTTGACCGCTCCTTCTTGTCGAAATTTTGACTGCGGCTCAATTAAGGATCGAAGCCCGGTTGGTATGATTCTTGCCCGACCTTGAAAGTGGATATGTGTCAATTCAACATGGGAGAATACATCATGATGCAGAAAAAATGGTGGCTAATGGGCCTCATGGGATCGATCGCCCTGGCCGGATCGGTCGCCGCCGAGCTGTCAGATATGTCTCAGATCCTGCTGACCAACGGGAGTATCGATATCCGGACGGGACGGATGGCGTATCCGTCGGGATGGGAAGCGCCTGAAGGTTACGGCGGGTATTATCTGATCCATTTCGCGGACCGGATCGAACCCGCATGGCGCACGGAACTGGAATCGGTTGCCCGCATTCTGGAATACATTCCGCACAACACCTATCTGGTTCAGTCGCACAGTGGCAGGGAAAGCGACCTGGAGGAGATATCATCCGCGGACTGGACCGGATTGTATCTGCCGTATTTCAAGGTGGACCGGGAAATAACCCGTGCCGCTGTTCCGGGAGAGCCGGTCCGGATCCGGATCAGCCTGTTCCCCGGTGAGCCTTTCGAGACTGCCGAAGCGGTCATCGTCCGGCACGGCGGAACCGTCCTGAACCGGGTATATCAACCTCATCGGGGCCGGATCAGCTGCGATATTCCGTTTGGCGGCTTGGACACGGTTCTGCGGGAGCTGGCGTTTCTGCCTGAAGTCGAATGGATCCAAGCCTATCCGGATTACGATTTATGTAATGATACAACCCGCTGGCTGTGCCAGTCCGGGCCGTACTCGAGCGGGCTGACCCCGCTTTACGACCATGGAATATTCGGTGAAGGTCAGATCGTGGGGATCATGGATACCGGATGCGACGCTGACATGTGTTTTTTCTATGATTCGGATGAGGGCATCATCATCCCGAACGGCGGATTGAATTTGAATCAACGCAAAATCATCGCCTACATCGGGCCGGCGAACTATGCCAGCAGCTATGACATCCAGGGTCACGGAACGCATACCGCCGGTACGGTAGCCGGGGATGACTTTGCCACGCCCGGCGGCTATGACAACGGAGACGGGATCGCTCCCCTTGCCCGGTTGATCATTCAGGATTACGGCGACAGTTGGGATGTGTATCCGCCGGATGACGAGACGACCGCTCATCAGGATATTTACGATCTGGGCGGGCGGATCCATTCCAACAGCTGGGGCTGGCCGTCCAGCCACGGTGTATATCACGACGATTCCATGGAGGTGGATCAATTCATCTGGAACAATCCCGATTACAGCATCGTCTACGCCGCAGGGAACGATGGATCCTCATCGGACACAATCCGCGCGCCGGGAACGGCCAAGAACTGCATCACGGTCGGCGCCACCGAGCACGGTACCGCCAACCTCGAAAACAATATGTACTTCTCAAGTCACGGCCCCACGAACGACGGCCGGCGCAAACCGGATGTCACGCTTCCGGGCGGCGAGGTCAATTCGGCGAATTGCGACGACAATCCGGGAACATTCAACTGCTCCACGCGGACCAGTGACGGAACGTCGATGGCCTGCCCGGGAGTCGCCGGATCGGCCGCCCTGGTCCGGGACTATTTCATGCAGGGATTTTACCCACTGGGAACCGCGGACCCGGGATTCGCTTTCGAACCCAGTTCGGCCCTGGTCAAAGCGGTGATCGTAAACAGCGGGATCAACATGACTGGCGGCTATACCGCCGATTCCGGGTCCGGGCACGCCGATATTCCATCCATGGGTCAGGGCTGGGGCCGGGTGACCCTGGATACCGCATTGCACTTCCAGGGTGAAACCCGCAGCCTGTTTATCGATGACAATACAGCCGGGATATCGTCACCCGGCGATTCGATCGATTACCATGTTTCGGTTTCCGAAGCGTCGGAAATGCTCGAAATCACGCTGGTCTGGACGGATTACCCGTCCAACCCCCAGGCCTCCCTGAATCTGGTCAACGATCTGGACTTGACGGTTACCGGGAACGGGCAGACCTGCTACGGTAACGTATATTCCGGGGGACATTCCGTTCCGGGCGGTTCGTATGACCGCTTGAACAACACCGAATGTGTCCAGATCGACAATCCCGGTCTGGGGGCATATACCATCACGGTGGCCGGATACAACATTCCAATGGGACCGCAGCCGTTTGCACTGGTCGTATCGGGTGCGCTGAGTTTTTCGGACGGGATCGTTTCCTTTGACCGGCAGACCTATACCTGTGCCAGCACGGCGATCATCTCGGTCAGCGATGCGGACCTGGCCGGAGTGGGCACCCAGGATGTCACCGTTGTCAGCACGACCGATCCGGTCGGCGAAACCGTGACACTGGACGAAGTTGGTTCGGATACCGGTTTCTTCCAGGGAAGCGTCGTCACGACACCTGTGGATCCGGCACCCGGGGAGGTGCAGGTGGCTGACGGAGATATCCTTACGGTCACCTATATCGATGCGGATGACGGGCACGGCGGCGTGAATGTTCCCAAGACAGACGGAGCGGGTATCGACTGCGTCGGTCCGGTGATCTCAGATGTCCAGATTGCCTCGGTGACCGCCACGCAGGCCCGGATCACATTCGTTACCGACGAGATCAGCACAGGGAAAATCTGGTACGGGGAATCCTATCCGCCTTCGGAAATCGCTGTGGAAGGCGAATCCGGGACGGCTCATTCCATCGATATTTCCGATTTGAGCGACTGTACGGTCTATCTTTTCTGGGTTGAAGCGGAGGACGCCGCCGGGAATGCCACGCTGGACGACAATTCCGGAACGTATTACCAGTTCATCACACTGGAACTGGTGGTGATACTGGATGAAAACATGGACACCGATCCCGGGTGGAGCGTCGGGGGGCAGTGGGCCTGGGGCCAGCCCACCGGCGGCAGCGGCGATCATGGCGAACCGGATCCGACATCGGGGTATACCGGTTCCAATGTTTACGGGTACAACCTGAACGGCGGGTACCCGGACAACATGCCTGACACGCTGTATCTGACCACCGATGCGTTCGATTGCACCGGAGGTGCCGGAACCACTTTAGGATTCTGGTGCTGGTTGGGAGTGGAACAAAACCTCTACGATCATGCCTCCATTCAGATCTCCACCAACGGTGCGACGTGGACGGATGTATGGACAAATCCAGCTGCAACGCTCGACGGCGGTTTGTGGGAATACTGGGAATTCGACCTATCCGCAACTGCCGATGGTCAGCCTGCCGTATATCTGAGGTGGGGCATGGGACCGACCGACGGTGGCTGGACCTATTGCGGCTGGAACCTGGACGACATTCTGGTGAGTTACCAGATCGAATGCAATCCCATAACACCGACTCCCCCGCCGACCCAAACACCGGTCCAGCCGACCGATACGCCGGCTCAGCCGACCCAGACACCGGTTACCCCAACCCAAACCGCGGTGCCCCCGACCGATACGCCGCCTTCCAGTCCGACTTCCCCGACACCCAGTCCCACCGATACGCCCCCTCCGTCCAGTACGCCCAGCCCCACACCGGTCGATCCCACTCAAACGCCTGTTCCCCCAACCGGCTCGCCCACTCCGACCTGCCCCGCCACCGGTTCGGAATGCGATCTCAACCGGTCGCATTATCGCCCCGGCGACCCGTTCAGGTTGACGATCCGGTATTGCAACGGCACGGAAGATTACATGATCGTTGATGGCTATCTCGTGCTGGATGTCTGCGGGTACTTTTACTTCTGGCCGTCGTGGGAGGTGGGTCCGGACGCCGCACGGCGGACCATCCCGCCATGGAGCAGCCTGGAAGAAACAATATTCGATTTTATCTGGCCTGCGCACTGCGGTTCGGGTGAGGGGCGGTTCTGGGTCGCCATGCTGGATCCGGGGTCCTTGCAGCTTCTGGGAGATTACGGCATGTGCGAATTCGGCTGGTCGGAGAACTGATAGCGGAGATCCCGGCGGCGTTGAGTTTTTCAGGTTGTCTGGTGTAGTATCGACCGACAGAGGTCATCGATGGTCGTCAGGATGCAGCTGCCGGACAGCGTTCACAGGATACTGCTGATTCTCGTTGCGGGAACGGCAATGGCGATCAATACCGGAACCGTTCTCCTTCTGATGCGCCCACCGGAGTCTTTGGCCGGGAATGTCCGGCACCGTTTTACCGTCCCTGCGGGTATTCCGGATTTCAAATCGATCTTCTGCCCGGATAAACCACCCGTCAGCACGGATGCCGGCACCATGTCCCCGCAATCATGGATCAGCAGGAAATATGGCGTGGAACTGAAGGGGACGGTAGCGGGAGAAATGGCCGTATTCCGGATACTGGAATCGGGCCGGGAAATCCTGCTTCGCCCCGGGGATCCCCTGGATAACGGGACAGTGTCCGAAATATCCAGAAACCAGGTGATCATCGACGGTCCGGAAGGACGGGAGACATTGCGGCTGCCTTCCCGGAGTGAAATCCAGCCAGTCGATGCGACTTCTGCCGGCAGTCATGTTCTGAACCGGGGTGAGCTGACGAGTATCTTGACGGACATCAAACGGTTTGCGGAGGAGATCGCCATACAAACGGTCCGCGGTGCGGACGGCGGATTGAGCGGTTTCCGCATTGCGGCGCTGAAACCGGGAGGTCTGCCGGAACGGATGGGTTTGAAGCCGGGCGATGTGATGGTGTCCGTCAATTCCCGCACGGTACAGACACCGGAGGACATTTACCGGGTATTTGAGGAAGCCGTGCACCAGAATCGATTGACCCTGATGATTCGAAGAGGGAACCGGGAGGTGGAGCTTGGGTACGCGATTCAATAGGTTCTTGGTTGTCCCGGTTATGCTGGGTTTTATTCCGGCGGCGGCGGATGATACGACCGGAGTCATGTTTGATTTTACCGAAGTTGAAATCCGGTCGTTTATCAAAGTGGTCAGTGAATTGACCGGTGAAAATTTTGTCATCGATCCCTCGGTGACCGGCAAAATAACGGTCACTTCACCCAGCCCGATCCCCGGAGACGCCATCCCGTCGGTGTTCCGGACGGTTCTGGACGTCTATGGATTTGCTGCGGTTCCGGACGGCAATATCGTCAAAATCATTCCGGTCGCCCGGGCGAAGCAGGAAAGTACCGGTATCACAACCGGGCCGCCGGGCCCCTCCGGGCTGATCGAAACCCGCATTCACCGTCTCGATCTGATCGACGGGATGGAATTGAAGGGTCTGCTGCAACCTCTTTTGGGCCGGGCGGGGCATATCGCGGTGCATCCCGCCACGAACATGGTGATCATAACCGATGAAAACCGAAATCTGGAACGGATCGGCAAAATCATACAGGCGCTGGACCGGGCTGGTCCGGAATGCGCGCTGGAGATCATTGCCCTGACACACGCACCTGCCGCCGACATATCGGATACGTTGACCGGGTTGTTTTCCAAAACCCGGTCAGCCGGCGGGGCCCGACCGGTATTCATCGGCGACAATCGCTCCAATAATATTCTCATCAACGCCCCGGTTTCGATGATCGAAGATATACGGCAGATCATTTCCCGGCTGGATATCCCGCTTCCCCAGACCCGCGCCAGTATCCGCGTGATTCACCTGAACAATACCGAAGCCCGCTCGATTGCATCGATACTGAATGCCCAGCTGACGCAGGCGGGAGATACGTCGGATTTGCCGGACGCCGGGAAACCGGAAGGCAGCGGTGACGGGCGGATTTACATCGGCGCTGAGCCGCTGACCAATTCCCTGATCGTGACGGCATCCCCGGAGGATCACCCTCTGATCGAGGAAGTGGTCCGGATGCTGGACATCGCGCGGCGCCAGATATTGGTTGAAGCACTGGTTGTGGAAATGAGCACCGGGATGACCCGAGATCTCGGACTGGAATGGCGGTTGACCAACCGGATCGAAGAAGATGAATACCGGATCATCGGCGGAACGAATCTGCCCGCTGAAGGAGCTGAGGGCGATCTCCAGCAGACCAGCATGAACCCATACCGGTTTCCGAGTGGGTTGGTTGTGGGACTGGTCAAGGGAACCATTTCATTCGGGGGAGTGGAGATTGCGAATATCGGAGCGCTTGCCCGGGCCATGGAAGGTGCCAGTGGTGTGAATATTCTGTCGACACCGCATCTTCTGACGCTGGATAACGAAGAAGCCGAAATTATTGTGGGGGAGGAACGGCCGTTTCTGAAAAGCTCCCAGATCACAGATACGGGAGCGGTGGTGAAAACCTATGAATTCAAGGATGTGGGACTGACCCTGAAAATAACACCCCGGATCGTGGAAAACGACCAGATCATGCTCAAGCTTTTCCAGGAGATCAAGAATTTTGTCGCCGAAAGCGATGTGGGCGCGGTGACCTCCAGCAAACGTCAGGCCCGGACCAGTATCCGTGTTCAGAATAAACAGATCGCAGTCATCGGTGGCCTGTTGAAGGAAGACAGTATCGAACGGGAATCCAAGGTCCCCTGCCTGGGCAACCTGCCGGGTATCGGGTACCTGTTCAAAGCCACCCGCCGCAACAGGACCAAATCGAACCTGCTCATTTTCATCACACCCCATATCATCGATGATTCGGAAACACTCCAGGAAATAACCTCACGCTATCGAAACGGACTGAATGTGCCGGAACCGGAATTCGATCCGGATGAGTCTCCCGAAGATGCCCGGCGGTGACAGCCTGTCGCCGGATCTGCCGGCTGCCGGCGGAATGCCGGATAACATCCAGTCGGGATTCACTCGTCGCATACCGGATCCCGCCATCGGGGCGGATATCCCCTCCGAGTTTTTTAAATTAAACCGGCTGATTCCGGTTTCGAGGGATTCGACCGGGCATGTTGTGGTTGTGGCTGCCGACCCGCTGGATACCATTCCGCTGGATATGCTGGCGGCTTATCTTGGTGTGCCGATTGTTGTCTCGTTTGCGTCCGATAACGAAATACGGCGCATGATCCTGGATCGGACCGCCGCGCTGCGCAAATCCGCCACGCAGATTCTGCAGGACAGCGGGAGATACGATCAGCCGGGAGACGCAGCGGGTCGGCAGCCGAAGGAATTGATCTGGTCCGGAGCGGATGAATCCGCTGTCGTCCGTCTGGTCAACACCGTCATCACCGAAGCGGTTGACTGCCGGGCCAGCGATATTCATTTCGAGCCGGAGCGAAACGGGGTAAGGATCCGATATCGTATCGACGGATTGCTGCAGGATGCACTGCATTCTCCGGACCGGCTCAAGGAGTACCTGGTTTCACGAATCAAGGTCATGGCCGGAATGGATATATCCAGACGTCATCAACCACAGGACGGCAGCCTGTCCGTCACGGTGAAAGGCAACCCGATGGACATCCGGATTTCAGCCGTTCCGACTCCATTCGGCGAACGGCTGGTTTTGCGTCTGCTGGGACGGCATGGCCTTTCGGTGGATCTGGCGGGGCTGGGAATGACCCGGGAAACGATCCAGTCCGTGGACGCGATTCTGGCACAGACCAGTGGAATGCTGATCGTTGCCGGACCCACCGGCTCGGGTAAAACCACGACTCTGTATGCGTGTCTGAACCGACTCGATGCCGCAACACGCAATATCATCACGATCGAAGACCCGGTTGAATACCAGGTGCCTGGAGTCAGCCAGGTTCAGGTGGGTGGGAAACAATCCATGGGATTCGCGGACGGACTCCGGTCCATGCTCCGGCAGGATCCGGATATCATGATGGTCGGAGAAATCCGGGATACCGAGACCGCTTCCATCGCTCTTCGATCCGCTCTGACAGGGCATCTGATTCTAACGACAATCCATACGGGGAGCCCGGACGGAGCAGTCATGAGACTCCTGGATCTCGGTGCCGATCGGGCTTTGATCTGCGAGACGATTTCCGGGATCATCGAGCAACGCTTGATCCGGTTGAGCTGCCCGGAATGTTCCGCTCGGAGATCGGAATCACCCGCCGGCTGCCCTGAATGCCGTTACACCGGTTTCAAGGGGCGAACCGGATTGTTCCGGCTGGTGCGTTTTGACGAGGATGTGAAAGATGCAGTTCGACGGGAAAACATGAAAGCGCTGAAAACCATCCTGGATCGGCAGTCGAGATCGACCCTGCGAATCCAGGCCGAAATGCTGGCTGAAACGGGTCAGACAACCTCCGCGGAAGTGTTGAGGGTTCTCGGAGATCGACCCGAAACGCGGGAAAGAGAATGAAGTACGGGTTCGGATTTCAGAGGGAATTAATCGCTTTTCTAAGATCCGCCGCAGCGCTGGTTCAAGCCGGGATTCCGGTTGACGAAGTCCTGCGTGAATGCCTGGATCAAGCGCATCACCGGTCGATGGAACAGGTTATCGCGGGTATTTTGAAAAAGATCAACGAAGGGTATTCGCTGGCCGGTGCGATGAAAAACCGGGAGGATCTGATTCCACCGGTCGTTGTGGCCATCGTCCGGTCGGGCGAATCAGCCGGATCGCTGGCGTCCGCTCTGGATCATGCAGCCGATCAGCTCGAACATCAGGTTACGGCCCGGGCTGAGATATGGGCGGTGCTGATCTATCCGGCCGCGATCATCGGAATGTCACTGGCGGCGGTGATTTTTCTCTCGATCTCGGTTCTTCCCCAGGTATCCGGAATATATTCATCCGCCGGTGCTCATCTGCCGGTGTTGACCCGGATGGTGATCGTTTCAGGGAAAATACTCATTTGGATTCTGGCGGGCTGCTTTGTGCTTGCGGGCTGCCTGGCAATGACGCCCCTTCGACCGCACGCCAGACGGCTGCTGGCGGCGGTCCCGGCCAGAATGCCGTTTCTGTGGAAATGCGAATCGGCGCGACGGACCTGGCTCTGGTCTCAAATGCTGGGCACCATGACATCGCGGAACATACCGCTTCAGGACGCACTGGAGATTGCGGCGGGCAGTTCCCGTGATGACTCGCTGCAACGCATGTTCGACCGGATTCTGGTTCGTATCAACGAAGGTATGTCTCCGGCGGAGGCATTCCGGACGGAACTGCAGGTGCCTTCCCTGGCCAGGAGAATGATCGCTTCCGGAGACCGGGCTGGAAATCTCCCGGAAGCCTTCCGGCAGGTATCGGGTTTCTATCAGATGGAGTATCGGATCCGGAGCCGGCGGATCATTGCCATGGCGGAGCCGGCGGCCATCATGGCGGCAGGCATGGTGGTCCTGCTCATCGCAGCGGCTGTGATCCTGCCGCTGATCGATCTGGGGGATCTGGTTCGATGAAACGCCACGGCGGGGGATTCACTCTGCTGGAGATTCTGGTTGCACTGGCCGTGACGGCTCTGCTCACGGCCGGGATCGCCGGGATTTTAAGCGGGGCGTCGACCGCCGGGTTGAAATCGGACCGCGTGTCCCAGGCGGTTCAACTTGCTCACAACACCATCCAGGCTGTTGTTTTGTCCGATATCGATTCGTCTCCCGAACGCCTGCCGAAAATAATGCGGAATGCAGCGGCCGATGGATTCAACCTGGAGATCCGGCGGGTTCCGGACGAGCTCAATCCTCTGTTTGAACGGGTGACTGTAGCGGTTTTTTCACCGGAACTTGACCGTACATTCACCGTAGAAAGACTGATTCGGAAGGGATCATGAACTGCCGGGCGGGGTACACCCTGGTGGAGGTTCTGATCGCCGTAACGCTCAGTGCGGCCGTCATCGCCACGATTTCAAGCGCGTCATGGATGGTCCGCCGGATGGTGAAGATCCGGGAGAATTCGGATCTGGAACCGGCGGTTTCGGACGGATTCCGGCTGGACCGGTTTCTTTCGGGGTCCGTCTGGGATTCGCAACCGGACGGGATCCGTTTTGTTCTCGATCCGGATTCGGAGGTCATTCTCCGGTCGATCTGCTATCTTGGAAATCCGGACCGGATTCAATACGGCAGTGACATGGCCCTGATCACCATCACCGGGAATTCCGGGAATGGATTCCGGCTGACCGTGGATACCGGGCTGGGTGACGGGACCGGTCAGGTCACGACCCGTGTTCTGTTCCCGGGTGCGACCCGGTTCCGCTTCACCTGCCTGGACCCCCGGGATTCCTGGCAGGAATCCTGGGATCCGGCTGACCGGCCGTATCTGCCTTCGGCGATCCGGCTGGAATTGCTTTCCGGCAGCTTTTTAAACGTCCTGAACCGGGATTGGGTCGTAACGATCCCAGCAGCGCGGGTGGTGCGATGAATCAGAAAGGTTTCATTCTTCCGGTGGTGCTGATCCTGAGTGCCCTGCTGACGGGTACCGCACTCGCCTGGGCCGGCCGCCAGTTTCACGCCTATAACCGGTCAATCCTGAATTTCACCCGGTTGAAAGCGATCCATGCCGCCCGGTCGGGTGTCGAATGGGCGCGTTTCCGGCTCGAGATGGATTCGCGGGACATCGACGGCCCCGGGGATATGTGGTATGACCCGATGACTTTCCGGGTGGGAGAAATGACCGTAACGGTCAGCGTTGAAGATGAACAATCCAAACTGAATATCAACGCTCTGGTCTATCCATCCGGAGAACTCAACCGCAGGATTTCAGAAATAGCCGATGGATTGATCACCCGACCCCGGCGGGAAGCGATCACCCGGTTCCTGCGCCGGGAGGGTGTCTGCCGGAGTTTCCGCTCCACCGGCAGCCTGCTCCGCGTGCCCGGTTTCCGGGCCGAAACCCAATCCCTGTCGGCCATCACGGTGTTCGGCCAGGGACGGATCAACATCAACACCGCTTCGCCGGAACTGCTGGAGATTCTGGTCCGATCCGGGGGAGCGGAATGTGTCGCCGGTATTGTCCGGGAAAGAGAACGGGAACCGTTTCAGTCGGTGTTTGATCTGCGGAGCCGGTCGGTCATGGCCGAAACCGATTACATGGCGTGGTTTCCCATCCTGGCTGTCCGATCCGACGTATTCTCCATCCATTCATCTGTGAAAAGTGAGACTGTGAGTGCATCGACAACGATGGTGATCCAGCGGACGGGAGGAAAATCGGTTGTGCTGCGATATGGGGAATGGATGAGCTGATGAAGCGATGGTCGTGTCTCAGTGCAGCCGGTCTGGATATCGGCCGGGAAACAGTTGCCGCGGTTGTGCTCACCCGTACGGGAACCCGCGGATTCAGGACCGGTTTCTGTATTGCGGAATCCATCCGGAACAGCTCGGATCGGGATGAACAGCTCCGATCGGTTCTGGAGCGGATACCGGGGCATATACCGGTCATCCCGGTTGTTCCGGGGTATAAACAGATGGCTTATCCGCAAGTCATGCCGGATCTGAAATCCACCATGCTTAAATCGGATCTGAACGGAGATCTGAAAAACAGGATCCCGTTTGATCCCAAAGAATTCATCATGCATCCCGGGGTCCGGCGGCCTGGATCCCGAGTGAAGCTTCCCGCTTATCTTGCATTTCGGAATGAACTGGAATCCATTCTGGACCGGCTGACCGATTCCGGATTCATGCCGCCGGGGGCGATCCCCTTTCCGGTTGCGCACCGGGCATGGATACGACATGTCCGGGGGATGACCGCGGAAGACATCCTGCTCTGTGACATATCCAGTGAACAGATGCGGGTCACGGCGCTGCGGCGGGACCATATCGTATGCTCCAGAATCATCATCCGTCCGGAATCCCGGTTTTCACGGGAGCTTGAACTGGCAGTCGAAGCCATCCGGAAGTCCTTTCCGGACTGGAATCCGGGAGAAATTCAACTGACCGGCGACCGGCATGGTTTTCATGCCGACTCAATTGCTGCCGGCGGATTGGATCTTCCGGTTGCAGTAGGATTCTTGAACGGAGAAGGCGGTCGGGCCGCCTGCCCGAGTGCGCAGGTTGCCTGCGGCGCGGCGGCTGCGTTCCTGATCCATGGGCAGAAATTCTGTATGGGATACCCGCCTTCGGTGGGTCGGCCGGTTCGCTTCTTCCGGTTTCATGGCGTCGCCTGGCTCGCTGCAATCTGGATCCTGGTGTCTTCCGCCGCTCTGAACCTGAATGCCCGGACGCACATCCTCCACGCCAGAACGGCGGCGCTTCGTGCCGCGGTCGAGGAAATGATGAAGCCCGCAGACGGATTCACCGCAGTGGAGTGGCGGGCGGTGGAAGAACTGACCGGTATCGCCACCGAACTCTCGGTGAGGGAATTGCTGTTCCATGTAAGTCAAGTCCAGGAAGACGGTATCCAGATCGATCGGATCCGGGGGTCCGGGTCGACCCTGGCCGTATCCGGCCTGTCCCGTGATTTCGCAGCGGTGGGCCGGTTCGCAGGGCGCCTGAGAGAAACAGGGGAAGGTTTGGTTTGCGAGGTTGTTTCCACCGACCGGTCCGGCGGCAGGATTCGGTTTGAACTGAATCTGTCGGCGGAGGGAGTGGAATCGTGAACCCGAGACTGCCGGTTGTTCCCCTGAAATATCCCCTGAACCGGCTGGGAATGTATCTGGGTCTGTTATGTGCCGCTGCAGCTGTCTGGCTGGGCATCGCCTGGACACGATGGCGGGAAGCCGAATCTGTCCGGGCCGGACTGGTGGATGAGTACCGGCAGATCTCGACCGCGCAGTCCCGGATGGCCGATTTGAACCGATTTCTGCATCCCGTTCAAATCGGTACCGGACCACCCGGTATCGATTGGATTCAGACGGTGGAAAAGAAACTGCGCCGGAGCAGCCTGGCTGATGCGGTTCGGGAGCTGGTCCCGGTATCGGTCAGAACAATCGAAAACATATCTCTGACCGAACTCAAGGTCACCCTGTCCCCGGTGGAGCCCGGCGAGATGAACAGGCTGTTTGAATTGATGGAGATGCAGCCGCCCGCTGTCCGGATCGGCCGGATGACCGCGGAACGCCTGGTCCCGGATCAACCGACTCTGAGCGTGATTCTGTATCTTCAGTTGATTTCAGTCGGTGATCCGGGGAAACGATGTTTAAATTCCGTTTCTGAATACGCGACGGACAAACCATAAATAAAAAATCTGACCCCTGATTTCCATCTTGGGACTCCGTTTGAGCTTATCCAGCCGGGGCCAGTCCTTCCCGATATAGTGCCGGAGCAATATCGTCAATCCCGACCGGACGGAAATGAACGCTTCATCGGCTTCCTCGAACATATTGTCCCGATTTGCGCGCAGGCGCACCCAGCGCAGGCATTGCTCGGACTGTTTCCCGATGTGAACCTGGAACAAACCGTCGACCTGCTGGGTAAAACATCCGGGCCTGGCATCACCGGTTTCCTTTTCCCAGACGTTCCAGCGGCTTTTCCCATCGATTACCCGGGGTGTTTCGAGGTGGACCTGCTCGATCATTCCGGTACCGTCCCGGCGCTGAATGGATGTGAGCAGCGTATGGGTGAAGTGGATGCCATTCCGAATTATTCTCCGGGATCTGATTTCCGGCAGACCTTCCGGATTGATCTGATCCTGAATCAGGTCAAGGCAAGACCAGCCCCCGTAATACAGCGGTCCTTCAGTCCGGCCGCGGATGATCAGGCTGAGCGTGCCCGACGGCTGGTCATAGTCGCATGCGATATATTCGTCACCGGGATGGTAGGCATTCAGAAAAAACGGATCGCCCGTTATGCTTAGGGACGGGCCGGAACCGGACAGCCGATCGATACCGATTCTGGGGCATTTTTTGGGCAGATGTTCTCCGGACAGGACGTCAACGGGATTCATACATTCGTGTCCTGCAGACTGAAAGCCTGCCCGGGTAGCGCTCCGGTACAGAGATCTCCTCAAAACCGAACCGGCATCCGGTGATCGGCCGGCTATCCAGATTCCCGAGTAGTTCCGAAACGGTCTGTACGAAGTCCGGACCGGGGTTTAAACCCCGGACGCTTTGAAGAACGTCGTCGGGACTCGCCGGAGTTTTTCTTCGCCTGGTATCGCGCACTTTCATGCTCCCGTCCGACCGGGCGGTCCGATCGCGTCTGACCGGCTGGCCGGGATTGTTTCAAGTCCCTCAGGATCCGCTTGAATTCAATATCAGGATGATCTGGCCGGGCGGGTGAAAATTCGAATATAGCCGGCAGCAGCGGGTAGTTCAGCATCAGATATTCGAAGACGAGCCGGCGATCCGGATCCAGCCTGTTCAGGCGATTCAGGATCTGCAACTGGCGCTTGGACAGACCGGAACCAGGATTCGGTGAGGGATTTCCTCGAAACCGTTGAAATGTCTGAGTGATGAAGATCCGCGGATGGGGTGCCAGTTGCGGGTGCTCGTGCAATATTTTGAGATATTCGGCCAGTGCGGTGGCGGTGTATTCAGCCGCCCGGTAATGATCCCCGAAATACGGCCGGATCATCCGAAACAGCACTCGACCAACCTGGCGGATGCCGTCTTTATTGTCTAATTCAAGGAGTGTTTTCACCGGGTTTTTTTATTCGAAACATTCGATACTTCAAAGGTCAACTTCAAAGAAAAGTTATCATCGGAAACGGGAGTTGAGATGTGAGTCGAGTTGGTTCCGGAAACAAGTATATCCTCAAGCCATGCAAAGATCAAAGGGTTGAATCCGAGTTGACCGCCAGGTTCTCCAGCGTCTCACCCGCATGTTTTTTGCTGTCGAAAACGATACCCGTCCGCTCCAGGATACCGGTTTCCGCTGCGCTGAACACCCGGTGATCCTTCATCACACCGTTTTCAACGAACTGAACTCCCAGACCGGTTATTTCCCGGTCCAGATCCGGCATGCGGAAACCGGTCACGATTCCGTATCCGTGTTCCGGATGACGGACGATTTCGGAGTATTCAAACTGAAGGAATGGGTGTCTGCCGCATTTGGCTGGAGGAAACGCTTCGTCCATGTACTGATCGAAGTGGCGCCTGCGTTTTTTGTCAATCATCTCCGGCAGGCTCCGCTTCTACCGATCCATACGGAACAGGTGACACCACAGCCCAGAACCAGGAATCCGAGGAGGGCAACGCCGATTTCCGGATTCGTTTCAAGGCGTCCGGAGTCACAGTTCTCAATTGATCGATCAATTTCAATTCAGCGGAATATCCGGCACCGCGGAACTCGTTCCAGGCCAGGTAATAGGCGCGATTGATGCGACGCTGGCGGTACCGCTGTTCCTTCCCGATCATCGCATTGATCGTCTCTGCAATCTCCACTTCGGACAGCGTCTCCGTCCGGAAATTGTCGATCAACCGGCGGAGATCGGTTTCGACGGTTGAGATATTCCCCGAGCGGGTACTCGCACCTGCAATCAGAACCGATCGGTCTTTCATCCGTCGAAGGGATGCGCCCAGCTGGTAGGCCATACCCCGTTCTTCCCGGATTTTGCCCTGTATCCGTTCGGACAGCAATTCCGCCAGGACCATCAGCGGAACTTCCGGCTCAACGGGAACCGGGATCGCCGCCCGGATGGCAGCCTGCTCGGTCGGGGCCTGGATTTCCTTTCTGAACGGGGTCGGCACGGCGACGGCAGGCGAAACCTGCGGATCGGCCGGGCGGATCTGGGAGCCGAACACCGATTCGGCCAGATCGAACAGCTCTTCAGGCAGGCGGTTCCCCACGATACTCAGGATGCAGTTGGCCGGATGATATGCTTTTTCATGGAACAACCTGGCGTTCCCGGTATCCAGACCGGCGATTTCCCGGGGTGAGGGAATCTGGGGCCGGGCCAGGATTGTATCCGGAAAAAGCATTGCATTCAGCAGGTCTGAAACCAGGTCCGCGGCTCGGGTCTGTTTCCGCCCGCCAAGCATGCTCAGATATTGTGTGACCTTCCGGAATTGATCTTCAGGGAAAACGGATCGGAAAGTCAGTTCGCGCAGTAATTCCATGGAAGCCTCGGTTTCACTTTCCAGGCTTTCCATCCTGATATAGGAATATTCGCTGGAATTGTAATAATCGTCGAATGGCAGCCAGGGATTATCCGCCAGAGTTATCCGGATTCCGTGATCGGCCATGCGGTCCCGGATTGTTTCGGCGTCCATGGATACGGTTCCGCGGTCGAGCATCTCGGAAACGATGCGGGGCAGTCCGGCCGGACAGTCATTTCCGGGAACAGGAATCAGCATGTGGTATGCCATCAGCGGTGCTGTTGGATCCGACCAGGCGATGACTTTCATACCGTTGGATAGTGTCTTCATGTGGGGGATCCGATCCGGCAGCGGAGCTGGACCCGGTTCAGCGGAACCGGGACGGGGGTGGACGTAGATGGCGATGCAGGGCATATCCCCCCACCCGGAAATCAGTTTGATGATTCCGGAAGCCGAGATATCTTGGATGCGTGTCCGGTATTCCCTTAACAGGTCGCCGGCACCGAGGGCATGGTGGTGGGCGATATTCCGGGCCAGATGATTGAATCGTTCCTGCTCGAATTGATGGTCGACCGTCATGCCGATACGGGTTCTGTGCAGATTTTGTTCCGTGATCCCGGTTTCCGCGAATGTGCGCATCGATCTTCTAACCGCTTCCGTTACGGTGTCAAGATATTCCTTGAAGGTGCGGTTTGGATGCGGATTGGGCGTGATCCCGACTGACAGGATCGCGAATCCGTCGTGATGCGAAATCCAGCTTTCAGCCCGGGAAACCAGTGGAGATTCGCCACCGGTCAGGAACCCGGACAATATGGATCCTTCACCGGCTGCCCAGAGTCTTACGGCTGCTTCGGCTTCGAGCGCATCCGGGGCGGTCAGGGAAGGTGCCGGGAATGCGATCAGAATGTACGGCATGTCCACCGGGGCGGCGACCGTTTCCAAGGCATCCCGGAGCGGGAACTCCGGGCGGCTGTTGATCCCTGCGGGTTCCAGACCGGCCGGGATCGGACCGTAGAGGTTTCGGAGCGTATTCAGGATTTCGGCGGGATCGAAATCTCCGACGACGACTGCAGTCATGCGATTGGGAACATAGCGGCTTTTATAGAACCGCATTATCTCGTCGCGTGAAATCATTTCAACCGTATGGTAGTTCCCGATTACCGGCAGACCGTACCCGGTATTTCCGAACAGATACCGCATCAGATACGCGTCTGCGGCGCTGTAAGCCGAATTGATGTCCCTGGCGATTTCCTCGCATACCACCTTGCGTTCTTTTGAGAGTTCACCGGGTAAAAGAGTGCTGTTGAGAAGCTGATCGGCCTGCAACTCCAGTCCCTGGCTGATTCCGTCGGATGGCATGACCAGCTCGAAACAAACATAATCTTTGCGGGTGAAAGCATTGAAATAACCGCCCCGGGAGGTGACCGCCCGGGACAGCTCCTGCCGGCTCCTGGATCGCGTTCCGTCGAATAAAAGGTGCTCCAGAAGATGAGACAACCCGTTGTCGGAACGGGATTCCGTACGGGATCCGGCCTGGATGCATATCACCGATGCCGCCAGTTCCGATGCGTGATTCTCCAGCAAAATCAAATCCATGCCGTTGTCCAGGCGTGTCGTCCAAGTTCCCGTATCCTCCCCATAAACATACGTAACGAGCAAAAAACAACCGGTGAAAGTCAGCAGTTTGTTGATTCGCATCATGGCGGATTCCTTTCATGGAACAACCGGACAACCGGAAGTTGGATCTCTTCATTTCGGGCTATCAGAACCGCTTTGATCCGTCAACATGTATCGCAAGAATTTTGGTTTTGACTGAAGTGGCGATTCAGGACATAATAACGCGATTCATGTTCCAGGAAAATAAAGCCAAGGAGGCAAATGGTGAGCGTAAACCGGAGACAGTTTATTCGTAATGCTGCGATCGCCGGAGCAGGAAGCACTGTGGGAATGGTTGCCGTCAGGGCCGGTGAGGATGCGATACAGCCCTCGCCGGATGCGATGGGCGTGCTGACTGATCTAACCCAATGCATCGGATGCCGGAAATGCGAGTGGGCATGCAACCAGGAACCCTCGAACGATTTCAGGGAGAATAAACCCATGAGTGCGTTCGAGGATCAGTCTGTTTTCCAGACCCACAGACGCCATTCGAGCGATTCGCTGACGGTCGTGAACCGGTTTGAGGGATCGGACGGAAAACCGGTGTACGTCAAATCCCAGTGTATGCATTGTGTCGATCCCGCCTGCCTGTCGGCCTGTCTGGTCACCGCATTCAAAAAGGAGGCGAACGGGGCGGTGTCCTATGACTCCTGGCGGTGCATGGGCTGCAGGTACTGTCTCGTGGCCTGTCCGTTCCAGGTGCCTTCCTATGAATATCTCGACCCCCTGACTCCCCGGGTGCGGAAATGCACTCTGTGTTTCCGCGAACGGACTTCCAGGGGAAGCGTTCCGGCATGTGTTGAAATCTGCCCGGTGCAGTGTATGACCTATGGGAAACGTTCGGATCTCATCAGGATGGCTCGGGCACGCATTGCAAATTACCCCGACCGATATATTTCGCATATCTACGGGGAACACGAGATGGGCGGGACAAGCTGGATGTATCTTTCCGGGGAACCCTTCGAAAACCTTGGATTTCAGACATTGCCTGACGAAGCGCCGCCGCGTCTGGTGGAGGGGATCCAGCACAGCATATTCCGGTATTTCATCTCGCCGATTCTGCTGTTCGGACTGCTGAGCGCCACCATGTGGAATTTCAAGGATGCCGGATCGGGGGGAACGAGTCATGAGTGAGCACTTGAAAGCCGCACCCGTCGACAGAAAAATATTCACTCCCGGAGTCATCATCCTGCTGATACTAATGGCGAACGGGCTTTTTTTCGGATTGAAACGGTTCCTATTCGGCCTGGGAGCGGTAACCAATCTGGATAATTACTATCCATGGGGCATCTGGATCACGATCGATGTGGCATCCGGAGTCGCCCTGGCTGCCGGCGGGTTCACCACGGCAGCTCTCGTCGAAATTTTCCACCGCGAACATTACCACGCTCTTCTGCGGCCGGCCCTGCTGACTGCAATGCTGGGCTATACTTTCGTCGCGCTGGGGGTTCTGATCGATCTGGGTCGGTTCTACAACATCTGGCATCCCATCGTGCCGTCCATGTGGTCCGGTCATTCGGCGCTGTTCGAAGTGGGCATGTGTGTCATGGCTTACGTTACGGTGCTCTATGTTGAATTCATTCCGGTAGTGACCGAACGATTCCGGAACCGGGTCAACTGGCCGGGCCTGCTGTCCAGGTTCAATGCGTTCACCGAGTGGGTTTTGAAAATTCTCGATAATACGTTCGTCCGGGTGATGTTCCTGTTCACAATTACCGGCGTGGTCCTCTCCTGCATGCACCAGTCGTCCCTGGGCACGCTGATGGTCCTGACACCCACCAAGATGAACTCCCTGTGGTGGACACCCGTCCTGCCTCTTTTGTTTCTGCTTTCCGCTTTCTCGGTCGGATACCCCATGGTGATCGTCGAATCCATGATCGCTTCCAGCTCATTCAAACGAAAACCTGAAATGGAACTCCTGTCACCCCTGGCCAGGATCATCCCGTTTCTACTGGGAATCTATTTCGCGGCCAAGGTGATCGATTGGGTGGACAGGAGCCAGCTGGGCAGACTGTTCAACGGCTCAACCGCTTCAAACATGTGTCTTGTCGAGTTCGGGCTGGGGGTGGTCCTGCCGCTGGTCATGCTGCTCATTCCTGGAATCAGGCGGTCGCCCGCCGGCCTGTTCTCCGCCGCCCTGTTGATTGTGCTGGGCGTTGTGTTCAACCGGATCAACGTGTTTCTGACGGCGTTTCAACCGCCCTATGCGGAGAAAGTTTATTTTCCGTCCATCGGGGAAATATCGGTAACTCTGGGTATGGTCGCTGCACTGATTTTTATCTACCGCCTGCTGGTGACTCTATTCCCCATCATTCCGACCCATGTTCAGAAGGAGAAATCCCATGTTCCGGCGTAGTTTGAACGGTTTGAAAAACGATTTCCGGAGCCGGACACCGGTCCGGGTGTCGTTTCTATCGGCGGCTGTTCTGATCGCATCCATTCAGGCATTCGGCGGGCAGCCGGATCCCAAGATGCTGAATCCGGCCGATATCTTCAAAACGCGGGATCTGGATTGCGGCCTGTGTCATTACTGCACCGAACCCACCATATCCGAACCGTGTCTCTATCAATGCCCGCGTCACAAGAATATTCCCACGACCGACCTGAAAACTCCGGTGGATACCGGTCCGGATGTGGTTGTCCTGGATACGCTGGAACATCTGTATGAACCGGCCAGGTTCAATCACAAACTGCATGCCCGGATGGCGGAGATGTCCAAGGGATGTACCGAATGTCACCATTACAGTCCGGAAGGGGAGTATCCGGCCTGCCGGGAATGCCATAAACCGGGGATCCCCAGCGACAACTTAAAACAGGTGGGTTTGAAGGGCGCTTATCACCGGCAATGTATCGGTTGTCACAGGGAATGGAGCGGGGAAACCGATTGCGAGGTTTGCCACGCATCCAAGACGGGGGATCTTGGGTCCGGGGAGATCTCAAAGCGGCATTTCCCCCTGGTGAAGCCGCCCGGAACCATCCCATACACGACAGCTTTCAGGGAAGGGTCAACCGTTCGGTTTGACCATAAATCGCATGCGGAGGATTATGCACTGCAGTGCCAGAGCTGTCACCGGGGATCGGGCTGCATGCCCTGCCATACACAGGGACGGGACATGGATCAAACCGATGCCCGGAAATCCAACCGGGGCTGCCTGGATTGTCACGGCGATATGGGATGCACAAACTGCCACGACGTTCCCCAAAATGCACCCCCGTTCGATCATTCCAAAACAAAATTTCCGCTTGAATCCTATCATGCAGGACTCGAATGCAAAGTCTGTCATGACAGGGAATCCCGTCACCACGGCGGCTCGACAGAATGCGTTTCATGCCATGTGAAAGGCTGGGATCCGGACCGGTTCGATCATGCGGTGACCGGGTTCCGGCTGGATGAAACACACCGGACTTTCAACTGCCAGGAATGTCATCATGAAAACCGGTACCGGGACCCTCCCCGGTGCGGCAACTGCCACGACGCGGAATATCGATATCCGGATGTGTCACCGGGAAAGAAAGCGGATCCGAATTAGGTTATCCGAAGCCGGGTCATAAACAAAAGCCGCCCGTATTCCAGAGGGCGGCTCTTGTTTTACCGGATGGATCGGATCAGTTCCGATCGAGACTATGCACCTGCCTTTTCGACATGACAAGTGTCACATTTGAAGGTTTTCGCCGGTTTATCCTTGTCATGACAGGTTTTGCAGACGTTGTGAACCGTAGTTTTATCGTTTTCTGGAGCGTTGACGACTTCTTTCAAGGCAGGATGGCATTTATCACAGCCCTGGGCATATTCCTCGGCATGTTTCTTATGGGGGAAAATCGTCTCCGTCTCATTCCCTCCGCTTTTCTTGCCGGGGGTGTCGATCTTGATGATATCCATCGTGATATTGCCTTGTGCCAGAATAACGGATACTGCTCCCGCCAGGAATACAATCGCCATGATCCACGTTAACTGCTTCATGATTTCCTCCCGTCCTGAAAACTCCGCGTTAAACATCCTCTTCCTTAATTACAGCAGCTTAGCGAATGAAGTTCGGAAAATCAAGAATAACCCGCGACGTGGCATCCCGGTTCCGGATACCGAATCGCCCGGGTATCAGGCATAAGTGTGCAAACCCTTGAATATCGGAAGATAATTGACCCCCAGGAACGTAAACAGAACGAATATGAATCCGACAACCGATATCCATGCCAGCCGTTTCCCGCTCCAGCCCCGTGTTACCCGGGCATGCAGGAACACGGCATAAACGAACCAGGTGATCAGCGACCAGACCTCCTTCGGATCCCATCCCCAATACCGGCCCCAGGCATTGTAGGCCCATGCCGAGCCGGAGATGATGCCCAGGGTCAGGAGAATAAATCCGGACATGACGGTGCGGTACATGATTAGATCCAGATTGCGGATGATCTCACTGCTTTCGACGTTGGCTCCCACACCCTGCCTGGCCAGACTCATTATACCGGCAAAAAAAGCGATGGCGAAGGCCGAATAGCCCAAAAAACACGTGACGACATGAAAAAACAGCCAGTTCGACTGGAGCGCGGGGATCAGGGGTGTGATGGTTGAATCCGCGCCGGGAATGATGGATGTGGACGCGATCCCGACAGCTCCCAGCACCACGATGAATCCACCGAACCTGCGCAGAGGCAGAAACCGGTCGAAAATCAAAAACATGGCTACGACCGACCACGAGAAAAATATCACCGATTCATACCGGTTGGAGAGGGGAGCGTGGCCGAATCCATGCCGGTAACTGGCGATCCAGCGCCAGATGAACGCAACCGTCTGCACGCAGAATCCGGACCAGGTCAATCCCATCGGCACCTTGCCCGGTTTATGTTTGTTGTCCGAAAACCGGTAGAGGAAAACAAGGGACGCCGCCATGTAAAAAACCATTGCGATCTGGTTCAGCGTGGAATCATCCATCCTCAGATCTCCTCATCGATTCAATATCGGCGCGCAGTTCGGCCGATATTTGCCTGACGACGGCCTCGATGGCGGGTTCGAGCTGCCCGGATTGTTTCATGCCCGCGCCCGAAACAAGCAGGGCTGTACCGGGTTGTATTTTGATCCCAATCCGGTGCGGGAATATCAGAAACGTGAGTATCAATCCGGCGACCAGAATGCTGGAACCGATCCAGATGATGGATGCGCCGGGATCCCGGGCTACTTCGATACCCGTGGCGAACAGGGGGGTCAGGCCGGTGAAGCGTATCGAATGCCCGGCGTCTTGATTCATCCCATGGAAATCAGGGTATTTTAAAAACAGCCAGTGCGTGGACGGCGGTTGATCGGCTTCCGTAATCCGGATCTGAACGGCGGGATTCCGCAACTGATGCGACCGGGAACCCGCCTTTCCCGATTCGTCCCGGATGAAATCCGGCTCGAATGAAACCGTTTCAATTCTGAGCAATCCGCCGGAATCGAGAACGGTTTCATGCTGACCGGGTATTTCCAGGCTGATCCGTCGGCGGTCATCATTTCCGATCTGAATTTGAAATTCGACCCGTCTCGCACCGATGGGCGAATAACTGGCCTGATACAGGCGGTAGCCCGCGAAGGAAAGCGGGTGATTGACCCGGAGTGGAACGGTGAATTCCAAATCGGTGCCGGGATTGATCACCAGGTCCGACCGGAATTCCTTCGGCATTCCCTCCGCTTTCCCATCATAGTATTCCACCGTGAAATTTTCACATAACAGGGTAAACCCGAGTTCTTTTTTTTGCCCGTTTGTGGAAGTGAAATAACGAGTCTGATCTCCGGGTGCCATCCACAGGATGCCTTCCACGCTCATCAGCGCACTGATAACGCCGCCCAGAAGGATGATCAGTATCCCCAGATGGGCGATATAAAATCCGATCCGCCCGCTGAATCCGCGGACTGCCGCGATCTCCCCTTCACCAGCCGTTCGGACTCGGTATCCAAGTGTTCTCAACGCGTCGTGCACGGATTCGACCGGGCCGGGGCTGCCGCGTTTCAATTCAATGCTGCGGGTGCCGCGCATCCGGTCCATCGATTCCGGAATCGGACCCTGAAGTGCCACCCGATGCCAATGAAGGTCTTTGGGTAACCGGTGCCAGATGCACAGAATGAGATTCAGGGCGAGCAGGGACATCAGCCCGGAATACAACGGACTGTGGTAGATATCGAACCATCCGACGGCATTGAAAATGCGGATTGTCCGGGGTGAGTATACCTCCGGTATATGCATCTCCTCGTCCGTTCCCCGTTGAATGACGATGGTCCCGATAATGGACAGGATCCCCAGCAGAATCAGAACCAGGATGGTCAGCCGCGTGGACCGAAGGAACGAAATCAATGAATTCGAGCGTGAAGAAGTCACTGTTTCTCCGCCGGAAAAGACAATCTCAAGGCAATTCGGTGCAGCTCGAAATGCCGCAGCCGAATCCGCACCGGATCGAAACAATTCACAGCGGTTGATTGTGGAAGGAAACGGCCGAGGAGTCAAGTTTGAAGTTCCGGGGCGTTTGCCAAAACCTCACCCGGAGGATAAAATATCATTTTTGGAGTTATAGGAGCGACAGGTGATGGCGAAACGGGTGATGGTGACGGGATCCAATGGATACATCGGTTGTGTTCTCTGCCGCGAGCTGAAGGATCGGGGAAATGAAGTTGTGGGAGTGGACAGCCGGCTGTATCCGGAGAATTTCAAGGTTCAGGGGTATCCGTACGAGGTGGACGGTTTGTTTTACCGGATGGAGGATATCCGGGATTTAAAAGAAGCGCATTTCGAGGGAGTGGATGTCCTGATACACCTGGCCGGGCTTTCCAATGATCCCCTGGGGGACATCAACGACAAGGTCACCCGCAAGATCAACGTCTATGCCGCCGTGGAAATGGTATCCCTGGCCAAGAAAGCCGGCGTGAAAAAACTCATTTTTTCATCATCATGCAGTGTCTATGGGTTCAGCCCCATGGAATCACCCGTTTTCTTTGTCGAAACATCGCCCAAACATCCCGTTTCGACTTATGCCGAAACGAAACTGGTATGCGAAGGAGCGCTCAATCAGCTCAACGATTCCGATTTCACCGTTCAGATTCTGAGAAATGCCACGGTCTACGGACCTTCCCCCCGGATGCGGTTCGACCTGCTGATCAACGCCATGACCGCAACTTCCTTCTTCGGGGATCAAATCGTGTTCTATTCCAACCCGCAGGTAAAACGACCGCTGATCCATATCCGGGATTTGTGCAACGTTATTCTGTTCTTCGTCGAAAACGATCTCGAACCGGACACTTACAACGTCGGCCGGACCCGGGATAATTTTTCCATCTCGGATATTGCCGTCCTGGTTGTCCGGGCGTTTTTCGAGCGGTTCGGGAAGGACATCAGGTTGCGTTACAGCATCGATAACGCCGACCCGCGCTCGTATCTGGTGGATTTTTCCAAATTGCAGAATGTCTGTCCCGGCGCTTTGGTCAATGAAGTGTCCGGCGGAATACAGGAGATGATCGATCACTTTGTGGCCAACTTTTCCCCGGAAGACGACATTATGGATAAGGAGACATCCTTTCACAGCATACAGCACCTGCTGAAACGGATGGAAAAAGGTGAGCTGGATGAAGAGTTCCGCGTTCTCAAACGGTAGCTTGTTCTGCACCATATTGCTTCCGTGGTGGTTCATCCTGACCGGCTGCGATCTCCCGGCCAGACCTCTTCCAGAAGGATATTCCGAGAAATCGATAATGGACATGGAGATGTCGGTCAAATTCGACCTGGTCAGACAGCTCCAGCAGGAGGCGGTGCAGTTTGACAGGAGTTTCTGGCAGGCATCCAAGGGGGATACAATACGGGAATTTGTCAGGCTGATCCGGGCCCGGGACCCCGGCATCAGACTCATATACGACGACCGGGGACGCGTGGTCGAGCTTCGGAACGACCATTTGAGAATCAAACTGAAAAAACCGTTCTTTGGATGAAACCATGACCCTCCGATTCAGTTTTTCTTCACCCGGGATCCGGTTCAGGGGAATACCGCCAATCGTCTGGATCGCCCTTTCGATATTGTGTCTGGTGCCGCACCCGGGATGCACCGCTCCGACACACCGGGAAGTATTTTCAGCCATGGGCGGCATCCCGGTGAAAATCGTCGGGAAAGGTTTTTCGAGCGGCCAGATGCAAGCGGCGGCGGCTGCAGCCCGGGCCAGCATCGAACAATGGGAAAATGATCTGTCATTCTACCACGAGAACAGCCTGATCAACCGGATGCGGAAATCACCGGGCCAAGCTGTGCCGGTTCCGGAGGACATCTGGCGGACATTGGTGTATGCCCGGGACGCCTTCCAGATATCAGACGGCGCGTTCGATATAACCGTCGGTCCTCTGATCGCTCTGTGGAAACAGGCGGAAAAAGAGCAGAAACCGCCGGATGCGGAAACGGTCAGGGCGGTGAAAGCCGGAATCGGGTTCAACCGTTTGAGACTGGATCCGGCGGCGAAAACCGTTGAGTTGACAGCGGCCGGCGGAGATGATGCCGGTTGGAGCGAAACCCGGATTGATATCGGCGGGATCGCCAAGGGGATGTTTGCGGAGTGGATCGTTCAAAATATCGATCGGGGATTGAATCCAAAACAGCGGGTGAAAGCCGAAAAATTGATTGTGGATGTAGGCGGGGACATTTACTGCCGGTCCTACCGCCCGGGATCAGAATGCATTATCGGGATCCAGAACCCGTTCGGAGAAGGTCTCTGGGGAAGTCTCGAGGTTGATCGCGGGGCCGTGGTTACATCCGGTGTTTACGAGCGGTTTTTTGAAATACAGGGCAACCGCTACTGCCATATCGTGGACCCCCGGACGGGATATCCCATCGAGACGGATCTGGTCAGCGTGACCATACTCGATCCTTCCGGCGCAATGGCGGATGCGCTGGCCACGGCTGTTTTCGTCCTGGGTGAGGACCGGGGATGGGAGATCGTAAATTCCCGGCCGGAAACGGAAATGGTGCTGATCCGTTCCGACGGATCCAGCCGGGTGACGCCTGGAATCCGGGCGAACCTCGATGTTTTCCATGTCCCGGCTTCTCCCGTATTGGGATCCTGACGGAACCGGATGAAACGGCGTCCGATATCGGTTCGGATTCATTCGATGTATGTTGCAGAGACACTGAATATCCGGGTGGAAAATTGACTTTCCGTGATTTAGAAGGTAGACATGTAGGAAAGGGAGAGTCGGATTTATCGTGCGGTTGGGAGTATCTAGAATCGTTCCCCCGCACCATTCAAGATTGAGGAAGGAATTATGAAGTCGATATCAGTATGTCTTGCCTTGCCTTCGGTCATGGGGTTCATGATCGGGCTGCTGACGGCGGATCCGGTTCGGGCCGGTATCAGCCTGAGCGATCTGAATGTCGATGTGGAACCGGGAATGAATGCTCCGGGGGACCCGATCGAAACGTTCGATGTCACCTGGGCGGATCTCCCGATCGGACTGTGCTATTATCCCCCGCTCGATTATGTGCAATTCGCGCATGAAGCGGGAGACGGAGTTCCGGGACTGTATAATATCGATACAGCGGCCGGTCACGCCGTCCTGGGCAGCATCCGGTTTTCCGCCGTGAATCCAGGCTGGCCGACTTCGCTGGACCAGAAAGACGGCACCGGATTCGATTCCATATCAAACACAATGTTTGCGACCGACTGGAATGGTGATCTGAATATCCGGGACGACAACATCGTGGAATACAACCCGTCCGGTATCATCATCAATGCTTGGGAAACCGACGGAGCGGGCAACGACAGCTCGGATGGGTCATCCATCGACATGATCATCGACATCGCGGTAGTACCCGGATCGCCGAACCGGTATTTCGCAACCGGTTTCGAATCATCACAGGTTCGGGAAATCGCCCTGACCCGTTCCGGCGCGTGGGTGGCCGGTACCTGGAACACGGTGACCTCCTGGCCGGTCGCGGGTATCGGTCAGCCTTCCGGGATCGATTACGATTCCGATAACGGAGTCCTGTATGTGAGCGACCTCGATTCGGCGAACATCCGGGTTGCGGATCTTTCCGGTTCGGTTCTGGGTTCTTTCACCTGTTCGGCGGGAACAATTAATTCCGGAATTACCTATATCGAGGGATCCGCACCGCCCGAAATCTGGGTGACGGACTATACCAGCCTTCAGTGTCGGCGTTGTGAAGCTGACGCCGGCGGGACCCCGGTTCCCACGCCGACAGCCACAGCAACGCCCACCGGGCCCTCACCCACACCTTCACAGACTCCTTCCCAGCTGCAGGCCTATGCAATCGACGCCGATCCGGGCAAAACCATGGTTCACTGGAACAACCTGTTGAATCCGGGAGTCTGGAACGTCATTGGAAGCACCGGATTGTACACATTTTACGCCGGCGATTTTGCCGGGGACGATTACACATCGATGTACATGATCGACAGCGGCACCAACCAGTTGTTCGCCGTCGATACCGCCACGGCAGCCGCAGCGCTCATCGGTTCCTGCCTTCCCCAGAGCGGCCAGTCCTGGACCGGTTTGACCGGAACCGAAGGCGGCGTCCTGTATGCTGTTTCGACGAACCTGACGATGTCGTACCTGTATACCGTGAATCGCCTGACCGGAACCGCCGCAGTGATCGGGCAGATCACCGGTGTTCCCGGCGTCATCGATGTTGCCGTCAATGCGGAAGGCGACCTATACGCCCACGACATCGTCACCGATGCCATCTATGAGGTGGATCCGGGAACCGGCACCGGCACGCTGGTGGGTTTTACCGGATTCAACGCGAATTACGGACAGGGAATGGACTTCGACGATCTGTCCGGCACGCTTTATCTGGCTGCTTACAATGCGGATCGAAGCGGGGGAGAGCTTCACCGGGTCAATCTGAGTACGGGTGAAGCCACTCTGATCGGATTGTTTCCGGGGGGAGCACAGGTCGATTGCCTGGGCATTGCCGGAGACTGGACGCCGCCGCCCACCGGCACGCCCCTGCCGCCCACCGAAACACCCGGCGGGCCGACCCGTACCCCGACCCGGACGCCCACCGGGTGCCAGACACTCTGGGATCAGCCCATCAGCATTTCCAACACCAACGCCTATGCAAACCAGGATTTTTATCCCCCAAACGATTCCTATGACATATTCATCGCGGATGATTTCACCAATCCGGGCGGATGGTATATCGAAAAAATATCCATCGACAGCGACACCTGGAATCCCGGCGTCGATCTGACCTGTGCGGATGCACTGAATTTCGAGATCTATTCAGACGGGGGCGGAAAACCGGACGGCGATCCCCGCGGCGGGGGGAATCCGCCCGTGTGGAGCGTCGGTCTGGATCCCGCGGATCCGATGATCACACTGGAGGCCGGCACCAGCGGTTTTCATACCAATGTCACGCTGACCCTGACGGATCCTGTGCCGCTTTCTGCGGACACCTGGTGGCTGGTGTTCTATCCCACAATGGAACTGAGTGGTTGCGGGCAGGCTGGCAGGCAGGTATCCGAAACGACGAACGGGTATCCGGCAATGGTCATCAATCCCCTCGGGGGCGTCGGGTTTCCGACGGTCTGGACATCGGTCAAATCGTCATCCACATGGAGTTTGACGGAGCAGGATTTCGCATTCAATCTGTGCGGCTACGGCGGCGTGGTGCCAACCCGGACACCCGCGCCCGCCACGGCAACTCCGGTGCCGCCCACCGCAACGGTTCCAACGGGCGCGCCGAGCAATACGCCGCCGCCTCCCACCCGCACTCCCGTTCCACCCACATCCACACCTCCCTGCACCACACTCGGATGCCAGGTATACATGCCGAAAAACGATTTCACCGAAGGTGATGAATGCTATTGCGACGTATTGATATGCAACCCGGGCAGCCAGACCTATCCCGATATCCCGGTATTCGTGATCCTGGACGTATACGGCCTGTATTTCTTCGCGCCGTCCTTTGAATCGTTCGACTATTACCGGATGAATATCGCTCCCGGGCTGACGACCGTCAACGTCCTGCCCCATTTCACCTGGCCCGGCGGCGTCGGATCGGCTTCCGGAATCCTCTGGTACGCGGCCATGACCGACCCGGCCATCACGGAATTGTTCGGGGGGCTGGGCATGTTTTCGTTCGGCTGGCATTGAAACCCGACGGATTCAGGCGCTCGCTCCCGTCGCGCGTTCGGTCCAATTTGATGTATGGAAATCATTGACATGAAACGGTGACAGGCGTTAGAATGCCGCCAACAGGGAAAAGAATATTTGAGCGAAGCTCGGATTATTCTTGGAAAGGATTCTTTCCAGCAACTTGAAGGAGAAGATTTTTAACGGTTAATATCTCAAAGAGGGAGGAACAACACATGCAATCAAAACTTATTTTACTCGGACTGATGTTGACAATGCTGGTACCGGGCATGACGGCGATGACCGATACGCCGGAAATCGCCAGTTACATCAGCACCAGCATCAGCGAAATCGTGAACCCGAATGAAGAGATCATTTCGGTTCCGGCGCCGCTTGTCCCGGAGAGGGACAGCAGAGCGGTTCTGTATGACAACGGTCCGCTGGTGACCCACCCCGGAGGCGGCGCAGGCGGTGCCGATGTCAGTGCTCTTCAGGTCAGCCTGAGCATGAATACGCTGGGTTTCGGTGCGCAGTTTTCTTACGGCAACCGCATGGCGGACGATTTCGAAGTGACGGACGCATCCGGTTGGGACATCACCGAGATCACG
>JAFGLW010000030.1 GCA_016927905.1 candidate division CSSED10-310 bacterium | reverse complement strand
TTTATTTTCTAATATATTTTGAATATTTTCATATATCCTTTTATTGCTACTACTTTTAATTGTTCTAATAATTTTATCGGTTAAATTGGCAGAATTAAGATAATCGAGTGCCTTTTTAACATTTCTCAAATACATCAAATATTCTGTTCTTATTGAATAAAATGAATACGGATATTCATCGAATATTCGCTCCCATGCTGTAAAAAGGTGTTCAGATTGAGTAATAATCCACTCTGATTCAAACTTTATTTCATATATTCTACGAGCAACAATATCATCCCCCAGAATTAAAGGAGCAGTCAAATCTGGTCTAGGCATAGTCTTCCGAAACCTTTTTATAAATGCAGATAACTCACGTTTTCTTTTATTATAATTTTTAAATTGATTTTTTCCTCTAACAATATCTTGATTGGCTCGTTTGAACTTTGGTATTTGATAATCACATTTCCAAAATGGAAGAGTAACTGAATTTATTATATTATTATTTTGTGCAACTCCATTTGTCGTAAATTCTATTAATGATGCAATATCTCTCGTGTCAAAATGAAAGTTCAAATCCCAATAAAATGCCCTGTGGAGAGGTTCAATTTTTTGATCTTCCACAAAATTCAATCGATTAATCGAATCTGTAACCTGCTTAACAATAATATTTTCCGTGTTTTTTTTAATCTTCATTAATACTGCAACACTAAGAGGATTCGGATTCTTTAAATCATTATAATTGTTTTGATATAGAACCATAGAATTTGTTTCTGTAACATAATTTACTTTATTAATTTCATGCAAGTAGTTGGTAAATTGATCAAAATTATCAAATTCAGCCTTGATAACGAAAGGATAAGATGTAGAAAAAGTTAACAATAGTTCCGTTCTGTATTTCTGCGAAAAGTTACAGTTACTAACTTTATTTATGATATTCTTCAAGGCATTTGAAGGATCTTTTTCATCCCTAAAAGTTTCGAGTTTGATAAATGATAGCAACATTAGACACTTTTTAGAAACAAGCCGAATATCAGACTCACCTCTAATAATTTCCAACCTTACACGATGAGCGGGAATATTCATTAAATCATGAAAAATTTCTAAAGCCTTAACTCGGAATGCACTAGTCCAATATGCATGAGGAATTTTTGGAATCATTACTAAATCAAACTTGCCAAACACTCCAGATGCCAAAGCATTTTCTTCATTAATAAGATCTTTAGAGCAATTTTTGAGCTTCCTGCATGAAAAATTACTTAATGGATAGCCGTTGAAAAAATAATCAACACCGGTACATCGTTCCCTCATCTCTCTGCCAAGCTCATTGATTAAAGTTTTTGCTCTCCGATTTATCTCTTGTAACCAAGAAAGATTAGAATTATTCGGTTTTTTTAAGTCCTCCCTGTGTGCTTTTATAAGCATAATGTCGTAAAGTCTCAATGAAGTTTGTATTTTCATAATCCCTCTCTGGAAAATATCATTTGAAAAAGCACAATCTCCTTGCTTGTATTTAAACCTGAAGTTAATAATACTTATTATTTTTGTAATTACAAGCACAATTTTCAAGGGCTTTATCCCCAAAATACAGAGAAATTTGGGGCTAAAGGGTCCAATTCGATGTATCCACGATCAATCGGTGGCTCTATGCGGCGCGCAACAGGGACAATCCCGTTCGTGCATAGTCTGTGGCACCTGGATTTCATGTCTGCAAACGGCAGGTGGTATAGACGAACGGGGCGACTTGTATACCCCCCGAGCCTTCTGTGTGCTCGACGATCATTCCCGGCTATGCTGTCATATTCAATGGTATCTCAATGAATCGGCAAGGAGTCTGTATCACGGGCTGATCCAGTCATGCATGAACGGGGATTGCCGAGATCGATCATACACGACAACAACAGTGCCATGCTGGCGCATGTAATACGCAATAGTCTGGAATCATTGGGCATAGCGCATGAAAGGACCCTGGCATATTCTGCATACCAGAACGGCAAGCAGAAATCGTTCTAGGGACATCTCGAAAGCCAGCTGATGCGAATGCTGGAACACAAGGAGCCTTTGAATCTGGCATTCTTGAATGAGGCAACCCAGGAATGGGCGGAACTGGGCTACAATAAGAGGATACACCGGGAGATCGGATCGACGCCGTTGGATCGGGATGTAAACGATCCGGGCGCATCCCGAAGTTGCCTGGACATGGAATCCCTTAGATTGGAATTTTGTACTTGGGAAGAATAACTGCAGAGGCGAACGGACCAGCACCATCATCACCAGTAACAAAATCTTTTCAGAACGGTCAGAGTTCCTGGGGGATCCGGTGATCGCCACAGCCATTCTTGACCGCCTGCTGCATCACTGCCGGGTGAACCAGATCAAAGGCAACAGCTACCGAATGAAGAATTACCACGACAGACTCAACCTTACCAAGGAACACAAATGATGGCTGACTCTTATCAACAAAGACAAAGTCCCAGAGGGCGCTTTGCCCCTCTAGACACCCCGATTTCCTTTTTAAAAAAAGGAAACGAAAATCTCAAAAAGTGGTACATTTTCAAACGCCCATTGACAACCGGCCAACGCCTTGCACGGATCTACCCCCAAGACAAGACGGCCAATACCCGGGATTTCCGCAAATCGCTGGAATCCCTTCAAACCCAACTCCCGCCGTCCTCCTCAGAACCCATCCCCCTGCTTCTGAGAGTATATATAGCCGAATATACCGCCACCGGACTGCCGCCAGCTTATCTACCCCTTGATGAATCACCAAAGGAGGATCCCCATGAATGACAAAAACATGCTGTGCTGACCTTCTTCGGCCTGAAATACAACCCATTCTATTCGGATATTCCCGATCGCCCTCCGGCTCCGGATACTTTTTCCTGACCGCTTCCTGAACCCGGGGAAACACCTCAGTCAATTTCCACTCTTTCAACACTTTCGCATGTCCGACCGATCGGGCTTTGCGTTCCAGGATCTCCAGATAATCCAGGGGATCTATTCCGCTTTCTTCTGCTTTATAGACCCGTTTCTTCCTCGATATGATCCGATGATCGCACTAAATCTCGATATCCCAGGCTCCAACATGTACCAACACGTCCCGTCCGGTATACTTCATCGGCACCGAGTAGCGCTTCTTATCATATTCCACTTCCTGAAACTTGTTGACCTTTCCCGGTCCCTTCACTCGGCAGCTATGGACATGAACCGGAAGTTTCAGCAAATGATCCCGTTCCTCATCAAATAACTCCCCACACGCTATCCCCGGATTTTCCGGTCTTCGTCCGCCCGGCATTCCTTCAAAAGTCTTGAATTCAATTCCTCATAACTCGAAACTTCCGGAATGGGCACCATAAAGTTTCGCCGACCATACCCCACCAAGGTCTCCGCATGACCCTTCTCATTCCCTTTCCCCGGGGCACAAAACATCGCATTGAACAAATAGTGGGAGCGGAATCCGATAAAATCTACCGTCTCAATACGATTCCTTCCCGAAAGAACCCTCGATACTGCCGCCGGAAAATTATCAAGCCAGAGTCCGCCAAGCTCCTCAGAAATCCGCCGCAATCCCTCAAACACACATTCCCGCGTTTCCCCAGGAAAACACTGCTGGACCGATTTCGTCGAATAGCACATCCGCAAACTCAGAACATGCACCGTCTCAGGCTTTCCGTTCATCACTACCTGGGCCTCTCCATAATCCGCCTGCGCATCCATCCCAGGCTCGTAACTCAACCTCACAAAACTCTCGGCTTCTGTACGGGACTGCTTCCACCGCCGCACATGCTGCCGTATCCCGGATTCACATCCCTGATAATCTTTCTCTAACACAAGACGCGTATAGATCCGAAGCGCCGTGTGCCTCTGCTTCCTTGGCGATTTCCGGTCACTTTCAAGAATATTATCTATCCAATCCTTCACCGGACCCAGCCTCGGAAGCGGCACCGCTTTCTGCCTACGGTAGCCGGGCAGCCGGATATGATCCAGTATCTTCCGGATCGTCCGCTTCGAATGATGATATTCCCGCGCCAACTCATTCATGTTTTTCCGATTGACGATGTGAGCTCTTCTGATAAGCTCGTATCTATCCACCTTCAACATCCTTTCCTACCCCCGGTTAGGGTCGCAACCTTATAAACCGGATCGGGTTGAAGGTGGTGCTCTTTTACTTTAGCGCTACCCCGCTTTTCGGAGCCCTTTTACTTTAGCGAACCCACATTAACTTATCTTCAACAGTGGTTTTATAATAACTCACTAAAATCAATAAGATGTGGTGGCATGGAAATTTGTTGGCACCAGGAATTGATGTTCTTTATATTCAACGAGTTACAGGATTGGAATCGTTAACTCATTGTGAAATAAGGGAAATAAATTTGGGAAATTTGATGCCTATTGACAGCATCACTTTGGCCAATTCGGGACCGACTTCAGAACGCAAATGAAAAGTTTTCCGGAAACGATCAGATCGCCTTCTATGACATGATTCAGCTCGTTGCGGATCATATCCCAGTAAAAGGAATACCCATCTGTAACCACTGCATCCTCAAGGCTTTTCATCGGTTCGCAATACATATCGGCCGTCATACCGGGCATCTTCGGCAACCTTTTTCCTGTCGATCTCAAATCGGGAATCCCGCGTACGAAGAAATCTTCGGTATCCCTTGTTGCCGATCAGCTGTTTGTCCCCCTTCTTCAATGCGGATTCCAAGCTTTCAATAATGGCCTGCCGTACCTGAGCATCTGCCTCAGCCTTCTCCGGATTCAGACAGACGATATACCGCTTGATCATGCCCCGGTCACAGACGAAGCACATCTGCATTCCATTCTGACACCGGCGCACCCAGCCAGTCCATCGCACGATACATATGGTGAAGACTCAATGATTCCGTCCCGGATATCCGGTTCCGGCTCAGCCACCTCATGCCGGACCGGTCCGATCCGGACTGCATCATCCGATGCAGAACAGTGGTAAATACCGCCCGTTCCACATCGAATTCAAAGTGTCTTCCATCCAGAAGCGAATGGATCACCTTCTGGATCCCGGTCTTCTTCCAGAGTTTCTCGAATACCAGTGCCAGTCCGATGACCTTCTGGTTCTTCAAAGGCATCTCTTCGTGAAGATTCGCCTTCGGTACGGCCAGCTGCTCCGAAAACTTCGCCGCTGAAAGAATCAGGGAATCGATCGTGTTGTTTTACGTGATCTGTTCCAGCCGGCCCAGGTTGAGTAGGGTTCTCTGGCGTACCTTGCCGTCGACCCATTTGTTTTCGGCGATGACCACATATTCATATGGCCCAACCCGTTTTCTCCGAAAGAACATGAAATCCTCCAATCTGCCACTTGGATTTCGAGTTTTCAGAAAACCGACTCAATAAAATCAAGCGCTCACGCTTCATTGGATGCCCGCGACTGTTAAAGTTGAGTGTAACAATTAATTAGGTTAAGAAAGAATTGCATTCTCAAAACAAAGTCTGTTATCCTGAAATGTAATGACTGTTCGGAGTCGCTGATATTGGGATTCGCCTTTAACCATATCAACTTGCGTGGATTTGGTGTTGAAAGTGGATAGTCGCCAGCAATTATGATAAAATCTCAATGGGAGTTGTATGAAGAATGGAGATCACCTCTCAAGTCTATGTTTGAAATTCCTGTTGAAATCCGTGCTTTTTTTGATATAATTCCATCATTTGGCGTTCTAAAGGCTTTTAAAGTTTTTAAGTTTGCATATCCGGGAGGATTTGTGATATAATGTTTGAATATTGTTAATTGTCAAATGGCGAGAGATAAAGATTTCTTGTCTCTTTAAAAGGAGGTTTAGCGTGACATTAAGCGAACTGGAAAAGCTTTGTGGTGCTCTTTTAACAGAGAAGTCTATGTTAAGGGGAGTAAAGATCCATGAAGAAGATTTGAAGAATAACTTAAATCTTTTAATCCGTCTAGATTCAAAGGTGCTAAAGTATTGTCACGAAGATCTATATAACCCTTCAGAAATAGTGAAAAGCGGCGGAATAATTAAAACTTATGGTGTGTTTGAGAATACGGAACTTTAAAACTTCTCTTGATAGGTCCTGATTTTTCAGGACCTTTTATTTCGCAAATTATCAAGATGAAATATGAGGATCTAAGATTATCTTTTTTTATCCTGTTGATTGATAGAGGTTAACTTTTCTTGAAGTTAACATCATACTGCTCAAACGAATCATATCCTAAATACCTGATAATTTTTCTCTTGTTTATTGCAAATGGATACGACCGGCCAAGTTCCCAATCGGAGATCGCGTCACGAGATACCTGCAGCTGATCAGCCAGTTGTCTCTGGGTAAGACCCTCTTCCGATCTTTTTTTCCGGATATGATCACCAAACGTTTTCAATTCGACCGGGTAATTGGCAACCATATCCGAATCGATTGAATCCGGTCCGAGAAATTCGAGAATTTTCGGCACTTGCCCCGAACTCGGCGCGTGATAAGAGCACTCCCAATTATGGATGGTTCCTTCATCAACCTCCAGCATTTCAGCCAATTCACGCTGAAACAAACCGAGATCCATCCGTCGCTTCCGGATATGTTCCCCTAAAGTCTTGGGATTTGACGGATATATATCCGGTGGGGGTTTGGGGGCAGTCAGGATCGTGTGCAAAAATGGCAACGCAACCCTGGGGATTCGGTTTGAGTCGCCAGATCGAATTCAGAAGTTAACCGGATTGTCACCTGACCGCTGCAGGTCCATCGGGACCCGGCTGAGCGGTTGCATCGGCTGCGTGCTGAAGACGAACTCCACCGGGAATCCCAAATACTCACTCATCCGGAACGACGGGTGTCATGGATGAGGAGCAAGGTGTCTACCCCCTCGCATACCCCGTCGACCATTTCGGAGTCGATTCCGATAAAGTCTTGACTTTTTCGGAATTCATGGCAAAATAGTCATCATGAAACGGTATCTTATCCAGGATATAAAGAACGACTTGAAGCAAAAAATCGTTCTGCTGACCGGAGCCCGCCAGAGCGGCAAAGCAACCCTTTCCAGGATGATTTCGGAGTCTTATGACTATTTCAATTACGACAGTATGGATCACCGGTACGGCATCCACGAGAAATCATGGGATCGAACCCGGGAAATCATCATCTTTGATGAACTCCATAAAATGAAGAGCTGGAAATCATGGCTCAAGGGTGTCTACGATACGGAAGGCATACCGCCAGCCATTCTGGTAACCGGCAGTGCCCGGCTCGATATGTACCTGAAAATGGGGGATTCGCTGGCTGGACGTTTTTTCCAGTTCCGACTGCATCCATTCGATCTGAAGGAAATCAGTCAGATGGGAGATACGGCCGGATCGGAAAAGGATCTGGACGTTCTGTTGGAGTGTGGCGGATTTCCGGAACCATTTCTTGCGGGAACCACCCGGTTCTACAACCGCTGGAAAAAATCCCATCTGGATATCATTTTACGGCAGGATCTGCTGGATCTCGAAAATGTGCGGCAGATCACCCAGATGGAACTTCTGATTGAACTGCTCCGGAACCGCGTGGGCAGCCCTGTTTCTTACAGTTCGCTTTCGAGAGATCTTCAATGTTCCGACAAAACCGTCAAGCGCTGGCTGGCGATTCTCGAGAATCTGTATGTGATTTTCAAGGTGACTCCCTATCATCGAAATATTGCGAGAGCCCTTCAGAAGGCACCGAAATACTACTTCTACGATACCGGCCAGGTGACGGGCAACCCGGGATTAAGGCTGGAGAACACGGTCGCATGCGCGCTGCTGAAAGAAATCCATTATCGGGAAGATGCCCTGGGCGAAAACTGGAAGCTGCATTTTCTGAAAAACAAGGAGGGTCGGGAACTCGATTTCTGTATTGTATCCGAAGGGAAACCCCGGTGGATGATTGAAGTGAAGTGGAAGGAAGACAGCCCGAGTCCGAACTTCGATGCTTTTCGAAGCGATCTGCCGGATGTCAATATGATTCAGCTTGTCAGGGAGTTGAAACGGGAAAAAACATATCCGAACGGCGTGGAAATCCGCCCCGCACACAAGTGGTTGTGCTCGGTCCCTTTGGTATAGAGTGTGAAATTCGGGACATCTTACTATTTCTATTCTCATTTTGTGATAGCAGTCTGCCACCGACTCTGGATTTCCTCAATTTTCATCCGAGTTACGCATCCAGTTCCAAGATAAAATCGTTCGAGCCCAGCGGCCGGCCGGTTTAAGTCGCCGGATCGAATTCAGAAGTTAACCGGATTGTCACCTGACCGTTGCAGGGAGGGATTGAATCGGATAATTTTTCGGACCATGAGCCTGTCCGTCGCCGATCAGACCCGCAATTTCCGCCTGGCGGTTTGGAACGGAATCATTTTTCAGTTGACCAGCCCGTTTCTGGATATCAGTCTGATCCTGCCCCTGTTTCTGTCGGGACTGACAGACAGCGCTGTCGTGATCGGGCTGGCCGGCGCACTGATGCTGGCCGGCGGATCGATCATGCAGGCACCGGCCGCCAGTATTCTTCCCAGGATGTCCAGTCGCATGAAACTTTATCTGAATGTCGGCTGGGTCCGTATCTTTGCCCTGTTCAGCCTGTTGCTGATGGTGTTTGCAGTATACCCCCTGACCCGCTCCAGACTTGGTCTTCTGGTCGGAAGTCTGATCTGCCTATCGGTCCTTCAGCTCAGCACCGGATTCTCATCCCTGGCGTTTCTGGAGATTGTCCGGACATCCATGCCGGCATCCCACCGGGGCCGCTTGTGGGGGTACCGCAAATTCATCGGCGGGATTGGAATCCTGTTATGCACACCCCTGGTTCGCTGGATTCTGGCACGGTATCCCTATCCCGCCAACTATGGCGTATTGTTCGGCATCGTATGGATGTTGACCTGCATTGCCATTGCGGTGTTCGGACTGGTCCGTGAAACGAAGCACCGGATCGATCCGGATGCACCCGGTTTCCGGAATCATCTGCATTCGACCCTGGTGGAGATGAGCCTGGAACCCGGGTTCGGCCGCCTGGCAACTGCCCAGGTGCTGATCAGCGTCTGGATGATGGCGCTTCCGTTTTATATTCTCCATGCCAAGCAGTTCATGCGCATCGATCCGCGCCAGGTGGCCCTGCTCCTGGCCGCACAGATCACCGGCAAGATCCTGTCCAACATTCTCTGGGCCAACCTGGACGACCGGTTTTCCAGCCAGCTGATCTACCGGTGGCTGCCGATTCCAGCGGTACTGGCTCCGGTCATTCTCCTCTTGATTCCTTCCGGATCCACCCATGCCATGATCTGGCTGTCGGTGGCATTTTTCGTCATGGGAACGGCATTGACCGGGATTGAAATCGGGTACACCAACATCACGCTGGACCTGGCGGACCGCCGAGCCAGCGCGGGCGGCATTGGCGTGATGAATTCCATTAACGGCATCCTGTCACTCATGCCTCTGGCGGGCGGGCTGTGTGTTCACTGGCTGGGATACCGGTGGCTTTTCATCCTGACCGCTGCCGCGGGCCTGCTGGTCTATCCGGTCAGCGTGCGGCTGGCTGCGGATTTCCGACAGATCCGCTAACGTATATATCGTACATATAACCGCGGACCAGCAGGCTCGAATTGTCAGGCTGGGTCTCCACTTCGATCAGCCGGCTGCTCATCTCCCGGTTCAATGCCAGCCCGATCAGGGGTCGGAAAGGTTCCCCCCGGAAATAGAATGTGGTCTGCGCATCGGCACAAGCCCCGGCCGATAGAACCCGGTCGATATCCTGCTTCAAGCGGGGATGCCCAGAAAGGGGCCGTTCATCCAGGATTGCCCGGAGAGCCGTCTCATGGTCCATAGCAACCCACTTCAAGATCCGCACCGGATCGGGGTAGGCGATCGCCAAGCACACCGTCGTGATTAGCGCCGGCAGGAAAAACAGGGCGGGCCAGTGACCGGTTCTCATTACCGCCAGAATCAGACCCAAAACCACCGGCACTCCGAATATGACCAGACTCCAACCCGGCTGCATGCCTGTTATCTCGGCGATCGGACCCCGATAGAAACACTCCGAATAATCCGAGGCGATTGATGGCGCCCAGAAATCGAGTGAGGTGACCGGAATCAAGACCGTGACCGGGACAATCCACGGATACATTCGAGAGCGACCCAGCCACAAGCCGGCCGAAACGGCGAATAAAAAGGGCAGCATGGGTGTAAACCGGATGATGTGCGAGGCGGGGATGGCTGCAGCCAGGAGAATCAGCACCCCGAATTTTAATCCGTTCCGCCCCCGCAACAAAATCCCGGCGATCCCCGCCGGAATCAGCAGCACCGCCGCCAATGCTCCCATGCCGCCGGTAACGGCGTGTATCCGGTGGTGATCGATAGATCCCAGTTCCATCCATGAAACCAGCAGTCGGAACGCGTGGTTGTTCATGACATCTTCCGGCGCTTTGATCCTCTGCGCCAGAAATTCCGGTACCGGGCGGTACCCCAGCTTCAGATCCTGAACCGATTCGACACCCGGCAAAATGGTCTTCCCGCATATTTTAACCGAGTACGGATAGACCGGATTGCCGTGCATGGCGACTTTCAAGCCCATTCCGAAAGACCCGGCGATCAGGCCCGCAGCCAGGATCCCCGCATTGAGCGTATTCAGCAGCCTGCGCCAGTCCGATCCGAGTTCAATCAACAGCCAGATCAGCAGGACCGCAATATAGGCGACTGCATATATTTTCGTTCCCTGCAGCAGGCTCATCGCGCACACCATCCCGATAAAAGCACGGAAACTGCCCGACCGTTTCCACTCCATGCCCTGGTGGACGGACGCAATGAATAACGCGGCGACGGCGATATCCACATAAGCCGTTACGGACTCGAGCAGGAAAAGGGGTGAAATCATAGCGCATCCTGCCAGGAAGACTGCGGGCAATACCGGTATTTCCAACTTGCGCATTACAGCGTAACAACTGAACCCAGCGAGAATGAGAAAAGAAAAATGGATCACGCTCAGAACATGGCTGTCGGCAACGATTACGGCAGTCCAGGCATAAATCAAATGTATACTCCGGATATAATCAGCCATGGGTCCCAGGGACCAAAGCGATCCGGTGGATGCCAGCAGGGCGCTGACGGGCAGATGGTATGACAGATCGTCGTACTGGTGCACCGGCTGAACGAAACTGCAGGCGCCGCTCCACAGAACGGTCCATGCGATGAAAACGATCATGATTGCCAGGGCCGGCGCTTGACGGGACTGCCTCTGCAGGTCACCCAGCCGTTCCCTGAACGCCCTGATGATTCTTCCGACCGTCCCGATTTCACCTCGTGAGTGAGCCAGATAAAATATGAATACCGAGGATACCAAGTGTAGACCGATTACCAGTGGATACCGGAGCAATCCGGTGCATGACAGGGTCAGGACAAGCAACGCAATATGAGTCAGGGAGAAAATCCATGCGCGGACCAGGCTGCCTGCAAAAGAAATTTTCGGGTCATGCCGTGAAAGTTCCAGGTGCCACCAGCAAAAAAATGGAAGACAAACCATAATTCCAAGGACACCCAGGCCGATCACGCCGTTTTTCCCCGCTCTTTTTTCAGGAACGTCTGAATATCGCGTATATAATTCTGGACATAACCGGCGCCGGTTTCTCGGTACTGCTTCCTGAAATATGCAAGATGCTCCCGGATCCGGTCATCCTCATCGGCCTTATTCCCCGACAACCTGCCGGCCACCGTCCGGAATGCAATGAAAGTCTTGAATACGAAATCATCGGCCTCCTGGCTGCACTCATCCCGGAACCGGCCGTACCATTTTTCTCCCTCGGTGAATTCCCGATACGCCCGGGTCGTTTCGCCCAGCCTCATGAGCGCATATCCGCGGTAGAACGCCCGGTGCGCCAGTTCATTCATCAGGGATGGATTGCGGGAATTCAGCATCCGGCTGTCCAGGATCCTGTCGGCTTCATCGCAACATTCGATAACCGCTTCCGGACGGTTCAGATCATGCAGGATCATGGCTTTCCGCCGGAACACAACCGAAAGATCCTGACTCCGCTCCTCCAGCCCGTGCAGAACCACCAGTGAATGGTAAGCCGAGAGAGCTGTATCAATGGATTTCAGCGCTTTTTTCAGTTCGCCCGAAGAGTAATACACCATGGACCGGTTCGCCTCGATATTTCCCAGATGTCGCAGCACGTTGATCTCCCCGATTTCCCCCTTGATTCCATTCAATATCGTTTCCGCCCGTTCAAAGTACAACAGGGCTTCCTCGGAGGACCCGGCCTGGTAAAGGCTGAAAGCATAGGTGGAATGGATCTCCAGATTCCTGATTTTCCCGGAGATGTTCCGGAGATTATTCCGGGTCAGTTCCAGGGCTTTCCGGAGCAGTTCATTCGCTTCCGCATGCCTGTGGATCAAGGAGTACATGTGGGCTGCATTCTGATAGGATATCAGCAGAACACCCAACGCCCGGGATGAATGCACGGAGTTCAGTTGTGGTTTCATAATTTGAATCGATTTCAGAAGCATCTGTTCCGCTTCCGTATACCTGGCCTGAGCCCCGAGCATGACGCCTTTGTTCTGGCAGATCTGACCCATCTCGATTTCCGCGGTCGGGTAATCTTCGGATGCCGGAATCGATTGAAGCAGGCGGATTGCCTGATCGAGATGTTCCAGCGCTTCGTCTGTGTCACCCACCTTATAACTGGTTACCGCACTCTGGGAATGGGCCTGGACCAAAATCTTCACGGTTGCGGATTCCGGCTTCTCCTTCCGGTGTTGTTCCAACAGCCGGATGATCTTCCGGTTCAATTCCCGAGCTCCATGGTTGTCTTCGAAACTATCCAGTATCAGGATTTTCTCATATAAAAATTGCCGATATTCCATCACCAGATCGCGCCGTTTTCCGGTTACCAGGGTTTCAAACGGTTCATCCAACTCTTCATACAACTCCAGGTCGGTCAGGAGTCTGACCCGATAGGAGCCTTTCTGTTCGCCGATAATATGCTCAATCCCCGCCGGAACGATTCCCCCTGATTCGCGGATCAGGTTCATCCATTCAACCGGCGCCCGCCACCCGCTCCCGTGAATATGCATCCTGTCGAACCGTGCCGGTGACGGTTCGGGAGGTTTAAATTCAGGTTGAATTCGTTCGAACCTTTTTTTCAAAAGGATTTCATAGGCATCCCGAAGGGCTTCGGCGAGATCACCCATGCTTTGCCAGCGGTCATCCGGTTTGATCTCGAAGCATTTGGCGAGAATTTTTCCGATCCTATCCGGCAGGGCGGGATACGGTTTATAAAGACCCCCCTCCAGCACCTGATGCAGTATCATCGGTGCAGTGAATCCAAACTGCCAGGTTCCGGGTCCGGTGAACATCTCCAGAATGGTCAATCCGAAGCTCCACACATCCGATTTCCGGCTGACTCTAGCTCCGGAAGCCTGTTCCGGCGAGCAGTAGGCAGGGGTCATACCCCGGGATGTCAACATGACTGTCCGGCCGTCCAGATTCTCGACCGACAGCGGCCGCCCGGGTTCACGGCATCCCGCCAGACCGAAATCCGTCAGTTTCGGATCACCGCCGTCCGTCATCAGGACATTGGACGGTTTCACATCCTGGTGTGCCAAATGCGCCCTATGGGCTGCTTCAAGCCCCCACGCCAATTGAATGGCGACATCCAGAATCCGTCCGATATCGAGCAGCCTGCAGTTGTCGATCCAGGTCCTGAGCGATCCGCCGCTGACATACTCGGCAAACACGGTGAAGCGCCCGTCGATGGTTCTGAAAAACCGACAGGCGGTGATGTTGGGATGCTCCGGCAGATCAATCCACATCCGGACTTCGCGGATCAGTTTCCCGAAAGACCGCCGCCGCTCGCCGACATTCAGAATTTTGGCGGCATAGCGTCTTGAGGCATCCATTTCATGCTCGATCAGGTACACCGTGCCGCTGCCGCCCCGACCCAGCGTCCTGATCACCCGGTACCCAATAATGACCATCTGTCCGGGTTCCCAGGTTGATCTCCAGTCCGGGTACATAAAATATCTCCCGCTTGTCCGACAGGTATATTGGAAGTATATCATGCCGGAGCTTTCCGGCAAATATGTCGGAAATTCCCGATCGACCATGGCATGTTCCGGGTTGATCATGCTAAACTTCCCGGAGCGGAAACGGGAGGAGATGTGATGAAATCATTTTTGACAGCCATGCTTTGCGTTCTGATGACGGGAACATTCATCTTTGCCGCTTCGCCGGTTCAAAAACACAGCGTATCGGAAGACGGCTCGATTGAAACCATGACCTCATCGCAAACCGACGCAATCCGGTTTTCGGAAGTTCCGGATTATCTGGCCGGTGAGGGATATGCCGGGTTCGCCCCAATTCTGCGCGGATACCGGGACCCCCGGATCGATGAAATATTCTGCGGGATTCCCCCGGAAGCTGATGTGCCACTTGCTGCTGCTGTTACACCGGACGGTACCCGGGCCGTTCACACGTTTTTCCTGAGTGGAACCGTCGGCATCCAGAATCTGACCACGTATGCCTGGGACAATGTGATATCTGCAGGAAAAGGTGCTTTCGGCGTCGCCGTGACGCCTTCCGGAAGTCATGCCCTGGTAGCCTGCACGTATGACAATGCGGTCGTCGCGGTCAACCTGAGTACATACGCCATAGAGCATACGGTACCGGTCGGCCAATCCCCCGTCAACCTGGCCATCGCCGCCGACGGGTCCCGGACCATCGTCCTGAACTCGGATGACGACACCGCCAGCGTGATCGAACTGACCGGATGGACCGTCGAGCGCACCGTTACCGGGATTTCAAACGGCGTTTATCTGACCTGGAACAGCCTGGGTCGCTTCTGTTATGAGCCGACGGAAGTCCGGATCCTGAATGACAATGAAACGGCTGTCGTTCCAGCCGGTGAAACCGTTGAATTCATCAATATGAGCGACGGTTCCGTGACGTCCCTGCCGGTCTCTCCGGGAGTCGCCAAGGATCTGGATATCACGCGGGACGGCACCAGAATGGCCGTTGCCGGTTACGGTTCCCAGGAGGTCACCTTCATTGATCTGACCCAGACACCGCCGGCGGTTAATGGTGGTATTGCCATTTCCGGATATTGGTACAACGCCGACATGATCAAATTCACCGCCGACGGATCCCTCCTGGCGCTGGGCCAGGTTCCGGATTCAGGCGGATACACCTATCTGACGTTCTACGATACCGCGACCTACCAGCCGGTTCCCGGTTTCTCGGAAAGCAACGGAGGTATCGCGGGAATAGCGCTTTCGCCGGACGGCAACACTCTCCTGAGTGTCGGGTACAACGCTGTTTACGTCGATCTGACCAGCGGACTGCCGGTGAAGCTCAGCTCGGAACCGGCCTACAACATCTTTTACTTTGCCGATTCGTCCGTGGAGCCGATTGCGGTCGGAGGGATGTCACTGATCGACGAAATGACCGCTGTTTACGACTATTCCCTGACCGGTTACGGTCGCCTGAATTACGCCAAACCGGGGATCCTGCCCGAGGGGGACGGACCCAAGCATATCGTCATGTCCGGAGACGGATCGATCGCGCTCACCGCCGACCTGGTCTCCGACACGGTCTCCTTCATCGACCCGATCGCCGGAACGGTACTGGACTGCATCGATGTCGGCAATCAGCCGTATCACGTCGAAATATCTCCGGACGGGTCAACCGCACTGAGTTGTGACCGTGAAGCAAACCTGGTTTCCGTGATCGATGTGGCCAGCCGGACAGTCTGGACACAGCTTCCGTCGCAGGCCCGTCCCGCGAACTGCGTCTTTTCCCCGGACGGCACCCGGGCGTACGTGGTCACCGTCGGCGCGAACCCGAACGATTACCTGTGCGTTTATGACATCGACGGAGCCTCCAGTTCGCATGTGGCGAATATCGATCTGGGATTGAACATGTACGGATTCTACATCCTCGGCGCCTGGACACCGAATCCCGCAATCACCCCGGACGGATTGTGGGTGGTCGTTCCCGGAGCCAATCCGTCGAACAAATGCGCGGTCATCATCAATACCGTCAGTCTGGCGGTTGAAACCCAGGTCAGCCTGGCTTCAACACCCGAGATGCCCTTTTACGCTGCTGTCAATCCGGCCGGCGACCGGGCCATCATCGTCGACGGCCAGGGCAACACCATCCATTTCATCGAACTCAACGGCGCTTCCAGCCAGCTTCTGCACAGCATGAGTCCAGGGGTATACCCGTTCCAGGCGGTGTATTCAGCGGATGGGTCGTGCGTCTACATCAACAACTGGAACAGCAATACAATAGCGGTGATCGATACCACAACTTACGGCATCGTCAAAACAGTCGCGATGCCCGGAACGCCGTCATATATGGTTCCCACGAACAACAAGCTGTTCGTCGCCTGCGAAGTTAACGATCCGGTCAATCCCACAATCAACATCGTTTCCATGGCTGGATCCGGATCGACGCTTCTGGCCTCCTATGAAAAAGACTATTATTCCTATTTCATCGGAGCTTTCGATGCTCCACCGGCGGCTGTCACGAACTGTATGGGCTGGGATACCTGTTCCTGGCTGCACGATCCCGATCCGGCTCCCACCGATACACCCGGCCCGCCGACCGACACGCCACTCCCGACGGATACACCGGCACCGCCGACCGATACCCCGGTCCAGCCGACCGACACACCGGCACCGCCGACCCAGACGTCGGTGCCGACCAACACGCTGATCCCGACTTTCACACCGCGCCCGCCGACCGATACACCTCTGCCTCCGACGAACACACCGGTTCCGCCCACGGACACACCGGTACCGCCGACCGACACACCAGCCGGATGCGATACGACCGGTGTTGGGATCATCATGCCGTCCGATTTCTACCGTCCGGGCGACGAATGTTACTGCAACGCCATCGTATGCAATGCCGGGATTGCTCCACTCATCGGATACCCGCTCTTTGTGATTCTGGACGTCTATGGCATGTTCTTCTTCGCGCCTTCGTTCGGAGATTTCGATTATTACACTATGAATTTCGAAATCGGAGAAACGACAGTCAACGTATTACCGGCATTCACCTGGCCGGAGAGCGCCGGATCGGCATCCGGCATCCTCTGGTACTGCGCCATGACCGACCCGGGAATCACCCAGTTGTTCGGCGAGATGGACACATTCACGTTTGCGTGGGGAGAATAGTTCGTATAGACATTCCATTGGATTGCATAAAAACCATTGCGGAACCATTTGCCAAATCGTTTTTTGAACGATACCTTCATATACATACATAAAATGGAGGTTTTCCGAATGAAAATGATTGGAATAATCATAGGTATTACCTTCATCTGTATGGTCTGGATATCCGATTCGTCTGCCCAGGATATCGCTCCCGGAGTCGATTGCTTCGTGACACCCCCGGACAGCACATTATGATTTCAGCGGATCCGGATCCTGCCCGCCCATCCCGGCCGATTTTTTCGACCCTGGATCCGATCCTTTCGACGGAATTATTTCTCTGGAAGGGCCCCCGCTGGATCAGTCACCCCCAAGCGCTGGGATCCACCGACACCCTCATCACCCGCCTGGACACGGCCAACCTGCCTGCATGTGGCAGCACCGACACGATCACCGTCGATCTGACTGCGCTCAATCTGGTGAGCACAACCCCGATAACGATAACATACTTCGGCGGGATGACATCGGAGAACCGGGAGGTTCGGGTCTGCCTGTTCTCCACCTTGGCCCAGCCGCCGGGATCCATGTCTGTGAACCGGGAAAGCGATGAAGGCGGAACATTCTCCGTACTCTTGCCGATCATACCCAAATTCGTTCTGGGATTCGCGGTTATCAGGCAGCGGTAACCCGGACGATATTCCGTTATTTTTCCGACCGGATTTCCGTTTTCACCCATTCCCGGGCGGCATTGACAACATCGTCGTTGATGCCGTGATCCCCCTCCAGCTCGATATACCGGTAATTCACACCGGCTTTTTTCATCTCATCGATGATTTCCTGTGATCGTTCTGGTGGCAATACGGTGTCACCGGTGCAATGCACGATATAGGGTTTGACGCCCTTGCGTTTCAGTTTCCTGAAATATTGGATGTCCCTGACCGAATCATCCAGGTACCCCGCATAGGAAAAATAGGATTTCACCCGGTTCGGATGCAGCAGAGCACACAGATTGGCGTACCCCGCACCCTGACTGTGACCGAAAATATATATACGGCCCGGTGTGCATCGGTATAACTTCTGCACATCTGCCGCGCAGGCGAATATCCACTCGACGTACTGGGTTACAACCTGTTCATGCGCTTTTTCATCATCCCCGAGATCCAGCTGAGGCCAGGCGGTATACCCTTCCTTGCCGGCAAACATCATGAGCTGGGCGAACGCATAGGGCGCCCGGGGACAGACGTATATGACGCCTTCCCTGCCGAATTCATCGGCCAGCGCGCCATGATTGAGTTCGGTCGAGCCGTGGCCGTGTAGGATCAGACAGACCGGATAGGATTTCCCGCTCGTTTCATAATCAGTCGGCAGCGCCACGATGTAAGTCCCCAGACTCTCCATGGGCAGCACCCGGCGGATGAATCCGACCGGACCCGTCCGCACCATTTTGGCGCGCTCCACGGCGGCCAGAAACCTGGGCTCGCTCCGGATCGATTCCAGGTCAGTATCAACCATGGCATGAGCATGATCGCGGTAACCCGAATCCACCGACTTCTCGAATGCGTCCAGCGCTTTATCGGTCTGCCCCGACAAGGCATAGGCGCAGGCCAGGTTGTACCATGCGGTCGCATCGCCCGGATCGGCATGGAGCCATCGTTCCATGTAATCGATGGCACAATTGTAATCCTTGACGGCAAAACACTCCATGGCCAGCTCCATCCAGGTTTTGCCCGGTTCATACTGTGTATACTCCCAAACAATCTCCTGGGCGTGAAGTCCGGTCAGAACAACCAACATCCATATAACCGCAAAACAATTGATGCATCTCACCATGGCGGAATCCTCCAGAACGAAAAATCAGATTCGTATTCGATACAGGGAGTCATCAGGTTACAGGACGCATTCCCCGAAATCAAAACACATTCGGTTTCTATCCCCGCCGGCCGCGTCCAACCCGCCGTTCGACATTGACTCTTTCAGCGGAAGGGAGAATAATTTTCATGATCTAAAACGGTTTTGGGCATTGGACTGGCAAATGCCGGAAACCGAACATCGGAGGTGAAATCATCGTGAAAAAAATTCTGTGGACTGGCGTCGTTATCATCGTGTTCATGTCGTTGTTCACCGGGCTGGCCGCCGCTGCGGGATCGGAACACCCGGTGATTACAGCGATTCCCGGGTTCACCGCGCGCAGCGAATATACGGAAAACAGGGATTTTCACCAGCATGAATTCTGGTTTGCGGATCCCGAAAGCGGTGAATGGAAAAAACAGACGGTCAGGGGGAAATACTGGTATCTGTATTATGAAGCACTGGATGCCGAGGGGAATCCGAATGAGAGCATTTCCCCCGTCGAAATCATGGAGAATTACAAGGCAGCCGCTTTGGAGAAAGGCGGGAAAATTCTTCTGGAAGATGGCAACAACGGTTACCTGACCTTCACCATTCCCGGACCGGATACCGCCATAACCTGGTGTTATGTGGAAGCATCCACGGGTTCCTATTCTATTTATATCATCGAAGAAAAAAACTTCGAGAAAAAACTCAACTTCTCGGCGGACCATATCCGGAAGGAACTGGAAGCCAGGGGGAAAACAACCGTGCAGGGAATCCTGTTCGATCTGGACAAGGCAACGCTGAAACTGGAATCTCTGACACCCCTGCAGGAGGTCGTTAAGGCGCTTCTGGCCGACCGGAACCTGAATATCGAGATTCAGGGCCATACCGATAACCAGGGATCCGCGGAACACAATCTCAAGCTGTCGGAATCACGGGCCGGTGCGGTACGGGATTTCCTGGTTCTGTTTGGAGTCGACCCGCAGCGGCTGACGGCCAAAGGCTGCGGGATGTCCGTGCCGGTAGCTTCAAACGACACCGAAGACGGCCGGGCCCGGAACCGGCGCGTGGAGCTTGTCAAGCGCTGAAGACACATGCCGTGATCCGGAAGATAAAGGATAAACAATCTTCGGACCAACTTCATTGCCCGGGATTGTTCCCGGACCCGAAATTACCGGTTATTCCCCTGATTTCCTTTTTCAACCGATTCAGAAGGCGTCTGGCCCAAACAAATTCCGTGGCCAGGATGACCAGTCCCAGCGGTATCATGATAAAAGCCGGACCGGGGAGAAAAATCATTGCGATGCCCACCAGAAGCACGAAACCTCCTGATATCACTACCACAATCCGATGGGCGCGGTGATATGATTCCAATGCAATTGCCTGGAGCCATTGAAAGAACTTCTGAAGCATCTTATATCCCCTGCAGTTTAAACTGCCCGCATCCCAGTCGTTCCGCCGATATTTTACAGGAACCGCGTCCTCGAATCATCCCCAGTCCTCAGAAAATTCATGGAACCGATCGATAATGCAACCGGTATGAATATTGAACCGCAAATACAGTGTTGTGTAGACATGCACCGTGCGGTCGGCGCGTTCGGAGAAAAACGGTTGTGAAGATTGTCATGGTCACCAATACCTATCTGCCGTTTGTGGGCGGAGTGCCCAATTCCATAAAGCTGTTCGCCGATGCCTTCCGAAAAGCCGGGCACCGAGTCATGATCATCGCACCGGAATTCGCCGGGGCTTCGGAAAACGAACCGGGCATCCGGCGTGTTCCGGCCATCCAAAAATTCAACGGCGGCGATTTTTCGGTCAGCCTGAACCTGCCGGGAAATCTCGTCCGGGAACTCAAGACAATTCAACCAGATATCCTGCATTCCCATCATCCGTTCCTGCTGGGTGTTTCGGCATTGCGCCTGTCCGAAATTCTGAACATTCCCCTGGTTTACACCTACCATACGCAATACGAATTTTACACCCATTACGTGCCGGTGGACGCCGACCTGATGAAACCGCTGGTTAAGGAACTCTCCAGGGGGTACTGCAACCTGGCGGACCAGGTGATCGCACCCAGTGAAAGCATCCGAACCCTGCTGCAGGAGCGTGGCGTACGGACCCCGATCACCGTCATTCCAACCGGAGTGGACCTGACCCGGTTCAAAGACGCCGATCCCGCCAGGATCAGAATCCGGGAAAAAATCCCGCCGTCTGCATTCGTAATCGGTCATGTGGGCAGGCTGGCTGAAGAAAAAAATCTGTCGTTTTTATGCCGGTCGGTCATGGAATTCATCCGCAACAATCCCGACTCCGTCTTCCTGGTCATCGGAACGGGAAATGACCGGAACACAATTTCCGATGCGTTCCGCAACCACGGTCTGGCTTCAAACCTGCGCATGACCGGTTCTCTGACCAATCAGGATCTGGTGGATGCCTATCATGCCATGAATATTTTTGCCTTCTCCTCCAAAACCGAAACCCAGGGAATGGTTCTGGTGGAAGCGATGGCATCACGCGTCCCGGTGGCGGCTCTGGATGCGCCGGGGGCACGGGAAGTCGTCGAGGATTCGCTGAACGGCAGGCTGGTGCGGTCGGAGCGACCCGAAACATTCGCGCAGGCCATGCAATGGTTGCACGATATACCGCCCGATCAAATGGACAATCTCCGGGCAGCAGCTCTGGAAACTGCACACCGGTTCTCCCTGGATCGATCGGTATCGGAATCACTGGAGATGTATCGGGAGATTATACGGAAAGCACCGATACCGGATTCACGGGAAAACAGTGAATGGTCACATCTGATCAAACGGATCCGGATGGAATGGGATATCTGGGTCAATCGGGCATCCGCAATCAATACCATTATCAGCAGCCATGAAACGGAACTCGATCCGGGCTGATTCGGAATCCAGCACGATATCTTGTTTTCTACCGGCCGTTGTTCCCGGTATACAATAATCCCGGTTTTTTGAAATCTTCACACACACTCGGAATCGGACCCTGCTCATTCCCTCCAGGAGAAAAACGCAGCATCCCAGGCATACTCCATCGAATTGGAATCCTGCAGAATCGCCCAGAAACGGGCCATGTCGAATGCACCGGAATCTGCCGGCCATTCGAACTGCAGCAGAATCTCCCGGCGCGTCGAATTACCCATGATATCCCACGTTTCATGGTCCGGATTTACCGTCCATTCCGGCCAGAACCAGTAATATCCCATCAGATCGAGAATGATATAAGTGTATGCTCGACGCAAAGTGGAGTAATGATTCGAAGCCGTCACATCCAGCTCGAACAGATCCCCCGGGTGAAAGATGTGCGACGAAATTTCAAGCTTGATTTCCAGTCCGTTTGTCGGAGTTGAAGTTGGCAGTCCGGTATTCACATAGTTGATCCTGAGTTCTGCATCGAAAATCGATTCCCGGCTGAAAAACCAATAGCCGCCGGGTGCCGAGCCTGGTGAAAGACGAATTTCAAGACCGTTGTTTTCCACACTTTCGAGGACCCAGGCCTGGACAATCCCCGTGACATCAATGGGCTGTGAATCCGTATCGGTTTCAATAATATACGCCGCTCCGGCCGGCACGTTGTTCCAGGTCACAATCGTTTCATCCCACTCCCCGCCGGCTGTCCAGATCTGCAGGATCTCGTACCCCGAATATCCCTGATTGTACAGATACAACTGCGCATTCAAAATGTATGCTTCCTGCGGGATCGGATCCAGATCAAAACGAATCAGCGCCCATTTCCGGCTGCCCGCACCGGTATCCACGACGTTAATCAACGATTCTCCGCCGTAATTCATCTCCGGCTCGGGTTCACTGATATAAGTGTCCGCGACGGGATATAACCAGACCATCTCGGCACCATTGGGAGTCGGTGTTGCAGTCGGTCGCGGGGTTATGGTGGGAACCGCGGTCCAGGTCGGCGCAAACGCGGAGGCATGCAATTTCGGCAGAAAAACACCCGGGGGATCCTCCCGCGGAATGGATTCCGTTCCAGCAGCCGAATCCACAAAAAAGGTGCGAAACGGATTCCGACCGTCTGATTCAATAGATTCCAGTGTATTCTGTGTGGCGTGCATCATTCCCATCGTAAATGATGGCATCTCGGTTCTGATCGGCCGGAGATCCGAGGAGGGTATTTCACCGATGAACCAGGTCACGTCAAAACCTGGCTCGAACCGGGCCTGCCCGAGAATCGGTTTCATGCCGCACAAATCCCCTATCGACGGCAGGGGTCGCGGTTCGGTGAACCGACCGTTGTCATCCGTCCAGCATACATAAGCCTCCCGCCGGTATGTATTCTGATCCGGACCATAACCCGTTGTTTCATCCCAAGCGAGAATCAATCTGCCGGTCCCGTCGGCCGAAATATCCGGCCGTTCGATGAAATACACGTTGCGGTCGAACAGGATATCCGGCGTTTCCGCAATTTCATCATCAAGTGATATGACACGCCCGGGAACACTCCAACCGGAACCTTCGCGGAACCTCACAACCCAGATTTCATCCAGGTTCTGGTTCCGGGTCCATAGATCAGAATCCAGACCCTCCCGGCGTTCTCCGATCAACACCGCCGCCATTTCGTTCCGTCCGGGAATCCGAGTGGCCGTACCCATCCGGAACCGATGATCGGAATCGGCTCCGGAGAACGCGATAAAATCGGGATTGCCGGATAATGGCGGAATCCAGGTCTGCCCGTGATCCGGCGAATAACGCCATGCCCCGCCTTCCCAGACGACATGAACCGTGTTTTCAAGGCAGATCAGGTTAGCGCCGACACCGGCCCCGTTCTTCTGGTTTTCAGACAGGTTCACAATGTCGCACCAGACACCGCCGGAATTGTTTGTGTAATATATTGCCGGTGAATGAATACCGGCAGGCAGCGAGGGACCGATCCAGCACACATGCACAACACCCGAATCGTCGACATCCAGGCACGGTCTGCCATAAGCGGGTAATTCATCAAACAGCATGTAATCTTCAAAAACAGGAGTTGTTGAATTGAGATCACACCGGCAGACAACGACCGGCTGCGGTACACTCATTGAATCCGCGGCCAGATAACCAGCATGCAGGATTCCAGATTCGTGATCGAAACCGATCGATGCGGATTTGGCAAATGTATGTTCCGGAAGATTGACCGTACCGTTATCCACCCAGGTCGAACTGCCCGGTTTTAATGAAAGCCAGTGAACACTGCTTGTCCTCGTTGTTCCATTCTGCCGCGATATGACCATGTGGGCCGTGCCGGATCGATCCCGCACCAGGATGGATGCCTCTGTCTTGCCCAGCGGATGATCTCCGGTGACCAGCGACCTGAATCCGACGAAACGGGGATCGTACGCAAACCACTGCGTTTCGCTGATTCCAAGTGCATAGCCCGCGTCATCGGTCTGCTCGATCTGGTAGAAAAACCGGCCTGAACCGGTCAGAATCTCCTCGGGCAACGGACAGGGTCCCGCACCGTTCACATTAAGAACAGCCAGAAGATCGTTCATCTGCGGGTCCAGACCTAATTTAATCCGGTATCCCGCTTCGATCGGATCTCCATCCCAGCCGATCAATATATCCCGGGAATTGAAATATGGCTCCGACGCAAACAACGGATCAAGCTGGATCGCATATGCATCTGAAATCGATGCCTGCGAACGGAATTGATTACCGGAACCCGGTCGGGCATCCGCTCTTTTGAAGCCGATAAAACAAAAACAGGAAATGATCCCGATACCTGATATTGCAATGATTCCTGTCCGGATGATATCCCACTTTACGAAAAACCCCGATCGGCTGTTTTTCATAGAAATTCTCCCTTTCGAATAACATCATTGTATGATCCCTGACATGAAATGCAACAAGGTTTTCACATCGATAAGGATACTGCGAAACATGAGTTTTGTGCCTTGATTTCGAACCGGAGAAAAAATTTTGCAGCGGGTTGAAAAGTTGCCCGCTGCGAATATCGCTGTCGTTTCGTTTGATTCAGTGGCCTGAAAGATATATCAATGGACTGGGGGAGAATTTCATGAAAAACAAGCTGCCAGACTGCGCGCATTGCCCGGTCGAACCGGCCCGGAGACTCTGTCAGAAAGAAGGGGGGTTGTCACCGGACTGGTGCCCGACCCGGAATCGGGATCTGATCGACCGGTGCCTTCAAATTTACGGCCAACCGGAAATACAAGAATTCGCCCGGGTGGCGTCCGTCCAGGAAGGAGAAGGATACGGCGGGCGGGAACTCGGATACGATCGCGTAAAACCGGTCAAACCAAGGATCCTGGAAATAATTGAATTCGCCCGGAGGATGAAATTCAACCGTCTCGGCCTGGTATTCTGCGTAGGACTGCGGAATGAAGCCGAAGCGGTCGGATCCCTGTTTGCCGATCACGGATTCGAGGTCGTTTCAGTGTCGTGCAAGGCCGGCGGTCTGCCGAAGGAGACGATCGGTGTCCGCAATGAGGAGAAGATCAATGTCGGAATGCCGGAAACCATGTGCAATCCCGTCATGCAGGCCCTGGTTCTGAATTCAGAAAAAACCGATCTGAACGTCGTGATGGGTTTGTGCGTGGGGCACGATTCCCTCTTCTTCAAACACTCCCGGGCCCCCTGCACCGTCCTGGCCGCCAAGGACCGGCTCCTGGGCCACAATCCCCTGGCAGCAGTCTATACACTGAACAGCTATTACCGGTCCCTTAAAAAATCCTGACTCAAATTCGATCCACCATCACCCGGGTCATTCCGCCGATTCTCCCCTAAGGGTCAACGCCCCGGTTTGCGGGTCGCATTGCAGCAGGATCTGCATCGGACGGAGCGGCGATTCAACCGCAGTTGCTACTCTGCCTTCCTGCACAGTCGATACGACACCCGGCAGCCGCTCGAGATACGATTTCATCCCCGGGTATCCCGTGTCCCGATCCCAATCCAGTGGCGGGAGCAGTCCGCATCGGCGGTGCATTTCCAGATTGAATACGTTCATGACCGGATGGTGCACTTCGACCGGCATCAATCCGGTTTCTGAAGGAATGCCCGCCACAATGATCTGGACACCCGATGACAGATCAACGCAGAACCGGGTGAGATCCATGCAGACCCGCTCCGTAATCCGGCCTGCCTGAACAAAGGAATATTGGTTTATGACAAACAGCGGCAGCCAGGCGGCCACCACGGCAAAGCCTGCATATCTGAATCTGTCCCGCGAAAGCGCTAGAGCGGCGACTCCCAGACAAAGAGCCGCAGATCCGGCATACATGTAGCGCGCCGGTAATGTGAAATTCCCGGACCGCCATGTGAAACTCAACCCCGGATAGATCATCAGCACCATGAAAACAAACGCTAAGACAGCCGTTCTGCGGCCGGATCGAGCCAGAATACGACCGGAAAACGCCAGAACACACAAGGCGGATATCGCCGAAACGATGATGGGGATAGCGATCCCGCCGTTCAGATGGTACCGGAGCGGGAATACGTACTGGGCCGGCATGACCAGGAACACAGCCTTAAAAAATGCCGCCATCTCTCCGCTATTGACGGGAAACGGCGGAAACGTTATGGATCCGTATGCTCCCCATCCATCCAGCACACAGTACCGCACCCCCAGATACAGTCCCGTCAGTCCCCATGCCCAGACGATCGGAATACCGGCTGTCCGCACCACCCTTCCCGAATCCGGCGGCCGCCGGATCTGATGAATCCGGTTTAATTCCAGAACAGAAAGAATAACCGGGTATATTAAAGCCGTTTCTTTGGCGCACAGAGCCAGGGCATAGAACAGACTCATGCCCGCCACCCATCGCCAACCGCCGCCTTTATCCCGCCATTTACCATAAAGCACGAAGGAAACCAAAGCGAAGGTGAACCAAATGATTTCACATTGCGCGGAAAGCCATACCAGGGTATGAACCGATCCGGGATACACCAGGAAAAGCAGCGTCGCACCATGGCAGGTTCGGGGATGAATCTCAGTGTTTCCGGTCAGAATTTTGAATATCAGCAGGCCGTTCAGGGCATGAAAAATCAGGCCTGTGAGCCGGTATGCCCAGTATTCGTCCCCAAACAGCCGCCACTGCAACCACAGGCAGCCCCAGTGCACCGGGCGGATCCAGGTCCCCCATCTGCAGGGATTCATTACATCCACCGGATTGCCAGGCCGGGAGGCTTCAAAGACATTGATATAAAACAGATCGTCCGAAATAATCGGCAGATGAATGGTGGGCAGGTAAAAAACAACCAGGATCCCGAGATATGCGAGGAACAGGTATGATCCGCCGCGCAGTGATATTCGATCCATGAAAATCCGGTTATCCCCCGCTTTGATTTGGTGCAATGTTAGCCGTTATCGGCGCGCCGATCAAGAATTGGATGAATCGCCTTCGGAAAGTTTCGGATGACTCGGAAACAGCGGGATGATTCGATTGAACAGATACAGGATCCCGAATGGAAGGGTGAAGATGACCACGGCCACCACCAGACCCTCCCGCTCCAGCAGCCCGGGGAAATACGACGTGAACCCGCGCATCGATTTCGACAAAAGCTGCCCGCCGATCACCACATTCCACCGCATCAGCAGCACCTGGATCAAAAGCATGCTCGACGCCAGCCAGATCAGACCATCGGCGATCCGGGTTTTCAACCGGAATAGAACGGCAATGCCCAGAAACAAAAAAGGGATCAGGGAGAAAATCAAAAACTGCAGGACAATATACGATAGGAACAGCTTCGTTTCGATAAGCCGGGCCAGAATCTCCCATTCCTCCGTCTGCTTGTAGGCGATGGACAGAATTTCCAGCAACTCCAGCGATACCGCCACCATCATGAATCCCCACAGATACCGCGCCATTGAATTCACGCACGCCCGATCGATCTCCCAGCGGTTGATCCAGGCGACGATCAGGTAAAGAAAGATCAGGACCGCGATCCCGGAAACAATTGCCGAAAAGATGAAAATCACGAACATCAGCGGGGTGGACCACCAGGGATTCGCTTTCAGCGAGCCGAACAGAAATCCCACATATCCGTGCAGCAGGCAGGCCAGCGGAATGCCCATCCCGGCAAGAAATCGGGTTATTTTACCGTCCGCCCGGCGCTCGGCGTCCGTTTCCTCGAGATTGAACATAACGACGATCCTGCATAACCCGGCTTTCCAGCCGATGCCTCTGGCACACCGTATGAATTCACCGCGAAGCGAGAACCAGATCTCCAGGATCACCAGCAGCAGGTAGGCCGAATAGATGAACCCGAATCCGGCCATGGCCGAATTGAAATTCGGCGTGATCATGATGTTGAACGACCGGAGCGGCTCCCCCAGGTGGATCAGCAGAGGCAGGGGCGCAAACAGGAGAAATACGAACGCGGAAACAAGCGAGAACCGCGAGATGGATTTCAATTCAAGCCGCCCGAACACATGATACAGCGACGACATGATGAACGCACCGGCCACCAGTCCGGTTATATACGGGTACAGAACGATCATGACCGTCCAGGTCACGTTCACTTCGTTGGGAAGTACGAAGTTCACTAAATGACCTCCGCATCCAATCCCAGATAGTAACATCGGGGATGCGTCCCCATCTCCGGCCTTAAAACCCGGTACCGCCGCTGCTGCAGAATGATCGAAAGCCTGTCGTCGGGATCGTTCAGGTCCCCGAACATCCGAGCGCCGGTCGGGCAGGCCATGACACAGGCTGGCTGCAAACCCCTGGTGATCCGGTGGTAACACAGCGTGCACTTGCTGGCATGATGGGTGACCGGGTGGATGAACCGTGTCCCGTACGGGCAGGCTTGAACGCAATACCCGCACCCGATGCAATGCGCGTCATCAACTAAAACGACGCCGTCAGGCGCGGTGTATGCAGCGCCCACGGGACAGACCTGATTGCAGACTGACTTGGCGCAGTGGTTGCATATCTTGGGAACAAAAAATGCCTTGACCGCATCTCCTTCAACCGGCTGGAATCCTTCGTCCGGATCGGATGGGATATCCACGCTCACAGTGCCGTCCGCCTGCACCCGGTACCGCTCGACCCAGGTCCGGAAAAAACCAGCGGGAACATCGTTCTCCGCACTACACGCTCGAACACACGCGTAACATCCGATGCATTTCCGGGTGTCCACCGCATATCCCCACAGATGTCCCTTGATTTTTCCTGCTGCATCGCCCGGGCCCGCCCCCGAGACCGGACCGGTCTTCAAAGTACTCAATAAGATGATGCCGGGCGCTGCCGCCAGGCCTTTCAATACGTTCCGGCGGGATAGCAGCCGTTGATCACTCATCGCTTAGATCTCCGTGCAGGGCATCCGAATGACAATCGATACACTTCAAATTCATCTCCTTCGGGTCCGCTCCCGCATCCGCAAGATGCTCCGGCCAGTCGATACCCGGGGGTGATTCAGGGCCGCGGTAATCGGCATCCCGGTGACACAGAAGACAGAAGCGGGGATCCGCGTCGCGGATGATTCTGCCTGAAAATTCATTGATCCGGGTGAACAAATGGCAGGTTGTGCATTTCACCTGAGCATGCGGGCGGCCGTAGAAATCGCGGACCGTGCCGGCATGGCAGTAACTGCATTCGAAAATGACCGGATGATCGGATGGTTTCGGACGGGTTTCATCCGTCATGTCGATGTGACAGTCCCGGCACCGGTGAATCATGGGGTGCATCCGGGCCTCCCGAATGTCCCGGTCCATGAACAGCGGTTCGTGCGGGGAATGACACTGGATGCACCGGATGTTCCGATCCTTGACACCTGCAGACCTGAAATGTTCATCCAGCTCGATCTGGGGGAAATGACCCGGTCGGGCCGCCAGGAGCATGTGACATAAAAGACATATGTCGTTGCTCCGGGGAACCGGAGGAACCACCGATTCCGGATCATCCGCATGACCACCCGCCGGCCCGTGACAAACAAAACACTCCAGATATGTATGCAGATCTTTCTGAACCATCCGGACAATTTCATCGTGACAATCCCGGCACACCGTCATTTCCCGGTGCCGGATCTCGAATTGCGTCGCCTCCCCGATCGCGGCTCCCCGGTAACGGCCGTACTGACCGAACGTCTCCGGAACGGACAGGTCCCGGGCAATCAGGGCGGCCAGCAGCACAATCCCGATCAGGCCAAGCGGCGGAAAGGCATGCCGGTAATCCGGTTTGAAGTCCTTCCGGTCCGTTTTACGGAATCCCAGGAGAATGTGAGCGCCGGCAGCGGAAAACACAACCGCCGCCAAACCCGAAATGAGAAACAGTGTGAGATTTTCCGGGCCGGTTCCTGACCGGGAATCCCGCCAGATGAAAAACCCGATTCCCGATGCACAGATGATTCCGCCAACCAAAAGGACAATTGCAAACGGTTTGCCGGATGTTTTCATTTTTTTGCTGTTCCTAAAACCGGAATTCCCACTCCGATATTCACGCTGGCAATATCACCGGTTGTATAACCACTGATAATTATCAACTTTTTGAGCCCCGGGCAAATCCGGGCTGATCATTTCAAACCGCCTGTCAGATGATCGCAGGCATTCACATCACGGGAACACATTTCCAGATGTCCCGATCATCAGGTTCAGAGGGATCGTGCCGCGATAAAATCAAGCCGGTTTAAAAACGGTGCGTTCCCCCGCAGATTGACTTTGGAGGTCAATTTGAGTAGAAAATGCCCAACTCCGGCGCGTGTTTCAGTATCACCTGCCACGGTTCCCGTGGCTGGAACCCCGGCGGATAACCGGAATCAAAAAATCTGTTGATCCCGTCTCTTTAATCGATAAAACCAAAATCGCCGGCTCACGTAACCTCACAACCGAAACCCGGACGGTTGAGCCGTTCCATGCCATCCGCATCACCAACACTGCCGATCCGAGCATTACTCAGGATTCCGTCCAGTCTGTCACCGTCTGTGCCACGGACCGTCTTCCGCTTCAAATCGAAACATCGGTGAAAGACGGATGGCCGACGATCTCGGAAACGGGGGACCTGAAATGTTCCGCCGTATTTACAGCAATCCCTACAGAACCCTGAATATGGATGAATAAAACATATTGGAGATATATACGGGATGTATTGGTACTGGCCCGGCTGGACAACCGGCGTGGATTACAGGACCTGGTCTGTTCCAGCGGGAGATCAGGAAGCGGATGTGATCCTTCAGTTCACCTGACCCTACGCCGAAGGCGTCGTGAGCGGACTGAAGTTCTGGGGATCGCTTCTGACGGCCGGAACAGGCGATCCGATTGTTTATGACATGGAGGAATAGGGATACCTGGAAAAATAGAAACGAATTGCGAAACTGCATGCTGTATGCATCGGGTTACGGTCCGTACCCCCATTCAACGATCGCCATTTCACCGTCAAGGTCGGTCATAGTGGAATTCAGCATCGCACCATAAAAATAAAGACCGTTCACGGACTGCGAGCCCGTATCCGGCCAGATGAATTCCTCAATTACGTCCACGGCGGTCGTGCCCGTCGCCAGATCCATCAGATCGTAATCGATCGCTTCCGATTCCGGGGGATGAAAGTAGGTCCAACCCGGCCAGAACCAGTATTCGCCGTAAACATCCAGTAGGAAGAAAACGGGAGTGTTCATCATGGGCGGTTCCGGATTGTCCAGATATCCGGTCACGAAAAACGATTCCCCGGGATGCGCCGTCAGGGGCATGTCGATCCGTACGCCTTTCCGCCAGACGGGCACGGCGCCGACCAATGTCATTTCGGGCAGGAACTTCGAGATGAACGCATTGACCACTCCCAGCCGCTCACTTTCCTGAACCCCTTCAGGCGTTCTCCCGAGCTGTTCCAGGGACATACCCCCGGGACTCCGGATGCCAAGGGGATTGAACTGCCACACGACCAGATCCGCATACCACCCGGGCGCTCCGGTACCGGATACCGGAACAGCGACCGCCCCCTGCTCCCGCTCAGCTTCGCACACATATGCAGCCCAGAACGTCATGGCGCACAGCGCCTGCTCGATGCTGAGCCGCATGGGATTGGTGGGGGTTTCCGTTGTCAGTCCGAACGGTGAATAGACTTTGCCAGTCAGATAATCCGGCGGCCGGTTGACCGGATCCGTTCCGATCTGTCCGACCCAGTGTGTGGGATCGATTTCCAGCGGTGTCCGGGCCACGGCGGCGACAACCGTCAGAGCGGGGCGGGGATCGCGGACGGAGGGCGGATCGGTGTTCAACGTAAATGGGATATCCCAGTCCGTATAAAGCGGGCAGGGCATGTGATGGTGGCTCCGGGGACGCCACGGCACACCACGCCAGTAGTTGGCTGCGAGATCGTTCGGAATCTCCCATAATTCCTGTGCATACGGGAATATCTTCGTTCCGAACACCTTGCCGTCCAATGCCAGCAGAGACGGCTGGGTCGAGAACACGACGTTCCGGGCATCCGGTGAGGTGTCCCGATCGATCCCGTTGTTGCCCTTGATATTTGCGGTGGCGATGCAGGAGTAATTGAGGAGATGTTCCACCCGGTACCGCTCCCCCTCGAACATCCGTTTGATCACGCCGAGATCCGCATCTTCCGGAATGACCGACTGCCAGTAGGACGGCAGATCATCCCAGTTATCCGGCAAATACTCCACGTCGTATTTCAGTGTCTTGATCATGTAGACATATAAATCCACAGCGCCGTCGCCCAGACAGTGGCAGGCGACCTGATGCGGTATGGGAACACCCTGTGACACCTCAAGGGACACCTCGTACCATATTTTCGCCATTGCCGACAGGGTGCGTTCGAAGCCGTCATCGATCTGATCCACCAGGCGCGTGATTTTATCCGCCAGGTCCGCCGGTTGGTTCACCGGCGGATCTTCGCTGACGATCAACTCCACATGATCCAGTTCGGCCAGGTCACCGGCCAGGGCATCCGGATCGATATCGCGGTACAGCAGGCTCAGGACGCCGTTTTTCAAAAAACTCCAGTTGTGCTGGATATCCGGATTGTAAAACTCCGGAAGGGTCGGATCCGATTCACGGACAATCCAGTAAAGCGCTGCTGTTTCCCGGCTGGTAAACACCTGTTCATGCTCGTTGGTCATGGTCAACAGGCCGAATCCATGATCCATGAACAAAACCGCATTTCCATTCTCGTCAACGGTGGGATATTCATCCGTCCTCTGAATTTTAGCCACGGGGGCGCTGGAAAAGATCGTCCGAGCGCCGGTGCCCCCGTCCAACTGCATCTTCCAGCCCTGCCAGCGCACCCAACCCGGATATTCCGGATGTCCGACGGGTGGAACCAAGCGCTGCATGTCGTACCCGCCGTCCGGATCGTGCGCCAGTGCCTTGATCTGCCCGACCTCCCCGGCGTTTTCCAGGTAATAATACAGGCCGGTCCGGAGATTGTAGGGGCCGCGATCGGAATACTCGGTTCCGGACGTTCCATGGTCATAGGACAATTCTTCGTAGGAGGAAAACTCGTATTCATTCGTCGTTCGCCGATAAAACATGATGTCGTTGACGCCGGTGATCCCGTGGCGGTGGCACCATCTCGCGAGTCTGCGCCTCTGCTCCACGCAATCCCCGACCGTCGGCGTATCCAGAACAAACGACGACAGCGCATCCCGCATGACATAATGTTCCGCGTATCCGCTCGGTCGCCAGACGTCATCCACATCGTCGTGGAAATACTGCAGCAACCCCCGTTCCGAGCCGTTATACCAGTTGGTGCTATAAGGTTCCGCCGGGTTCCAGTCTCCGTAATCCGTCAGTTCCTCCGACGGTGAATGACCGGCATATTCCGCCGCCGCATTCCAGGATTCCCGGCTGATCACTTCCGGAATCGGTCGGTAGAACGGTTTCAGAATTGCCGTGTCGAACGGCTCACTGAACACGTCCTCCGCCAGATCTTCGAAGAAAGGACGGGCATACACGCTCCCGTTCTCCGGGTCGCTTTCGATCACGACAAACGGAACATATAATGTCTGAACAGGCGAACCGGTATCTGCAGCCGCATCGACATTGAACGGAGGCGTCAGCGCCAGCAACTGGGTTGCGCCCGGGCTGGCCGGATTCACGGTGATGGTCCATTCCGTCTCATCCGGTCCCGGCGCCGTCACCTGTAAGACTTCCACCGGATCGAACTGGCAACCCATGATATTGATCTGGAAATCGTTGAACCGTTCGAGGACCCCCGGAGTGTAAAAACAGACCTGCCCGCTGGTATGCACCATGACTGCCGGCAGGGTTTCGTAATTGCAGGGGGGCCATTCGGACGGATCGGAATTACAGGGGTCGTCCGGTGGCTCCATGGGCACACCCTCGCCTCGACCGATACGGTTCAAAATATACACATCGTTCGCCAGACTCGTCTGATCACCGGTTCCTTCTGCATACATGAATGTATCCGGAAACACGGCCGAACCTTGCGGATCGTCGATCTCGGTCAACCAGTACCCGTGAAGATACATGGTGGATTTCCCCTTGTCCGCAATATGCCGGTTGGCGTCCGCGACGATTTCCCATAGTGTTTCCCGGATACAGACTTGTTCCCAGGTCTCTGTATCGGTGTAATAGGACGGGTCGCTGACATCTGCGATGAATCCGAAAGTTTCGCCGGGCGCAGGCATTTTTTTGGAAAAGCTGGTCACGTGGAAATGATCGTCCAGAAGACCCGGAGTCACCACCGATCCATTTAAATCGATCGGACTCAAACCCGCTAAAAGCGATTCGTCGACACCCTCACTGCGCCAGTAATCGATGACCTGATGGGCGGTGACGCCCGGTGACGGCGGCGTTTCGAGTGTCAACAGATCCGGATACGACGACAGCGGCAGCGCGATTTGACCGGTCGTGCCGGGATTTCCCGGCAGCGACGGGTAGATCGCCGCGATTCGGCCGGTGTTCGGATCCACCAGCAGGGCATGCAGCACATACAGCCGGTACCGGTCGTCCGTGGCGGAATCCGAGAGTGCCAGATCCGGATCCACCGTCAGAATATATCCGTTGTAAAGACATCGGACCCGGACAGGTGTGTCCTGAGCGGAACTTCGGGGTATCGCCCAGGCAATCAATCCGGTCAACAAAAATGTAAACATCCAGCTAAACACACGTATGGTCATTCCATTCATGATCACCCTCCAGCGAGAGTTGTCCCGTGATATTTCAATGGAAAACCTAACAAACCGGCGATATGAAATCAATACCCTCTGTCTCATCTTATTCCCTCTATCCTCGCCCTCATAGTTTACTACTCAATTTTATACAAGGGGAGGTGTCTCACTCATGTTTACACAGAGAACTCCGAGCGGCATTATGCTACATTTATTGATATTGTAGCACTTATTGTAAAATCAGTGAATGCGGTGGCGATCGGAATTCGGATTGCGGTCACGTTGCATGTTATTGAAAAACATTCGATTGAAAATGCGGAATGTGCTTTAGATGCCTCGAACCCGGTCAGGCCCGGCCGGGCTTCTCCGGGTCCTCTAACCCTAATATGCTTAAAAGCTCCGCCCGGGAAAACAGACCGCTCAGATCGATGCTCACATCGTCCACAATTTCTCTGAAAAGATGCCGTTTCTTTTGGATGATCAGATCGATCCGTTCCTCGATGGTGTTCGAAGTGATATATCGATATACATTGACCGGGACGGTCTGCCCCAGCCGATGGGCGCGGTCCTCCGCCTGGCTTTCCACCGCCGGATTCCACCAGCGATCCATATGGAACACATAACTGGCGTCCTGCAGATTCAGACCCAGGCCGCCAGCCCGCAGCGAGAGAATCAGTACCTCATGATCCCTCTGATCCTTGAAGCGGCGGATGACATCCGCCCGCTGCTGAATTGACTGGCCTCCCGTGAACACCAGCGGATTGAAGTGTTTCAAGACATCGGCCAGTGCGTAACATCCGAAAACATCATCCGTGAACTGAGAAAACACGATGGCCCGGTGCCCCGCAGATACGATCTGGGACAGGCGATTCATCAGATCCGAAAACTTGGCGGATCTTCCCGTTTCAGGGCAGGCGTTACAGATCTGTTTCAATCTCAGGATCAACGCCAGAATATGAGTGATCAATATCTTGGGGCGGTTCCGCAAGGCCATGATGCCCTCCGTTTCCGCCCGGATGTATGCTCTCTCTTGCATCCCGGTCAATTCCAGATGGATGTCATGAACCATTTTCGGAGGGAGTTGCGGCAGGACATCCATCTTTTTCCGCCGCAACTGAACGCGATCATGAATTGCTCGGATGCTGGGTGAATCATTGGTTTGATCTGAACCGTTCGGATTCTCCAGTTTGGCCTGCAGGAAATTCAGAATCGAGATCAGATCGTTTATTTTGTTTTCCAGAGGCGTGCCGGTCAGCGCGTACGCGCGTTTCCTGAGGATCTGTTTGCATTTGCAGCTGATAACCGTATCCGCGTTTTTTATTTTCTGCGCTTCGTCCAATACGACGGCATCCCAGACCCTTTCCGACATCAGCGACCGCTTCCGGCCGCTGAAATCCTGTGCAAACGAATGGTATGAAGTCAGAAAAATGCTGGCCGGAACCCGCCATTGCCAGTTGCGTTCAACCGGGGAACCGTGAACGGTGGATACACGGATTTCGGGCGCCCAAAGGCGCAACTCCTTCCGCCACTGCAACATCAGGCTCGCAGGAACCAGAACGAGAACATCGTGAATCGTTCCGGATGCCAGCATGATCCGGAGCGCTGCGATCATCTGGATGGTTTTTCCCAGACCCATATCATCCGCCAGAAGCAGATGATCGTGGCTTATGATCGCGCCGATTCCATCCAGCTGGTAGGGAAAAAAACGATTCGGCCATGTAAACCGCTGACAGGCACGCTTCGGATCCGATCCCCCCGTCACACCATCCCGGATCAACCGTCTTCCACCTCGCCGAGCGGCTTTTCCAGGTCGCTGTCCTGCGTATAATCGGTTGAAACCACTTCGGTCTGGATATCCGGTCTATAGCCGGGATCGAATCGTTTGAGGTCCCATTCCGTGATCCAGCCCTTGACAAAGTGGCGGATCCTCGAAGACGAAAGCAGCTCACCCCGGCCGATTTCCCCGGGTTGGAACCGATAGGCCGCACCATAGATATCGCGCAACCGGTTAAAGGTCGCATCAATGATTTCTGAATCCGGGGAACGCAATACAATCCGGTCCTGCCGGATGATCCGCATGCAGTGTTCGGCAATCCGGGCCAGATAGAGATCGGATTCGGTTCCGCGCGCGAGCAGCCGGTTGGGAACTTTTTCGATGTCGTTCCGTTCGTCCAGTACGGCGCTCTGAAAGTCATCGGTTATCGCGATCACCGATGTCATTCCCTCGAAATTCCAGTCGGAAACCCGACCCAGGAACTGAGCCATTTTCCCATACGAACGGGATCGTTGCAGCAGAGAGTACCGGCCGATCAACTCCGCTTCATCGATGAAAAGCACCCAGCCGTCATAACCGGCTGCAATCATCAATTGTGCGATAAACCGGAACCGCTGCATCGCCAGATCCGCCGCCTTCAACGGTGTTAATTCATACGACTGCAATTCCCCGACCTGTTTGAGCCGCCGCTTGATCTCGCTGTCCAGCAATTTGTCCCCGCTCCAGTACCGGATGATCCGGTCCATGAACTCGACATCGCTCCCGGCACAGGTGAAAAAAAATAAAGTCGCCGCAAACCGGTCCGAAAGATCCCGTCGGTTCATCTTCAGCCAGCGCTCGAATGCCAGAAACCGTTCTCCGGCGGGATCCAGCCGGTGGATAATCGTCTCCAACCCTCCGTTCTGATTCCCGGGCAATCTCAGGTTGGCAACGGCGGCGGCAAACATTTTCACCGGATCGAAGAGCGGTGTTTCCTTGCTGATGACGATCCGGCTGCAGGCGAAATTCTGCTGCAGAGCACTGGTTTGCAATGACTGGAGAAGATGAGACTTGCCGCCTCCAAATCCGCCGGCTACCAGCATTCCGGGCGACTGACTCTGCGGCTGCTCTTTCAGTTTTTGAAGCTGGAGCTGGAACTGTTCCCGGATATGCTCCTGAAACGTTTCCAGTTCGCGAACCGCATCCTCGTTGGGAACGCCGCAGCGCAGCGCCTCGATCGCACGCTCATACCGGACGGCGTCCGGATCGGAACCGTCTTTAAAATCCGGCATGCTCAACGGTTCACCGCAGTGCGCCAGCCGCGAAAGCGAAGCCATCGGATTGGCACGTGTGCGGTCATGAACATCCTCGATCGTCCGGTCGCGCAGAGCCGTATAGATGCTCAATCCACGCTTCTCGTTCTGAATGAAACCCAAAGGCGCCGTGACGACGATCAGGCAGTTCCGCTGCTGATCCGTCCCGTCAATGAACTGCCGCAGAACCTCATACAAATCCATGGCAGCCGCTTTCGTATAATAAAATTCACCTTCCGGCACCTCCTGCCGCTGCGTCACAAGATATCGGCCGATGTCCAGATGTATGACCACTCCGGAATAACCGGCCAACCTGACAAACGGGCTTAACGAAAGCAACATGTTCCGTGCATTGTTCCGCGCGATCTTCCGGAAAATCAAAGCGGACCGCAGCTCCGAAATCCGGGACAGGGAGCCGTGAAGCCATTCGATGACCGAGTCATGAACGAATTCCGATATGCCGCCCGTATGACGATCCATCTGCAAAAAACACAACCGGAGCATCGCGATTTTGAATTCCAGAGCCATATCGCCCCGTTTATAGATCTCCTGTTCGAGCCAGATGCTGACATCCCGTTGAAACTCCTGAGTCACCCTGTCATTCATCCGGGCAATCGACTCAAAAGATAACCGATTATCCCCGGAGGTACCGGCCGTTTCCAGATCCGGAAACCGGTACCCTTTTGACTCTATGATCCGTTTGAGAACCGAAAACGCCAGCCCGTCCCAATCGATCTGGTGCGACAGGGAAAAGAAAAGCTGCTCGATCATGTGTATTTTGCAATTTGCCGCATCCGCGAAGGTGAAAATGTAGCGATTCCGCACCGCAGATTTTTGAAGTGATGAGCGGATGGCTTTCGGATCCACGTTTTCCAATGTGACCGCAAATTTGACGACACTTCCGCCGTTGAGCACAAATCGTTTCAGATATTCTTCTTCAATGACCTGAATCCAGTTTTCAGGACGAATATACATCGGTGAAATCCTCCCCGATCCGCCACCAGAAATCTGCAATACGGCTAAGTTTGACGGCTGAATGATATGCTGTAATAGAGTTTTTCATGACCTTCCCGCGTAACGATCCTCAGGCAGCGTGCGGGATTTCTCGTGCCGGAGCTTCCGCGAAATGCGGCCTTTAATTGGTCCCGGGTCGCCGTCACATGACTTTGATCCAGAAGATAGATATCCCGGGCGAATTCCTGTCGGCTGTATTCCCGGGATTGGCCCGGTAACAAGGTCAGTATTTTGTAGATGTCTAGAAGTGGGATATCCGGACCGTCAGATTTCAATCGTTTGCGCTCGGTAATGATCACATAGGCTGAATAAATACTCTCCAGAAATGCCTCCGGTTTGAATCGGACCGGTTTGTTCTGATGGGTATGGAGCAGTTTGAGAAAAAAGGAAGGTCGCAACCGTTTCTCCCGTTTCTTGTCAATAAAAACAACGCGGTCTGCAGGCATGAGCTTCAAAATACTTGGATAACAAAACAGCCTGCCGTCCATTTCGAATAGATCGACTCCGGCGGTACGGGCGCTCTCCAGAATTTCCTGGAAAAACAACCCGGAATTGAAATAAGTTTCTTCGTCAAAATCCCATCCTTCTCTGGCTTTCTGGAACGCTTCATGGACGCGTCCCAGTGCCTGATCCGCAGCATCCATTTGTTTTGGCAACGCTTTGATGTCGCCGGTCTGCATGCTTTTCCGGATTCGCTTCAAAGCATTCGCAGCCGATTGAACAGACCGCAACGCATCTTCCATGTCTGCCTGGCTTTTTGCCAGTGATTCCTCGAATTTTCCGCTCATGTCCAGTTCCTTTCCGGATGTAAATCGATTCGTCCGGCAAGGATACCCGGGATGCGTCGATGGGTCAAGAAATTGCCCTGATTCTCCTTTCTCCTCTCAAATTCATCAATCCTGGATTCCAAAACGAATTCCGAAATGACAATTTCTTTTTTCCCGGTGAACCTGGATTTTCGCCTGCTCGACTTTCTTCACTTGTCATTTCGAATCCTGCGCCGGCGGCGTGAGACATCTTCCACAGCCCGACTAAAGGTCAAAAGCAGATTTGACCCCTTTCATTGTTCCCGGTTTACTACCACTCGTTTCCGATGCCCAATCGTCCGGCTGTTTTGCCCAGAGATTTATCCAGCGTCCATAGGGTGACTCCCGTCAATAAACACGAGCTGAGCAGATGGACATCGACCAATCCCAGTCCTTGACCCATCAATTTGTTTTGCTCGATGAAAGCCAGAATTTCATCGTCTGAAGCAACTTTCGCGGTCGGCAGTGCGCCAAGCAGGGTCAATACTTCTGCCCGATTCTTTATTCTACCGCAGGCCAGTTCACCGATAATGAACGGGTGACACAGCACAAGTTCATCAAGAAGCAAGTCCTTCAACCTGTCTTCGCCGTCTCGCAGGTGTGAAATCCAGACCGACGTATCCACCAGAACCGGATCAGTCATTCTGCGTTCTTCTGCGCCGAATCGGTTTCAGAGCTTTTTCGCTTCCACCGAGTTGTGCTAGCCGCTTTGCGCTTTCGCGGGCAATCAGAGCCTTAAGACCGAGTCTGACCAGCGCCGTTTTTTCTTTGATCCCGGTCAGTCCGGACGCTTTTTCAAGCAGTTTGTCATCGATATTCAATGTCCGTCTCATGGCATCACTCCCAAATATAGCACATACTTCATACATATAATGATGCTTGTTTTATATGCATTTGTCAATATTGATTTCGAAGGTGCTTCTTACAGGACAGCTATATACCGGCGCAACGAAACAGGAACTCTTTAACGAAGAATCACAAATCATCGGAGCCGAGGGAACCTTCTTGATCATGCTCTGTACGGTTTGATTTTCAATTCAGAAAAACACCTGAAGCCCTCCCCGGAGAAAGCGGCCGCTTTCTCCGGGGAGGGTTTGGGTGGGGGTGGCTTTGCGATAAATGAGATTTGATAAGATTGAATTATTATTCTGAGGAACCCATCGAATCATCGGCGAAGGCGGGCGACGAAGAATCCACCACCGCCGATTGTGAGTGGCCGGTTTCTGGTGACTGGTGGGTTTACCAGCGACCAGCAACCATCTGCCGGGATCCGGGATGACGCATACCCCTCCCAATACGTACCGCCGGTTTGAGCAAAAGGCTGCTCAAAAACCTGAATGATCATCCGGTATGTGTTATTTCTTTTCGATATTCTCTAAAAATTCATCGGCGTTGACAATGGGAATACCTCTGAATTGTCGGAGCGATAGAAGATGTTTGTCGCCGGACACGATCAAATCCGCAACACCTGCAACCGCGCATTCCAGAACCCGGTTGTCGTCCGGATCCGCTTGAATTTCCCCGATGGTTTCTTCCGGCTCCACGAGAATACAGAGAGTTGTCAGTTCGTCTGCAATCATTCGGGTGACGGATGACGGGAACTGGAATTTTGCGCTTTCCAGAACACCCTGCAACTCGGTAAGAATCTCATGTGAAAGACACAACCTGATTCGACCGGTCACGGCCAGTTCGATGATTTTGCCGGATTTGCCGCCAAACAGGATCCCGGAGATCAGGATATTGGTATCCGGAACGATGGTCTTCAATCCGGGGTTACTTCCGCCTGGATCGGCGGTATTCCTGAATGCCGGAATCGACATCATTTGGTTTCAACCGGAGATTTTCCGCTTGTTTTTCCCCGAAATCAAAGATGTCTTTCCAGCGTTTTTTCCGTTCGATGTACATCCTGGCGGCTTCCCGGATCAGTTCGGATCGGGACCGGGACTCTTCATTGGCTGTCCGGTCGATCTGATCCAGGAGACCTTTTGTGAAGGAGATGTTGACAGTGTTGGACTTCATGGAAATCGCCCTCCACCACAAGAATACATACAAAGTTTGTATGTTGTCAAATGGACATCCTCTGATGCGATCAGACCCCGCTGGTCATTCTGAGAAGCCCCATTTATATATTCATGTCATTTCGAATCCTGCGCCGGCGGGATGAGAAATCTTCCACAGCCCGACTAAAGGTCAAAAGCAGATTTGACCCCTTTCATTTCTGCTATCGCCCTCTGTGATACCCTCTTCAACGAAGAATCACACCTTGAAGCCCTCCCCATGAAAGCGGCCGCTTTCGCCGGGGAGGGTTTGGGTGGGGAGGGTTTGCGAAAAAGAAATTGAAGAGTAATTCTCATCATTTACCCGCTCCTGATTCAGTTCATATGGGTAAATCGGGTTTTCTGGATAACAGCCAAATCCAAATAGGTCAATTTAAGCATAATCTCCAATATGAATTTATTTTATTTTTTCCCCTCCACCTCTTCCCGTTCTCCATCCTCCCCACCGGGCCGTTAGACGGCAGCAAAGTACTTCAAGTCCCGGCTCATGGGATTCAATGGGCAAAGGCTAGTCGTACTTTGTGGCGGTCTGACCGCCGCTACGCTGGTTAAGGTACTTGTGCAGACTCAAAGTGCCCCTGTCATTGAAGAACCATCTCCGCTTGCTGTCGCTGCTGGGTAAGATCAGTTCCAGATGGGTACAGCGGTTTCACCCCAACAGAGCGAATGGCACTGAGATCCATATAGGCAAAAGATTTATCCAATATGCCATTATGGGCGGGAAGGCGCCGTCCGTACAAGATTATTGATGTCATTCTCGAGTTCTTTAAGCGATGAGATCAATTGATCGAAGGATGGAATCTCACCAAAAATCATCATTCTCATTTCTGAATAGTCTTTTTCAAGTGATTTCAGAACATCCTCCTCCGGGATTAGTTTAAATGAACCGGGTACCGCCAGATCGTACCGAGCCCAGCCTTGCGGATAGAATTTCTGTTTGAACGCAACGACCGATCTTAAAAGCTCCACATCTCGTAATGCGGATTCCTTCACATGGGATTTCGCCATGCAGACCATGTCATAATAATGACGGGAATACCGCAATGGCTGCTTCTTCCCCTCCGGGCGAAACGCTTCAAGGTGAAGTATCGTCGCTTTTTCCCAAAATGAACGCTCTGCGCTGATTGCGCGAACGAAAAACGATGGACTTTTAAATATTTTGGGAAATTCCTGAGCCGCGTAAGAGCTCATCTCATACCGGTCATTCGGGATCCATTGCGCCAACGGTCCGATTTCCAGAAGAACCTCCGATCGAAGATATTCATCTTCAAAGGTTTTTGGGTAGCGCACCTTGATAACATCCGGTTCGTTTTCATTGTAATCGACCTCGCAGATATCACGCACAATATCGTTCACTTCTGCCACCATTGTTTCCTTTATATATTCTCTCGAATCCCTGACGATCTGTTTGTTAAACCGATCCTGTTTTGTTTTCGATCGAGATTCTCTCGGATCTTCTTCGGAAACTTCCCGCCAGTCCAGAATCAAATCGATATCTTCGGAAAATCGCTCGATGATTCCAAATATTTTCGACAGGGAAGTACCTCCTTTGAAAATCAGTTTTTTCGATAGTGTTTCCGAAGCAAACAGTCTCTTCAAAGTCCAGCAAACCCAGAAATCTTTTTCCACAATTGCCGGGGATATATCGCGCCTGGCGCTTGTCTCGGCAAACAAATCCCTGCGCTCATTCATATTCCATGTGGCAATATTCTCCATCAGTCATCCTCTCTGCATATTTTTCGGATCGCATCATAAACCCATCCGATCGCCGTTCGGGTATCCTTCAGCACTTTACTGCGGAGGTCAGGATTCAACCACTTGCGTATGGTGGAGATATGTTCATCGGTCACATTATCCGAACCGATTGATTTGAAAGCCTGTACGATCAGATTGCTTTCACGCAGTTTAAACGCAGCCTCTTTGATAACCGTATGTTTAAACGTGATCCGGTAACTCCCCACCTGATAGCTCCGATCCGGACCATCCGAGAGATACACAACACGGGCCGGCACCTGAGTGGAAAGTCCCAGAATATTCAGTGCAGATGCCCCGCTGACTTGGATACGCCATCCGAATTTTCGTGCGATTGCCGCCGCAACCTGCTCAATGTCCGGACTCATGGTTGTATCAAGCGTTTTACTGTATCGCGGGTAATCGTAAATACCCCGGATAATGCGTCGGATCGTTCCCTGTTTGACCAAACGGTGCATGGCGGTATCGATGGAAGAACGGCTCCCAAGGTGCGAAAAATCGTTTTGCGAAAACACCCAGCCCCTTCCATTGCCATATATTACGTTAAGTATCTTATTTTGAATGCTCTTTGACACCAGAGATCCCCACTTTCTGTAAGAAAAAATACCCGTATTTTCTTACAAAAGCAATCGGAAGATTAAAACACGTATGCTGTTGGCGTTTGGCAGATGCTGCGCAAGGCGCAGTGCTGTTGGCAGAAGCTCCGCGATGTGGAGCTGTTATTGGCTATTGGCTTTTGGCTATTGGTTTTAGGTTTTTCGGAGGTCATTGCGGATCCGGGTCATCAGAGATGGAGTTTCTTGGTGATTTGTTCTCAGCTGAATGCCAGCTTATAACGCCTTTGGGGATTATCAAATTTTACCGCTTCAGGATCGAAGTGTGCCGGATCATAAGGCCAGTAATTCCTGGCATGGCCTGACAGCCAGGTTTCATAAGATTGATACTCTTCATGGCTTGGATCCGCGAGAATTTTCAGCATGTTTTCATAGCCGTAAACGCCTCCCACATCTTCCGGAGGACAGGCGCCGGCACCGTCAAGGCATACGGGATACTTTATGCCTTTTATCCGGGCCATGATGCCTTCAAAGAACACGGAATGAACCCAGTCGTCGCCAAAATCGTACAGGTATTCCATCTTGATTCCCGGATCGTACAGATAACTGGCTATAGGGATTTCCCAGCTGGCTTCAATGTCACCGAAATCCGGATCGGGGATGCCGATTTCGATGTCTTTTTGTTTGTGTTTCGGTCTGAACTTGAACAAATGCAGATGATAATCCAACCATCCCATGGCGTCCTGGATGGCCACATGGAGATCCCAGAAGCTGTAGGTTGACGGCACGTCGATGAGCCGCCATACGTTGGTCTCCTCCAGGGTGATACGGAATCGATACACCAGATTTTTATTGCCGTACATATTCATTCCTCCCAAATACTTTCATTTAATTATAACAGGGCTTGTTCCGGGACGGCAAGCGACGATCGGAACATTGCGACAGACGGAGCCGGATGCCGGTCAGTCTTTTGGATTCAATATCATGAATAATTCTCCAAGCGCGGACATGAACTCATTCAACTGTAATTCCCGGCGGAAATATGGACTTTCTCTGAATCTGATGAACCGATCCCATTGGGTGCTGAGAATAACTCCAGAGAAAGCTACGGCAACTCGTGAATTGACCTTAATCAGCGCGTCATTGCGAACGCAGCGAAGCAATCTCACCATCGTTCAGCATACAAATCCCGCCAATCCGGATTCATTACTTGAACACAATCCCATAATATTCCACATAATCCTTATAATTTAATCTTTTATCTTAAAGCCAACGGTCGGATTTGAACCGACGACCTGCTGATTACGAATCAGCGGATTCTGATGTTGATCCATTTTCACATTCTGTTGACAAATGGCTATAGATGCTTGTATAATAAGGTCCTAGAGGTGACGCTTCCGATGATTGCCGTTGATTCGTTTTTCTTCCTGCGTGTGGCTAGCGTGTGGCTGTACAGACCTGCTGATTCCATTTCTGACCCGCTGATTCTTGTCAGCTGCCCGGTGTTGACTGCTTCCTCCGGGTGGATTTGCAGAGCAAAGGGCGGTTGAGTGGATCGGAGTCGGCGTTTGCAAAAGGTAACAGAAACTGTTACTTTCTGCAAACGATAGCTTAGGGAGGATACCCGAATGGAACAAACTCACAATAGGATCTCTGAAGTTCTCGATGAACTTCTCGCCGACGGTCGTATTTATACTACACGCCAGGAACTTTCCAGTCGATTGGCAGTAAGTGCCGATGCGCTCAAGGTCACGCTGAATCGCATGGTTCGCAAGGGACGGATGGCCAGGATACATAAGGGATTCTACGTGATTGTCCCTTCTGAGTATCGTCATCAGCACATCCTTCCACCTGCACTTTTCATAGACAATTTGATGAAGTTTATTCGCAGGCCGTATTATGTTGCTCTTCTGAGTGCTGCTGAGTTGCATGGCGCCGGGCATCAACAACCTCAAGAATTTCAGGTAATGATACAGAAGCCTTCTCTGAGGGCGATCACGGTCAAGGCTATGAGAATCCGTTTCTATGCGAAATCGCAGCTCTCAGATCGTGGTATTATCAGCAAGAAGACTGACACTGGTTTCATCCGAGTGGCTGGTCCGGAATTAACAGCTTTGGATCTTTTGGCTTACGATAAACAGGTTGGCGGCATTAATCGCGCTGTCACGGTCCTTTCAGAACTTGCTGAATTCATCGATCCAAAGCTTCTTGCGGATCAGGCTTCCATGTTTCCAGTTGTCCATGTTCAGCGGCTCGGCTACCTTCTGGAACATGTTCTTGATCAGGTTCCAATTGCCAATCTGCTTTTCGAAACCCTCCGTGACAGAGCTTATTATCGCATCTATCTCAAGCCCAGTTTACCCCGGGGTGAAGACCGGGTAGCAAACCGGTGGAAAGTTATCGACAACGTTCATCCGGAGGTTGATCTATGATCCCAAGAAAACATTTAGCTGCGTGGAGAAAAGTTGCACCTTGGCAACATGACCATCAGGTTGAACAGGATCTGATAATCTCCCGGTGTCTCGTCGAGATCTTTTCTGATGAACTGCTGGCAAGCCGTTTGGCGTTCCGGGGCGGCACAGCGTTACATAAGCTCTATCTGCAGCCGCCGTCCCGGTATTCAGAAGATATCGATCTGGTGCATAGGACATCAACAGGGATCGGAGACATCTTCGACCGTCTTCGCGAGCGTCTCACATTCCTCGGCAAACCTCGTACAAGCAGATCAGGGATGATCAATACCGTTGCATTCCGCTTCGAATCTGAGATCGCTCCTGTGGTTCCGATGCGGTTGAAGATCGAGATAAACTGCCGGGAGCCTTTCTCGTTGTTCGGCTACAAGGAGATTCAGTTTACCGTTGAATCAGCCTGGTTTACCGGTGGCGCTCAACTCGTCACTTACAGTCTCGAAGAACTCCTCGGAACCAAAATGAGAGCACTATTTCAACGGAAGAAGGCGCGAGACCTGTTCGATCTTCACATCGGACTTCAGCGTGATCCGATTGACCCGGATTCGATCGTAACAGCATTTCGTCGCTACATGGGTCCGGATCACCCCATATCCGGAAAACAGTATCTCAAGAATCTGGAGCTGAAGATCGAGGATGCAGAATTCCTGGGTGATATCGCTGCCTTGCTGAGGCCAGACGTGAAATTCGAACCCGGAGTCGCATTCGAGAATGTGCGGAAGACATTGGTTGACCGATTATGAAGGAATCAGGAATCTCGATTTATTCCGGAGCCCGAATGGCAGCCCGAGTCGACGTGAGTATCGAATGCTTTCTTCGGATAGAGTCACGGATAGAGTTGGGGTTACGGTCGTGATAACTTTCGTGGGTAACAGTTGGAGGAGGGAGAAAGATTTCAAAGTTAAAACTAACCAAACGCGAAATAGACAAGCTGAGCACCGATAAATCCATCGGTGAGCGCTATTTCGACACCGATATCCCCGCATTCTGAATCAAGGTTTTCCCTTCCGGAAAGCGAAGCTTTTTCGTTCGCTATGGTCCAAGAGAAAGACGCCGAGAAATGGTGATCGGAGAATACGGCAAGATCACACCGGAAGAGGCTCGCAGGAAGGCCAGGAAGATCCTCGCTGATGCGGATGACGGTCATGATCCGCTCAGGGAAAAGCAGGAAAGCCGACAGATCCTGACATTCAGTGATTGGGTCGATCAATATCTCGAACAGGTTAAACTGCAAAAGAAACATCCGAGAGAGGATATTCGATATCTGGGACAAACTGTTGAACTATGGGGAAACCTGCCTCTGCCGGAAATCAAGACAGAAGACATTCGAAAGGAATTCATGAAGCGGGTGAACACGGGTAAGCGTAGTGCTGCGAACCGCTGGCTTGCCTCGGTCAGGGCGTGTTTGCAGGCAGCCTGGCGGGAAGATCTGCTGGACATCAATCCCGCCATGAAAGTGAAACCAACAAGTGAGCCTGCTCCACGGAAACGGGTTCTATCGGATGCGGAGTTCAAACGGCTGATCGACGCGATCGACCAGCTGCCGGATCTGCATGCCCGGGCGGCATTCCGTCTACTCGTCGAAACGGGAGCGCGACTGAGTGAAGTCTTGCATGCAAAATGGACTGATCTAGATTTCGACAATGCACTCTGGAACGTACCCAGTCCAAAGAGCGGGAAGCCCCAGGTGATCCCGTTACTTTCGGAAATAGTAGATATGCTCAAGGATATCCCCCGCTCAAGCGTTTATGTGATCGCCGGCCGGATCCAGGACAATCCCCGGCACGATCTCAAGAAACCTTGGAAATTCCTGCTCGAAGCGGCGAAGCTGGAGGGTGTGACGATCCACGATCTCCGCAGAACGTTCGGGCTGCAGGTTACGCGGAGTTCCGGTCTGCATATAGCCTCCAAACTCCTCCGTCATTCCGATATCCGCGTTACCGAGCGGCATTACGCACCCCTGGATATCGAAGAGCAACGGAAGGCTTTGGTGCGCAGGAAATCGACCGGCAAATAGTTATCGAACGATTGCTATTGCTTTACAAACAGCCACCGATTTATTCTCTCAGGTGATTCAGATTTTGAGATGGATCCTTTGGGGAATCCGGTGATCAGAGATAATGACGACATAACGATACGTTTGGCGGCTTTTCAGTGGCTTTCTGAAATGGTTGAAGCCAATGGTGATGTGCTGCCTCGGGATTTACTGCAACGAGGATTTGATCATCATGGTGAGCGGATTCACCTGATGGCTCCCCAGGGCATTTTCAAACCTCGGATAATGAAACTGCCTATCAGCATCACAACCACACCCAAAGGACCTTACGATGATTCGTTTGGGCCGGACGGTTTATTGTCTTACAGATACCGCGGAACGGATCCGGATCATTCGGACAATGTCGGGCTTCGACAAACTATGAAAAAGCAGTTACCACTTGTTTATTTTCATGGAATCATACCTGGGAAATATCTGGCTGTCTGGCCGGTGTATGTCGTGGGGGATGATCCGATTTCCCTCGTATTCCGGATTGCCGTGGATGATGCATCCTTCATTGAGGACGGTTCCGAGAAATCGCTGGTAGACGATTCGGTGGCTTTACGGCGTGCATATGTAACCTCAACCATACGCACCCGCCTTCATCAGCGTTCGTTTCGGGAGCGGGTAATCGCGGCATATCGTTCCCAGTGTTCGTTATGCAAACTGAGACATACGGAATTGCTTGATGCCGCGCATATCATCCCGGACCGATATCCGGAGAGTCAACCGAGTATTTCCAATGGGATTTCCCTTTGCAAACTGCACCATGCAGCGTTCGACAGCTTTATTATCGGTGTTTCACCTGATTTCAAAATACATGTTCGGCGCGATGTGCTTCTTGAATCCGATGGACCGATGCTTCGCTATGGATTGCAGAAATTGGATGGTGAAAGGCTGGTTCTTCCAGCAGCAAAACAGAATTGGCCTGATCGCGGCGCACTGGAGTGGCGGTTCGACAAATTCAGATCCCACGTATGATAATGAGCGTCTTTTGATAAAACATGATTACGGGAATCGCAGTGAATTCGGATAATTGCATCCAACTTGCCTTTGAAGGACCTTTCTCATGGCCGGGATCGACTGATGCTCCCTCCATCTTTGACGTTGAAGTGCGCAGCAAACCGGGAGTATATCTTTGGACCGTACCCCTCTCGGAAGGTCATCTGATCTATTATGTCGGTGAAACCGGACGTGATTTTCGAACCCGGATGGCAGAGCATTACACAGAACATGCGGCAGCCATGTATCATGTCTACGATCCTGCAGGTTTCGCTCGCGGTGAGAAGATTCTGTTATGGCCGGGACGATATGATCCAGAGAATCCTAAATCTGAAAAAGAATGCATCCTGATGTATTCTGAATTGAGCGGAGCAATTCGAAAATTGACTGCCATGTATCGTTTCTTCCTTGCACCAACTGCGTGTGACAGAAGGCTCCGGAACCGGATGGAAGCTGCAATTGCCCAAACCCTGTACGACACACCAGGAATCGTGGGTTCATTTCAGGATAGAGGAATCCGCTATCATAACCGTAAAGAAGGTGAACAGCCGATTGAATGTCATATAACGGCACCTGTGATGCTGATGGGGTTGCCTGAGATCCTGCAGGTGTAACCTTGCCCTGCTGTTTTCGTTGTCCATCCCAGCAGTTAACACTTTTTCACTCCTTTGCTACTACGGTGTCGTACAATCCGTAATGTGTCAGACCCGGATGGCTTTCGATGCCAGTGTACCGGAGCGACGCGTCTTCATATCGTCGGAACGCAAACACGGCTTGGTTCATCTGCTCAGTGTTGAACACTCTGAGTTGAACAAGCAGGTGGAAGTCCTTGACCGTTAATCCGGTGACCGCCAGAAACAGGTCTGGTTCCAGCTTGGTGATCACATCCTGTAACGTGTTCTCTCGGAAATCGGTCAGGTACATGAACGCCGGGATGCGTGTGGCAAACTTGATCAGCTTCTCCTGGACCATTTTACGCTTGGACTTATACTCCTTTTCCTCTTCAGTAAGCTGCTTCTTCTCCCTGGCAGTGAGATCCTTATCCTTATTTTTCTTCTTCAGCTCCTTCAACTTCTCGCTTTTGTTAATTATGGTCTCGATGATGTTATCTCCAAGCGCTCGCCAACCCTCGATACGCTCAACGGCAGCCATCGCTTCTGGGTTGTCCAGTACCCGGCGCAGGGTGTCATTGTCCACGTTCACCAATATTGCACTTTGCCACTTCTTTGCGAGCAACGTTGCCGACGTGCCCGCCATCGCAATATCGAGAATACCGCCGGCATCGATTTGTGTCATATTTGCGCCGTCGTATGCCAGCACAGGCAGAAACGATACAAGATTCTTAACTGCGTTCTCCGGGTTTGGCTCATAGGGAGACAGGCCGATTCCGTACTCCGAGAGTTGCCGAAGCGCGCGTGTGGGTGCAAAATCGAATACAAAGCAGACGGGTTTGAGGATCTCCTCCTCGTTCGGATTATCACCGTTCGGATTTCGAATGGACCAGGGCGACTGGACCCGAAAGGCAGACTGAAAGTAGGTCTCCGGTGACTGAAGGTTCCTCAGCATCAAGATTGAGAACCACTGCCGCACGGTAACGCCCGTCGTGAGCTTTCCGCACGAAAGTGTGATGGTTTTGGTCTCGAGTCCACTCCCAATGGCTTTGCGTACAGGGGGCAAGGCATCGAGACCGATACCTGCCGTAGCACCCGCAGCGACGATCACTTTGTAGTCGTGCCAGAATACATTGTGTTTCTCTGTCAGGAGGTTCGCCATCGCACGGCAGGACGCGACATTAGGCAGAAACCAGAATGAGTGCTGTAAATAGGGCAGAAGACGTACATCCGAATATGGAAACGGTGGCCGTGTGCCAGTCTTCATATACTCCACGGCCCTTGGCGCGTATCCCCCGCGAATGATGTCCAGCCATTTCTGTACGTCATTCTTGTGTGTGAATTGCGCTTTGTCACCCCGACCCGATGCCTCGAAGAATGCGTTGAGATCAAACTCGTCGAATTCACCGGCGCTCGCGATCGCCAGCAACTCGTCCGGCATCTGATAGGTCAGCAGGCGCATCTGCGGCAATGCTCCATAGGGATTCCATTTGTCGGGGTGTTTTACTGCGTATTCTTCCTTTGCACGTTGCTCGTCGGTATATGTCCAGTTGAATATCTGTTCTTCGATGAACTCACCCGTGGCCAGTGCCCTGAATGGCGTGCCCGACAGGTAAAGGTAAGCTCTGCTCGTGATGGGCAGGAATTCCGTTTCCTTCGCCGAAAACACACTAAGATCCTCGTTCATACTTTCCAAGTCACGATCGTACTCCAGTTTGGCCTCTTTTTTGGCTACCGCATCCTCTTCACCTTCGAACAGCTCCTTTGCAGTCTCCCGCCATGCACCGAAGTGGTATTCATCGAAAACTACCAAATCCCACTTCACATGGTGGATCCATTCGTTTAATGGTTTGATGTTCCCTGCATCATCACGTCCCAACAGGTCTTGGAATGAGCCGAAATAAACCAGTGGTTTCTTGGCGGAGATTCTCACCGGATCGCTGTCAGAATGTCTGGAAAGGTACTGCCACCCGTCAAAATCCACGTGTGACTCTATGATAGTCTGCCATGCATCTTCGACGGCGGGCTTGAAGGTCACCACGAGCATACGTTTAGCACCGAGCTTCTTGGCAAGCTGGTAAGCGGCGAAGGTTTTCCCGAATCGCATCTTAGCGTTCCAAAGAAATCGGGGTACGGCGTGCATGTCTTCTTTCCAGATGGAGTGAAAATAGGCGTGCGTCTTGTCAACAGCCTCAGCTTGTTCCCGGCGCATCGTGAACGTTTCGTGATGCGTACCCGTGAACCGCTGGCCTTTGCGCAGCTCGGTGAGCACGGTTTTCACGTCCTTGACCGAACATTGCATCCATTCGAGTTCAGTGTTTTCGAAGCCCTTCCTGGTTAGTGCCGCGCGCACCTCGTGATCGGTAAATATAGTACCGTCATTGCGTTCGGCTGCTTCGTCCAGCTCAATCCTGTAGTTCTTGATGGCAGCCGTCTTAACCTGCTCAGCAACGCGCTGCTTCACATCACGTGTGGTCTGCCCGACCTTTAGGAGCCCTTTGTGCGCTTCATCGGCAATTGAGTAACCATATATTCTCAGCCGAGCTACGGGCTTAGGTGTGAAGATCTCGTCAATGACCTTAACCATCCTCAGCGTCTCCACTAAGGTCCATTGGGCGAACAACCTTCTGAATGAACGCGATCTCTCTTGCAGAGATGCCATATTTCGCGTAGAGGTCCTCGTCCGTCCACTTCCTCGTCCACTCTTGTGTTGGAACGAATGTGTAGACTTTGCGCGTTACGTGTTGGGATGGCTTATGAAGGAGAATAAGAAGACGTGTAAGCCGACAGGAAAGGTAAGACAAAACACTTTCAGCCTCGGTACGTGTATCGAACGGGCCAATGCAAAGATAGGTCTCCGAAGAGATGGTGCCAGGCGATCCAACGAATGGAGTACTGATGATCCTATGAGGGTATGTATCTTTGTTTCCGGTCCCTGGCGCAGCGTAGCCTGCGAATAGTTTCCACTTGTCGATTAGTTCATTGCCAGTCGATATCGAGTCTCTGTTGATGTATCCCGTACCGCCGTTACGATAGACCAATATGTCACCAGTTTGCTTGGTGTTGATCTTTCCTTTGAAGGTCGTCTCAAGCCCGAAAGGTTTTCTTGAACTAACCAGTCGGTCGAAACGCTTGTTTTCAGGAAGTAACATTGAAGTAGCCTTCCCTCTCTCGGCAGCCATCACTTTCTTTAGAATTGACAGCCCTTCATTGAAGCGGATGAACACGTCCGCCCCTTTTTCAAGAAGAGGACGACTTACTGTCGAAGTAGGCCAATCCTTGAAATGGGTGGTGACTCTGCAAGGACCGGGATAATCCCGGTCCCAGAGAAAGTAGCAGACACCGCCCTTTAGGCCAACCCCCGGGAAGACGTCTGAAGCGCTGAGAAAGTCGTCAATAGAACGCAGTCGATTGTCGGTAAGCATTGATTTCCTGAACTCATCCAGCCCTTTCCCACCTGCAAACCAACGGGCTGGGATAATCATCGACAAATAGCGCGGTTCCAGCGCCTTCGTTTGCTCTACGAACTTATGATAAATCGGTGCTGCACTAGTGCCGTAGCCGCCATCATCCAACTGGTATGGTGGATTTCCGATGATTACGTCAAACTGCATATCGCCTCCAAAGAACTCGACGAGTCGAGTTGTAATGTTTTGGGTGTGGATGAACGCATAGGCGTGGGTTTCGAGATCTTCGCTACGGTCAAGGATCTTTACGTTTGCACCGCAGAACTTGCACCTGCCGTTTACCCACGTGTGCTCCATCCGTTTGAACCATATATTGCCATTATCACTCTTGAAGCCTTTGGCGATTGAGTGTTTGCCATTCGAGTGCTTTGAGCAGTAAACGCTACGCCGCGCCAGCAGGCTCGTAAGATACGTAATTCCGATGCCAAACACTTGTTTTGTCAGGATGTGGTTCACTCGCTCTTCAAGGTCAGGAATCTCGCCGACTAGGCCTTTGGTCAGGCGACTGGTTATCTCGCGCAGGAAAACACCTGATTTCGTGCACGGATCGAGAAATTTTACCGAACTATCCGCCCAGATATTTGCACCGCTGTTGTCGGCTGCCCAAACATCGGCCAGTGTGTCCAGCATCCGGTTCGCAAGCTCCGGGGGCGTGAAAACCTCATCGTTTGAGAGATTTGCGATGCATGTCAAGACATCCGGATTGCGGCCGCGCAACGCAAAGCCAGCCTTTGTAGTCATTCGACCTCCTTTGCGGCATCACAAACCAAAGCAGCCAACTCACGCACGGTCATCGTCAGATAGATTATCGTTGGTTTGAAGATCTCATGTTTGCCGAGACTAGCGAATAGCGAGCCTTCCGTACTGAAAGTTGACGATGAGGCGAGGGTGTCGAAGCTAAAATCGCGCCGCTGGAATTTGCCTTTGCCCAGGTAACCCCATTCTGGAAAGGTGATTGGCTGGTCGTCGTCAGTGCGCATCGTCAGCGCGTCGCCGTGCACGATGTTCTGTGATATCACGTAGGATGCGGCACGAAAAATGTCATCAGACGGTTCTATATTCAGATAATCGGCGTGAATCTCCAACAAATTTGCCCGGCATTCGGCGATATTGTCTTCCAGTAACTCGATTCCGTAAATGCACATCAGCGCAAGCAGCGCATAGTGTCGCCTTTCGAAGTCAGACTTTCCGTACTTACGTTCCACAGCAGCGAGCTTCCGTTGCAGGATGCGGACAAGAAAGTTACCACTCCCACACGCTGGCTCCAGGAAGCGAGAGTCTATGCGTTCTGTCTCGTATTTTACCAGATCGAGCATCGCCTCGACCATCCACGCCGGGGTGAAGACTTCCCCGTGGTCGGCAACACGTTGTTTTGATCTGATCTGGCTCATTGGTTTCTACATTCCGATTGAGGCATTGTAATTCAATACATCAGACATCTTCAAATTGCACTGGTGAGACAACCGGTGACCTTTTGGTTCCTGGGAAGATATTAGCGTTTTGAACGATATCTGGTCCATAAAAATCATTGACCTGCGAGATCAGAATTCATCGCTGTCCGCCTGCTGCATACGCTTCCGCCACGATTTCTGTAAGTATTTGCTTTTTTTTGTCGATCTCGCCGGGTTGCAGCCGGATCCTGAAATATCCCCATCGGCTGTCGTAATCCATTACATCGAGACCGGATGATTCAAGGCGTTCCTGCGTGTCCGGTGTATTCTTCAATCGAACTTCGAATCGGATGAAGCCTTTCTTGGGTCGGAATATCATGAAATTGCATGGCTGCCCACTTCGGGCAAGGCCGATGTAGAACTTGTTGTATTTCAATTCGAGACTGGGATCATGCTCTTTGGCGATCGCCAGCAATTGATCTGCCATAGCGACTGTTTTTTTGGACCCCCGGGATTCCCAGTAAGCTCGATCGGTCGGCTCCTGGGCTTCCTCGTCTTCATCGACCAGGCCAAGGGTCAGCAGGTCCACAACTGTCGTAAAAACGAGCCCGATCTTCCCACTGACCTGAAATGCGCGCATCTGAATAGCGATGAGCGGGATCATCCCGTTAAAAAGGTTGATGACATTCAGGAACCGGCTGGTGATGTCTTCCGCTACGATGACCGCAGTGTGTTCATATTGCGGGTATCTCTTCCGCTCGATATCCCAGTACTCGATCGTTCGGATGATGTGACTTTCGTCTGTGGAGCCAAGCTGGATTTCGATCTCGTATCGCCGGTTGGATTCGGCATCTTGAAGCAGAAGATCCAGCCGCCCGGCTTTAGGTTGAATGCGTTCACGATCCTTCAGGACAACATCACCGAGACCGAGAATCGATGGGTCCTCGGCAATCCTGTCCTGAACCCATCGCTCGTTCATTTCAGGGTGATTTCGGATCGATACTGATTCGAATTTGGCGAATTCCATCGCTGCTCTCCTTATTGCACTATCCGTTCATCGAACTTCTTTGTATTTCCGAATGACAAGATGCCCCATTCCGTGACTTTGCTTCGGTGGACTCTTCTTCTCAACTGAAACTCTGAAAACCTGGTGATCGTTCGGGATGAGGGGACTCAGGCGGTGTTTGGATTTCGATCCACCGGCCCTGCCTTGCAAAGCATCCATGATGTCTTTCAACCGGTTGTCCACATCCTGAAAACAAAGTCCGGATTCACCCATATAGAGTATCACGTTAAGCTCCAGTTTATCCCCCGGCTGGTAGGAAACACCGCGAGCCTGAGCCGCCTTGACGACTTCCGCATGGATTGACTCCCGCCAGGCATTTCGAGGATGCTGGTATGACGGGATCCGCACTCGCAGACTCAATCTCCGTTTTGTCATGTCAGCCCCACAGATTCTTTACACTGACTTGAATGTAGCAGGCGAAGGCTGATGTCTGCAAGATGTCTCTGGGCAGATGACTTCTTAAATGACTGGATAATCCGGGAGAACGTCCGGGCGAACCTACGGGTGATGGTCAAGCGGATTCTCAGAAAGTACGGTTACCCGCCCGACAAACAGGAATCCGCCACGAAGACGGTGCTGGAACAGGCGGAACTGTTTTCGGAGATGTGGTTGACGGTGAATGAGTTAAAGGGTTAATAATTTCTCAGCTTTTCATTGGCATGTAGCACAACTGCCAATCCAATAAGACCCTGTTAAAACACTTGAATACAAAAGAGAAATCATGATCAGTGCGGACGCGAACGCACCCCAAACACCCGGTGCGAGGTCAAGAGGTTCCAGCTCTCGCAGCCGTCGAAGAAGTCGAAGCCCCACGCGTACGCCCGCGACGAATCGCTTGCCCAGACAAAACTACCGGTGATCTTGAAGACTGGGTCCATGTTGCTTTTGCCAATGCCTTGCAAATACAAGCTTTTCAGTTCCTGCATTGTTGGCATTCGCCAGCCGCCACCCGCCACGTTGCAACCAGTCACCCACTGCTCGGCCTGGGCATAATCAGTATCCCGATCAGGACCAACAACCCATTCCAGACCGGTTATTGAGTCGGTAATTACTCCTTCTGAAGAAACATCAAACCGAACGGCCCCCGTGGTAAGATCAACAACAAGGCTGCCTCCTTTCCTTGAATACGCTTCGGCAATCTTCATGGGCTCTGCCAGAACGGCAGTCTCGCCCTGCGGTGCGCTGTCCAGTTGCACCGCGGTCTCGCAGGTCCATTTATCGGACCAGGGTTTGAGAACATACCGGGACGACGGGAACAGCCCGGTCATCCGGAACGTGCCGTCCGATTTCGTCACGGCTTCGAACTGCTCATAGCCCTTGATCGGCTGAACCTGGGACGCTGTGATCTTCACCCCGGAAACCGGCTTGCCGTTCCCGTCCACGAGTTTTCCTTCTACCGCCGATTGCTTGCCACCGATGCAGGCGCACAGGTTAAAACCAACAAACACCAACAAAAACAACACAATTCTATTCCGCATGATAATAACCTCCATAACTTTTGTTTTATCTTCGCATGACGATTCTGACAAAGTCAACGATCCGCAGATGCGATTTTCGATCGGCCAATCAGTAATTCGGTAGATCCTCGTCACGCGCGATGAGGAATTTCTGACAAAATCGCGGGGGTACCCGGTCTGGGGCCCCAACTGGTTTTCCTAATCACCGTTTCGAGCCCCCGGGTCTTCTTACAGCAATCCCTTAACCCTCAAAGAAAGGAGGAGTGTCATGAAGTGGCTTGTGTCTCTGATCTTCTTTGTTGCCGCAGGAATCGCCCTGGTGATCGTGGCGAAGTTCCTGGCGGTGTTCCTGGCTGCCGGATTCGGTATCTGGTTGCTTTGGGTCGCCGCGTCTTACAAACCCAAACTTTGAAAGGAGGCTGTCATGTTCAATCCCAAAGTCAGAGCAGTGCTGGACCGGATCGTGGAGCTGTTCCGGACCGGCAATGTTCCCAAGGCGATCTCGGTCGCCACGTACCCACCGTTCATTGTGCCGTCGAATGCCTGGTCCCTGGCCAACCGGCTGATCATGGCCGTTCACGGCACTTCGGATGCCCGTGGATTCAATCAATGGAAGGAGGTGAAGCGATACGTCCGCAAGGGCAGCAAAAGCTTTTTCATCCTGGCACCGTGGATCGGCAAGAGGAAACAGGAATCGGCTGAGGACAATCCGCCCAATCACATCAGCAAGGTTCTGCGGGGTTTTTTGGCCGTTCCTGTGTTCGCTGTGGAGTCGACCGAAGGCGAGCCGCTTTCCTACCAGAAGCTGGAGCTGCCACCATTGCCGCTGCAGGAGGTGGCCGAAGCCTGGGGCATCGATGTTGCTCCGGTCGCGTTCCAGGGATTTTGGTTGGGTTACTATCGCCCGGATGATGAACGGGAGGAGATCCGCTTGGCCACGTCGTCTCAGAAGACATTCCTCCATGAGCTGTCCCATGCAGCTCACAAACGGGTTCTGGGCAGCCTCAACCGGGGCCAGGACTGGCGGCAGGAAATCGTCGCAGAGTTGAGTGCTCAAAGCTTGTGTCACCTCGTCTGCATAGACCCAGGTGCAACAATCGGGAACAGCTTCGAGTACATCAAGTTCTACTCGGAGAAGGCCGGCAAGGATATCGGCGCCGCATGCGTCTCAGTGCTTTCAGACGTGGAGAAGGTTCTCAACCTCATCTTGGAAACCAGCCGATCCGTCAGTCCCGCCGCCGTTCCCGCCAATCATCCGTAAACCAACAATCATAACGATTCATTAACCTACGCAACCGTAAATAACGGTTCGCAACAACCGGGCCGTGGTGTCTCCGGACGCTGCGGCCCTTTCTCATTTAAGGAGGAAATCATGCTTTATGCTCACACGATTATGCCGCCCGTTTCACAGCCGGTTCCGGTCGAGGGTTTGCCGCCGACTGGTACTCTCACTCCTTCGATGCTGGTTCACGAAACCCGGAATTACCTCGATGTCTTCGATCGGGAAATCGAAAACCTGACCGTCGAGTCTGTTCAGGACGACGAATCGACCTGGCGAGTACTGAGACTGGCATCCCAGAACATCCGCGAACTTGTAGATGCTTTTGCCGCCGGATGCACCCCGCCCTGTTTCAAAATGGTGAACCTGCAGGAAATTATCTTCGAGCAGGTGATCCTGCTGGAACGCCTGGCCACCGATCGCCGGGTCCGGTTCGACTTCGACTTTCCCATCGACCCGGTCCAGGTTTCCGCCGACACCCGAACCCTCGGCAAAGCCTTCAAAAACCTGCTCAAAAACGCCGTAGAATCGTCTCAGAATGCTTCTATTGTGACGGTAAGGGTAACCCCTTGCCTGACGACTGCCCGCATCATCATTTCCGATACCGGATGCGGCATGGACGCCGATGCACTGGCCTTGCTGGGCACGCCGTTTCACACCACAAAACCCGAGGGTACCGGTCTCGGGTTCCACATCGCTCAAACCGTCATAGAGCGGCACGGCGGCACCATCCGGGTCGTTTCGAACATTTCGAGAGGAACCCGGTGCATTGTCAGCCTTCCTGTGTTGAACGGTTCCGGACCCGCCTGTCCGGGCATTCACTGAAACAAGCAATCCATAACCCGGAGCTGTGATCGATGATCGGCCAGCTCCACAAACGCCCGGGGTGTGTACCTCGGGCAAAGGAGATTTATGTCATGGAAAAGGAAACAAGAAAGGTCCTCGAAACACACTTCACAAAGGATCAGATCAAACAAAGAAAAGGTTCATGGGGTAAAACTCTAGATTATATTGAAGGTTATACAGTAATTCAAAGATTGAATGACGCCTTCGACAGTGATTGGAGTTTCACCGTGGTCGAACACAAGATCCTGGAGGATGAAGTTGTTGTCCTCGGTCGTCTGCAGGTGAATGGTATCGTGAAGGAACAGTTCGGCAGCAACCAGATCACCCGGGACGCCCAGACCGGCAAGGTTCTCTGCCTGGGTGAAAACCTGAAGGGCGCAGCGACCGATGCGGTCAAAAAGTGTGCCAGCCTTCTGGGTGTCGGCCTTCACCTCTACGGCGATGTCCCCAGCAATGGTAAGACGGAACAGAAAGCCCAGGCGCTCGATCAGAAACCCACTATTCCCACCAGAAACGGCAATGGGAACGGCGATTCGGTGACGCCCAAGCAGCGCAAATACATTTTGACATTAGGCCGGCGTTCCAGTCTCGATGCGGACCAAGTCGATCAACTCTGCATCGAAAACTATGCAGTCCCGCTGGATGAACTGTCCAAGTCGGAAGCCAGCATGCTGATCGAGATGCTGACGGCGTAATTGTCCGTCACAAACCAAGGGATCGGCGGTGGGGAAGTACCCCGCTGCCGGTCCCGTTTTCATTGAAAGGATAATCATCATGAAAAACCAAAGTGTTGAAAGCTTCCGTGATCAACCGCACATTTCATACAGTCAGATCAACACCTACATGTTGTGTCCGTTGCGGTACTACTTCCAGTATGTTGCGGCTCTGCAGCCAGAATTCACGCCAGCAGCTCTCTCTTTCGGATCCTCCATTCACGAAGCTCTGGCCTATTTCTACCGCGGATTGCGGGACTTCAGGAAGCGTTACTCGAGAGATGCCGTCTGCGAAGCGTTCCGGACGGACTGGCTGGCCCGGAACGACTGCGATGAGATCCGATTCGACGCGGACGACAACCGGGAAAGCATCTTGGATAAGGGAATATCCATGCTGAAGGTCTTCTACGATTCGGTTCAGCCCGGAGAGGTGCTGGCCGTCGAAGCGCCGTTCTGTTTGAAGAATGGCAACGGTACCAAACCGCTTCCACTTCCCATCGTCGGATCCATTGATCTGATCGAACGGGATAGTGAAGGCCGCATCGTTGCGGTCGATCACAAGACTGCCAGCCGGCGATACTCGGATTCCAAAACGGAAGATGCTCTTCAGTTGACCGTTTACACCTATGCCCTCGCCCACAGCCCGCTTGTGAACGGTGATAAAGCATTCCATGCCCGGTTCGATGTCATCACCAAAGCGCGATCACCGGAACTCATCCGCTACCCGACAACCCGCAATACTGATGATCATAGACGCTTGATCAAGCTGATCCGGGAGGTCCTGGTGGCCATCGACAGCGGTTCATTTTTCCCGATCACCGGCTGGATGTGCGGCTCCTGCCCGTATCAGACAGCCTGCAAAGAGTGGTGATCCGCATTTTGACTGATTGATTCCCTGGGAGGGATTTTCCGTGCCCTCCCGGGGGAATTTCACTTTTTTCAAAATCGGCCTCGCAGGCGGTCGCCGTGATGCCAATTTAAGGGCAAAAACGGGTGTTCAGTCCAAACAAGATGTACGAATTACCCGTACACATCAGATAGCAAAATCGCGCCGTAAGTGCCCATGATTTCTACATTTCGCTCCTGGGAATTGGCACTTTTTGTCTAAAATCGTATGCAGTGAAACGAGTTGAGCAAGGAAAAACCTATGCTAGGGGGTATTGCCATGCTGTGCTTAAACGCCCCAACTGAATAGGAAAGGCAAATCAAAGGCCGGGGAGTTTTTCAGCGGCTGGGATTATTCCCTGCGATTGGGTGATTCCCGGATCGGTCATAGCGGCGTACCAGATGATGCCGCTAGCCAATCCCAATCCTTCGGGCCGAGTGAATGCCGGAAATATCGAGGTCAGTTAGAATCCCCATGGTTCCTGTCCCAGTTGTCTCCATAAATCATCCTCCCGACTTGGTTAGGCCTCTCATCGCCCGTCGTTTCACTTCCTTTTTCCTCATCAGAATCACTCTTGAGTTCATGGATTTCTTTCATTTCCCGAGTAAGTAAAAAGGCTATGAATGTTTTAACCATTTCCCGTCCGTTAGGACTCAAATTCGCGTACCCTTCGAAGATATCCTCTGCCGCTGGGTTGAGCCGGATTATATCCTCTATTGTAAGTCCCATCTTACGCCCAATAAGTTCGTCAGCACTTACTTCAAGTGCTTCAGCAAGCCTTCGAAGAGCATCGGATTTGACTGTCTTGGTTTCCCCACCCTCAATACGGACGATCATAGAAATATCTAGTCCAGCGAGTTTGGCTAGCTGTTTTTGAGTTAGCCGTTTCCTTTTTCTATGTAATCTAACCGCTTCTTTAAATTCCACACTGCCTCCTTTCCACACTGCAGTAGTGCATACCTCAACTTTATGATAGATGATAGGACTATACTTCTCAACCACTATTCTGTTGGTTCGCGATGCTCAGGCGCGGCCGAGTGAATATTTCTGTTGACAATCCCGCAGGGATGCATTATATGTAGATGTGGTGATGCGTTTTTCCGTTAAAGGGATTTTAAATGGCACAAGAGAAGAAAGGAAAGGGTAGAGAAAATAAGACTGGTGAACTATTTCTCCGCCTTTGCTCGTCCACACTACTCAGGACGGCCTTCGACCGGGTCAAGAAGAATAATGGCAAGCCCGGTCCGGATGGTCAGACAGTGGCAGATTTCGAAACTGACCTCGAAACGAACCTGACGCGACTCCAACACGAACTGATCACGGAAACATACCAACCCGGACCAGTTCGCAGAGCGTACATCCTGAAACCGAGTGGAAAACTCCGGCCGATCGGGATTCCCAACATCCGGGACCGGGTTGTCCAGACCGCCCTTCTCATGCTGTTGAATCCCTTGATCGACCCCACATTCCTGCCCTGTTCATATGGATTCCGACCCAGAAGGAACACCCATCAGGCGATCGAACATGTCCGAAGCCTACTCCTTAAAAGACACCACTGGGTTGTAGACCTGGATCTTGTTTCATACTTCGATGAGATACCGCACGACCTCTTGATGCACCGAGTCGAAGACACCATTCCGGATGCTAAAGGGTGCAGATTGATCCGCCAATTCTTGAACGTTGATATCATTGAAAGCTCGAAACGCTACCGCCCGACGAAAGGTACTCCTCAAGGCGCTGTCATCTCCCCGCTGCTCGCAAACCTCTTCCTCCACCCCCTGGATTTCCTCCTCACGAATGAGTCTTATTCCCTAGTCCGATATGCCGATGATCTAGTCGTCCTCTCTCATTTTCGCAAGGAAGCCGAATCTGCCCAAGCCCTGATCGAAAGTTGGGCGTCCTCCGCCGGAATCCACACGCAACCCGCCAAACACTGCTTCGCTGATACCCCATACAATGCCCGCCACACTCCTATCCAATTCCTGGGTCACGAGTTCCGCATCAAGAAATCCGAAGTTTTCCTCGCCCCATCCCCGAACAACGTTCTGAAACTTAAAACCAGGGTCAGATTGGCCACGAACGGCCTGGTCGGCCCGGCCGCACTGCCGGCAATAATTGCAGAGGTGAAAACATGTATCACCAGTTGGTTACCGTATTTTGCTCGGTGCCACGAACACGCTCTCTCCAGACTAGACAAGTGGATGCGCACACATATCCGCTGCAAGATCCGGTCTGGAGGAGGCAGCTTGCACGGACGCGATGTCTCGAATGAGGCACTCGCACAGGCAGGTCTGGTAAACCTAGCTGACGCTGCAATCAAGCTCCGCAGCAAGCACAATTTCAATCCGGTGGGGGGGTTCGATGGATACGACGATCATGAATCCCCCCTGGAATCCGGATTGTGTCCGGAAAGTTTACAAACCAGCCCGAGGGGGCAGGAGACCTTATAATGCCTAAGCAATTGATATCGACAGCCCAGGCAGCCGAAATGCTTGGAGTCCGGCCGCAGACCATGAGGATCTGGCGGGTGAAAGGATGCGGCCCGAAGTATGTCCGTTATGGTGGCACGCGAGGAAAAGTGTTCTACCATCCGGACGAAATTCAATCATGGCTGGTCATGAGAACATATGACAGCACCAGCGAGGAATCCGCCCGAAGACGGGTGGCGTGAGGAGGAACAGCATTATGGATCCGTTCGCATTTCAAAGTGAAAAAAGCAGTCTCACCATACAACCGAAGAAAGCTGGCAATGGATACAATCCCGGCTTTCTGTTGGAGGTCAAAACGCGTGCCGGCATGAAAGCTAATTTCAGTATCGTTGCACCGCCCGTCCTGTTGTATCCGAATGAATATGCGGGTCTCGTGTATCATGCAGCAAAGGGAAAAGCTGGCACAACGTGGCATGCTAATCGGGATCACAGTCTTCGGGATCGAAGCTCCTCGATTTTGAGACGTATCCAGGCAGAAATCGTAATAAGCGAAACCGGTCGGGAATGCAAAGTGACGATCGGCCAGGTAGATCGGAAAACCGAGAAATCGATCTCCGGATCGCACACACTGAGCAAATCGGAGATTATGTTGCTCTGGTTTACTCTGAAGGATCTCGTTTTGCATGTCCTGGGAAGCACCGGATATACCACCGATTCGCCCTCCCCAGCCACCACGAGAACCAAACGGAATGCGCCATATCCGGTTGATGAACCGGTTGAAATCGAAGAGGAAGAAGACCCGTCGTCGTTTCCCGATTTCGGTTCGGAATATGCTAGGTCACCGTACTGAGCGGCAACTTCATCAAGCCTGATATCGATCAGCCCGAGCGCTTCGGATCACACCGAGGTTCCCGGGCTGGTTCTTTTAGTGTGATATTTCTGGTCGTAGTTATCCTCTCACCGTGTGGCTATGGTGTGGCTATGACTAAAACTTCACCCGTCAAGTATCCCGCAAGTTATTGATTTTATTGAAGCCAACGCGGGGATTTGAACCCCGGACCTGCTGATTACGAATCAGCTGCTCTACCGGCTGAGCTACGTTGGCGGCGGCTGCGACCCGCGAAGCGATCATAGCATGGGGGAATTATGCACAAAACGGAGGAGGCGTCAAGAGCCCTCACCCGGCGCTGCGCGCCACCCTCTCCCGGGGGGAGAGGGGAGAATTGAAAAGCAATGTCATTAAGTTAAGGTTATGTGTAAGCTCAAAAATGTCATTTCGAGGAGCTCGCGACAAGAAATCTTGCCCGGTAAAAGTGAAAGATTTCTCGCTTTCGCTCGAAATGACAGCCAGGTCCAATGGGTGAAAGATTTCTCACACTCGCTGCGCTCGGTTCGAAATGACAGTATAAGTAAAGATATCGCTTAGTTCGAAATGACAGTATAAGTAAAGATATCGCTCAGTTCGAAATGACAGGCATTTTTTATGAGGTGTGGCGGGCAGTTACCGTTTCAATCTGCCGTAGGTTCCTGCATAGGATCGTCTGGAACCCCGCTGCAGTTTCAAGGGCGGACGGGCCGCCGCTCCCGTCGCCATACGCGCCGTTTCGGAATGCAGTTTCTGCTGCGTGTCGTGCGGGATCGGCGTCTGAATGATGAAATCGATCCCGCGCAGGTAATCCCGTTCCGTGGAACTGCAGAAGGATATCGCATCGCCTCCGGCACCGGCCCGGGCCGTCCGGCCCACGCGATGGATATACGTTTCCGGATCTTCCGGGAGATCGTAATTGATCACGTGCGATATGCCCTCCACGTCCAGACCGCGTGCGGCAATATCCGTGGCGACCAGCACCCGGATCCCGCCGGTCTTGAATTCGTCCAGGGCCCGGGTGCGCGCCGATTGCGTCTTGTTGCCGTGGATCACCCGGCTGGAGACACCGGCTGCCAGCAGTTTCTTTGCCAGTTTATTGGCGCCGTGCTTGGTCCGCGTGAACACCAGCACCTTTTCCATGGCTCGATCCCGGAGAAGCGATATCAGAAGCGTGCCCTTGTCATTCTTTTCAACGAACATCACCTTCTGCACAATCCGCTCCACCGTCGGCTTGTCCGGATCGATGGTGATACGCACCGGATTCCGCACCAGATTGGACGCCAGAGCAACGGCGTCATCAGACAGGGTGGCGGAATAGAACTGGGTCTGGCGTTCGGCCGGGAGATCGGCCACGATCACGCGGACATCGCGGATGAATCCCATGTCCAGCATCCTGTCCGCTTCATCGAGAATGAACACTTCCACTTTGTCGAGCCGCACGTGTCCCTGCCGCATCAGATCGATCAGCCGGCCCGGTGTCGCGACCACGATATCGACACCGCGGTTGACCGCTCTGACCTGCACGTCCTGACCGACGCCGCCGAAAATCACCGTGTGAGAGATATGCAGATACCGCCCGTACGTCCGGATACTTTCATCGATCTGCACCGCCAGCTCCCGCGTCGGCGTCAACACGAGCGCTCGGGGTCGACCCCGTGACGGATTGATTTTATTCTGGCTCAGATACTGGAGCAGCGGAAGCGCGAAAGCGGCCGTCTTGCCCGTGCCCGTCTGCGCACATCCGAGAAGATCACGTCCTTCCAGCAGATGAGGTATTGCCTGCTCCTGGATCGGAGTTGGAACGGTGTAATTTTCTTCAGCCACCGCTCTCTGAAGCTGCGGCAGGAGCGTGCTGAAAACACTCTGCAGGGGTGCACGGGACTGAAGCCCCTGCGCGGTGTCAAGCGTGTTTCCCCGCCGCCTGTCATGGGTTGAATGATACGTATATTGTTCTTTATGGTACATCAAATTCTCCATCCGGACGTCTGTTAAAAAGCTCTACCCGCCGTCCGTGTGGAGAAGAGTTGCATCGGTCGCTATCTGATGCGGTACCGACGGCCTGCCGGGCAACAGTCACGCCAGCAGACGAAACACTGTATATCCGATCCAGCAAGCAATGTCAAACGGGGCGGGGTGAGAGGAGGATTGAAAATTGAAAAGCAGCGTCATTACGTTAAGGTTATGTGTATGCTCAAAAATGTCATTTCGAGGAGCCTGCGACGAGAAATTTTTCCGTGTACCCATCCCCCGTGTCATTTCGACGAGTTCCGCCGATAGCGGAATGAGGAGAAATCTTACCGGGTTGAAAGAGAAAGATTTCTCGCATTAGCTCGAAATGACACATCCTATTTCGAAACGCGAACAGTGATCACACACCCCACCGGTGCGCATCCGCAAGCCACACACCCCGTCTCAGCCTTCACCAAGGCTTCGGCGGAGACACCCCTCTCGAGAGGAGAGAATTGAAAATTTCAGGTACCGATCCTGATTTCACATCACAATGAATCCTGGATACCGGCTTCCGCTGGTATGACGGGATTTATAGTCTCGCACCGTTAGATTCTTCGTCGTCCCTCTGGAACTCCTCAGAATGACAATTTTTTTTATAGATTTATATTCATCGCAAAGCCACCCCACCCAAACCCTCCCCTGAAAGCGGCCGCTTTCAGGGGAGGGCTTTCAGGTATTTTCCTTCATTGAATAAATAAACCACAATAAACTGTATTTGAAAGGTTCTCTTCTTCGGATGAATTGCAATTTCACGTTAAAAAGCTTTTATCCTCGTATTTGATAATCTTTTTCTGGGAATTAAAAAAATGATATGATTCCGCGGGGGGTGAAGACCACCTTTATGGATACTGCGGCGACACATTTCGAGAGGCGGACGAAAACCGGCCAGTCGATCCGGCTGTTCCGGGAGGACTGCATCGCCGGGATGAACACCCGGCTGGATCCCGGATCGGTCGACGTTGTTGTCACATCCCCTCCCTATAACCTGGGTATCCGATACGGCAGATACGACGACACAACACCCCGCGACCAGTACCTTCGCTGGATGAACGACTGGGCTCAAGCAGTCAAACGGATCCTGTCCGAACAGGGTTCGATTTTCCTGAACATGGGTTCCAAACCGTCAGATCCGTGGGTGCCGTTTGAAGTCGCCGCGGTCATGCGAAACCATTTCACCCTCCAGAACGTCATCCACTGGATCAAATCCATCTATATCAAGCAGAGCAGCTACGGTTCGCCGCTGGAAATCAACGTGGGGCATTACAAACCCATCAACAGCCCTCGATACGTCAACGACATGCACGAATACATCTTCCACCTGACCCGCACCGGGACCGTGAAACTGGACCGGACAGCCATCGGGGTTCCTTACAAAGATCAAACCAATATCAGCCGCTGGCACGATGCATCCGGCGGAGTGCGGTGCCGGGGAAACGTCTGGTATATCCCGTACGAAACCATCCAGGACCACTCCAAAGACCGGCCTCACCCGGCCGCCTACCCGCCTGAGCTGGCCGGGATGTGTATCCGGCTGCACGGAATGGACCGGGTGAACCTGGTTCTGGATCCGTTTTCCGGACTGGGGAACACGGCCCTGGCCTGTATGGAACTGGGGGTTGATTTCATCGGATTTGAAATCGACGAAACGTATTTCGAGGAATCCAGAAACCGGATTCGCCAGGCGGTTCAGATTCTTTTATAGAGTCTGGAAATCATACACATCTCATTTTATTTAAAAATTTTGCCAGCATGTTGAAGAGCTGATCCAGCAGCTGAACCTGGCACCATCCACGGTTTTCTTTCACCTCCCCAAGCTGGAGGATGCCCTTCGGGTCACCGTGAAACGGGACCATTATTGCGCCCTCTACCACCTGCGGGAGGACCTGTTCGAGCAGCCTATGCGGGATCGGATCGGACGACGCGGAGACCGCTCCGTAATAAAACCCGTTCACCTCCTCGCCCGCGGCAAATGGATGCGTGCCGAGCCTGGATCTGGTATGGTTGGCTATGTAACAATATCCGGTGTTTTTTCATGGCGCATGGTAACGACGATTATCGAATCGGCTGGCAGCCGGGAAAAATCCTGCTGGGTGAATATGTCGTCGAGCGGATGCTCGGCCAGGGCGGGATGGGCTCTGTGTATCTGGCCCGGTCCCGGTATTACAAGGATAAACTGTTCGCCGTCAAAACCCTTCTGGCCTCAAGCCTGAACGACGAGAAACGCCGGAAGGAATTTTTGAGGGAGTTGCGTACCTGGATCGATCTTCCCCGCAATCCCAACCTGACCGCCTGCCTGTTTTTCCGGACGGTCGAGGACCGACTGGCCATTTTTGCCGAGTATATTCCCGGGGGATCACTGCGCAAGTGGATCGCCGATGGAAGATTCACCGATCTGGAAAGCATCCTGGATGTCGCGATCCAGTTCGCGTGGGGGCTGCACACCGCTCATATTCACGGTGTGGTGCACCAGGACGTTAAACCCGGAAACGCGCTGATGACCGAAGACGGAATATTGAAAGTAACCGATTTCGGGCTGGCTCACCCCCGGAATCTCGGCGGTATCGGAAACCTCGAAACGGCGATTCCGTCCGACACCGTTCTGGTTAGTTCCATGGGCATGACCCCGGCCTACTGCTCCCCTGAACAGGCCGAAAACCGGAAAGTTGGCCGGCGAACGGACATGTGGAGCTGGGGATTGTCGATCCTGGAAATGTTCACGGGGGAAGTGACCTGGCGTCTGGGCCTTTTCGCTCCCCGAGTGCTGGAGCAATTCCTGTCTTCCCCTCCCCTGTCCCGTCCGGCCATGCCTGTTCAACTGGCCGATATTCTGCGACGGTGTTTCCGTGAAAATCCGGACGACCGATGGACGGACATGGCCGAAATCGTGAATCTGCTGATCCCGCTTTACGACCGGATCGCCGGGAAACCGTATCCGCGACAGCTTGCGGAGATCCAGCCTGTTCGTACGTCATCCGGGTCATCCCATGCCCGGAGGACCGTAACCGGAACCCAATGGGACGATCCGCGGGAATGGTTCGAGCGGATATGCAAGGCATCAGGCAGGAATATACCGGACTCCGGTGAAATCCACCCGGACGGAGAAGGATCCCGGGAAGTTCAGTCGATCCGAGATCTTGAACAATATGAAGAGATCTCCGTTCGTTATCGTGAACTACTGGGCGCAGATCAAAGCGACCTGAACAATGATTTTTCCCGTCTTCTGGCGCAGAAGGCATTGATTCAGAAAGACACCGGTGATTATCCGGGCGCGATCAAGACCTATGATGAATCCATCGCACACTGGCAGGTCATTCTCGAAAAGGAACCTTCTGAAACGGCTGAAAACCATCTGGCGGGCACTCTGGCGGACAAAGCGCTATTGCTCGGTTCCCTGGGTCGTGAAACGGATGCGCTGGAATATTTCAACCGGGCACTCGACATCCGCGAGCGGCTGGTATTCGAATGCGGCCGATCGGAATTCAGCATGGGCCTGGTCAAGTGTTACACCAATAAATCCAATACCTTGGGCAACCTGGGCCGCTACCGGGAATCCATCTATGTCTGCGACCGGGCCATTTCGATTCTTGAAACCATATCTCTCGAGAATCCTTCGTGTGAAATCTCCATGTGGCTTTCCGACAGCTACCTGAACAAAGCGGTATCCCTGATGGATCTGGGACTGAACAGCGCCGCTCTCGAGCAGTACGACAAATCGATCGAGATGACCGTCCGGCTCATCGAAAGCGGCGGTTTCGAAGTTCATGGCCGGGATCTGGCCCTGGCGTACATGAACAAAGCGCTTTTACTCAACCGGATGCAGGATTACCGGAGTGCGCTGGATTTTTATTCGAATACGGTGGACATATACCGGAAACTGCTGTCCGGTCATCACCGGGATGATCTGATGTTCGAACTGGCCCGGACATTGATCAACCATGCAGGCAATTACTGGTATCTGAACGACTCCCGCAATGCCGACTCGGTAAACACCGAAGCCATGAAAATTCTGGAGGAGCTTGTGTTCTGGAAAGGGCGGAACGAACTGACCAGCAAGCTGGCGCTGTGTTACATGAATAAGGCGCTTTTTTCCGATGACCGAGATGAAGATATTCCACTGTATTATCAGAAAGCCATCGACATACTGGAGCGGCTCGTCTTACGGGAAGGGCGTGCTGAACTGACCAAAGATCTCGCCCTGATTTATTCCAACCTGTCGAACGTTCACACCCGGCAGGGAAACCTGCAAGCTGCCCTGGTCATGAGTCAACGTGCCGTGACGGCTGCATTCGGTTGGGTCATTGACGGGAATCATCCTGAGGACGGATTTTTCCTGGGCATGGCATTCCGCGCAAAGGGCATGGTCCTGAGGTTGATGGGCCGGTATGCCGAATCTCTGGAGTTGGTGGAACGCGCTGTTTCTGTGATCCGGGAACTGGTCACCGTCTGTTGCCGGGACGATTTGAAAACGGAACTGTTGACCTTCGAAGTCGACCGGGCCAGGACGGCGTTTCTTTTCAAGCCCGATGCCGATTCCCGCACCGTCTATGCGGATGCCCTGGCGAATCTCCGGGCGATTTACGAGCAGACCGGGCAATCGCATTTGAAATCCGTTCTGGAAGAAGCCGAAACGGACCTGAAGGGATGATGATGTCCGGGTTGCCAGGGAGACACCTGTTGAATTCGGCGAAAGGACTGGAACATGCGCGCCGGGCTGTGGAACTGGATCCCAATCCCAATTATTTTGACACTCTGGCGGAAGTTTATTACGCTCCGGATGACACCCGGATGGGTATGGATATCTGCCGGCGGATGCTCCAGAAGCATTCCGGGGAGATGTTGTTCCTGGAAAGATTGAAGCGATGCCGGGAACGACCCGAATCCGTGGAGGAATTGGAATGAGAATTCTGAAAAACGTCTGTCGAGGGGAATACATTCTGCTGATCCCGCTGCTGCTCGCCGCCGTTCTGCTGATTTCAGCCTGTGACGATGACGACCCGACGGGACCGGACGATCAGGACACTCCAGTGCCCGCGACGGCGACACCCGTCCCGACCGAGACGCCCGAACCATCTTCGGAACCGGATTACGAGGGGAGATGGTACGGTTATGTGAAAACGCAATATCCCGCGAATCTGCCGGATGAGCGGGTCTGGTTCACGGTTACAGGCAGCCGGGTCTGGAACGGTGAAATATCGTTCTGGGTGTTCATGGCCTTCCAGGATCCCTCCACCAGGCAGTATCATGAGTACTTCGAAACGGGTATCAGCGGAAATACGTTTATCTATTCCTATTTTGAAGGAAATTATTTTTCGGGATTTCGGTCTTTCAACTTATCCGGAGTATTCGATTCCGACAAGAGTGTTGCCGGTTCGTGGATGTATTCTTCGGGTGCCGCGGGGGAGGACGGACCCTATGGTTACGGCACCTGGTTTGCCGGCAAACTTCCGGGCTGATCCGTTTTATTCCATCTGACCGCCGACAGCTTTCCCGATACTATCCCGGTGACTTTTCAAATCCCGTGCCGGGCTGGATGTGTTGACCCGGGGTGTTTCCATACCGGGAAGCGGCTGAACGGTGGGCGGTTCCGGTGCGGCACGGAAAAGGGACTCGATTTCCCGTTCGTAGGACCGGCTCAGGAACAGCCAGCTGCTTTGGAATGTCATCGTTACCGCGATGTTCTTGAAATCGCCTTTTCCAACCTGCGGACCATCGGTTGCCAGCATGGGTGCCCGGTTCGATTCTGAAATCCGGATATCCGTCTTTTCGGAATCCAGCCGGATGTTTTCCGTAATGGCGACTGCTGCCATCTTGTGGGAGATCGATTCCAGGGGTTGCGACCCGTCGTAAAACCGGAGAACGTCCGTTCGCACTTTCTCAACGAACCGGTCGGCCCGCGCATCCGTCTGGTTGTAACCGTACCAAAGCATCCCGGCTGCCAGGACTGCGATCACGATCAATACTATGAGAGTTTTCATGGTTCGTCTCCATGGAAGGGTTATACGCGATTTCAGATAGTGTACACGTTTGAGCGGCTTAATGCCAGCTGTTTTTGGCTGTTAGCGCCGGCCCTTCTCTGCGTCCTTTCCGAATATCGGGCATTACGGCAATCCAGGAATGTTATTGGGATTCTTCGCCGGAACTCAGAATGATAATCCTGTCCGGATCGCGTTCCTGCATGGTCTGCCGTTTTCACATCCCACCGCGCCGATCAGATCTGCCGGGGCCGGCGGATGTTGATCGCGGTGATGAGAGAAACGCCCAGCAGCACTTCGATTACAAAAAACACGCTCGGGCATTGAAGTATGGCGCAGATCCCCATGGTGACGGCCCAGAGTGTTCCAAAAACATACGGAAGAACGGGCCCCGATTCCACCCAGGCCCGGGCAATCACCATCCAGAATGCTGTCAGTATGATCCAGTTCATGATGTGACCTCCAATCCACAATACGACGGTCGGAGCAATTTTGTTCAGATACAGGACCGGCGGACAAACGGCTGGTTTAAGAACGCTTCCGGATACCTGATTAACCCCCGGATGGTAAAAGGGATGACAAGTGGGAATCCCGCAGCGCTTGGTTTCTGCCTTGCAACCCCCAGTTTGTGCGGGCGTGAAACTTCATTCATAATGAAACTGACATTTATTGACAAAGGAGGACCGATCCATGCACCCCGATTATTATATTGTGCTCACGACAGCGGCGACGGAAGAAATCGCCGCATCGCTTGCCCGCATGCTGGTTGAAAAACGCCTGGCACGGTGTGTCAACATTATCCGGAACGTCCGATCGATCTATTCATGGCAGGGGGAGATCTGTGATGAGTCCGAATGCATGATGATGATCAAGACCGGACATATCAAGCTGGACGAACTGATGGAACAGCTGCGCGAGAAGCACCCGTATGAACTTCCGGAAATTCTGGCCCTGCCCATCGAAACGGGGGACGAAGATTTTTTGAGATGGGTTTGGGACTGGGTGAGTGCCGAGATGTAGACTGGCGGATCATTCCCGGCCGTATCGGCTCATTTCCCGGGCGACATCCCGCTCCGTGTCCCGCTCCTTGATGACCCGGCGCTTATCGTATCTGGCCCTACCCCTGCCTAATCCAAGCAGAACCTTGGCGATACCCTTGGGATTGAAATACAGTTTCAGCGGGATCAGGCTGTACCCGCGTTCGGTCAGTTTCCCGGTCAAGTGCTTGATTTCACGCTTTTTCAAAAGCAGTTTCCGGGGCCGTTCGGGAGGATGGTTCAGGCGATTGCCCGCCGAATAAGGTGAGATGTGGCATCCCACAAGGAAAACCTCCCCGTTTTCGATCCGGGCGTACGCATCCTTCAAATTGACACCGCCTTCCCGGAGCGATTTGACTTCTGTTCCGGTCAGAACCAGTCCCGCCTCGATGGTCGTGTCAAATTCATAATTATGCCGGGCTTTCCGGTTTTCCGTGACGATCCCCGTCTTCATCTGCGGGTACTATAGACGGCCGGGCATCCTGGAGCAAGGGGGGAAATGCCGGAGCAGGAAATGGCTGGATTTTGGGTTCGCATAATGATACTTTTCCCTTCTTTACTCAGACAGAAAGGATTTTCGGCGATCAAGAGAAGGGGGGGAACCCGAGTGAAACCAAGGATACCCGTTCTATTTGACATTTCGATCCTGCTGATTTTCACATTTCTCCTGGGGCAACCAGTTGCCTTTTCAGATGACACGCCCGGCAGCCTTCCCATGGAACCGGCCGATACTGGATCGGAGCATCCCGTTTTGGATCAGACGGCTGCTGAACGGCATCTGGAATCGCGTCATACATATCCCGGCACTTCGGCGGAGCATGCGACTCCCCTGGACCATTCCCGCCCGGAATCCTCCGTGGAAGCCCGTGATGCCGTTGGGCATAACCGGGCGGTGCATGGCCATGCCGGGAAACATCACGAAGTCAATCTGGGTGAGATACTGCCCCTGTGGAGTGCCATTCCGTTTGCCGGGATTTTGTTGTCGATCGCCATTTTCCCCCTGGTGGCTCCCGTATTCTGGCATCATCATTTCGGCAAGGTTTCGGCTTTCTGGGGTCTGATTCTGGCGATCCCCTACATCATCGTGTTCAAGGAAAACGGAATTCACGGTTTATTGCACATCATACTGATCGATTATTTTCCCTTTATCATTTTGCTCTGGGGTTTGTATACCGTGGCGGGAGGTATTGCCGTCCGTGGATCACTGCGCGGAACCCCCGCCGTCAACCTGGTCATCCTGACCATCGGCACAATTGTGGCGTCCTGGATCGGAACGACCGGTGCCGCCATGCTTCTGATCCGGCCGCTGTTGAGAGCCAACAAGCACCGGAAAACGGTGATGCATTCGGTTATTTTCTTCATATTTCTGGTAGCCAATATCGGAGGCAGTCTGACACCACTGGGCGATCCCCCGCTGTTTCTGGGATTTCTGCACGGTGTGCCGTTTTTCTGGACAACGATCAACATGTTCATGCCCATGTGTTTTGTCTCCGTCATTCTCCTGATTCTCTATTTTCTCATCGACCTGTTCCTGTATCGCAAGGAAGGGATGGATGCGCCGGATGACAGCGTGAAGGAACCTCTGCGGGTGGACGGCCTGTTCAATCTGGTATTTCTTTGCGGCATTGTGGGTGCAGTATTGATGAGCGGCTCGGTCAAGCTGAGTACTTTTAATTTCCTGGGCATTCACATCCAGCTTCAAAACTGGCTCCGGGATCTGATCATCCTGACCATGGGACTGCTGTCCTGGATCACCACAACGAAAGACATCCGGACCACCAACGGGTTTACGTGGTTCCCGATCATGGAGGTGGCCAAGCTGTTCGCAGGTATTTTTGTGACCATCGTACCGGCCCTGGCCATTTTGCAGGCAGGTGAAAAGGGTGCGATGGGAGGGATGATCCGGGCCATGAGTCAGCCTTGGCACTTCTTCTGGATCACCGGAACCCTGTCGAGTTTTCTTGACAATGCGCCGACTTATCTGACATTTTTCAATACGGCACTCGGAAAACTGGGGAAAATCGAGCAGGACGTGCCCGGCATGCTTGGATATATGGGTGATCACCTGATCAACAGGGAATTCATCCGCCTGCTCATCGCCATCTCGTGCGGAGCGGTATTCATGGGAGCGAACACATATATCGGAAACGCACCGAATTTCATGGTCAAATCCATCGCGGAGGAGAACAAGATCCGGATGCCGAGTTTCTTCGGTTACATGGCCTGGTCGGTAGGTATCCTGGTGCCGGTGTTCGTGATTGTAACGGTCGTATTTTTTTAAATCATAGTGAGGAACGAAAGATGTACAAGCACATCCTGATCCCCATCAATCCCAAGAAAATATCCGATACGGCGATCCGGTATGCATTCGAACTGGCGTCCTTTACCGGAGCTGTTATCAGTATAGTTCATGCCTCGTCGAAAGTGTTTTCCGATGATGAGGAAAGCATGCTGAGGGTGCCGCTGGAAAAATTCCACGCCAAGGAAGAAAAAGATATGGAATTCACGCGCAGCAAGGTTGCGGAAGTGATGGAAAGCAAATTGTTAAAAACCCTCTCCGGAACAGTGCAGTGGAAGGTCGAAACGATTCCGGCCCATGATTCATCTGCGAACGCGGTGGTGAGTCATGCCGAAAAGGTTGGCGCCGATCTGATTTTTCTGAGTGTTCCGAGGATCAGTTCCAAATGGGAGATGATACTGGGTGATTTCAGGGAATGGGTCATTCATTTCGCTTCATGTCCCGTTTTAGTCTTTCACCGGTAAAATCCGGACAGTGATTTTCCGATGGTGAAAAAGTGAGGAGATTATCATGGGCAAACGAACGATAGATGATATGAACCTGAAGGATCGCAGGATTTTCATCCGAGTGGACTTCAATGTTCCTCTGAAGGATGGAACCGTCGCGGATGACACCCGCATCCGCGCAGCGTTGCCGACCATCCGGAAAGCGCTGGAAAACGGAGCCGCCGTGATCCTGGCCTCCCATCTGGACGATCCCAAGGAACCGGATCCTTCGCTGAGCCTGAAACCGGCTGCGGACCGCTTGTCGGAGCTTCTGGGATCACCGGTCAAAATGGCTCCGGACTGCATCGGTCCGGAAGTGGAACAGACAGCATTGCATCCGGGTGAAGTCATGATGCTGGAGAACCTGAGGTTTCACAAGGGCGAAAAGAAAAATCATCCCGAATTCGCAGCCGGTCTGGCCCGCCTGGCCGACGCCTATATCAATGATGCATTCGGCACCTGCCACAGGGCACATGCATCGATGACGGGCGTTCCCGGAATTCTGAAGGACGCAGCTGTTGGATATCTGGTGGACAGGGAGATCCGGTATCTGTCCGAAGCGGTCAGACAACCCCGGCGGCCGTTCATTGCGGTTCTGGGGGGAGTCAAGGTATCGGGCAAGCTGGGCCTGATCCGAAACCTGTTCGAAACAGTCGACGGATTCCTGATCGGTGGAGCAATGGCATTCACGTTCCTCAAATCAATCGGGTACAATACCGGCGATTCCCGCGTGGAAAAGGATCTGATTGAAACCGCCATGGATATCCTGGAATCGGCCGATCTGGAAGGCAAATCGATCGTTCTTCCGGTGGATGCCGTCGGTGTTCGGGCGATTGAAGCCGGTGCATCCCACCGGGTGTATCCTTCCGACGACATTCCGGACGGCGTGACCGGCGTGGATATCGGCCCGGAAACCATAACCGCTTTCACCGAGCAGATCGAATCCGCCGGAACAATCATCTGGAACGGCCCGATGGGTATCTTCGAGATACCGGATTTTGCCACAGGTACGTTTTCGATCGCTCAAGCCATCGCCGGCTCACGCGCGATCAGCATCGTTGGCGGTGGCGATACCGCAGCGGCCGTCAACAAAGCCGGCGTCTCCGACCGGATGACGCATATCTCCACAGGCGGAGGGGCCAGTCTGGAATTTCTGGAAGGTAAGGAACTTCCGGGTATCGCTGCAATCCCGGACAAGATATAACACCTGTACATGATTCAGCCCGGAATCGCTCCGGGCCGTCCATCAAGATATTCCCGTCGATCTTCCCGCCGTTCCGTCAGTTGAACGGGAAGACTGCGGTTCAGTTCTGTACCTGGGTTCTGCGATTTAGATCCTTGTTGAGACAATCGATCATTTCGGATGAGAACCAAAGGATCTGCTCATCCGAATACCCGTTTTCCCTCAGTTCCCTGAAAAAAGTTCTGGCCAGTACCCGAGCCGGTTTATCGCTGTTTTCCCGTATGAATGGACTCATTTGAAAACCTCCGTTAAATCTCCTTCCACAAATTCGTTGTTTATAAAGCAATTGTCGTACCAAATTATGGAGATGTGGTATTATTCATGATATTCCAATCAATTCAACCTGTTATGGGCTCCCGGATCTTGAGCCCGGCAGGAAAAAGTGCGTAAAACAGGCGTGGCGAAAACGACACAGAGTGTGTTGAAAATGCCTCGTTTGATTGTAATCCGCTGAAATACAACCTTTTACAACCAGCAAGAGGGTGCGAAACGCTGTTCGCAGCTGTTACCCGGTTTACGCATCTTCCGGGCTACGGATTCCATCGATTGCGGCCTGAAACACCCTGCGGAGCGGTATCCGCTTTTCGGAGGCGATTCGCCGGCAGTCCTCGTATTCCGGGGATAACGTATCTCCCGATTGTTTGATCCGGATGGTTCCGTAGGGAGTGTTGGCGGAGATGATTTCCCGGGCCAAAGTGGTTCGGGTGACCGGAAAATGTCGAGCGCCCAGTGTGGTGGTTTCACTGAAGAGGATTTCCTCCGCCATTCGAACCCGGCCGGTGTCGCACAGGATCCGGATCATGGTTCCGGATCGTCCTTTTTTCATCACGACCGGAATCAGGACAACCTCTTTCACTCCGTCCTGTGTTTCCAGGCGATCCCGGGTGTATGCAATCTGTTCCGCGGGCATGTCGTCGATGCAGGTTTCCACCACACTCAACCGTTCCACCGATTCCGGAGCCGCCGTTTCGCCGATGATCAGCCGCAGGACGTTGGGTGTGTCGCCGTCCTGCCTCGCGCCAGCGCCGTATCCCGTGGCGATGACGCTCATGTCGGGAAAGCCGCCGAATTCATCTGCGAAAGTCACCGCGAGTGCTGCGCCGGTGGGGGTGACTCTCTCGCCGGACAATCCCGCCTGGCGTATGGGGACACCCCGGAGAATTTCCAGGGTAGCCGGTGCGGGAACAGGATACACTCCGTGAGACATCCGAATGGTTCCAGACCCGGTGGTCAGAGGGGAGCACACGAGTTTCCGGATGTCGAGGGCATGAATCCCGAAGGATACGCCCAGAAGATCGACGATGGTGTCCAGACCGCTGATTTCGTGGAGATGAACCTTTTCCATGGGAATTCCATGGATTTTCGATTCCGCCCGGACGATATGTTCCAGAGCCGTAACGGCTTCCCGCCGGACCTTTTCAGGCAGGCTGTTTTCACTCATGATCTGCCGGATGTCTTCAACATGGAGATGGGGCCGGTCTGATGCCGGAACCACTTCCACACTCACGGCGCGGATCCCATTCCGGTCGGTGGAACCGATCCGGATTTCTTCGGGCCGGATACCGGCCGATTCCAGAGCATTCACCAGGGTTTCCGCCGGAAGCCCGGCGGACAGCAGGGCTCCCAGGAACATATCACCGCTGATGCCGGCAATGCTTTCGATATATCCAATTTTCATCGGGTTAATCCTCCGGGAGGCAGTTTCAAGCTTATTTTCGCCGTATGAACCGTTCGGTCGGCCTGAGTTTACCGCATTGGAGGTGACATTTAAAACACATTGGTGTTAGATTTTCAGTCATGGCGATTCGATCCAGACCTGCCGATACTGGGAGGAAGCTCGCCGGCGGATTGCGCCGGGTGTGGATCATTTTTCTGCCTGCAGTATGCGCGTTGATTTTTTACCTGATCGGTCATTACAGCTCAACCGCTCAGGAACCCGTGCAGTCTCCTGCCGGCATCGATGCCGCCGTCCGCCGGAACTGGATTCGGCACACCGAGTATTACACCGGTATGGCCAAAACCTGTTTGTCCGCAGTGATCGGGAGGGATATTTCGGAGACTGCGTCTATTGACCGGCTCGATGTATTTTTTTCGGATATGGAACGGGCTGCCCAGCGGGAAGGGTTGTTCCCGGCGTCCGGTATGCGCATTTTGAATCCGGATGGAAGCAGTCTGGCGTGGGCCGGAACCGGGTATGAACTTCCCCAGAATATTCTAGAGGAACCGGAAATCGGAGAATCCTCCGGGTGGACCGCCGTGGATCTCCCGGCGGGAACCGAGATTCTGTTCTGGGCATTGGAACCAGGCGGCACGGCTTGTGTGATCAATCTTCCGATCACCGGACAGAGTCTGCCGCCTTATGCAAAGAAGCAGCCGGATTATGTTTCTTATATCGAGGCTCTGGTTCCCGTGCGGGCGGGTATTTCCGGCGGACCGGGAGACGGCGGGCCCGAACCGAGTATCCATCTGGATCAATCCGCCAGGCTACAGTTGGTTCTTTATCCCGCACCGGGATTAACCACGTCAATATCAGGAGGCTGGAAAACGGCTGCCGGCCTTGCGGGTTATGCCGCGTTTGTTCTGATCCTCGTTTTCCTGGTCAAGCGCATTCCGCGGAATCTGTCCGGCTGGAAACTGGCCGCCGGGATGGCTTCGGCCTGTGCGGCATTTGTTGTATGGGTTCGAATCGATCCGGACGGGCGGTTCCTGCCGGAAATGCTCAAGGATCCCAAGGTTTATGCCGGGTCGTCCCTGTATTTTGCCCTGCCGGGTCATCTGTTGATCGCAACGGTGATATTCTGGCTGGGCACCCAGGCCTGCTCCTGGACGGGCTTATCCCGACGGACGGTCCGGTTGTTTCGGGTGATATCGCCTTTCATTCTGTTTCTACCGCCCTATCTGGCATCGTTCATACTGGATCAGATCATCCAAAACAGCAGTTTGGAATGGTGGCCCCGGTTGTTCATCCCGGAACATCCCGCGGCTTTGGCACTACCCGCGGCGGCATTGCTGGCCACGGCTTCCGCCGTCAGGCTGACCATCTGGGTATGGGGCTGGACAGGATATTTCGGCGGCCGTATCCGGGCCAACCGGCGGGTGGTTCCGGCGGCATGGGTGTTCCCGGCGGCAATCTGCATCCTGATCCCCATCATCACTCCTCGGTCGCACAAAGCATCCATGACGGCGGTTCAGGAAAACATGTCGGACTGGCTGGAAGACCGGGATCAGCTTCGTAAGTTCGCTCTGGAAACCAATCTGGTTCATCTGAGCCGGGATCCCGAGCTCCGGGAAAACCTGATTGCCGGCCGGGTCCAGGAACATTTCACTGCAAACGAACTCTGGAATCGGAGCGATCTGTCTGCGGTCAGCTCTGTCTACGGTATTGAATTATGGGACCCGGATGGATATCTCCTGGACCGGTTCGCTCCCGGACTGGATTTCGATCCTCCCCCGCCGCAGTTTCTGGACCGGTTGCGGGAGATACCGGAGTTGCCCCTGCTGATGCCCTGGTCGACCCGCCGCAGCCAGTTTCAGAAGGATCTGACGGGCGGCATCACCATCCTGTCCGGAGACGACATCATCGCTTACCTGATCATCCGACTGCCCGCCGGACCGCTTGCCGCGGTTCCACCGGCTCCGGAATGGGGTCACCAGGCCCGGCTTCACCTGGCATGGGGAGGCGATACGTCCCAACTGCCTCAGGGATTTCCTCCCCTGCCCGATCCTTCAATTCTGGGAAACCCGCCGGAGGCCCCGGTCTGGATTCAGGACCGGGACAACCGGCGGCAATTATTCATGATGCGGTACCGGGAGATGGAGCGGGACCGGATACCACTTCTGTTTGCGGAGCTTCCGCTTCCCGGTCTAACCCGGGAATGTGCCGGATATATGCGTCTTGGATTCATCGGTATCCTGCTTGTAACACCCCGGATGATGTTCTGGACCATCCGTCGGATCAGGAAACTGGATGGCGACCCGGGACTTACCTTCACATTCCGCAACCAGCTGATGCTGACTTTCACCGTATTTGCGGTGATCATACCGATGGCGTTTGCTTTCATCCTGAGAGAACTCATGAGCGATCTGTCGGCGGACCGCCAGCGGGAGCTCATACAATCGGTATCCGGGAAGGCCATGGATTCCTTCCGGCGGAATTGCATCGAAACCGCCGAATCACAGCTGCCCGTGATTCAGGCTACGGAACGGGAAACCGACGACCGCGGGATCGGATGGATGATTCTGGATTCACAGGGCCATATGCTCGATTCGGGCGGATCACCGCTGCAATCGCCGCTGCCTCTGGAAATGATAACGGATGTATTCCTGACTAATCTGCCGGGCTGTTCGTTTTTTCCGGTCGCCGAGGGGAATCTGTATTTTCAGGCGGTCTTGCCCTGTCCGGCTGGAACCGATGCGAAATCAAGCGCCGGAACGATCATCCTCGAGCAGCCCATCGATCCCGGGCTGATACAGGATATCGCCGGCATTCCCGACATTCCGGTGGATATCTATGCTCGGGGACGGATCAGCAGCAGTTCGCGCCCGGAACTGTTCAACACCGGATTTTTACCTTTCTGGTTGGAACCGGATATACATCAGATCATGCAGAGTACCGCCCCGCCGGTATTGATCCGGTTGAACCCAGAGAACGATTCGTATATCAGCTATTCGCCGCTTCGGGACAGCCGGGGTGTTACCGCTGGAGTCTTGTCCATTCAGTTTCAATCCGTGATAGACGGTGATTTCAAGGAGGGCACTTACGATCTGATCTGGTTGATCACCGCAGCGTTTCTGGCTGCGGGTCTGGGCATCGCGGCGATCATGGGTCACCGCTTGGCGTCACCTGTCCGGGAACTCACGGCCGGTGCCGCCCGGGTATCCCGGGGGGAACTGGGCACTCCGGTACGAGTATCGGCTGCGGGAGAACTCCGGAAATTCAGCGACACGTTCAACAGGATGATGACGGATCTGGCGGTTCAGCGGCGGGACCTGGAAGTGCGCCACCGCTTCATTTCCACACTGATTGAAAGCATGAGTGCCGGGTTGATCGCAACCGGATCATCCGGAATAATCACCACATCCAATTCGGCATTCAGCCGTCTTTTCAATATGGACCGGAAGGTTCCGCACGGCGGGAACCTGAAGGATCTTCTCGCTTCACTCCACCTGGACACGGTGAACGAAGCTGTCCGGAACCATCTGCAGCGTTCCGGTCCGACTGAAATCACGACCCGGTTCATGACCGAAGGCAGGATCGTGCATCTGCGGGTGAGTTTCGCTGAAATTCAGGGGGATGAACCGGGCCGGCCCGGCCTGCTGCTCATGTTCGACGACATCAGCGATGCGGTTCGATCGTCCAAGATCGAAGCGTATGCGGAGATGGCTCGCCGGGTGGCACATGAAATCAAGAATCCTCTGACTCCCATCCAGCTCTCCATCGAGCACTTAAAACAGACTTTTTACGACAGGGCTGAAAATTTCGAATCGACTTTCGAGCAATGCACCAACACGATTCTGGAGGAGGTCCGTTCCTTGCGCACCATTGCAACGGAATTTTCCAGGTTCGCCCGTCTGCCCCGTCCGGTCAGACGGCCCGTGGACATGTCCGATCTGATCGGGGACGTACTGAGTATTTTTTCTTCACAACCGGAGAGCATTGAAATCCGCAGGTCGATTCCATCCGGGCTTCCGATGTGTTTCTGCGACCGGGAGCAGATCAAGCGTGTTTTGATCAACATCATCCAGAACGGAATCCAGGCCATGCCCGGTGGTGGAATACTCACGGTGACCGCGGCCTTCCGGAACGGCCGGATATCGGTGGATATCGAAGACACCGGAACCGGAATGGACCGGGATACGATGCTGCGGCTGTTTGAACCCTATTTCAGCACCCGGCAGGATGGCATCGGTCTGGGGCTGGTGATCGCCAAGGCCGCAGTGGATGAGCACGACGGGGAGATCCGGGTACAGAGCGTGCCCGGATCGGGCAGCAATTTCACAGTGATTCTGCCTGTGGCGGACCCCGGGGATACTCCGCCTTCACTGAAGGATGATTTGGAGAAAACGGAGAATATGTCATGAGCAAAGCCTGCATCTTGATTGTGGATGATGAGAAATCGATCCGGTCGTCATTGAAGATGATCCTGGAGTATGACGGATATCAGGTAATGGAAGCGCCGGACGGACCGTCGGCCATCGAAACAGCCCGCAGGAAACATCCGGATCTGGTCCTGCTGGACATCAAAATGCGCGGCATGGACGGTCTCCAGGTGCTGGAATCACTGCACGGAAGCTATCCCAGCCTGCCGGTAATCATACTCTCCGGTCACGGCTCCATTTCAACCGCGGTTCAGGCCACCAAGCTGGGCGCATATGATTTCCTGGAGAAACCACCGAACCGGGAACGTATACTCATCACAGTGAAAAACGCATTGCAGCTCGAGCGGTTGGCAGCCCGGCAGCGGACCGAAGCCACCGGGGATCCATCCGAAATCATCGGGAATTCGAAACCGGTTCGGGAGGTTCTGAAACTGATCGCCAAGATCGCGCCGTCCAACCTTTCGGTGTTGATCCGCGGGGAGAGCGGAACTGGGAAGGAGCTGGCCGCCCGGGCAATCCACCGGCAATCCGCCCGGGCTTCGGGACCGTTCGTTCAGGTGAACTGCGCGGCAATCCCGGAGGACCTGATCGAGAATGAGCTGTTCGGTCACGAGAAGGGCTCGTATACGGGTGCGGGGGAGCGGCGGATGGGCAAGTTCGAACTGGCTCACCAGGGTACGCTGTTTCTGGACGAGATCGGCGACATGACCCTCAAGACCCAGGCCAAGGTTCTCCGAGCGCTTCAGGAAGGCGAATTTCAGCGGGTCGGCGGCTCCGCGGTCTTGTATGCCGACGTCCGGATCATCGCGGCCACAAATCAGGACCTGGAAGAAATGATCGGCGAAGGTTCATTCCGGGAGGATCTGTATTTCCGGATCAATGTCGTACCCCTGCGGATGCCGTCGCTGAGGGAGCATATTGAGGATTTGCCGGACCTGGTGAGTCATTTTGCGGATAATTTTACCCGAAGCAACGGGATGTCTCCGGTGACGTTCACCGAAGACGCCCTGGACCTGATGAAAAACCAGGCCTGGAAAGGCAACGTGCGGGACCTGAAAAACTTCGTGGAGCGGCACATAATCCTGTCGCCGGGCCCCGAAATCACCGCATCGGATATCGCAGCCGACCTGAAAAACACGCTCCAAGTTCAATCGGGCGACATTCGAAACATGCTCGCCGAAACCGATTCGCTGCAGGAGTTCAAGGAAACAGCCGAGAAGCAGTTTCTGATCCGGAAACTGGAGGAAAACAACTGGAATATCAAGGTGACTGCGGAAGCCATCGGGACACCCCGGTCGAACCTGTACAAGAGGATGCAGTATTACGGGATCAGCCGGGACGGAACGGTGTGAGGTTGAATGCATGATGCGCCGGGTGAGGAGCAAGAGCCAAGAGCAGACTTGACCCCTTTTCACTTTCTGAGCGACAGCGAAGAATCTCAAACCCTGAAACAACGATTCACGCCTGGCAGATTATTCGTCACCCTGCTCCTCAGAATGACAGTGAGTTGCTGGTTGCTGGTTGCTGGTTGCTGGTAAAAAACCGGTATGGAACCTCAAAAATCGATCAAAGCGACGCGGGTGATGACCACCTGATTCGGATCCATCCTGTCTCCGAAAAAGCGCAGGAACAGGTGTGTTGCTTTGCGTCTGAGTGATTTGATCTGCCGGCGTACGGCGATGAAATAGCCGAAATAATACAGATAGAATAAAATCCTGCCCCACGCGACATTTCGATGCTTCAGAAAAAACCGGATCAGGGTGCCCGGCGTGACGGGTACCGTCCGCATGAGTCGGTTCAGCAGGGTCGGCTGATAGTGGAAGAACTCCCGGTTGTAAAGGTCTTTGTCGGAGCCGGAGATGTACCCGTCCCGAACGGCGCGTTCGGCCAATTCCGTCTGAGGGTAGAAGATCAGGGATACGATACCGACCCAGAACGGTTTTTTCAGGCGGGACAGAACTTCCACCGTGGCCGCCACGTCATCCGGCGTCTCGTATGGATTGTCGGTGATGACGTCGACTCGGACATCCACGATCTGGTTTCGGTACCGGTGCAGAATGTCCATGCATTGATAGAACTGTTCTCTCGGAACGTCGCGCCGGTATATTTCGGATGCGATCCGCTCGCTGCCGGATTCCAGTCCCACATGCACACCCACCAACCCGGCCTGAGCCAGCAGCCGGATGCGGGGTTCGGTTACGGCCGAGGGATTGGCCCAGCAGAAGAACGGGAGATTGACCCGGTTGCGGTAGAGTTCGGTGAAGGTTTCGAACCATATCCTGTCGCCGTAGAAGAAGGAATCGTCCATGAAGACGAATCCCTTGAGATCAGGGAATTTCGCTTTCAATGCCTCCATTTCCCCGACGAAGTGTTCCGGCGAGCGCCGCCGCAGGTACGGCCCGGACCCCACTTTCCGCAGGGCGGAGTTGCAGCAGTAGGTGCAGTTGTGGGGGCATCCGCGGGATGACATCACGTAATGTGTCTCCATGAATCCCGGGATGAAGGATCGCCAGGCGGTTTCGCCAACCGGACCGATCCCGCCATTGAAATGGATATGATGAGTCTCGGCATCATGGTCGGGCCAGGGCAGTTCATCCAGGTCGGCGGTCCGTTCCCGGAGTGGAGTCCGCCGGATGGTTTTACCGGTTTTAAGCCATATATTGGGGATATTCCCCGGCTGTTTGCCAGCTGCCAGCTCGCCGACCAGATCCAGCATGGGATATTCCCCCTCCCCCATACAGACCATATCGGCGTATTCCAGGCATTCTTCCGGCTGCAGTGTGGGATGTATCCCGCCCCATATAATCGGGCATTGTACGGTTTCCCGGATCGCCCGGTGCAGGTTGACGGTCCGGACCATGTGGCTGGACATGAGCGAAAATCCGATCAGATCGGGCTCAAAACCGCCGATCCACCGGGCAATCTTGCGCGTTTCCTCCCGCGTCTCCACCTGATTGAATTCTCCGGGCAGGAATAGAATATCCACGCGGTGACCGGCGTGTTTCAATATGGCGGACACCATCCGAACGCCAAAACAGACCAGCGTGTTTTCGGTGCTGATCAGGAGTGTTTTCATCGGGAATCGATCCGCAGGGGCCGGACTGCGAAATCCCGCAGGAGAATTTCAAGCAGGCTGCCGTCCGGCAGTTTTTTCCGGCCCGGAACCGGCATCCGTCCGGCGGGCAGGACCGCCAGGTGATCGTATGCCTGGTCCGGGCGGGTTTCGGCGATGGCCACATCCAGCCTGAGCAGCCGGGACAGTGTCCCCGGACCCAGTATCATTTTTCGCCATTCCCCGCCGGTACTGTATCGTCCGATCAGGGCGTACCGCACCGCTTCCCGGGAAGTTTCGGAAAGCATTGCGGATTCCAGGGTGAAATCCAGGTATGCCTGCCGCTGCATCCGGGTTGTATCGTCTCCCCAGGCCAGCCGGTTTAAAATCCGCTGGACCCACCGCGATCTCGCCCCGAAATAAAAACCCCGATCGCCGCAAAGATTTCGAATTTCCCCATCTGTGAAATAGTGAATATGGGCGTGCGGCTCTCCGGGATCAAGTTCGCGGAAATGACGCCGGACATCCGCCCTGTCGCGTGCCCTGGGCGTTGTGATGATCACGTATTTTTTCGCCACCCGTTTCATTTCCGCGATCACCTGTCCGGGTCCGGTTACGTGTTCCAGCAGTTCCGATGCCAGGACCGCATCGAACGATTCGTCCGGGAACGGCAGCCTGTGCGCGTCCAGTGCGCATCCGGTCACACTGTGGAGTGACCGGGCGCGGACCATTGCCCGGTCTGACAGGTCGCTTCCGGTAACCTGTACTTCGAATAATGCCCGGATCAGTGCCGGAAAATACCCGTCGGCACAGCCGATATCCAGCAGGGAAGAAAACTCCAACCGGTTGAACATGCGAAGCAGGGCGTAGGATCGGGCATATTCCTCCAGCCGGAACGCCAGTGCTGAAAAACCGTAGCTGGAGTGATTGGGAACATAGATCCCCTCCCCGTCGAAAACGTCAAAACGCCGGTTAAGCCACTGACGGGTCTGCGCAAGATATTCACCCGCTTTGTTCGGTTCCACGATTCCATCTCCGGTTCCAGGCCGCACGCATTCGAAGAAGTATAGAGCCTTCGCGGTGGAATTGAAAACCAAATTGGATGCCAAAAACCGCTCTGCATGCTATATATGTACCGGGAGGAAACCGATCGCATAGGGGAACCACCATGCATGATGAAGCAATCCGGGAAACCGGCCTGAATTTCCGCAAATTGAACCTGCCGGCGGATCGTGAAATCCTGATTCGCATTCACCGGATATATGACCGGGAATATGGATTTTCGCGGGATGCATCCGGGTATGAGATCCTGGTGGAGACGCTGACCCGTCACGGAGACATCTACCATCCGCTGGTATTGTTCGACGGAAGTGAAGCGGTCGGGTATATCCGAGCCTATGACCGGCTGTCTGCCTCTTCGTGTGACATCGTGATCATGCTGGATCTGGTTTATGTTCTTCCAGGGCATCGGGGGCACGGCATCGGTAAAATTCTTCTCAGGCGTTTTCTGGAGTTTGCCGCTTCCCGCCGGTGTGCCCGGATCGATCTTCTGACCGACCATGACAATCCGGCGGCCGTGCAGCTATACCGGCATTTCGGTTTCAGGGGACGGGACCGGTTTCAAATGATCCTGTTCCTCAAGGATCAACCGGATCTGGCGGCGTATTTCGAACGGCGGCTCCGGAACAATACTTCTTGAATTCAAAGCCCGAAAGGATAATCCGTATGGCTGTATTTCTGATCGCAGTGCTCACCCTGTATGCGGTGATGAACACGATGATGTTTTTTTGGATTCGGTACATGTTCCATCCTGCCGGAATGGTTCGGAACATTCTGTATATTCTCTTCTGGGCCGCGGCTTTGATGTTTCCATTGGGCCGGGTGTTTGCGGTGCGGGGAACGGGATGTTTCATCCCGTTTTTCCAGTTTACGGGCAATGTCTGGCTGGGCGTGCTTTTTTACTTTTTCTGGATCAGCATCATCACCGGAATCGTCCGCCTGATCATGGTCATCGGATGGCTCCCCGAAATTTCCGTTGCCCATCTGCGGATGACCGGATCGGTCATCTGTTTGGTTCTGAGCGCAATCCTGGTGTTCGGATTCTTCAGGGGGAACGACCCGTCGGTCAAAACCGTCAATGTGGACTTGTGTGGGAAATCAGTCCCGCCGGGCGGGATCACTCTGGTTCAGATATCCGACATCCACCTGGAATGCCACAAATCCGAAGCCTGGTGGGATGAGGTGGTCAGACGCGTGAACGAGATCCGGGCGGATTTCGTCCTGATCACAGGCGATCTTCTGGATGACCGGGCAGAACTGCTTGTGAAATTCATCCCGTCTCTGAAATCACTGTGGAGCCGGCACGGGGTGTATGCCGTGACCGGCAACCATGAGTTTTATCTGGGGATACCGGAACTGGAGAAAGTTCTGGATGCAGCCGGGATCCGGCTGCTTCGGAATGAAATGCTGACCATCCCGGACCGGATGCACCTGATCGGGGTGGATGATCCCACCGGCCGGCAGTTCGGAGTATCCGGGAAACCGGATTTGTGCGGATTTACGGGGAGATTGGGGGACCGTTTGCCGGTAATCCTGATGAATCACCAGCCAATCGAGCTTGAAACCGCACGGCAATGCGGAATCGATCTGCAACTGAGTGGTCATACCCACGGCGGGCAGATCTGGCCGTTTAACTATTTTACCGGGTTGGCGTTCCAGTATCAGGCAGGGTATCACCGGTTCGGCAATTTTCATCTGGTCGTGTCGACCGGAACCGGAGTTTGGGGGCCGCCGTTCCGGATCGGTACAGATTCGGAGATCATTTTGATAAATATCCGCGGGATACCCGGTGAATGGTAACGGGGGCATGATCCGACATCCTGTCTGAGTTGCCTGCCGATCCGGGTTTTTATCCGGAAAATTTCTTTTTCCATTGATTCAGAATGCGGAGCGCTTCCAGGGGTGTCAGGTTATCGATATCGAGTGTTTTCAGTTCTTTCAGCAGTTCGGGTGGTTCGGAGATGAACAGTTCCAGTTGCCGGTAGCGGGATCGGGGTATCCCAGGTGTTTCGGGCAGCCGCCCGCGTTCCTGCATTTCCAGGGCGTCGAGAACTTCCCTGGCTCTCTGGAGCACCGGAGCGGGGATACCGGCCAGCCTGGCAACCTGGATCCCGTAGGACCGGTCGACACCTCCCGGAACCACTTTCCTCAAAAAGATCACCCTGTCGTTCCATTCCCTGACTTCCACATTGAAATTCTTTACGCCGGTCAGGCGCTCGGACAGTTCAGTCAGTTCGTGGTAATGAGTTGCGAACAGGGTGCGTGCGCCGATCTGGTGGATGTGTTCGGCGACCGCCCAAGCGATTGACAATCCATCGAAGGTGCTGGTTCCCCTCCCGATCTCATCCAGTATAATCAGGCTTTTTGCCGTTGCATGGTTCAGGATGTTGGCTGCTTCGTTCATCTCCACCATGAATGTTGACTGGCCCCCGGCCAGATTATCGGAAGCTCCCACCCGGGTAAAAATTCGGTCCACGACGCCGATGCAGGCATCGTCGGCCGGGACGAAACTGCCGGTCTGGGCGAGCAGCACAATCAGCGCGACCTGGCGGATGAAGGTGGATTTGCCCGCCATATTGGGACCGGTGATGATCAATTCCCGGTGGGTGGATCCGTTCAGCAGGACATCATTGGACACAAACCCGTCAGCTGCCTGGATGCGTTCCACAACGGGATGCCGTCCGGAGTGTATTTCAATCCTGTCTCCTGCATCCACTGAAGGTCTGCGGTACCGGTATTTCACCGCCAGTTCAGCCAGAGCGGACGCCACATCGATCCTGGCGACGACCCGGGCGGTGGTCTGTATCCGGAGAACTTCGGCCGCGATGCGTTCCCGGATAACCGCAAACAGGTCGAACTCCATCCCGGCCATTTTTTCCTCCGCACCCAGAATTTTCTCCTCCATCTCTTTCAATTCCGGTGTAATGAACCGTTCGGCATTGACCAGCGTCTGTTTCCGGATGAAATTATCCGGGATTTTCTCCAGATGGGTCCGGGTCACTTCGATGTAATATCCGAAAACCCGGTTGTAACTGATCTTCAGCGAGGGAATCCGGGTCCGGGAGCGTTCGCGGGTCTGGAGCTGGGCGATCCAGCTTCGTCCTTCGGTTGCCGCCCGCCGGATTTCATCCAGCTGTTCATCATATCCCGTCCGGATGATGTTGCCTTCCCTTATCGACAGGGGCGGGCTGTCCCGGATGGATTTCTGGATGAGTGCGCCGATATCGGCGAGGGTGTCGATATTGCGGGTCAATCCGGTCAGGACCGGGGATCCACTCTGTTCCAGCAGGCTCACGATCCGGGGAATCTCTTCGATGGAAGTGCGCAGGGCGATGAGATCCCGGGCGTGAGCGATTCCGGTGGCGATGCGGCCAGCGAGCCGTTCCAGATCCGCAATTGGTTTCAATGTATTTTGGGTATCGTTCCGGAGCGTGTCGTTTTGATAAAACGCGTCCACTTCTTCCAGGCGTGATTCGATGGACTGCACATCTGTCAGCGGCTGTTCCAGGCGCGTTTTCAGAAGCCGGCCACCCATGTGTGTGACCGTGCAATCCACCAGGTCCAGCAGGCTGCCTTCCCTGGTTTGGCCCATCAGGGTCCGGGTCAACTCCAGATTCCGCCGGGATGACGGATCGATATAGACGTAATCGGAGTTTTCGAAGTACCGGATCCGCATCAGATGACCCAGTTTTTCGACGTGTGTACCCTGGAGGTAATGGAGCATTGCACCGGCTGCGACTGCCGCAGCCTGTTTCCCTTCCAGACCGAACCCTTCGAGACCCTGAACCGAGAACTGACTCCGGATCAGATCGACGGCATAATCGAGGCTGTAGACCCAGTCTTCGTTGGTGTTGAAGTATGCCGGTATGTCCGGCTTCAAATCCGTCCGGGACTGGGGATGAATAATTTCCCTGGGAATCCATTTCCGCAACTCGTCGATCAGGGGATCGATCCCCCCGGTGACACTCATTTCAGTCGCCAGAAATTCTCCCGTTGAAAGATCCAACAGGGCCAGACCGCCCATATCTTTCAGGATCGCCACCGATGCAATGAAATTATTGTCGCTCGATTTCAGGAGATTGGATTCCAGGACGGTTCCGGGCGTTATCACCCGGATTACTTCCCGTTTGACGATACCCCGGGCTTTTCCGGGATCTTCAACCTGTTCACAAATGGCGACCTTGAAGTTGTTTTCGATCAGTTTGGCGATGTAGGTCTCGGCGCTGTGATATGGAACCCCGCACATGGGGATTTTTTCTTCGGCGTTCCGGTCCCGGGATGTGAGAACGATATCCAGAACCGGTGCCGCCACCTGCGCATCCTCACCGAACATTTCATAAAAATCGCCCATGCGGTAAAACAGGATGGCGTCGGGATGCCGGGCTTTGACTTCCCGGTATTGTTTCATCAGGGGTGTATCCTGCCGCTTTTTCATGCGGTTCTCCGATTACATGGCCCATTGATTGAGCCTGATCTCGCGACTCTCCCGCCTGGCGATTTCAGCAACCTTGGTGCCGGCCGCCTGCAATTCGATTTTCCGGTAGTTTTCGAGTGCCTTGTCGGGCAGGCCTCTGGACTGGTTCAGACGGGCCATTTCAAGGATTGCCCAGGCGGATTCTGTGCTTCTCGATTCCAGCAGGGGTTCGAGCTGGGCTGCCGCCTGAATGTAGTTCCCCGACATCCTGAAAGCTTCGGCCAGTGCGATCCGGTAGCGCATTATTTTCGGATCCGATGGAAAACTGAGGATCAGGTCAAGATACATTTCAGAAGCCTTGTCCGGATTTCCCGTTTTCAGATAATGGGACCCCAGGGCAGCCTGCAGAAAAGGCGTCCACCTCTCTTCAGGGACCCCTTCCAGACACTCCCGAATCTCACGGGCAGTAATGTCGTCGGGTTCAATCAGTTTCAGATAGCCGGCCAGCCGCTCCAGGCAGTCGCGGGTGTCCACCGGATTTTCCCCGGATCGGACAATCTCGACACATTCCCGGACCCGAGCATTCAAATCGGCACCGGTTGCCGTTTCCGCGGCAACCGCGGTCAGGAGTATTCCCAGAACAGCCGCTTTAAACCCGGCCGATATCACGAATCCTCACTTTCCTGGCTGGTGTGATCGTATTCGGTTGTGGACCGGACCGATCCCCAATTCCGGCATTTCGGGCACCGCCATTCCAGGAGCGGCATGGAATCCCCGCACAGATGGCAGATGAACCGATCGCGGGAGACGACCTTGTCGAGGATCTGCCGGGAGATATTCAGCGCCTGTTGTTTGAATCCCACCTTTTCCGATGTTTCGACAAGGCGGAGGAGCATTTCCGGTGCCAGTTTGGCCGGTTCGGTCGTTTTCAATACGGCGGCTGCCTGCGCCATTTCACCGCGGTCCGCGAGGTAGGCGGCATAGCGGATGGCGACCCTGGGTTTGTATTTCTGGGTCTTCAGGGTTTCCACGTAGAAATCCTCGACCTTGCGATTTCCCGTTTCCTTCATGATCCGTTCGATTGAATCGGCGATCACACCGGTCAGATCCGGCCTGGTTTCCTGAAGTTTTTCGTACAGTTCAATCGCCTGGGACAGTTTACCCTTTACCGCGCATATCTCGGCATACCCAAGCAATGCTGCTGGATTTTCCGGATCCACTTTCAACGCCTGCCGGAACAGCTTTACCGCTTTGCGGATATCGCCGGATGATCTGGATTTGAGTCCGTCCATGGCGGTGATAAACGCCACCGGTTGACGCCAGATGGACTGGTCGCCGGAGTGCCGCCAGGCATCGACCGCCAGATCCCATTCTCCGGTCGTTTCATAGAGTCTTCCCAGAAGAGCGTAATCCCCGCGGCGGGTACCGGGCAGTTTCAATGCTTCCCGGATGGTGCCGACAGCACGGTCGAGCAATCCGGCGTCCTCGAAATCCAGTGCCAGTTCGATATATATCCGGTGTCGCAACTCATTATCGATATTGGTGCGGGACAACAAGCGCCGGTGAATATCCACGGCCCGGTTGAACCAGCCCTTTCTGCGGTACAGGATTCCCAGCGTGAGATAAGCATGCAGCTCGTGAGTATCCCGGGCGACCACGTGCGTCAGGGCTTCAACCGCTTTTTCTTTTTCACCGGATGCCAGCGCGGTGATCGCCTGCCCCAGCGACTGAGAATCGGTCTCGATCCGGGTTCGGCCGGACAGGAAAACGTGCAGGTACCACCCGGCCAGTCCGCCCAGAACGGACCAGGACAAATAGAATATCCAGTCCAGCCAGAAGTTCACTGCCGGGCTCCGATTTCATGCCAGCGCCGCCACCGTCTGTGTATCCAGGCCCATTGGGCGGGATCTTCCATGATCTGCGCTCCGATCAACTCGTTGAACCGGTCGGTATTGCACTGGATATCCTCTTTCGCCCGGCCGGTTTTCCTGATTTCCAGCGGACCTTGTATCTTGACAGCATATCGACCCGCCTCCGTTCGATGGATGAACCCGACATAGACGTCGAACCAGCCCTTGATGGCGATGGCTGCCGGCCCGATGGGCGTATAAGCGGGTAATTTCAGAAACCTGGAGAACACACCCCTCACCCGGGTATCCTGATCCATGAGCACCCCGAGAATCTGTCTTTCCTTCCGGCTGACTTCCCGGAGCTTTCTCACCAGGGAGGGATCGTCCCGATCGATCTGGGTGATGCCGAGTGTCGACCGGTTGGCATCGATTAAAGATTGAAACCCGGGATTGGAGCTTCGTTTATAGAGCACATGAACAGGCTGGATCAGTGTCAATCGGGCAGCAAGCAATTCCCAGTTGCTGTAATGGCCTGTGATCAGCATGATCGAACGCCCATTCCGGAAACTGCCGGCAACCGTTGATTCGAATTCCCGGACATCGACCTTTTCCCGGATCGCTTTTTCGGACATGCCGGAAAGTTTGATCGTTTCCATGAAACACCGCCCCATGTTTTTGAATGAATCGAGAGCCAGTTTGGTTTGTCGGTCCCGGGACAGGTTCTCCGGATATCCCACAGTTATGTTATCCAAGGTCATCCGGCGAAACCGGGGAAGGATCATGAAAGAGATGCCCCCCACCCATTCACCGATCCGACCTGCCGTCCGCCATGTTAAAATTCGCGCCAATGTCTGGATTGCAGCGATGAGAATATACAGAAGGTACAGCTTGGCATTTCTCTTGCGTTTCCGACTCAAATCCCGGACCCCCTGATTTCAATGGCAGCGTGAACGAACTGAACGAACAGGGGGTGGGGAGTCCGGGGAGTGGATCTGAATTCCGGGTGAAACTGAACGGCGACGAACCATGGATGATTCTGCAGCTCGACAATTTCGACCAGGCTGCCGTCGGGAGACAGCCCGCTGATTTTCATCCCGTGTTCTTCCAGGATTTCACGGTATTGATTGTTGAACTCGTACCGATGGCGGTGGCGTTCCCGTATTTCCTCGCATTGATATGTTTCCATGGCCCGGGACGGGTTTTTGAGAACGCAGCTGTATGCGCCCAGCCGGAGCGTTCCGCCCAGGTTCTTGACATCTTTCTGCCAGGGCAGAAGATCGATTACGGGATGCCGTGTCTCGGGATTGAACTCGGAGCTGTCGGCATCATCCATCCCGCAGACATGCCGGGCGAATTCAATCACGCTGCATTGCATGCCCAGGCAGATGCCCAGGTAGGCCCTTTGGTTTTCCCGGGCGTATCGAATGGCGGCAATCTTGCCTTCGATACCCCGGTCGCCGAATCCACCCGGCACCAGGATACCTCCGGCATCATTAAGTATTTTCTCCGGACCTTCCTGTTCGATCTCTTCCGAATCCACCCATCGGAGATCCAGTTTGACCTCGTTGGCAATTTCACTGTGAATGAACGCTTCAGAAAGGCTTTTATATGAATCTTTCAACTGAACATATTTGCCTACCACCGCGATGGTGGTCTTGTGTTTCGGATGATGGATCCGGTCCACTATGTCGGTCCAGGCATCCAGATCTCTGGAGCGGTCCGGCAGGCCGAGATACTTCATGACCAGCCCGTCCAGATTTTCGGCGGCATATCTTACCGGAACCTCGTAAATCGATTTGACATCCTGGGCCGTGATGACCGCTTCCGGTGCGACGTTGCAGAACAGAGCGATTTTCTTTTTGATGTTTTCGTCCAGATCGATTTCAGACCGGCAGAGCAGGATATCCGGCTGAATACCGATTTCCCGGAGACTTCTCACACTGTGCTGGGTTGGTTTGGTCTTGATTTCCTTGGCCGCACGGATATAGGGAACCAGTGTCAGGTGGATATAAATCAGATTGCCCTTGCCCACGTCGAACTGGAACTGGCGGATCGCTTCCAGAAACGGAAGACTCTCGATATCTCCCACCGTTCCGCCCAATTCGACGATGACCACATCCACATCGGTTGCCAGTTTGCGGATACGCGACTGGATCTCATCCGTCACATGGGGGACGACCTGGACGGTTCCTCCCAGGAAATCCCCCCGCCGCTCCTTGGTCAGGATGGCATGGTAGATTGCGCCGGCGGTGACATTGTTCCGCTGGCTCATGGGGGCGTGTGTGAACCGTTCGTAGTGTCCCAGATCGAGATCGGTTTCGGCGCCGTCGTCGGTCACGAACACTTCGCCGTGTTGAAACGGGCTCATGGTTCCGGGATCGACATTCAGGTAGGGATCGAATTTCAGGAATGTGACCTTGAATCCGCGGCTCTCCAGAAGCGCTCCGATGGATGATGAGGCGATTCCCTTGCCCAGTGATGATACCACTCCCCCCGTAACGAAAATATACTTCGCAGTCATCGGCCTGGTGCTCCATTCGTATTCTTGGAAACCGCTTTGAGCGCGATTTCATGTTCGGCGATATATCGTTCCACCCGAGCGATATCCCCGGGCACATCGACACTCGGACCCCCCAGGGGCACTTCACGTACGGCGATATTCCTTCCATGATCCAGTAACCGCAGTTGTTCGAGCTTTTCGATCCGTTCCGCCCGGCTCTGTTCCATCCTCGGAATCTCCATCAGGAGAGAACGACGGTAGGCATACAATCCGATATGCCGATAGAAACGATCCCCATCCGGGATTGGTCCGGTTCTGCAACGGTCGCCGGGATAGGGTATCGGAGCGCGGGAAAAGTATATGGCCCGGTGAAACCGGTCGATCAGCACCTTGACCGTATTTTCATCCCACAGTTCCTCGTAGGAACGGATCCCGGCAGCCAGTGTGGATGCATCCGATCCCGGATCGCCCAGGAGGATCTCAACCGCGGCGTCGATGAATCCGGGATTGATCACCGGTTCATCCCCCTGGATATTCACGACAATATCTGCGTCGATACCGGAAGCAGCGACGGCGACCCGGTCGCTTCCGGATGGCAGATCCGTTGCGGTCATGACGGCTTCTCCGCCTGCTTTCCGGACTGTATCGTATATGTCCTCGTGGTCGGTCGCGACCACGATGCGGTTCGTACAGGAGGCAGCCGAAGCCCGATTGTAAGTCCACAGGATCATGGGTGTGCCGTGGATAAGGGCGAGCGGTTTTCCGGGAAACCGTGTTGAAGCGTATCGTGCCGGGATGACAACCACGACGGTTGCCCTTGTCGGCTTCATCCCGCGCCGTTTCATGTCACATATCGTTTCATTGCATTTTTTATTTCCGGAATGGATACCGTAGCCGTTCCGAATTTGCCCACGGCGACGCCGGCCGCAAAATTGGCCAGAACCGCTGCTTCCTTGAATGACATTCCAGCAGACAAACCCAGGGTCAAAGCGCTGATGGCCGTATCGCCGGCCCCCGTGACATCGTAGACGGCCTGGGTAACCGTATCGATCATCTGCATTGCCTCGTCCCGTTCGAACAACGCCATCCCCATTTCGCCGCAGGTAATCAACAACGCCTCCGGCTCCAGACGCTTCATCAATGCTTCACCCGAGTGGCGGATGACATTCGCCTCGTCGATACCGATCCCGGAGATGCGAGCCGCCTCATGATGATTGGGAGTCAAAATAGTACAGTGTTTATAGTTGTCGATATTGCCGATCTTGGGATCGATCGCGCAGATTTTACCGGCGTTTCTGGCTTCACGGATGATCGACCGGGCGATATTCGCAGTGACGACGCTCTTGTCGTAATCGGAGATCAGGACGGCGTCGACATCGGGGATTCTGCGCAGGCAGTTTTCGAGAATGCGGTTTTCCAGTTCCCGGGACAACGGCCGGATGGTTTCCCGGTCCACCCGGATCATCTGCTGGTTATGCGCAACGATTCTCGTTTTCCGGATGGTCTGATGATCTGGTGAGACGACGATGCCTTCCGGATCGGCATGGATGCCTTCCAGCTGCCGGATAACCATGCGTCCCAGTTCGTCGTCACCCACGATTCCGATGATGCTGACCGATCCTTCCAGGCTGACCAGATTATGGACGACATTGGCGGCGCCGCCCAGGCGGGTGGTTTCCTCCCTGGCCCAGACGACCGGGACGGGAGCTTCCGGACTGATTCTGCGGACTTCACCCCAGACATACTCGTCCACCATGATATCGCCCACCACCAGGATCCGTCTGCCCGGAAGCCGGTCACACCAGCGGGTCATATTCTGAAATTGTGCGATGGTCCTGATATGCTGATCAATATCCACAACGTCCAGATCCCTTTCAAAATCAAATATTATATCTCCGGTCCCGGTATTTGACCAGACTTACGGGTCATTAATTCTTCATATAATTCCTCGGTCGACTTCACCATGTTTTCAATTGAATAAGCCCGAACCCGCTGCCGGATGGAACCACTCATTTTAGATCGGAGGTCGGGGCTGTCGATCAAGCATTTCAGGGCATTCCCGAAAGATTCCATATCTTCGGGTTCCACCAGGAAACCGTCTTCACCGTCCCGGATGGCTTCCGGTATGCCACCGACTCCGAATGCGACAACGGGAACACCGGCCGCCATGGCTTCCAGCAGGGCATTGGAGAACCCCTCCCGCTGGGACGGCATCGCCAGTATATCCACGCTGTTCAGAAACTCGGGGATGTTTTCAAGATGCCCCATGATGTGAACCCGGCCGGTCAACCGGTATTTTTGAATCAGGTTTTGCAGTTCCAGGCGCATGGGGCCCTCGCCCGCTATATACAGTTGAATTCCGGGATCCGTCAGGCCTTTTTCTAACAGGAGAGCGAGGAGAATCTGGAAACCCTTGACCGGCATCAACCTGCCCACTGCCCCGATCCGTACGCTGCCTTTGAAGTTCATTGGATTGGACCGGCCGGATTCGAACCGTTCGATATCCACGCCGTTGTAAATCACCCGCTGGCGTTGATCGGGAACCGGCACTTTGGATACGAAACTGTCCCGGACGGTTTTTGAAACGAAGATGAACATGTCTTTCATGGGTGCCAGAATACGGTCCATCCGGATCTGGCCGGGGCCGTCCCACGGATTGACATTGTGTAACTGGCTGATGAGGACCGGCACATCCGCCCATCGGGCGGCAAAGGTTCCGGAGGTGTTTGCGCGGTACATATGAGTGTGAACGATATCGATATTGAGATTCCTGAGAATTTTTCTCAGGTTCCACAGACCGGAAGGGCTCCACCGTGATCCGACATGAGACACAATAACGGGAATGCCTTCGTCGCGAAGGCTCCGGGCATAGAACCCTTCTTCGCGCAGGCAGATTACCCGGATATTGAACCGTTTCCTGTCGAACAAAGGCAGCGTGAGAGCCAGTTTTTTTTCGACGCCGCCTTTCCAAAGGCCGCTTATGATCCGGGCAACATTGACGACACTCACGGGACGCCCGCCAGTTCCCGGTATATTTCAGCGGTCTGGGCCACTGTTTTGCTTATGTCGAAGTATTGTGTCACTCGTTTCCGACCTTCAATACCCATCGAACGGGTTTTACCGGAATCGGCCAGAAGTTTCAAAACGGCTGCGGCGAACCGATCGGGATCACCGGGTTCAACAAGCAATCCGGTCTGACCGTCCGAAACCGCTTCCGGGATACCGCCGGTTCGAGTGGCTACCACGGGCAGCTGCATGGCCATGGCATCCAGAATGGATGTGCACAGACCTTCCTCCGATGAGGACATGCAGAAAACATCCATGGCAGCCAGGACGGCAGGGATGTCGGTGCGGAATCCTGTAAGAATGATGCGGGAATTCCCCGGTGATTTCGCCAGATGGGATTCAATTGTCGGCATCAATCGGCCGGCTCCCGCGAGGATAAAAACGGTTTCGGGAAGTGTTTTCAGGACTGTTTCGGCAGCCCGGACGAACGTCATGGGGTCCTTGTGAGCGACCAGGGCGGCAACCATGCCGACCACCGTCTGCTCTTTCCCGATGCCCAGTTCCCGGCGTATCTCGTCCCTGCGGTATCCCGGCTGGAAAGCATCCAGATCGATTCCGCTGTGTACCGTCCGGATTCTGCCGCCGTCCAGACCGTCCTCCATCAGAATCTCCCGGATCCGCTCCGAAACGGTCAGGATGATATCGGGACCCAGTCTGTATTTCAGCCTGGACAATCCCAGCCAGGTTTGACGGATGTGAAAATCGGTGCGTCGGGAGTAGACGATTTTCAGTTCGGGACATGCAACCCGCCGGACCAGCGCCGCGGGAACGAGACCGTGGGAAGTATGAACATGGAAGACGGATATGTCATTCTGTGCAATACATCGCCGGAGATCCCGGTATATCCCGGGACTCAGTTCCCCGGTGCCGGAAAGCGGCAGAACCGGGATCCCGGCTCGTCCGGCCCGGTCGGCCAGGGCGCTTTTATGGGGCGCGGCGATTATGGATGAAAATTCATCCGCGGGGAGGTTGCGGGCGAGATGCAAAACCTGAGCTTCCCCGCCCCGCCAGGTCCGCTCCGTGTCGATATGGACAACACCGATCCGAGTGGCCACGTGCTATTGTTTCAGCCTAGTTCTCCTCGAGGGGCAAAGCCTCATCGATGAGCATAATGGGGATATCTTCCTTGATCTCATACACCAGTTTACATTTGTAACAGATCAACCCATCCTCGGTTTTATTCAGTTTCAGCTCCCCCTTGCATTTCGGGCAAACCAGAATATCCAGTAATTCCTTGTCGACCGCCATTTTAATTCTCCTTTAACGGGTTACCGTAAATGTCTTTAAGCCATTCAAATTCACCGGTCAATCCTATTTCCAGCGGAACGCCGGGTTTATATCCCAGGACCGATGCCGCTCTTTCGATATCCGCACAGGTATGCCTGACATCGCCTTTTTGAACGGCTGACCGCTCAATTTCAAACGGTCTGCCGGCCAGTTCGCATAAAATCTGGACGGCTCGGTTCAGTGTGTTTCGAGAGCCGCCGCCGATATTGAACACATCCCCTTCGATATCCGTCTTGATCCCGGCATTGTAAGTGGCTTCGACGGCATCGCCCACATAAGTGAAATCCCGGGTCTGTTCACCGGTTCCGAACACGACCGGGACACATCCCTGCAGAAGCGCCCTGCCGAATATGTGGAACGCCATATCCGGACGTTGTCGGGGACCGTATACCGTGAAATATCTCAGCGAAACCGCGGACAGTCCGAACCCGCGTTTGTACAGCCGGCAGAGATGTTCCCCGGCCAGCTTGGTCACACCGTAGGGTGAAATGGGACAGGGCTGGGATGTTTCAGGCGTGGGATATCGCTCCGCATCACCGTAAATCGATGACGAAGATGCATATACAACCCGTTTCACGCCGGTATTCACGGCAGCTTCCAGAACCCTCTGGGTGCCCAGGACATTGAGATCGCTGTAAATGCGAAATTCCCGCCCCCAACTGCTCCGGACACCGGCCTGGGCCGCTAGATGAAAAACGGTGTCCACCCCGCTGAAAAATCCGGTTAAATCCGCCTTCACGATATCCTGCTCGATGAATTCAAACCGGGGTGAAGCGCGTGCGGTCTGCAGGTTCTTTTCCTTGAATGGCCGGGGATAATAATCGGTAAAACAGTCTATCCCGACGACATCATGACCCTCATTCAGCACCTTTTCCACAAGATGCGACCCGATAAAACCGGCTGCACCCGTTATGATGCATTTCATTCGTCTTTCCTCTGGATCTGCCATCCCGGTCCTTTGCGGGCGATCAGTTCGGCGCTGATGGACCCGATTTTCACCTTCGTCCAGATCTTGAGTGGAACTCTGTATTCGTCATCCGAAAGCCATAATACAACCTGGCTCTTATCTTTTTCGAACACCCGGCCTTCCCATGTGGGCAGCGGTTCGCATTTGACCGCATTCATTTTCCCGATCGGCGTGTCGATTTCTTCCCGGACGGCCAGTTTAATTTCCACGGGATAGTTTTTGCCATCCGAATTGGCATTCATCCGGATCACGGAAGGAATCTCGAGGGGAACGGTCCGGAGTGCGAAAATGCAGGCGATCGGGTCTCTGGATTCGGGCAGGATTTCCAGGACCTTGTTGTTGGTGATGGCGATCTGATTACTCTGGTCATAAACCGTTGTCCGGATTTTTCCGTATTTTCCCTCCCGGATATTCTTGTTGTAGTAAAGAGACAGCATGCCTTCTTTGGAAAAAATCGATGTAATGACATCTCTGACCCGGAAAAACACCGAAAAGGTCTTGGATGTTTCTCCGATGACCGTGCCCTTGAATGCCGGCTGAAACCGGAAAGATCCGGGATCTTCCAGGGTGATTGTGATGGTTCCGGCATGTATCCCCATCCAGGACACCCCGAACACCAGCTCCTCCCCCTGATCAAAAATGGGGTTGGCGGAGACGGTGAACGGTTCCGCGGATGCGGTTCCGGACAGGATCATCGCCGTGGTCATGAGAACCGAAGTCATGATTGTTTTTTTGAGCCGGTGCATTGGAGATCGGGTGATCATTTGAATGACTATATCATGATGATTCCGTTTTTTCTCCTAAGATTTCACCTGCCGCCAGGATCATCGAATCCACCGTGACCCGGGTCATGCAGATATGATCCACCGGACATTCCCGGTATCTGCAGGGTGCGCATGGAACGGCCTCATGCAAAATGATATGTCCATTACCCCAGGGACCTGTAACTCCCGGAACCGTGGGCCCGAAAACAGCCACCACCCGGGTATTCATTGCGGCCGCCAGATGCATCAATCCGGAATCGTTGGACACGCACAGATCCGACTGCTCGATGACCGCCGCCTGGACCAGTATCGACGCTTTACGGGTGAGATCGACCACGGAAGATCCGGTATCCCGGATGATTCGATCGGCGATGGATCCATCCCCGGGACCGCCGCAGATCACGACATCAGCCCGCCAGTCGACCTGTGCCCGCCGGATGAATTCCGCAAAGCGGTCGGGTGGCCATCTTTTGGCCGGTCCGAATGCGGCTCCGGGAGCAAGGGTGATCAGGGGTCCGTTCCGTGCAAGCGGTTTCAATAATGCGGCTGCGTCCCGCCGGTCCCGGTCAGACAGATTCACGGATGGACAACTGTCCGCCGGGATTGTTCCCACGGCGGCCCGGGCGACCGTGAGGTATCGCACAACCTGATGCGACCGGGTTTCCGCTTCGGTCAGTTTGATCGGATGCGTCAGAAACAGCCTGCGATTGTCCGTCGGCTGTCCGATCCGCACGGGAACGCCTGCCAGGAAGACGGCCAGTGCCGATTCGAAGGATGTTTGGAACAAAATGGCGGCTGCCGGGTGGTGGGAATGCAGGGTGCGGCACAGAGACGCCGTATCCAGCGCCCGCATCAATCCGTTCCGGTGATGATAAACAATGTTTTGATCGACGCTTGGACAATGTCTGAACAGTTCGCTGACCCATGGCTTGCTGACGGCAATAATTTTCAGATCGGGACGGGACCGGCGGATGGAATGAAGCGCGGCGGTGCACATCACCGCATCCCCGATCCAGTTGGGCAGTCCTACGACAATCGTGCTGTTTCCCGGTATCAATCCGTCTCCTCCGAAGGCGGATCAACCTTCCACCGATTGTGAAACCAGAAATAGAAACCGGGATGATTCCGGACATGTCCTTCCAACTGAGCCGCATATTCACCCATGATCCGGGCAGTGTCCGATTCCACATCTCCGGACAGCGCCGTTTCGATTTCCCGGAACGTGATGGTCCAGCCGCCGTTTTCGGGCAGGGCAAAAAGAGTGATGATGGCGGCACCCGTTTTCAGGGCGATCTGAGCCGGTCCACGGTGAAACGAGGTTGGGCGGCCGAAGAACGGAACGAAAATCCCCCTGCTTCCCGCATTCTGATCCATCAGTATCCCGACAGCCGCATTTTTCGACAGGCCTCGAATGATCTGCACTCCCGATTTCTTTGAATAGATGCTCTTCATGCCGGATTCAAGATGGAGTTTTTCGAAGTATTCATTGAGTTTACGGTTTTTCAACTCCTTTAATACAAGATAAAAATCCGGGCAGTACTGCGGCAGGATTCGCCCGGCCAGTTCCCAGTTCCCGAAATGTGCGGTCGCGCAGAAAACGCCTTTACCTCGGTTGAATGCCCGATGAAGGCATTCGATGTTGTTCAGTTTCACCGCGGAATTCAAAGTGTCCAGACCGATCCGGTTGAAACTCAACCACGCACCGAGAAATTCTCCAAAATGCCGATAAACCTCCCGCTTGAGTTTTTTCCGTCCGGATGACTGCAATTCCGGAAAAGCGATTTTCAAGTTTTTTTCGATGATCCCGCTTCGGATCCGGAGAAGATGGGCGAGGGAACCCAGCATTGATCCCACTGTCCGGGTCCAGGCCGGAGGCATTTTACGCAGAATGCCGATGATACTGATGACCATCAGGCCGACGGTGTCGTTCAGAAGGCATTTGGTTTTCGACTCAAATTTCATTCCCGGATGCACAGCGATTTCAATTGTTCCCGGTATTCGTCTTCAGGTTGAATCCTGAATGTGATATCGGCGACGAGGATGGGAATTTTATAATCTCTGGCGTTGCGGGGCAACCGCACCTCATCTTTGAATGTAGTGAAAAGGTATTTTCCTCCTGTTTTTGTGGTCTGTTCAACCGCATCCAGCCATTGACTTGGTGATACCGGGTGATGATCGGGAAATATCGTTTTCGAGCAGATTTTGATATCCAGATTTTCAACTGTCCGGATGAAAGCATCCGGATCGGCTATGGCGGTAAGAACACCTCCGGATTGACCTTCCAGATCCAGATCGAATGACCGGGAAGTGCCTGCCCATCTCAATCCGCTTAATTCGTGATTTCCCAGGTATATCTCCGATTCCGGGTTGAACTTCCGGATCAGTTCCAGGTCACGGGAATCGGGACAGCGGGCATCCGAATGGGAAAAGACGACCGCATCCGCCCGGGACAAGCCGCTGACCGGTTCCCTCAACCGGCCGGCTGGGAGTATTTTTTCGTCTGAGATTGGTTTCCGGGCATCGAGGATCAGCACATTGTAATCCCGTTCCAGGCGGATATGTTGATATCCGTCATCCAGGATGAAGCAGTCGCATGGAACATTTCTGGTTGTCCATCTGGCCCCGGCGAAACGATCCCGGCATACGACCACCGGGACATCTTTCAGTTCCCTCCGTATCATGACCGGTTCATCGCCCCAATCTCTGTAATTTCCGTCAACCGGAACAAGCTCCGGAACTCGGCCTTTTCTACCGCCGTACCCGCGCATCAGCACAACCGGTCGGCATCCGTATTCAGTCAGAATCCCGGCAGTCAGCAGGGTCAGGGGTGTTTTCCCGGTTCCGCCGACCGTCAGATTACCGATACTCACAACCGGAACATCCACGCGGTGTGAACGGAGAACACCGCGCGAATAGAGTACATTACGGCTCCGGACGGCCGCTGAATAAACGGGCTGGAGAATACATGCAGCCCCGTGCAGCAGGCGGTCGGCCGGTGTGCGGGGTGACTCAAACAGACAATCCTCCGGACGCCGCTGATGTTGTTTTGGTTCCACAGCACTGTCTGCCGGCGCATCGGCCCCGGGGATAAATTCCAGGATCAGGTCGGTCGCCCGGATAACCGCTCCAGAATTCTCCCGTACCACCTCCCTGGCCCGCGATCCAAGCTCGCGGCATCTTTCCGGATCCGCCAGCAATCCCCGCAAAGTCTCCAGAAGATCTCCGGCATCGGCAACCTCGATGCCGGCGCTGCGGGAAAGCAACTGATCGACGGCGCTGCGGAAATTCTGGGTGTGTGGACCGAACAGAACCGGTTTCCCGGCAATGGCAGGCTCCAGAACATTATGTCCGCCGATATCGACCAGGCTCCCGCCTACAAAAGCGATATCGGCCAGAGCATAAAACCGGGTCAGTTCCCCCATTTTGTCCACCAGGAGAATATCCGGGTTCCGGGAATCCCGAGCCGGACTCGACTCCGAATGCAACCGGTACTCGAGGTTCATATCGTTCAGCAGAACCCGGATGGAATCCAGCCGGTCCAGATGCCGGGGCACCAGAACCAACTTGATATCCGCGGAATCATCCTTCAGCCGCCTGTAAACCGACAGGAAAATCTCTTCCTCGCCTTCGTGCGTGCTTCCCGCTACGATGATTCTTGATTCACGGGACGCGTTGAGTGCTTTCAGGAGTGATTCCCGATCTTCGGGCTGGAGGGGCATTTCCGGTTGATCGTATTTTACATTCCCGCTGGCGATGACCCGTTCCGGACGGGCTCCCAGCCGGATGAACCGGTCCGCGTCCGTTGGGCTTTGCGCGGCAACGGCATCGATCCGGCGGAGAATCCTTTTCAGAAGACCTGCGACTTTACGGTACCTGGGAAATGTCCGGTCCGATATTCTGCCGTTTATCAGAAGAACCGGAATACCCCGATCATGGGTCAGGCAGATCAGGCCAGGCCATAATTCGGTTTCCAGGATGATCAGGCAGGCTGGTTCAAGGCTGTTCAGAACCTTCCAAACGATCCAGGGAAAATCCAGCGGTGCCCGAAAAACATAATCCAGCTCCCGGATCTTCTCCCGGGCGATCTCATATCCGGTATCGGTCACGACTGATAGAACCTGTCTGGCATCCGGTCGAACGGCTTGAATCCTCCGGATCACCGGCATGGCCGCGAGCACTTCCCCCACACTCGATGCATGGAACCAGACCAGGGCACCCCCGGGCGGGCGGGGACCGGAACGATATTTGATACGGCCGATTCGTTCCATGAAACCCCGCCGGAATTTCTTTTTAGCCACGATCTGCACCAGTATCCATGGCAAAGCCAGTATCATTGTAATCGCCAGCAGAACGGTATAAGCTAAATACACGAATACTCCCCGTTACCCATCGCTGCTGCAAAGGTCGATGACTTCCTCAGCAGCCCGGTCCGATGCGCCGCCTTCTCCCATCGCGCGGTTGACCGCTGCGAGGTTCCTCCACAGGGGTTCAAGAGACGCCCTGTTTTCCAGAACGGGCCGGGTTAACATCACCAGATTGCGCGGTGTCACGCGGCCCTGAATCAATTCCGGTGCGACTTCTTCTCCCGCCACAAGATTGACCATGCCGATATGATCGACTTTCACCAGCATGCGTGCCAACAGATAGCTGATCGTGCTGGTTTTATATACAACGATCATGGGTGTTCCCGCCAGGGCGGTTTCCAGCGTGGCGGTTCCCGATGTGACCCAGGCGAAATCAGCTGCTTTGAGGGCGACGGGGGACGGTTCTGAGGACAGGCGGATCGACACGCCGGAAGCATCCAGAAAGCGTTGCAGATACGATTGATGAATCGAGGGAGCGACCGGAAGGATGAAATCAACCGGAAATTCGTTCCGGATCCGCACCGCAGCCCTTGCAAAGACCGGCAGAATCCGTTTTATTTCGTTCTGGCGGCTGCCCGGCATCAGCGCTATCAGAAATCTGTCTTCCCCGATATCCAGTCTGCGCCGGCTTTCCATGTGGTTCGGGAAATGGCGCATCCGGTCGACGACTGGATTGCCGACATACCTGGCATCCACGCCCCGCTGCTGATACCATCCCTTTTCAAACGGAAACAGCACGATCATGCGGTCGACGCACTCTGAAACGGTTTTGACCCTTCCCGGCCGCCAGGCCCATAACTGGGGGCTGACATAATACGCAATGCGCACACCCAGGCGGTGAAGCCGTTTTGCCAGGCGCAGGTTGAAATCGGGGTAATCGATCAAAACAGCCGCATCCGGTTTCTCACGGCGGCATGCGTCAACCGCCCACCGCATGGCTTTCCATATGGTGAATATCCTGCCGGTGACCTCCGTGAAACCCGTGACGGCGAGATCCCGGGCGTCGATTCTTATGTCCACGCCGGCATCCCGCATGGATTCACCGCCGATTCCGAACAACCGGGTATCGGGAGCGATGGTTTGTATGCTGCGTGCCAGAGCACCCCCATGCAGATCCCCCGATGCTTCCCCGGCCACAATCAGCAGCTTCAATTCCCGCTTCATTCTCCCGTCATGCCCCAGCGCAGATCTCCATCCGATGCCGCATAATTTACCACGACCCGCCATTGATGAACAGACCGACTCTTGACAACCCGATCGGGAAATCGCTATGGTCAGCGCCCGGGGCCATTAGCTCAACCAGGCAGAGCAGCGGACTCTTAATCCGAAGGTTGAAGGTTCGATTCCTTCATGGCCCATAAATATAATCACACTCAATTCAGTTCATATTTGACTTGCACAACGCATCTATTTACAATTCGAAGTGAGCGATAACATGAATATTATTGACACGGGAGTAATCAATATGAAATCACGTGCAAAACTTTTCGTATTCAGTTTTGTTTTCCTTCCTTTTTATCTGGCCGGTTCCGGAACCGGTGCGAACACAAACTGGACGGATCAGGCAAGCCCCATTTTTTATGAGGAATGGTCTAGTGTGGCCCTGGCGGACTTCAACCTGGACGGTATCATTGATGTCGTCGGAGCGAATCCGGATGCGACGGAACCGTATTCGCCCGCATCCGGATTGCCTGTATGGCTTGGATACGCAGAACAATCGGGCAATTCCTACAACTGGAGTTTGTCTTCCATTTCCGGAATAACGGGATACACACCCAGCGTTCCGTATCCCGATCCGGCTGACCCCCCGGCATCGCTTCCCCATATATGGAGGGTTTTGTGCGGGAATCCGGGAAACATGATGGCCGAATGGGATATCGTCTGCATCGACGATGCGAATGTTTACAACACTTATACGGTTTCCGGAATCCACACTTACAAAGCGGTCAAGGTCGGGACCTGGCCGGATTATTATCATTTTAAGAAGCTGGAATGGACGTTCACATACAATCAAAGTGTGAGCGGTTTCGCGGTGAGCTGCAATTATTACGGCGCTCAGCAGAACAGCTACATGTATCTGAACATGACCTATACGAGTCCGCGGGGGGAAATCAGCCTGTTGTGCTCAATCGAAGGCGGTGGTTCGCCGGCTCCGGGAGACATATTCGTGGTTGTGACCATTCCGCCAACTTTCGAAGTCATGGCTGATTACCACGGTACCGGCGGCGAGTACACCAAACTGTTCAATGACGTCCCGTATGAACCCCTGGAACTGGGTGAATACATGGATGACGGTCTTTACCGTTATGCAATCGAAATAGATCCGGGGCAGAAAGGCACGCCGCGGGTCCGGTCCGGCGATAAATGGCATTTTCATTCGCCCGGTGGACCCAGAACGGATTCCGCCTATTTGGCAGTCGATACTGCCGATTTCAACCGTGACGGGCAGATCGATATAATCGGGTGCGGTCCGGAGGGGATCGATGTGTTCCTGCAGGCCGGACCGGTCATGTCCAACATCGGATTCAAGGTTGGCCAGCATAACCGGACCGCCGCACAGGGCTGGAATCCCGGCATCATGACCATCAATCTGAATGCCAACTGGCCCACGGCGATCAATACCGAAGTGTGGACGTTCACATACGATGATGGAAATATCTGGAATGTTATGGGAGAGGTTTCCGGGTCTCAACCGCCATTCGATCAGGCCAATCCTGGCGGGTGGCTGGGAACCTGGTGCGGCGAGCTGTACGGGTGTATGATCTCGGGATCCTATTACCGTGGCGACCAGTTCACACTGACGACATTCCGGAACACATGGTCAGCGGATGAGGGCCCGGCCGATGTCGGTGCCTGCCAAATGTTCGATTTGGGCGATATCAATCACGACGGAACGACCGATATCGTGGCCGCTCTCGGCTCGGGATTCAAAGTTTATTACAATATGGAGGCGGATGACGACGGATCCGGAACGATTCAGATAAGCTGGGTGGAGGGTGCCGGTCCGGAATTTACCGAATTTGCCAACGACTTCGCAATCATGGACATCAACCGGGACGGGAAACTGGATATTGTTGCATGCAGCGAAGTCACCGGTGTGCATGCCTGGCTTGGGATGGATGATGGAGCTTGGAGCGCTGATTTTGGACCGGAAGGCGAAACCGGTTTCGAATCCCTGGTTCTGGGTGATTACAATAAAGACGGCCGGATCGATGTCGCTGCGACCAGCGTCAACAGGGGGATATCCATATTTTACCTGCGTGACGACGGAACCTGGTTTCACCGGGCGAAAGCCAGCATCCCCGATCCGGACCGGGAGAACACCGGAAACGGTTCGATGAGTGCGGTCAAGGTATCGAATTCGGCGACCAAAACCGAGAAATGGACGATACGCTGCATCGGCGAAGCGGCGGACGGCGGGATGTTTTCGGTGTTCGGCGATGTGAGTCAGATGCAGACTCGAACCGCCACTGTCGGTGAACTGTACACTTCGGATAACGGTGAAGTTGAATTCACCATTTTTGACGGACCGGAAGATTATGATCTGGAGGATTTCTTCACGTTCCTGACCGGGAGAGGCCCTCTGTACAACAGTCATTTCTCCAATATCGATACCGCCGATCTGGACAATGACGGCAACCTGGATTTATTTGCATCCAATGATGAAGACAAAGGTCTCCGGATATGGCGCGGCAACGGAATTTACGGTTGGACGGCGGAGACGTCGCCCCAGGAATCGAGTTCGTGGAATGCTATTCTGGGGTCGACCGATTTCAATTTCGACGGCAATCCGGACGTGATTGCAGCGAGCAAGGCGTTTGACGGTATCCATGTCTGGAAAGGGGACGACGTCGACAAGTTCACCTGGACCGGCTGGAATTACACGCCGATATCGGCCGGGTTGTTTGCCAGGGTGACTCACGGAGATTTCAATGTTGACGGCAAACTGGACATCGCCGCGGCCAACATCGAGGAGGACAAGGACGGGATCTGGGTCTGGGAAGGTGACAATCTGGGCGGGTTCATCAACCGGAACGGACCGCAGGATGCCCAGTCCGGTTTTTTTGCCATTGCGGTGGCTGATTTCAACATTGACGGGAGATCGGACATCGCCGGCGGGCATAAAACATCCGGTATGGGTGTCTGGCTGGCCGGGGCGAACTGGGAGTGGAGCACCAACATGTCGGATATCACGACGGGCAGCTACTGGGATTTGTATCCCGCGGATATCAACCGGGACGGATATGTGGATCTGGTGGCGGCCAAGAACACCGAGGGACCGGAAAAACCGGGCGTCATAATTTATCTGAACGACCGCAACGGGGGATTCAGCAAAGACAATGTTATTTTGGTGAACAACACGGATTTCAACTACTGGGGTGTCGAAGCCGCGGATATCAACATTGACGGGTATCTGGACATCGTATCGACCCGAAAAGTCGGAAATCCCGGGATCCATACGCACTGGGCAGATCCGGGTGGACCGATGGGAGTCGAATATGTTCACTCCTATGCCTATGTCGATCCATCGGGCTGGGATCACTATTATGGGATTTCCACGATCGATTTTAATCTGGATGCCAAGATCGATTATGTCGCCGGTGAGGACGGCCACGGGGCCGCGGTGGGATTCTCCCATGGAAGCCGGTCGGTCTATTGCGTCTACAATCACGGATGGTTCACAAACGGCAAGATCCGGGATATCGCCACCGAAGACATGACCAACAATGGAACTCCCGATGTCGTTCTGGCCACGGAAGGCGCCGGTGTTCTTGCCTACTCCACCACACTCAATTCGGCCGGAACCGTTTCCTTTTCAACGATGAGTGCACCGGCAACAGACGGGGACTACATCGGCGTGGACATCGCCGATTTCAACCGGGACGGATTGCCGGATATCATAGCCGGCAGTGAAGGCAGCGGCGCGTCGGGTCTGGATTTATGGATCAGCAATCGGGATTTCTCGATGCTCAAGATCACAACCGTCTATCCGGCGAACGGCGGCAAATTCAGGATTCAGCAGGATGAATCCATCACCGTCACGTTCAACAAACCGGTGGATTCGGCGACCATCACCTATGAAAACATCCTGTTGAAAAAAGGCCAGATCCTGGTTCCCTATTCCCTGTTCGCACTAAGCAACAACCAGAAAGTCCGGATTGATCCCCTGCAAATGGAACGGGACACGGAATATACCGTCATTCTGCGGGGTGGTTCGGAAGGATTGCGGGACAACTACAGCAATCAGTTTGACGGCAACAACGACGGCAAACCGCAGGAATCCCCCACGGATGATTATATTTTTTCGTTCACAACCATCGACGAAGTTCCGCCCAGCGTGCCCACCGGGTTGAACGTCCAGGCGATCGATCACGGATACATCCTCCAGTGGGCATCGAACAGCGATCCGATCCTGGACACCGATCTATATGGTTACTGGGTATGCTGGAACCGGGAATACGGAGTGGATTATCAGGAAATTCTATACTCAAAGGAAGCTCTGGGTGATCCGCCGGTCATAACGGTCAGGGGTCTGGACAACAGCGAACAGGTGAACGTGTCGGTTGTGTCACAGGATTTCACCGGGAATTATTCCGATTATGCCGAATGGCTGCAGGTGACACCCCTCAACACGAAACCGGAGATCTGGTGGGCTGGCATGTATCGAACCGATCTGCATCAAGCCGCCGGAGGGAACCTGACGATTCTGGCCTTCGTGGTGGATCAACAGGGTGACACCCGGCAGGTGGAACTGTACTATTACGGCACTCCGCTGGGTGTCTTCCTGTATGACGACGGGATGCACGGCGATTTCAGCGCCGGTGACGGCCTGTATGCCCTGAAGCTTCCCATCGGTCCCGGGGACCTGCCAAAGGGGAAATACCTGATCGAGCTGGTGGCAACCGATACAGCCGGTCACAAGAGTTTCAGCTGGCCGTATCTGCATGTTCTGGATGATCGTCCGGGCGAATCGATTCCCGATACCTTCATGCGCTTTGCCGAAGCCGAAGCGATGAAGTTCCGGGTGGAAACGGAGTGGGGTCTGCCACCATATACAGCTCCCGGACCGAATCGTCCCCGCATCCTGGCTGCCGGTTACCAGATGTATCCGGCTGCGGATTATGAGTTCGGACCGCATCACTGCATCACGGCCATCGTCACCGACGACGATGGATACGAAGACATTCTGAATGTCGAGCTGTGTGTTTCGGGCATTCCGACCGGTATGTATTTTCAAGACAACGGCAATGTAGAGGACTACGGTATTGGAGATTGCCTTTTCGGACTGGATCTTTCAATGCCCGGCCAATACAACGCTCCGGAAGGAACGGGGTACCTTCCGCCCTACCCGCTGCTTCTCCAGATACGAGCGACGGACCGGTCCGGAAACGTCAGTGATCTCTGGCCGTATATCGTCTCCAACTGACCCGGATGCCAACCGGTTTCATGCCGGCGGGAAACGGCATGCCGGATAAGGAGCGGATACGGGCTTTCATCGCGATCGATCTGCCCGGTGCAGTCAAGCGGTCGATTTCGGAAATGCAATCGGCCCTGAAACCGCTTCTTCCGGGGGCGCGCTGGGTCCAGCCCGAGGGGATCCATCTGACCGTGAAATTTCTGGGCGAGACGTCCCGGTCCAAAATTGATAATATCGGCAATGCGATGCGAGAATGGATGCGGGAATTTAATCACTACCGGCTGACTCCGCGGGGTCTGGGTGTTTTTCCGGATATCCGGCATCCGCGCGTGCTGTGGATCGGTTTCCGTGATACCCCGGATATTCATTATCGTCTGGTGGAAACCATCTGGGCACATCTGGTATCTTATGGATATGGAAGGGAAAAGCGAAAGGAGCATCCGCATTTGACACTGGCTCGATTCCGGGATCCCCGGTCGACGGACGACCTGGAATCTGTCATCCGCCAGATTCCGGCGGACACGACTCCCCCCTTCACGGTAACCGGATTAACGCTTTTTCAAAGCACTTTGTCTCCCGAAGGCGCACGGTATACCCGATTATACCATTCACCGCTCGTCACCGGTATTGGAGGTAATGATGACTGATTTAAGTGAAACGCGGCAGCGCGCATTGAAGAGCACTCTGGATCAGATTGAGCGCCAGTACGGTAAAGGTACAATCATGAAACTGGGCAGCCGGGAACTGGTATTCGATGTTCCGGTCATATCTTCCGGTTGTCTGGCTCTGGATATTGCAATGGGAGTAGGTGGATTCCCCAAGGGCCGGATCGTGGAAATTTATGGTCCCGAATCCTCCGGTAAAACTACTCTGGCGCTTCATGTCATCGCCGAAGCCCAGCGGCAGGGCGGCATCGGCGCATTCATCGATGCGGAGCACGCTCTGGATGCCGGTTACGCCCGTAATCTGGGAGTGGACACAGACGAGTTGCTGATCAGCCAGCCGGATACCGGTGAACAGGCACTGGAGATCGGCGAACTTCTGGTGCGAAGCGCATCGGTGGATGTCATTGTCGTCGATTCCGTGGCTGCACTGGTACCCCGGGCGGAGCTCGAGGGGGAAATGGGCGACAGTCATGTCGGTCTCCAGGCGAGACTCATGTCCCAGGCTCTCCGGAAACTCGCCGCCACCATCTCTAAATCAAACACCTGTTTCATTTTCATCAACCAGCTTCGTGAAAAAATCGGCATCATGTTCGGCAACCCGGAAACGACCACGGGCGGCCGGGCATTGAAATTCTATGCTTCCTTGCGATGTGAAATCCGGAGGATCTCGTCGATCAAGGAAGGTGAAGATGTCATTGGAAACCGCACGGTGGTGAAGGTGGTCAAGAACAAACTGGCTCCTCCATTCCGTAAGGCTGAATTCGATGTGATTTATGGCAGGGGAATATCCCGGGAAGGCAGTCTTCTGGATATGGCGCTGGAGAATAATATTGTTGCCAAGAGCGGTGTATGGTTTTCCTACGGTGAAACCCGGCTGGGACAGGGTCGGGAGAATGCCAAGCGCTTTCTGGCCGAGCATGGAGACATCGCGGCCAAGATCGAAAAGAAAATAAAAGAATCCGGGGACTATCCCTTCTGGAACAAAACTCAGACCAAATAAACCCGATCCTGTGCCCTCCACTTGACGGACCGGCACGCGCTTCTTAGACTAGGGTCTGGAGACGGCCGCACCGACGTTTCCAGCAAAGGAGCAAACCATGGAGATCAAAGAACTCCTCAGAGTCACTGTTGAACGGGGAGGCTCCGATTTACATCTCAAAGTCGGAAGGCAACCGGTCATGCGATTAAATGGTGTGCTTGTTCCCATGCTCGAAAAGAAGCGGCTGATGCAGGAAGAAACCACTTCGATCGCTTTCGAGATCATGAATGATTATCAGAAGGAGAAATTCAAGCGGAACAATGAAATAGATCTGGCTTACAGCGTTCCCGGTCTGGGTCGGTTCCGAGTCAATATTTTCCGCCAGCGGGGCACTGTGGGAGTCGTATTCCGGGTAATTCCCATGCGGATCCGGACCATCGAGGAACTGCACCTGCCCAAGACACTGATCAACATGGCATTGGAGGAGCGGGGACTGATCTTGTGCACTGGAACGACCGGGAGCGGGAAATCGACCACGCTCGCCTCCATGATCGACACGATCAACGAGCGCCGGACCGTTCATATCATGACCATCGAAGATCCCATCGAGTATCTGCACCGTGACAAAAAATCACTGATCAATCAACGCGAACTCGGGACGGACACCTTTTCCTTTTCCGACGCGTTGCGGGCGGCTCTGCGGCAGGATCCGGACGTTATTCTGGTCGGTGAGATGCGGGATTTCGCCACCATCGAGACCGCACTGGCGGCCGCCGAAACCGGGCATCTGGTTTTCAGCACGCTGCACACCACGGATACCATCGAAACGATTCAGCGGATCATCGCCTTTTATCCCCCCCACCAGCAGCAGCAGATCCGTCTGCAGCTTGCTTCCGTTTTGAAAGGAATCATTTCCCAGCGTTTGATCCCGCAGGCGGATGAAAAAGGTCGTGTCCCCGCGGTTGAAATCATGCGATCCACGGCATTGATCCGGGACTGTATCATCGATCCCCTGAAAACAGGTTCGATACGGGATTCCATCGAGCAGGGTGTATCCCAGTATGGGATGCAGAGTTTCGATCAATCCCTTCGTTTTCTGGTCAAATCGGGATTGGTCAACTATCAGGAAGCGCTCCGGCGGTGTTCGAACCCGGATGATTTCGCCTTGAAATTCAAGGGTATCACCACCACGGCTGACATGGCGCTGGACGATATGGAGCAGATGATTTCGGAATCATCCAATATTCATCGGAAAGTTTCGAAACGGTCCGAACAGGACAAACCGGAAGCGGACAATCCGGATTTTGAATTCACCAATCAATTTGATGTCAATTGAGAAGATGCATCCATTTCGGCGGCCTTCGGGAATTCCTTTCTCAAGTCACTAATGTGCGCAATTGTTCCAGGGAGAAGGATCGATGAGATCACAGGATATCCGGCAGCAATATCTTGAATTTTTCAAATCCAAGGACCATACCGTTGTCCGCGGAAGCCCATTGTATCTATCGGAAGAACCTTCGCTACTGTTTATCAACGCCGGTATGAATCAATTCAAACCCATATTCCTCGACAAGGAAAAACCGAAATACCGCCGCGTCGTGAACGCCCAAAGATGCATGCGTGTTTCCGGAAAACACAACGATCTGGATGAAGTTGGAATTTCACCCCACCATCATACCCTGTTTGAAATGCTGGGAAACTGGTCTTTCGGCGATTACTACAAACGAGAAACCATCACCTGGGCCTGGGAACTTCTCTCGTCCGTCTGGAATCTCCCCAAAGAAAAGCTTTGGGTAACCGTTTTTCAAGACGATCTGGGGGAAATCCCCCGGGATGATGAAGCCGCCTTGATATGGACGGACGAAACGGGTATTGATCCGGATCACATTCTATATTTCGGCCGCAAGGACAATTTCTGGGAGATGGGCGATACCGGACCGTGCGGACCCTGCACGGAGATTCATATTGACCGGGGACCCGATTTCTGCAATCTGAGTCACCGGGCGGATCATGTCTGCAGCGTGAACGGAGACTGCCGCCGGTTCACCGAGATCTGGAATCTGGTGTTCATCCAGTATCACAAAGATGAACAGGGCCGGCTTGGTTTCCTGCCGGAAAAGCATGTCGACACCGGGATGGGGCTGGAACGCATCACGGCGGTCATGCAGAATGCACCGTCCAATTACGCCACCGATCTGTTCGTTCCCATACTGGATACCATCGCCCAGATCGGCAATCACGACGAAACCATCCGGAACCGCTTCGTCACCCCCTATCAGGTGATCGCCGATCATGCCCGGGCGGGTGCTTTTCTGATCGCGGATGGGGTTCTGCCGTCCAATGAATGGCGGGGATATGTTCTAAGGCGGATAATCCGTCGGGCCGTACGGTTCGGAAAAAAGATGGGGTTCTCCGATCCGTTCCTGCATCAAGTGGCCATGACCGTCGTGGACATCATGAGGGGCCCGTATCCGGAGCTGGAGACGAACCGGCTGAGCATCCAGAGGACTTTGGAGGCTGAGGAGGAGCGGTTTTTCAAAACTCTGAATCAGGGACTGCCGATGGTGATGGAACTGATTGAATCGGTCAAGGCGAAATCCCGGAATGTTATTCCCGGCAATCAGGTATTCAAACTGTATGATACCTATGGATTTCCACTGGACATCACCCTGGAAATTGCGCATGAGGAAGGTCTGAAAGTCGATGAAGCCGGATTTCAACGGGCGATGGAAACTCAGAAGGAACGCGCCAGGAATGCTTGGAAGCCGCCGGTTACTGATCACATTTCCTCCGAAGTCGAGTCGCTGCTTAAAACATTGCCGCCCACCCGGTTTGAGGGTTACCGCACACTGGAAACCGAGTCGTCGATTCGAGCCATACTGATTGATGACCGTCCTGCAAAACGGTGCAGCCCCGGACAGGAAGCCAGTCTGATCATCGACCCGTCGCCGTTCTATGCGGAATCGGGCGGCCAGGTCGGCGACACCGGCTTCATCACGACCGGCACGGCCTGTTTTGAGGTTGAGAACACCGTCAAAATCACGCTTGACCGATCCGCGGTTCTCGGCCGACCGATTCGCGGCACATTAGAGACCGGCGAGACGGTCAAGGCGTCGGTGGACGCAAATCGGCGAGCGTCGACGGCCAGAAACCATACCGCAACACATCTTCTGCATGCCGCTCTGCGGAAGGTGCTCGGGGATCATGTCAAGCAATCCGGCTCCATGGTATCTCCGGAGCGATTGCGATTTGATTTTACTCATTTCACAGCCACGGAATCCCATGAGCTGGAACGGATCGAGAATCTGGTTAACCGGGCGATCATGGCCAACAGCCGCGTCGATTCCCTGGAGACGGATCTGGAACAAGCGCTCAAGATGGATGCCGTGGCGCTGTTCGGAGAGAAGTACGGTGAACGGGTGCGTGTCATTCAGATAGACCGGATTTCCAACGAACTGTGCGGCGGCACGCATGTCCGCCACACCGGGGATATCGGGCTGTTCACCATTTTATCTGAATCGAGTATTGCCGCCGGTGTCCGCCGCATCGAAGCGGTTACCGGGGAAGCGGCTCTCGAAAAATTCCAGAAACAGAAACAGCTTCTGCACCTTCTCGCAACGGCATTGAAATCGGATGAAGAGCTGTTGCCGGATCGGATTGACAGGCTTCTGCAGCAGACGCGGCAGCATCAGAAGGACATTCACAATTTGTCGATGAAAATTGCGGAAGCGGAAATCACATCCACCATACCCGAACCTCTGTTGATCAACGGCGTCAAGGTTGTTCTGCATCGGCAGCCGGGACTCGATCCGGAGCAAATCCGCGATCTGACCGACAAACTCAAGGACAGAATCGGTGAGGGCATCGTGCTTCTGGGAACCGACCTGAACGGCAAGGTGCATCTGGTCATGGCGGTGACCCGTTCTCTGACCGACCGGTTTCACGCGGGAAAACTGATCGGACAGATTGCGGCGTTGGTGGGCGGCGGCGGGGGAGGGCGACCGGACATGGCCCAGGCCGGTGGTACAAAACCCGAGGAACTGGGCAGGGCATTTGAAAAAGTTCCTGAAATCATCCAAGCTTGGTCGGAATCGCATTGAGGAGATCGATGATGGAGGAAACGCGTATCCCCAAGAACATCATGGAGCGGATCGAGGAATATGACCGGAATCTCGATCGGTGGACTCACTATGACCTGCTTTATATCACTAAAAACGCCAGCATGGACGATATCAAAAGGTCATACCGCAAAATGGTTCAACTGATGCACCCGGACCGCTACGGACACGATCTCGCCCCGGAATATAAAACGAAACTCGAGCGTATTTTCAATGAAATAAACCGTGCTTACAACGTCTTGAAGGACGAAAAACAGCGGATCCATTACGACCGGTCGATCATGTACGCTGAGGATCACGGCAGGCCGGTCAAGGTGGATGTTGAAATCCAGGTGGCGGAAGCTCAATATAAAAAAGGTCTTATTGCGCTTCAGAAAAAGGAGGTCGTCCCGGCCATCGAATTTTTCCGGTCCGCCACTCAGCTTAATGCCGAGAATCCCGAGTATTTCGCCAAACTGGCACTCGCACTGTCCAATCACCAGAATCCCCGGATCCAGCGCGAAGCGATAACGGCCGCCAAGGAAGCGATAAAAATGAACCATGAGAACGCCAATTATCATGCCCTGATGGGCCGTGTCTTTCAGAAGCTGGACGATCTGGACGAAGCGGAAGTTCATTACAGACGGGCTTTGACCTGGAATCCCAACCATCTGCTCTCCAAACGGGAATTGAAGGTGATTTCAAACGAAAAGGCCCGTCGAAAGAAAGCATTGACACTCCGATCGAAAATCTCTGGATTTTTCAAGCCGAAACAATTCCCATCCAGCAACACCTCCAAGAAATGATTTTTCCTCCCGGATGAAATGATCGATCTTCATCTCCATACGACTTTTTCAGATGGATTTCACTCCCCGATGCAGATTGCCCGGGCGGCCGCCGATAAGGGGTTGCGCTGCATCGCTTTCACGGATCACTACCTGACCCGCAAAACGAAATCTCTTCAGCCGTACCAGCTGAATGCCTATCTGGATGAGATTGAAACCGTGAGAACCCGTTGGAAAGACCGGTTGAAGGTTTTAACCGCCCTGGAAATCGACCTGTTGGATCTGGAATTGACCGGCAGGTGTCTTCCGGGAGATGAATTCCTGTCGAAGCTTGATTTTCTTCTGTTTGAGTATGTTTCCGATATCCCCCTGGCCGGTATTCCGCTGGCGCATCTGTTATCGCTGCTTCAGGACATCCCCTGCCCGGCAGGACTGGCGCACACCGATCTGCCGATCATGTTTCCGCACCGGTCCGCCGATGAACTGCTCGAGATTTTCCGGCAGCACCGGATATTCATCGAATTGAACGAGGCATATCATCGTCCGGGAGACGCACTTCCATTCTATCGTCATGCCGGCGATCTTTTCCTGAAAACAAGGAACCGGTCGGTTTATTTCAGTGCCGGAACGGATCTTCACAACCGTCTGGATTTGCTCGGTGCACGGGAAGCAGTGGCATTTTTAGAGAAACTGGATCTGAAATCCCGGATCCTTCCGGTTGCGCAATGGACGGATCCGGATGTTCAGCAAGAAAAATATAATTACCGCCAAACCGGCAGCAGATAGAATATTCGCCGCCAACCGCAGGGGTGTTTCCCGGAACCGGACTGAAACCGCATGGCGACCCGCCGGAACGGTGGTTTCGATCCGGCCTTCAGCGCCGGACGAAACCGGAGTTTCGGTTCCGTCGATCTTCACAGTCCAACCCGGATAGAACGCGCGGTAAAACCCGATTTTCACCGGTGTCGCGGCATTCACTTCAATTTCCACTGATTCCACCCGTTCTCTGATTTTCTCAACCGTTCCCCTTCCCGACAGCACCCTGGCACTCCACCCCGGATATCCCGCATGTTCCAACCGGACCCGGAGCGGAAGGTATTCGTTCGACGCGGTGGTTGTTTCCCAGTTTGCTCGCACGGCGGTGCGACTGAAGTCCAATCCGTTCAGGTCCGTATGGGAAGGCGCATTGATATATCGAATACCATATGCGGACAGTATCAATATCAGAATCATTCCCGGCAGGGAGGATCCCGATTCAGACGATGCGACGCGACCGGTAAAAGCTCCGATCAGAATGGATGCGGGAACGGCGAGAATGGTCATCGAACGCCATGGGAACTGGCTGAATGAAAGCCCCGGGATGAGGTTCCAGACCGGTTCCGAAACGCTCAGGTTGAGAAACAGAAATCCGGTAAAAACAGTGGTCCAGAACCGGATCCGTCTTCTCCCCTCCACCGGATCATTCCACAAAATCCAGGCGGATGCCGCACAAAACCAGCATGTCAGGACACCGATCTGCAGGGGCAGTCTATCGTCCGGTCCAACGATGGAGGGTCCGAAACCCCAGTTGTCCCCGATCAGTTGAAACAGGTATGCGAAATGGCCGGATATCCGGAAATACCCGGTTTTCATCTCCTGGATACGGGTATACTGCATCTCGTACAGGGCGGGAAACCAGAAATAGGACGCGGATAATACGCCTAATCCCATCCATGCAGCCAGCCGGCTGCGCCTTCCCCGGATGATCCGGCCGGGAATCCCCGTCAGAATCCACATCAGTATTACCGGGAAACTCATCAACGCAATGCTGTTATGTGAAAGCACCAGAACGAAAATGAACAGGGCGAAAATCGCTCCGGACCGCTTTTCCCGCGCCTGGGCGTATCGGGTGCCCGCCCAGAATACCCACGGCAGAATTGCACCGGCGGAGAACTCGGCATACGCGCCTCGGATATACAGCTGGACAATCCGGTAGGGGAACATGATATAAACTGCGGCGGCGGCGATGCCCGCGGTCGGGCCCCAGACACTGCGCGCGAACAGGTACATGCCCGAACCTGCAGCCAGAGTCAGGAACGCAATCGCAATGTTTATGGAAAGCGGGATGGAGAAGCCCGCCAGATGAAATATTTCGCAAATATACAGGAAAAACGGGTGGTAGAAGTTGAAAAACGGAGTGCCCAGGCCGCCTGCAAAATCCGGCGCCCACCGGGGCGGGATTCGACCGGATTTCAGGTTCAGATCGAGCTGACTCACCCGGATTGCCGTTTTGGCAGGTGTTTCATGACCCTGGAAATTTCCAGGGTGCAGCAGGGGTTGAATGAACAGCAGGCAGATTATTAATACCATTGCCCCCGCATAACACATCCTGAAACGCACCATCTCCCTTCCTTCCGTCTGACTCCGCCTGCCGAAGCAGATTGTACATTTCGACCGGCGTTGACGCAAAACAAGCACCGCGTTTCCATCGAATCCGGACTGGTCCCGCCGGTTCCCGGTTGACCCGGGAATCGTCCCGACTCATAATAACTTTCATGATTCGTCTGGAGAATATATCCAAATCGTTTGGCAACATCCGGATTTTTGAGGACCTGAATCTTCATGTCCGGGAACGCGAAACAACGGTTATTTTCGGCCCCAGCGCCATGGGTAAAACACTCCTTGTCAAACTATGTCTCGGCCTGATCCGGCCGGACAGCGGTCGAATCACAATCGACGGCGAACGGATTGATACCATGCCGGAAGACGACAAAATTCAAATGCGTCTGAAGACGGGAACATTGTTTCAGAACAACGCTCTGTTTGATTCCCTGACCGTGGCTCAGAACGTCGGTTTTTATCTTTCGAATCATAGCCGAATGACACCGGAAGAAATCATGGACAAGGTTGTATCCGAGTTGAAACTGGTCAACCTGGAAGATTCCGAGCATTTGAAACCGGCGGAACTGTCCGGGGGAATGCAGAAGCGAGTCGGGATCGCCCGGGCAACCGTTCACAGGCCCAAAATTCTTTTCTACGACGCGCCCACAGACGGTCTCGATCCGGTCACCGCGGATACGATCATGGATCTGATCAAGGATCTCAACAAACGACTGGGCACCACGACATTGATCATATCCAACGATATGAACACCGCATTCCGCCTGGCAACCCACATGGGCATGCTTATTCACCGCCGCATACACATCTACGGAACTCCGGAAGAAATCGCCTCCTCCCGGGATCCTTATGTCTATCAGTTTATCCGGGGTCTGGAAAAAGGCCCGATTCTGGATGATCAGGAAATGGTTCACCGGAGCAGATGACGGAAATACCATCCGTATCGGGGAAGAATGGAGATATCGATGATCACGCACTCAAACAAAGAACGCAGGGATTCGGTCCGGTTCCAATCTCTGAATCTGTTGACCTATTATGAAAAGAGCGGTGAGGGGGAGATTGTATCGCAGGGAATTGCGAAGACATTGGATCTTTCGGTAAGCGGTGCCTTGGTTGCCCTGGCCAATCCGATCACACATCCGGATGATCTGGAGATGGACATCGCACTGGAGGAAGAACTGATCCGGGTAAAAGCGCAATTGATCGAGCAGTGGGAAGATCGACCCGGAGTCTGGCATATCCGGTTGAAGTTCGACCGGATGCGCCCGGCTCAGAAGCATTTGCTGGCTGCATTTCTCCGATCCATCCGGTGACATGCCGGATGCGGCTTATTCCGTTGGATTAAGGGTTCGGGTTTCGTGTTGAAACGGTGGTTTTTCATCATTTTGCTGCCGCTTTTCCCGGGTTTCCTGATCCTGTTATCCGTCCCGCTACTCGAGCTTTTTTTTCTGGGATTCGGTGCGGCGGGCGCCTGCGGGATCGGTTTCCTGATCCTGCGTACAACGGATTTTCATTCCCGGTTTTCCCTTACTGAAACGGCGGCTGCATCCTTTCTGCTGGGCATACCCGGAGTCGCCCTCTCCGTTTCACTGCTCCAATATTCTGGATTGACCAGTCCTCTGATCTGGATGTTACCGACGGCGATCGCTGCGGTTCTCTCTGTTTATCGGTTCGATTCCCTGAAAAGGTTCTTCAGATCGGCCGCGCGTCGCGAATCCGCGGCGTTATGGGTATTGCTTGCCCTGGCAGTTTGCATGATCGGCATGCCGTATTTGAACATCGGGAAGGAAACGGTTTCGGGCAATGCATACCGGGCCTATTTCGATCATGATTTTCTCGTTCACCTGTCGGTCGTAACCGAGCTGGCGCACGGGCACATGCCTCCACGGAATCCCTATTTTGCAGGCGAATCCCTGCATTATTACTGGCTGGTATTCCAGTTCGCAGCAGGATGTTACCGCTTGGGACCACCCCATCTGGATGCGGAACGAATCCTGATCGGAATGAATCTCCTGATCGCCCTGTCATTCACAATCCTGGTGTTTCTTGTGGTCCGAATGCTGTCCGGAAGCAGACCTGCGGCCGCTTTTACCGGATTTGCCGTCATGTTTTGCGGAAGTTACGAAGGGTTTTACTGGCTGGTAACCCGATGCCGGGCGGGTCTGAACCCATGGGATTTCCGCCACCAGAACATCGACGGGCTGACCCGGTGGATAATCGGGCCGCCCCAGATCGACACCTTATTCCGGGGGCTTCTGTTCACGCCCCAGCACCTGACCGCGCTGGCTCTGTTCCTTATTGCCGCAGTCCATCTGATTTCGGAAACCGGCGGGATCCGAAAACACGTGCAGCCGATCCTGGCATTCATTTATCTGGTCGTCACCGGGTGTTCGATGTTTATCGGCGTTATTTTTTTCGCATGGCTTGGATGTGTGGAGATTGCTGTGGCGGTCCGGCGCCGGGAAATCCCCTGGATGCGCTGGACGGAAACGATCGGGATCATTGGCGTATCTTTCTGTATCTGGACCAAACTCGAGATGCTGGCGGTGAACCGGGGCAGTTTGGTTTGGGGATCCCACGACATTTCCCCCGTGGACATGGGTCGTATTTTTCTGTTGAATTTCGGATTGCTTCCGTTCATGGCGCTGGCGGGTGTTTTCCTGAACCGGAACCGGCAGTTCCCCGCCGCGGCGGGTTCTCTTCTCCTGATGGTTATTTCTCTCGGTGTTATATTCGGAATGGTTATCCAGGATTACGAGAATGAATTCGGTTTGCGCGGAGGGTTTATATTTTTTCTGGCCTGCGCCGGGGGAATCGGTCTGCTTTTTTCCCGGTTTTCCGGAAACCGGAAAGCGGTCATGGCTGTCCTGGCTGTTTTCTGCCTGCCGGGATTGACGTCGGTTGTGACGGATGCCTACAACATGCAGGATATTTACAACGGCCGTTTCACGCTGTATCTTGACGCCTCCCATCAAGATCTCCTGAGATCCATACGACGAGAGGCGTTCCCGGAGGAAATGTTTCAAGGCGATCCGGAGCGATTCAGCCCGGAACGGAATGGCATCCTGCCGAACCTGATACCACCTTTTGCCGAGCGATGCATGCATGCCGGCCGAACCTATTACGGAGGGCAGTTTCAGATTGGGAAAGCAGCGGCCGCCCGGCGGGTGAAGACCATTCAGAACCATCTGGCCTCACCCCACCTTTTGGACCTTTTTGAATATTCCATTCGGGAAAATATCGGAGGGTGGTTGATCGGGCGCTACGAAATCGGGCGTTACCCGGCAGGAACATCAAAATTCGACCGGCCCCGTTTCTTCAAAACCCGTTTCAAGGCCGGATCATATACCGTCTACCGGGCCGATCGGTCGAATCTGCCGGGTGTGCTTCAATACCTGCTCGACGGGAAACCGGTTGAAAGCTTGATAGACTGGGATAAAACGATGCCGGCCCGAACGGAACCGCTCCCGTCGGGTTCCGTTTACTCGGCGGTCACTTCCATTTCCGGTCTGGAGGATCGACCGATCCGTCACGATTGGATATTTTCCCCCGCGGCCCTGCTGCCCGGCACTTGCCATGTTTCTGTGCGCAATCCGGTGATCATCGAGCAGGGGATTCCCGATGGCTCGGTGTCGGTTGATCTGGACATGTATTACATCGACTGCCGGAATGCCCTGAACCAGTCGGTTGCTCTCTGGATTGAGGATCAAATCATCGGCACTGCGGATATTCTGCCCGGTTGGCACCGGTACCGGTTTGAATTGCCCCTTGATCTGCCCCGGAGAACCGCTTTGATCTGGACATTGGTTTCACGTCGTTTCATTCCTCCGGAAGAGATCTGTGCAGGTTCAACGGATACCCGGATCGGCCGAACCGGTGTCCAGTCACCCAAGCCGATTTTGGTACGCTCCGGCCCTGCAGCCGGAACGGGTTTTTACGGGGATGTATTTTACGATGGGATCAACCTGTCACCGCACGGTCCGGGTTACAATCTGGTCCGGATACCTCCCGTTGAGCCGCCTGCCGTGTTCGATATGGTCACGGATCCGGTGGCGAATACCAGGATGGCCGATTGGATCGAGAACCTTCCCCGGGGTCAAATCATCTGTGGTGTGGCTCTGGCCGGAGCTGAAAAATGTATCGATTCGATCGGCTGGAAGAGTTTATCCGCTCTGGGTCTTCATCTCGATCCCAGGTTGAGCGGTGCGGGGCATGCGTTTATCGGCGTGCGAGGGGCGGATCCGGGAACGGCGCTGGAAGTGATTCCGGACGGCGGGGTCGATTTCGTATATGCGGGTCCGCACCAGGGCGACGAACCCTTCGGATTCGCATTGCGGAATTTATCGTTCAGATAAGGTTCGGGAATTGGTGCGATCGGGGTATCGAGACTGTTCCTCTCTGATGAGTCTGTCCAGGGAGTAATTGTCCAGTAATTCCTCCAAATTGCTTTTGATCTCGTTCCAGATCTGCCGCAAGACGCCTTCCCCCTGATATTTGCATTTGACCCGGCTTCGGGCTCGCCGTTCACAGACGATTTCAAAAATCTTCCCCTCCAGCGCTTCGATAATTTGCCGGACGGTTATGGTTTCAGGCGGTCGGGCGAGGAGGTAGCCGCCGTGAGCACCCCGGACGCTTTTGATCAATTTATGGCGTCGCAGCTTCAGGAGCAGCTGTTCCACATAGGTTCTGGGCAGCCCCTCGTCGTCCGAAATGAATTGAATCGATACCGGACCCCTGTGACAATTTTTCCCGATATTGATGATGCATCTCAGTCCATATTCACCTTGTGTTGTAACCCGCATCCGCCTTCTCCCCTCACCTCGAATTCCGGTTATCGCCTTGAATCCGGATTTCAATACCGGAAGAAATATCTATAATACAATTCCGACAAAAAATCCAAAAATTCGATTCGGGTATCGAAACACATCATTCCGACACCGGAACAGCGTCGAATTCATTGAGTTCATCTGCCAATCCTGCTATATCTCAATAGTCATGCCGGGAGGTTGTAAAATGAGATTATGGCACATTTTAAAGCCTGGATCCATGATGATCGGGTGGATTGCGTGGGTGTCATCCCTTTCTTTAGCCGCCGGTTCCGCTCCCCGGCAGATTCATCCACCCGACGGAGACAGATATGTACCGGGCGATCCGATTGTCTGGATTGAATTTGAAGAAATCGCCGATGCGGTAAAATATGAAATATTGCTTTCTTTCACTCCGGATATGCAATACGGGTTTGTATTCGAATCTTTGGAAACCATCCTTGATTTTGCGGATTTTCTGTCACAGGAAGAATGGGATGAACTCAGCATCCAGCTTTACTGGCAGGTACGGGCGCAGGTGGATGAATGGACAGACTGGAGTGATGTATGGGTGTTTGCCAAAAGCGTTACTCCGGCTGCCGATTTGCTGACACCGGGGAAAGACGCCCGGTTCGGTATCGGTGATCCGATGCCGGTGCTGACGTGGTCTTCCCTTGAAACGGCGGTTTGTTATGCCATCGAGTTTGCCGAGGACATCGAATTTGAAACCTCGTATGGCTGGTTTCGGATTCCCGGAACGGTATTGGATTTTTCCACCGGGGATCCGGAAGCATGGAATGCGATTGTGAACACATTTTTCTGGCGGGTGTGGGGCCTGGAGGTGAACGATGTTCCCGGACCCCATTCCGAATCCTTTTATTTCTCCAAAACAACACTCGACAAACCCTCCCCGACTTCACCGGCCAACCATACCCGATTGCCGTCGGAGAGTGTTGTTCCGGTATTGAACTGGGAACCCGTTGACGGAGCTGTGGAATATCACGTGCAGTTAATCTACGGTGATGCCGTCTTCCCGGACGGACTGGAATATTTTACGTTTTCGGACACGCATTTTGATTTTTCGGAATATGGGATCACCCAGCAGATCTGGAACGATTTCTACGGGCAGCTCAAATGGCGGGTGGCGGCGGTTGGAGACGACGGTCATCACGGCAGTTTTTCCATTCCATTTGAATTCTCAAAAATCGCCAATTACCGTTACATGGCTTATGGGGATTCCATAACAGGTGGCTACGGGTCCGACACGTGGGGAAGCGGATTTGCGGGATATCCGCCCATTCTGCAGCGGACCCTGCGTTCCCGGTATGGAGATCGGATCAATGTGGTTTGTGAAGCGGAACGATCTTGGTTTCCCGGCGGTCATGCCTACACGGGTGACTGGGAGATGGAGCAGGCATTGAAATATCATGGCCCCTCCGTGACATTGATCCTGTTCGGGACCGTGGATGCAATCGATCCCGGAGCGCCGGGATGCGACAATTTCGACTGTCATGTCAAGGAACATCTTTACAATATGATTCAGCAATCCCGGGCCTTTTATGCGGAACCCCTGATCGCAACGCTGCCTCCGGTGAATCCGGAATCGGAACGGGCTTATGTGCAGGGGGATATCGATCTGCTGAATCTGGACATCCGCGATCTGGCTCAGGAAACCGGTGTCGTGCTGGCCGATCTGGAATCGGCATTCTACAATGCACCCCTGCAACTTCCGGAATATTTTTACAACGGCGACTGGGCACATTTCAACGAGATGGGTTATTTGCTGATGGCCGAGACCTGGGCTGAACTTCTGTGAGTCGCTGCACCGTCCTGCGGTGGATCACCGTTTTGGTATTCTGTCCGCTTATCATCCCGTCCGTTCGCGTTAACAGTGAAGAAGCGGTGCGGGTTCAATCGATTCATGCCGATCTCGATTTGAAGTGGTATCCAAAAACACCGACCGCCGGCACTCTTGCCGAAGTGACCGTAACATTCGACACCGCACGCCGGTTTGCGCCACCGCCGACCGATCCCCTCCTATCGGTTCAGTTTCACGGGCCCGGAGACAGCATTTTGTGGGATCTGAAGATTCCGGTGATTCCGACGATGACCGGGTGGAAACCATCCCGCCGGTATCGGTTTACGGAGCCGGTATGGATACCCGAATCCGCTGCCACAGGTGAAATTCCGGTAACGGCCGGATATCTCTGCGCTGGTGGGGAAACCTATTACATGCAGACCGGAACGGGCGGACATCTTCGATTGAAACTCGATCCGATTCGGATCGCCGAATCGCTTCCGCTGGCCGGGCACGGACACTGGAAGATCACCCGGATCAGAGGATGTCATGCCACTGAAACGGAACCGGACGGAACATCAGCTTTTTTCTGGATCGGATCCGAAGCGGTGCTCATGTTTCCGAATCCGCTGCGGGATGTGCGGATGTATATTGAATGTTCCTGTCCCCTTCCCCTGGAATCATGGCTGGATATATCCATCGGTAAGACTGCAATCGACCGGATTGCACTGGGGGATTTCCCCAGCCGCCGCTTGTACCATTTGCCGTCCGCATTTCTGGGCACGGATCCGGAACTATTTCTCATGCTGAATGCCGGGCGGACGGTGGTACCGGTTTTGAGCGGACTGGGCGAAGACACGCGGGAACTGGGAGCACGGATTTACCGGGTTGAAGTGGTACCGGACTGATGGAATTGTCGTGACCGCAATATCTCGTTGTCAGTTCAGACGATTAACCTTACAATCAAAGGCGGAGATCTTTACAGAATTCCGGTGATGGGGGAATCCGCGTGTCCAGGCATAAAAGCAGCAGCGGCAAAACAAGGAAATCAAATGTTGCCGGCCAATCCGCCGGGTGGCAGAGTCTGATCCGATCGAGATGGTTTCAGGAATCGAGCGGCATATTCCTGATGGCATTCTCGATATATCTGGCTCTGAGTCTGCTGTCCGGATTGGAAATAGCCGGCAATCTGCCGGATTTCTGCGGGAATTTCGGTTGCAGGATGGCCGGTTTTCTGTGGTCGACCATCGGGATCTGTTCCGTCGTTATACCTTTAGTTATCGGAATCTGGGGATTCATGGCCTTCCGGTACCGCCGGATCGAGCGATGGCTGTCCCGGCTGCTGGGTGTGGCATTGCTGATCCCGTCGGCAGCCACCCTGTTCGGGGCTTACCGGTCGTATCATTACGGACGTCAATCGGAATATGTATTAAGCGGCCGGGCCGGGCAGTCGATTCACCTGTTTTTTTCCAATTATCTCGGACCCCTGGGAACTCAGATCCTGATGGTATCCGTTGTCCTGATCGCTGTTCTGCTCAGTACCGACATTTCGTTCTACCTGATGTCCAAAAAAGCCAAGAACCGGTTCATCGATCTGTGGCTGATCGGTCTTGAAATCATTCGAACCCGGCATATCAAGCGGCGGGAACGATATGCGCTGAAGAAGGAACAGAAAACAAAAAAACAGGCTCTGGATCTGGAAGAACGGAACGCGCTCCGGCTGGACCAGGCTGAAATCCTGCCGGTGATTTCGGGGAGCGGCCAGCCGGAAAACACGGATCCGGATGATTTGATGGATTCGATCATGCAGGATGCAGCCGAAACGGACATTTTCCAGGAAGAACCGGTAGCCCTGATCAAGACGATCCCGGTCGATTATCAGCCGCCCGCACTGGATTTGCTGGAGGATCCCCCCAGGGATTCTCATACGGAAACCGAAGAAGAACTGCTCCGAAAATCTGAGATTCTGATTCAGAAACTCAGGGATTTCAATATTCAGGGTCATATAACCGAAGTCTGTCCGGGACCTGTGATAACCAGGTATGAATTCGAGCCGGCACCGGGAATCAAGATCTCGAAAATAATAGGATTGTCCAGCGATCTCGCCCTGGGACTCAAATCGAAATACGGGTTGCGCGTAGCGCCGGTACCGGGAAAATCAACCCTGGGCATCGAAGTGCCCAATCTGTACCGGGAGATCGTGCATTTGAAGGAACTCCTGGTTTCGGAACAATTCAAAACGAGTGTCAAAAAATCGATTTTATCCATCCCGCTGGGCAAAACAACCGCCGGTCAACCTTACATCGCCGATTTAAAACGCATGCCTCATCTATTGATTGCGGGAGCAACCGGATCGGGAAAGAGCGTCTGCATCAATTCGATATTGTGCGGCCTGATGTTCTCAACCACCCCATCCCAGCTCCGCCTGATCCTGATTGATCCCAAGATGCTGGAATTGTCCGATTTCAACGGGATACCCCATCTGCGCGAACCGGTGATCACGGATGTCAAGATGGCTCCGGAAGCTTTGAACTGGGCCATCGGGGAAATGAACAACCGGTATGTCAAGCTGTCCGAACTGGGTGTACGGAATATCGATCAGTTCAACCAGAAAATCACCAGCCCGGATTATGAAGGATGTGAAGAACCCATTCCCTATCTGGTGGTCGTTGTCGACGAACTGGCGGATCTGATGCTGACATCGCCATCGATCGTCGAGGAGGGAATACAGCGTCTGGCCCAGATGGCCCGGGCATCCGGTATCCACCTGATCATCGCAACCCAGCGGCCGTCGGTTGACGTGATAACCGGGGTCATCAAGGCCAATCTTCCCTGCCGGCTGGCGTTCCAGGTCACCTCCAGGGTGGATTCCAGAACCATTCTCGATTCCATCGGCGCGGAAAAACTCTTGGGAATGGGAGATTGCCTTTTTATTCCGCCCGGCACATCTCAGATCATCCGGCTGCACGGGGCTTTTGTATCGGAGTCGGAGATCAAGCGGGTGGTGGGATTTTTGAACAGGCAGGCGGTCGAGGTTGAGGAGGAATCGATTTTTCAATGTTTCCAGGCCGGACCCGGGGAAGGGGAAAATGCAGATGATCCCCTGTATGATCAGGCGGTCAAACTTGTTTTAACCAGCGGACTGGCTTCGATATCCATGCTTCAACGCCGCCTGAAAGTCGGTCACAGCAGGGCGTCCCGGCTGATTGATTTCATGGAGCTGAATGGAATTGTCGGACCGTTCGAGGGATCCAAACCCAGGGATATCCTGGTTGATCCGGAAGAATATCTTGAACGAATGAACCAGATGAAAGAAGATCAAATGGATGAGTAATACCGGGAAAATATGCTTGGGAATCAGCATGGTGATGCTGGGGCTGTTCATGGTTTGCCTGTTGCAGACCGTTCGGGCACAGAACACCCAGAACGAACCGGACCCGCTTCAAAACCTGGTCGATCGGATCGGTGTGCATGACTCCTTTTCACTCCGGTTCCGCCAGTCAATCGAAAACGCAACTTCCGGGCAGACCATCCACGCGCGGGGATTGGTTTACATTGATAAACCGAACCGGTTCCGATGGGATTATGAAACGGACCCCCGGAACATCATCGCATGTGATGGAACATATCTTTGGCTGATCCTGCCGGAAGACAAACAAGTCATGGTCGATCTCATGGCACGGCAACCCCTGTTATGGTCGCCGTTTTCAATCCTGACCCATCCGAACCGGCTGACAGACGAATTCCGTGTCGAACCGGTTAAAGACAGCGATGAAACAATCATGACCTATCGGTTGACACCGGTCACTCCGAACAATCAATACCGTTTTCTTCACATCGGGTTGGGTTCCGGAGGCGGTGCGGTCAAATTTACGCTGGTTGTTTTCGATTCGATGGGGAATCAAAACCTGCTGTTTTTCGATGATTTGACCCCGACAGGCGGGAAGTTTGATTTTCAGCCGCCGGTTCCGGATGGATTCACGGTTACGGATTTCGCGGGGCAACCGGCCCAGCTACCGCAGCACGGGCCGAATCGGGAGGATAATAGTGATCCGGACATTTAAATTCGCCGGCGTCCTTACGGTGATGTTCCTGACTGCGGCTTGCGTCGGCCGCCGTTTTTACAGCACACCTGACGACAACATCTATATTCTGGCCGATTATCAAGATGCCGTTGAATACTGGACTGCGGACGATGCAATCCACCATCATCTCATCGGTGTGGCGCACCTGACCGCGGTTTACCGATCCTGGGAGGTCCGGCAGGCCTATTTGAACACAGTCCGGAACTCGGAACCCGAGACGGAGCGATTCAGGCGTCTTGAGGAGCGTGAGTTAAACCGCTTTTATGCGGGTCATGAGTTTACGCTGGGGTTGTATTGCCATGACGACGAGTGGAGTCGGTTGACCGGTCCCGACCCCGTCTGGCATCTGTCTCTTGAAACCGACTGCAGCAGACCTGTATTTCCCGAACTGATCGAAATGGATTCTCTTTCCGAAGCGGAAGCATGGCTCTACTACGGGGAACTCCATCACTGGGGCAAGGTTTTCCGGGTCGTTTTCCCCCTGACCGATGCCGACGGCAATCCCGTAATCGATAAATCCACCCGCAGGATAACCCTGTCATGCGGTTCCATTCTGGGATCCATGCAACTTATCTGGAGACTCAGAACCTGTCCTGAAGGTGAAACCGGCGAGGCGTTTTAAACATCGATATTTTCAAAATGGGCGATATAAGGCAGGTTACGGTATTGCTGGTCAAAATCCAGTCCATAACCGATAATATATCGATTGGGGACTTCGAATCCGACATAATCAACCAGCTGTTCACCTGGATGGGCAATCTCCTTGTCCAGCAATGCGCACACTTTCAAGGATGCGGGCAATCGTGCTGAAAGCAATCGGAAGATGTATTTCAATGTCAATCCGCTGTCAACGATATCTTCAATGATAATGACATGTCTTTGAAACAGGGGCGTATCGAGATCTTTCAGAATACGCACAACGCCGGAAGTTGTTGTGCTGGCACCGTAACTGGATACGGCCATAAAATCAACCGTATGCCGGATTGACATTGAGCGGGACAGGTCGGCCATGAAAATATAGGCACCGCGCAGTATTCCGACCAGCAGTGGATTCTTGCCTTCATAGTCCTTGGACAGTGTTTCACCCAATTCTCCGACGCGCCGTGCCAGCGTTTCCTGATCGATGAACCTCTTGTATTTCATCTTTCGCTCCATCCTGTCGAACCGTTCACTCACACCTTCATTTTACTCGTTTTCATCCGGCATTCGAGTGCGATCTGACACTTGGTTTCGGTCAGTTGAAATAGACTCGTTTGAACATGAGGGCCAGATGGCGCGGATCGAGACCCAGCTCGCGTTCGGCCGGAACATAGCTGTGGTCGGTGATGAGTTCCAGGGCGAGGGATTCTGATTCTTCGAAGAGATCCGTCGGGATTGTTTCCATGATTTCGAATTTGTAATTCAGATTTCGATACTGCTTGTACTCCACTCCGTTTATATTCAGGATAAGCGCCGATGGCTTCGTGTAAATATCGGTGGGAACCCAGCCTTGGAGATACAGGGTGGCTTCCCGGTGCGGATTTTTCAATCTGCAGAGTCCCCTGTTTTTCATCCACCGCCAGCTGTCCTTCGTGGCGATGTTCCGTTCCGCACTGTACCAACCTTCCAGAAATTCGATCTTCGCTTCCGGCAAATCCTCGGGTTTACGCGGGGGAGAAACGGTAAATACGCCGATCGGGTATTTGTCTTTCCTGTAAGCCGTACCGTTCAGTGAATACCGGTTTTCACCCGCTCCATACAGACCCATCACCATGGTGATCTGGCTGATCCTGGGTATCAGCGGAACGTATACAATCCGTTCATATCGATAAATCTGACCGGCTTTCCACTCGGTTGTTCCGGGTTCGGGTGCGTGATCATCCTGCCAGAGTATTTCACCATCGGAATTGAGGAAATGAACTTTGGCCAGGAGGGGTGATTCCGGTGAATTGTATTCCGGACCAATCGTCCAGGAATAAGCGATATTCAAAAGACTGTTACCCTGAACCCGATCGGATTCGGCCGGCATTTCAGCGCCGGGGGAAACATCGAGATGAATGAAGGCTTCCGTTTCAGCGGGTCTCCTGTCGCGGGACGAACAGCCGAAAAGGATTCCTCCAGCCGCGATGAGCATAATGAATAACCCGATGCGGCGTGACATGAGTTACAGGATGGATCCGAGAATTGACGAATTATTCCGGGCGATGACGGCGTCTTTCGCGAAGATGGCTTCCATATGGAGGCGTGTCTGAAACTCGCATATCAGCTTGTCTCCCAATATCTCGATCACTCTCAGCGTACCCTTGAATTTCTCTGGATTGTACCCGATGACTTCCTGGCTGATGGGGCTGAGTTCTTTTTCGTAAACGTCGAATAAATCTCCTATGGAAACATTGGCGGGTGATTTCAGCTGGATGGTATACTGGCTGAGTTCGACCGGCTTGAGCATGCATATGCCGGATTTTTCCTGACCCCAGAAATAAATGTTATAGGATGACGGAATGATGATGATGCTTTTCACTTCCTTGGCTTCCCGCAGCTGGCACCAGTTACGCTCGTCCTTATCGGTTAACCACACACCGTTCATTCCCCTGTAGGATGCTACGGTTTTCCATTCATGTTCGAAAGCATACCGGGAATTCCGCCAATTTTCATATTCGGCCTTGGCGATTTTATTGATCTGCATTTTGTCGTCGAGTTTAAAATATTCCGCTCCGATGTGGTAAACGATTTCCTGGTCCTGATTGATCAGGAAAGGTTCCTCCGCCGGTATGTCGGTGATGAGTTTGGGATCGTTCAGCCAGTTGCGCTCGTCGTTCAGCATGATTCCCTTCGAATCACCTTCCCAGCTGTTTTCACGCAGCACGTAATATTCGTAAATGTATTTCTGGTCGTTTTCATCCTCGGTCAGCATTCCGAACGAGGGATTGCGCCCATTGCGACCCAATTTGAATACCTGCCGTGTGATGAAGTAATAATAATAGACCGTCGTTGATTTGTCCGCATAAATGGCTGAATTGCCGTCCGCCCTGAAATCGGGCCGGGGACCGAAATCAAAGGATGCCAGGTCGGCACCGATTGCACATACATTAACCGGTTTGAGGATTTTTTCCCGGATAATGGCTTCCTCGTCGAAAATATCACCGCTCCGGATTTTTGCAGCCAGCTCGCGGGCTTCTTTCAATTTTGTCTGGTATTCTCTTTCCTGGGCTTCTTTGGCGGCGTTTTTGGACCCGCAACCCCCGATAATCAGCGAACTGATTATGCCGATCACCATCAACGTTATCCATCGATCAAGGATGGCCTTTTTCATCGCAATCTCCTCTTTTTGATCTTCTGTATTGGCTTCCTGTGTTTCCACAACTATCGTGATATCGGTTATTCTTGGGAAATTTTTATAAATACTTTTTCGGGTGAAGTCAAGGGCAACCTGTCAATTGATCGGAATAAATCTCCTTTTCAGTCTCAGAAAAATGATGTTAATATGTTGTTTTCCGAGGGGATATGACCGGAATATCAAAAGTTGCAATCACGATCGGGTTCATGATTTCGGGTGCGGCCGGGCTGACATATGAAGTCCTGTGGCAGCGGAAACTGGCTCTCATATTCGGGTCCACGCTTCCGGCTGTCACAGTGGTGCTGGCCGCTTTCATGGGGGGTCTGGCAGCTGGCAGTTTCATTTTCGGCCGCTTAGCCGATCGATCCGGGCATCCCATCCGCCTGTGTGGTTTTCTGGAATTGGGCGTTGCCGTGTATTGTTTGTTGATGCCGGTGATTTTCGATTTGATTGAAACGCTTCATCTGGTCTTTTTTTCGATTTACGGCGACGGTCTGGTTATCGAGATCATCCGGCTGATTTTTTCGTTTGCCATTCTGATTCTGCCATGTTCCTTCATGGGCGGCACCCTACCCGTTCTCAGCCGGGCGATCATCCGCTCCACCAGCGAACTGGGAACCCGGATCGCTTTACTATATTTTTTAAACACGCTGGGCGCGGTCGCCGGAACTGTGTTTGCGGGATTCGTCAGCATCCGATTATGGGGTTCAGCCGCCACCAATACAATCGCGGTCGGTTTGAATCTGATCACGGCGGTGCTGTTTCTGTCGATTTCGGTTATGAATCCCGCCGGAACCCGGGATGTTATGCAACATGTGAAACCGCGGGAGCGAAACTGGATCCCCTGGGTCTACGGGCTGCTGGGTTTTCTGGCGATGGCATGCGAGGTGGCCTGGACGCGCAGTTTGAATCTGGTGATCGGATCCACTGTTTATGCATTTACGATAATGCTGGCTTCCTTTTTGATCGGAATCGCACTGGGCAGCCTTGCGGCGGGCAGGTGGATCGACACCGTTCCGTCTCCGCTTGCGGCGATGGGATTTCTGGTATCGTTGACCGGGTTGCTGACCGCCGTATCCATAGCGGTGATCAGCCGGTTACCGGTGCTGATGGTGATGCTGTTCCCGAGATTTCACGAGCGGTTTTTCATCTGGCAGTCCTGTCTTTTCGGGATGGGGATTCTGGTCGTATTTCCCGCCACGTTCAGCATGGGTGCGACGTTCCCGGCGGTCAGTAAAGCCTACATTCACGTAATGCGGTCAATCGGACGGAATGTGGGGAATCTGTATTTATGGAACACCCTGGGAGGAATAGCGGGATCCGCTCTGGCGGGATTCATCCTGATTCCCCTGATGGGAACCCGCATGACACTCCTGCTGGCCGCGGTTTCATTCATTCTGACAGGGCTGGGGATTTTATGGTTCCGCGGTGACCGGAATTACCCCAGATCGAGAATTGCGGCACTGTGCATATTGTGCATTGTCTTGACCGCCCTGCTCCCCGACTGGAATCCAGTTCTCCTGGACAGCGGTGTCTACGTCTATGCTCCCCAGCTTGTCGACGGATTTGAAAAAAACAGGAAGCTGGTCTATCAGAACGAAGGAATGCATTCCTATGTCACCGTTTCGGATCTGGGCGGTGTTCGAAGCTTGCGGATAAACGGGAAAACAGACGGTTCGGACGGCGGGGATCTGATTACACAGATACTGCTCGCCCAGCTCCCCCTGATGCACATCGACAATCCGACAAACACCCTGATAATCGGACTGGGAACAGGTGTCACTCTGGGTTCCGCCTTGAGTCATCCCCATCTGAGGGCCGTGTGTGTCGAAATTGACGGATCGGTGATCGAAGCCTCCCGTTACTTCGATCATGTTTCCGGAAGACCGCTGGATTCACCGCGGGCTGAAATAATCGCCGCCGATGCCCGATCGGTGCTGGCCGCTTCGAACACCGTCTATGATGTGATCATATCCGAACCGTCCAATCCCTGGATTACCGGCGTTTCCAATCTTTTCACCCTGGAACATTTTCAGGCCTGTTTCGACGCAATGGCTCCGGGTGGGATCATGTGTCAGTGGATACATTCGTACTACATGGAAACCGAAACACTGCTGATTCTGATGCGCTCCTTCGGCAGGATATTTCCGTATTGCTCCTTGTGGGAGGGCAGCAGCGGTGATTATCTGATACTGGGCAGCAGCAGGCCTCTGGAATTTTCCTCCCGGCGGATGACCGAACTGCTGCGGCATCGCGAAATTAAGCGGGATCTGATGCGGATCGACATCCACAATCCTGAGGATCTGCTGAAAAGGCACCTGCTGGACTCCGACCACTTCAACCGGCTGATCGGTCAAACCGGCGATGCGCTCAACACCGACGATAAGCCTGTAGTTGAATTCAACGCACCGCGAAGTCTGTACCGGGATACCACCGCGATGAACCGGGCTGTTATCGACCGGTACCGTTAGAAACAGTTCCTAGTCGCTGATCGCCTTCCCGGAATGCGGTTCCTGTTCGACATACACATGGAAACTCCATGGATAGATTCCATAGACCGGCAGGGTTATTTCTTCGGTATAATTGATCTCCACGGTGAACAGTTTCTGTTCCGGCCACTGCACATTGACCTGCTTATCCGGATCTTTGATGGGGATTTTCAGTTTTTTGGCTGTCTTTAATACTTCCTCACGCAACGTATATTCATTAAACCCGCCCCTGGCATATGTTTTATATTCCCGGGCGTAATCGATGTTAACCACTTTCTGCAAATCCTGCTTGAGGTTCATGTTCCGGACTTTGACGGGAATAAACTTGTAGCTCAGGAATGCGGCGATTGCGATCAAAATAACGGTGATGATTGCTGGAAGTTTGGATTCAGCTTTCCCCAGCTGACTCCCGAACCAATGGACCGGTGCTTGTTTCATTCTATCCTCCTTCGTTTTCCAAATCATGATTCATCTTTAAAATCAGGGTGTTCCAATCCGTACTTCTCGACACGGTAACGCAGGGATCTGAAACTGACGTTCAGAAGTTTTGCCGCATCCTTTTTTATCCATTTCGCCCGTCTCAGAGCGTTGATCAGAATCGATTTCTCATATTCCCCTACCACGCTTTCCAAATCCAGTCCCCCCTCCGGGATGACGGTGCTGGGAACGACGAATTGTTCGGTGAGCGAGTAGAGGTTGCTGGGCAGGCTGGATGGAGTGATCAGTTCATCCGATTCGAGCGCTACGCAGCGTTCAATGACATTTTCGAGTTCGCGGACATTTCCCGGCCAGGAATAGCTCTGCAGGTAATTCAAAGCTTCCGCAGTGATCCGCATCTTGTTTTTATTCAAGTTCTTGCAGTATTTCCGGATAAAATGATCCACGAGGATCGGGATATCCTCTCTGCGTTCCCGGAGCGGCGGCACGTGGATCGGTATCACATTCAGCCGGTAAAAGAGATCTTCCCGGAACTGATTTGTTTCGGTCAGATGGGTCAGATCCTTATTGGTCGCGGAGATGATCCGGACATCCACCGATATATCCTCCACGCCGCCGACTCTCTTGAATTTCCGGTCGTTCAGAACCCGGAGCAATTTGACCTGGATGGGGGGAGACATTTCCGCAACCTCATCCAGAAAAAACGTTCCGCCGTCCGCAATTTCAAAAAGACCTTCCTTATTGTGAATGGCTCCAGTAAATGATCCTTTGACATGCCCGAACAATTCGCTTTCCAGCAGATTTTCCGGCAGAGCGCCGCAATTCACCGTCACGAACGGTTTGTCCTTGCGAACCGAATTATAATGGATGGCGGATGCAACCAGTTCCTTCCCGGTTCCACTCTCCCCGGCGATCAATACAGTACTGGTCAGGTCGGCGATTTTCCGGATGGTCTCGAATACACGGATCATCTTGGATGAAATGCCGATAATATTTTCAAACTGGCGTTTCGATCGTATTTCCTGTTTCAGGAAGATGTTTTCTTCCTTGAGTTTCAGGCTTTCGAAAGCCTTCTGAACGATAATTTTGATTTCGTCGACCTTGAACGGCTTGGTGACATAATCGTATGCGCCCTGTTTCATGGCCTGGATGGCATTTTCGGTTGTTGCATAGGCGGTTATCATGATGACCAGGATGTTCGGATTGAATGCTTTCAGATGTTTCAGCAACTCCATCCCATTCATTTCCGGCATCATGATATCGGAGATGACCAGGTCGACAGAGGTTCCCTGGCGGAGTGTTTTCAGAGCCTCCATGCCACTGGTCGCGGAAATGACGTTGTACCCTTCTTTCTCGAGGAGAATGGACAGGAAATCACACATACTTTGTTCGTCGTCGACGACGAGTATACTTTTCAACCGGTCACCTCATCTTCCCGTCTGTTCCGCTCGAAATCATTCTGCCGCAAAGGCAGTCTAAAAGCAAACGTCGTTCCCTTGCCCGGGCTGCTGGCAACTTCCACCGATCCCCGGTGATTTTCAACGATTCGGTACACGATTGCCAGTCCGATTCCGACACCTTTCCGTTTGTAAGTTGTAAATGGTTCAAATATTTTTTCCAGAATTTCCGGGGTCATGCCGATGCCGGTATCCGAGACGGTGATCCTGGCACAGGGTATCGTCTGTTTCACTTCGGTTTGACTGCCGGTCTGCAGTTCAACGGGCATGGTGTCCAATGAGGTTTTGATGCTCAGGTATCCGCCTTCCGGCATGGCTTCCAGGGCGTTTTTCACGACGTTCCACAGGAGCTGGGTAAACTGATCCTTGTCTATTTCAATCGAAAACGCATCCGGTTCATAAGTTTTCTGAACCTTGATTTCGTTGGACCATGTCGTTGACTGGGTGATTAAAAGCAGCGTTTCATCAATAATTGCATGGATATTTTCCATGGTGAATTCGGGAGGTCTGGGTTTTGCGAGATCCAGAAAATCGCTGATCAGATTATTCAGCCGTTCCGATTCTTTGATGATGATATTCATGAGGCGGGATTCGCTTTGGCTGGTCTGAAGAGTTTCCCGCAGCACCTCGATGGAGCCGCTGATGGAAGCCAGAGGATTCCGGATTTCGTGTGCCATTCCAGCGGAAATCTCTGCGATGGCCGACCAGCGCTCGGCTTTCCGGCGCTCATCCTCGAAGCGTTTCTGGTCTGTGATATCGTCGCATATCAGTATGATCCGGGCGGGATTCTGGGGAACACCTCCAAGAGGTGAAATGCGGATCTGATACCATCGTTTATCCTCCCCCAGACTTTTCTGGAACTGTATTTTGGGATTTTGTCTGTCCGGATTGGAGATGATTTTCAGAATGCTTTCGGCCAGGTACTTCGGAATGACGTCATCGAGATGGTTTACACCGGTTCTGGTATCGCTTTCTTTCAGCATCCGTTCGGCAGCCGGGTTGATGGATACGATATAGCCGTCCAGGGTTGCGGTGATAAGTCCCGACGGGATTTCACTGATGATCCGTTCATTGAGGGCCAGCAGGTTGTCGTACTGGACATTCCGGTTGGTCAGGATCATGTTGATTTTACGGATCCGCTCCGTCAGATGGTTGGCCAGGATCGCCGTCAGGAAGAAACCGGCGAGGTTCACGATGATCGAGTAATACGCATAGGGCGGCGGCGGAAAAAGGATCCATTCGCTCTTCAGAGGCCACCATCCGGTCCAACCCATGTATTGACAGATAATGATCGTGCCGAAATGAAGGCTTACGATAAAGGCGGTGGTAATCGCGCCATGGCCTGGAATCAGGTAACTGCCAACAATGATCGTCAGGACATAAAGAATGGAAAACGGGCTGTCGATGCCGCCCGTGGCCACCAGGATGATGGTTTCCAGGGCGATATCACCGATGAGCTGGATATAGGCGAAAATGATCCGGTATTTGAACCGGTTGAGCAAACCGGAGTATATGACCGACAGGATCAATACGAGGGTTACGAATCGAAACAGGAATCGAGCCTGGTTATAGCTCTGTGCGATTTCGAGGGGGAGGGCGGCGCCCAGCAGAAGAGTCGATGCGATGATCAGCCGCGCAATGATCAGGGATCGCAGCTTGATATAAAGCTCATTCCCGACCGCTGAATCCGCTGGCGTTCCCCTTTGAATAGCTGGCATTGTTATCCGGTCTGCGGAATGGCCTTCAGAACCGTTTATCTCGACAGCTCACCGATCAGTTTGAACATGGGCAGGTACATGGAAACGACGATGAATCCCACGCTGACACCCAGAAAAACCATGAGGAGCGGTTCGAGCAACTGGGTCAGGTTGGAGACGGTAATATCCACTTCCTCGTCGTAGAAATCGGCGATTTTATCCAGCATGGCATCCAGAGCTCCGGTGGATTCCCCGACGGCGATCATCTGGGTGACCATCGGGGGAAACACATCCGTTGCGGCGAGTGGTTCGGAGATTGTTTTACCTTCGCTGATGGACACTCTCGTTTTCATGACTGCTTCTTCTATAACCTTGTTTCCGGCGGTTTTCGCGGTAATTTCCAGGCCTTCCAGAATGGGTACACCCGATGAAATCAGCGTTCCCAGGGTGCGGGTGAATTTGGCGACGGCGACTTTCCGCAGCAACTGGCCGAACACGGGCAATTTCAGAAGCATCGTATCGAATAGTTTAGCGCCTTTATCGGTCTTGCGAATATAACGGATCAGGATCCAGATGCCGATGCCGACCAGAATCAGGAGCAGAATATAATCCTGGATGAAATTGGATATGGCGATGACGATCTTGGTGGGCAGTGGAAGCGATGAACCCAGCGAGCTGAAGATTGTGGCGAAGACCGGGATAACCGCGTACATCAGGAATGTGACGACGCCGATGGCGACCGTAATGATGACGGAAGGGTAAACCAGCGCCGATTTGACTTGACGTTTCAAACTGATGGATTTTTCCATATATGCGGCCAGACGGTTGAGAATGGTATCCAGAATACCGCCCGTTTCCCCCGCTTCGACCATGTTGCAGTAGAGATCGTCAAAAATCTTCGGATGTTTCCGGAGGGCGTCCGCGTAGGTCGATCCGGATTCGACGCTTTGTCCGATATCGTTGATCGCCTTGGAAAAAACCGGATTTTCCGTCTGTTGAGCCAGAATTTCCAGGCACTGAACCAACGGCAAACCAGCATCCACCATGGTCGAGAACGTCCGGGTAAACACGACGATATCCCGTTCCTTGATCCGGTTGGTAATACCGGGTATGACGACATGGATATCTTTCAGTCGTTTTCGAATGGCGATCGGTGTGATTTTCTGACGTCTCAGGTGAAGCCGTACCGCCTCGGCACTGTCGGCTGTCATGATACCGGTCTGTTCGGCCCCGGTGGTATCTTTTCCTCTCCATTTAAACTCAGGCATGGTTTGCCTCCCCGAATAATTTACTTGACAGGCCGCCGGGGTTGACTCTCTGCTTTTGCCAGAGCCTGGTCGAATTCCTGCGGTTTGTGCGAATAACCCCGGGCATCCGCAAGTGATATTTTCCTCTTAAGGTAAAGATTTACCAGCGCCTGATTCATGGTCTGCATGTGATAGGTATCCTGACCGGTCTGCATGACGGAGTATATCTGGTGAATCTTGTCTTCCCGAATGAGATTGCGTATTGCGTCGTTCGGCACCATTACCTCCGCAGCCAGCACTCGTCCCTGGCCGTCCCGCTTTGGAATCAGATACTGGCAGATGACACCTTCCAGAACGAACGACAACTGAGCGCGGACCTGCGGCTGCTGGTGAGACGGGAAGACATCGATGATCCGGTTGATGGTCTGGACAGCGGAGTTAGTATGCAAGGTGGCGAAGGTGAGATGGCCGGTTTCGGAGCATCTGAGTGCGGAATCGATGGTTTCCAGATCCCGCATCTCACCGATCAATATAACATCCGGATCCTGCCGCAAAACGGATTTCAGTGCCTGAGCGAACGATACCGTATCGGCATGGAGTTCACGTTGATTGACCACGCAGCCGTGATGGTGGTGAAGATACTCGATGGGATCCTCGATCGTAACGATATGCTGGCGGCGTTCCCGGTTGATCTTGTCCAGGATGGCCGCCAGGGTTGTGGATTTCCCGCATCCAGTCGGTCCCGTAACCAGGATCAATCCTTTGGGCCGCTGGCAGAAATCCATGACCACCCGGGGCAGTCCCAGTTCATCGAAACTCAAAATTCTGAAGGGAATGGTCCGTATGGCGATTGCAACAGCGGACCGCTGGTTGTAGATATTGGCCCTGAAACGACTCAATCCCCGCACGCCGAAAGAAAAATCCAGTTCCTTCTGTTCCTCAAAAGCATGTTTCTGGGAATCAGTCAGAACCGAATATGCCAGTTGTTTGGTTTCCTTTGGCGTGAGAGGCGGAAATTCTTTCAGTGGAACCAACAGGCCGTGAATTCTCAAATGGGGGTGTGTTCCCGTTGTTATATGCAGATCGGTTGCAGCTTTTTCGATCATTATTTTCAAAAGGTGCGGCATAGATATCGTTGCCATTCAATACTCCGATTCCACTTAATTGCCAAAAGTCACTCGGACAATCTCTTCCAGGCTTGTCCGGCCTTCCCGTATTTTCTGCAGGCCTGCGTCGCGCAGCGTTTTCATCCCCAGAGCAATCGCTGTTTCCCGTATTTCCATTGCCGATGCGCCCCGGAGAATAAGTTCGCGGATTTCATCGGTTATGGGCAGAACCTCAAACAGGGCGACGCGGCCACGGTATCCCGTATTCAGGCAGTTCGGGCATCCCCGTCCTTTCATGATCTGGATGCTGGGCAGTTCGCTTTCGGAAAACCCGACCTCCATCAGAGCTTCCGGAGGAACCTTGACTGGTTCGGCACATTTGGGACAGACAGTTCTGGAGAGACGCTGGGCAACGACCATGATGAGGGATGAAGCCACCAGAAACGGTTCGATACCCATATTCAGGAGCCGGTTGATGGTTGTGGGGGCGTCGTTTGTGTGGATGGTGGAGAGCACCAGGTGGCCGGTCAGCGCAGCCTTAATCCCGATCTCCGCCGTTTCAAAATCCCGGATTTCGCCGACCATGATGATGTCGGGATCCTGACGCAGAAACGACCGGAGGGCGGATGCGAAGTTCAGTCCGATGGAATCCTTCATCTGAACCTGATTGATACCCATCAGATTGTATTCAACAGGATCTTCCGCCGTCATGATGTTATCGCTGATGGAATTCAACTGGGACAGAGCGCTGTACAGGGTTGTCGTTTTACCGGATCCGGTGGGTCCGGTAACCAGAACCATGCCGTACGGCTTGTGAATCGCCTCCTGGAATTCAGCCAGCTGCCTTTCTTCGAATCCCAGCTTGGTCATATCCAACTCGAGATTGGATTTATCCAGCAGCCGTAAAACAACTTTTTCACCGAACAACGTGGGAATGCTTGACACCCTGAAATCCATTTCGCGCTTGGGACCCAGCCGCATTTTAATACGGCCGTCCTGGGGAAGCCGCCGTTCGGAGATGTCCAGATTAGCCATAATTTTCAGTCTGGACGTGACCGCATTTCTGATTTTCAGGGGCAGACCCAGTTCTTTCCGGAGAACTCCATCCAGGCGGTATCTCACCCGGTAAACCCGTTCATAAGGCTCGAAATGAATATCCGACACCCCCTGATTGATGGCCTTGATCAGCACGCCGTTGACCAGTTTGACGATCGGCGCTTCCAGGTCCTCAACCGTTACAATGGCCTCGTCGTCATCCTCATCCACGACCTCCAGCTCATCAACGGCTCCCGAAACCAGTTCGTCGAAATCCTCAACATTGATGAACTCCGAGTCCAACTCCTCGTCGGTGGGACTCAAACCATCCTCAAACTCGGCGATTTCCTCGACGCCGACATCGCTTCGGGTATCAATGTCGAGGGATGCAACGGTCAGTCCCTTTCCGGACCCGTAATACCGGTCGATGGCTTCCTCTATGGCGATTTCCGAGGCTACGACCGGTTCGACGTGATATCCGGTCATGAACTTGATGTCATCCTGAGCAAAAACATTGGAAGGATCCGCCATGGCGATTGTCAGCGATGCGCCGGTCCGGCTGATCGGCAACAGGTGGTATTTGCGCGCGACCTCTGCGGGTATCAGTTTCAAAACCACTTCCTCGATTTCAAAGTTCGACAAATTAATCGAGGGTACGCCGAACTGGTTGGACAGCAGTTCCGTGATATCTTCCTCGCTGACCATCTTCAGTTTGACGAGGATACTGCCGAGTCTGCCGGGGTTTTTCGCCTGATAATCCAGTGCTTTCTGGAGCTGCTCCTCCTCCAGTATTCCCTCCCGGATAAGCATTTCACCTAACCGTTCACTCATAATCTATCCATCCTGAATGATATTGGTAAAATAATTGCTATCTCCTCCAGCCCGCATCTCCAAACATAAGTTTTCCCGGTTTGAATGTCAAGAAATACCCGGTGGAGATGGAAAATTATCAGGCAGAAGAAGCGTATCACTTCGCCTGCTCGTAAACCATGATCGGATTATCACGCCGGCGGATGACTTCCTCGGTGATGATACATTCCTTCAAACCGGTCTGGGAAGGCAGATCGAACAAGATATCCAGCATGATACTCTCCAGAATCGCCCGTAATCCCCTGGCCCCGGTCTGGCGCTCCATGGCTTCCCCGGCAATCGCCGTCATGGCTTCATCGGTGAAATTGAGATTCACGTTCTCGAAGGAAAAATATTTCTGATACTGCCTGATCAGCGAATTCCTGGGTTCCTTTAGAATCCGAACCAGATCCGGTTTTTTCAGGTCATGCATGGTGGCCACTACCGGCAGCCGGCCTACGAATTCCGGTATCAACCCGTACCCGATCAGGTCCCGGGGCTGAACCATCTCCAGAAGCTGACCGATCTCCATCTCCTTTTTTATCCTGATATCAGCGCCGAAACCGACCGATTTCACCCGGGATCGAGCGGCAATCAGCTTTTCCAGTCCGACAAACGCTCCCCCCACAATGAACAGGATATCGGACGTATCGATCGGAATTGTCTCCTGTTGCGGGTGTTTACGGCCGCCCTGGGGCGGGATGTTGGCGATGGTTCCCTCGATGATTTTCAGCAGGGCCTGCTGTACGCCTTCCCCCGATACATCGCGGGTAATCGAGACATTTTCCGTTTTCCGGGATATCTTGTCGATTTCATCGATGTAGACGATACCCAGCTGGGCTTTGGGTGCGTTCATTCCGGCGGCCTGCAGCAATTTCAGGAGAATGGTCTCCACATCCTCACCCACATAACCGGCTTCGGTGAGGGTCGTGGCGTCGGCGACCGCGAAAGGAACCCTGAGAAATTTGGCCAGACTCTGTGCCAGCAGCGTTTTCCCGCATCCGGTCGGTCCGATCAGGATGATGTTCGATTTTTCCAGGACGACTCCGTCGTCACCGGCGGCTTTGGCGTTTCCGCCGGTCCGGTATTTTATCCGCCTGTAATGATTGTGAACGGCCACTGAGAGAATTTTCTTGGCCTGTTCCTGGCCGATCACGTATTGATCGAGATACTCCTTGATCTCCGAAGGATTGGGAAGTTTTTCCAGATCGACCGGCACCGGTTTGGCCACCATCCCGGCGTCTTCATCCAGCACGTGCTGGCAGACCTGAACGCATTCGTTGCAGATGTACACATTGGGCCCGATAACCAACCGGCTGACCTCACTTTGGCTTTTCCCGCAAAATGAGCAGCGCATCTGAAGTGAACTTCTGGCGTCCTTCAATTATTTTCCCCGGGTCCAGACAAATCCGGAAAACGAAGGGGTATTATCATCAGGAAGAGGTCAGAAGTCAAGCCTGTCTCCGACCTGAAATCAGACTTCATGGCATCCCACGCAATTTATGTTAAGATTGAATTCGGTCGAAAAGATATTTTTCGCCGTAAGTTGTGGAATTGAATTCAACCATGTTTTCAAAATCCGGATCGGCGCTGAACATATTTCTGACCGCAGTATTTTTGCTGGGAATCGGATGCGGGGATACAACCTTTCCCGAAACGGTCATCGATCCGCCCGGGTTTATCCGGCCATATTTCGAGCATTCCCGGCGTGAAGCTTGCGGTATTCTGCAATTTCTGGACTGCCGGGATCCTTCTCAAATCCTGTTGACAGGCGGTATCCGGCATCCCGAATACGGCTCAACTTTCTTTGCCGATATCGATCATGAGCGCAATATCGTCAAGCTGAAATCGGTTCGAGACCGTCAAGATGCGTTCCTGCTGTTCGATCCCGACCGTCAGGGTTCGCGCAGTGCCGAAACCGGCAGCCGTTATCTGCAGGCCCGGTGCGTATGCGGAGGAAACCGGTTCATACTGGCCGCCGGCATCTGTTTTCCGGAGGGTCGCCCCGAGGATTATTCCCGGTTTGTTCTGGCGGGTAAATGCACTTCGTGCGGGATGATCAGGATCCTGTTTTCCCATGAAATCATTTCCGACCCTTGAAACGAAAGACCACATCGGCCAGAATAAGATCATGGCGAAGATTCAGAACGACACAGGGAGGTGATTATCGATGAAATACGCAGGTTTGATATTGATCGTGGGATGCTTGATATCCGTACCGGGAGCGGGTGGGTGCGAGAACGACCGGGAAGTCGGGGGCTATTTCTGGACGTTTCACCGGATGGATGACGGCAATTCATATCATGAATGCCGTCTGGGCAAAATCATCCGGGAGGGCACATCGGTGGTGTTATCCGCGCCCTGCGATATACGGTTTGTGGAAGCGCTTCAGGTCGACTGGACGGACAACCGGGGCAAGATGAAAGCCGAGCTGTTCGTATCGCCCGGCAATCACAGGATGGGCATCAAAGACGTCAGCGACGATAAGAGACAGACCTGGACGATCGGCAGTGAAGTCAATCAATTCGAATTCAAATTCACAGGACCCCGAGACAAGAAGGCCAGGATCAACTGGATCCGCGTATTCTACGGGAAAAACGCCTCACGTCCGAGCGGGCATCAGGGCCGGTCATTGAGCGACGACCTACAATCAATCACAACTCCGGACAAGATAAAATTCAAGAAGGGTCCCGACGAACGGCCATGCAGGGTGATGTCCTGGAACGGCAGACAACTCGTCATCATCGTGGACCGCGGCGGCGGAAACAATGTCCGCAGGGAAGTGGAACCGGAACTTGTCGATACCATACTTTTTTCCCACCGATGGGGAACGGCGACTGGGACCAATAACCTGAGCGTTCCGTTCAAGGCCAAACGTTTCCAGAACAACCTTCTTTGGTTCGACAAAAAAGAAGGGGACAAGATTATTTCCAAGGAGCAGTATCCGATCGAGAAGTTCAGTCGGATTGATTTCAATCAGTAACGGTCAAGCGGCACGGATGAAGGATATCGGATCCGGTCCCGGTCAGATGGCTTCAGTCTGTGCCGAAAAAGTAAACGCATCGATTACCATCGGCGGAATCAGAACTGTGGACAACCATCCCTGACGGCGTTCCGGAATGCCTGTATCGCGCACGTTTCCCAGCGACACCAGAGGACTCTCGTTGAATCTGAGGTTTTTAACCGGGTGGGTGATCGCGCCGTCCTCGACCAGGAACACTCCGTCCCGTGTCAATCCGGTCAGGAGAAGGTGATTGGCATCCACAAACCGGATGTACCAGAAACTGTTGATATACAGGCCTCTGCGAGTGGACCGGATCAGCTCTTCCACGGTTTTGCCGCTGCCGCTGAACTCATACAGCACCGGAAATGCGACCGGTTCAACCCCTTTTCTTTCCGCCCAGAACCTGGTGTAGAAAAGATTGCGAAGATATCCGTTCCCGACGATGTCAAAATCGGTGACCGGCAATCCGGCGGAAAACAAAGACGCCGCCGATCCCTGTCCGGCCATGCCCTCCATGCTGAAGGTCTGTCCGAACGGCTGCATGGGATGCTCCGGATGATTTGCCCGGCTGCGAACGGATATTTCGGGGCTGAACAGGCGTTCGCCGAACAGGTCCCTTCCGGCGAAATGATGAGTCAGAGAACTCCGGTTCTCCTCCACCATCCGCGCATCCAGCGTCCAGAAGAACATCATCAGGTAGTTGAAGGCAGCGGTCGGGCTTAAAATCACCGTATAATCGCCCGGCTCAATGTCGATGGGATTCGCGGATCGCCTAGCGTTCTCCATTGTCTTTCCGGTCAGATCCATGCAGTCGATGGCACTCAGTTTATGATGGCTTCTGTCTTCCCTGCTGCTGCCGTTGTGGCTGGGTGTTCTGACCGTAATCGTGAACTGACTCCGGGTGAACGGGTGATGCTCGAAAACGCCGTTTGTATTTGCCGTTGCCGAGAAAAACCTTCCGGTGGAGAACGTCCCGAAAGCCAGGAGATTTTCCGAGGCGACTTTCCGGCATATTTCCTGGATTATCCGGGCTTTTTCATGTTGCGTCAACCGGCTTGTTTCCTCGTCCCAGCAATCCCTGGATTCGATCTCGGACGGATGAACACAGGGTGTGTGTTCCGGATTTTCCGGGTACAGCCTGGCCAGTTCCGCCGCCTGTCCGGCCAGTGCTGAAATCCCGTCTTCCGACATCACGTTGGATGTGACGGTTGCCTCCCGTTTTCCGATGGCCACCGCAAGTGTCGCCGATAGGTTATCCCGTTCCATGTTTTGAATAATCTGATTTCGGGAAAACCGGGCCAGCCCTTCAGAAGATCCGCGGACCTGCACAGCCGCCTCATCCGCTCCCTTTTCCCGAGCTTGCCTGAGTATCTTATCCGCCCAGTCGCGGATTTCATCCGAATCTCGATAGTTCATTATATCCGCGCCTTTCCGACCGTTATGTTTCGAAGACGCAGAGGTGCGCTGCCGTGAGTAAGCTGAGCTCTCTGCATCGGTTGGCCTTTTCCGCAGTTGATGACGCCATACGGTTTCCACTCGTTCTGATTGCAAATGCAATCCACCGAATTCCAGAATACGGGATTATGAGATTGATAGGTGAATCGGCGGATGATATTTTCCAGTCTGCCTTTGTTGATCCGCCAGGCACAATCTCCGCCGAACTGAAAATTGATTCGCTGGTGGTCAATCGAGAAGCTGCCCATCCCGTCCACCAGGACACCGTTTGATGTGTCCGCTATCAGCTCGTCCAGGGATGGAGAGCCCGGCGGGCCGGATTCGATTGACACATTGGGCATTCTCAGGATGGGATTGCTGTTCCAGCTGTCGGCGAACGAACATCCCCTGCTCCGTGTCTCCCCGATGAAATGCGCCGTCGACCGGGTTGTCGCATAGCCTTTCAATATGCCGTTCTTGATAATGTGCCACCGTCCGGTTTGCACCCCTTCATCATCCAGAGGTACCGAAGCTCTGCCGTTTTCCATTGTCCTGTCGGCCACGACATTGAAGATTTCCGATCCGTATTTCAAGCGTCCCAGTTTATCCAGCGTGGCGAAACTTGTTCCTGCCATATCGGCTTCCCAGCCCATCACACGATCCAGTTCGGTGGCATGCCCGATGGTTTCGTGGATGGTTAGAGCGGTATGGGACGGTAACAATATCAGATCCGTTTCTTCCTGACGACAGAATGGCGCCTTGAGTTTTCGGACTGCCTGTCCGGCGATGTCCGGTATGGTTTCCAGAAAAGGTGTATTGACGATATGTTCGTAGCCCGTATTCAGCGGTATCAGCGGAAATGTCCGGGATTCAAATCCTTCCGGGCCGACCGCCGTGGCCGTATACTGCGCGCTGACCCGGAGAATCAACTGATCGGAATAGGTTCCCTCGGTGTTCATGAACAGCTTGTGTTCGCGACCGAAATCCATGGAAGACACGGCCTGTTTGATTCCGGAGTGTTCCAGGATTTTCCTGTTGATGGCCAGCAGGAATTCCACTTTTTCCGGTATTGGAACCTTGAACGGATCGATCCGGTAGGCTGTTTCCCATACAAGGGTGCGTGGTTTCTCGGAAGCAAAAGAGAATCCGTTGGTTGCGGTCAGTGCGCTGGCCTGGGCGATTTCGATCGCGCGCAGCGCCGTCCGTTCCACCGATTCCCTTGTCAATTCGGAGGATGAGGCAAAACCCCAGCCGCCCGGAACATGAGCCCTGATACCGATCCCGTCAGACCGGTCGTTGGCGATGTTCGTCATGATGAAGTTGCGTGCATACAGATTCTGCCAGCGGTAAAATCCGATCCGGGCATCGCCGTAACCGACTTTTCCGGTTTTCAATATGTCAACGGCTAGATTGAGCAGATCTTTCATTGCCACCCCCTTCCATAGATTCCCATATCAAAAACCGATATTGAATTTCAAATGGCTAGAAAAAATTTAATGCAAATACCACCAAACCGGCGGCCAGGCAGTAATACCCGAATCCATTCAGTTTCCTTTTCTGTATGAAGCGGATCAAAATGCCGATGGCGGCATAGCCGGAAACAGCGGCAGCGAGTGTGCCCGCCGTTACGAACGACCATTGCAGTGGCGGATGCTGAGTGCTGTGCAGAATTTTCCAGGATTGATAGACAATAGCTCCCGACACGGCCGGAAGCATCATCAGGAACGCGAATCTCGCAGCCTGGATCCGGGACCATCCCAGAATCAGCGCCGCGGCGATGGTGCATCCCGAACGGGAGATTCCCGGGATCAACGCCACTGCCTGGGCGCAACCGATGGTAAACCAATCCATCGGGTGCCATTCGTTCAAGGGGTGTTTCAAAGCCGATTCCCCGCCCCACTTTCTTTCTCCGGCGAACAATATGATTCCGGTCATACAGAGCATGAGAGCTGTCAGGCGGGGGGATTCGAACAGTTTTTCAATGAAATTTTCACAAAACATTCCGGCGGCAGCGGCAGGCAGGGTGGCGATGACGAGTGCCGCCACTGTGATACGACTCTCCCGGACCGGATCTGACGTTTCCTGAATCGACCGGGGAAACATCCCCCTGATCATGTCGATCAGGTCTTTCCGGAAATACAGAATGACCGCGATCAGGGTTCCGCCGTGAAGAAACAGATCGAACAGCAGTCCCGGTTCTGTAAATCCGGGAAGGAGGGATTGTGCCAGAACCAGATGCCCTGAACTGGATACGGGGAGAAATTCGGTCAAGCCCTGTATCAAGCCGAGAAGAATCGATTCGAGCACCGCATCGTCCTTTCCGGGGTCAGGTGTCGGTTCCCTTGAGAATGCGTGCCAGCGATATCAGCTGCGTTTCGTCCAGGTCCTGGGCCCGGCTTCGAGAATCGATACCAGCGCTGCTCAGCAACCCGCTGTTGATATCCCTGAACTGCATCCTGAGATTGTTCAGTACGGTCTTTCTGCGGTGTGTGAACAGGATTCCTGCCAGTCGGATCACCCGGTCATCCGGCAGGTTGTCATCCGGATGTCTGGGTTCAAGCACAACCACCGATGAATCGACGGCCGGCCGGGGAATGAAATGTTTTCCGGGCACCTGCAGTTCCATGCGGGCAGTATAGCGGGATTGCACGAGAACAGAAAGGTATCCCCGGTCCCGGTCACCGGGTCGAGCGGTCACCCGGGACGCCACTTCTTTTTGCAGCATCACAACGCATCTGCAGAACAGGGGATGGAGATCGGCAAGCCCTGTCAGCAGTGGCGAAGACAGGCTGAATGGAATGTTGGCCACGAATTTACACCGTCGGATCTTCCGGGTTCCGGGAAAATTCCGTAGGTGGATCAATCCGTCCCCTTGAATGATGGTTACGGAGGGGTCTGTTCCGAATCTTTTCTTCAGAAGCTCCGACAAAACAGGATCCGCCTCCACGGCGGTGACAGCTTTTGCCTGCATGGCCAATGAAAAGGTCATGATACCGGTGCCGGGTCCGACCTCGAATACATGTTCCGAGCCATCCAGTTCAGCCAGATCGATGATCGCCTTCCGGATCCCGGCCGAAAGGAGAAAGTTCTGTCCTCTGAGCTTGTTGGGATGCCAGTTCAGCTTGTGGAGGTCTTCGGACAGGGTGAGCAGCGGATCGATCATGCCGGGTGACTAGATTTTTCTGGCAGCCAGTCGATGGGCAAGTTTCACGGCGGATTTCAAATTTTGAGGGGAGGCGGTTCCTGTTCCCGCGAGATCGAATGCCGTACCGTGATCCACCGATGTTCTGATGATCGGAAGCCCAAGGGTCACATTAACCGTATTTTTGAAATCCAGGGTTTTCACCGGGATTGATCCCTGATCGTGGTACAGGGATACCACGCCGTCGAAATCACCCTTCAGAGCGCGGTGGAAAACCGTATCGGCAGGAACCGGACCGGTCACGGAAAAGGGAGATGAAGCGAACAGTTCAATCGCCGGAATGATCACCCGATCCTCTTCATCGCCGAAAACATCCCCGCTGCCGCCGTGGGGATTCAATGCCGCAACGGCGATGCGGGGCGACGGGATATGAAGCCGGATCAGATACTCGCCCAGCAGGCGGGTGACTTGAGCGATCCGGTCGATCGACAGATGCTCGCTGACGGAGCGGAACGGTATATGTGTGGTTGTCAGGACGACCCGGAGCAGGGGGGAATCGTAAAGCATGACCGGATCGGTGACTCCGGTTTTCATTGCCAGATAGTCCGTATGCCCGGGCATCGGGAATCCCACACCCAGCATCATTGCTTTGTGGATGGGTCCGGTGACCAGGGCGGCCGATTCCCGGGTGACGACCGAGTCAATCGCCTGATCCAGGGCTTCCCAGGCGGATCGAGCTCCGTCTGAAGTCGGTTGTCCGGGGGTCCAGGACAGGAACTGATCGCCGGTATCGCCGATTTCACAGGGAATGCACCCCCCATGAATTTCGGTCTTCCCCACCTTCAGATGGGGAAACAACCTGCATGCACACTCGTACAGAACTTTTCGGGATCCGAAAACTTTCAGCCGTACGGGAGAATAATCCCAGTCCCCTATCAGAAGGGACAACAGGATTTCCGGACCGATTCCCGAAGGATCCCCCATGCTGGCAGCCAGGCGCATGATGTTTTCATCGGGGCTCAATGCCGTAACCCTCATCCCGGGCGTAGGAACCCATGGATTTGCGCAGATCCTTGAATGTCAAGTTTTCCATGGACAGATAAATCAGTCCGAGCACCACCACCGGGATAAACGCCATGGCATGTGCCAGCAGCACATAAGCTTCGAGATTACCTTTTATTCCGGTCATGATGAGAATTTCCCTGCCCACGTAATGAAAAGTGCCGATGAATCCCGGTGCCGACGGAATGGAAACGGCAAAAGCCAGACCGACGATCAGAAACATGGCCACCAGCAGTGTCGCGTCAATTCCCACCGCCCGGAACATGAAATAATATGCACCCGCCAGGTCCAGCCAGATGACCATTGACAACGTGAAAGCCCCCAGGGTGGCGGGAATGCTGGATAAGATATTCAATCCCTGGATGAACGATCCGAACAGTTTCATGATTCGCAGGGAAAATTTTGCCGGTACAGGTTTGAGAAAGAACGCGACCAGTCGAAGTGCTGGATCGGTTTTGAACCGCAGCGCCAATAGAAACAGGAGCGCGAGAAGGCTGATGGCAGTCAGGATCCAGGCCCCCTGAATGAGCCAGATGGGAAATGTGACTTTGTCGCCGGCTGCGAAATAGAAGGTGAATCCAACGAAAAGTATCAGGATGGACAGGATATCGAACACCCGTTCCATAACGATCGTGGCGAAAGATTCGCTTATCTTCCGGTTCTCCTTCCGGCCCAAAATCCAGGCGCGGATTATTTCACCCATTCTGAAAGGCAGGACATTGTTGGCCATATAGCCGATATTCACGGCGATCCACAGAGAATTCAACCGCATGCCCCGGTGTTCCGGAAAGAATATTTTCCATCGGTAAGCCCGGATCCACAGTGCGACGAGAGTCAATATGAGCGCCGGCAACAGCCACCAGTAATTCGCGGTGGTGAGAGCCCTCTGGAGTCTGGGGAATTTTATCGCCGCATGTTCGGCGACCTTGAACTCCATTTCGAACGGCCGATCGGTGACGAGCATGCGTTTGCCGGCATCCCGGTCCAGTGGCAGCACATCCACGATTACTCGCGGGATCCCTTCCGGCAGGCTGTCCTCCGTCACCACGATTGAATCCCCGGGTTGGAGTCCGCAGCCGTCTGAAACATAAAGCACCCGATCCCGGGCGGTTCCGGATCCGTGTCCCGCCCCGGAATCGTCTGAAATCCTGATTTTGTTCACATCCTTGATGAAAAGGTAAAACAGAAATACGCTGATGACGATCCCGACCAGAATTTTGATGGTGCGACTCATGGATGAACCCTGTCCGGAAATATCATGACGTTTGTTCAGGCATTGACAAGACCTGCCACCCACAGGGCGTAGAACATCACGATCAAGACGCCCCAGAAGAATGCCTTGTTTTTAACCAGGTTGTTCTGATCATCAAAACCTTTGAAAATGAATGCGATCGTGCTGCCTATCCACCCGAAAAATCCGATTTCGACCACAACCGACCAGAATGTTGAAATTTCGTAGTCCATGGTGTGTCCCCTCTAATCCGGATTGGACATGTTCCCGCGTTCTTGTGTATCGCAGTCGATGTTATAATGCGTCCCGGCATTGATCTGCCTGTCGCGGGCCGATTTCAAAACGAGTTCGGCCAAAAGCAGCAGGTTCCTCAACTCCAGAACCGGGACGGATTTGTCCATCAGGCCGCCGGTTTTGACAAATTCCGAGTGCAGGGTTTTAACGAAATTCATTCCTTCATCCAGTCCGGTATCGCTCCGGATAATACCGCAATGCTGCCACATTATCATCCGGAGTTTCTGCCGGATGGATTTCCGGTGTTCATCCGGGATGGTTGCCGCAGGAGTTCCCGGTGGTTCCCCGTGATCCAGGTTTCGCAGATCATCTCGCCAGGTATTAGTTAGGCAGCGGATAAACCGATCGGAATTGACTGCGGCCCGGTAAGCGAAAACAACCGATTCAAGCAGTGAATTGGATGCCAGCCGGTTGGCACCGTGAACACCGGTGCAAGCCACTTCGCCACCGGCATACAGACCTTGAATGGATGTTCTTCCGTCGATGTCCGTTGGAACACCTCCGCACATGTAATGAGCCGCCGGTGCGACCGGAATCGGTTCGCGCACGGGATCGATTCCGTGTCGGCGCAGGGTCGCGAGGATGGTGGGGAACCGTTGTTCGATGAAATCCTGATCCAGTTTCTCGAGCGATAAAAAGACCGTTTTTGATCTGGTTTTTTTCATTTCCGCGATGATGGCGCGGGACACGATATCGCGCGGGGCCAGTTCGGCCATTTTATGGTATTCCGGCATGAAGCGCTCGCCCCGGGTATTGAACAGTATTCCACCTTCACCTCGGACCGATTCGGAAATCAAGAAACGCGGGGCATCCCGTTTGTGAAACACCGTCGGGTGAAACTGGATGAATTCGAGATTCTTCAGCTTTGCGCCGGCCAGATAACTCATCACGTACCCGTCACCCGTGGCGATATCCGGATTCGTTGTTTCCGAAAACAACTGCCCCGCACCACCGGTAGCCAGAAAAACCGTTTTGGCCAACACGCGCCGGATGGACCCATCCGGATCGACGAGTTCGACGCCGAAACAGGTGTTGTTCTTGACCAGCAGTTCGGACGCCATGACATGGTCATATACCCGGATCCGGTCTTGCAGCTTTGATATGGCGCTCAGAAGACTGGTTTCGATTGCCTGGCCGGTCATATCTCCCACATGGAGAATCCTGCGGTCGCTGTGACCGCCTTCCCGGGTGAACTGGAGATCGCTTTCACCGGTTCTGTCAAAATAGACGCCCATATTGATCAGGTCGAAGATCCGAGCCGGAGCTTCCCGAACCAGTACGTGCACGGCATCGATGTCGCATAGACCGGCACCCGCAGTCAGCGTATCCTGGATGTGTTTTTCATAGCTGTCTTCGATGTTGAGAACCGCGGCGATACCGCCCTGAGCATACCGTGTATTGGATTCCAGCGCAGTATCCTTAGTATAGATTTCCACCCGATGGTTTCGGGCGACATGGACTGCATACATCAGCCCGGCCGCTCCGGAACCGATGACGACGACATCCCGGATATCTTCCATTGAATCCATTCAGGACATCTCCAGCATTCGATCCAGAGCTCGTTTTGCCGGAACGGCATCCGACTCGGGAACATGAATTTCGGTTTTCCCTTCCCGCAGGGCATCCGCCACAGACTGCAGCGTGGTCAATTTCATCTGGCTGCACACGGCTTCAGCAACCGGGTGGAAGATTTTATCCGGATTCTCCCGTTGCATTCTGTCCACGAGTCCGATCTCGGTACCGATGATATATTCCCTGTTCTTCCCCAGGGAAACCGCTTTCAGCATTCCGCTGGTCCCGGCGACGAGATCGGAGATGTTCAGGATGTCCATGGGCGCTTCCGGGTGGGTCATCACCATAGCGCCGGGATGCTTTTCTTTAAGGCGGCTCATTTTCTCCAGTGAAAGCAGATGATCGTGGACATAGCATTGGCCCGGCCATTTAATCAACGGCCGGTTCAGGATCGATTCGGCGTAGGCGGCGAGGTTCTTATCCGGAAGATACACGATCTCCCGGTCGGGAAACCGGCTGATGATCCGAACGGCATTGGCGGAAGTCACGCATATGTCGCAGTGAGCTTTGACGGCCGCCGATGTATTGATATAGGCCACGAACAGCGCTCGGGGATATTCCTGCCGGTACCGCAGAACCTGATCGACGGTGGCGCAGTCCGCCAGGGGGCATCCGGCTTCCGGTTCGGGCAGCAGAACGGTCTTGGACGGGTTGAGGATCTTGGCGCTTTCGGCCATGAACCGGACCCCGCAGAACACGATCATCTTCTGATCGCATCGGGACGCGATAATGGCCAGTTCCAGTGAATCACCAAGGTGATCGGCTATTTCCTGGATTTCCCTTCGCTGGTAATTGTGCGCCAGGATAACCGCATCCCTCCGGGATTTGAGGGACGCTATTTCGGCCGTCAGGTTATTGTGTTTCATGGGTTGTGTTTTTGCGGCCTACCGCAGGGAATACCCCCCATACCGGCACTGTGACTTCGATTCCTTTCAGAAGCGCGTCACCCACTTTCGTGAATACGATCTCCTGTTCGAGAACGGCGTCACCGAAAACGAACTCGATATTTCCGTCCCGCCCCGGGCGGGATCTCAGTTCGTGGTGATTTCGAAATTCGCTGAAAGCTTCATCCGAGAGTGCGATCCCGTTGTTATCCAGAACTCCGCCGACGACATGCACCTTGAACTGCCCCGGACTTTTCTTGAATTTGGGCAGGTCCACGTATGCGTCTGATTTGGACAATTCGCTGGAAAACCGGTTCAATCGATCCTCGAATATCTGGATGATCTCCGTTTTGAGATTCGGGGTTACCTTGCCTTTGATCCGTTCCAGAACATCCTGGAGAATGTCCTGAAACTCCCGGATCAGGGCGGGATCGCCCCTGTGTTCGGAAGTGGTGGATTTCCCTGAACTCAAGCGGCTGGTGATATTGGCCGCCAATCCGATCACCGTATCGATTTTATCCTGCGAATTCTTGAATATGTATGCGTTTTCCACTTTACCGACATGGATCCCGATCCCCACCCCCTCGAACGGCAGCTGTTTTTCAGTCACCAGATGTCTCAGCATGTTCTGAATGTATATGCCGACCCGCACGGCGTTCAGCACACGGTCCTGCTCGGAGCATTTATCGCTGAATGTGGCCAGAACGGCATCACCGGCAAAAAAACGGATCTGCCCCAGGAAATGGTCGATGATGTCCAGCGTGGGATCGAAGAACTCGTACAGCGATTCTTTCAATTTCCGGACTGGAATCAATCCGGATGCGATCTGGGTAAAACCCCTAAGATCGATGAACAGCAGTGTCACCTGCCGCAGATCGTTGATGACCGTTCCCGAATGGAAATTATAGGTGATCCGGTTTTCAAGCCCTTCGATCCGGTCTTCCGTGCCGGAACCCGGCTTCCATTGTTCCTTTCCCAGGAGTGTCACGCGGTCCCGGAAATAACTGATGATTTCCGCTTTCTGGAGTTCCCGGGCCAGTTTGATGAAATCCAGTAAAACTTGGTTCCAGATTTCTCTTCCGATCTCATCGATCAGCGTTTTCTTGCGTATGGGCAGCCCCCGTCTGGTCTTCTTCACCGGGATCTGTTTGAGGGTTTCCTGCAAGGTAAACATGATCTGAGGCTCGAATATGATGGTGTTCAGGTTCAACTTGTTCAGTCTCGCCTGGGGGATACCCAGCACCTGACTGAGGATTTTCATCACCCATTCCGTCTCCTCCCGGATGTGCCCCTCAAGCCAGCTCATTATACTCTCGTAAACCATCACGAAATCGTCGTAGGAAATGTAATACTCGGAATTCTCGTCCACCAGAATCCGCCGGATCTGGAACAGGGGATCGAGGGGGGAGATGGATGATTCAAGCAGGCTGAGTTGTACGTTTATAATGTCGTTGACGAAATTGAAGTTGAAGTTTTCCCCCAGTTTTGATTTGAGGGTTCCCCGGTAAAACGGGATATTCTGCCGTGTCAGACTGTCCCGGTATTCCAGTTTGTCGAAAACTTGGTCCAGAACCTGGTTCAACATGCTTTTCAGATGGGGATGAATCATGTACCGAAGTTTCTGACTCCCGGACGTCTTGATCAGGATTTCATCCAGGCAATTCACGATCTGTTTGGTTACGGCGAGCCAGTATACGTTGAAAATTCCCAGGCGTCTTTCCTGTGCGACCACGAATTCCAGGCTTTCCGCCAGGCAGCGCACCGCTTCCTCCCTGGCAAGAAGATATCCCTTGAAAAGCGGGTGCTGATAATCGTACCCCGTTCCTTTGAGTTCACGGACGTGCAGGACTGTTTTCGACAGGAAATTACTTGTTTTCGTATTGATATCGAAGGGAGGATAAACGAGGTAGCCGAATTTGTCCTTATCGTCAATCGCCTCAATATGAGGCGGCAATTGCGGCAGAGCGATGGATGCATCCAGGGAATGCTCACCGAAAATATTCCGGATCCTGTCCAGATCTCCCAAGGAATATGAAAGCGGCAGCCGGTATACTTCCAGGGATTTATCATAGATCAGAAACTTGTTCATTCAATCCCATTCCATGGATGTGCCATATTCCGGATGAGAACTGCTGGTGATCATTCCGGAACCGGAATCGTAATTCCATTCGCCACCGAATGCTTCCTGCGGGATTCGGGCGAGAATTCCCTTTTCAGCCAGTTCGTTCAGCGTTACCGGATATCGCCCGTAGGTTCCATGGAAGATTTCCAGCGCGCCATTTAGTGTCCGAAGATCCTTACGTAATTTCAACTGATTGGCCCGGTCCTGGGTCCGGATCACGACATCCTGCCCGATTTTATCCGCATTTTCTTTCGCCTTCCTGCAAGCGGTTGAGGAAAGGAGAAGGCCCGGGAGCATGGCAGTCAGAAAAAAAACGAAACCCCGGCGATTCACGCTTTATCCCTTCAGGTAAACAATTCCAGTGTTTGTACCAGATTCGTGGCCAATCCTTTGCGAAGATTATCCATAGCGAATCTCAGAGTCAAGCTCCGTGGCACATCACCGGCCAGCCGAACATCGAAAATACCGACATGGTCTTTCCCGGCAGTATCGAGCACGCTCATCCATTCCCCTTCCGGTAGCAGCCTGAAGGAGGGTACGGAACGGACGGTATCGCAGACGGCATCCCGGGACATCGGATTGACCGTATCGATCCAGACCGTTCCGGCCATACCCACGAAAAAACAACCCCACAGCATATCGATTCGGAATGGAATCCGGTCCGAATTCAGCAGGAATTGCATTTGCGTATTCAGCCTGGTTTCGATATCGGAAATTCCGCCGACGCCGAAAGTATTGAAAGCGATCTGTTTGGGGAATTCGTTTATTTCAATCGATTTGAAACCAAGAAGAGAACGGGTCTGATCCAGCAGTTCATCCATGGCGGCCCGGGATCCTGTGGCCGAAACCCCCTGAACGCAGTTGACCGTGACCTGCCGTATTTTGAACCCTTCGTGAACCGGCTTGCAGATCAGTCCGGTAACCAGAGACAGAGCGTCCGGGATGATCGAAACCGGCGGCAGGGAACGGGAATCGAGTTCCCAGAAATCACCCAGCAGAACAGGAACCTGTTCCCCGGGACGGATGGATCCCGACAGATCCAGCAGGGGGATGCCCCCCTTGACCAGAATGGAAGTGATGCCCTGAAGATCTTCCACCGGCTCCAGCAAAACAGCCGCATCGTAGTTTTCTTCCGGAACATGTTCCATCTGGCCGACCAGAAGAGGCTCGTTCCTGAATTCGTATATTTCACCCGCCCTGCCGGCTTCTCCCAGAAGAAGTATTTTGCTGACGGGAAAGTTCCGTTCCGCCAGCTGATCCAGAATCTCCTGGATATGAATCGGGCCTCCGTTAAGGATAATGATTTTCCATTTCTTCATATATCGACAATCTCCCCGTATGTCAGAAATCTCGCAATCTGGGGTCCAGAGCGTCCCGCAGGCCATCTCCCAGCAGATTCCAGCCCAGGACCGTGACGGCGATGGCGATTCCCGGAAACAGGCACATCCAGTAATGGGATGCGAGATACGCCTGACCTTCGGTGACCATCAGGCCCCAGCTGGGCACCGGCGGTTGAGCACCCAGGCCCAGGAACGAAAGCCAGGCTTCGGTCAGTATGTTTCCTGCGATTCCGATGGTTGCGGAAACCATGATTGGAGCGATGCTGTTGGGAAGGAGATACCGGCAGATGATCCGAAAATCACCCGCACCGACCGCACGGGCCGCTTCGGTGTAATCCTCCTCCCGGACAGACAGAATCTTTCCCCGGATGACCCGGGCCACTCCCGCCCATCCGATCAGTCCCAGAACGACAAAAATCCAGAAAACGCTCGGATTGGGAACGATCGCCATCACTCCGATGGCCAGCAGCGCTGCGGGAAATGCGAATGCGGTATCGGTCATCCAGGTGATGACGGCGTCCACCCATCCCCCGTAATATCCGGCCAGGGTGCCCAGGATCACTCCGATCACCGTGGCGATCCCCATTGCCAGAACACCCACCATCAGGCTGATTCTGGCTCCGTACATCACCCGTGAGAACAGATCCCGACCCAGGTCATCCGTACCGAACCAGTGCGCCCTCGAAGGCGGTTTGGGTCCGGGAGGTTCCTGGATCACCAGGTCCAGATCGATTTCGAATGGGTCGTAGGGTGCCAGAGCCGGAGCGAGAATCGCCGCCAGAACCAAACAGGTGACGATGACAATGCCGATGACCGCCAGTTTGGATTTAAGAATTTGTTTCCAGATTCGACCCATTCGGGTTCCTCACCGTTTAATGCAGGCGGATGCGCGGGTCGATGACCACATAGAGCAGATCGACGCAGATGTTGACCAGAACGAAAATCAGGGCGATAAACATCACCCCGCCTTCCACTACCGGCCCGTCCAGCTGCCGGATGGCGTCAACGATCACCTTTCCCAAGCCCGGCCAGGAAAAAACGGTTTCCGTTGCGACCGCTCCCCCCAAAAGAGCGGCGAAATCCAGTCCGATGATGGTTACCACCGGTATCATGGCATTGCGCAGAGTATGTTTCATCAGAACGGAGAACCGGGACAATCCCTTGGCTTCCGCAGTCCGGATATAGTCCTGCCGGATCACTTCCAGGATGCTGGACCGGGTCATCCGGGCGATATATCCCATTCCGATCGCGGACAGACTGAGAGCTGGCAGGATGAGATGGCGGATCCGGTCCCATCCCGGTTCACCATATCCGCTGACCGGAAGCCACCCGAATACCACCGGTGCGCCATCGAAGGTTCTGGAAGCAAAAACGAGAATCAGCAGCAATCCCAGCCAGAACACCGGTGTGGATATCCCGATCAGGGACAGAATCATCACGACTGCATCCGTGATTTTATTCTGCCTTACTGCCGCGGCCAACCCGGCCACCACTCCGGCAACAATCGATATCAGCATGGCCGCGAAGGCCAGCAGCGCTGTTGCCGGTATCCTTTCGATCAGTATTCCGGTCACCGGCCGGTCCTGCCGGTAGGAATCTCCGAGATCACCCAGCATTAGACGTTTCAGGAATAACCCGTATTGAACGGCAATCGGTTTATCCAAACCCAGTTCATGGGTAATCCTGACCCGCGCTTCGTCGTCCCCGTGCTGGCCCAGCATCAGCCGCACGGGATCTCCCGGAATCAGAAACATCAGGAAAAAGATGATGGTGGCGATTCCCCAGACCGTGGGAACAACTGAAAGAAGGCGGCGCAACAGATAACCGATCACGGCGGCGGGCCATCCTTGTGGCGGATCACATGGAGTGGGATGGTGAAATCACCCTGTGGAGACAGAATTATGTTTTCCCAAAAGGGTTTGATCAGGGCGACTTCACGATCATAATAAACGTACAGCCAGGCCGCATCTTCCACCGCGATGGATTCGGCTTTCCGGTAGAGCGCAACCCGGGTTTCCGGATCAGTGGATGCCTGAGCCCGCACCACCAGTTCGTCGAATTCGGGATTGGAGTATCGGGCGTAATTCCCGGGGGATCCGGCCTGACTGGAATGAAGCAGGATATAAAGGAAATTGTCCGCATCCGGATAATCCGCAACCCAGCCCATCCGGTAGAGCAGCGGCCGGCCCTCCTCACACGCTTCCAGATAAGCCGCCCATTCCACGTTTTTGAGTCTGATCCGGATACCGATTTGACCCAGATAATACTGAATACACTCCCCGATCAATCGATGCCGGTCATCCCGGTTATGCCACAGGGTGATCTCGGGCAATCCCGATCCGCCCGGATAACCGGCCTCCGCCAGCAGTTCCCCGGCTTTCCGGGGATTGTATGGATACCCCTCCAGCCCCGGATTATAGCCGGGGATGCCGGGAGGCAGGATTCCCCTCGCGGGGAAACTGATTCCCTCTTTGACCGCCAGGCAGATCTTTTCCTTGTCCACCGCATAGTTGACAGCCCGGCGCAACAGAACATTGTCCCTGAACGGAGGCTCCAGGTGGTTGAATCCGATGTAATAGATGGACAGGTAGGGCCAGATGTGCAGATCTTCCGGGTATTGCTGCCGGACCCTCAGCAACTGCCCGGGCGGCACCTGATCCAGAAAATCCAACCCCCCCGCCTTATACTCTTCGAACGCAGTGGCTTCGTTGGGAATGACCTTGAATTCGACCCGTTTCAAGCGTGGAACGCCCCCGTAATAATTTGGATTGGCTTTGACAACCACGCGGATATCATGCTGCCATTCGACGAATTCAAACGGTCCGCAACCCACGGGATGGGATTTGAATTCATCGCCCCACCGCTCGCATTCCTCCCGGGGCAACAGCGATGCCGCTTCCATGCACAACTGTGCCAGAAAGGGAGCGTAAGGTTCGGTCAGGATCAGCTGCACGGTCGATTCCCCGACCACCCGGATCCCCGCGACATGATCCGCCTGTCCGCTGGTGAATTCCCTGGCTCCCTCAATTGGATTCAGAACCCATGTCCGGGGTGATTTCGTCTGGGGATCCAGAGTGCGTTCCAGGCTGTATTTAATGTCCTCCGCCACAACTGGCCGGCCGTTATGGAATGAAACTCCCTTCCGGAGATGGAACGTGTAGATCCGGCCATCCTCGGAAACGTGGAAGGATTCCGCCACCGCCGGAACGACCTCCAGAGTCAAGGGATCAAATTCCACCAGCCCGTCAAACACCTTCAGCACGACAGCGCCAGATGTCGTATCGGTTGATTGGGCGGGATCCAGGGTGGGCGGATCGGTGGCCAGTCGAAATCGAAACGTATCCTGTCCCGATACCTGAAATTCCAGACCCAGCAAAATAAGCACCGTGATGACCCGATACCCGTATCGTCTTGCCGAATTGTTTTTCATGTTCATCCGGAAAAAAACCTCAACCGCTCCGGCCTCCCATTCCCGGGAATCCCTTTATAACATATTTGGCGGCCCGGACACGAATGCCGGAATTGCATGGAGTTCCATCCCGAACATCACGATGCCCCCTGCCAATGCTTATCGAACGCTTGCCGTTTCATCTCCCGGATCTCGAAAGATGAAAGAAACCTGTTGATTCCAGGGTGCAACACCTGTATATTCAGTTGGAATCTGTCTTGACAGGACTTTTATTTCGGGGGATTTACGAAATGAAAAGATATCGAATAATATCACCGGTAGTCGTTTCACTGCTTGTTTTCGCCCTCACGGCTGCCGCCCAGGGCACTCCGATGCTGCAGGAACAATTCATCCAGACACTTTCGGATCATCTGGAAATCATGCCGCCTGGAGATACATGGTCACTCCAGGACCAGACGGAAATGCTGGTCAGACTGAATTTCAGACCGCTGGACGATTATGCTCCTCAGAATCTCCTTCTGTATGGACAGATCGCAGTCATACTCGTCCGGATCTACGGTCTGGAGAGCGAATTGAAGCCGGACTTCACACCGGCGGAAGCCATCACGCTGCTCGTTGAACGCAATATCCTGACCGAAACTTACCCACCGACCCAACCCGTTTCGAAGGCCGATGGAACCCGTCTGATCGAGGCCATCCCCTATCCCATGAAACCAGATTATGAACCGATGATGCAGGAGTATTTCATTCATCATCTGGTGGAGCGCCTGGAGATCATGCCGAAGGATGTCGTGTGGTCGCTGGCCGAAAAACTGATCGCACTGCGGGAGCTGAACTTCCAGCCGACACTCGGTTATGAAATCGAGAAATCCCTGCTTTTCGGACAGTTGGCGGTTGTGTTGGTACGGGTGTACGCCATCGAAAACAAACTGAACGAACACTATACGGAACCCCAGGCACTGGAACTGCTGGTGAAAGAGAAAATCCTCGATGAATATCATCAGCCGCTGGTGGAGGTTCCGCTGGATCTCGGAGCCGAACTGATCAACAGAATCCCGCTGTCCCCGCAATACGCTCAGAAAACAGTTCTTCTCCCCCGCTACCTGCGGGAACCTGTCATGAGCCGATGTGAATAGAAGCGATCAAAAATGGAGAACGCCATGAAATCGAGCAAACTGCTTTTATCAATTATGGTCTGTACCTTTCTGGCATACGCTGTTCCGATATCCACGGCGGGTATTTTCGACGTGACCCTGGGTCTGGATCTTTACGGCACCTATGACGACAATCTCCTGCTCCAAAGCCAGGAACAGATCGATGCGGGCAGCGAGGATCCCCATGACCGGATACTTCAGGTCCGGCCTTTCTTCTCCATTTTACACGAAGCGAAACGGTCCTTCATCCGGATCAAGGGCACCTTCTTCCGTGAATGGTATGATGTTCATCACAATCTGGAGCGTACGGATCGCAGCTACACCAACTTTTCACTTCTGGCTTCATGGGACATCACCGACCGACTGACGCTGTCTTTGGATGATGATTTCACCGATTCGTTGTACGGTCTTGAGCGGGAGGAGATACCGGAAATCCGGGAGGATTATATTACAAATCACTTTAAACCCAAACTCAGTTTTAACATGGAGGACAAGCTTGTCCTGGCCCTGGGGATGCAATGGTCCTTCCTGGATTACGACCGTCCTCCCGTTCACTACGGGCCCAGCCTGTCCGGGTATGAGGACTGGGAGCATCTGGCCCTGAAGCTGAACGGGCATCTCATGCTGCTTTCCGAAACGAATCTGATACTGGGCGGGGAGATCTGGATACGGGATTACGAGGATGAATGTTCGGACTGCGATTCGGACGGTGACGGGTATAACCTGCAATTGGGAATCGAACAGAAGTTCAACCGGGAAATGACGATAAAAGGCTGGTTGAATTACGATCATCGCCGATATGACAAGCTTGCCCTGGGTGCGGAGGACAGGATACACAACAACTTCGGTGGTTTTATCGAGTTCATCGACCAGTTTTCGGGTCTCATGCGATGGCGGGTAACCGGATTTTCAACATTCATCCCCTCGGAACGCTTCTCCAATTCATTCTACCGGAACACGGGCATCGAAACCGAATTCAACGCCAACACCCTGCACCGCCTGGAATCGTCGGTGATGGTGCATTATGCTCGAGTCGATTACAAGCACGTTGCCGACGAATGGCAGGATGATTATCTCAAACTGGGTTTGACCCTTGGCTACCGGGTTACCGAATGGCTCAGCCTGAGAGGCCGGTACCAGTTTTCGGAACGTGAATCGGAACGTGACGAATACGATTTCAAGGATAACCTGTTTTCGGTATATCTGCATTTCACGTTCAACTTCTACCGGTAATCCCGATCTCATCTCGACTTTAATCGAATCGATGGCTATGATTCACCCATGAAATTGAGTGTCCGTCTGCTGATTTTCAGCCTGTTGGTTGTTTCGAATCCGATCTGTTATTCACTCGACGAGGAAATTCCTTACAGGATCGGGAGCGGGGACCAGTTGCGCATCACCATAATCGGCAGGCATGATTACAAGGTTCAGGAAGAGTTGAAGGTCAAGGAATCCGGAGAAATTCTGCCGTCCATAATGAAAAAATCCTTTCATGTGGCCGGGCTGACCCTGGCAGAAGTGGATCAGATACTCACCGGTATCCTGGCCGAAGATTACATCGTCGATCCGGAAGTAATGGTGGAGATTTCCCAGTATAACAGCCACAAGGTTCTGGTTATCGGTGAAGTCAGGCATCCCGGCGAAGTCGTTCTGGAGTCGGAAACGCTCGCAATCAAGGACCTGGTCATCCGTCTGGGAGGACCGGTCGGCGATCTGAACAAGACTCTGGTGGTTATCCGGGCGGAAACCGCCGGTGATCCGGAGATTCTCCAGCTGGATCAGGTTCTCATGGATTCAAGTATCAATCCGGTATCCGTCCGATCGAACGATATTGTTTACATCGTGAGTAAAACCAAGGATCTGCCCCTCAACGATCTCGACAGTGTCGTTTATGTCTTCGGCCAGATCGCCAATCCCGGCCTGCTGCCGTATTCGAATAATCTGACCGCCCTGACGGCGATTCTGAATGCGGGGAATTTCACCCGGGAGGCAGCCCCGGGACGAACCGTTGTAAAACGCCGGAAAGATGGCGAGATCCATACCATCAACGTGGATTTGAACGAGGTCATGAGTGGTGGAGACAAAAGCAAGGATATACCAGTTCTTCCCGGCGATATCATTTATGTTCCCCGGGCAATTTTCTGATACCGGTTTTTGCTTGTCTGGAAAGTCCGGTCCATGAATACACGAGACGGTTTTTCAATTGATTATGAGATACCGCTGAAATTTTATTGGTACTCGATCCGCAGGCATATCCGATTGGTTTTTTTCTGCATCCTGTTCTGCGTTTCGCTTGCTGCGATCCATTTGTACACCAAACCCGACCTTTACAGATCCTCCACGCAGATCCTGATCGAAAACCAGGGGCAGATCATCGGAACCGGCCCCGGATATTTCCGGATGCCGCAGCCCATCGATTCCGAAATCATTGAGCATTACATCATGTCGTCATCGGTCATGGAGAAAATCCGGGACATGATCGGAAAGGATATCCGGGTTTCCAGCGGTGATTTCACGGTAGATTTCCCCAACATGGAAGACAACCGGGGCTACCGGACGCAATGTCTGGTAGAGATATCGAGTTTATCGGGAAATCCGGAACATTCTTACCTGATGATCCAGGCGATCGTCAAGGCGTTCCGCGCTCAGATGATGGAGAACAAACTTCAGCAATCCAGGGAAACATTGATCTGGATGACGGAGCAGCTTGCGGAACAGAAAGAAAAAGTTGAAGTTGCGGAAGAGAACTTTCAGAACTACAAACAGGAAATAATGGTGCTGTCTTTTGAGGAACAGCAAGCTGAGGAGAGCCGCAGAATTATCAACGCCACCACCGAACTGAGTTCGGTCGAATCCGCACGGCTGCAGCTGCAGGTGGAACTCGACAGGTTGCAGCAGGCCCAGGCCCAGGGACCTCCTGTTTCGGATATCGCATTTCAGAGCCAGGGCATCGAGTCGGTTACGGAACTTATGAATCAATACAATTCAGCGCGTGCCGATCTGACCGAAAACCTGAAAATCTTCAAGGGAAAACATCCCAAAATAGTCGAAATAACGGAGCAGATCGATAACCTGCGCACCCGGATTGAATCGGAGAAGACCCATACGATTTCGGCGATGTCCATGAGGCTCAGAACGCTGAACGATCAAGTGTTCATGCTCAAAAAATCAATCGAAAATTACAAGAAAAACGCTCAGGACATCGCCCAGAAAGAGCTTCAATACCGCATTCTTGAGCGGGAAGTCAAAACGAATTCAGAGCTGTACAACAGCCTTCTGGAAGAACTCAAGAAAACCGACCTGAAAGGCAAGATCGAATCCACGTCCATCACCGTTATCGAACCGCCCCGGGTGCCCGGATCGCCGGTATCCAAGCAAACCCCCCGCAATATTTTCATGGCCCTGATCGTCGGTGCAGTTCTTGGTTGCGGATTCGCCATTCTTCTGGATTACATCGAGCCCACCTTCCGAACTCCCGAAGATGTCGAGCGGCTCGTGGGAATCCCGGTGGTGGGAATGATCCCCGAGAAGGAGTGACGTTATGCCTGCCCAGCCCCGGAAATACCGCAAAATATTCCTTGCCGATTATGAAAGCACCACCGATCCGCTTGCGGAGGCTTTCCGCATGTTGCGGTTGCAGATCCAGACCTCCGTCCAACCGAACTCCGGTGAAAAAGGGAATATCATCCTGATCACCAGTGCGATCGAACAGGAAGGCAAGACAACGGTTGCCTGCAATCTTGCCCAGATGTGCGCCATCGCTCATATTAAAACGCTGCTCATCGATACGGATTTAAGGAAACCGTCCATCCACCTGGGATTCGACATACCGAGAAAGCCCGGCGTTACCGATATTCTGCTGTCCGACAACCAAATGCCGGCCCCCGTCGTTAAAACCCTGGTGCCGAATCTGAGTATCCTGCCGGCGGGAAAATTCACACGACATACCACCGAAATCCTGGGATCTCCCCTTTTCTCCGCCATGCTGGAACATCTCAAGACCGAGTACGACATGATCGTGATGGATTCACCGCCCGCCGGAGTCGTATCGGATGTGGGTGTTCTGGTCAGGAAAGTGGATGCGATCTACATTGTCGTACGCGCCGGTATGACCAAAGTCCGGACGGTCAGGCAGGTCGTCCGGACCATCAAGGATCTGGGGGGTGACATTCTGGGCATCATCCTTTCGCGCATCAATCCCAAACGGGACCGATACTACTACTATCATAATTACCCGCATTATTATTCCTCTTACTACAAGGATGAGCCCTCCGAATCGGAACAGCACGGGAGTTAATTGAACCGGAGCATTCATAAAATATCGGTGATATTCGGTACCCGGCCGGAGACGATCAAATTCGCGCCGGTCATCCGCCTGCTCAGGCAAGACCCCGCATTCTCCTGCCACATCTGCGTCACGGCCCAGCACCGGGAAATGCTGGATCAAGCGCTGAATATTTTCAACATCTTGCCGGATGCCGATCTCGACGTCATGCGGCCCAATCAGCAGCTGGACCGGCTGACCGCAGACCTGCTCACATCGATTCACGCATATCTGGTCCGGGAAACCCCGGATATGGTTCTGGTGCAGGGGGATACGACCACAACCTTCTGTGCCGCGCTGGCGGCTTTTTACCTGAGAATCCCCACCGGTCATCTGGAAGCCGGCCTGAGAACGGGGAATCTGTCCGCGCCCTTTCCGGAAGAAGCCAACCGGATCATGACTTCGCATTTGGCATCCCTCCATCTGGCTCCCACTGCGGGAGCTCGTGACAATTTACTCCATGAAGGTATCCCGGCCGGTCGGATCCACGTGACCGGCAACACGGTCATAGACGCCCTCCTGCTCGGACTGGAACAATCAAACCGCATGCGGATCCGGATATCCGGAATACCATTTGATCCGGGTGAAACCGGTCCGGCCCGTCCGACTGTGATGATCACCGGCCATCGGAGAGAGAGTTTTGGTTCCGGATTCGAATCGATCTGCCGGGGCATCGCCCTTTCGGCGGAGCGATTTCGGGAAGTCGAGTTTGTCTATCCGGCGCATCTGAATCCCAATGTCAGGGAGCCCGTCAACCGCATTCTCAAGCCGCATCCCAACGTTCACATCATCGAACCGCTGCCCTACCTGGAATTCATTACATTGATGGAGCGGTGTCGTTTCATCCTTACCGATTCAGGCGGTATTCAGGAGGAAGCCCCCAGTCTGGGTAAACCGGTCCTGGTCATGCGGGATACCACGGAGCGGCCGGAAGCGGTCGCATCCGGCGCGGCCCGGTTGATCGGAACCTCCGCCCGGAGTATTTTCCACCATGTATCGGAATTGCTGACCTCCAGCGAAGCATATCGGGCCATGACCGGTATTGCCAATCCGTTCGGAGATGGCAAGGCCTCCCAGCGAATCCTCAAAATCATCCTGGAATATCTGGATTGTCATGCCGGCTGATCATCATTCCGAACCGCATGCGGCGCAACCCGATCCACTGATACCAGATTCGCCCGGCGGGATCACACCAGATGATCGGATCTTTCGGAACCGCTCGCTGCCGCGTGAATCCCGATCACTCCTGAACAACATTTCTTGGAATGTTCTGGGAACGGTGTGGTCCATGATTGTGGTTTTCTTCCTGGCGCCGTTTCTGATTTCCCGGATCGGTGAAGTTCATTACGGTCTGTATCTTCTGCTCATGTCGGTCAGCGGATTTCTGGGTGTCCTGGATCTGGGCCTGGGGGAAGCCACTTTGCGTTTTGTTGCGTATTATTACGGCAAAAGAGATTTTAACGGGGCTGAGCGGGTTCTGCGGGCAACGATTTCAATCTACCTGGTCATGGGGATGGCGGCTGCTTCCTTTCTTTTCTTCGGATCGAATCGGATTGCCGCCCTATTCAAATTTTCTCCCCAGGACATGATTCTGGCAGCTTCCCTTTTGAAGATCACCGCCTTTTCATTTCTGTTCCGGTTTTGCAGCGGGCCGTATCTCGCGGTACCGCAAGCGCTTCTCCGCTACGACATCAACGCACGCGTCTTGATGCTGGAAAGTATTTTGCGGGTTGCCGGAGCGGTTACGGTTGTGCTGCTCGGATATGGTGTGACCGGATTGATCGGGTGGAATATGGCGCTTTCGTTGTTTACTTTGACGGTCTACAGCATCATCGCCAGACGGATTCTACCGGGAATCCGGATCACCCCTTCGGTTTCACCCGGAGCACTGAGGGAGATTTTCAATTATGGCGTCTTCGCTTTTTTGAGTCAGATTTTCGGGATCATATGGCAGCATGCGGACCGGATGCTGCTCGGTATTCTGGTCGGTTCGGGAGCGGTTGCATATTTTGCCGTGCCCCAGGATCTGGCTTTCCGGATCATGACCCTGGCGGGATCGGCCGCAGCCGTACTGATGCCCAGATTCAGCAGCATGGAGGAAACCGGCTCTCGGGAAAAACTCTTTCTGCGATCCTCGAGTCTCCTCGTCTGCATCACTTCGATGCTGTTCGTTCCCCTGACCGCTGTGCTGACTGATTTCATGAAACTCTGGATCTCGGAGGAATTCACAATACAAAGCGGTTTTGTCGGCACGCTTATTGCCGGAAGCTGTATTGTCCGCGGTGCGTTTCTTCCCTATCAGTCCCTGTTCCGCGGTATGGGCAAACCTCAATACTATCTGATCCTGGTGATCTGCACTTCGATGACCATCGTCCTGGCGGATCTGATCCTGATCCCGATGTATGGTCTGGCGGGTGCCGGTTACAGTTTCTGCATTTCACCGCTGTGGGGGTTTGCCGCCATTCTTTTTACCTGGTATTCCCTATTCAAGAAAAATCAGTTCCGTCCTCTTCTCCGCTTCATATTCGTTCCGATATTCCTCTCGTTCCTCATGCTGGGAATCTCGTTCTGGATGCGAACTTGGTTTCCGGAGAATCTCAGCTGGCCCGGCCTGATCCTGGTGGGAGGTATCCTCTTCACTCTGAATACAACCGTTATTGTCGGCTATGAATTGATATCAGGCAAAGAACAGAGTTCAATCAGGATGTTGGCCGACCGGTTGAAACGTTTCACCGGGTGGGGAAAGGGCAGTTCATGATTCGATTCATCACCAAACGGCTGGGCCGGCTTGTCCGGTGCTTTTTGCCCGAACGTTGGGTGCGCACGTTGCGGAAACCCGCTCTGGTGCCTTCCGTCTACGCGGAAATCATCGACACGATCGAGCGTATACGCGACGAAACCACTCGCGGGATAAATCTCGACGAGGAATACTGGTCCGCGACACTCCGGAAATATGTTCATATCATGGATAAAGGGATGGAACGGTGCGATTTTGAAGCCGGACACAGCGTTTCTTTTTACCGGCTCAGCCTGGATGCACTTTCGCACATTCAATCTCCCCTGTACGCAGACGACCCGTCGATCCGGTGGGCCGAACAGACCCTTGAAAGATACCGGCTGATGCAGGACCGGCCCGCCGATTCGCGCCCCGCCGCTCCCGGACCGGCGAAACCCGGGGAACTGGAAACACTGGAGAAGATCATCCGCAGCCGGAGATCCATCCGCTCCTTTTTATCGAAGCGGATCGACCGGGAAACCATTGACCGGGTTATCGATGTGATCAACCGAGCGCCGCGAAGCTGCAACCGGCAGACCGCCAGGGTGTTCGTTACCGACGATCCCGGGCTGGCCGAACGGTGCAGGAAAACCTGTCTGGGAGCGACGTGTTTTTCGGATTTCACGCCCATATTCATGGCATTCTGCGCCGATCTGCGCTCGTATGTTCTCCCGGCGGAGATGTCCCTGCCCGCCATCGATGTTTCGCTGGGTGCACAGAACTGTTGCCTGGTCGCTTCCGCGCTGGGATTGAGTCTAACGCTGCTGAGCTGGTGTCACGCCGGAAAGTCCGATCAGGCGATGTTGCGGGAGCTGTTGAGCATACCCGGACATTTTCAAATCGTCTTCTGTGGAATCATGGGGTATCCGGACCACGGCGTGGCGCCGATGCAGACCAAGTCCGTAGAGAATACACGGGTATACCGGGATATCACCGGACAGGGCGGCCCGGCGGAACAGGGAACTCCTCAGATGAAGAAAGCTCCGGAATGAATGTATTGGTCATCAACCATTATTCCAGCAATAAAGGCGACCGGGCCATGCTGTATTTTCTCGTTCGCGAATTGAAGAAGGGGCCGGTGGAATCCATCACGGTTTCAGCCCATGACCGGACCCGGTGGAAAAATTCCGGCGGGGAAATGTTTTCATCCGTCAAATGGGTGCCGTGGGGATTCAATGTCGAGATGCCGGAGAATCCCGGCGGGTTCAGGCGGCGGCTGGCCGGATTGAAACACCGTTGTTTCCCGGGAATGTATTCCATTTTACGGCGCGGGTTGATTTCGGGAAAACAAGCTGTTCCCGCCAGATTCCTGTGTAACGCTGCATTCTATCGGGCCATGAGGACTGCCGATCTGGTGATCAGCGCCGGTGGGCACCACATCACCACCATCCTGGCCCGGGATGCCGTTTCCGGTCAGTTGTACGATATGGCCCTGACCCTGAAAACAGGAAAACGACTGGTTTTATGGTCGCAATCCATTGGCCCGCTTGATTTCGAAGATATGCGGAACCGGCAGCTTGTCCGGCATATTCTGAGCGGAGCTGCCGCCGTGATCGTGCGGGATGAGCAATCCAAGCGGGTTCTGCAGGACCTTGATCTCGATACATCCCGAGTTCAGCAGACCAGCGAATCCGTGCTGGGACTGCATGATCTGCAGAAGGATTATATCTTCCCCTCGGACAGGGAACCGGTGGCGGGGATCGCAATTTACGGTGCTCAGGCCAGGTCACCTGAAGCTTATGACAGCTATATCAAAATCATAGCCGAAATCGCGGATCATGCCGTGAACCGCGGATATTCGGCACGGTTTTTTCCGATGGAGCTGAAATCGGGCGGCAGCGACGACCGCGGGGTGATCCGGAGTGTGATTCAACGGATGAAGTCCGGAGACAAAGCGTCGGTCGAGGACCGGGATCTGGATACGCCGGAACACTTGAGACAAGTGGCCGGGTGCCGGCTGTTCATCGGTCATAAAACGCATTCCGTCATCTTTGCACTGACCGCCGGCACACCGCTGATCGCCATTGCATATCATAAAAAAACGGAGGATTTCATGGCGCAGTTCGATCTGGCGGAATACTGCATTCCGGACCGTCATCTCAATCCGGATCATCTCCGATCGCTGTTTGACCGGTTGTCGGAGCGATGCGACGAGATCGGGCAGTTGGAGTTTGCCGGGAGCCGGGATTTCGGAAACAGGGTTCAGGCTGATTTTCAGGCCATGCTGACCGGATTCGCAAGCCGGTGATATCCAAATGATTTTCACCCGGGTGATTCATCGATGAACCAACCCCGAGTTCTGATTTTGGCCTCCGGATTCGCGCCGTATTCTTTTTCCGAGAACCTGGTTAACAGCAAGCTGGCCCTTGCCATGATCCGGAACGGATGGCATGTCGATATAATATCCGCACGGGACGAAGGGGACAGCTACGAAACGGCCTGGACCGATCCCTGGCTGGATCTCAAATCTCACACTCACGAAATCGCCTATACTCACGGAAGCGGGATGCGGCGTATCGTGGAGCGTTCGTTCGCCGCCGTCCGGCTGAATCACCCGATCGGCGGCGTCCGCTGGGCTGGACATGCCCTGGCGCTGGCGGAGAAACTGCACAGGCGGATGCCCTATGATGCGGTCATTTCGCGATCGGTATCGGATTTCACTCATCTTCCTGCACTGCATTTCTCCCGACGCAACCACATCCCCTGGATCGCCAACTGGAACGACCCGCCGGATTACCTGTTTCCGAAACCTTATCGAACCGGGAGATCGGCATTCCAGATCCGGATATGGGACCGGTATTTCAGATCGGTGCTGAAAACCGCCGATTGCCACACTTTTCCCTGTGAACGCCTGGCCCGGCACATCTGTTCCTACTTCAAATACAGTCATCCCGACCGGGTGAGGATCATTCCCCATCTGATGCTCTGCGATCACACACCCGCCGGTCAGATCGATTCCGGGCATCTCACAATCCGTCATGCGGGCCATCTGTCGGCGGAGAGATCTCCCGAACCTTTCTTCATCGCCCTGCGCAGGCTGATCGACTCCCGGAATCCCCGACCACCTGTCCGGGTGGAATTCATCGGCGTCGAGAAAGTCGCTCTGAACGCACTGATTGAAAAATACGGTTTGAAACCGGTGGTTTCGACCGCCGGCAGGTGTTCCTATCTGGACACCTTGAACCTGCTGGCTTCCAGTGATGTGGTGCTGATCATTGAAGCTCCCTGCACCGAAGGGGTGTTCCTGCCCAGCAAATTTACCGACTGTATTCAGGCCGGACGCCCGGTCCTGTCGATTTCCCCCTTAAACGGCACGGTTCATGACCTTATCCGTGAACATGGAGGCGGTCTCGCCGCGGATGCCGGATCTCCGGATGCCATCTATGAAATGCTCGGAATCGTGTACCGGCTGTGGCTCGAAAAGAGACTTCCAGACTTGATTTCCGAATCGCTTCCGGGCATGTTCGATCCGAAAACAATCCTGGCGGAACACGCCGGGATCCTGAACAATCTGAATTCGGTGCCGGATTCATGACTTCATTTCGCAGCTCGATCAAATCAATCCGGGCTGAATGGCGATACCGTTCATGCGTCCGTTCAGCCATTGAGATTCCCCTGCCCTGCCGGCCTGCGACAATAGTATCACCGCATCCCGACGATGAAACAATTGCCCTCGGCGGTCTGATCGCCCGCAAACGCAAAGCCGGCATTCCGGTTCGGATCGTTCTGATAACACGCGGCGAGGCTTCTCATCGACATTGTTGCGGTGCCGATCCGGATCTGATCGCCGGATTGCGGCTGGATCAGTTTTTTCGGGCAACCGGTCATCTGGGTGTGACCCGGGAGAATATCCATGTTCTCGATGTGCCCGACGGCGGAATCCCCTGCCCGGTCGATCCGGGATTCGAAGACCTGTCAAATCGCATTTCCGCGCTCATCCCCGTTGGGGAAGCATCGGAGATTTACTGCCCGCATCCCCGGGACGGACTGCCCGATCATGAACGGACGGCCGGATTGATCGAAAAGATTGTATTAAACCGGAATGAACCATTCCAAATCCATCATTATCCTGTATGGCGATGGATCCTGGCACCCACCGAAAAGACATCGAAAAAAAACCAATTTCTGGCCGGGAAACTGGATATCGCACCGGTTGCGGATATCAAGAAACGGGCACTGGATTGTTACCTGGACACACCCGCTCCATGCGGTTACCCGGCGGGCGGCATTCTGCCGCCGGTGATCCTGAGATTCGCCCGGGAACCGCGCGAGTTCGTTTTCATGCATGTATCGCCCGATCGAAACCAGCTGCGGACGAAACGATGAGTATCAGGATCCTGATCGAACAAGATCTCAACCGGCTGCTCCCGCTCAGCCGTGAATGGGAATCCCTGGTCGAACGACATGGCGGAAGCAGCGCGGTCTTCCTTACACAAACCTGGATCCGGTCCTGGTGGAACCATTTCGGCAGTGTCCGTAAAACTTCTCTCCGATCCGTTTTCACGGCGCTGGAAGATCTTCAAAAATCTCGGACACCGTTCTGGGGATTCCTGCGCAGCTTCTGCTGGCTGCGGTCATGGTGGTTGTATCACGGGTGCGACAAGACCCCCCGCATATATCTTTTCAAGGACGAAACGGACCGTCTGGTGGGTTTCGCTCCACTGGCGTTGACCCGTCACCGGACACCCGCCGGAAATCTGGCTGTTCTTCATTTCATCGGAACCGGTCTGGCGGACCACATGGATTTCTGCATCGAGCCGGATTGGAGATCCGAAGCGATCGGTGCTTTTGTCGATCACGGCATTACCGGCACGGCCGTGCTGGATCTGGCCGAAATCCCCGAAGATTCACCCAACCTGGAATGCCTTAGAACAAACCTGCAAAAAAGCGGCGTGAAGTATCTCGAAAACAGGACAGCCGAATGCCCCTATATCAAGCTGGACGCAATGAAATGGAATGATTTCTATTCCAGACAGCGGTCCAAATCCACCCGTCAGGATCTGGAGCGGAGATGGCGCCAGCTTGATAAAACCAGTCCGGTAACCTGCCGAACGTATACCGATTCGGAATCAATCCGCACTGTTTTTCCCCGCCTTGTGGAACTGTACCGGAAAAGGTGGGAAACAAATTACAATATCCTGATTTTTTCCGGACCAGTAGAAAGCCGGTTTTATGAATCGCTGGCGATCGAACTGGCCGCCGAGGGACGGCTCCATCTGATGACGCTCGAGCAGGCGGACCGGGTGCTCGCATTCACGTATTCTGCAACGGCCGGCCGGTATTTCACCTGGCTGATCACTTCGCACGACATCGAATACGGGCGGTATTTCATCGGGGAACAGCTCCTGATCCGGCTGCTGGAAGATGTTTTTACGATGCAGCGGTTCGCAGAATTCGACATGACCCGGGGGGATGAATCCTACAAATTCAAATGGACGGATCGAAGCCGGTTCAACACCCGGATCACCGCTTTCGGGAATGGAATGAAACGCCGGATTATTTGGGGATTGATGAGAACTTTTATGACTCTGAAACACCGGCGGAATCGGAGTAGAATTGGCGCCGGAAACAGGGAATGATCTTTTGAAGATACTGATCGGAACTCCCTGCCTGTTGAAAGGCGGGACCGAAATGCACATCCTGGAAGTGATCAAAATCCTGGTCCGGGCGGGGCACGGGGTAAGCGTATGCTGTTATTACGAATCGGACAAACGCATGGTATCGGCAGCTTCCCGGACAGGCGCTCGGATCATCCGGCTGAATCTGAAACGGTCCGGTCGGTTCCGGAACATCCACAGAATGCCCCTACTGGTATCGGCTTTGTCCGGAGTGCTGCGGAGGGAAAAACCTGACGTCTTTCACGTTCATTATCTGGCACCCGGTTTACTGGCGGTCTTGACCGGCAGGATCATGCGGGTTCCGGTGGTTGCCGCCACCCTGCACACTCCAGGCCATGTTTACGGAAAGAATCTTCCGCTGCTCAGGTTGGCCGGGAAACACCTGTGCCACCTGTTCTTCTGCGTTTCCGGATCCTCCCAAACCGGTGTGTTCGGAGAGGAAATCCCTTTCAGTGTCGAACGGTACCGAAGCGGCAGCCGTCAGTTCACCATTTACAACGGGGTCGACCTGGAAGAAATCAGCCGGTTTCAATCTTCGGCCGATGCGAAAGCTTTGCGCGCCCGGCACGGGATTGCGGACGGTCCGGTGATCGGTGTGGTCGCCCGGTTATCCCGGGAAAAGGGACATGACATCCTTCTGCGCGCGTTTCAACAGGTTGTGAAAATCCGGACCGATGCCGAACTGCTGGTAGTCGGCGACGGGGAAAACCGTGATACGCTGCACGGGCTTGCCCGTGAACTGGGTATCGATAACCGGATTGTCTGGACCGGTGAATTGAACCGGGCGGGTGTTCTTGAAGCTTATGCAGTCATGGACCTGGCGGTCGTTCCCTCCCGGTTCGAAGGTTTCGGACTGAGTGCCTGCGAAGCGATGTCATTTGCCAGACCGGTCATCGCGTCGAATGTGGACGGCCTGCGGGATATCATCGATCCCGGCCGAACCGGTTTTCTCGTCCCCCCATGCGATCCGGACGCCCTGGCGACCTGCATTCTGGAGGTTCTGCAACACCCGGAGAAAATGAAGGATGTGGGGTTTAACGCAAGGCGACGGGTGGAATCGCGATTCAGTCTCGACCGTTTCCAAAGAGAATGGCTCTCCGTGTACACGACCATAGGACAAAGATGAAACACAGATTGCTTCTGATCGCCTACGAAATGCCGCCCCGGCCCGGCCCCCACTCGCTCCGGCTGGCTCATTTCCTGAAACATCTGAATCTTGCCGGTTGGCGTATTCATGCGTTGGGGAGCGAACCCCTTCCGGATCGATCCGACCCGCACCTTCAGGAAATGGTCCGGGGAACGGCCGAGATCGAAACCTGTCTGTCCCGCGGGCGATCGCCTTCCCTGCGATGGCTGATCTCGTGCGTTTTCCGTTCCATCCGGATATTCCGATCCGATCCATACGATATCATTCTGTCTTCCGGACCTCCATTCGTATCGCACATGGCGGGTTATCTGGTATCTCTGGCGACACGGACGCCATGGATCGCCGATTACGGAGATCCCTTCGCCCGCAATCCGGCTTACAGGAGATCCTCGAGCGGTCAATGGCTGGCGGCGACGGTCGAGAAACTATGGTTGTCGCGGGCCCGCAGGATTGTTCTGACAACCGAATCCGCCCGGCGGCTTTACGAAACCAGTTATCCCCGGATGAAGGCCCGGCCAGCATACATTCCCATGGGATATGAACCATCTGATTACACCGGCCTGAATCCCGATCCGGGCAACCGGAAGTTCGTTCTGGCGTTCGCCGGATCACTTCACGCCAATATCACCAACGGTCCGGAATGTTTCCTGAAGGCGTTGAACCGTATTTTCGAGCAGCGTCCGGATGCTGCAGGCGATTTTAAAGTCCTCTTTGTGGGGACGACCGGAATCGCGAAATGGATTGACGGATTCGTGCCGGAAAACCGGCGTGATGTGTTCAGAATATATGATTATCTGCCCTTCCCGGAAATGATAGCGGTATTAAACCGTTCGACGTGTCTGGTGATGTGGGGAATTGTAGGCGGGCTTCAGATACCAAGTAAATTATATGTTTATCTGGGCCTGAAAAAACCGGTTCTGGCGATATTGAACGACCCGGACGACGCAATCCGGGAGATCCTCTCCGAGAACGGGCGGGGCATTTGTGTGGAGGACCGGGAGGACGCCATTGCGGGGGCGATCGAAAATCTGCATGATCTGTGGAAGCGCGGTGCGATATTCCGGACTTTTTCGTCCACCGATATCCCCGGGTTTACCTGGCAAAACATCGGACGGCAATTGAACACGCTGCTGGAGTCCGAATTCAGATAATCATGTATTTCATTATCTTTCTCATCGCCCTGCTCATCGCGTTCCGATATTCCCTGAAAAAACCGGTTTATTTCCTCATGTTCACTCTGGCCACCGGTCCCCTTCGGATCACCGCACCGCTGGACTACCTGTTCGGCATCTCCATGAACCTGTCCGCTCTCTGGCTGTTTACGGTCATCGTTCTGAGCAGCCTGATTTTCATACACAATGACGGTTTGAAGATGCAACTCAACTGGTTCGAAAAACTGTATTTGCTGTTTCTCCTGTATTGTTTCCTCCAAATTCTCCGGACGGACTCCTTGATGTTCGGTCTTCGGACTTTTCTGAAACTTCTTTTTCCCTTCATCATGATACTCATGGGGCATTTCCTGGTGCGGAGCAGGGAGAATCTGTATATATTGCTCAAGGGAATTCTGACCGTGGCATGGATTTCAATCCTGCTGACCGGCGGTCTGACTGATTTCATGGTGTACCCGGTGGCCCGTGCCGGTCGTCTGATTTTCACCGCGTATTCCGCATTCGCCGATTACACGGCCATGATCGCCATTCTGGCGCTGGTCTGTTTTCGGTTATCACGGCGTAAGCGTTACCTGATCCTGTTTGCAATGGCATTTTCCTCCCCGTATTATTTCAGCATCCGCACCGGTATCATCGCGTCCGCTGTGGGTGTCGCCGGGTATGTGGCGATGACCCAGAAACCCCACCGGGCGCTGATCGGTCTGGCAGCGATCTATTTCATCACGCTGGGTGCGATTCTGTTCATCCCGGCCGTCAAGGATCATATGTTTTTCAATCCGGATGCAATCGACAGCATCGAGGCCATCCGGAATCCCCAGATCATAGATCTGGATCAGATCGACAGCTCCGGCCGGTTCGGATTATGGGAACGAGCGCTCCGGGAATTTTATGATCCGAACAAGCTCCTGGGATCGGGACTGGGGCAGCTTCAGGCGGCATTCTACCGGGGGGAGATGGGTGTAATCCGGGTCATTCACAACGAATTCTACCGGCTGCTTTGCGACACGGGACTTGTGGGTGTTACCTTGTACGGGCTGATGATCCTGACCTGCCTGATCAAAGCCTGGACCATATTCCGGGACCATTCCAATCCATTGGCTTCGAACGTGGCGGCGTACGTCATCAGTGCGCTGCCGGCATTGATGGTCTGCATGTTTTTCGACAATATATTCGATTACGGGCTTCAGGCAGGTCAATATCCGTTTGCCTTCGCAGGAATCATGTGCGGCCTGTCGGAGGGAAATCAAACCGGGAACCATCCGGAAATATCCGGCGGCGGTGCCCCCGGTTCCGGCAGGATCGGGAAACGACCGTGAAAGTGTGCCTGATCACCAATATCATTCCACCCTACCGGCTGCCCCTGTTCGAATCGATCGGGAAGCGATACGACCTGACGGTTCTGGTATCCGCCAGGATGGAATCGAACCGGTGGTGGAAAGCCTGGGATTCCCGATACGCTCGACACTTCAGATCGGTATGTCTTTCCGGCTGGAGTTTCGGATCGGGCGGAAAAACCGTTTACTTTCAGCCATCCCTCCTGCTCGAGCTCCGAAAGCTGTCATGCGATGTGATCGTCAATTCCGGTTTCGGATTCAACACGCTGCTGACCGCCGTTTATGGTCGAACAACCGGCAAAAGACTTTTATTCTGGTCCGAAGCGACGGTTTTTTCGGCCCGGAACGCGAATCCGGTTCGCAGATTTCTTCGTAAAATCATCGTCAGGATGCATCACGGATTCATCCCGTCCGGGAAAGAAGCCACCGAATATCTTCGATCGCTCGGTGCCGGCACCGAGCGATGTTTCACCGCCGTGGACGCCGTCGACACCTATCGAAATTCACCCGATCCGGATCGGATCGAACGCAAGATTTCAGAAATCGGATCCGGGATAGCGGGCATAAAAATCCTCTATTCAGGCCGGTTTGTTCCCGGCAAGGGTTTGGATCTGCTTCTCAAGGCATTTTCCAAAATCCGGGATCGGGATCGTTGCGCTCTGATATTGATGGGTGGCGGACCGGACGAGATAAAACTCCGGCGGTTGACATCCGATCTGAATCTTCAAAATGTGGTATTCGCCGGGATGAAGGATGAAACCGAGAAATGGGCTTATTATCTGGCATCGGACATGTTTGTGTTTCCCACCCTGGGAGATGTCTGGGGATTGGTTCTGAACGAGGCCATGCAGTGCGGGCTGCCGGTGATCTGTTCGCCTTTCGCCGGTGCTGCGGCTGATCTGGTTTGCCACGGAGAAAACGGTTACATCGCGGATCCCCGGGATATCGGCTCTCTGACCCGGCGGATGGATCAACTGACCGGGAATGAATCACTGCGGCGCGAAATGGGTCGGCGGTCACTGGAAATCATCCAATCCTATTCCATCGCCGCTTCAGCGGAAGGATTTTTCCGTGCAATCACGAATCGGGATTCTGATGCGAGTGCTGACCGTTCATAACTTTTACGGGGACGGACCCGGGGGTGGTGAAGATTCCGTCATGAACACGGAAGTGTCTCTGCTTCGAGACCGAGGGCATGATGTTGCGGTCTATTTGCGGAAAAACTCTGAAGGAACACGGGCGCGATTATCGGAGAAACTGAGATGGTTCCAGGAAACGGCGTGGTCCGGCAGAAGTTATCATGCGATTCTCGAACAGATCCGGACCTTTCGACCGGACATCATGCATGTTCACAATTTCTGGTTTGTGCTGTCGCCATCCATTTTCCAGGCTGCCAGATCGGTCGGCGTGGCAACCGTATTGACTCTTCACAATTACCGCCTGGTCTGTCCCGGGGGCATGATGATGCGGAATTTCAAATCCTGCGAGCTCTGCGTAGGTAAAAATCCGTGGCGCATTCTGATTTACCGGTGCTACCGGAACAGCCTCGCCGCTTCGATCGCCCGATACCGGATGATGCGACTTTCCGAAAAGCGGGGAATCTGGGTAAACGACATCGACGCCTATATCGCGCTCAGTGAGTTCGCCAGAAGCAAATTCATCGCTGGAGGCCTGCCACGGAACCGGCTTCATGTCAAAGCAAACGGCATCGCTGACCCCCTGGATCCTGCACGCCGGGTGAGCAGGGGCCGCGGAGCCGTCTATATCGGCCGGCTGTCCCCAGAAAAGGGTGTCGACCAGCTGCTTCTGGCCTGGAAAGAAATGGATTATCCCCTGGAAATCGTGGGGGACGGTCCGCTGCTGGAAACCTTGCGTTCCAGTGCGCCTTCCAGCGTGACATTCACCGGCAGAATATCGCATGAGGAGGTTTTCGATCACATGGAACGAGCGGCGTTCATGGTTTTCCCGTCACGCTGCTATGAAGGTTTCCCAGTCAGCGTCGTCGAGAGTCTGGCCATGGGAAGGCCGGTTATCGCGCCCGGGCATGCCGCTCTGCCGGAGATCATTGAAGACGGCGTAACGGGACACCTGTTTGTACCGGGTGACGTCGAATCCCTGAAAGACAAGATCCTGTCGTTTATCCGGTCGCCTGAAACCGCTTTTCAAGCCGGATTGAAAGCCCGTGAGACCTATCTGAAACGCTACACTTCTGATATCAATTACCTGAAATTGATGGAAATTTATCAGTTTGCCCTCCGGCAGAGCCGGGCGGCTGGAGATCATCAGAGCGATTTTGTGGTATAACGGCTCGGGAGTCTGGACATGAAGCAGCTCACGCAAAAGTTGAAATCGGGGGAAATGAGTGTTCAAGAGGTTCCGCCACCCCGGATATCCGATCGGATGATTCTGGTGCGGAATTATTTCTCGCTGATCAGTTCGGGAACCGAGGGCGTTACGGTCCGTGCAGCCAGAAAAGGACTGATCGGCAAGGCTGCGGCACGACCCCGGCAGGTCAAACAGGTTCTGGATGTTCTCAAAACTCAGGGTCCGGTTCAGACTTTCCGGTCCGTGATGAAACGACTTGAAGCCTATTCGCCGCTCGGATACAGCTCAGCGGGAGAAGTGCTTGAGGTTGGTGCCGGAGTGGACGAATTCAGGGCGGGGGACCGCGTCGGATGCGCCGGTGTCGGATATGCAAACCATGCCGAGCTGATCGCCGTTCCGGTGAACCTGGCCGTGAAGCTTCCTCCGGGTGCGGATCTGAAGCGTGCGGCTTACAACACCCTGGGATCCATCGCCCTGCAAGGGATCCGGCAGGCCGATCTGCGCTTGGGTGAAACCTGTATCGTGATCGGTCTGGGCCTGCTGGGTCAGTTGACCTGCCTGATGCTCCGTGCATCGGGCGTCCGGGTGGCGGGTGTGGACATCGATGAGACCGCTGTCATCCTGGCATCCAAACACTGCACGGACGCCGGGTACGTCCGTGAAACACCCGGAATCGAACAGCGCCTGCTGGAATTTACCGGAGGTATCGGTTCGGATGCGGTGATCATCACCGCCGGATCCGGCAGCCTGGATCCAATCAATTTCGCCGGTGCCGTCGCCCGCAAAAAAGCCCGGATCGTGATCGTGGGGGATGTGCCTGCCGGCTTCGAACGCAATCCTCATTTTTACCGTAAGGAACTGGAAGTGCGCATGTCCTGCTCTTACGGACCGGGCCGTTACGATCCCGAATATGAAGAAAAGGGAGTGGACTATCCGGTCGGATACGTGCGCTGGACCGAAAAACGGAATATGGAAGCGTTCCAGCAGCTGATTCATTCAGGAGTCGTCAAACTGGATTATCTCACCACCCATACATTCGATCTGGATGAATCGCCCCGTGCGTACGACCTGATTCTGAACCGGTCGGAACCGTTTCTGGGGATAATCATTCAGTACGGCCCGTTCGATACCCTCAACCATTTTGAAATCGCACCGGGAACAACCAGGGCCCAGGCAACCGTTACCGTTGGGTTTATCGGTGCGGGAAGTTATGCCCAGAGTCACCTTCTGCCCAATATCCCCAAATCAGCCGATGTGTCCCTCAAGATGGTGGTGACGGCCACCGGCACGAGTTCCAAACGGGTTGCAGAACGGTTCGGATTTACCGCTTGCGGCAGCCGGGCGGATCAGGTGTTCGGGGACGAACAAATCAACACCGTTATCATCTCGACCCGGCATGATTCTCATGCGGAGTATGTGATCCGCGCCCTAGAAAATAAAAAACACGTGTTTGTCGAGAAACCGCTGGCGCTCAGGGAGGATGATCTGATTCGAATCCGTGCGGCTTATGAAGAGGCGTCCGCTCGGGATCCCTCCATCCCGCTTAATCTGATGGTGGGATACAACCGCCGGTTTTCGCCGCTTTCCCGGAAACTCCGATCGGTATTGGGTAGCGGACCTTTATCCATGCTTTACCGGATCAACGCCGGGAAAATCGACCCGGATTCCTGGATTCAGGATCCTGAAACCGGGGGGGGACGGATCATCGGGGAGGTTTGCCATTTCATCGATTATTTCATTTTTTTGTCCGGATCACTGCCGGTGCGGATTTATGCATCGGCACTGGCGGAATCCGCGCATCCTGCCGATACGGTCTGTCTGAATCTGGAGTTTGCCGACGGATCTATCGGCTGCATCTGTTATTTTTCCAACGGATCAAGGAATCTGCCCAAGGAACAGATTGAAGTTTACCGGTCGGGATTGACCGGGTTGATCAGCGATTTCAGAGAACTGAAAATCTATTCCGAACGGGGCATCAAACGCCGGAGACTCCTCGTTCAGGACAAGGGTCAAAAAGATATGCTGAAGGATTTTTTCCGGTCGATCCGGTCCGGCGGCCCATCGCCGATCCCATTCCATGAATTGTTCGCCGGATCTGCGGCATCGATGAAGGCCCTGGAATCGCTTCGCCTGCACCGGAGCATGCCGGTCACGATGTGATATGACACCGTCCGTCCGGAATGTTCTCGACGACCTGGAGAAATACGTCCGTTCGGAAAATTACCGGGGATACGATCCCTACGATGCCCTGAATAGTCCGCTGATGCCGGTGCTGACTCTGGGAACACGGGCCGGGCGGATCGCGTGGACCCAGATAATGCGGCGGTGCCCGGTCAATCCGCGACCGCTGTTCAGGATCCGGAAAACCTTCAATCCCAAGGGTCTTGGTCTGTTTCTCTGGGGTTATGCCAAGCTTTTCAGCATCCAGCCGGATGAGTGTTACATGGATCGAATCCGGCACCTGATGGATCTGCTGGAAACCATGAAAAGCCCCGGTTGTTCAGGCAATGGATGGGGATATAATTTCGACTGGCAGTCACGCGCCTTTTTCATTCCGAAATACACTCCCACCATCGTCAATTCGGCATTCATCGGCCACGCGCTTCTGGACACCCATCACCGGACCGGCCTGAACCGGGCACTGGATCTGGCCCTACCCATTCGCGATTTCATCCTGAAGGACCTCAACCGCACCGAACAGGGACATTGCTTCTGTTTCAGTTACACGCCCCTTGATACCACAGCCGTTCACAACGCCAACCTGCTGGGTGCTTCGTTCCTGTACCGGCTGAGTGACCGGATGAACGATTCCGAATTGCGGGAAACCGCCTTGAACAGCATGATGTATTCCCTGAACCGTCAGCGCGACGACGGATCCTGGTACTACGCCGAATCGCGTTATCAGCGATGGATCGATTCCTTTCACACGGGATTCAACCTTCAGGCTCTCCGGTATTTTCTGGACCGAAACACGGTCCCGGATCTGGAACCGGCTTACCGAAGAGGTGTGTCGTTTTATGCGAACAGCTTTTTTCTGGATGATGGAACACCCAAGTATTACTGCAACCGGATTTATCCGATCGACATTCATTCACCAGCCCAGGCTGTCGTATTTTTTTCCGGCTTCGATCACGAGTACAGCGGGTTGACCGATCGTATCCTGAACTGGATGATCGGGCACATGAGAGATCCCCGGGGGTATTTTTACTTCAGATATTCACCGGTTCTGACAAACCGCATCCCCTATATCCGGTGGAATCAGGCCTGGGTTTTTCACGCCCTGACGGAATACTGCCTGCACCGGGCCGAAACGGGATGACGACCGTGGATCGACTGAACATACTGGATGTTCCGGTCGACGCAATCGATATGCCCGGAGCGCTCAGGTTCGCGGAACAGCTGATCCGGCATCCCGTCCGCAGGGGATACGTGCTGGCTGTGAATCCCGAGAAGGTATTCGCCTTGAAACGGGATCCGGATCTTCTGGGAATATTCCGTGATGCCGCACTGCTGTTGCCTGACGGTATCGGCATCGTGTGGGCAGCCGGTTTTCTGTGTGGCTGCCGCATCCGGCGGACGACCGGTGCAGATTTCATGCAGGATTTATGCGTTCTGGCCGTCCGAATGGGATTCAGCGTATTTATTTACGGATCAACCGAAGAAACCAATCGAAAAGCAACCGAAATCCTTTTGAGGCGTCTGCCCGGACTGAAGGTCGCCGGACGCTGCAACGGATATGTTCCGGAAGCCGGGATACCGGATTTGATCAGGAAGATCAATGCATCGGGAGCGGAAATACTGTTTGTGGGGCTGGGCAGCCCTCGACAGGAGCATTTCATCCGGAACAATTTCCCCGATCTGCAGGTCAAACTTTGCCAGGGTATCGGAGGAACGCTGGATACGATCGCCGGCAATGTGAAACGCGCCCCGGAATGGTGCCGGAGAATTAATCTGGAGTGGTTGTACCGGCTGATCCGACAACCCCGACGACTGAAGCGCCAGTTGGTTCTGCCCCGCTTTCTGTGGCGGATCCTGCTGGAAAAACACCGCCGGACGGTCGGCAGGGATGAAATGAACTGAGATGCATCCGGGAAAAAGCCGTGACAGCCTCCCGGGACTGATCGTCGTCGGTTCAATTTTCATCCTGTCATGTGCATGGGCCGGTTATCGACCATCCGGATATGCCCTGCTGCATGTGTTGATACTGACCGCACTGATCCTGCAGATAGTTCCGGGATCCACGCGCCCGAAGGAATGCACGGTTCCGCCGCCGCTGAGATATGCCTCCACGGCGCTCCTGATTTACATACTCCTGAACGGGCTGATCCTGAGTCATTCCGCCAAGGGTATCGACACACTGATTCTCTGGTTGGATCTCTTCACCGTGGGCTGGATCCTTCTTCAGACACCTCCCTCCGCCCGGATGATCCAGGTGAACTGCTGGCTCGGATTCAGCCTGATACTGACGGCGGCTCACGGGTCGTTTCTTATTTTTTCGTCCGGACAGGATGCCGTTCCCGGGTTTTTTCGACACGGCTTCCATTTCGGATTTTACGCCGTTTTGGTTTTATTCCCGGCGCTCGGGGTGTTCCTTCGATACCAGAAACGGAACATGGGCCTGCTGGGATTGGCCACCGCCGCATGTGCATTCCTTTATCTGTTGATGGATGTCAAATCGTCTCCTCTGATCGGGTTGGCGGTTGGGATCGCGGTTTATTTTTCCCTGTTTCTCACGAGAAAAAAAGCGGGTCATTTCGCATGGTTGCTGTTATTTCTTCTTGTTTTGCTGATCACGGCAGTCCTGTTCTTTCCCGACCGGACCTTTCAGGATCTCCAGCGCCACATCGAACTGAAACAGCTCATGTCGGCCCATTGGGCGCCCATGAAAACGGCCCTGACAGCCGCCGGGGCTCACCCTGTCCGGGGAATCGGTCTGGGAAATTTCGAGTATCTGTCCGGGCAGTTCAAACCGGAAAAAATTTCCAACCTTATTGTACGGGCTCACAACAGCCCGTTCCAGTGGGCGGCGGAAACCGGGCTGGCCGGTGTGGTTCTGCTGTTCATCTGGCTGGGAGTGCTCTCTAAGGGACTGCTGAATTCACTCCGCAGCAGGGAGTCGAACGGTGACATCGTCGTGGGAGCGGCCGGCGCGCTCGCGGCGGTCATCCCCTTGAGTTTTCTGGATTTCGGTCTTCAGATGCCGGCTAATACCCTGGCAACGGTATTTGTGCTGTCGATTGCACTGGCCGACGGCCGGAATCGAACCGGGCACGGTTCCGTGCCAGTGCTGCGCCGGGTTCGCTGGCTTCTGGTGATTCTTTTACTGCCGGCAGTGACCAACCTGACCGCTGCGGTTCTGTCCGACGCCGCAAGACACCGGTTCGACCACGGCCGTTTCAGGCAGGGAATCCGGCTCTGGAAAACGGCTTCCCGGTTCCGGCCGATGGACGACCGGATCCATGCCGATATTGCATCAGCCTGTCTCAGGATGGCCCAATACAACCCCGATCCGGAAATACTGTCGGCCTGCCGCCAGGCCATCGACAGATCCCTGGATTTAAATCCGGTTCAAGCTCCCATGCATTATGCAAAAGCCGTCCTGCTGAATCTGCAGCGAAAACAGGATTCAGCGATCGAAAGGATGACAGCGCTGGATGCAGCCATCCGGCTTGATCCGAACAATGTCGGTTATATCATGGCCAGAATGGAGATTTTATCGGAAATGGCGAATCTTCCTTCCGTCGTTCGGGAATATGCCGGAATCGTTCGGGTGGTCTCCGATGCAGATGTCAAACCTCTGACGCTTCATTTAATCGAGTTGATGGAGCATCATGGCGGGTTGACCCGGGAAATGCTCGAAATCCTGTCGGACCTGCCTCCCCGCACCGCCCTAATGATGACCGCCATTCTTCGGCAATCAGGGAAACCGGATCAGGCTGAATTGTTACTTTCCATGAGTTTCCATTCCATGAGTGGTGATTTCCGTTCGGAAGACTGGATGAATTATGCCCGGCAGGCGGACGGTCTTAAGACCAACCGGCTCTGCCGGGATATCTGCCGCTCGGGATTGCAGCGGGTATCCGAGCCGGAACACCAATCGATTCTCTGGGTCTTTCTTGGTGATGTCGAGTGGCGGATCGGCAAAAAGCAAGACGCTCTGGCGGCATATTCCCGGGCGGCGGCAACCGATCCAGAAAATATGAGTGCCCACATGAAGACAGCCCATTGCATCGGGACCCTGAAAGACAGTCACGCGGCTGTTACCTATCTGACCGGCCTGACGGAGCGGTTCCCGCGGAATATGGAAATCCGGAGAATGCTGGCTGCAGAATATGAACGGAGCGGACAGATCCGGAAAGCGATTCAGCAGTATGAACATGTTCTTTTATTTGGAAACCAACCGGGAATCCGGGCGAAGCTGGACGAATTGTATGGTCGGGTGAAATCCGGATACCGGTAAACGGTCTATCCGGCTTGAGTGCGGTCAGCGGGCAGCGTTTCTATGGCTGCGTCCGCCTGACCGGAAAGAGTTATTTTCAGCAGATGGTTGAGTGTTTCAGGATGGACCGGCCGGTTCAAGGATGCGATCGCGCCTTGTTCCAGAGCGGCCTTGATATCCATGCCGTGGGATTCGGAACCGACGGCGACGACCGGCAGTGTCGGATCAATATTGAGAAGTGCCTGCAGTGACATGCCATGAGATCCCGTGTTCGTGTCCAGGAAAACGAGGTGGTAAAAACGGGATCTGAGCATTGTTTCGGCCGATTTCAGGCTTCCGGCTGAATCGACTTTGAGATTCATATTCATTAGATGAGTTGTCACCGTGCATAATGACTCGTTCTCATGCACAACCAGAATTTTGCCGGTTTTGCCGGCCGCATCGGCACAATTGTCACGATCGGGAATTCCGGGGTTCTGGTGCGGCATGATCGCTTTATCCGGAAGCAGCCGCGATGCGAGTTCATTGCAGACAATCCGCATACAGGCCGAGATATCGGAAGGCAGTTCACTCCGATCCGCATTCTTCACGATGTGCAGATTTCCCAGGACGCGGTTTTTCCCCCGAAGCTGAAGCCGCGCCGACCAGATGTTATTTCCGCCCAGCCCGGACCCGTTGCGGGTGCTGATATAGCGGTACGAGAATGTTTTTCCGATATCGGTCAGGGAGGGCGTAACCGTCATGAGAACGACCCGATCCATATCCAAACCTTCGAAGATTCTGTCCAGGAGATATTTCAACCTGTATTCGCTTCGGACATGCCGGATTTCGTTCCCGACGGTGTTCACCAGCTCCCAGTGATCGGATCGTTGCCGGGTACGCTGAACATCCCGCTGAATCCGACGGGAAAACAGCTCGAAATCACCCCATTTCATCCAGCGAAACAGAATGAAAAGGGAGCCGATCAGAAAACTCCCGATCAGAAACTGAAACCGTGTGCTGCACATACTCAGCACGATGGCCATGATTCCAAGGAAAATGGTGATACCGTACAGGATTCCCAGCACCTGGTTCTGACTCCATCCCCGGGACAGCAGTCGATGATGGATGTGTTCCCTGTCTGATGAACTGATCCGCATGCGTTTGGACCAGCGCCGGATGATGGCAAGCAGAGTATCGGCAATGGGCAGGGCGAACACGATCAGTGGAATGGCCAGACCGACTGCCGCATGGCGATACGAAGAACTCAGGAGCGCAACGCTTCCCAGCAGGAATCCCAGCAGCAGGCTTCCGGAGTCACCCAGAAAAATGCTGGCCGGATGGAAATTATAGACCAGGAATCCCAGAGCCGAGCCGGCCAGTGCCACCATCAGAAGCGCACTGATCCAGTTCCCGGACAGTACGGAAAACACGAATATCACCACCGTGCCCACCAGACACACACCGGTTGCCAATCCATCCATTCCGTCAATCAGGTTGACCGCATTCGTGGTCACCAGGATCCACAACATCGTGATCAGAATCGCGAACATCCCGAAATGGATCACGCCAAAGGGTGTATGAACGGACAGAATCTTGAATCCGCTAAGGAAGATGACCATACCGGCCGCACATTCAATCAGGATCTTCAGCAATGGCCGCACACCGCGGAAATCATCCAGAATCCCGACACTTAAAATAAGCAAACTCCCCCCGAACAATCCCCAGAGCAGTCGGGTATTCTGGATGAGCAGGCCGGCGGGATGCAGATTGAAAACGGTCATTGAAAGCAGGATAGGGCTCCAGAATGCGGCAAAAATCACCAGACCGCCCAGTCGGGGAATTTCACCGGTATGGATACGGCGATATTCCCCGGGACTGTCCAGCACACCCCATCTCCGGGCGGCCAGTCTGACTGCGGGTGTAAATACCAGCGCAATGAGCAACGCTATTGAAAATACGGTAATGATTAGACTCATCGAATTCAGTTCAATTCATGATCCCGGACAAGCTGTCCGGGATTCACAGCATGTGTATGATAAATCTTGAAGTTGCATGCAATCAAGCAAAATGCCTGGATCGATCTCACATGGCCGCCATGGTATGGGTGACGATCAGCCGGGCGCATCGATCGGCTGTCCGGCCATCCCACATATCAATCGGATCCCCGGTTTTGTAAGTGCCGTTCATCACCTGACGGACAGCGGTCCGGATCTTTTCCGGATCTTTTCCAACAATCGTGTTGGTTCCCTTCTCAACCGTAATGGGACGCTCGGTATTCGGGCGCAATGTCAGACAGGGGATATTCAAATGTGTCGTTTCCTCCTGAATCCCCCCGGAATCGGTCAGAACGATCCGGGCGTGAGCCATCAGACAAAGATTGTCCAGATAACTCAGAGGATCCGTAACCCGTATCCGGTGTTCCGCCGACACGACGGAGGAATTCAAAATCCGTTTGACCCGGAATGCCGCCCGGGGATGAACCGGATATATCAGAGGTATTTCCAGTGATATTTCGCACAGCACCGCCAGCAGATGAGAAAGATCGGCATCGGTATCGACATTGTCGGGCCGGTGCATGGTCAGCAATCCGTATTTCCGGGTTTCGTACCCCATCCGGGTATGCAGGTCCAGAGATATGGCCCGGGTCAGATTAGCGCTAAGCGTATCGATCATGATATTGCCAATTAAGAACACGCCGGGGCCGACGCGCCCCTCGCGCCTGAGATTAACCATCCCGGAGGGTTCGCTGACGAACAGAAGATCGGAGACTGCATCCGTCAGGATGCGATTCAATTCTTCGGGCATCCTGCGGTCGAACGATCTGAGGCCGGCTTCCAGATGGGCCACCGGGATATTCAATTTGGCAGCCGCCAGAGCGCAGGCGAGCGTGGAATTGACATCTCCCGCCACGACAACCCTGTCGAATCTCCGGTTCAGGCAGACCGTCTCGAAACCTGTCATCACATGTGCTGTCTGTACGGCGTGGCTGCCAGATCCAACCCCCAGATAATCATCCGGCCTGGGAAGATCGAGATCGTCGAAAAAGGCACGCGACATGCTGTCGTCATAATGCTGACCGGTATGAATCAGGCGTATTTCGATATCCGGATATTTTTTCAGGGCATTCAGCAGGGGTGCGATCTTCATGTAGTTCGGTCTGGCTCCGACGACGCACCCGATTTTCATCTGCCGGTTCACCTGTCGAACCCGTCTCGGGCAGAAGGCTGATCGAGGAAAACAAGCCGTTTCCGAACCCGGTCCAGCGCGCCCTGGGCAAACCTGGATTTGTTGGTCAACCGGTCCCGGGTGAACAGCTGCCGGTGAACCTCCGTTCCGTGTCGATCCGCGAGTCCGATATATACAAGTCCCACCGGTTTTCCCGGACTGCCACCCGCCGGACCGGCAATTCCGGTGGTGGACAGCCCCACGTCCGCTCCGGATATATTACGGATCCCCACGGCCATATCCACCGCCACTTCCGGGCTGACAGCCCCGAACCCGGCAATGTGACTCGGCGGGACACCCAGCAGATCCGATTTGGATTGATTGCCGTAAACGACCAGACCCCGCTCAAAATAGTCCGAACTTCCAGGTACATCCGTCAATCTGCTGGCGATCAACCCGCCGGTACAGCTTTCCGCCACCGCGATTTTCAATCCTCTCTGCTTCAGCATTGCCCCCACGACCTGGGCCAGTGTTTCATCATCTTCTCCAAAGATATGGGGACCGATCTTACCGCGAATCAGCTCCACCGCCCGGTGAAGCTTGTCCCGGGCATCGATCTCGGAGTCGGATTGAACGGTTATCCTCAGGCTGACGCCTTCCGGGCCGGGCAGGAACGCCAGTGAACCGAGTCCGGTTATCCGGGGAAGGTTGTCCAGCATGTGGTACAGATCCGATTCCCGGACCGATGCGGTTCTCAGGAATTTGTGCCGGATAAAGAAAGCCGGAACGATCTGCCGGAGAAGCGGTTCGACGCCGCGCTCAAACATTGTCTTCATCTCAAATGGAACTCCCGGCAAAACCGAAAGGCACTTATCCTCCAGGCGCAGCAGGATACCCTGTGCCGATCCGATTTCATTGTCAATTGCGGATTCGATGAGTCCGGTTCCGGGGAAATCAGCTCTGAATCGGGAAATCACCGACCGGGTGATATCATCGTGGGTGATCCCCAGTCCGCCGGTGACGATTATGATCTGAACCCGCTGCCAGGCATCCCGCAGGGCATCCAGAATTTCCTCTTCCGTATCTCCGATCGAAACGATCCGCCGGGTGCGGATCCCCATTCCTGAAAGCCTGAGAGCGATAAACCGGCTGTTGGTGTCGATCGTATGCCCATATATGAGTTCATCTCCAATCGTGATGATTACTGCCTCCACCGGGAAAATCTCCTTATATGCCGGGCCGGCCCGCCCCGTGTCCGCCGTCCACGATCAATCATCGGGGATCCAGCAGCGGAATAAGGTCCGGGAGATTCCGGATAATGTAGTTCGCTTCGGATGCGTATTCGGGTATATTCGTTTCGACCATCAGGACGCTGACGGCGCCGGACCGGTTGGCGGCGATAATATCATAGTGGAAATCGCCGACACAAAGCGTCTGGTGGGGTTTGACACCCATCAGGCGGCACAGATGCAGCACGGAATCGGGATCCGGTTTGATCCCGCAGCGGGTTTCCCGGGTGACAACCGCATCGAATTTCAGCTGCTCGAAGCTGTTCATCACCAGTTCGACTGCCCGGATGGTATTCCGGGTAAGAAGTCCGATTTTCAAACCTTTTCCACGAATGCAGTTGATTGTTTCCGAAGCGCCCGGTTTCAATCGAGCCGCTTCTGCCGCCGAAAGTTCCCGGGACAGGAGGTGGGAACGGGCACAATCTCTTTCGTCGGCCGGCATGATCTCGATAGCCTCCAGGATCCCCACACCATCCGGAATATTCAATTCCCTCCGGATGGATTCAAAATCAAGATTTGAATCCACCAGGGTTCCGTCCAGGTCAAATATTACGGCTTGGGGACTCGGCATTGTTCCAGGCCGGGAACTAACGGTCCAGGCTGATCCGTGTCCAGGTCTGGGTTCGACCCAGAAGAGAGAACCCGACGAATCCCCGAACCTCCAGTTTCGAACCGTTTTCGATCAGTTTCATTTTGCAGCGGTATTCTTTCCCGTTTTTGGGATCCAGGATCGTGCCCCCCGACCATGCATCCTCCTCCAGAGACATTCCCCAGAGAATTTCCATGCCGACGATCGGCTGATCTTTCTTGGGTCCCGGGCATTGATCGCAGACGCGGTCGGGCCGTTCGAACAGTTTTTCGACGCGGCCGTGAAGCGTTCCGCTGATTTCCTGGATTCGGACTATCGATTTATCCTTGCCCGTCTTGTCATCGACTGTCCGCCAAAGACCCACGGGAGACGGATCATCGGTTCCGGCCAGGCCGGCTGCACAGGTTCCAGAGATAAACAGGGCGACGACAACCGCTCGGATCATTCCCGCGTTTTCCCGCATGATCATTCTCCTCCCGCATCCGGTTTGAACGTATCGTAGGGTTTCGTACCTGCAGCCAGATCTTCCGGCAGCGGGTCCGCCTCGTCAAGATCCAGGCACCGGACCCGTCCCGGTTCGATTTCCCGGTACCTGAAACCACTTTCAGGACAGGTCATGTCACCGTTCGCATCCGGCATCATCCGATGACCGTGGCGGCTCATCCAGCCTTTCTGCCGGGCGGGATTTCCCATCACCAGGGCGTAATCCGGAACGTCTTTCACAACCACAGCACCGGCTCCGACAAACGCGTACTGTCCGATGGTAACGCCGCACACAACGGTAGCGTTGGCTCCTATGGACGCCCCCCGCCGGATCAAAGTCTTTTCGTAAAGATTGTGCCGGTTCACCTGGGACCTTGGATTGGCGACATTGGTCAGGACGCAGGACGGTCCCAGAAAAACATCGTCTTCGATGACGGTACCGGTGTATATCGAGACGTTGTTCTGCACCTTGACATTATTCCCGATCACCACTCCGGAAGCCACATGGCAGTTCTGTCCGAAACGGCACTGTTCCCCGATGCGGGCGTTCGTCATGATGTGTGAAAAATGCCAGATTTTGGTTCCGCTTCCGATCCTGCATTGCGGATCGACATACGCGGATTCGTGCGCGAAATACTCAGACCTGTTCATCGGCTGGATCCTTTGACAGCCGGCTAATGCCGACATTCCGGTGACGGCTCAGCGAATTCTGACATTGATCCAGGATTCTCAGAACCCGCAGTCCTTCCTGTCCGTCACTGACCGGTGTTTCGCGGTTTCGAATACAATGCAGAAAATGCAGGCATTCTGCTCTCAACGGTTCGACCGAATCAATCCGAACCGATTCCGCACCGGCTTTGACGACGGTGGGTATTTGATTCTTCCATTCAATCTTATGGGGGTAGACAACGAGCTTGTCTTCGGCCATATCGTCAAAAACGGCCATCTTACGGGATCCCACGACCACCAGTCGCTGTTCCTTGAACGGGTGAAGCCAGCTTACGAAAATATGTCCGCTTATCCCGCTGGGAAACAGAAATTGGCTCATGGTGACGTCCACGACATCCGAATTGATATAAGCGCTACCCCTGCAGTCAATTTCAACCGGATCTTCCCGGATCAGGTTCAACATGACGGAGATATCGTGCGGTGCAAAACTCCAGAGGATATTCTCCTCTTTGCGGATCCTTCCGATATTCAGCCGGTTTGAATAAAAATACCTGATCTCCCCCAGTTCACCTGCCCGGATCAACTCCTTCATTCTGACCACGGCAGGATGGTAGAGCAGGATATGGCCCACCATCAGAATACACCCGTTTTCCCGAGCCAGCTCAACCAACCGTTTTCCTTCATCCACTTTCAGCGCCAGCGGTTTTTCAACGAACACATTCTTGCGGTTCGCTAGGGCTTTGAATGCCATTTCATAATGGGCTGCAGCGGGAGTTGAAATGACCACAGCCTGGATGGACGGATCGGCGGCAACATCGTCGAAATCCGTCGCAAACCGAACTCCCGAATAATCGGATGCTCCGATCCTGCAGGAAGCATCCTCGTCACAGATTGTGTCGAGAGTTCCCAGCTGGAAGAAATTTCGGACCAGGTTCCGACCCCAGTATCCCATGCCGACGACCGCGATTCGGAGATCCCCTGCTGCACTTGTGTGTTTATCCATCCGATTTTTCATCCTTCCCGAAATGTCTACGTTCGGCTGGAATACTCCCCCAGCTACGGTCATGCTTCAAGCTCTTACCACATTGACCGCATTCCGGCAGACTCCCCGGGTATCCACCACAAGATCCACCCGGTCGATAAGCGCATCATGATCCACGCAATCATGGGCCGTGGCCACGATTGCCACGTCGTACCGTTCCGCTTCAATCCGATCCCATTCCCGGCTTTGAACCCCGGTGAACTGAGGATATTCACGGGTTTTGGGAACATGCGGACAATATGGATCGAAATAGTCCACGATCGCTCCGTGAGATTCCAGACGTTTCCAGAGTTCGAAAGTGGGGCTTTCCCTGACATCATCGACGTTCTGTTTGTAGGCCAGCCCGACCAGAAGGATCCGGCTTCCCTTCAACGCCTTGCCACGGTCGTTCAATCCCAGGGCTGTCCGTCGGACGACATAGGACGGCATGGACGTGTTGATTTCTCCCGCCAGCTCGATGAACTTGGTGGGGATGCCGTATTCCCTTGCTTTCCAGGACAGATAGAACGGATCGATCGGAATGCAGTGCCCGCCCAGGCCGGGGCCCGGATAAAAAGGCATGTATCCGAACGGTTTGGTGCTGGCTGCCTGGATCACCTCCCATATATCGATCTTCATTTCGGTGAACACCATTTTCAACTCGTTCACCAGCGCGATATTGACCGACCGGAATATGTTTTCGACCAGTTTGGTGGCTTCCGCGGTCCGGCAGTCGGAAACCGGTACGGTTCGGCAGATAACGGTATCGTACAACACCCGGGCAGTCTCAAGCGAATCCGGATTGATTCCGCCCAGAACCTTGGGGATCCCGGAAGTCGTATAGGTCTTGTTGTTCGGATCCTCCCGTTCTGGGGAGTATGCAACGAAAAAATCAGTGCCCGCTTTCAAATCGCTCGTTTCTTCCAGGATGGGCACCAGAATTTCATCCGTTGTACCGGGATACGTCGTTGATTCCAGTGTGATCAGTTGTCCCGACCGGATGAACGGGCCCATTTCGCGAGCGGTCTTCTCGATGTAGGAGGTATCGGGATCCCGGTTCCGGGTCAGGGGCGTGGGAACACAGATCAAAACGGCATCACACTCCCGGATTCCGGCCAGTTCCGCAGTGACTTCCGACCGCCGGTCGCTGCAGAAAACCCGATGAATGGTTTGAGCCGGGATGTGCCGGATATAGGATTCCCCGGCTTTCAGCTTGATCAGCTTCTCCCGGTCGACATCAAATCCGACCACCGGAAAACCGGCGTTGGAAAACTCGATCAGCAACGGCAATCCCACGTATCCCAGTCCGATCACACCGATCCGGGCGGAACGATCCTCAATCCGACTGACCAGTCTGTTTTTCAATAGCCTGCTCCTCGCCACTGCGGGAATGGAACTGATTTCAGTTCTTGCCGTGCGCCAACCGATTCGAACATGCAGCTGCTATAGCACGGCATTTGTGCTTTTTCAAGATATCCCCGCTCCCATGCCATCCGTTTGTTGCCCTGAACCCTCAGGGAAATTATAATTTCATTTTGGTTCACCGGAAAGGAGCCGGAATGCTCAATCAGCTGGAAAAAAGCCGGAATATCCATAAAACGTATTTCGCCGAAATCGAGCGCTTCTACCGGTTCGCGATTCCCGGGGACATGCGGATTCTGGAGCTGGGATGTCATACCGGGCGGTTGCTGGCGTCGTTGCACCCGTCCCGCGGTCTGGGTCTGGATATCCGCAAGGAATGTATCACCGCGGCCCGGGAGATTCACCGGGACATGCACAATCTGGAGTTTGTCGCCGGTGACGCTCATTGTTTCGACTGGGCGGACACGGCCCCTTTTGATTACATCATTTTGTCGGATCTGACACCGCTTTTGGATGATGTCCAGAAAGTATTCGAGCATTTGATGCCGGTGTGCACCGCCCGGACCAGAATCATACTCAATCTCCACAACAATCTGTGGCAGCCGTTTTTGAAACTGGCTTCCCTCCTGGGACTGCGAACACGGCACAAACACATCAACTGGCTCTCCACCCATGATATTGATAATCTGCTTTACCTGGCCGGATATGAAAGCATAACCTACGGCACCAGGTTGCTCCTGCCATTCCACATCCCGCTGGTCACATCATTTTTCAACCGGTTCCTGGCCAAACTGCCCGTCATCCGTCATCTGTGTCTGATCTGCTACATCATCGCTCGAAAAGCCCCCGAGAATACGAATATTCCGGATCGGCCGGAACACACGGTTTCGATCGTCATTCCGACGCGAAACGAAAAAGGCACCATCCGGGATATTTTCGAGCGGACACCCCGGATGGGCCGATGGACCGAGCTGATATTTATAGACGGGCGGTCCACGGACGGCACCATCCAGGAGATTGAATCGGGAATCCGGCATTACAGCAGCGACTGGCATCGAGCGGTTTTACTCCACCAGAACGGTACCGGCAAGGGGCAGGCGGTTCGCCAGGCGTTCGAGATCTGCCGGGGCGACATCCTGATGATCTTAGATTCGGACCTGACCATGCCGCCTGAGGACCTGCCGAAATACTACCGTGCGATCAGTGAAAACCGGGGTGAATTCATTAACGGATCCCGCCTCGTGTATCCCATGGACAAACTTGCCATGCGGTTTTTGAACATGCTCGCAAACAAGATCTTCGCCGTTCTGTTCACCTGGCTGCTGGATCAGCCCGTAAAAGATACTTTGTGCGGGACCAAGGTGCTCCGGCGGGATGACTATCTGAAAATTGCAGCCAGCCGGCGTTATTTCGGGGATTTCGATCCATTTGGAGATTTCGATTTGTTGTTCGGCGCTTCAAAACTGAATTTAAAAATTATTGATCTGCCGATCCGATACAGGGAGCGGGTTTACGGCGATATCAAAATAGAGCGCTGGCGGCACGGTTGGCTTCTGGTGAGAATGTGTGTCATTGCATTCAAAAAGCTGAAACTGTCCTGACTCCGTTCGGGGTCAACCGTCCGGATCGAAAAAAAAAGCGATACGGTTCCGACCTTCCTTTTTGGCTTTGAGAAGAGCCGTATCGGCAAGCGCATAATAATCTTCCAGCGTGTGTTCATCCAGAGATCCTCCGGCAATTCCGATGGACAAAGATACGCTGATATCCAGGAAAATCCCGGCGTTCTTGAGGAATCCCACCGATTCCTGGAGGCGCTCGGCCAGTCGTCGTCCCTGGTTTTGATCTGAATCGGGCGCCAGCACGGCAAATTCATCGCCGCCGACTCTGGCTACAAAATCCGTTTTGCGGACATTCGAACTCAGGATGAAGGCCACCGATTTAAGTATCGCATCGCCCGCCGGGTGCCCCAGTTCATCATTCACCGACTTCAGGTTATCCAAATCGATCATTAAAACGCAATAATTACCCGGGCGTGGTTCAATCCGTCTCTGTTCGACCTGGAGCATATTGTCGAAAGCCCGCCGATTGTAAATTCCGGTCAGAGGATCCCTTGAAACCAGCTGGAGGGAATCCGAGGTGTCATCGGTTGATTTAATGTCCTGCAACCGGAACAGGAAGGTGGTGGTGCCCACGGTGATCGTTTCACCGATACAACACCACGTAGTCTGAATTTTCCGGCCGTTGACGAAGGTGCCGTTGGTGCTTTTCAAGTCGGTGACCTGAACGGATTTTCTCCTGTCCATGGTCATGACTTCCCCGATCGTGATGTGTCTTCGTGAGACCTGGTCGTCGTTCAGACATACATCCGCATCGGGATCTCTCCCGACCACCAGGGGAGATTCGCCCACTGGAACAATCCTTCCGATGTCCAGGAAATGACCCGCGATAATCACGAACACCGGTGATCTCGAATCATCCTGATGATCCGAATCATCCAGCTTGAAAATCTGCGTTGATCTCGGATCTTTCGGCACGTCTTTCACCCGGTTAACATTTGTTCAAATCCATATTGTTCCGGTAAAATTCGACCGTTGTATCCACGCCCTCGGTGAATGACACCGTTGGCTTCCATCCCAGAATGGTTTCAGCTCGTCGGGCATCCAGGGAGATCCGCCTGACTTCTCCCGGCCGAATGGAATCGAATCCGGGTTCGATGGAGATCCCCACCGCCCGGCGGACCGCGCCGAACACTTCCAGATCCGTAACCTCGCGGCCCCAACCCAGATTCAGAACTTCCCGGGAACCTTTTTCAAGCGCTAAAACGTTCGCCTCCACGATATCCGTAACATACACATAATCCCGTGTCTTGGAACCGTCCCCGAAAATAACCGGTCGCTTGCCGCTCAACATCTGAAGGGCGAAGATGGCAACGACACCGGCTTCACCCGCCGGGTCCTGCCTGGGTCCGAACACATTCGGATATCTGAGAACAGTGTAATCCAGATCATACAGTGAGTGCCAGACCCGCAGATAATGTTCCGTCGCCATTTTATGAATCCCGTAGGGGGACATGGGCTGCGGAAGGGCTGATTCGCTGACTGGAACCAAGGCGGGTTCCCCGTAAATGGCTCCCCCTGTGGATGCAAAGATGCATTTCCGGCTGCCGTATTCGACCGCCAGTGAAAGCAGGTTCAAACTTCCAAGCACATTGATGCGGGCATCCAACTGGGGCTGTGTCACGGATTTGCGCAGATCGATATGGGCGGCATGGTGGTTGATGATCTCGGGCCGGAATCCGCTGATGACTTTTTTCAGTTCCCCGGATTCAATCGGTACATGAAAAAATTCAGCTTCCGAATTGATATTCTCCCTTTTTCCCGTGGAAAGGTCATCGACAACGGCGACCTCATGACCATCTTTCAGATACCGATCGGTTATATGCGACGCGATAAATCCGGCTCCCCCGGTTACCAATATCCGCATATCAGTCTCCCTGTATCCCTATAAACCCCTTCCCCGGATCGCAGCGGCAATTGTTTTCATTATAATGACAATATCCAGCAGAAACGACTGATTCTCCGTATAGTAAAAATCGTAATCCAGGTTTTCATGGATATCCGAACCTCTGGCGGAGCTTATCTGCCAGATACCCGTGATTCCCGGTCGTACTTTCAAACGTTGTTTCTGGAGCGGTGTGTAATTTTCCACCTTGAAAGGCATCTCCGGGCGTGGACCCACAATACTCATGTCACCTTTGAGCACATTTATGAACTGCGGAATCTCGTCGATACTGAATTTTCGCAGCCACCTTCCCACACGGGTCACCCGCCGGTCCAGGTTGTCTTTGGGAGAGGTTTCATAGCTGTTGACATCACAGCGCATCGATCTGAATTTATAAATTTGAAAATGATTGCCGTCCCGTCCGATCCGTTCCTGAGAGAAAAAAACGGGGCCTTCGGAATCGATTTTGATCGCCAGGATGATAAACGGCCATGCCGGCAGACTGAGCATAAGGCAGGCAAGGGCGAATGCGATATCGAAAACCCGTTTGACCGTCAGGTAGATGTAGCTGATGCGGGGGCTTTTCATGCGCAGAAGCGGAATCCCTTCGATCTCAGCCAGGTGGACCTGTTGAATGAGCATATCGAAGAGGTTGGGCACAAAACTGAATTTGACCTTTATTTGAATACATGTATTGATGATTTCATAAATGCGCGATGTCGATGCATTGGGCAGAGCGATAATCACTTCATGCGCATCCCAGGCACTGACCAGTTCGGGAAGATCCAGCCCGCTTCCGAGAACCTTCAGCGAGGTGGATTTCTGAGTCGGGATCCCCTCGATGGAAGTCCCGACCTTGGCCAGATCATCATCGATGAATCCGATCGGTTTCATGCCGATCCGGGGATTTTCGAACAGACGCCGTTGAAGCTGCCTGCCCACTTCACCCGCGCCGTATATCAGCACCCGGTTCAATCCCGGACCTTCGATGTGTCTGCGCAGCAAAACGGTATTCACGACGCTTCGCTGCAGGTTTATCAGAACCATCAATACGATCAGCGAATACATCATGATCAGCCGCGAATACAACAACGCCCCCCGTTCCTTCAGATTAAAATCATCACCGGGATCGAGCTGCTCTGTTATGCTGGTCAGCGGCTGGGCTTCGATCATGGCGGGCCGGAGCAAGAATGACAGGGAAAACAGTATCATGGATCCGATGATGAGTGATTGGAATATGCGTTTGATCTCCTCGATATTCAGCATGCCGAGTTTTCTCGAGTACAGGCCGAAACGTTCAAAAATAATCAAGAAGAGGACGCCCGAGCCGATGGCCAGGTTCCGGTAGATCTTGAAGGGCTGCACGCCCACACCAATCTGCCATTTGTAATACATGAGATGGTAAATATAATATCCGATGATAAAGGAAAGTATGACCGTTGCGAGATCCAGAAACACCTGCGTGACAATGACAATCTGGGTGAAATATTTACGCGTCAAGCCGTTGGATCACCTCCGAGCATTCCGCTGATGACTCTCGATACCCGTTCCGGTGTCAATTCGGACATGCATGAGACATCCCGGGTGCAGGAGCATTTATAGCATGGAGTGCACTCCGTTGTCGCGACCAGTTTTTCACCCAATCCGTATAGATCGATTTCCTGATGGCATGTGGGTCCGAACAGGGCGACGACTTTAGTTTTAACGGCCAGAGCCAGGTGCAGCGCCATGGTATCCCCCGTCACGACCAGATCCAGGCCGGCCAGTATTCCGGCAAACACATTGATGGAATGGACACCGGTATCGGCGGCGATACCATCCAGAGCGCTTTCAATGGCCCGGTTTGAACTTCGTTCGGATTCCCCTCCCAGCAGATAGATCTGGGAGTCCAGTTGTGAATACAAACTTTCACCCAACCGGATGAAATGCTCATCCGGCCATTTCTTGGTGGCGAAAACCGGACCGCAACCGGTATTGAATCCGACCCGGGGACCCGTTCCCCGGCAATTCGATCCCAGCAGGATCTCCTCAGCCCGGTCCCGATCGGCAGGATCGAGCTGATATCCATAGGGATCGCGTTGGAATGGTAATTCGGCAATTTCATAGATTGTTTCCTGATATGTTTTGATGTTGCGTCTGAATTTCAATTCGTCGTCCAGACCGAGCATCCGGGAATATTCCGCTGCATCGTTGAAGACGTCCATCGTACCCCAGGGAGACATGGCATATCCCCGGCGGGTATGCGCCTTGACCAGCATGGCCACGGCGGTCGCTGACGGCGCTTTGTCCAGAGACAGCAACAGATCGAATTCCTGGGGAAAAACCGTCAGAATCTCCGGAGATCCGATATCGATCAATCGATCGATCCGGGGATCCCGGCTCAAAACGGGGAACGAAGCCGAGTCGGTTATCCAGGTAATGTAATGGACACGGTACTGCCTGGCGAGAGCCTGAAGAATCGGTGTGGTTCTCAGCGCATCTCCAATAGCGCCGAGTTTGATAATGAGGATCCGGGTTCCGACGGTCGAATAAAAAGGGCAATTATGGCATAATCTTTTATATTTGCAGGGTTTATCTCCAATATAATAACGGCAGTCCAGTTTGATCTCCATCCATTCTCCATCCCGCCGACAATGCACCGGTCGGATGAATTATATTTCAATCGATAAATTCTTGACAACCTTTCCGGACCGGTGTTACCCTCCGCGGCTGTTTGCCTGTCTCCGCGGCACACACGGAATTTTGCGTTGATTCAAAAATATGCGGAAGGAGATCTCTGATATGGCTGAAAACGGAATCGTACTGATTGGAACGATACGAAAGAAGGATGATCTGGAAATCCGGGCGTCGCTGACCCGGTACCGCAAGGAAACCTACATCGATCTGCGTGAATACATGGACACTGAGGAATACAAAGGCCCCACCAAAAAGGGGATCCGGTTTCACGCGGAAAACTGGGATGCATTTTTTGATATGATGAAAAAAATTGATCGGGAAGTGCGGAAACGAGGCTGAACCCTTATTTTTCGGGTTTTTTCGCAAATATCTCTTGACAGGCAGTTCTGATCGTCTATATTGATACCGACGCCAAGTATTATTTACTTTTGACCCCAAAATCTTTGCAGAGGAGGTTATTCCGTGACAAAGAAAGAATTGATTGCAACGATTGCTGATGAAGCGAAAATTTCCAAAACCGCAGCCGAAAAGGCTCTGAATGCTGTAATCGAAGGGATTACCGATGCTCTGTCAAACCGCGAAAAGGTAACATTCGTTGGTTTCGGCACATTTTATGTGGCGGAGAGACCGGCCCGGAAAGGACGCAATCCACGAACCGGCCAGGCGATTCGGATTCCCGCTGTTGCCGTTCCAAAATTCAAAGCCGGTAAATCCTTAAAAGAAGCCGTCGCGTAAGCCGATTACGGCCGATCAAATCGATTTTTTGCGAAGGAGCAACTTCCTGTGTTGCTCCTTCTGTATATACGTATTTGCTCATTCATGATCGATACCCATGCTCACCTGACAGATTCCGTCTTTTCCGCAGACCGCGATGCGGTGCTGGCTGACGCCCGGGATTCGGGAGTTACTGCGGTACTGACAGTCGGAACCAATCTGGAAGACAGCGGTCGATGTGTTGAACTGGCTCAATCGGTTCCCATGTGCCATGCAACCGCCGGACTGCACCCTCATGAAGCGGATCTGTGGTCCGACCGGAACGCAGCCCGAATTCGCGATTTTTTGAACCGGGCGGTGGCGATCGGTGAAACCGGACTGGACATGGTTTACAGGACCTGCCCTCTGGATCGGCAGATCCAGGTTTTCAAGGCGCACATTCAAATCGCCGCGGAAACAGGCAAACCGCTGGTGATACATTGCCGGGATGCATATCCGCAGCTGGCAGAGATACTGGCCGAATCCGGATGTCCGGAATGCACCGGAGTTGTTCACTGCTTCACCGGCACTGTTCGGGAGGCGGAACGGATACTTCAACTGGGATACTTTCTATCATTCGGCGGCATGCTGACTTTCAAAAACATGTCCAATCTGCGGGAGGTTTTCGGGCAGATGCCGGTCGACAGGATCCTTCTGGAGACCGACAGTCCGTATCTTACGCCGGAACCACACCGGGGAAAACGGAACGAACCGAAATACATCGGGAAAGTATATGAAAAAGCCGCTTCCATTCTATCTGTCCGGATGGAGGATATGGTCAGGCTCAACCGGACGAACAGCTACCGCCTGTTCAAGATCGGACCCGGATTCGAACGCGGATCGATCGGTTACCGCATCCGGGACAGCCTGTATCTGAACATCACCAATCGATGTTTGAACCGTTGTCTGTTCTGTGTACGCAACCGATCTCCATTTTATTTCGGCTATCACCTGGTTCTGGACAGGGAACCGGAACCCGCCCAGATCGTCTCGGCAGTCGCCTCCAGCTCCGGTGCGGAGGAAGTTGTATTCTGCGGTTACGGCGAACCCCTGATGCGCCCCGAGACCGTTCTCGAGGTTGCGCGCCGGATCCGTCCCTACACCCGCCGGATCCGGTTGAACACCAGCGGATTCATTTCACCGGCGGTGAACCGGAAAGAACTTGCCGACAATCTTGCTTCGGTGATTGACATCGTTGAAGTTTCACTGGGTACGCCGGATCCCCGGGGATATGCCGCCATCTGCCGTCCGTTGCATCCCGAACCGCACAGGATATGGGACCAGGTTCATGATTTCATCCGGACATGCATTGCCATCTCCGGCTGGTCGGTTCGTCTGTCCTGTGTGGATTACCCCGGAGTGGATATTGAAAAATGCCGCAGTTTCGCTGCTTCCCTGAACCTGCCGCTGAAGATACGCGGTTACCGGTCGTGATTCTATTCCCTGCCTTTTAATTCAAGATATTCCAGATAGTGTTTCATTTTCTTGTGCTGTTTTATAATGATTCCGTCTTTCCCTCGAGTGGTCAGTTTCAAGCGCTCCAACTCATCAAGCACCCTGTCAATCTCGGCTTCGGAAACACCCGATTCCCGGGCCAGATCCTGCCGGGATACCGGCAGAAACCATTCGCGTGGCAGTTTTTCCTTGGATCCGAACTGTTTCAACGCCATTTTCACCAGAACATGAATCACCCGGCTGGTGCTGTCGCCAAGAAGCAGCAGTTCGATCAGGTGATCCGCATCCCTCAGCCTGGCAGACAGTTTGCCCAGTACTTTCATGGCGATTTCGGGGTGTTGCTGGATGAGGAATTTGAAATCCTTCTGGCTCAGGGCGATGAGTTCGGAATCCTCCAGTGCTTCCGCACCGGCTGTCCGGGGCAAATCCTCAAGCAAAGCCATTTCACCGAAGAAATCACCCTTGTTCAACTTGGTCAGGATCAGGTCGAATTGCCCGGAGGGCATGAAAATTTTGACCTGACCGGAAAGGATGACGTACATCTCGGTTCCGGGATCCCCGAAATTGAAAATTCTCTGACCTCGGGCGAATTGAAGATGGGTTCCAAAGGTTACCGGCATCGGATTGGCATTCGGTGTCATTCTGTCCGGTCTGTCCGCAGCCGTATTTTGTGATCTCTGGCGTAATCCCGGGCCAGGGGAGTGACAACCGCTCCACCCGGAATGAAAATCTCGGTCATCCCGGATTTGCGGATTTTTCGAAGGATCTCCTCGGTCACCACCCTGGGAATTTCAATTCCCGGGGATCTGTCTGCGGTTTCCGGTCCGGGTCGATCCGGAGTGCGGGCCAGTGCGGTCAGAACGTCGCCGATGATCCGGCGCAGATCCGGGGAGCCCGGGAATTCATTCGACCCGCCCGGGTTTTCCAGGTCATTGATCTTGTCAATCCGGCGCTGGTGCCTTCCACCCTGGAATTCAGCGGTCAGAAACTCATCCACGATCTGCAGGGCCTTGCCGGTTCCCACCACATTCGCTCCCATGACGAGCATATTGGCGTCATTGTGTTCCCGGGCATTTCGAGCGCAATACAGATCGTTGCACAACGCCGCACGGATGCCGGAAATCTTGTTGGCGGCAATGGTGCTGCCGATACCCGCCCCATCCACCATGATCCCCATGTCCGATTTCCCGGATTGAACACGCCGGGCGACTGCCACCGCGAAATCAGGATAATCGACCGGTTCTCCGGTGTCGCATCCGAGATCAATCACGGCATGTCCATTCTTTTCCAGATGATTGCGGATGCGCTTCTTGAGTTCGACTCCACCGTGATCCGAACCGATCGCGATATTCATAATCCATCCTCCGCCCGGATATCATGAATGGAATCCAGTGATAAGTCCACCTTACAATCCGAAAATTTCCTTTTCCTGATCCGGAAATTGAAGCAGAAATTGAAGGGCTTCAAGATTGGAAGGTTCCTGTTCCAATATCCGTTTAAATTCGGCGATCGCCTGATCACGCATCCCTATTTTCTCATAACATTGCCCGAGTACAACATGGATATTGATATTGTCGGGGAACATCCGCAGGCAGGCCAGGGCGTGTTTCAGTGTTACGGCGGAGTATGCGGACAGGGGACTCAAAGTCCCCAGAAGCAGTTCCTGATCCTGCTCGCTTTGGGGATTCATCAGAATAGCCAGTTTCAGGTGGGCGATCCCCATGACGGTTTTCCCCTCACCAATCAGCTTTTTGCCTTTCTTGTTCTGTTCCGACGCCGCGATCTCCCTGTCTGCGGCATTCGTCAGCTTCAGCAAGGCGTCGTATTCTGCCCGATCGGATCTGCCGGAGAACAGGCTCTTGGCTTCTTTCAGAAAACAATGCGTGGCAAGAACCTGCCTTTTCATCTCCGGATCCAGATCCCTGTCCGCCTCCCACAGTTTCAACTCCGATTCAAGCTCATTCATCTTCTTGATCAGGGCGCTGTCGGATACGGTCGGCGGAATTTCCAGAAAATCATAATATAATCCCTTATATCCAGCCTGGAATTTCCGCTTGACCAAATCCGCAATATCGGTTTTGCGCTCGGTGTGTCTTGTTTCAGCCGGAATATCCGTTTTGGCTGGATTCTTTTCCGGAACCGGCATCCTGAACGGTTTGATGTTTTGCCTGCAGTGAATTGCGATGCCACCCAGATGATACAGGGCGGTCAACAGATTGAATGCCCGGTTGATTTCAATAGATGAATGTTCCTTCCATTCTCTGAATTCGGGATATTTCCGTATTTCCTTCATGATTTCCAGGTATTCATCCGGCCATTCAAAATCCGCCTTGAACAGCCGGTAATGATCCGCCACATGGATGCTTTCGACATCGGGCGAGATGATTTTCCGACAGGTTTCGGGAGGAAATTCGCCGAGAGCAAACTGCAGAAGCAGTTTGTTCAGGCTCTGGGGTTTGACCGGTTTCCAATCTTCACCGCCGGCTTCAAACTCGCGCAGACAATACTGCCCATCCGAAGCGGTCAGCAGATCAAACAGAAAGTTCGAAAACGTCGAAGCTTGTTTTCCGGTCACCCATGAATGCTGGCAACTTTTCCAGCTCCGGTTCCGCTGCCTGCTCAGAAAGGGAACCTTATCCAGAAAACCCGCATCGCGCATGTGGTTTTCATTGTTCGACCGGTATCCCGTAATATACCCCTCCTGGACTGTCACGCCAGCCTGAAACGCATCACTTTCGATTTCATAAATCCAGTTACCTCCGAAGTTGACGGCAAAATGCAGGATATGCCCGGGCCGAACGGCCGCAACAGCGCCTTTCCGGGGAACGAAAAAACGATGCCGGTCATACCGATCCATCAGTTCGGACGGCACCGGGTCCACGGTCAGCCGCATTTTGAATGAAGGATGATTTTTCACCGAACCGGGAAAAATGAACTCGACATTTCCCTCCTCACCGATATGTCGTTCGATCAGATTCTGAACTCGCTTGACGGATATCGGTTTGAACAAAATGGAGTAATGCCGGTCCTTCGTCCCGATTTCAGCCTTGATCCTGGCATAATCGTAAACACCGGTGACCAGTACGATGGGCAACATGGCAAACTTGTTCATGGCACGGATTTTTCCGTAGGCTTCAAAACCATTCATATGAGGCATGAGGATGTCCATGAGCAGAAGATCGACCGGATTGTTCTTCAGGATCTTCAACACTTCCCGTCCGTCCTCGCACAGAATAACCCGGCAACTCATTCCTTCAATGATAAACTGGAGCAGCTCCCGGATACGGACATCATCATCCGCCACAACGATCGTCTTCACCTGATGGTCATCCCCCGATCCGGCATGTGAATTCAATCTGAAACATATCATGAACAGCCGGTTACCGTCAACCGGAGGACAGTGTCGCAATCTCCGATTGTACCGGCGGGATTGACGTGACAGATCGTCTGATTGCCCGTTCGATCCGCCATCCTGCATTTGTGCTGCAGGCGATCAGGACTTGATTTGATGAACTGAAACAGTCTCCTTGCCTCCATGAATCAAAACGGTTACTCTGGAACAGGCAGATGGAGGTCGGGTGTATGACGAAACCCATGGAGCTTCTTCAAAAACACCTGGAAGAAGAGAAAGACAAGATGTTCCGGATCGCATGGAAAATGTGCGGCAATTCCGATGACGCCAACGAAATCCTGCAGGAAACCGCTCTGAAAGCGCTGAAAAACTGGGACCAGTTCCGGGGTGACGCCCAGATATCGACCTGGTTGTATCGCATTGCATCCAACACCTGCTTCTCCAGACAAAGAAAACGAAGCCGAGATCCGGTGCTGTCCGCGGATCTGGCTGAGTTCGACCGGGACCCTGCCGCAGACTCGGTACCGGTGGACTGGTCATCGGATCCTCTGACCCAGGTTATCAATGATGAGTTGAGAGACCATCTGGACCGGGCGATCGGCAGACTCCCCGACCTTTACCGGATCGTATTTCTCATGCGGGACGTGGAAGGTTTCAGCGGAGAACAGACTGCGGAAGCTCTGGATATATCCGTTTCCAATGTGAAAGTCCGACTGCACCGGGCAAGAATGTTCCTGCGAAACGAGCTGGAACAATACATCCGATCAAGCAAGGGAACCGCCAATGAAACCGGATGAATCGAAACAACTCACCTGCGAGGAGATCATCGCGCTGGTCAACGGCCTTCTGGACAAGGAACTGACTTCTGACCGGGAGAAACTGGCTTTGAATCTGATCCGGTTCAATCCCCAGTGTAGAAATCTCTTCACAACACTCAAAAAAACCATCCAGCTTTATCGGATGCGAAGATCGGAAATCGAATCTTATCCTTCCCCGAAATTTGACTGGGATCAGCTACGGAAGAAATCAGGGTGCGGTCAATGAGCTTTCCGGAACCCGGCTCGAAATTCTTCTGCTATTCTGTAACCTTTTCTCTATCCGGCAGACTAATAAATTGATTTGTCGAGTTTAGGAGGTTTTTTCATGGAAAATCCGAAATCAAAGGTCCTGCATATCGGCGACACCGAGTTTCAAAAAGAAGTCCTGGAAAGCCCGATCCCGGTTCTGGTGGATTTCTGGGCACCTTGGTGCCGTCCCTGCCTTATGGTCGCTCCGGTTCTGGACGAACTCAGCCTGGAATTGAACGGAAAATTGAAAATCGTCAAGGTAAATGTCGATGAAAACCAGGAAACCGCTTACAAATTGAATATCCAAGCGATTCCGACAATGGCCGTATTCGATGATGGTAACCCGGTGAATATCATTGTCGGTGTCCGACCCAAGAGCGAATTGCAGCGTATTCTTCAGGAAGCGCTCAGCGGAAAGGATTGATATCCATGCCCATGTTCGATTACCGCTGCGCCCGGTGCAGAAAGCTGTTTACCCGGATTATACTCAAGGATCCGGAGAAGATGACGATTTCCTGCCCGGAATGTGGCAGCACGGATGTAGAACGCGTCATATCCGCATTTTCAACAAAATCATCCCAGAAAATCCACGCTTCCTCCTGCGGACAGGGCGGGTTTACCTGAGGTTAAATTTTTACCGCGGAGCGGTATTACCGGATTAAGCAGGCGATCCCCTTCCGGGATCGCTTTTTTTTAAAGCCACACCGCAGCAGAAAAAAGGATTTGTTGTGATTTGCTGAGTTCTGTATTGACAAAACTTTCAAAACTTACTATAATATAGTTGAGAAGGATCTCCGGATTTACCGGACGGAAGATGAAGCCATGGGATCAAACTGCATTTCCAGAAGAAGGAGGTTGAATGTCATGAACCATCCAAAAATAATACTGGTCTGGCTGATCGTCATGATGAGTCTCGGGTCGATTGCCCGGGGAGCTTTAACCGGGGTGGTGGCCGGGAGGGTCACCGACAATGACGGAAACCCCATTCCTGGAGTGACGGTCACGCTGACCGGAGAGAATCTGCTGGGAGCTCGGATGGACACGACCAGCGCGAACGGCATGTACCGGATGCCGGAATTGCCGCCGGGTGTTTACGATCTGAAGGCCGAACTGATGGGTCTTCAGACCGTTGAACATCAGCAGGTGAGGGTAATACTGAATTCCACGACCAAGATCGACATGGTCATGGAAATGACCCCGTTTGAAGAAACGGTTGTGGTGGTGGGTGAATCCCCGGTTCTGGATGTCAAGGCGGCGACGGTCAAGACGACCATTGAGCGGAGTGTAACCGAGCGGCTGCCCGGTTCCGACGACCTGTTCGCAGCATTTTCCATGTCGGGAGGCATCACCGGAGCCGGGAATGTCCGGGTTCATGGTTCGGCACGAACGGACAATCTGTACCTGTTTGACGGAGTCGATACGACGGATCCGGTGACTTCGACATTCGGGGCGAATCTGAATGCGGATGCGATCGAAGAGGTGGAAGTTCAGACCGGAGGATTTTCGGCGGAGTATGGTCGGGCGATGGGGGGCATTGTCAACGCCGTGACCAAATCCGGTGGAAACGAGTTTCACGGGATAGTCCGGCTCAAGTATGTGAATTCCAGCTGGCATTCCGATTTTGAGCATCAGCAGGACGAGGAGGATTACAATTACTGGGAACCGATGGTAACGCTCGAGGGACCGATTCTCAAAGACAAATTATGGTTTATGATCACATACGATTATCTGAACCGGGAATCGACCGGGCGCGGACTGGCCCGGTACGGATCGGACGAACTGACCGATATCAACCAGGATCGTGTTTTCCAGCTTCCCTATGCCAAGTTGACATTTCAACCGACTCAGATGCACAAATTCGTTTTGAACTATTCCGGTGAGGACGCAACCCTCCACAGTATCACCGGAAATCCCCAGTTTGACACACCCGAAACACTCAACAAGCAGGATCAGGGTGGTCCTTTTTATTCATTCGAATGGACCTGGCTGCACAGTTCTACGCTGTTTTTTGTTTCCCGGGTCGGGGTGATGAACGGTATTCTGGACAACTATCCCGAATTTGAAAACCGGGACGATCCGGCATTTCACGACAACTATTACGGTCAGAATTACAATGGCGCGACATCTTGGACTGAGGAAAACCGGGATCGTCTGCAGTTCAATCTCATCGGCAATTACTTTCTGGATGATCTGGCCGGTTCGCATGAATTCAAAAGCGGTTTTGAATGGCAATCATTCCGGCATGATGATTATCAGGTTGTTCCCGGGGGCGCGCAGTATTCGATCAATAATGATCCGAACGATCCGACCGCCTGGCAGGATACCACCCGAATACAGTACATCAATCCCGGAACGGCGACGGAGACGGGGAACTACACGGCTTTCTTCGTCCAGGACAACTGGTCGATCCTGGATAATCTCACATTGAATCTGGGCTTTCGCTATGAAACGGTGATCTTCGAAAACGATTCCGGAGACACGTCGGTACCGGCATGGAAATGGGGTAACTTCAGAGCCGACACTTATCGCCGTGAAGACGGCACATTTTCAGATTACACCGATATGAAGTTTGACGACATGATTGCGCCGCGCATCGGGGTGAACTGGGATATACTGGGGGATGGCCGTGGTGTGCTGCATGCATTTTACGGACGGTTTTATAATCCGTTCAACCTTTCCCTGCCCAACATGTTTCAGCCGTTCAGCGCGAACAACCTTGCCCAGCGCTACCAGGAATACTCCGGTCCCCGGTGGCACGATGCGGATCGTGACGGTCTGCCGGACGAAGAGTATTTCTTTGATGATTCCAACTGGACCACGTACGATGAGGATTCCCCGGATGCCTGGAATCTTCTGGATCCCGACCTGAGGGCGGAATACACCGATGAATACATGATCGGATATGAACAGCAGTTGACGGAACGATTTACGATCGGTCTGACTTACACACACCGGAAAACCAACGAGATGCTTGAGGATGTCGGTCTGTTCACCGACGATGAAGGAAACATTGTATGGACCTATCTGGGAGGAGTATCCGATGATTTCTCCGGATTGGATCCAGGCAAGAAGTACGATCCACGCTCCGGTACCAACGGTGATTATTCGCATCATCTGTATTATGTGACCAACGCGGCGGGTTCCACCCGGGAATACAACGGCATTGAGATCAATGCCAGGGCCCGTTTGAAAAACTACGATCTCCAGGCAAGCTACACATATTCAAAATCGGAAGGCGCGGTCACCGAGCAGCAGGAGGGGTATACCGGCGTATCACAGTTTTCGGGGCAGTTCGATACGTGGGCGACATCTCAAAACCTGTTCGGCGAATTACCCTGGTCTGCACGTCATTACCTGAAACTTGCCGGCTCCGCTCATTATGACCTCACGGACTGGTACGAGATTTCATTCGGTGTCAATGGATTCTATCGCAGCGGGTATCCGTATTCCATGCGGCGGAACCCGCCCCGGACATTCGATCCGGATGATCCGGCAAACGATCCGAATGATCCGGACACATGGACCGCAAGACCCCCCTATCACAATCAGGCCTGGTATTTCCCACAAGGGCGGGGAACGAATGATCTTCCCGGAGTTTCCCTGTGGGACGTATCCCTTCAGAACGCCTTCAGATTCGGCCGATTCGGCAGTTTGACGGTTATCTTCGACGTGACGAATGTCTTCGACAACCAGTGTATCACCAGCGAAACAGACACCTTCAATCCCAACCGTCCCGAACAATTCGGTCAGGCCAATGACTGGGCGCCGCCCCGTGAGTATCGGTTGAGTTTCAAGTACGCTTTTTAGATGAGTGGTGCGGCGGAGATGCAACTGTCTATTGCGCGGAAATTTCCCGGCTTTATAATAATACCATGGAGGATTGTGATGACCGAACCTCGGAACTTGGCAGAGAAGAGAGCTTTCATCGAAGAGGTGGGGATAATTTACGAGCAGATGGGCATGTATCGAATGGCCGGCAGGATCATCGGCTGGCTTTTAATCTGCGATCCGCCGCATCAAACCGCGAAGGAGCTTGCCACCATCCTGGCTGCCAGTAAAGGCTCAATCAGTACCATTGTCCGCTGGCTGGACGACAGCGGCTTGATCGAACGACTGGGAATTCCCGGTCAGCGAAGCACATGTTACCGAATCAAGCCGGGCGCTTGGGTGGAAATCGCCAAAGCGAAGACGGCATTTCACAAACCACTGAAAGAACTCGCCGATCGCGGATTGAAACTGCTGTCGGACAAACCTCCGGAAATCCGTGATCGCCTGGACGAAATGCGAGCGCTGCAGGCATTTTTCGAGAAGGAGATTCCCCTGCTGTTGAGTCGTTTCCAGCGGGAATACCGGGAACGGCACATGCCGGACAGGTAAATCCCCCCACCGATTCTCCCCGGTTTCCTCCAGCCCGGCTGCGGTTTACAGTGTTCCGACACGGGAATGTGATCATGACCCGAAGCGAAGCGTTCACGCATCGAATCTTAATCGCTGATGATCAGCGGGATGTTCTGAAAGCCTTGCAGCTTCTTTTGAAAAGCAACGGCTACAAAGCTGATTCCGTAACCTCTCCCCGGGAACTGCTTCAAAATATCAAATCCACCGAATACGATCTCGTCCTGATGGACCTGAACTACACCCGGGACACGACTTCGGGCGAGGAGGGCCTGGAACTGCTGAGCAGGATCGGGGAAATCGATCCGACGGTGCCGATCGTGGTCATGACGGCATGGGGAAGTATTGAGCTGGCGGTGAGAGCCATGCGGTCCGGCGCAAGAGATTTCATACAGAAACCATGGGACAACGCCAGGCTGCTGACCATCCTGAAGACCCAAATCGAACTCCGGCAGGCTTTGAAAAACGGGGAACGACTTCAGGAAGCGAACCGGATACTCCAGGGCGACTGCAAGGAGAAAATCATTGCCGAATCGGATGCCATGAAACCGGTGATGGATCTGATCATGCGAATCGGGCCTTCCGAAGCCAATATTCTTTTGACCGGGGAAAACGGTACCGGTAAAAATCTGATCGCTCAACTGCTGCATTCCCTGTCAAGCCGCTCGGATAAACCGCTGATTACAGTCAACATCTCCGAATTATCCCCTGGAATCATTGAAAGCGAGCTGTTCGGCCATGTCAAAGGTGCGTTTACGGACGCCCGTCAGGATCGGGCGGGGAGATTCGAGCTGGCGGATGGCGGCACACTCTTCATGGATGAAGTCGCCAACATCCCCTACGCTCAGCAGACCAAGCTGCTGAGGTTCATGGAAACCGGTGAATTTGAGCGGGTGGGATCTTCCCGGACCTGCACGGCGAATGTCCGGATAATATCCGCGACCAACTCGGATCTCCATTCGGAAGTGGCGGAAGGGCGGTTCAGAAGAGACCTGTATTTCCGGTTAAACACCGTGGAGATCCATCTCCCTCCGCTTCGCGATCGTCAGTCCGACATCCCACTTCTCGCCCGGTTTTTTCTGAAAAACCACACCCTGCGCTACCGCAAAGATATCAGCGATTTTACCGACAACGCCCTCAACATCCTCAAAAATCATTCCTGGCCCGGGAATATCCGGGAACTGGACCATGTTGTTGAACGAGCCGTCTTGATGTCCACCGGTACCGCAGTCAACCAGTCGGATCTCGGTTTAAAATCCGATCTTCTCGATACCCGGAATCTGGATGAGATGGATCTGGAAGAAGTCGAAAAAGTGCTGATCCGAAAGTCTCTGGTGCGGCATAACGGGAACGTCAGCAAAGCAGCGAAAGCTCTGGGACTGAGCCGGAGCGGGCTCTATCGCCGGCTGAGCAAGCACGGCATGTGACATGCGGTGAAACCGCCCCGGGAACCAGCCCAGATCAGACCCGAACGGCATCCCGGCAGATGGTTTTCGATGTCACTGGAACAGCGCATACTGCTCTTGGCCTGGATTATCGGGTTCCCGGGTTCACTGACCGCCCTGATACTGGTCTGGACCGGTCCCTGCAGTTCCAAGATTCAGTGGACGGCCACGGTTCTGATCGCGGCATCCATGGGTATCGGAAGCGCCATCCTCAGATCCCGCCTGGCCTTTTCCCTGAGAACCTTGTCCAATCTTCTGGCCGCATTACGGGAGGGCGACTATTCCATCCGTGCACGCCTTCCCGCCAAAGATGACGCCATGGGCGAAGTGATACGGGAGATCAACATATTGGGGGAAACCCTCCGCATGCAAAGACTGGGCGCGCTGGAAGCCACCACGCTCCTGAGAAAAGTGATGGCGGAAATCGATACGGCGGTGTTCGCGTTCGACGACGCGCGGAAACTGCGGCTGGTCAACCGCGCCGGGGAACGTTTTCTGGGTAAGCCTTCCGAACGCATCCTGGGTGCATCCGCAGCGGAACTGGGTCTGGATGACTGCCTTTCCGGAGATCCCTCCCGCACCTTCGAACGGAATTATGAAGGAAAACAGAGCCGGTGGAGTATGAAACGCGGTAAATTCCGGGAAAGGGGCCGGCCCCATCATCTGCTGGTTGTTTCGGACATCGGCAAGGCATTGCGTGAAGAGGAACGACAGGCATGGCAACGCCTGGTCCGGGTGCTGGGGCATGAACTGAATAACTCGCTGGCGCCCATCAAGTCCATTTCCACCAGCCTGACCCAGATGCTCGCAACCACACCGGACGGCGGAGAACTCACGGACGACATCCGGAGCGGCCTGGATGTCATCTCCGCACGGGCGGATGCCCTGAGCCGGTTCATGGATGCGTATTCACGACTTGCCAGACTGCCGCCACCCACTTTCAAACCAATTCACATCCCCTCATGGATCAAGGAAACAGCGGAACTCGAAACCCGGATAAATATCACGATTCAATCCGGACCCGACATCACCATCCGGGCCGACCGGGACCAACTGGATCAACTCCTGATTAACCTGCTCCGCAACGCAGTGGATGCCGTCGCTGAAACCGGGGGTGGTGTCACAACCGGATGGACCACCAACGAATATCATGTCGAGATATTCATCGCCGACCGGGGGCCCGGAATCGCCAGCACATCCAACCTCTTCGTCCCGTTCTTCACAACCAAACCCAGCGGCTCGGGAATCGGTCTGGTTCTCAGCCGGCAGATCGCGGAAGCACACGGAGGTTCTCTGAGCCTTGAGAACAACCCCGAAGGCGGATGCGTCGCACGGCTTAAACTCCCCCTGAATCCCTGATCGACACCCCCTTCGCCCGGATGAATCTAGGCAACGGTGATGTACCTGGAACTTTGCCAAAGCCCGTGAATGTTACAATACGAAGACGCATGGATCGTTCCGGACCTGCCCGTCCTGAAGCGGAATGCACACTCCGGATGCGTGTAAACGGAGCTCGTGTCCGGACCCTTTGCAGATTCGCCGTGCGCATTGAAATCGAACTTCCCGATTTCGTACGGAGCGGAATCATCCTCCGCCTTGAAATACACATTGATCCATCGGATATGATGTTCCGTCTTGTTGGGATGCGCAATCTCCTCCCCGATGTTGACAGTCACCTGGAAAAACTCCCCCGCCTTCACCGTATCCGGCGCTATGATCACGGGAGCGTGTTTTTCCACTTTCCAGTCCGCACTCTGAAACAAATCCTTAAATTCCGCCATATCTAAACTCCTTTCCGTTTCAATATCAACCCAACAATATCCAGTTTACCCGGAAAAGATCAACTCCGGTTCCCCGTTGACCCGCTCATAATGTACTATATTTGTCAAGTAAATTCAATCCCTTATTCGGGCACCCGGCGTCCCAAAACCGAACACCTTCCGGCCCATTCACCTCCCGTTTCCGGCTGGACCATTCTCCCGTTTAGGTCAATTGGACTCTTGTCGGGACAGTCCGGATCGGCTCCGGTGCGTTTCTGCCGATTCTGGCATATCGATTGCAAAATCCGGGATTGGGGAGAGCCGAGATGACCGATCCGGGCGAAATTTTAAAAACACCGCTGATTAAACTGGAGAATGTCACCAAGATTTTCGACAACTACGAAGTTGAGACGCATGCTCTGTGTGGCGTGCATCTTCAGGTTTCTCGGTGCGAATATGTTGCAATCACCGGACCCTCGGGTTGCGGGAAATCCACGCTTCTTTCCATTATTGGTCTGCTGGATGTGCCAACCCGGGGGCGGTATTTTCTGGAAGACTGTGACATGGTGAAGACCAAAGCGGCGGATCGCACCCGGATCCGCAACCGGAATATTGGTTTCATCTTTCAGGCATTCAATCTGATCGGTGATCTGACGGTTTTTGAAAACATCGCATTGCCTTTGATTTACCGGGAAATGACGGCGAAGGAACGGAACGGGCGGGTGATGCAGATGTTGGATCTGGTGGAAATGACGCATCGGTACAAGCATTATCCGACGCAGTTGTCGGGCGGGCAGCAGCAGCGTGTGGCCGTTGCTCGGGCATTGGTGGGCAATCCTTCCATTTTGCTCGCTGACGAGCCGACCGGAAATCTGGATTCACATAACAGTGCGGCGATACTGGATATCCTGAGAGAAGTGCACCGGAATGGAACGACCATCTGCATGGTGACGCACGATGACCGGTACGCCCGTTATGCGGAAAGGACCGTCCGGATGTTTGACGGGCGGGTGGTGGAGGAATCGGCGGCATGAAAGCTGAAAAGAGGAAAGGAATCCGTCGGAGTGGTTCCGGAGGAATGATGTTGCCGTTCGGAATTCACGGCCCGATCATGTCCCCATACGCTGCCCGGCGACGGGGCCGGTCTGGGGGAGTCCTGCCCGGGAAGCGCGGGGTGGATCCGGGAGATTCCCGGGACTTGAACCGCTCGGTGGATGAACCGGAAGAACCCTCTGCGGACTGTTCTTCAGCGGGTGTCGGAACGCCGGTTTTGAGAGAAGCCTGTCTTATTCGTATCTGAGCACATCCACGGGCGCGATGTGACATGCCCGCCATACCGGCAGGGCGGAAGCAAGCATGCCGGTCATAACCATGATGAGCAGCGTTCCAAGGAAGACTTCCCAATCGATTGAACCGGTACAGATGATGGGATGGGGTATCCAGGCGAAGATCGCCGCCATGCCCAGTGCACCGCCGATCGTACCGGATATGATCAGCCGTCCCGCTTCCAGTGAATACTGCAGCATGATCCGGTGCTGTTGTGCGCCCATGGCTTTCCGGACGCCGATTTCATGGTATTTCCTGTTCACCGAATACATCAGTGTCCCGAGGATGCTGACAGATGCCAGGATCAGTGAGACTGCTGCGGAGACAATCGAAAGAATCGTGAATATTCTCGGTTCATCCAGCGACTTTGTGTAAACCTGTTCCATGGTCATGATATTGAAAACCGGGACGTTGCGATCCACGGCGTGGACGGCTTTCCGAACCGGTTCGATCCATCGCTCGGGATCATGGGCCGTCCGGACGACCAGGGTCATTCCAGGAAGGGGTTGTTGCAGGCACGGAACATAGATATCCATCATGACATCCCGGTCCACGCCGCGGTGCCGCACATTCCGGCAGACTCCTACGATACGAAGCCAGGGATCGTCCGAATCGGATCCACTCAATTTGACATGAGCGTTTAAAGCCAGTTCCGGACGGGCCCAGTATCGGTCCGCAAATTCCCTGCTGATGATCGCAACCGGTTCTTCGTATTGATTGTCCCCGTATTCAAAGGATCTGCCTGCAATCAGATCGATTCCCATCGTCCTGAAATAATTCGGCCCGACGACCTGGTAATTGGCGTGCGGGTTCTGTTCGCCAGGACGCTGATTCGCCACCGTGTATTCCACCTCCCAACCCAGCCGGGCTCGCAGAGGAAGCTGTTGGTTCACCCCGGCAGATTCCACTCCGGGAATCATTTCAACCCGCAGCATGACCAGTTTTAAAAAATCAATTGTCTGATCGGGACGGGCATACTGGGATTCAGGCAGATGAAATTGCATGGTCAGCAACCGGTCAATCCGGATGCCGGGGTCCACCCGCTTAAGTGTCCGGTAACCCTTGAAATTGTAACCTGCAATCGCCAGCAGGACGAAGGCGAGGGCGATTTCGAGCGTGACCAGAACATTGCGGATGTGGCGTCTGCCGTTGTGTTCCGGTGAAACAATGCCCCCTCCCTCTTTCAGAACTTCGTGCAACCTTTTCTGATGGATCTGCAAAATGGGTGTCGTACCCGTCACGAGACCGCTCACCAAAGCACCCACCATGGTCAGCAGGACGATTTCACCGTTCACCTCGAAATTTAAAAATCTGGGAGCGACAGCGAACAACGAGGGTACCAGGAAATCAACCCCCCACATGCAGATCAGCAGACCGGTGATTCCGCTTCCCAATCCCAGTACCACGCTTTCGGAAAGGAGTTGTTTAAGGAGTCTTCCACGTGAAGCGCCGAAAGCCATTCTGAGGGCATATTCACGCTGCCTGAAAGACCCACGCGACAGCAGCAGGTTTGCCACATTGACACACGCGGTGATCAATACGAACAGAGCCACTCCGGCGAGCACCGCCAATGCCTGGCGGGAGGTCTGAACGAAGAGCTCCCGGATCGGGCGAATCCGGATCTCCACTCCCGAGTTTTCCTCAGGGTATTTCTCCTGCAGGGACCGGGCAATCCGGTTCAGTTCCATCGAAGCCGTACGCATGTCGATACCGGAATCCAGACGGCCAATTCCCCACAGAAACCGCGTATCCCTGGGAAGGACATCCACATCCAGCATCAACGGGATCCAGACATCCGCACGGGCCGGAAGCTCGAACCGCTCCGGCATAATCCCGATAATGGTGTGCTCAACCCCGCCCAGTCGGATCGAATCCCCGATCCGGATACCGGAGTCCCTTGACAACCGCCGGTACATATTCCAGCTGATGACGGCAGACGGTTCGGTACCCGGCTGAAAGTGCCCGTTCTCCAGAAGATCCCCCCGGACCGGCAGGACACCCAGAACCTCAAAAAACTCCGCAGAAACCAATCCGGCAACCAATCGCTCGGTTCCCATGGGACCCTCGACATTCATATCCTGACTGGTGAACACGGCAATCGATTCGAACACCGCCTGTTCGCGCTGCCAATCCAGGAAATTCAGATAGGATACCGACATGATGCTTTTCTGAAGATCCGGATTGCTTTCATGCAGCCAAATGAGTTCCCCGGGATTCCGGAAAGGCAGCGGGTGAAAAAGAAGCGTGGCTATGATCGTGAACAAGGTTGCACAGACACCGATACCGACTCCAAGGCAACCAATGGCTGTCGCCATCAAAACGGGATGCCGCACCAGCATCCTGCCGCCGTAAGCCACATCACATCCAAGTTTGGCCAAGCACACCTCCCATCTCCGATACACCGCCGGCGTAAATCCATCCAAAACCTCTACAGCAAACGATATGCCATCCGATCGATCCTGGAAAAACCGGTGCGGAAAACACCGCTTTCAGCGCTTCGCGCTTTATGTCAAGCCCGTTTCACGATCCGATCGATCCGGATATCTTGGTCCCGTCACAGGGATATGGATGAAGCGGACTGTCCGGAATCGGGAAAAGGAATCACACCATCAATGGGTGAAATTAAACAAATTTAATTTTACCCATCAATGCCGAGGGATTCTTTTTTTGCCAAAACCGGTTCTGGCAAATATAATAATGGGTAGTGGGAGGATCAGTGATGCCGCGATACGTTGCAGTGGGTATCATGGTGGGTTTGTGTGGATTGATCTCCGTCGCATCGGGTGCCGACCGGATCGGGTATCAGCAGAAGGGGCCCAAGGACAGCATGGACATGGGTCAGGATTTCGTCAACATCCACCGGTATAATAAAACAGACAAATCACACGGCAACAGCTACAGCCAGTCGGGGTATTCGGAATCATTGGGTGACGGGCTGGAAATCCGCATGGTCTGGATGCCGTCCGGCGCTTTCTGGATGGGTATTTCCAACCGGGAATATCTTTCCGGAAGTGATCGATGGTTGCATGCAGTGAAACTCAATCGCTCCTTCTATATCCAGGAAAAAAACGTCTCCGAACTGGAATTCAGATATCTGCTGGGTAAATCAGGAATCCAGACCGATTCATTCCGGCCTGCGATCAAGGGAATATCGTGGTACGACACGATCGCTTTCTGCAATCTGGTGAGTGTCAACAAGAATCTCGATCCGTGCTATTATTCCGATCCCGATCACCTCAAGGTCTATAATGTGTCCGACGCACTCTCCGCTCATCCGGTTTTCTGGAAGGAATCCGCGAACGGCTATCGGCTGCCGACCGAAGCGGAATGGGAGTATTCCATGCGCATGAACGCCGAAGGGGGTCGGCAGGAGATCAAACCGGTTCCGATTGAAGACGGATGGGAATGGTGCTGGGACTGGTACGGCCGATTCCCATCCCACATTGTCATCAATCCGAAGGGGCCCGATTCCGGGCAGTTCCGCGTTCTCAAGGGCGGTAAAATACAGCACAGCAAAAAAGTGCATCTCAGCAAACGGTCTTCCCTGGGACCCATGGTGGAAGATCGGATGGTCAGCTTCAGAATAGCCCGGTTCGCCGATTGAACCCCGTCAATACGCAGCGATCAGGGAAATCTCTATTTCAGCATCCCCGGGCAGCCGGGCGACCTCAACGCATTCCCGGGCGGGAGCGGGCTGGGTGAAATATTCCGCGTAGACCGCGTTCACCGCTGGAAAACTGTTCATATCCTTCAGAAACACGGACACTTTGACAACCTGATTCAGGGTGAGATCCTGTTCGGACAACATGACTCGGACAGTGTCCAGAATCCGCCGGGCCTGCTTTTCGATCGGACCGGTTTCAAGCATGTGCGTCTCCGGATCGATGGGCAACTGCCCCGAAAGAAACAACAGATCCCCCGCCCGGAATCCCTGCGAATAGGGACCGACAGCCGGGGGAGCGTTTTTGAAGGTAACCGCATTTTTCTTCATCATGATCTCCTTCCCCAATACCAGCCGCAACAGACCGGATCAACCGGACGGATTGGGCAGTATTTCCTCATAGATGCTGTAAGAAGTGGGAGACATACCCAGTTTTTCATATACATTCCGGGCGACGTGATTTTCCTTTTCGACGTACAGGCGAAATCCGCAGACGCCACCTTTGTCCTGAGCCAACTGCTTGACTCGATCGTACAGGGAACGATACACGCCCCTGCCCCTGAATTCCGGTTGCACATAAACGCTCTGAATCCACCAGAAAATGCCGTTCCGCCAGTCACTCCATTCCATGGTCACCATCAACGACCCGACCGGCTGCTCTTCCGACAGGGCGATCAGATAAAATCCGTATTCCGGTCGATCGATCACGGCCCTAACACCCCGGACAACCTGGTTTTGCGGAAGCTTCCGTCTTTCGGTTTCCCAGGCCATCTTGATATTGTATCCGGCAATGCGTTCCACATCCTCGATCCCGGCGTGACGAACCAACAGATTCATGCCTTTCATGGAATCTCCCCCAGCTTAAGAGTTGTGTTAACCGGCCGATCCGGATATTCTGTCAACCGTCGCTTTTCAGGTTCGATCCAACCAGGTTTCAACATTGAGAAAGACCATGATCGTTATCCGGATCCGTCCCGGGAATTCCACTCGAACATTGAACATCGATCATCAGAAACTATTCGGGTACCTCTGCCTGATGTTCGTGATCTGCTTCAACGAATGGACTTATATCTGGTTTTTTAAAAATACGAAACCCGTATTCGACCAGATGGTAACCCCCATTCTCGTCACCGATTACTCCGTTCTCTCCATCGGAATCCTCCTGGTTCTCCTGCCCCCGGTTACACTGTGCCGAAAAGTATCCCGCTGGTTGACGGAGCGCCTGGTGGTTCTGATGATCGCTCTGGCCCTGCTGCTCATCATCCCCGCTTTCAGTGACGACACCATCAATCTGCATATCGCCATGCTTTTTCTGATGGTCCTGGGCCTGACCGCTTCGCTGTTGACCAGGCTTCGCGGATACAAATTGAGCCTGCTCATATTTGTGCTGTTTGGGTTGGCTGTGGAAATCGGGTTTGCCGTCCACGAAAAAACCGGATGTGCCTGCACACGATTGAAATTTCAAACGGAACGATTCATGTACGAGACTGATTTGAGACTTGGATACAAGGCCATTCCCGGTCTCGAAACCACCGAGTCGTATTACTGGGAAATCGGGAAACGCCGGGAATATATGGCCCGGAACGTTTTCTATCAGATCGACTGGAAACGTAGAAGATGGTGCGGATGGCGGCCTTCGGAAGCGGAGCGTCATGCATTGTTTTTCGGTGGATCGTTCACGTTCGGTCACGCAATTCCATGCGGGAAAAATCTGCCTTCATCCTTTCAACTGATTTCAGGAAACCAGTATGCAGCCTACAACTACGGACTCGGCGGATGGGGTACCGCCCAGATGTACTATGTCCTGAAAAATCCCGGATATTTCTCCGATATCCGGCAAACTTCCGGAATCGCTGTATACTCCTTCATTCCCGATCATCTGTATCGGAATGTGGGAAGTTACTACCACATGAGTACGACGGCACGGGAATTTCCGCTTTTCCGGCTGAATCCCGACGGTTCGCTGGGCGTGCCGTTCAGGTACTACGAAAAAAAGTCCCTTTATTATCTGTCGAATATATACAACGCCGTTGTGCGATCGTCACCAACCGCCCGATATCTCGTCTGGAATCATTATCGATTCCATACCGTGAAAGAATTGGATGCGGTCAAGGTAACGTTGAAGTTGATTCTGGAGTCGAAAAAGAGTTATGATGTCATGTTTGACGGAAATTTTTATGTCGTCATATGGCCGCGGCATACCATGCGGCGGGATGCCTTTGAATTTTTCGTGAGTCGCCTTGAATCCAGCGGCATCCAGGTGCTGCAGGTACCCGATCTGCCGAAAGGCGTGCCGTCGCAGGTGCATCCTTTTGATCATCATCCCAGCGCCGAGGAGTATCAATGGGTGGCTTTGCATCTCTGGAACACCGTGGCCCGTTCCGGTCCGGCTCTGATCCCGGACGAACCGGAATGATCATGTCTCCGGATCAACCGGCGGTTTGACCCGCCTGCTCAGCAGCCAGCCGCCCTCCTGGCGTTTGTTCAATCCGTGGATCACCTGGGCCGCCCGGGCCGCGGCAATCCTCCCGTTCACCAGATCCTGCATGACCTGCCGGGATGTTCTCTGGCGGCGTTTGGAATCCCCCAGCTCCAACAACTGCTCGAAAAAACGCAGACCGGCTTTGCCGATCCGGCCCATCCGGGATCTCCGCGGATCCGCCTGCTCCGACGACAACTGCGTCAGTTTCCGCAACGCCTCCTCGATCGGTGCGAGCATTTCAGGAGTATCGTTGTCGGGATTCATCCGGGCCTGTTTCAAGGCTTCCAGAGCCACGGGAATGTCCAGCATTCCATAGGCATCGTGCGTCGCCAGCTCGCTGGCGGCAGCGATTCGCGTATCCAGACGCGAATCGGCCAGATTCCGGATCGCTCTCATGACTTTTTCCAGGGATACCCAGCGGTAAGCGAATCCCATACCTGTACCTTTGATGTTTTGAAGACCCATTATCTTCAGGATATGCCCGGGGGGAGTTCTCCGGACAAGCTGCCAGATGATGTCATCTCCCGGAACGATCGGGTCCCGGATGACCATCAGCCCACTGTTGAACAATCCCTTTATGAACTCGGTCAGACGGCTGTTCAATCTGCGGACATCTGCAAACGACAGTGCCGGTTTTTCCAGCAGTTTCCCGTAATCGTTCTCCCATGATTTAATCCGCTGCAGATCCTGCATGTCTTTAAACAGCTGCCGGGCCATATCCGCCCGCATCAGATCATTTTTCAACCCCGCTTCAAGCAGATAATCTTCGGCTGCTTTCAGGCAATCAAATCCCGTATCGGGCAACCGGGCCGGCAATCCATCGGCAGAATACTCCGCATTGACCGCTTCAAGCATTCTGTTCAATTTCAGCTGTATCGCTTCCGGGGAGGTCCCGTCCACCCGGAACCATTCCAGCGTCCGGTGAGTAAATCTGTTAAAACGGTCCCGAATCCTGTCCACCGGCAGTTGAGCGATCACATCACGACTCAGAAAAAACTGGCGGGCAAAGTGTTCCAGTGCGTCCTGGAGATACCCGTAAAATCCGTTCAGATTTGTTCCGATCAAAACATGCAGGTTGGCCGGTGTATAATTGACAAGGGTTTCGGCAAACTCCCTGGACCGGATGATCCGATCGTCCCGATTATTCACAACGGTAACGATCCATGTCCGCCCGTCATTGGGAACCATCGAAAACCCGGCAAGATTCCAGTTGCTCAGGCAGCTGGTCCGATCGTTTGCCGACATTCCGTTCCAGTATTCGATTTCCCTCGTTTGAAACCGGACCGAATACTTCTTGAATGAACCGAGATCCGGAACGATATTCCGGGCGGTTTCCCGCAAAGCGAAATCCGCATCGATACCATGATCCCTGGCCATATTCAGAATCATACCCAGATTCCTCGGATGAACATTGTAAGGAAACAGGTTGATCGCATCGGACCCGATCAATTCCGCATCCGACCATTTCAGCGGTATCAGGCTTGAATTGAGTTTCCGGGCATGATCCTTCAGAACCGGAAGCATGTTTTCCTCCGCCGTGTACACTTTCGAATTCATGGGTATGAATGCCGCGATGGACCGCGAAACATCAATCCCCGTCGGACCCTGAACATTCTCGTGATCTACGAATGTGTTGGTAATGGTAGACCAGTCATCGTTCATCCACGAATGCTGCATCAGAGCTGCGTAATCGCTTCCCAGAGCCATGCATTCCCACAGAAAAACCTCCGCTTTTAATCCGGCCGCCCATTGTAAAATCTTTTCCTGTTCCCAGATGGACGCTTTCTCTCCCGGACGGTAAATGGGGATTTCCACGGCATCCAGCCCCGGTCTGGACAATAATATGGTTGCTTCGCATCCCGTTGTTTTACTGACGACATTGTATCCCAGGGCTTGAAACAGCGCGGTTTTTTTTCTTTCGGTACCGGATTTCCCCCGGGTTCCCCAGCCCCCGATAACGAGGGGAAGCGCCGATCTCGACATCCGGATGCGATACCGACGCACCATCAGCCGGACCAGAAACAATCCCAATGCAACCGATGTGAACCACACCAGATGGTCGATTCCGGGCATTGGAAGCACCATCAGGCTGTGCACAACCCAGTTAACCGCATCGGATAGATGATCAGTCATTTCCCCGGTCCCCATCCGGATCCGTCTTTTTCGTCGCGGGGTACAAGTTTCTTGATACCGTCGGGTCGGTGACCGCATATTCGCTTTCATCATAGCGAAAGGCATGCGGTGTGAACGTAATGTCGATTCCCAGGTCTTCCATCGCCACCTGCGTCAGGCCGCGTTCCATGTTTGAATCCAGCTGCCGGATTTCCAGGTTGCGGCGACGGGCCAGCTCCCGGTAGGAGAACGTTATCCTCAGCCATGTCGTGATTCGATCCAGCAGATTACCAGGTCCGGTCATGGTGACGATCCCCTCCGCGCTGAACAATCTGACCGGTCTGCCCGCCAGCTTCCGGGATGTCAGGGACAGCAAATCATCCACGGTTGGAAGATAGGGCCGCCAGGAAGCTTCCCCGGGCACAACCACTCGTTCACCCGCCACCTTGGTCTCCGTCGTTTCGGCAAGCAACCTTGAATGCGCTCGAATCGTTCCCCGGTACATCCGCCCGATCGAATGTGGAAATCCCTGCCGCTTCGATGGATCGGGACGGCGAATTTCATCCCAGATACGCCAGAACCGCTTACGATAGGAATCTCCCCGTGTGATTTCATAACCGGCGCGAACACCTCTGGCGTAATACCCGAAATCATCGCTGCTGAGTGCCGCCAGAATCCTTCCCAGAGTGACAGCGTCCAGCCCGTTTTCTGCCGGGACATGAAACGATGTCCCCTCCGGCACACTGCCGGCCATTTCCCGGATCCGGCTCAATAACCGGCAGGCTCGGGAATGGGAACGGAGCAGAATCAGTTCCCGCAGTACGGAGGCATCGCGCCGAAGTCGGCCCGCGATTGTTCTGTCTGTTATCAGGCGGTCGATGTTTTGCAGGATTTCAAACAAAAAACCGTCGATCACCGCACCCTCATGCCGGTGCAGATGGGCGTCTGCAATTCCGGATATGGCTTCCAGTGCACCCAGCTGGACGTTCACGTGGCTGCCGTGATGCATTTGGTGAAACAAAATCTGCATCAGGTCGCCGACATCAGTTTCGTCGCCACCCGGTTCGGTCAGACGGGAGACGAATGTTCCCAGAGATATCACGGCAGCCAGTTTAACCCGCCAGTTAAATCCCGGAACACCCGGTTCGGACAGAACGGGACCAACTGCCTTCAGAATTTGATCATGCTTCAACGCCGCCAGGAGGCGGACTGCCCGGATCTTGACATGTTCGCTGCTGTCAGGCCGTTTCAACACAATATCGATGCACGCGCCCAACTGACTCCGGGTACCGATTTCAGCTATGACATCCAGTATTCCGGCACGGACATAAAAATCGTCTTCCGTTCCTGTTTCATCATTCAATTTGTGCACGACATGTTTGAAGCATTCCTCCGGAAAATACAGCATTCCCATACGAAACGCCGCCACGCGAACCCACAGATTCGCTCCGGGATTCTCCAGAATCTGCACAACCAGGTCTTTCCACGGCAATGGCAGAAACCGGCTTCGATCCGGTACAGGCAGGCACCCGGCACATCCAATCCAGTATTGCATCACTGCCAGCCTGTTCTGCCAGCGGGGCGTTTCATCGAATTCAACCCAGAACAGGTCCGGCAGGTTCAGATGATCCCGAACACGGTAACGAGCGGATGCATCACCGGCCGACTTCAGATTCACCACGGCATCACCGGTCAGCAGCCGGATGACGATTTCCAGAAAACGCTCACTCTCGTGCAGCCTGATCCGGGCCCGTTCCCGGACTGCGGCCGCATCCATCCACCGGTTGAACGCTTTCCGGTCCTCCTTCAAGGAATTTTCCGGGGAAATCGTTCGAATGAATGCCATCATCCGATCGATCTTTTCATTTCTGTCGTTCATGGAACTCAGATCCGATTCCATGCACCTGTAATCGGTCACAACCTTTCTGCGGAATTCTGCTTTTCTTTTCAGAAGTGACACCAGACGTTCCGGAACCGTTCCCTCCAGCCCGCTCGTTCCTGCCCCGATCGACCGAACAACCGAAAAGGCTGCGTGCCGATCCAGTGAACTCAGGGAGATCTGAGCCAGCTGCATCAAATCGGGGAGTATCGTGGTGTTGTTCGGGGCGTTCACAAGTCGAAAGCTCTCTTCTCAATTTCCGGTTTGAACACCAAACGGTAGGGATTCATATCACGTAAAAGTCTGCCCGATGAAAACCGGATACCCAGACTCACCCTGAAATCATTCCATCGTGTCTCGAGGGTATACCGGTCGGAAATACCCAATTCACCATACCACCGTCCGGCCGCCCACCTGAAAACAGAGATCTTCCCTGTCAACCGGCTTCGCTCCGGTTCGACCGACGAACCGAAACTGCTGCGATGCGAATACTCGGCAGACCAGAGAACCGGCCCGGTTACTCCCTTGATTCCCGTTTCAAACCACCACGGCCCGAACAGCCCTGAATCCCCGTCACCGGCGGTCATCGTCTGGAACTGCGCAAACATCATCAGGCTTTTCAAGGGATCGAATCGGACGGTGCTCTCAAATGAAGCTCCTGAGCGGTGCCGACAGTCAAAATCATTGAACAGGCGCGGATCCGCAGCCTCTTCGTATCCGTCCAGTTCCCCCGCATCCAGACTCATGTGCCGGTAATGAAAACCTGCAGCGGGTATCACATACCATTTGATCCCGGGCCGAAACGTGCGCCGGAAATCACCGGTAACGTAAATCGAATATTCAGATTCCGCACGGACCTCACCCAGATATCCCCGGGCAGTCAGACTGCCCCTGAGATCCCATAGATCGGTTACCGCATCCAACCGCTGACGAATCCATTGAACGGAATCTCTGTCATTCTCGTTCGGGCTGGCGGCTCCCGCACCCGCATCCAGATACAAACCTCTGCCTTCGAAACGCCGCTGATACCCGAATTCCGCGGTCAGACCCGATGAACTGTAGGGTTCCCATAAATCATTCGAATCCCCCGCCTCCTCACGGTGCCGGTAAACTCCGTCGAATGTCCAGGTTCCGCCATCCTGACCACGTAACGGTAATCCGTCCGGCACCTTCGATGACCAGACCTGGAACGGTTCAGATGTTTTTGCATCTTCCCCAAACAGCGGGATCTTTCCGGGTTGTCCGGTTAATGCAACCGACCCGGGCGCGAGTTCCACCCGGGACGGGTCAACCGATGGAACCGCTCCGGCAAACCGGACAAGCACTGTGGATGTCTGCTTTCGCACGGGATGCACCGTCACCGTGTAATAATCCTGATTCATCAGAGGGATGGTCATTTCCAGAGCTTCACCGACGAAATCTCCGCCCGTTTCCAGTTTGATCGTTTCATCCCATACCGACTGCATGAAAACAGTTTCATGCCATGCCTCGGGCTGGCTGTTCGAAGCAACCTGAACCATTATTTCAACAGGATCCGCCGGAATTCTCCGGGACAATTCCCGGCAGGTCAATCTCAACAGGCCGGGGCCAAAAATCCCGGTCATGGCGGGATGTCCGATTGAGCTTTCACAATAGGTTTCCCTTGACATGACCGGTACGGGATCCTCATTCCCTGATTCATCTACAGACATAACGGTTACCTTCATGGGTTCCGCATAGCAGCCGCTTGCCGTCGATACGGACAGGAGATCCGAAAAGGGTGCTGATTGTTCGATTTCAATCATACGGTCCTGCGGTTTCATCTCGCCGATCAGCCTGTTTTGGTAAAACACCATCAACCGGATTCCGTTTGAGCATTCGGCCGGATTGGCCCGGTAAATCCGGAACCGGTTGATCCCCGCCGGCAGTCGGTACCGGATTGATGTTCCGGGTACGATCAGCTCCGCCGGAATACCCTTGACGGGGTCTTCGATCAAACACCCCCGCACCTGAACCAGAGGATGGTGCGACATCCGGCCCGGTACCAGGGTAACGGTTTGAGCACCGGTGTCGATCGAGGGAAGGATACGCCATTGGTACCGGTGCCTCAGATCTTCATGCATCCGTTTCAAAAGACCGCTTTCCGGGTGCGCCTTCCGCAGAGCTTCGATCCGGGCGGCGGCAGCAAGCATTTTAACGGACCCGGAATCCGAAGCATACAAATCCCGGATGATCCCCCGGACCTGTTCACCGGTCATTCCCCCCTCCCCGGATCCGGGCAGATCATCGATTCCCGGAACCTGTCTGAAGAATCGCAGAGTCGCCGAACCGGAGACGCCGCAGATTTCGATCCGGCGGGTTCCTTCGGGGATCGGTATATCAACGGTTTCAGCGGTACCCGGTCGAACATGGGTATCCCCCCGGTAGGATACTCCGTCCCGATCCGGTTTGTTGTCCTGGAAACAAATCCGGGTATTCAACGACCCATCCCGGTACTGAAACACGAACGGGGCAGGCCCGGATGCGCCGTCTAACGGATGATCGGGCCGGATCGATATCCGCAGAACCGTAGGACCCGTCATTTCAAAATACATCTCATCTCCGGATCGCATTACCATGCGGTTTACACCGGATTCCGGATCGACGCCGGATTCACGATCCAATTTCAATTCATCTATCATCGAAATCCATCCGGCATCCGGATTGAACCGCTCGATATCGATCGCCTCAAATTGCGGCGATGGACTCAAAACCGCCCAATCTTCCCCCAAACCGGTTCCCGCCGGATCGATCCGACGCAGATAATCCATCCAGAACCGTTCCTCGATACCGACATCTGTTCTTTCAAGCATCGGAGCAATCAAATCCGCCACTCCGTTGAAATCCCCAAGATGCGCCAGGGTGCGGGCCCGGAGTATTCCAGCCTGGGGATCATCCGGATAGCGGGATAACACCCGATCCGTCCAATTCAGAACGTCCAGTGGTTTTCCGGTCCTTATTGCCGCCTGTGACATGGCGATCAAAAACCATCGTTCGCAATACCCCGTCCGGTTGGATATCCGCTCACCTTTTTCAAGGACATCGTAATAGTGCCCCGTCCGGCTCAACAGGTAACACTCGAGCAGATCGGCCGCAATCGAACCGGGCTCCATTCCCAGAGCCAGATATGCTGAAACAGCATTCCGGATATCGCCCTGGTATGCCAGCCCCAGAACCCTGTCGATTCCCTTCGTCCTCCCGGAAACCAAACCCGCGCAAAGATCGGGAACATCCGGTGGGGATTCGAAAAACCGGCTGATCTGTTCTGTTTCCACCTTCCGGATATCGAACGGCTCGATGGAGACATCCGGGAAGTCGGAACAGGAAATATGGAACCAACCGGCTTCCCCCGACCGGACAATCACTTCGGAGAGACCGGGAGGCACATCCATGTAAAATCCCGCCATTTCGAATCCGGATTTGCCAGCGGGACGGCAGATCACTCGAACCGGTTCCGAACCCGAAAACCGCCATTCCAAAGGTATTTCGCCGTCAATCCCGTGCCGGGGACGATACAAGATGCGGACCGTCTGACCGAAATCACCGCCGTTACAGGCGAAATGAACCGTTTTGTCAACGTAAAGATATTCCCGGATATAACCCGGAACCGATTCCGCATCCGCTGCCGGATGATCGATATAAAGATCACGGTTTCCTTCGTGGATACGGAGGGTGTGAACACCCGGTGTGAGAAACAAGTCGGCGGCGGGATCCGGAATTCCGGGGATCCGTTCCAGAATGCGTTTTCTTCCATCCACATCAATAACCAGTGGCAAATCCCCGGGTCCGGAATCAAGATCATAAATCGGAACCGGGAAATAAGGACATTCATCTATAATCTCGATTTCCAGCGAAACCGTTTGCCCGGGGTGTATGACGCAGAATCCGGGGACGGCATGCGGTTCCGACCGTGCCGGTTTGAGCGTGGACAATACAGACGGTGGATCCAGAAAATAACCCCGGTCTCCGGATGCTTCAATTCCACGCCACTCGAGTTTTCTGCGTTGACTCCGGTAAAAAGCATTGATAACCGGATCATCGGAATCAACCATCGATTGTCTCTCCAGCCATATCAGGCTGGTTTTCAGTTTCCGGGGCAATCGATGAATTCCGAAGGTGACCAGATCCAAAACCGTGTTTTCATACGGCAGCGGATGCAGTGCATCCGGAGTCAGGGGAGCGGTTTCGGATATCCATTCGGTCCGGAGATGTTCCAACCGGCTGATCTCAGCTTGAATCCGGACAGGTGCGTCAGGATCCAGCCGGATGGTATGGTCGCCGATCGGGATGTAATATATCTCGGTGACCGGCATGTCAGCCGTATCGATCTCCCGTTCTCCCGACTGCCGGTCGCTAACCGCCAACCGCGCCGGAATCGTGTTCCGGAGCCACCGGCTGCTGCCGGGTGCCGATCCGGCCGTGATCCGCAGTTCCGGAAGAATCATGCCGTCGATGAATATACCGAGCACTTCGTCACGGTTGCGTACCGCATTCGATACCGATCCCCCCGGCCGGACAATCAGTTTCAGTATCGAGGGTCCTTTCACTTTCAGGTCCGTTCCGGTCCGGATCAAATCTCCGGCCGGATCACCCCGCCCTCCGGACTCCCCATCCAATTCCAGCGACCGGGTCAGGGAATCTTCACGCGCAAGCAGTCTCCGTGACAGCAGGATTTCATGACAAATCCGGCGCAGCAAGGGCTCAAAATCGGCAAATACCGGTACGGTTTCGACCGCATCCTGTCGCAACTGCTGCAGCTGGTGCGTCAGGACCGCATGACTGGCTGCGCCGCCTTCAAGATCGGCGACGTCAATCTCCCTCAGAATCCCGGCGGTGAAATCCCGCCAGTAAGTATCCCGTGAATACCTTACCTGCCGGTACAGAGACAGCCGAGCGGGTCGATCCACGGCACGGATCAGAAATGTATAACCACGTCCCGGGCCGGTCGGGATGACCACAGTATGATCGTCGACACGGATCAATCGGGCGGGAACGAGGGTTTTTGCATAATCGTCGGATGTGCCCATGCAGTAGACCGAAAAAACCTCCAGGTAAGTCGTCAGATCCCGGCTCCGGATCAGAATTGCGGATGATCCCGGAATTTCAGCCTCGACTTCAGCCCCTTCCGACAGGATGACGGTGTTCCCGGCATGATCCGGGAGAACCAACGGAAACCAGCGGTGATGAGACGGTGATTCGATCCTGGATCCGTGCAGCTGGCATGGAATGACCAGGAGCAGGACACCCGCCCAAATCAGCGGTGCAAATCCGCAATTCCTATCTAACCGGCATCGTTTCATAGATGGATATGATGCGATTCACGCAACGGGTAAACCGTTTCATCATCGGTTCGGCCTTCACAATCGACTTTCTGAATTCCCAGTCCATTTCCAAATGGAGAAACAGCCCGGACGTCTTGGTGTTGATGTATCGTCCCTGGATGTTGGTCAGCGCGCCCAGCTCATTGGTATCCCGGCCGAATACCGCGATTGTCCGGTCTCGGAAATTTTCCCGGATGCATTCCGCGATTCGGGATTGCAGTTCCGAATGCCTGGATATGCTCTGACCGCTCGAAAGAATGGCATCAAAATTCCGTTCATCGTTTTTCCTGAATCCGTGAAGCTGGATAACCAGCAGATCCGGATTGTGCCGGGCGAAAGTTTCGGTGGCACACTGAAAAAAGGATCTGGCATTGTGTGCTGGATCGGATATTTCCGTGATGTCCCGATCTCCGCTGATCAGCCGATCCCGAGGCATGGTGCTCGAAAAGAATGCTGCACTCCGAGTCTTCAGGACGACCCGGATACCGATACGCCCCGTAAATGCATCGGAACGGGCATGGGGTGTTTGAACAAGCGCAGGGCGCACCGGCGGCGGGGTTTCAGCGACGGCATAGAATCCCCCGCCGAATCGCAATTTCCCCTTTTCCATGATTACCGTGTATTCCCGACCGGCACCCCGGACAGACTGCCGGATCTGAAATCCGAGACCGTCCGCAACCGGGACCAGTTGAGAAATCCGCCCGGTTTGTCCGGATCGGATGCAGACAAGCAGCTGATCCATCAGATCGGAAAATTCCTTCAACTCCCGGTCAGTCGGTTCTCGATACGCATCTTGATCCTCCAGATCCCGCGCAGAATAATAGAGGTCCTTCAAGGTTTCCGGCCGATGGTTGGCGGAGGAAACGGCCCAGGTGGTTAAAACCACAACCAGTATTGCAGTATATGCCGCAGTCCGTTGCATAATACGACTCAACCGGATTCGCGCTGAAGCATGAAAAACCGCACGAAAACGGGTCGATTCGAATCGCTGCTGACGGTCAGGGCGTATTCGCCCGGAGGGATATCGTCATGCAGAGGGAAATACAGACTGGTGATCCGGTCCAACTGCATTTCTCCGGTCAGGAAAACCGGGGAGAAACCGTCCGGCTCGGTGATGACGTATCGCCGGCATGAAGACGTCAGGTGTTTCGATGAACGCCCGTCGGGTATCCGTCTTAAATTCTCCGCCTTGATATCGATGGACAGGGGCAGCGCGATGCCTTCCTCCGCATAGACCATGATGTTCATCCCGCAGGCGGACCACTCCGGTTTGACAATGGGAACAAACAGATTTTCCTTCCCGTCCAGCCGGAACACGGTTCGGTACGCCTGATCGGAACCGTTCATTTTGAGACCTGGAACCATCTTGAGATAGAACCGGTCATCCCGGGATGATGAATCGATCTGGATCCGGTGAATTCCTCTGGTAACAAGGGGAAGCGTAAAAGTGCCGTTGACGGTCAGCGGTCTGAAATTCAAACCGGTCTCACCATCGACCTGCACCCGGATCATAGGATTCTCCGGCCGGAACAGGAAATACCTGATTTCCAGGTTCATCCCGCCCATCGCCGGACCACCTATTTCGAACTCCCCGTCGGTTCCCGGTTCAATTTCACGGTAGCAGGATGTTCCGGTCGAGATTTCGGATCGGACCGCTTCCATGACCCGACCGGTTCCGGCAGGATCCACCGGAAAACAGGTCCGGGCGACCGCACCCGGTTGAGTCTCACCCTGCTCCATCCGCCGCTCCAGTATTCCACCGGGAAGCATAACGGAATATCGTCTCGAATCCTGCACCAACTGTTCGGCGTTATGCGGTCTGAAATAGTGCCATTCCGAGGGGTTGGTTTCTTTTTCGATGAACCGGAACGCTCCGGAGTGATCCTCCGAATCATCTCCTGTATAAACAACATGTATCTCAGGATCGGTCAACCTGCAGAAAAAGGACACATCGACATCGATCGAGGAGTGAAACTGGATTGAATGGGTATGTTCCGGAGGGTGGAGAAAAAGCCTGTCGGGGTAGGAGGGACGCTGAGGAAGAATCGTTCCGTCCTGCATATAAAGAGCAAACGGTGTGGAGATCGCATCCGATTGATACCGGTTTTCCGTTATGGTTTCGCCGTCTGCATTCTTGAAGCTGTAGAAAAGAGTGAATGGTGTTGACGTATCCGGACCGGGATCGTCCATCGGCACCCGGCAGACGATTTTGAGCGGCTGATTCCCGTGCCCGTCGTTTCGGGGAATCCGCACGAGCACCGGATCACCCCGTTCAGCCGGTTGAATCCGGTAATAATTTGTCATCCGGTAAGGCAGCCCGACGGTGGAAGATCTTTGAGGGATATCGAGCCGGTTATCGGGCGGATCGACTTCGACGGATTGGATCGCCGCATCAATTCCCAGGGTTTTCAATTCAACCAGATACAAACCCCGGTCAAAATCCTTCCGGTAGATATACCCGGGACGGATACGGAACTCTTCCACCCGTTCCGTTCCATCTTCGTGATGAACGGTGATCCGAACGGTGTCACCTTCTCTGAACGTCAGCTTCAGATTGACCGGACCCCTGAGCGGAAAATACATGGGATGCTGCCCGCATATCAGCGAATCCTCCGGCGGAGGTTCACCCAGAATCGGTATTTCCCTGTCATAAAGAAACAGGTCCCGGGTAATATAGTCAATACCGCTTCGACCCTCCGCCGGAATCTGACGCAGAACGTCACGCAGAAACCGCTGCACTTCAAAATCCCGGATCCGGTTGCCGTACAGGTTGTGGAGCGCCATCTTGGATTTGAGATTTCTGGAAATCTGCCGGACATTCCCCAGCTCGTTCCCCTCAGTCATATCCACATGCCGGTATATCCTGACTGATGCCGTTGCCTGAGCCGGCGAAACCAGACGCACCGAAACGTACACATCATCATTACGGCCGGGATTCAGACGGATGGTGGTCATTCTTGAATCCGCCGGTATCTGGGGTTTATTGATATAGAAAGCAGCCGCCATCGGAATGTCATCCTGGGAGTCCATCCATTGACTGCGCCGGGTGTTTTCCCAGTAAATTTCCTTCCGCTGGATTTCACCGGCCGAATCCCGTATTTCCACTTCCAGCCCATACTCGTACTGAACCATGCAGGTCAGATCCAGAGACCGGTATATATCCAGATTGGTGATGATCTCCAGACATTCAGCCTGGGGGGGTATCTTGAACACGGCCGGCCGGAGCCGGTTGATTTCATAGGCCAGCACCCGATGAGATTTGGACAGCACGATATCCAGATAACTCGGTTTTTCCGGAGTGAAGGTCATGATCCAGGAGGTTGTAAACAAGAGAAGAATGATCAGGCTGATTCCATAAAGGAGGGGTTTGAGCGGTCTCCCATGTATCATGAACTTACTCCTATCGCTGTAAGGGATACGGATCGGCTGAATACGAACTCATTCAACCGGGTTTCAGAGGAGTCTGACGGGATTTCGATCGTGATCGGTTCCGGAGAATGCATGTTGAAATTGAAGACAAAAAGGGGTCGATCCGGTTCGGGATGCTGCAGACAAAGGAACGGAACATTCCGGGACGAATCGAGAAAAACCTCGATCGCGTAACCCTGGCCATCCGCCAGAGATGCGATATTCCACAGATGTCCGATGTGCCCGGAGCGGGCATACCCGGCCAGCTCCCGCCCGATGGCATCCCGAATCGTCAACAGACCGGTCGGAGCTGAATCGGCGGCCAGCTCCGCCCGCATAATCCGCTCCCTCAGGTCACCTTCCCCGGAAACCCACCCCAGCGCCGCCGTCATCTCCGGTTTGAGTTCGGGGGATTCGTAGTTTTTTCTGAATTCCGGTGAAATCCACAAAACGGCGAATACTCCCATATTGAAATCGCGTACATAGGCATGCTGGGCGATGGACCGCGAACTGTATTGCATATCGTCCGGAATCCCGCTGAAATCCCGGACGGTCATGCCCAGGGAGACAAGTTGTGATTTCAGTTCGACCAGTTCCGGTTTCTGGTCGGCAGGATCCCGAATTTCTTCTCCGGAACTAATCACCGCATCGATCCCGGGGATTGTCAGATCCGCCACACCCCTGATCTGTATCGAGAGAACCGGATCGGTCTCAACCATCTCCCGATGGATCACCTGGTGCATCAGTTGAAACATGCTGATCCTCGATTCCAGATGTGTCACATCGAACTCCGCAACCAGCTTCCGCCGGCTGGTTCCGGAAATAAACAGTGCACGGGCATTCAGATCGTGGAACAATTCCAGACCGACCTCCAGGGTATTGGTTTCCGATAATGGATTGGGAACCTGGATCACCCGCGGGGATGCCCGGCCCTGTCTGAAGATATAAGTGCCATGGTATCCGCCTGAGCGGTCCGTTTCCGTAAATATCCAGTATCTGTCCCGGGTCATGCCGTTTTCCATATCGATTATTGAATAGCCGGACTGGTGCAGGACCTGTTCCATTTTGGAAGTCACGGGAAGTTCGCCGGATCGCCCCAGGGCCCGGACGACCGGAGTTAGGACGTGCCGGTCGAACTGGGACAGACGGCTTACCTTGATCGGTCGATGATCTGCACCCCAGGTCAATTCCGGTTTCACGGTATCGGCGATCCATAATCCCAGTCCCCCTTCCGTCCGGACAACCGCATCCGCCGGTTGAATCGACAACTCCGATACCGGCTGATCCGACTGTTGAATGAACGTATGCGGCAGGAAAACCTGGAACGCAAGGCATGTCGCCATGCCCAGCACGGCCGCCAGAAACGACGTCTGGACGGTCACACGGGCCACCTTCAGGTAATACCTGCCCGGCCACATTTCCATCGCCAGCAGGGCGGGAAGAATGTAGGCGAAACCGTAAAGATCGCTTGCCTGAAATCCCGGGTACATATCGGCTAGCGTAAAGCCGAGTCCCATTTTCAGGGCAAATCCGATCCCGAACAGAAAAAGTAATTTCCGGGGACCTTCAACGGTCATGTTCTGCATGAACCGTCTTCGAACCAGATACCAACCGATCAAAAGTATCAAACCGGCTTCAGTGAATGTGGTCAGTATTTTCAGCGGTGTCAGCCATGCGATACCCAGAAGCGCTGGAATCAGCATTCCATGATACGACCAGCCGAATCGATATTTGTTGTGTGACGCCATGAACGCGCCGATGATCAGAATGAAGTAAAATATCGGGCTAGCTTCAAAATTCAGCGCCATCTTCGAGTACATCAGTTCAAACTGGTTCACCGAGAAATTGGTGTAGGGAATCAGGACGAATCGCGTAAAAAGATAAGTGAGCAGGATGACGGTGGAGATGGGAACGATATTTCGCCGGATGCCGTGCCGCCAGAATATGTTCGCCATGAGCGGCACGACGATCAAACCGGTGGAATGCAGTTCGTTCCGGTAGTCGACCGAGTTGTGAAATATCTGAACGAAGATATCCCCCATCACCGGCAGAAACGGGCCTTCCAGAAGGCATTTGACAAGAATACTGATGCAGAACAAGGCAAAAAATGCGTCCTGTCCGAAAAACCGGGTCCAGATCCCGAATCGCGAGAATCCATCCGAAAGCAGGCGGAGAATGACGTAGGAAATAAACGCCTCGATGATGATCACCACCCCGCTCAGAGGTTTGACGATGAAGATGGGTGCCAGATATCCCGGTACGATCAATCCGCTGAAATTCCACCCCAGTGTCTCGGTGAAAACGGTCGACAATCCCAGACCGACCAGAACAGGCGGTATGACTGAATTCGACAATCCATTTCCCGGGAAAACGGCCAATTGCATCCCTGCGGTACACCCTCCCCGACGGGAACTTGTGCAAAGGTAATGCCATCACCTCACAACCCCATCGCACCGGATACCGCTGTTTCACCGATCCGGGGACGGCGCTCGATCCTGCCGATTCATGGTTCGAAACAGGACGGATCGGATCGTAAAATCCCGTTTTTGCGACTATTTTTCCCCGATCAGGGGATTTGGCATGCAATTGGAATAAATCGTGAAGAGACGGGTTGTGTTCGACCCGGAAGAGTTTTGGACCGATTGGGAGAGAAGCAATGATATTCAAGAAGCTGAGAAGATTTGGATTGCCGAGCCTGCCGCTGGTATGCTGGATACTGTTTTCCGCAACATGCGGGCATGCCGGATCCATTTCCGGATTCATTACGGACGAAGTTTCCGGACAGCCCGTTTCCGGACTGGATCTGAATTTGTATGATGCCGGCTGGAACTATGTCCACATCGATGCGACATCGGACAGCGGATATTACACTTTTTACAATGTTACTGCCGGTTCATATTATGTGAAGGCCAACCCGAAATGGGATTTTCACTATCGAGCCGAATACTGGGCTGATTCCTTCAGCCGCGCCGGCGCGATTCCGGTTCCGGTGGCGGACGGCCAAGATGTCACCGGCATCGATTTTCAGCTTACCGTCGGGTATTACATCGGAGGAAAAATTCTGGATGCCGGCGGATTGGGTCTGGATGGCATCGATCTGAACGTCTACGATCCCGACTGGGTCAAGATGGACGTGGATGCCGGTTCAGAAACGGGAAGATATTATGTCGGTGCATTGCCGGAAGGCCAGTATTATGTCATGGCCAATCCGATCTATGCCCAGCCGTATGTCGATCAGTACTGGGATCACTCCAACGGACCCGTGAATGCCACACTGGTCACCATCACGGCTCCCGACGACACCTTCGGGATCGATTTCGATCTCGCGGATGGATCCTACATCACGGGCACCGTCAAGGATTCCGTTACTCAAGCGCCGGTCCCGGATATCTCCATGAAAGCATATAATTCCAGCGGGCAGAAAATGCGTATCTCAGCCCGCACCAAATCCGACGGGACGTATGTTCTGGGGGCATACCCGAGCGGAGATTACACGATTCTGGCCGATCCCACCTACCCGGACGGATATATGGACATGTTTTACGCTTCCGCGTTTCAGACTTCGGACGCCCAGCCCGTGACCATCTCGCCGCCGAAACCGTCCGATGGAATCGACTTCGCACTGCCGGCCGGTTCCTATATCCGGGGAAATGTCACCGACATGCAGGCCAATCCGCTGGCAGACATCAAGATGAAATTTTACGGTTCCGACTGGCTATTTTACGAATTCGCCACCTGCCTGACTAAATCATCCGGAGATTACCTTTCCGGTGCTTTGAAACCCGGGATGTATTATGTCAAGGCCGTTCCGGTCTACCCGCAGCCATATATTGACGAGTATTATGACGATGCGGTCAGCGGGGGGGATGCGACGGCTGTGGAGATCATTCTGGATGCGGAAACCACCGGGATTGATTTCGCGCTGGAAAAAGGCGGCTATCTTCTGGGCACCGTAACGGACCAGCTGTCCGGAAATGCGGTGTACAGTGTGGACATGGACCTATACGACGGACAATGGTCATTTCTCGACTACAGCGATCATACCGATACCCGGGGGGAGTTTACAATCGGAGCGCTGCCATTCGGCGGCTATTATCTGCACTGCAACCCCTATCTGAGCCAGGGATATATCCCGGAGTTTTATGATGATGTCTTCTGGCAGCAGAACGCGGTTCTGATCCACCTGACCGATACGGCCGATGTTTTCGGTCTTGATTTCGCCCTGATCCAGGGCGGGAAAATTACCGGCCGGATCACCGACCAGATTCAGGGAATACCGGTTCCCGATGTCACCGTTGAAGTGTATTCACCCCAGTGGAATCTGCTTCCGCTCCGTCCCGAGCAATCCAAGAGCGACGGGATGTACACCGCCTTCGGAATGCCCACTGGCAACTATTATGTGAAAGCCGTTCCGCTTCCGGCATCCGGTTATTATGAGGAATACTATTCTGAAGCGTCATCACCTTCCGGAGCCATTGTGGTTAATGTGGCGGAGGGTGCGACAACCGCCGGCATCAATTTCACCCTGATGCCCGGAAAACCCACTCCCACCCCGGCCGTATCGTTCGGGGTGCAACTGGAGATTCCCGCCGAGATGTTTTATCCGGGTGATCTGTTCTACCTGAACGCCCGTTTGAGTAATCCCGGACAATCCATGGGCAGCCTTCCTCTGTTCGTGATCCTGGATGTCTACGGTCAACTGTTTTTCTGGCCGAGCTGGACCCTGTATAAACCGCCTTATCATACCGATATCGATTACAGCATGATCGAGTTCGTTTCGGGTGTTCAGATCATCCCCATTCTTCAGGCGTTCAACTGGCCCGATATCCAGGGGCCCGATGTAACCGGCCTGATTTTTTACGGAGCTCTGGTCACTGAAGATTTCTCCGCTCTGGTGGGTGAAATGGACGTCGTGACCTTCGGGTACGGATCCCCCTGATCCCCGGGTTCCGAACACCCTGCATTTCCAGCCGGTCCGGCACCAGATCGACCGTAACAAGACAGGTGACTCATATCAATACACCCTTGTAGTCCATCCTGAGGGCCAGGGAACCGGAACGAAGGTCCTGCTATTTGGGCACTGTTTTTGCAAAAACCGAATCCAGTGGCGGGTGAACCCGTATGTTCGCCCGGGAGGATTCCTAATTTCGATCTGGAGAATGAGGATTCATCAATGAGAAATAGACTGGCGATCGGAACCGTTTTCCTTGCCGTTTTCATACCGGCACTGTGTCTGGGCAGCCGGACCATTATCCAACTGCCCTTAAATGATTATCTGGAGGTATCGTCGGGGATGGAGCTGCGGGATCGGGACCATCTGGACCTGATCGGTCTGGATCATGACCGGAAAACGGCTCGAATCCGGATCAGCGAACAGGGCCTGGAGATCTTGCGCATGGCGGGTGTTTACTGGACGGTTGAAAACCGCTCCGAGACCGGCCGCGAAGACCGGATTGATTCACAGTATCTGGATTACTCCGAAGTCACATCGATGCTGGCGGGATATGAATCGGCGCATCCTTCCTATATGAGACGGGTTGACCTTGCCACGACGTTCGAGAGTCGACACATCTGGGCCATGAAAATATCCGACAACGTTTCGGTAAACGAGGATGAACCGAGTATTCTGTTCATCGGACTCCACCAGGCCAGGGAAATCATGGCCACCGAGATCACCATGGACATCGTCGCATACCTGGCCAACAACTACGGATCCAATCCCGATGTGACCGACTGGGTGAATACCTGGCAGATATGGATCATCCCCATGCTCAACCCGGACGGCTCCGCCTACTGCTGGTCGACCGATCAATACTGGATCAAGAACCGGCGGGATCTGGGCGGAGGCGTATACGGCGTAAACCTGGCTCACAATTACCCGTTCAACTGGGGAGCCTGTTTCGGGTCCTCATCCGATCCGAACTCCAATTATTTCCGGGGAACGACGCCGGCATCCGAACCCGAGATACAGGCGGTGATATCGTTGGCGGAAGAACACCGCTTCGCGGCGATTCTCTCCTATCACAGTTTCAATGAGTTCGTTCTGTTTCCATACGGCTGCCAGAATGACACGGCGGCTGAGAAAGATATTCTCCGGTCATTCGGCAGCACCTTCGCCACCGCAATCCGGAAGGAAAACGGCAGCTACGGCTACCCGTTGGGAACGTGGTGGGAACTGCTCTATCAGACCGACGGGAACGAAACGGATTATTTCTATGCTGAAAAGGGATGCCTGGCCTACGCCATTCAGGTCAATGCAGAAAGCTATTATCCGAGTTATACCGTCCGGAACACTACGGTGGAGCGGAACCGCCCGGGATGGCAGAAGGTTCTCAATCTGTTCGAGGACGGAAACGTCATTTATGGACATGTCACCGATGCCTGCACCGGTCAGCCGATATCGGCCTATTTCTTTTTCTCTGAATATCCGCCGGGCTTGAATGAAAGCCTGAAAAGGAATGATCCGGCAACCGGCCGGTATGAGTGCATCGGCAAGACCGGCCCTCTGACCCTGACATTTCTCGCGGAGGGGTACGTGGAACGAAACGTACCGGTATCGTTCAGCAGTTCACCCATCCCGATGGATGTTGAGATGATACCGCTCACCGAACCCGGTCTGCAGATCTGGGCCAGTTTCGTGAACGATTCGGCCACCGGTGATGGAGACGGGAATCTGGATCCCGGGGAACAGGCGATCCTGCAGGTCTGCCTCCTGGCTCCCAGCCTGCCGGTGACGGGGATCAGCGGAGTGTTGTCCACATCGGATCCTTATATCACCGTGATCGACAACAGCGCCACTTGGCCGGATCTGCCGGGAGGGGGAGCGGCATGGTCGGAAGGGAATTCGTTCAGTGTTTCAGCGAGCAGCGCCACTCCGGAAGGCCATGTCGCCATTCTGACCATCACCTTCGATGCGGATCAGGAATTGTGCACGAACGTCGACCAGCTGACCTTGTCGGTCCAGACTTACGTGTATCTGTGCCCGTATTACGAACAGACAATGGATTCCGATCCCGGCTGGGAAATCGATGCATATCTGACCAATCCCGGACAGCCGTTTCCAGGTCCTTACAACAACTGGGAATTCGGTATTCCGGTTGTCGGACCGTCGGGAGCTTATACCGGATCCTACGTTTATGGGACCGGGCTGGACGGAAATTATGACAATGGCTGGACCCTCACCCTGACCACACCTCCCATCGATTGCACCGACCTGTCAGAAACGAGTATGTTCTTCGCCAGGTTCCTTCAGGTGGAATACCCCTACAATTACGATTACGGACGGGTCCGGATCCGGAACGAAGCGGGAGGAAGCTGGACGACGATATTCAGCACGGGCGATTCCGGCTGGAGTAACGATTCCAGCTGGGCGTATGTGGAGATGGACATCTCATCTTATGCGGACGGTGAACCCAGTGTGGAGATCCGGTTCGATGTCCGTGCGGACAGTGCGTTCAACGAACCCGGATTTTATGTCGACGATTTCAAGATCTGCGGAAATTATTACGGATCGGTTCCCCCGCCTCCCACTCCCACAATCCGGCCGACATCCACACCATCCAGCATCCCCAGCAGCACGCCCATCCCCTCCCATACACCCACGCCTCCGACCAATACCCCCACCCCATCCGCAACGCCCACAACGGCTCCCGGAGAACCCACCAACACACCCATAACCCCGACGCATACGCCCACTTTGGTTCCCCCCTCATCGACACCCACTCCCACCGCACCGACACCCACCCCCACACTTCCCGGTCAACCGTCCAACACCCCTCTGCCGACCCGCACCCCGGAAGTGACCTTCACCCCCAAACCGACTGAAACCCAACCAGGCATGCCGACTTCAACACCCACCCGACCGGCGGATTACTTTGCCATCACCCTGCATCTGAACGACACTTATTTTGAGGCCGGGGAGGATTTCCTGTTCCAGTGTGAAATCGAACGCAACGGACCGACCGTGACGGTGGAGCAGTACATCATTCTGGACGTGTACGGCGTGTATTTCTTCTGGCCGTCCTGGTCCGAGACCCTGGATTATGAAAACCACTCCTATCCCGATGGCTACCACGAAACCACCCCGATCTTTGATTTCATCTGGCCGGTGGTAGGAGGACATGCCAGCGGTCTGTATTTCTATGCCGGCTGCCTGGCGCCCGGAACCACCCAGCTCGTTGGAGATATCAGCGTGGTTGAATTCGGATATTAGGAGTGCAAAGGAGCGATTCATGCCCCATACCGGCCTGCCGATTTTCAAGAACCTGCCGGGCGCTCGCCTTTTGATGTGCCTGTTTTTTTGCCTGCCAGCAGCTTCTGGCGGAATGACGGACCCGATCGAATCCGATGCAACTTTCAGGTTGCTTCGAAATGACATCCACCGGGAAATTCTGCTCGAACTGGATACGGAATCGACCATTCCCCCGTTGCCGGTAATCTCCAGACTCATCCAGATCTCCCCCGATACCGAAATGTCCGTCGAATTGGAGCTCGAGCGGATTCGCCGGACAACGGTGAACCATCTGATTCCGGATTTGAAAGGCGACCCGGTTCGGGAATTGGAGTGGATCCCGGAGGTGGCCGGTCCCGGGATGACGGATCCCGGATTCAGGATCTCGCTCGGATCCAGACAGATATTTCGAAGCATTCATGTGGCGCGATTGACCGTCCTTCCTTATCTTTGGGATCCGGCGACCGGGGAAATCCTGGTGCTGGAAAAGGCCCGGATACGGATATTTGCAGATGAATCCCCGGACCGGCCCGTTCCATTGAAGCTGCCGCCGATTACGCATTCCTTCGATACGCTTTACCGGGCCGCGGTTATCAATTACCAGCCGAAACTGACTGATGAATTCGGAGAGCCGGAGTATTACCTGATTGTGACACCCGATGAATACGAGTCCAGGCTGCAGGGATTCATTGCCTGGAAAGAAGAGGAAGGATATCGGGTGGACCTGCTGCGTATGTCCGCGTTGCCGTCTGCGCCGACTCCGGCCCAGCTCAGGCAGGCCATCCTGAATTATTTTTACGGACCGCATCCACCGGTGTACGTTCTGATCTGCGGCGACCAGTATACCACGCCGCTTTATTATTCCTACGATACGACGCATCCGGGAGATTACGTAGATGACCTGTATTATTCGCTCCTGGCCGGTGAAGACATCCTTCCGGATGTTTTCCTGGGTCGCCTGCCGGTTAAAAACGGGCTGGAACTCACCATCATGCTTTCCAAGATCCTCGAGTACGAACTGGCACCCCGGCTGGAAAATCCGGCGTTTTACACAACAGCCCTTATGGCCGCTTCCTCACTGGAACAGAGTCAGATCGATACCAAGGAACAGACCCGGGAACGACTGGAAACATATTGCGGGTATGAAACGGTTCATACCTTTTATGAATGGAATGCATTTACGGTGGATAACCTGATCGCGACGATCGATCAGGGTGTGTCCATCATCAATTACCGGGGTGAAGGCTGGCGGAGAGGCTGGAATCCGGATCATGAATACTGGTTTGATTATGACGATGTCTATACCCTCCACAATGCGCATATGACGCCGTTTGTAACGTCCATCGGATGCGGCGTCAACATGTTCGCCGACCTCGATGACTGCTGGGGTCATGCCATGATGGCTCACGGATCGGTTTCGGTTCCTCTGGGATCGGTCGGGATCGTGGGCCCGACCTGGAACACCCACACAACCTACAACAACTGGCTCGACCGGGGTTTCTACCGTGGGTATGTCTACTGGAACACCTACCGGGTCGGGCAGGCCATGAATTATGGGAAAATGTACATGTGGGACAATTTCCCCGATCCCGGACACGATGCCTTTATCGATGTGCACTTCCGAACCTACCTGGTTTTCGGGACACCTGACATGTGGATCCGCACCGGGCTGCCTTTGCAATCCATCGCCGGTCTCGGTTATGACAACGATTCCATGGACCGTTATGTGGTCGCCCGGAATGAACTGGGAAGTCTCATCGACGCCGCCACCATCTCCTGGGCCGCCAACGGAATCCGAAGAGTCTATCCGGTCGACGAAAGCGGAGGAGTGCCCATAGATCTGACTCAGGTGCCCTCGAACAGCGTACGCGTTGTCATCGCGGGGAAAAACCTTATTCCGGTCGATGTGGATCTTCCCTGGAACAGCGGCGGGACGACCGGAAGCATGCTGATCACCGAGATCAAACCGGACATCCCGACGGAAAACGGCGAAGGGGACATGGTGGAGCTTTACAACCTGGACACCTCCCCCATCGATTTGAACGGATGGACGCTTTCAGACCTGGACGGCTATGATACCCCGTTTGTGGACATGCCGGCGCTGTTACAGCCCCAGCAGATTGCCGTCATCGTGTTCGCCGGTCCCCGATATGATGAAGAAATCATTCCCATGCCCTATGGTTTGAAGATCATTTCCCGCGAGATTCCTGATTTTTCCAGCCTGGAAGACATCGTGGTCCTGAGGGATCCCCTCGGCAGGATCGTCGACTGCCTGGCCTGGCACGATCAGACCGGTACCGGATCAACCAACGTGGCCGGCGATCTCTCCCGCCTGACCGCCCCCACAACCCCGTTCGAAATTCTCCCCGGCGGATGGTGGGACGGACCCGACGCCATCGATCAATCCACCTATGAAAACTTCACCGTGAACTGGTCGCCCTTCGCCGGGAACGGCGGGGAAGGATCAATACATCGCGCCTGGACCGGCTCACCCGACGGATCCGGAAATTTCACTGTTCAGTCGGAACCGGGATTCGGATCCTACCAGCACAGCGGCGGCGAGGAGACGGCGGTCAGATCACAATGATGACACGGCGTTTGATATTCATCCTGTCGGCAGTCCTCAGCCTGAACAATCCTGCCGTCACCGGATCGGGAAACCGGTCCGCACATATCCTGGGCATGATAACCGATACGGACACAGGCTCAGGTGCCGGCGGGATCGACATCTGGGTATTCGACGCGGACTGGAATTTCCTTTCGGACGCTTCCACTCGATCGGATCCGGACGGCAGATACGTGACCGGAGGTCTCGATGCCGGACGATATTATCTCCGCGCCCACAGCTCCTATCCCATGCCCTATGTCCCCGAATACTGGTTCGACAGCCGGGACCGGGGAACCGCCGTTCCGGTTGAACTTGAAGATGGTATCGACGTCTCCGGCATCGATTTCGACCTTCAACCGGGCGGCTATGTTCTGGGAACCATCCGGACCCTGGAAGGCGCTCCGCTGAACGGTGTCGATCTGGATGTTTACTCCCAGGATTGGAGCTGGATCACAGCCTATTCCTGTCGAAGCCGCAGCGACGGCAGCTATTATCTGGGCCCTCTGCCGGCAGGCAACTACTTCATCCGCTCCGATCCGGACACCGGACACGGATGCCAGCAGCGTTACTGGCAGGATGCCTATTACCGTGAAGATGCCGCATTTGTAGCGGTCTATCCCCGCCAGGAAATCACCGGCATTCATTTCCAACTTCCACCGGGTGGCGCTGTTACGGGAACCGTCTACCGGAACACCGGAGACATCCTTACCGAATGCGAGGTGCGGCTGTATTCCCCGGATTGGAAACTCCAGCCGATCCACCAGGCGGTTTCCGGAATCGACGGATCATATCTGGCTTTCGGACTTCCATCCGGATCCTACTATCTGGAAGCCGTACCGGTCAAAGGATGCGGTTGGTCCCGGCAGTACTACCCATCCGGCAGCGAAACCGGAAATGCCATTTTGGTTGAGGTTTCAACTCAACAGCCGACGACCGGGGTCGATTTCAATCTTCCGGAGGGTAACTTCGATATCGATGTAGAGCTGGATTTGCCGGCAACCCATTTTGCCGGGAGTGATCCTTTCTACCTGGACCTGATTGTCCGCAATGGTGGAGTTCCCCTGGCGGATCTGCCGGTATTCGTCCTGCTGGAGGCCTTCGGAGATTATTATTTCTGGCCGTCATGGTGCCGATTCGAGCCTTCCGGCGACGCCGACCTGGATTTCTCATGCCGGGATCTCGCCACCGGAACGAACGTCCTGGTCATCTTCCAGCCGTTTACATGGCCCGAAACCGGGGTATCGGGTTCCGGTCTGCAATTCATCGCCGCGGTTGTAAACTGGTCCTTCACGGACCTGGCCGGCAATGTCGCCGCCGTGGAATGGTCATTCCGCTAACCCGGACCTCGATTCCAGTTCGTAAGCAAGCGAAATGGTTTCGGGAGCCGGACCAGTCGGTTGTTTTTGTACGATCAGTCTGGTGATTTCATCGGTTACGGGCAGGTAAAAAACCGACTGACCGGCCAGTTCGACATCCATAAGGAATGTTTCGATTCTCTCATCACCACGGTAACCGCACACTGAAATTTCCGAACCGGAAACAGGGGGATTCATGGTGATCAGCCGGGAGGGTGGCGCATCATGGGTCTGGAGTTCGATTTCCTCCCAATTCTCGTTTTCCGGGAGTCCTGTTAATGGGAAAAACAGCATGCCGTCCTGGTTGTCCAGACAGGATTCTGCGCCCGGGAACCTGAATCCGTTCTTCCGGTTCGACCGGACCGCTTCCCGGAAAAAAGCCAATTCCCGTCCAGGTTCCAGATCCACGTGGTATACGTATGCCGCATCACCGATGACGGCATCCGGTTCGAGCAGGCGGAACCATAGGAATGCATTCGGATCCCGGTGCAGCAGCGATTGAAGGGAGGCGATCCAGACCGCATAATCGCCCGAACCCGGAACATATTTTTCCCGGTGCGAAATCGGGCGGTAGCGGATGTAAGGATCCAGAACGGCCAGCGGCACTTCGATCCCGAATATGAACCGGTCGATCGCATGCTCCCTCTGATACCGGGCCAGTTCCTTCAATTCCTGTGTCCAGGACAGATTGGAATCTCCCAGAACAAGATCTCCCCTCCCTCCGGCCAGTTCATTGAAATAACCGATGTAAAAAGGATACCGGGCCAGGGTGATGACTCCATGCACGACGATGAGTGCCGATCCCCAGAAGACCCCGCGGGTGAATCCTTTACCGGGGATCCGTGCCGTCCGCCCGGCGATCAGAAACAGGAGCGGGTAAACCGGCAGAATATAACGGACGCCGCAGTCCACCCGGTGAATGAAAGAGAAATACAGCAGCCAGCCTGCGGCAATGTATATCACAATCCGTTCGTCCACGGAAGGTTTCAGGCGTTTCAGGAATATGAGTCCGGTCAAAATCAGAATCAGTGCCGGAAGCGTGGTTTTGACGGCCCATGCGATCAGGTCGTAACCGGGAAATCCGGTCACGGATACCGATCCGAAAAGATAGGATGGCCAGGACCCCGCGAACGCCAGGTGATTATCCATCCCCCGGATATAGCGTTCCGGCAAGGGCAGCGGCAGAAGCCCCAGCCAGGTTGCAGACAATTTCTGAAACGCCCCGGAAACGAGTCGGAACGAGATGAGCGGCCTGCCGGTTCCCTGGAATCCGTATACCGCGTTCAAAACCAACAATCCGGCAGCCAGAGGAAGAATCCATGATGTAACCAGCGCCCGGACCGGACGACGGGATCTGAAAAGGACCGCCGGCAGCAGGAGAACCGGGACGAGGATAAACGAAAACTTGCTCAGAAATCCGAATGCGAATGCAGCTGAGAGCAGCAGACCGCCGGTTCCGGATGGTTTTTTAAACTGCAGCGCAAAGGCGGCAGCCGCAGCCAGCACCGCCGTCGAGAGCATGGCATCCGAAGTGGCCAGCCTGGCATGCGCCAGGAAAGTCGGTGAAAACGCCAGTAGCAGCAGACTGAACAGGCCGCCCGCAAACCCGTTGATTGAGCGGCTCCAGAAAAAGAGGATCAACAGGCCCGCAATGACGTAGGGAAGCATTCCCATCCGGGCGGACGTCACGTCCGAATCCTGACTGCCATCCGAAAACCACGCCCGGCTGGCTGCCTGGCTGAGCATGAATAAGACCGGATGGCAGAGTTCATCCGGATGATCGCTCCAACCGTCTCGCATCACATTCCGGCCGGCATTGATCCACCTCATTTCATCGATGGTCCAGGATATCCTAGACTGACTCATCAGCATGAGAATCAGGAACGCCGCCAGAACCGCACAGACCACACAGAGTTCCTTCCATCGGATGTGACCGGAATGTTGATCCTGTTCGAGTGAATTTCCAGAATTCATTGGGTTCTTTCGTTATTATACGCATCATGAAAAGTCGGGTGCAATGTCGTGGGAAATTCGCTAGAATCGGGTTTTTCCCGTTTCTGTTCCGCTGTATCGGAACGGAAACCGGATCAGGGAGGGTTTCATGAGCACGGTCAAAGTCCGCATTGCTCCCAGCCCGACAGGCAGCCCGCATGTCGGAACGGCATACATGGGACTGTTCAATTATGCGTTTGCACGGTCCAGAAACGGTAAATTCATCCTGCGGATCGAAGATACCGACCAGACACGGTCCCGTTCCGAATACGAAACCGGAATCTTCAACGCGCTGCACTGGATCGGGCTGACCTGGGACGAGGGACCGGATGTGGGCGGACCCAACGGTCCCTATCGTCAGAGTGAACGAACGGAACTCTATCGAACCCATGCCCGGATGCTTCTGGATAACGGATCCGCTTACCACTGTTTCTGCACACCGCAACGCCTGGCTGAAATGCGCGAACGGATGGCTGCGGAAAAAATTTCCGGTGGGTACGACGGGCACTGCCGGAATCTGCCGGAAACGGAGGTCCGGGAAAAACTGGATCGGGGGGATCCATTTGTGATTCGAATGAAAGTCCCCGAATCCGGTGAATGCGTCGTCCATGACAGGCTGCGCGGGGAAATCAGGTATCAATTGGACGGCATCGACGACCAGATCCTCCTGAAAAGCGACCGGTTCCCGACCTATCATCTGGCCAATGTCGTCGACGATCACCTTATGCAGATCACCCATGTGATCCGGGGAGAGGAATGGCTCCCGTCCACACCCAAACATATACTTCTCTATCGGGCGTTCGGCTGGGATCCGCCCGAATTCATCCACATGCCGCTGCTTCTGAATCCCGACGGTTCAAAACTGTCCAAGCGGAAGAATCCCACCGCCATCGATTACTACCGGGATGCGGGATATCTGCCGGAAGCCCTGCTCAATTATCTGGGTCTCATGAGCTACAGCCGGCCGAACCAGGAGGAAAAATTCACGCTGGAGGAATTTGTATCCGATTTCGATATCGACCGGATCAGCCTGGGTGGCGCCGTCTTCGATCTGAAGAAACTCAAATGGCTCACCGGCCGGTATATCCGGGAAAATCACTTACCGGATGATCTCTGGAATCGATATAAACAATGGCGGCTCAACGACGGTTTCCTCGTGCGGATGCTGCCCATGATGATGAACCGGCTGCAGACGCTGGGTGATCTGATTCCGGCTTGTGCATTTCTGCTGGCCACCGATATCGAATACGAAACCGAATTGCTGAAGCCCCAAAACCGCAGTCTGGAGGAGATTGCGCCGGTGCTGCAGACACTGGCGTTTCAGTTTGAAACCCGATCTGAATGGACTGCTGCGGGGATCGAACGGGACGTGAATGAAACCGCCCGGTTCTGGAACTGGCCGATCCGGGATGTCACCCGGATCCTGTTCGTGGCCGTGATGGGCCGGGAAATAGGTCCGCCACTGTTCGAGTCCATGGAGATTCTGGGATCGAACATGAGCCGCCGCCGCCTGATGAATGCGCTGGATGCGGCCGGCGGTCTGGGCAGGAAAAAACTGAAGGCGCTGGAAAAACGCTGGATCGAGCGTGGTCGTGGAGCGGAAGCGACTGCGGAGGAGAACTAGATCATGACGGAAGAGAAAAATCCGGCTTCATCGCATTTCATCGCCAATATAATCCGGGAGGATCTGCAAACGGGCAGATACGACCGGGTTCACACACGGTTCCCCCCGGAACCCAACGGGTATCTGCATATCGGTCACGCCAAGGCCATCAGCATCGATTTCGGGCTTGCCCGGGAATTTGGAGGATTGTGCAACCTTCGATTCGACGATACCAATCCCATCAGGGAGGAGACCGAGTATGTCGAGAGCATGAAACAGGATATCCGATGGCTGGGATATGACTGGGATGACCGTCTTTACTTCGCTTCCGATTATTTCGATAAACTCTACCGATGGGCGGTTGATCTGATCCGAAAGGGTAAAGCTTACGTCTGCGATCTGAATGCCGATGAGATCCGCGAGTACCGGGGCACTCTGACCGAATCCGGGCGGGAAAGCCCCTACCGGAACCGCTCCGTGGATGAAAACCTCGAACTGTTCGCCCGGATGCGGGCGGGCGAATTCCCGGACGGCTCCCGGACACTGCGCGCCAAAATCGACATGTCAGCGGCTAACATTAACATGCGGGATCCCATCATGTACCGGATTCTCCACGCCACCCATCACCGCACGGGGGATGCCTGGTGCATTTATCCAACTTATGACTGGGCGCACGGCCAGAGCGACTCCATCGAAGGCATCACGCACTCCCTGTGCGACCTGGCATATGAAATTCACCGCCCCTTGTATGACTGGTTCCTGGAAAGGTTACAAGTGCATCGACCCCGGCAGATCGAGTTCGCACGGTTGAACATGACCCACACGGTGCTCAGTAAACGCAAACTCATCCGTCTGGTCCGGGAAAGTCACGTGCGGGGATGGGACGATCCCCGCATGCCGACCCTGTGCGGCCTTCGCCGCCGCGGTTATACGCCCGAGGCCATCCGCACCTTCTGCGATCGCATCGGCGTGGCCAAACGGGAAAGCGTGGTCGATGCCGGGCTTTTGGAACATTGCCTCCGGGAAGATCTCAACCTGCGCGCACCCAGAGTCATGGCGGTCTTGAATCCAGTCAAAGTGGTCATTGAAAATTATCCGCAAGACAAAGAAGAGCTGATCGATGCCGATAACAATCCGGAGGATGCATCCATGGGAACCCGGAAGATTCTTTTCTCGCGGGAAATATACATCGAGAAAAACGATTTCCGCGAGACGCCACCCCGGAAATATTTCCGCCTGTCACCCGGCAGGGAGGTCCGTCTCAAGCACGCTTACTACATCACCTGCACCGGCGTGATCAAGGATCCCGAAACGGGTGAAATAGTCGAGCTGAGATGCACATATGATCCTGAATCAAAAGGCGGCAGCACTCCGGACGGCCGGAAAGTCCAGGGCACCCTGCACTGGGTTTCGGCACCGCACGCCATCAAGGCAACCGTCAGGCTTTTCGATCACCTGTTCACCCGTGAAAATCCTTTCGATCTGCCGGAAGGCGCTGATTTTACGGACGATCTGAACCCGGAATCACTGGTTGAACTGGAGAATTGCCCGGTGGAACCGGGGCTTGCTTCCGCTGAGCCGGGCAGCCGGTACCAATTCATGCGCCATGGATACTTCTGCGTCGACACGGTGGATTCCCGGCCCGGCAGATTGGTTTTCAACCGGATAACCTCCCTGAGAGATACCTGGGCCAAAATCGAAAAAAAATCACTCCGGCTGGAGTGATGACGGGTCATTGAAACCTCATGGAAAGAACTGGGCCGGATCTCCAGCCGCACTCCTGTTCGTTCTGGTTCTTTGCTGTTCCGCTTATTTTTATCAAGGCGGCGGCTGGAATCAGAATTCCCGGTTTGATCTGGTGCGGAGCATTGTCGAGCTGAGTACCGTAAGAATCGATGCGTTCCATGAAAATACCGGGGACAAAGCCCTGATCCGGAATCACTATTACAGCGACAAAGCTCCCGGCACATCTTTCTGGGGCGTGCCGGTACATGCAGCCGTTCACACCGGATTCCGCCGGTTCGGGCGGGAAAGATGCCCGGTCGCGGTAACCAGCTACATCACGACGGTCTGGTCGGCCGGAGTCCCGTCCGCGCTGGCGGCAGTGCTGGTGTACGGTCTGTTTCTGGCTTTCGGCCATCCGACAAGGCGAAGCACCGGTTTCGCCGCCGCCTATGCCCTGGGCACTCCCGCCCTGCCATATTCGACTCTGCTATACGGTCACCAGCTTGCCGCATTCTGTTTGACAGCCGGATTGTACATGGCCTTCCGGATCCGCAAAAACGGCGGGACGGAGACCATCCCGATGCTGGCGCTGCTGGGATTCATTCTGGGGTGGAGTGTTCTGGTCGAATACCCATCGGCGGCACCAGCTGTGATGGTGACCCTCTATGCCGCATGGCATCTGGACAACCGGCGCCGGTTGATCTGGGTGATGGCGGGAGCATCGATTCCAGTCCTGCTGCTTCTGACATATCAATGGACGGTATTCGGTCATCCACTGGCCCTGACATACCGGTTCACGGCGCACGAACACGCCCAGACCGGATTCATAAGGGAATGGGGCATGCCGAGTCTGGAGGCGCTGCGGGGAATCCTGATCAGCCCCCGACGCGGATTGCTTTATTATGCACCCTGGCTGGTGTTCGCCCTGCCCGGATCCGCCTTTTTGCTGGCAAACCGGGACCGGCGGCATGAAACGACCGTGTGCCTTCTGATCTGTGCATGGTATGTGTGGTTGAACGGATCGATGATCCACTGGATGGGTGGCCGGGCGCTGGGACCGAGATACCTGGTACCGATGCTGCCGTTCGCCGCACTGATGGCGGGCGGCATCTTCCTTCCACCCCGGTCCCGGGCATCCGGATCGTTCCGGCGGACTGTCGCGGCAATGGTTGCTGTTGCAGCGATTGGATCGATCTGCCTGATGGTGATCGGAACGGCGGTGCTGCCTGAAGTTTCGGGCCACTTTGCGGATCCTCTCCGACAAGTCCTGATTCCCGCGTTTATCCGGGGTGACCTGAGCCTGAACACGCAATCGTTTGACAGTGCGACCTATGACCCCGCAGGTGCCCGGTCGGCCTGGAACCTGGGTCACCAGATGGGCTTGAACGGCCTGGGATCCCTGCTCCCGCTGCTCGGCTTCGTCCTGCTCACCGGTATCGGCATATACAGGTTGACCAATGGGGTTGATCCCCGAACCATCCAGACTCGGTAATCCAATTGTTTGATCCAATCCGAGTGGTATTTCGGCATTGTTCTTGCAGCTTTTCTCTTCGGTGGATGAGGGGCAATCCCTGAATGACCGGTTCGATCTGCCCGGCGGCAGGTTGCCTGGTCGGGTCAGTATGTTCGACAACCCAAGGAGCAATAATCTGCATGACCTTGCAAAACAACAGTTTAATCCGAACGGTTCGAATCGGCCTGATCGTCTGTATGGCATTAGCGGCATCAACCGGTTTGGGATTTGACGATGAGGCGAAACTGTCCCGTTTTGGTACAGATGAGGGATTCATTATTGAAACCGTGACCAACGATCTGGACCGCGAAGTGGTGTTGAGCATCCGGATTACGGACCTTCAGATCGGCACCCGGCGGATCGGCGATGAGACTTACACGACGATCGGGATCGGTGAGGCGGGCAGCACGATGTCGCCTGGCCGGCCGGTACTTCCCATGATCGGAAAATTGGTACATGTCTCGGACACATTGGATCCGGAGGTCTCGGTCCGCATACTCGAATCCCACCGGGAGCAACTGGCCTATCCGGTGGTCCCGTATCAGATGGATCTGGAATTGGAGGATGTTTCGAGGATCCGAGCGCTGGACCAGAACCTGTATGCGCTGGATCAATGGTATCCCGCAAACCGGATCGTCACGGAGGACCCGGTTGCCATGCGGGAAATCCGGCTGAAGCCGGTGGGATATTATCCGGTGCAGTACAACGCCGTTCAGAACACCGTCGACATAGCCGACAGAGCTGAAATCGTGATCCGGATGATCGATCGGCCGACTGGAAACACGATTGAGTCGCACGGCCCCTATTCTGCGACATGGGAGTCTCTCTACCGGGCCGTCGCCCCAAATTATTCAGATCGATGGATTGGTGACCGGGACCGGAATATTCCGGAGCATTACTTTTTCATCATGCCGGACGAATTTGAAGCCCGGTGCCAGGGTTTCTTCGCCTGGAAGGAACAGCAGGGTTTCGTGATCGATGTGGTCCGTCTTTCGGAACTGGGAACAAGCCCGACTTATACCGACGTCAAAAACGCTTTTTTGAACATGTATCAGAGCGAAAGTCGGATGGTGTATGCCAGTATCATCGGGAGCACCAACAATTTCCCCATTCACGAATCGCACGACAATTACATGTCGGGTAATTTCGACGATGATCTGTATTATTCCCAGCTGGAGGGCGGGGATTATTTCCCGGATGTTTTCCTGTCCCGGTACCCGGCAACCGATCCGGACGAACTGACGGTGATGCTGTCCAGGATCCTGTATTATGAACAGACGCCTCCCGACGGGTATGACGAATATTACAAGTCCGCCCTGATGGCCTGTTCCGGGTTGTATGCAAGCCAGCAGCTCACCAAGGAACAGACGGCGGATCGGCTGACTACGAATCTGGCATATGAGCAGATCCACACGATGTACAACTGGACCAGCGGATCGGTCGCGCAGGTACAGAGCTGGATCAATCGGGGTGTGACCATAATCAACTACCGGGGTGAAGGCTGGCAGGCCGGCTGGCATCCCGGTCATTCCTACGATTTTGAATATCCCGAGGTTTTTGCGCTGCATAACGGGCCTTATTTCCCGGTCATCACTTCCATCGGATGCGGCGTGTCAATGTTCGACGGGTATACGGAATGTTTCGGGCATGCCTGGATGACTCACGGAACCCTTCAGGATCTTCACGGCGCTGTGGCGTTCATGGGTCCGACCTGGAACACGCGCACCACCATCAACAACTGGATCGACCGGGGTATATACCGTGGTTTCTGCTACCACGACATCACGCGCTCTTCCCCCGCGTTCAACTACGGCAAATTCTATGCGTATGAGCATTTCATCGGAACCCAGTACATGACCAACGACATTCCCACTCACATGCGGGAATATCTCCTGTTCGGGAATCCCGATCTGTGGTGGCGCACCGGAGTTCCCCGGAACGCACTGGTGTTCAATGCCTGGCCGCCCGATTCCGGTTCGGAAGGCATGGTCGTCATCGATGAACACGGCAACAAGGTCGCGAACGCGCAAGTGAGTTTTTTGAAAGACACCGAATCCAGAGTCTACGTGACGGACAGCGGAGGCGGATGCCGCCTGCACATGTCCGACATTGTCACTCCGGTTCCCTACACGCTGACCGGATGGAATCTCATGCCGTGTTCCGGAATGTTCGATCTCCCGGAAACAGGGGACGACGGGGACCTGGTCATCACGGAAGTGAAACCGGACATCGAGACCACCGGGACAGCCGGAGACAAGGTCGAGATCGCCAATCTGGAAACGGATATCACCGTAAATCTGCGCGGATGGACGATCGGCGACCTGGACGGCTATGATATTCCGTTCGTTGTTGATCATGACGCCATACTGGGTCCGCATCAGATTGCCGTGATCGAGCTGGTGGGGTATTTCGGTGCGGAAACGGTTGCGGCGACCGGATATGGTTTGCATATTACATCCCGCGCAGTGATCGGTCTGTCGTCTCTGGAAGATTGCGTCGTGCTGCGGAATACCGAGGGCCGGGTCCGGGATGCAATCTGCTGGCACAACGGCACCGGTATCGGATCCACGGATGCAACCTACGATCTCAGCAAGCTGACGCTGCCCACGTCTTCCCTGTCCATGGGTTTCCGGGGCTGGTGGGAGGGACCGGATGAAGTGACGCGGGAAGAATACGAATCGCTGACCGTCGACTGGTCCGTCTTCGCCGGCAACGGCGGCCCGGGTTCAATCCAGCGAACCGGAATCCCCGGATCCGGCATTTACGACAGCCCGGACCTGTTTATGGTTTCATCTTTTGAGAATTTCGGGGAGTATTCCTTTTCGGAAGCGGCTCCGGCGAAAGACCTTCTCGAGCCCGTTAATTGAATCCGGAAACCGGTTCTCAATCGATCCCATCCAGATGTTTCAGCAGCTCCAGAAAGGAAGTGAATTGCTGTTCCGGGGTGGTATCTTCATGACCCGGATGAATCCAGTACATGAACCGGTTCATCTGGAGTGCCGTCCATTTGGCCGTTTCCGCATGAAGCAGACTGGACAGCGACTCGGTATCCCCCTGGATTTTTTCCAGAACGGACAGATTGCTTCGAACCTGGAATCCGGTAGAAACCCGCCGGGTATAATCCATAAGGTCACCGGTCAATTCGATCAGTCTGGTCAGAGCCTGGATCATCTGACCGGTCCCACCCGCCAGTTTTTCCTGATTCACGGGGAGTTCTGTCCGCGCCGGTGACGGGGATTCCTCCCACCGGACATAAATCGAAAACCCCTCCGGTTCCGATGCCGAAACGGTCAGTTTAAACCGCAGCAGGCATGGAATATCCTCTTCCCGCCTGCCGGGTTCCTGAATGTTCAGCATGATCGAAACACATTTATACACTGCTTCCGCTTCCTGCTCCCCCGTCCGGACCACAAAATCCTTTTCCTCGAAATATTTTCTGAAATCGTTCAACGTGGAAATGACGATCTCAGCCTTGATCTCGGCCATCACAATGACCGCACGGGATTGGATATCCCGGAGTTTCCGTTCCAGGTGTTGATACCGTTCCCTGATGTCCGCAACCGTTTTCAGTTCCGTAAATCTCACGTTCCCTCCCGTCACTCCATGAAATTATTGATACGCTCCTCCCGCCGGAATGTCCAGGTTCAGGCAGACGACATCCAGCTCCGATTTCAGAATCCGGGTGCATTCACTGCGCCGCCCGGGATCCGAAAAGACCAGCTGGGCGCATCCATCGCCCTGCGAACCAACACCTTTTCCGCCCTCCCCAAGCTCCCGGACCGCGGGATGATTCAAAACGGTGTGCAGCCGGGGAGCCTGCAGTTCGTCAGGACATGCCGGTGCGATTCTGGAATCGAAATTCTCCTGAGCTTCCGTCATCGACATTCCCAGTAGCCGTGCATCACCGGTTTCCAGTGCGGTTCTGGCTTTGGAAAGGATCGACTCATTCCGAACACCCAGACCCTCGCGAAGGTTTCTGCCGATACGATTATCCGGTCTTTCAAAACAGTGATTCAAATCCTCCAGTATTTTTCTGGTATTTTTCTCACCTTTCAAATCGACGATCAGCAGGTGCAGGTCCCGTTCCGTCGACAGGGGCTCAATTCGCATATCATCTCCGTCGAAAGTCAGAAAAGTGGGGATTTTCCCGAAGGCACAGACCTGATCCATCCGCCCGCACCGGGATCCGGTGAGTATTTCACCACGGTATGCCAGCTCCATTTCCTGCCGGATGTCCAGATTCAGACCGTATACTCGATTCAGAGCCCGGGCGACCAGGACACAGACGGCTGCGGAGGACGACAGACCCTTCTTCAACGGCAAATCCATCCTGCATGCATTGATGCGGATCCCATCCACCGGGTATCGTCTCAGCACTTCACAGGCTGTTCCCGCGGCATATATGGCGAATCCGGGTGTCCGGGAGGCGTGGAGCAGCGCATCCGGCTGCATGCGGAACCTGTAAGGCCCCTTCCGCTCGGTCGATCCGGGAAGAAAGCTGCTGATTTCAAACCAACCCGGACAGGGTTCGATTTCCGCGTGGATCCCCTGATCGGTACCGACGATCAGGCAGTATCCGGGAGTGATCGAGCGGTCCCCCTGGCGGAAACCACCCGCCCAGTCCGAGTGCTCTCCGAACAGACACAGACGCCCGGGAACGAACAGCTTCAATCGGTCCATATCTCCTCCGCCGGTCGATTCACACATTTTCTAGTCCGAACTTCACACGCGTTTCGGGCAACGGCCTGCCGTCCCGGCAGTTCCAACCTCTGAGCCTGTAATATTCATCCATAACCTTTCGAAAACGATCGCCATTCATCCCGACCGGCTCACCGATGTAAGGATTGATCCTGGTTTCAGGTTGTTCGAAATAGGATATCACTGTTTCATCATCCACCCGCGATCGATCGAAATTCCTCACCAGCAGCATCCGTTCCAGTTGCAGAATCCGCTCCAGATTGAATTCATACTCCGCTGCGGTCCATTCCGAACCGGTTGCAGCTCTGAACATCTCATACTCGAACATCGGCCCATCGATATCTCCCGCCCTGGCATAATGATCCGAAGTCCGGGTCGAAAATATCCTGGGGAAGACCTGATCATCCACGGGAAGACTGTCCTTGGCCACGGATCGGTGCCCGTGCCAGTATGCCGGAAACGCCTTCCCAGAATACCCACCCAGCGGGTCAACCGATTCGGGTGATCCGTATACCCGGGCTCCGATCGACCGGATGACATCCCAGTCCAGGCCGTGAACCGGGGAATGTTCCCGGCACCAGCCCATGATGTTCTGAACGTAACCGTGACCGCTGGAAATGGGATCCCGGGTGTCCATCGCCCACTGCAGCGCTGAAACCAGCCAGAACGGAAAAAATATCCTGTTGATGCGATCCCCGTGACCATCCCAATGCCCGGCATAACCCCATGCCGGAAAAAGCAGTTCCGCTCTTTCCTTTCCAAATCCCAGCCGGTCGACTGCCCGGAGCGTTCCTTCGGCCAGAGCGTTTCCCATTTCGCCGGTTCGCCGGCTGATACCCAGAACGAGCGTCTCCCAGAACCGTATGTTGTCAGGCTCGATCATGCATCCGTCGAATCGATCGGTCACGCCGTCCTGTTTCAGAAAACGAAGCCATGGAATTATTCCGACCAGGAGTTCCCAATGGTTGATCCCTTCGTCATTGGTCAACTGGGCGATCTCGAACCCGGCTTCGAATCCCAGATTCCAGTCGTAAAATGTCCCGCATACACCCGGAAATAATCCCGCTATACAGTCGATCTGGCCCGACAGAATTCTGCCGGGGCACAGCTTGCTGGGAACCCGTGTATAGAACCGGGCATCGTAACAGCGGATGGGACACCCCTGGGTACAGGCCTGAAAACGCTGCCCGTATCTGTGGACAAGCTCCGGATCCAGTCTGGGAGTATGGGGCCATCCGTGCGACGCGTGCGCTTCCTCACCGATCCAGCTGCATACGGTTTCAAATCGGACCGGATCCGCGATATTCACTGGTTTCATCCCGCGGACCGTAATGGCCTTCAGCCGTTTCGACCCCATCACCGCCCCGAATCCACCCTGCCCGGACGCAGATTCCGTTTCCGTTGCCGCCACGGCGATCCGGACCAGATTTTCACCTGCCGGACCGATTGCAAACACACGCCACCGGCTGCCGTAACTGTTCCGTATCGTCTTCTGGGTTTCGATGATGCCGTGTCCCCAAAGCCGGGATGCATCTTCAAGGCGGTATTTCCCGTTATCGATGACCAGCATGACCGGGATTTTGGACCGGCCGGTGATGATCAGACCGTCGTACCCGGAATATTTCAATTCCGGGCCGAAATGCCCGCCGAACGAGGACCGGGTATACCATTCCCGGGGATATCCCTGTGGCGCAAGACCGCACAGCGTGGTGCGACCCGAGAAAGGGGCCATGGTGCCGGTCAGGGGACCTGTCATCAGGATCAGCGGAGCTTCCGGGTCGAAAGCGCCCATCCCCCGGTGTATCTCCCGCCACGCCACCACCGCCGCAATCCCCCGCCCGCCAATCCAATCCGGGAGATAATCCCAGGTGCTGTCAATCGAAAACGCACCGCGCGTCAAATCAACTCTGAGAATCTCGCCGGTGTATCCGCCCCGTTTTCCGGTCACTCCGGTTCCCCTCTCCCCAACATCGCATCCAGATCCTCGGGGGGAATACCCGTTATTCCGTCTTCCGCAAGAATCACACACTGAAGCGCGCCGAAATGACAGGCCCGGACGCATTTCGGATCACCGCCGCACATGTCGCATTTGAAGGGCTGCCCTTCCGGTTCCCGCCAAATCATCGCTCCGAACGGACAGGCGGCCACGCAAGCACCGCAACGGATGCACCGAAGCTCGTCGATCACCCAGACTCCGGGAGGTTCCTGCACTGAAATGGCGTCCGCAGGGCATGAAGCGGCACAGGGAGCATCCTCACACTGGCGGCAGGTGACGATGGTGTGCCTTCCGGAAAACGGATCTAATTCGACGCGGATCGCCGCCTGCATCGGCACGGCTTTCCGGAAATGAGACTGGCTGCACACGGCCATGCAATTCTGACACCCGGTGCAGGGATCGGGATTGGCAAACACCCGGGAAAACATGCCGTAAGTATAGGTTCCACACGGAAGATTTTTCAATCCGGAGCTCGGATCCCGGCCGGGATGCCGGTGCGCCGAAGCTTGACTCTAGGATTTTGTGTGCTGTTCCCGGTAGTTCTTGATGGCGGCATGCAGCGCATCGGCCCCAAGATTCGAACAGTGCATTTTCTGGGGAGGCAACCCCCCCAGCTGCTCCGCGACCATCTCATTAGTGATCCGCAGCGCTTCATCCAGAGTCTTGTTCTTGGCCATTTCACTGACCATACTGGAAACGGCGATCGCAGCCCCGCAGCCGAATGTCTTGAACTTGATGTCGATGATGCGTTCCGTTTCCGGATCGACCTTGATGTGGAAAACCATCATATCTCCACAGGTCGGATTCCCCACTTCACCCACCCCGTCCGGCCGATCCAGTTCACCCACGTTCCGGGGATTCGTGAAGTGTTCCATAACTTTTTCCGTATACATATTCTTCACTCCTGAACCTGCATTCAATTCATATCACAAATCAGAAACCGCTCGCATCATCAACCCGCATCTTTGGTTCGCTCCCTGTTCCATATCGGCGACATGGCCCGCAGCTGAGTAATAACGGTCGGCAATTCACGGATGACCGCATCCGCATCCTCGAATGTCGTGTCCCGGTCGCAGGACAGAACCAGAGAACCCTGCGCATCGGTATGATCGATCCCCATGGCGGTCAAAACCGGTGATATCTTCAAATCCCTGGCCGTGCAGGAAGATCCGCTGGCGGCACTGATTCCCTTCATGGAAAGCAATAACAACAGAGACTCGCCTTCCACATATTTCACAAGCATCGACACGTGTCCTGGAATACGGGCATCCGGATCACCCGTGAATTCCAGCGCTTCAATCCCCTTCAATCCATCCCGGATATGCCCGGCCAGATCAAAACCCCGCTCCATTCTACCGGGCATCTCACTCACGGCAAGCTCAGCAGCCAGGCCCAGAGATACGATGGCGGGGATGTTTTCCGTACCGGGCCGCCTGCCCCGCTCCTGGATACCACCGAAAACGACCGGTTGATAGGGGACACCCCGCCGCAGAAAGAGAGCGCCCGAGCCTGGAAGAGCATGGAACATGGTTCCGGACAAACTCAGAGCATCAACATTCAGACCGCCCACATCGATCGGTATCCATCCGGCCGCAGCCACCGCATCCGTGTGAAACAAGGCCCCCGCTTCCTTCGCCTGCGGTACCAGGTTCTCCAAATCCTGAACCGTACCCACCTCCGGGTTCGCCATCTGGATGGACACCAGCGCCACCCGATCATCCAGGTTTGCCCGGTACACATCCCGGTCCAGCCGGCCCCCGGCATCCACCGGCAGCTCGACGGCCTGGAATCCTTCTCTTCCCAGATACTCCATCGTCCGCTTCACAGACAGATGCTCCACGGCAGAATACAACAGCCTGCGCCGTTCGCCGCTTTTCCGCACTGCAGCCCGCGCCAGCCCCATCAGGGCCAGGTTGACCGATTCCGTGCCACTGGAAGTGAATACGATCTCCCCCGATCCAGACCCGATCATGATCGCCACCCGGGACCGGGCCGTCTCCAGCAGTTCGGCAGCCCGGGATCCGAGCCGGTGAGGGCTTTGCGGATTTCCGATGGGTTCACGCAGCAGCGGAATCACCTGTTCAAGTATTTCCGGAGCTGTTCGAGTCGCCGATATTCTGTCCAGATATGCCATATCCGTCACACTCCCTGTTACCCGGTTGCCGAATCCATCGCCTGTATCACGCGGCCGGCCATCACCTGCCGCATCCTATACCTGACAAATATTATCGGGTTAAATCCGTTTTGTCAATATGTTTTTGAAACCCGATGTCAATTTGACCCCGACGGTCATTTTGAATAGTCTTAGCAGGTTTTATTGACTGGATGCAATTGGGGAGCGGACATGCCCGGGGACCGGCCGTTTCGAACCAACCTGTGGATCTATCTCGGATTGTTTCTTCTGTCCAGCGCCGTTCTGCATATCGAGATGGTGCAGATGCGTATTTTTTCATTGGCTTTATGGCACCATCTGGCATATCTGGTTGTCACCTTCGCGTTGCTCGGGTTCGGCGCATCGGGAACCCTGATTGCCGTATTTCCGTCCGTTTTCACCCGGAACATTTATAGAACGCTGGTGGTCTCATGTTTGGTTTTTGCCGGCGCTACCGTGGGAGCCTTCTGGGCGATCTCTTGCGCACGGCTGGACACATTTAAACTGCTGTCGCCTGCCGGGATCAGTTATTCCGAGCTGACTCTTCTGTTCGGTTATTATTCTGCTTTTGTCGTGCCGTTCATCGCGGCGGGAGCGGCGGTTGCCGTATTATTTTCGGTTTCGCCCTCCAGATCGTACGGGTTGTATTTTATGAACCTGACCGGATCGGCTGCCGGCGTCGTTTTTTTTTCCATGGCCATCGGCCGGCTGGGTGGAGAGCTCAGTATTGTGGCGGGATGTGTTCTGGCTGCTTTAGCCGCTTTATGTTTTTCGATTCCGTCGAATTCACGGAGTGCCGTAACCGGCTCGTCCGGGATGGTGATCGTATTGATGGGTCTGGGCGTGTGTTGCCCGTCGGTTTTGAAACCGATTCCGGCTTCTTCCAAGGCGTACGGAATGTATCTGGACCGTTTTGAAGATTTCGAAGTGCTTTATTCCGAGTGGAATCCCATATCGCGGATTGATGTGATTTCATCGCGGCGTTTGATGCTGCCATGGCTGCCCGAAGACGGCAGTTATCCACCGCATCTGGCCATCACCATCGACGGGGATGCCACGACCTGGATGTGGAATATGGGTTTGGCCCCGGAGGACGTTTGCGGGATCGAGGATGATCTGTATGCATCCGCCTACCACACCAAGCGGAATCCGGATGTCCTGGTCATCGGACTGGGTGGCGGCAACGATGTCCGGACCGCGCTTCACTACAATGCCGGGCGTATCGTGGGGGTGGAGATCAATCCGCTGATCGTGGATCTGCTGCTTAACCGGTTTACCGATTTCATCGACAACATCTGTTACCATCCGGGAGTGGAAATTTTTGTTGCGGAGGGCAGGAGTTTCGCCCGTCGCACGCGGGATAAGTTCGACATCATTCAGATGTCCGGTGTGGATACGTGGTCGGGATTGTCTTCGGGATCTTATGTTTTATCGGAGAATTACCTGTATACATTGGAAGCTTTTGGAGATTATTTTGGCTGTCTGAAGCCGGGCGGGATTCTATCCGTCAACCGGTGGGTATTCGATCCGCCGCGCGAAATGTTGCGAATGGTGGCGGTTGGGGCGGAATCGATGCGGCGGCAAGGCATCCCGGATCCCTGGAACCACATTCTGGTGATGTCGACCAGCCATTTCTGCTCGACGCTGTTTAAAACGACGCCCTGGACCGCCAAGGAGATCGCCACGTATAACTGGTATACCCGGCAGCGGGACGATTTCATCATCCGGTATACGCCGGGAAGCAGGCTGGACAATCCGTTCAATGCCCTCATGCAGGCTTTCAGGAAGGGAACAGAAAGGGAATTTTACGACGATTACCTGTATGACATCGAGCCGGTTACGGACGACAATCCGTTTTTTTTCGATTATTACAAATGGCGATTTCTCCCCAGGCAGATCTTTTCATCGGGTACGGGTGGTCAGATCGGAGCTAACTGGCCGATTGCCATGGTATTGCTGCTTGCCATGCTGGCCCAGACCGGTTTTCTGGTCCTTGTGTTTATATTTCTGCCGTTGTCGCATTTTCAAAACAGAGGTCTTGGTATCCCCCATGCTCCCCGCCTGATCGGATATTTCAGCTGTCTCGGCATCGGCTACATATTCGTTGAAATCGTATTCATGCAGAAACTGGTGCTGTATCTGGGACACCCGATCTATTCCATCTCCGTAGTGCTCTCCGGTCTTCTGTTTTTTTCCGGGTTGGGCAGTCTCCTGGCTTCGGTTATGCCCTACTGGAAATCCCATTTTTTAACGGTGATTCTGGCATTGGTGTCCACCTTCATCGTGCTTGAATGCGCCGTCATGCCTTCGGTGATCGAGTCGACGCTCCAGGATCCTCTCCCGATCAGAATCCTGATTTCCCTGTGCATGATCGCGCCTGTGGCCTGCCTGATGGGCATCCCCTTCCCCACCGGTCTGAAGATTGCGCGGCAAAGCGGCAGCGGGATGATTCCCTGGGCCTGGGGTGCTAACGGCGGATCAACGGTTCTGGGATCGGTTGGTTCCATCATTCTGGCAATGAATCTCGGGTTTTCGTTCGTTTTGCTGACGGGAGCGTGTATGTATTTGGTTGCGATGATCCTGGTTTTCCGCTTCAAGAAGATACCCGCTTGAATTCAGTCTGGATTTTCGCTCTAATACGGGCATAGTTGGGTGTCTCAAACGCTTGGAGAATAACATGGCAAGAGGATCAATATTATTACTGGAGCAAAATCAGAAAATCGCCGGCACGGTTGAAGCTGCGGCGCGACGGGCGGGATACCGGTTTCACGGCCTGCCCTGGGGTGAGGACATCATCTCCCATCTCAATTCGAACAAAGTCGATGTTATCCTGATGAACGCGCGGCAGATCGGATCCACAATCCGGGCAATCTGCACCAAAATCCGCGACAACGCCCATTACCGGAGATTTCCACTCATGATTGTCTACGGTAAGAGCCCCAAGGATGAACGCATTGAATATCTGAAGATGGGTATCGATGATTTCATGCCGATGCCGTTTGTCCCGGTCGATCTCATTTCTCTGGTGGATGCCCGCCTGAGACCGTTCCGGGATCTGTCGATCGAATCGGCATCCCTGGCTCAGGTCGACAAGGACGCCGCCGAAAAGAAAGATGCGGTCAAGGTGCCGATGGTACCGGAGAAGGGTGATCTGGAAGAGCTTTCACTGGCGTCTATTTTCGCCCGGTTGTTTTTCAACCGGCAATCGGGGATTTTGAATCTGATCATTAAAAAGGAAACCCGGACCATTTATTTCGAGAACGGGAATGTGATTTTCGCCGAATCGCTGTCCAAAAAGGACGATCTCGGAGATTTCCTGGCGCGGAACGGTGCCGGTTCCGGAACCGGCAAAGACATTCTTGCCGCGCACGCCCAGGCCGGCGGCCCAGGAGGTGATCCGAGGGAACTGCGGGAGCTGTTCAAGGAAACGAATCTGATGGACGCTCAATCCTTCGGCTGGTGGCAGAGCATGTATATCCATTCCTTTTTAACATCTCTTTTCAGCAGGAATCTTGGCACCTTCCAGTGGCACAATCTTCCCCTGCCGGATTATGTCAATGAAACGGCTCTCGAACCGATTCACACGCCCCATATCATCATGGAGGGTATCCGGAATCTGAGTAAATGGTGGAACTACCGGATGAAACTGCCGCCGGAGGAATCCATTCCCAAGTTTACTCCGCGCTTCGAGGAGATGGCGTTCCCGTACGGTCTGGCCAGCTGGGAGATCAGTATGTTGAAGGTCATTGACGGGAAACGGAACCTGAAGGAAATCCGTGAACTCTGCCATCGCATCGCTCAGGGCATCGACAATTACATCTTCGCATGCAAGGAACTGCTCCTGGTTTCATTCGAGAAGATCGCCGAAGAACCCGACAGGATCGATATTCATGCCGAACTGACGGATGACGAGTCCGAAACGGTGTCGATTACCGATTCCATGACGGAATCCGAAGAAAGCACTCCCGATATCCCGGCGTCCCCCGAGCACATCCGGGGGGATACGGGAACGGCCCAGCCCAGACCTTCCACAACCGCCCAGTCTTCCGCTCAGGAATTCGACACGGCGGAACTCACCCAACCCCCGCCCAAAAAGGAACCGCCGGCGCCCAGTCAGGGACAGATTGAATCTCTGCCGGTACCGGAAATTTTCCGATTGTGTATCCGGAGAAATTTTTCCGGAACGACCGTATTTGAAAATTCGGATCAAAAGAAGACGATCTACTGGAAAAAGGGAAAGATCATAACCGCCGAATCGAATCTCCAGGAGGAACGCCTGGACAGTTTTCTTCACGAGCGCAATCTGATCAACGACGAACAGAAGGATTCCCTGAAGGAAATTCCCGAGGATCTGATCAACTCGCCGAACGAATTCCTGAAACGCGGATATCTGACCATCGAACAGATTTTCTCCGTGGTGCGGGATCACACTGAAATGATGATCGAAGATCTGTTCAAATGGAAAGAGGGTTCCTACACCCTGACCCCCGATATCAATCCGTCCAAAACCGCCGTTCCGGTCGATCTGTCTCCGGAAGCGGCAATCATTAACGGCCTTAGGAAACTTGAAGACTGGTCGAATTATACCCAGCGTTTACCCAAACCGGACGACCGCATCAAAATCAACCGGGACGCCAAAATCAATCAGTCCGGGTTGAAACTTTCACCCACGGAACTGCGAATTCTGAATATACTGGCGGAGCCTTTGCCCGCCAACGAAGTGAGTAGCCGGGTTGGAGCTGATGCCGATCAGATTCTTCACAGTCTTTATGCCATGGAGATCATCGGACTGATCCAGCGGACCGGCGGAGTTTCCTGATTCTCATGGCGGATTATCTGTTCCCGGTTTCACACCCCGCCACACCGGAACCATTCACCCGCTTCACATGTGAATTCATGCCCTCCGCCCGTAAATCCGTCCTGATTGTCGATCCGCATCCTGAGCCGGATTTGATCCGAGACGTACTGGACCGCCTGGATTCAGCTGCGTCCTGCCGGATCCTGCTGCGATACAATCCCGCCAACCGGATACCCGACCTGAGAAACACGGCCATTTACAACGAATTCGCCGACCGGCTGCGTGAACGGGGAATAAAGGTCCGGAGCATGATCGATTTATCCGCCCGGATCTATATAGCCGACGATACGGCAATGGTCATTTCCGGGGACACGGGAGGTCATTTCGGAGTCGTACTGCCCGGCTTCGATTCCCAGCCGGTAATCGAATACTGGGAATCCTGCTGGAAATCGGCACGAAAATATTCTCCCGGGGAACCCCGAAAACTTCAGGTGGAAATTCTCAAACAGATCCAATCCGGCAATATCCCGCCGGAGGAATTCGTTCATGTTTTGAACCGGCACGGCTATTTCATCGACGTGCATATACACTTTTTCAAGGGATACCAGCGCGTAACAGTCAAACCGATCGGCGGATCCCTTCCCGATGCCGAAGCATCCTGCAGTATCGGATGGCTGATGGTGGCGTCCCGCCATTACCGGGCGTTTGCAAGGGAATCCAGCCGGATTCGCAGCCTGAAGCTGAAACCGTATCTGATCAGAACGCCTGTCGGACCATTCCTGCTGAAAACAGACTATCCGAATTGGCAGGCGGAGTTTGAAGAGCGCCGGGATGCGCTTCGGCTGGCCGTGGGAAATTACCTGACACGGCATTATAAATCCATCCGGCAGGAAGCGTTCTCAAACCTCGAAACCGGGCTGGAACGCCTGTTCAACCGTCTCTCCCGAATACCCCAACTTCTGCCGTTGCCTTCCAGGGAGGGTTTTGTCGGCAAACACCTAAAAGAGTATTCCGCCCAGTTTCCGGATCGGCGTCAACTCCTGGATTCCTGCTCCTGTGATGTGAGCCGGTTCGGGCTCCATCCGGACACCCTGCAGGATCAGTCCCTCATGAGTGTCCTGAGCCGGATACCGTTTCAGCCCGATCTCATGTGACCCTCATCCAACGGGACCTGGCAGCATGAAAACCAAGAAATTATCGACTCAGCCATACAAGGGAACCCGCGATTTCTACCCGGAAGACATGCGTCTCCGGAACTGGATATTCAATACCATGCGGACAACCGCCCAGAGCTTCGGATATGAGGAATACGACGGCCCGATGCTCGAACTGTTCGAGATGTATGCGGCCAAGAGCGGTGAGGAACTGGTGAACGAACAGCTATACCATTTTCAGGACAGGGGCGGCCGGCACGTTGCGATACGGCCGGAGATGACGCCCACCGTCTCCCGCATGGTGGCTGCGCGGATCAACACCATCCCCAGGCCGATCCGGTGGTTTTCGATCCCCAATCTGTGGCGCTATGAACGGCCCCAGAAGGGAAGATTGCGGGAACACTGGCAGTTCAACGTGGATGTTTTCGGAGTCGATTCCGTCCTGGCAGACCTGGAAATCATCGAGATTGCCATTCAAATCATGCTGGATCTCGGCGGAGATTTCACCGATTTCAGGATTCACATCTCCAACCGAAAACTCCTGAACGATTTCATGACCCGTGCCCTGGAACTGGATGAATCCGGAAAGCAGGCCGTGTGCAAGACGATCGATAAGAAAGACAAACTTCAAAACGATGAATTCCGCCGGATGCTTTCACAAACCGGATTGACCCGGGATAAAATCGATTCCCTGATCGATTTCACCCGTCTGGACCGGGCCGGACTGGCCCGGCACGAAATGATTGCGACGAGCGGCGCAGTCGAGCTGGAATCATTGTTCGGGAAATTGAAAGAATCGGAACTGGACAGATTCTGTACCCTGGATCTTTCCATTGTCCGGGGTCTCGATTACTACACGGGCACCGTGTTTGAAATGTACGACCTGCATCCGGATAATCGCAGAGCTCTGTTCGGCGGCGGCAGATACGACAATCTGGTTGCCCTGTTCAGCAACCAGCCGCTCTCCGGTGTCGGATTCGGGATGGGAGATGTAACCATCCAGGATTTCATGATTACCCACCAGCTGATTCCGGTTCTGCCGCCCCCCGTGGAGGTTTTTGTGGCTCTGTTCGACGAAACCTGTCTCGGGGAGGTCCGGGATTGTGCACGGCGCATCCGACGGGCGGGTTTCCGGGTCATCGCACAGATCGAGCCGGTGAAACTGACAAAGCAGTACAAATTCGCCCATCAGAAAAACATCCCGGTAGTCGTGCTCCAGGGTCCGGATGAACGCGCCGGGAACACCATCAGCTTGAAGCAAATGATCTCGGGAGAACAGAAAACGGTCCCGGAATCCGAATTGAACGCCGCTATTCGGGCGTGGCTTCGCCGGATGTAACCGGTTTGCGCAGTTTTTTAACCACCTTCATGACCAGTTTCCGCGTCCAGACAACCTGGATCAAAATCAAACCGAGCAGTACCGAGACCGTGCCGATCAGCATTTTGTTCCGGAACCGATGATATTCACCCAGTATTTCGTCTTCCCGGGCGAAGGTGGCAATAATCCATTTCCTCGGACTGAAGACCGTTCCGGAAGCCCACCAATTCCTGCCCAGCGAATCGGTGAACCGGCACAGGCCGTTACCGGTCTTAATGATCGACAATGCGCCGTCGACTTCCCCGGCATTAAGGGTTTCGTAGAACGGGTGAGCCAGAACTGTGCCGTCCTCTGAATACACCGCCGCTTTCCCCCTCCAGGGCAGTTGGATCGCTTTCACGGACTCGAAAAATCCCTTCAAATGCTGCGCTTCAATTGAATTGTCCACCACATCCCCGATGGGCACGCCAACGGCGATGATCCAATTCCAGGAATAGACGGTTCGGTAGGAGATCACCCGCTGCCGCTGCTCGAATTCCCCGGGGCTTTTCCATTCATACCGGATCACACCGGATTCCTTCTCGATCATTTCCCTGGCAAACCGGTAATGCGACAGATCAAATCCTTCCGGCAGGTTGGGATGATAGACGACCCGGCCTGCGGTGGTGATGGCATACCCGTAGCTGGAACGGCCGAAATCTCCGGACGACAGGATCTCGATCACCAGTTTTTTAGCATCCGACGGAGCGATCAGGCGTCTGGCCGAAAAAAGTTCCAGCTGGCGGCTGATCGCCGCAATCAAATCACTGATCGCATCCAGCCGGAAAATGATGTGCTGTTCTTCCTGAAACTGATAGGTCCGGATGAGATCATGACGGTGACGCGCCCGATTTGCCAGTTCCTGTGATGCCTGAACCAGTTGGGATTGCGCCAGTGCGATGGTATGGCTCCGGAATGCCCGCATGGACAGGAATGCAATCACCCCAAATGCGGCGATCATGGCCGTCAGAAGCACCATACGGTGCGACCACGGAATGAGTCTCGCACGGCGCATGTTCATCCGAAAATGTCCGGAACCACCTTCCTGCCCATCTCGTATCCGGGGATCAGGTCACTGGAATTTGCTTTCGGATACATAGACCACCTGAGCCCGGCAGCAGATGGTATCCTTTCCGGCGGGTATCTTCAACAGTGGAATCCGGGCACCCACCTGGATATGACGCTCCTCGGGAAGAAGCACGCAGCATCCCGTCGGGGAAAGATTTATCAGCTGCGCCGTGTACAACCTGAGATGAATGGGCCGGAAATCCACCTGCACCTCCAGCTTCATCCCGGAAGTGTCCAGCCGGTAGTGCCGCCTCCGATTGCTTCTGCCGTTCAGATCATTCCCCGGATCTTCATCCCCCATATCGGAAGTTGAAAAAGCTTCTTGTTCGAGCTGCGAAATATGTCGATTCAGCAGATATCTTTCCCAATGAGTCAGTTTCAAAAATTCAATCCCAACTTTCCGCATTTCTCCTCCGGATTCGAACATCAGCTATTTGGCCTTTAATATATTATTCCACAAAATCCGGCAGCAAGTCCATATCTCGGTAAACCGATCCATATTTCACGATAATGATTCACCGCCCTGGAAAAAACCTCAATCCACCGGCCGGTCTGCCAAGCCTGGCTGCAGGTTCCGGACCCTGGCCAGGACCTGGTCGATCAACCGGCCGTCGCCCTTGAATTCCCGACGCAGAATCCGTTCGGTTTCGCCGACGGTCATTGCTTTCCGGTAGGAGCGGTGATGCACCATCGCATCCACCATGTCGGCAATCGCCAGAATCTGTCCCAGCCTGCGGATCTCCGGTTTCGGCTGACGGCGGTCGTCAATCGAGCGTTGCACCCGCCTGCGGTCATGGCCTGTACGGGGATAGGGATTGCATTTGAATTCATGATGCATGGCCACAATATCCCCAACCGTCCCGTTTTCCAGATGACCGACCTGGAGATATCCCAGTCGAACATGTCCCTGGACAATCCGGTATTCCCTTGAATTCAATTCCTCGCACTTGGACAGTATATGCGGGGGTATGTTGATTTTGCCGAAATCATGCACCAGACCGGCGAGTCCCAGGTGGGTGAGATCCCGGGAACCAAGCTTGTTCTCCAGCCCCAGGTCCAGACTCAGTGCACACACCCGGAAGGAATGATCATACGTCTCCTCCAGCCGGTCCTTCAACTGCTTCAAACAGGCATGGAACCCGGTTTTCCGAAGAACTTCCAGCAGGTCCCGACTCAGATCCACCGCTTCCGAACAGAGCGTGTTTAACATCCGTCACCTTTCCAGATCATCATTGCTGGCCCGCCCGGGCATCCTGTAACCCGCCTGGAATCAAACCAGATTCCACCGGTCAATTCAAGCGCAAACACAGGACAAAGATACAGCATGATGTTCACTGGGAAAAGAGACCGTGATTCCCCGGACTCTCCTGGACAAGACGATCGGCATGATGATAGTGTTGCTCCGTTCGGGTGCCTTTAGATAATTTTTCCGTCCTTGAACCGCCGCCGGAAGAACAATCCGTTGAATCGCGAAGAAAACCATTCAGACAAAAACCGGTTCGGGCTGAAATCCCGCTTGACCGTGTGTTTCGTTTCCATCGTATCCGCGCTTTTCATCGCGGAAATGGCAGTCAGATGGTCGGAAGTCAACGATCATTTCACTCGGCGCATTTTCTCTAAAAACCTTCTCCGAACGTCTTCAAATCCCATCCTGATCTACGAAAACAAACCCGGAGGATTTTCCACGATCGACGGTGTCGAGAACAAGATCAACCGACAGGGATTCCGGGACAAGGAATACGATCCGGTCAAACCCCGGGATGTGTTCAGAATCATCGCGCTGGGCGACTCCATAACCTACGGTCTGGGGGTCCGGTGGGATGAAACCTACCCCAAGATTCTGGAACAGCAGCTCAATGAACGGTTTGAAGAATCGAACCGGCGGTTTGAAGTGTTGAACTTCGGTGTCAACGGGTATAACACCGTTCAGGAAGTGGAGCATTTCAGGGTCAACGGATTGAAATATGATCCCGACCTGATCGTTGTCGGCTATAACCTGAATGATGTGGGTAATTACAGCAGGGAAATGCCGTATTTCAACACCTGGCGCAACAAAACCTGGCAGTATGAAGAAACATCGAAGGACCGTTTCGTTTCCTTCATTCTGCAGCACTCCGAACTGGCTTTCATGATCAAATACCGAACCCTCCAGATGCACCTTGATCACTGGCTCGATTCAAGACGGGAAACCGGTGAAAATATATCGCTGAGACCTATAGATTTCTTTCGAGTAACCTATACCATCGAGAAGGAAATCGAACGCCTGAATCAGGCGTTTGCCGATCTGCAACAGCTTGGACGGATCCACGATTTCCCCATCCTGATGGTGATCTTTCCAATACTGTGCGATTTCGACAAATACCTGTGGACAGACCTGCACCGGAAAGTCGCCGGATTGGCCGAATCGAGCGGTTTTGCGGTTCTGGATCTGCTCGAAACCTATCAATCGACTCGCCAGCCGGCCACCCGTTTTCAGCGCCGGCCGGATGATTTCGATCATCCGAACGCCGACGGACACCGCCTGTCGGCTCAAGCCATCGCCCGGAGACTGCATTCGGTTCCGGCCTTCGATCGGTATCTTATGGGCAAGCCGCCGATTGAAATGCGGGCCGGTTCCGGATTCGACGAAACCCGCTGATATGAAATGACCCGTAAAGGCAGATCACTCAACTCGACAATCCGTTTTCTGGGTCTTGTTCAGACATTCGCCTTGGGCCTGCTCATCCCGGTTTCGTGGGGGATGACGGTCATCTATTCGAATGGTTTTCACTGTCCCGATCCCGGGGGATATCCGTGCAAAGAGCTGGATATGTTCCGCTGCTGGCTGGATGCCGCAGGATTCCTGCCTGGTTCCGTCAAGGCCCCCCTGATCTCCTTCCTGGGGGGTGAATCCCCTCTGGAACGGCGGTGGGTGGCCGCCCTTGCATATCATCTGCCTTGTCTGGCCGCGTCGGTTGTTTTTCTATGCCTGCTGACCACTCTGTATCGAAAACGGGAAAATCCCGGTCCGGAAACTACCGCCCGGTTGACCCGGTGGAGTGTTGTTTACGCAACGGTTACACTTGTCATGGTTCCCATATTTACCCAGGATCTCTGGTATTCGGTGGCCTGGGGCCGCATGGCTGCCCACGGCGACAATCCCTATTATTCCCACCTGACAACCGAAAGTCTGGAAGATCAACCATTGGCATTCAGCCGTCTCCGGATGACCTACGGTCCCCTGTGGTGCATGACCAGTACCGGGGTGGCATGGATATCCCAAGGAAACACATTCACCGAATACCTGCTCCATAAATCGATCCTGTACATCAGTTGGCTGATCACCCTGTCATGCATCATCCAGATCACCGGGAAGTTTTCTGAACGCAACCGGGCCCTGGCTGTCGCCGTTTTCGGCTGGATGCCCCTGTCGACGCTGCTGTCCATCGGTGAAGCCCACAACGACATCGTCATGGTCTGCCTGCTGATGATCTGGATAACCCTGCTCCTGCGCAGCCGTCACCGCCTGACACCCTTTTTCCTCGTGGCATCCGTGCTGGTCAAATACGTGACCCTTCCACTGTTTCCGGTCGAGCTTGCGGCCGCATGGAAGAAAGGATGGATGGGAAGATGGCGCTACTGGATCAGCCTTGCCGTTTCATCTGGGATGGCAGCGGCGATCATCTCTCTTTATGCCCGGGACCGACACTTTCTGGAGCCTATACTGTCCATGCAGAAATGGCCCCCTGTTTTCTCGCCGAGTGCAGCGTTGATGCATGCCTTTGCCATGGCCGGCAGACCGATTCCCTACCAGCTTGCCTGGTGGATCGTTTTCATACCCTGCCTGGGAATTCTCGTTCATGCAAGCGCCCGGTTCCTGAAAAACGGAACGGCCATGCCTTTGATCAACCTGATCATAGCGGTTCTGGCATTAATCCTGCTGGCAGCGATCGGTCATATCTGGCCCTGGTTTCTCATCTGGATCCTGGCACCCTGCGCACTCAATCCCGACAACCGGCTGTCGCTGTTCATGATTATATTGTGCCTGCTGGGACCTTTCCTGGCCTTTTCAGTGTTCTGGGATCAATATGCCGCAGGCCTGATTCTGTACATCGGTGCGTTTTCACTGCTCTTGATCATTCTCCACCTGCGTCCGCCCGACAGAACAACCGAACAGGCCGCCCGGTTCCCGACACATCCCGCCAATATATAGTTGCATTGGGAAAATCGATTCCATATATTGTGCGGGATGAACCGGATTGTGTATATGCTTGCCGCCATCATCCTGTTTTTTACGGCAGTCGAACTCGGTTTTCGGATACTGAAACCGGATTTCTACCGGGATGTGCCAGCAACCAGATAATGAGACAAGGCAAATGAGGGAAAGGGGTAACACATTCTTAAGAGGTTT
>JAFGLW010000029.1 GCA_016927905.1 candidate division CSSED10-310 bacterium | reverse complement strand
TAGATAACGTCATTGACAACGGCCACGCCGTGTGCGCCGGTGACGATTCCGCTGAGTGTTCCGGGGAACGGATCGGTGGTGACGGTTTCAACCTGGTTGGTCTGCGGATAATACCGCTGGACATCGGGGATGTTTGCTGCAACCGAGACATCGTAACCGCCAATGACGTACAGGGCTGGACCCCGGCTGGTGCCGTCGTCCAGGATGAGATTGACGAAATAGTTACTGATCGCCGTGTCCATTTCGATTCCCGTATCCGTGTAATCGCCCGTCACCGGATCGAATCGCCAGATGTCGGCCGATCCCATGCCGCTGCCGGATCGACCGCCCAGGAAATAAACCTTGTTGGCCCAGGTTTGATTTTCCGGTCCGGGGATAAATTCCCCGTCGAGCCGGTATAAATCGAAGCCGCTGGCCGGTGCGGCCTGCCAGGTTTGCCGGGCGATTCCCGCTGCCAGTACGTTCAAATACCCGTAGCCGTATGTGTAGTTGCCCTCCCCGTCCGGCGGTGCGCTGCAGTTGCCGGCGGGCGGCAGATCGGCACTGTTTTGGAGTGCTTCGAATGTGTTGTCGATCTGGCCGATCAGTGACGGGTCATAGGACCACAGCAGGGCGGCGGCCCCGGCAGCATAAGCTGCTGGAAACCCGGTCCCGCTGATCGTCATCCAGCCGCCTCCTGTGTACGTCGTCAGAATATCCACGGCCGGTCCGGAGATGTTCGGTTTGGTGTACGGTTCGTGCCCGTAAGTGGAGGGTCCTCGGGAGGAAAAGCTGGCTATTTCCCGTGTGTTGTCATGCCCGGCGCACTGGAACGACTCCTGGTAATCGCCGGGTGATACGACCGTCCCGCATGTCGGACCGCCGTTGCCGGACCGGAATGCCGGAAATATTCCTGCTGCGCGCCAGGCCTGTACCTTGACCAAGTACCAGGGATCCCCGACAGCTCCGGCCCAGACACAGGCAACCACGTGCGGCCGGTTGGATGGATCGCCGTCCGGCGCAAGCATCCAGTCGGCGCAGGTATTCAAGGCAAATTCACTGCAGGATGAGGATTCGCATCCCTTGCAGGTGATCCACTGGGCACCCGGCGCCACGCCCACCTGGTTGTCCAGACTGGGATTGTCGGAACCAACCATGACACCCATCATGGCCGTGCTGAGCCCGTTGTTGTCGCACATGCTCCCGCCGCATATATTGGACGGGTCTTCCCAGCACGCCGGGTCCGACGGGTCGCTGCCGCACCGGTAGGCATCCACCAGAGCCGGATGATTCCATTCCACCCCGGTACCCATTTCCGCGACCACGATGCCGTCGCCCTTCGTACCGAACTGCGACCAGAAATGTTCGGCGCCGATATCCGCAATTCCCCAGGCTTGCGCCCTGGTCCCGATCGCAGGTTTTTGAGCGTTCAGCCCGTTCTCGGGAAGATCGATGATCTGCGGCGAACGGATATAATGAATCTCGGAGTATTCCGCCAGGGTAAAGACGTTCTCCAGGCTTCCGTTTCGGACATAGATTTCGTTTCCGGCAATGAAAGATCTGTAAGAGATGTTCCTGCCGTCCAGATAGGCCCGTACCGCCGCCTGCTCCCGCTGCGCGGTGTCCCGGAGGATTCGATAGACGAACGTGCCCCGTTCTTCCCAGTTCATGGAATAGGCCGGTGTCAGATCGGCCTGGTTTGTGAAGTGGATCACAAAATCGGATGTTCCCGTCTGGGTCAGGATGTCGATCAGTTCCGGTTCGATCAGTTCGGGAACATTCGTGAATCCAATCGCCGATTGGATTCCCCATACAAGGCAATACAGCACAACCATTCTCAGCGATTTCATGGCACTCTCCCGGGTTAGGGTTACAAATTTAAGTTGTATTATTGCTGTTTGATCCGGAACTGTCAATGTAAAGTCAATTTATTATATTCAGATAAAGGGAAAGATTCGGAGAAAAATAATGTTCCGGTGTGCGGACCCATTCGATTGATTAGAATGCGGAAATTTTGTATCATTAGTTTTTCTATGATTAAAAGGAGGTGATGATCCGGTGCAGGATACTTCTCAGAAAAAAATGCATGAAGCGGTCCTGATCAATATCAGGAAGATCATCCGGGCAGTCGATCTGTATTCCAGGAAACTGGCCCAGCATTATCAGCTCACCGGACCCCAGCTGGCGATTCTCCGGGAAATTGAAAAACATGACGGCTTGTCGATCGGCGGTATCGCCCAGAGCATCCACCTGAGCAATGCCACGGTCACGGGGATACTGGACCGGCTGGAAAAACGCGGATTGATCCTGCGGATCCGGAGCAGCCGGGACCGAAGGCAGATCAACGTGATGCTGACGCCCGATGCCCGGGAAACCCTGGAAAACGCTCCGCCACTTCTTCAGGACCATTTCGTGAAAATTTTTGACGGGATGTCCCGCAGGGAGCAGAAACAGATTTTAACCGCTCTTGAAAAAGTGGCTGAAATCATGGGTGCTGAAAAGATCGATGCTGCGCCAATGCTGCTGAGTCATCCTCCCGAATTGTCCGATACCGACATCTTAAAGTGATTTTCAAGTAATATCAGTCCAGGTTGGCAAGTATTACAACGCTCAGGATATAACATTTGAAGTGTTATTTACCTGCCGCAGAAAACGGATGTCCTTCCACCCGGGGTGGTGCGCCGGTCGGCCGACCGGTCGGCCGACCGACCCGGTTGCCGGGAACCCGCGGTGCGCGGGGGCACCCGGGATCCGTCGGTACGGGTATACCGGGTCTGCCCGCCCGATCTGCCTGACCCGGCGTGTCCCTTCCGGGGATCCTGCCGCCGGTTCTCGATCGGACTGACGTTCAGCGTTACGGAGACGCCGTCCTTGTCCAGGATGACGGCATCATCCCGGAGTTGTGCAATCTCGTACCCCTGAATCGTATCACCGATCTTCAGCTGCTTCGCCTTTCCCCTTGCCTCCCGGTCTTTGGCATCCACGATGAAAGCCATCGATTCCAGCGGATTTTCCAGGATGATCGTCCCAGCCACCCGCAGGCCGTCCGGCACCAGATCTCCAGGTCGGGGTGTGGGAGTGGGTGGTTTTCCACGGGATGCCGCTTCCGGGTCGAACATCCGGTCCCGGCTGAATAGATTCCGCTCAGTGACGATATTATAGCGGTTTGGATTCCCCGCGCCGATTTTCACATCCAGTGACATTTCTTCAATATCGACCGGCGTACCGTCCAAAATCGTATTATCTGGGGAATCCGGTTGACCGGAATCCGTACGGACCGGATGAATATCCCCGGCGCATCCGACCAGACCGATCATCAGGCAGGACATCACAAAGGGTAAAATTGTTTTTCGAAGCAGCATTTGAAAAATCTCCGGGAATCCTCCAAATGGTTCGCACACCGATTATCAGTATACTAAATTTTTGCGTTCGATCAAAGGGCACCGGATTCCGGCCCGGCATCTTATCGGGAAATTGTGATCGGAGAGTCGATCTGGTACGATCAGCCTCATGGTTCGCACTGCAACCCTTCAGGATCGGCTGTTCTGGATTATTCTGCTGAGTGTATCCGTATTGGTGGTTTACCTTCCGGTTTTCCGGGCCGGGTATATCTGGGATGATGACGATTACATTGTCTATAATCCTGTAATTCGAACGCCCGGAGGCCTGGTCAGGATGTGGTTTGAACCGTCTTCCCTGCCCCAGTATTACCCGATGGTTCACACCACATACTGGCTGGAGTATCGTCTCTGGGGACTGGATCCAAAGGGTTACCACGTCACCAATGTCGTACTGCACGCCTTCGCCGCTCTGCTGCTTTGGAGCCTGCTCCGCCGCCTGCAGATTAAGGCGGCATTCTTCGCGGCAGCCGTTTTCGCCCTGCACCCGGTCAATGTGGAATCCGTGGCGTGGATCACGGAGCGGAAAAATGTTCTGTCGGGCGTATTTTACCTGTTGGCGCTTTATTTCTGGCTGAGATGGCAGCCGGTTCATACTCCAGAGAAAAATACCGGGGAACCGGTGAGACCCGGAAGATTCTACTGGTGGAGCCTGACCACATTTGTCCTGGCGCTGTTGAGCAAGACTGTGGCCTGTTCGCTGCCCGCGGTGATTCTTCTGTTGATCTGGTGGAAGCGGGGACGGATACCCGGACGGCTGTTTGCATATACTCTTCCGATGTTTGCCGCTGGATTCGTTCTGGCGATTGTGACGGCTCTGACCGAATGGCTGCATGTGGGAGCGAAGGGGATGGAATGGGAGTTGTCCCTGCTGGAACGCTGTCTGGTCGCCGGTCGGGCAATATGGTTTTATGCCGGGAAACTGGTCTGGCCCGCTTCCCTTTCTTTCAATTATGTCCGCTGGAACATCGATGCTGCGGTCTGGTGGCAATATATCTTCCCGGCAGGTTTTCTCGTGCTGGTTGTAGCTTTATGGTTTTTCCGCCGGCGGATCGGACGGGGACCCTTGACCGCGGTATTGATCTTTTCCGGGACTCTGGTTCCCGCTCTGGGTTTGTTCAATATTTACCCAATGGTTTACTCTTATGTGGCCGATCATTTCCAATACTTCGCCGCCATGGCCCTGATCACCCTGTTCGCCGAAACGGGTTATCTTGTTTTGAAGCGGAATCTCCATCTTGGACCGGGAATCATCCATGTTGTGGCTGGAGTGGTTTTGATCGCTCTGGGGATTCGCACGTGGAGCCAGGGACATATCTATGAAAACCGGGAAACACTCTGGCTGGACACCATCGAAAAAAACCCGGATTCCTGGCTGGCTTTCAGCAATCTGGGCGGTATCCGGGTGGATCAAAACCGGTACGAGGAAGCGATCCCGCTGTTGAAACGCGGGCTGGAGATCAAGGAGACGAATCCGACCGCTCACAACAACATGGGAATCGCCCTGATGCAGACCCAGGATATCGAAGGGGCCAAAATGCATCTCCGCCGAACCATTGAACTTCGACCCAATTTCCCCCAGCCATACAACAATCTTGCCGTATTACTATGGCGCCAGCGGAACACGGAAGAAGCCATTGATCTCCTCGAAAAGGCGGTTGCTCTGGTTCCGCATTACACCGACGCCAACCGGAATCTGGCAGCCATTTATTTCGAGAGGGGTGATATTGGCACGGGAGCCCGGTATGCGCTGGCAGTGTTTAAAGCCAATCCCGGAGAAACGCTTCTGGTCAAAAACCTGGCCCAGGGTATTGTCACCAATTCAGACAGCCTGCCCGTATCGGAGCTGGAACGGCTGTTTTCGGTTTCCCCGGTCCATCTGGCGGTCATTCTGGATGCGACCGCGAAGGAATACGCGTTAATCCAGCAGTACGAATCGGCGGCGGTTTTTCAGAAAAAAGCAATCGATGTCGCTTCCCGGGCAGGTTTATCAGAACAAGTCCGGTCATTCCAGCGCCGATTGAAAGACTATGAAAACCGGAACTGATCGGATTATCCCGAGTTTTTAAGCAGATTCTCTACCGCCCACCGGCCGGGTCCGCGGGCCCATATCGCCAGAAAGACAAAACAATACAGCGCCGCCAGTTCGCCCTGGTTCTGAATGGGCAGCAGGGCGTGGGTGCCGTGTGCAAGCCAATAGGCGAACGCCATCTGGCCGCTGGCGACGAAGGCGCTGATCCGGGTCAGAAGACCGGTCATGATCAAGAAGCCCCCGATCAGTTCAACAGGTCCGGCGACAAACTGGATATGGGCCGGCATCGAATATCCGGCTGGGGGGAAATTGAGAAGCTTCTGGCTGCCGTGCCACAGGAAGAGAAAACCGACCGCCATCCGCATCAATGAATAGGTATAAGGTTCAATTTTTTCGATAAACGCTTTCACAACTTAGCCCTCCATTGTCCACCGGAAAGCTCCGGATAATCCAGTGGTTTCTTCCGGCGGATTTATGAACCCAGATATAAGACTGGTTGACTGAAGATCCGGTTACAGGAAGACGGAAAAACTTCAGGACATGAATGACGGTCTTTTAACGTACTTTCTTTTTTTTCACTGCCGATCCGAATGGCAATCGGTGGACAGTATATTGCTGCGCTCTATGTGCCCCAGCCGAAGGTGAACATTGAAAATTCGCCGAACAGATCCGTGATTTCGGGATTGGTCATGGCGCCGTACCAGAGGATTCCGGAAGCCGAACCGGCGCCTTCGGGCCAGGTGAACGACGGCAACACCTGAATAATGGTTTCATCTTCTTCATAGGTTTCGGAATAGTAATCGAAATCGCCGAATGAAGGCGCAAAGAAAAGCAGACCGTAGACATCCAGGATGACGAACATGGGGTACCCGTCGAGCGTCGTGCCTTCCGCGTTGCAGACGATGGCGTTGCAATAGCATTCGTCGCCCGGTTGGTAGAAATTGGACGGCATTTCAATGGTGACGCCGGTCGTATCGCATCCCGATGGCGTATCGGTGGGCGGCACGGGTGTATCGGTGGGTGGCACGGGTGTATCGGTGGGCGGCACAGGCGTGTCGGTGGGTATAACGGGAGTGTCGGTAGGCGGTATCGGCGTTTCGGTCGGCGTACTGGTCTCGGTGGGCGGTACGGGTGTATTGGTCGGCGCACCGGTCGGCACCGTCGCGGTCGGCGGCAAAGGTGTGTCGGTGGGGGGTATGGGTGTGTTGGTTGGTGGCGGTCCGGCGGGCATCAATGACATGTCATCGTAATAGACGTTGTAGGTTGTGGAGTTGCCCCACAGATCGACTGCGGCGATGTTCAATGCGCCGCCCGGTGAAGCCGCGCCCGTCCAGGAAAGTTCACCCAGGGATACATTGTTGTAGTAGACGGTACGGGTATCGGTGGTCAGATTGATTTCCACCCGGATCTCGACCCATTCGTCTTTCAGAAGCGAGGTGGTTCCCAGGGAGTGTTCGTCGGTGACGGTGTTGGCTGCCGGATCACAGGCGATCTGTACCGACCAGTCGGGATTGTTGTGAGTGCCCACGACATAGGTATTCATCAGAATAAAGTATGTTGCTTCACCGGCTGCATCCGATGGAATGAACTGCCATGCTGTGTAGATCCACTCCCCCTCGGCATATCCGGTGTACTGGTGCACCGCATCGTCCACGCCGTTGATTTCCAACGAGTACGGATCGCTCAGAAACTCGTCTGCGACCACGTTGAAATTGGCAGCGCCGGCATCCCCGTCCCAGGGTTCCCAGTCGCTCTGGGGGGGCAGGGGGCCCGGAGCATAGCTGTCGAAGTTTTCCGTCCAGTCCGACAGTACGGCTGCCGGAAGACCGGTCAGCAGGACAGCCGCCAGCATTCCAGTGAAAAGAGATTTCATGATTACCATCCTTCCTTTCTTTATCATGCGTTTATATAGTTATATCTTTCGGTTCCTTTCTCTTTAATAAATATATTACCTTCCATAATTCGATCTGTCAATCCGATCGGAAGCGCCAAAGGGTTTCCGGCGGTGTTCAGGGATCGAATTATTCGACGAATATAAGGATGTCTGCACAGGGTGTTTTCGTGCGGAAACCGAATGAAAATGACATTGGGGAAGACGGGATCTGGAGATTTACCGGTTCAGTGAAGCAAGCTCCTTCCGGGCGACATCCGCTTCCGGATGGGTTGGCGCCAGGTTGAGAAACCGCCTGTAATGTTCGGCAGCTCCCGCCGGGTCCTTCCCGAGATTCTTCTTCAGGCGGGCGGCATCCAGGTGTGCCAGTGCATTGGCTGGATTGATGTCCAATACGGCCTGGAGTTCCTCCAGGGCTGATTTCAGATCGCCTGAATTCCACAGTGCAATCGCCAGATTGAACCGGGCGTGCTCCGAAGACGGGTATATATCCAGGTATTTCCGGTTACACCGGATGGCCAGAGACCATTTCCCGGCCTTGAACGCCACCGTGGCCCAGTCATCATAAAATCTGGGACTCCCCTTGAACAGCGGTTCCAGCGATTCGTAAAGATCCAGGCTTTCCCGATAATTCCCGTCCAAACCCAATTGACGGGCATTTCGCAGTGCCTGAAGATTTTCCACCTGGGATTTCGGATCCACCGATTGGAGATCCGCGTCCGGAAAAACGGCGGATTCGGCGATATAACCCAGGGCTTCCAGGGCTTTCAGCTTATCCGGATCCAGATTCCCCAGTATGCGGGCATGGGAACCTTCCCCGATATTTTTGAGTTTTCCATGAAAATCCTCAACAGAGAATGCATATTCCGGGTACAGATTAGCCGTTTCGTCCGGATCCCGGGACAGATCGTAAACCTCTTTTCCGGGGGCATCGATATATTTCAGCATTCCGTTCCGTATTCCCCTGAGTGACGACCACCCGAATCGCAACCTGGGAAACAGCGTTTCGAAATAGTATTCGGGTCCCTCCCGGATCTCCCCGCAAATCACCGGCAGCAGTGACCGGCCGTCGATGCCGGTCCAGGCGGGAGCGTCCGCCAGGTCCAGGATTGTGGGCGCGATATCGACGATCCCCACAGTCTGCTGTTCCCGGCAGGGGGCGACGCCTTCCAGACCGTGGATGATCAGGGGAACCCTCAATGTCGATTCATAAACAAACATGCCATGTGTTTCTTCGCCGTGCTGGTTCAAACCCTCACCATGGTCGGAAGTGATGAGGGTGATCATGGATTTCCATCTCGGGTTTCCGCTGAGACGGGAAAAAAACCATCCCAGGTTCTGATCCACGAAGTAAATCTCACCGTCATAGCTGGGTTCGGTCTGACCCGGCAGGATCCGCACTCCGGGTGCATGCGGATCGTACAGGTGAACAAAAATAAAAACCGGGCGGTCAGGATCCTGATCCAGAATCCAGGATACGGCTTTACTCAAAACTTCATCGGCATACCGTTCCTTTCGCCTTTCGGATCCCGCGCCTCCGGACCGGATGTTGAAAAATTCGTCGTCATATATCTGGAATCCCTGGGCCAGGCCCCCCGTCCGCTCCATCGGCAAACCCCCGATGAATGCGGCCGTCCGGTAACCTTCCCGCTGCAGAACCTCCGCCACGGTTTCCACCGTCTCCGGCAATGCATATTCGGCATTTTCCCGCACGCCGTGCCGGGGTGGGATCAGTCCGGTCAGCATGGTGGCGTGGGACGGCAGAGTCAGCGGAACGGGACTCACGACGGCATCGAAAATGATACTCCGGGTTGCCAGACGATCGATATTCGGTGTTTTCCGGTGATATCCGTAGCAGCCCAGATGATCGGCCCGAAGCGTGTCGATGCTGATCAGGAGGATGTCCGGATTCCGGGGTACCCGGGATTTCCGGGAAAGGATTCCAGCAGCGGCACACGCAATCACGATGGCGAGTCCCGCCAGAATCCACCGCCGGTATCGCTTTGGTTCGACGATCCTCTTTCGCTTCGATTCTCTGGCGTCTTTAGAAGTCTTCCGCTGCGTTTTCCCCCGGCTCTTTCTGCTCAAACCGATCTCCTCGGCCGAAAACCATCCGTTGGAAAGTTCCGGTCTTCCCGATGGTAACAATTACCGGTGTCGATTGGAAGTTCGCCTTCTCCGTGATTTGAACTCCGGGAAATGGAATTTCCGGTTGACAATCCGATGAGAATTTCTTCTCTGATGATCTTCAGCCTGTTCGACCTGAATCAACTTTTGGTTGCGGGCCTGAACTGGTTTATCCTGACAAGAGTGATGATCCGGATCGGCCGGTCACTTCAGCAGCTGATCCGGAGTGAGGACAGTGCCGTATTTCTCATTCAGTGCAATCAGTTCCCGTTCCCACTGATTGTAAACTTCGAATATTTTGTCGGGCAGGTCTTTCTCCTTGCCGAAAGCCTCCCGTTGCAGTTGAATTCGAGACATTATTTTGTCGATATAGAGTGAGAACTGCCGGATGTAAAGTTCATGGGAGTATTCTTTTCCGATCAGGTCGGCAAAGAGGGTTTTGAGGTCTTCGTATTTCGGAATGAACCCGATGGGTGTTTCGATCCCTTCCATTTCGCCGTGGGCGAATTTGGCCAGCCAGGTCAACCAGATCTTGACGTCCCGTTTTTCGCCCAGCAGTTTCGAGGTGGTGCCGCCGCGCGCTTCGTCGGTAAGGAAATAATTCAACCCGGCCAGAATGGGTCTGCCGGCTTCGCTGAATGCCGGGCTGTTGAAAAACTGAAACTGGGATCGCATGTAATCCGCCAAGGGTCCGGGGATGAAGGGTGCATTGGCCCACGGCTGTCGTTTGACGCCGGTGGCGCCCACTTCCGTGGCGGTTGCCGCCGATACGACGGAAGCGCCGATGACCACCCCGTGATCCGGGTTTTTACCCACCCATACCGGCGGCATGGTGTCGGAATCCCGCCCGCTGTAGGTGATGACTTTAACCGGAGCGCCCTTTGGGGATTCACCCACCTTCGGGTAGTAATTGGCGATGGCGGTGCACCGGAGCGTACACCGGGCGTTGGGATGGGAGATGGGGATCTCTTTGCCCTTCGCATCGGTTTTTCCCTGATACCATTCCCCCTGGAAATTGACTCCCCGGGTCGGATGCGGTTCATTGTTCCCGGACCAGTGAGGAACACCCCGGTCATCAATGAGCACATTTGTCCATATAACTTCCGTACCTTCCTCCCGGAGGCATTTCATCAGGTGGGGATCTCCCTCCCAATTGACGTCGGCGACGATCCCGAAGATACCCTGTTCGGGGTTGATCGCCCGCAGAGTGCCGTCTCCGGCGATCCACATCTGGGCCAGGTCGTCGCCCACGAAATCCGTTCCGGCCATGGCTGTGGTTGTTTTGCCGCATCCGCTGGGCGCGGCGCCGGCGAACCAGGTGATTCTGCCGGTACCGTCCCGCATCCCGGTAATGAACATGTGTTCCGACAGCTCCCTTCCCCCTCCGTAATAGGTCGCCAGATCCACGGCAAACCGGTGGTTGCCCTTTTTCAAAAGAAGCGTATTTCCGGCGTATGTGCAGAACATGCTGAAGGTTGTGAGCCAGCTCCGGTCCATGAAAACCCGGGCGTTGGGCAGATCTTCCACCCGGTTTAGGCCTTCACTGTGAACGTTGGTCAGAAACAGGCCGGACCGTTTCACCTGGGCGTCGAAATCCACATAAGCATGCCGGTACAAAATATCGGCGCTGTGCATGACGTAGGTGGATGAGGTGATTTCCAGCGCCGGCAGGGACAGCTTGGCGCCGACCGGGCCCCGGGCGAAGAAACCCACCAGCATCCGCATGCCGTTCATGATCCCTGTGAAATACTCCCGGATATAAGCATGCGCCTCGTCGCGAAGTATCTTCTTGGCCAGGACGCTGACATCTTCATCTTCGTTGACGATGTAATAGGTGCGGTCAATGATCCGACCCTGCTCATCCGCCAGGTCGTAGTGGATGGTATGGTTCTTCATGGCCAGTGGGTTCTCCTCCCCCTTTTCCAGGCTCATCTGCCGCACCTTCATCATGTCTTCGGCCGATCCGGTGTGAATGAAGACATCGTCCGGCTGAGCCAGTGCGATGGAATTGGCGATTTTCAGCAAGGCGTCGTCGGTCTTGATTTGCTCCAGTTTCGCCTGTTCGCCGGCGGAAAGCCTGTTCCTGAACAGCCGCCAAGCCGCATCGATGGAGTGGATGCCGCCCAGTTCCGTGAGAATATCGATACCGGTCATCAACTTAAGCATAATTACCTCCAGTCATGTAAAAAAATCCATGTGCTCCGGGGAAAATATATCGGTTCAGGAAATCCAGCGGTTCAGACTTTCCGGAGAATCCGCTTGCGAGCCAGTTCCCGGATTTTTTCCCGATACCTTGAACAGACGAGTAGCAAAAATCGGCTTGAAAAGCAATGACGGGTGGCCGGCTTCGATCCGGCGGGATCAAACTCGATTTATGGTGGATCTCCGGGAAACCGCTGCCGCGCCCCGTTTATCGTCTTGGTTTGATAGCAGTCGGAAAACCATGTAATCATTACCCGGCGATCAACCGGTTCTTCAGGTTCCCGGCCGGGCGTCGGGCCTGGATCATCAAGGCGGGAACCGCCGGCGGATTGCGGGGGGATTGCCATGGCCGTGACGCCGTCCCGGTGTCTATTGTGTCACCATGCTCCGATCGAAAAATGGATCACAAAGCAGTCAGTACAGCTCTATACCTGTCCCGGTTGCAGCCTGGGATTCCGGTTCCCGTTGCCGGACAGTGAAGAACTGAAAAAGCTGTATTCGGAGGATCTGTTTGGATCTCCCGGACGGAGAGAATACTATTTGAAAGACACGGTAACGGCCCGTGCAAACGCCCGGATAATTCTAACCCTTTTAAAAAAGCATCATCCGGGGTCCGGCAGTCTGTTCGACGCTGGTTGCGGGTTCGGCCATTTCCTGGCGGAAGCCCGGGATACGGGATTTGAAGTCTCCGGCTGTGAACTGTCGGATTTCGCGGCGTCGTTTGCACGGGAGACCTACTCCCTGCCGGTGGTCACATCCGATATCCTGCAATGCCCGGATTCGGGTCCGCATGATATTGTGACGCTCTGGGATGTCCTGGAACACCTGGTTGATCCCCGGGCTGCTCTGGAGCGCCTTTCCGCCCGGCTGAAACACGGCGGACTGCTGGTTTTATCTACCGGGGACCGGGATGCTTTCATGGCGCGGCTCATGGGGAAATACTGGCCGATCGTCAATCCAAGGCAGCACCTGTACTATTTCAACGGAAAATCGATGGATGTACTGCTGGAAAAATGCGGTCTTATCCGGATCGAAACCGTTTACCCGACCCGGTTTTTCAACTGCCGGTACCTGGCCATGAAAGCGGGTGAAAACATACCGGGAACGGCCCGGATCGGTGCCCTGATGCAGCGGTTGATCCCGGCCGGGTTCCGGATCCCCGTGAATTTCCGGGACATCATGACGGTGTTTGCCCGGAAACAGGAAAGGACGGAAAGCCGATGAATCCGCCGGTTGTCTACCATCCCGAGTATGCGTTCGATATCGGAGCGCACGTTTTTCCCACGGCCAAATACAAACTCATCCTGGACACCCTGAAACAACTGGTCGGCGATCTGGAGGTGCATGTCCCCGAACCAGCCCGGGATGATCAGATCCTGAGCGTGCACGACCGCGACTTCGTCGGTGATCTCAGATCCTACCGGCACACACGCAGGACATTTCCATCGGAACTGCCAATCTCCCGGGAAATCGTCGATGGATTTTACCTGATGGCGGGCGGTTCGTGCCTGGCGGCCAGCCTGGCAATGGAACGCGGTGCGGCCATGAACATCGGGGGCGGCTTTCACCATGCATTTGCCGACCATGCGGAGGGATTCTGCTATATCAACGATGTTGCGGTGGCGGTCCGGGATGTTCTGAACCGGTTCGACACGCTCCGGAAAGTGGCGGTGGTGGATACCGATCTCCACCAGGGAAACGGTACGGCCCGGATTTTCCAGAATGACGACGGGGTATTCACGTTTTCGATACACCAGGAAAACAATTACCCGGTCAAGGAGCGAAGTGATCTGGACATCGGATTGTCGAACTTCGTCGGGGATGACCAGTATCTCACCGAGCTCAACCGGGGTCTGGACACCGTTTTCACCGTTTTCAAACCTGATTTTGCCATGTATGTCGCCGGAGTGGATCCGTATGAAAACGACCAGCTCGGCGCTCTCAAACTGACGCAGAAGGGGATGCGGGAGCGGGACAGCAGGGTGTTCGAACGGTGCGCCAGGGGCAAAATTCCGGTGGCGGTACTTCTGGCGGGCGGCTATGCGGCCACCCTGGCCGAAACGGTGGCGCTTCACGTGAACACTTACCTGGCCATGCGGGAAATTTTCGGAACTGAAAATCCGGTAGAAGAATGATTTTCTCCGGTTGCGCGAAACACCCTATACAATAGAGGGGACCTAATTTTTGCAGAGGGATTGTTCCACCCATGCCGAACATCGGTTTGCGATGAGTCCGGTTCAACAGCCGCAAGCGAGTCTGCGTTCGGATTGCCGGATTTAATCATCCGGTCTGAATCGGGTGGAAGCCACCTGTAAATCCGGTTGTCTTTGGACTTCATTGATACTCGGGTCAACCGTTCGCCAAGGTTTTGACACCAGACGAGCGATCACACCCTGAAACCGGGTTCGAACTCCGATCGGAAGCTGTATGTGTGAACGGGTTCCGTGTGTCGTGAAATGCCTGTATACGCGTGTTGTGTTCGGAATCGCACTCTTTTTTTGACATTCTTAAATGTGGTCGATATAATAATTGTCACGTAGGAAATTAGGGAACCAATATGGTTCGCGGAAAATGTTTTTTATCTTCAGGAGGTTGTGACCATGAACAAGGGGATTGTGCTCTCGCTGTCGTTTCTGGTTTTGGTCGGTATGTCCGCACCGGTTATTTGGGCGCAGGATGATGATTACGGGGATGCTCCGGAAGGTGCGATCGCATACCCGTCACTGGGCGTCACCGGTCAATTTCCGACCTGTATGAATGTTCCTATTTCCGGTTTTGTACAGCACGGATTGGGATGGGCTCATTTCGGTCCGACCTGGGATCCGGAAATTGATGGGAACCAAGGATTCTGCCCAACTTTTGCTCCGTACGACAACGATGAATGTTATATGGACGGGGATGCAGGCCTGATCATTCCCGATCCCTATACGACGGACGGCATCAGCGTGTTCCCCTGCCCCGCTTCCGCCGGCTTCCCCCTGGGATTAACCTGTTCAACGGCGGTCTGGGGTGCCAACGTCGATATCGATGTCACCAACAACATGCCGGTTGTTGGTTACGCCAACGTTGTTTTTGACTGGAACCAGAACGGAGTCTGGGGCGACCTGGTCAATTGTCCCGGAGTGGGAACGATTCCGGAACATGTTCTGGTGGATTTCCCGGTGCCCATGGGATTTGCCGGACCGCTTTCCATCGTTCCGCCGTCGCCGCCGCCCAATTTCGTCATCGGTCCGAATTTCGGATTCGTCTGGGCGCGGTTCATGATCAGTGAGGCCCAGGTGGGAGCCAACTGGAACGGCCAGGGAATCTTCGAGGACGGGGAATCGGAGGATTATCTGATCGAGATTGCCTATGTTCCCGACACGCCGACTCCCGCCGTGACCGATACGCCCGGGCTCCCAACGGTAACACCCACCGCCGGCGGACCGACCCCGACGCCGACCATCAATATCCCGGCGACCGGCCCGGCCGGAGTAGCGCTTCTGATCGTGACCCTCTCCGGATTGCTCGCGTTCGTCTCCAGAAAACGGAAATAATTCGATCTGATTTGTTCAAAAAAAGGGGCGGGGGAACGGTTCCCCGCCCTTTTTGTTTGTATCCCCGGCAGGGCGCACCTTCTATCCGGCTGTTCCCGTCAAATTGACTGACTGCCTGCAGATTGATAAACTCGGTGCTGTCATTTGTTGAATTGCAGCAAAGGAGGTTTGCAGTGGGAACTAAAGGACGTGAAATAGTCGGAATGGATGTCGACCATGTCGTCGAGCTTCTGAACCGGGCGTTTGCCGATGAATGGCTGGCTTACTATCAATACTGGCTGGGTGCGAAGATTGTGGCGGGACCGATGAAGGAAGCGGTCATCACGGAGCTGATGGAGCATGCTGCGGATGAGCTCCGGCACGCCGACATGGTGTCCAACCGGATTATCCAGCTGGGGGGAACTCCCGTCACCACTCCGAAACGATGGTTTGATCTGACCAACTGCGGATATGACGAGCCATCCGATCCGTTTGTTCGAGCGATCATCGAACAGAACATCAAGGGTGAGCAGTGCGCCATCAGCGTGTATCATGCGCTGATCGGAGAAGTCGGATTCAAGGACCCGGTGACCTACAACATGGCCGTCCAGATTCTCCAGGATGAAGTGGAACACGAGGAAGATCTCCAGGGCATGCTGGAAGATCTGACCGTGATGCTCAAGCGATAATTCAAACTCCTTCTTCACACGGCTCGGAATCGTCGGTGCGGAACTTCGACAGTTTCGCTTTTACAAAAGAAAAAAAGCATTTATAAATATTGGTATAAAGCTATATTACCGGATTTATCCGAAGCAGCGGAGGGGTGTCGGTGTGAAAAATGTAATGATTTTTCTCTTTGTGCCCATGGGACCGATCCTGGCTGTACAGGGGTTTGTGCCGGACTTCTGATCCGATTGTTGTGGTCGGCTTGCAGGATTACATGTCGCCACCGTCGGCAAACCTCCTGGGTGCATGGCATGGCAATATGATCGCCGGCATCGTGGCGGGCCGCGGGCTGGTGAATTCAGCCTACACCGGTGTGTCGCCCCGGACGTGCGTCTGGTCGGGTTCCGGATCCACTGAAGCCAGCGGAGAGACCAGTCGGGCGGTATCATGCCGCGCGCCAGCGATCGATGCCGCCACTCCCACCAATAGAATGCCGGCGATCACGGCCAGGGAAACGGTGTTCGGAACGGGATAATGATGTGACAGCAGCATCTTGACTCCGACATAGGCCAGAATGAACACCAGACTCATCTTCAGATACCGGAACTTGCTCATCATTCCCGCCAGGACGAAATACAACGACCGCAACCCGAGGATCGCGAAGATGTTGGAGGTGAACACGATGAACGGGTCGCGGGTGATGGCGAAGATGGCGGGAATGGAATCGATGGCGAACATGATGTCGCTGGTTTCCACCAGAACCAGGGCCAGGAAAAGCGGCGTGACTGCATGTTTCCCGCTGGTTTTAGAAAAGAACCGGTTGCCTTCAAATGTGGGGGTGACCGGGTAAAACCTGCGGACAAAACGAACTATGATGTTGTTTTCGGGGTGTATGGTGTCGTGGCGCGTCATGAGCATTTTGGCGGCGGAGATCAGCAACAAAACTCCGAATACGAAGATAATCCATTCGAACCGGGCGATCAAAATGCTACCGGCTCCGATCATCACCCCGCGCAGGACGATCGCGCCGAGAATCCCCCAGAATAGCACCCGGTGCTGCTCCTTCAGGGGCACTCCGAAATAGGCGAAAATCATGGCGATCACGAAAATGTTGTCAACGGAGAGTGATTTTTCGATGAGATATCCCGTGAAATACTGCAGGGCGGCCTGACGGCCCGAAAGCCCGTGCATCGGCATTTCCGTCCAGCCGATCCAGTTCAACTGGTACAGGTAATATACGAACACGTTGAACAAAAGCGCCAGCAGGATCCATGTTCCGGTCCAAGCGAACGCTTCGGCCAGGCTGATGACATGGGATTTCCGGTGAAAAACGCCCAGATCCAGAAGCAGCATCAGGCAGATGAATCCGATGAATCCGATCCAGATAACCGCACTCATTTCACACCCGCCCGTCTCCCGTTATCTGATGTTCCCCGGGTCCTTCACCGGTTCTCGGTACAGTACCTTGAAGGGTCGCGATTTACAATATCCGCGCCCGTGTTGATTCCAATCTGTGACTTTAATAGAATCAGTCCGAACTGAATATTCGACGGGCAGTTCAGTCTGCCGGACCTATCGACTTTCCGTTGGGAGCCGATATGGAAATTCAACAGGGTCAATTACTGCTGAGGAGATTGAAAATGAAACGATGGTCTTATGAAAAAATCATGGCAATGTTAATTGTTCTGTGTTTGGTTTTTCCCTGTACGATCTCCGCTGCAGGATATCCGGATAACCCGGCCGGTGTGAATCTCCAAGCGTCCCCGGGCATGCCGATTCCGCCCGGATGGGATGTTGATGTGGAAAGACCGGTGGAGTTCTCGGCGAGCCGGTGGGTGGAACGCTGGGATCCGACCCGTCCGGAGGAGGTGCTGGTCGTGTACAACACCAGTTACACCGTCGATTCGAATGGCAACAGCATCCCGGACGGGCAGGAAATTGCGGAATATTACCAGGCGGCTCGGAGTATTCCAGCGATCAATATCTGTCCGATTACCTGCGCGACTGCGGAGGTCATCAACCGGACGGAATATGATACCAATATCCGGCCTGCCATCGAGAGTTATCTGACGGCCAACGGATTGACATACAACATCAATTACATCGTCCTGACCAAAGGCATCCCGTTGAAAATACCGGCAACGGGCGGGACCGGTTACGGAGTGGCCGATTATGCCTCCGTGGACTCCTCCCTGATGCTGCTGTTCCAGTCCTACAGCATCGTCTGGCGTCAGAACAATCCCTATTATGCTGCGGATACCGGCCACAACATGAACCGTCGGTTCGAATGCTACGGGTATACCAACGGTTCGGGTGTAACCCTGTCCTATCTGACATCCCGGCTGGACGGCTACACCATGGACGATATTTTCGACATGATCGACCGGGGCCTGACTCCGTACACGGGAGGTGGCGGCACATACGTACTGGACGATCATCAGCTGGGGTATGACCGCATGCCGCAGGCATACAATGTTCTGCACGGGATGGGCGAGGTAACCAATCCGGATCCCTGGGTGGATTCGCTGGACTGGATCACCTCGGATGGAGGGATCGGCGTGATGGGATACTGCAGTCACGGCGTACATGCCGGGATGCCGGACGGCTATATTCAAAGTACCCTGACGTTCAGTTATCTGTCCGGTGCACTATTCAACACCTATGAAAGTTTCAATGCTTACGGGTTTGTGAGTCCCACCCAGAACAGTCACGGCCAGGTGGCGGAATTCATCATGATGGGCGGGACCGGAGGTGTCGGGCACTGCTACGAACCATGGTCGGATGCCGTGGCCAACGAATCCATCCTGTTCCCTGCTTACGCGGCGGGATATTCTCTGGCGGACGCCATTCACATGGGACTGCCCTTCACCGATTTCGTCAATGTGGTGGTGGGTGATCCCATGGCGATCATTATGAACTTCACAACGCCGACTCCCCTGCCTACATCAACACCCCCTCCGACCGTCACGCCCCAGGCAACAACCACGCCTCAGCCGCCGGATACGCCAGCCATCGGAATTTTCGGTATCGGTATCCTGGTCGTTTTGCTGGGGGCCTTTTTGAGCATGTCCCGGCGGACCCGGCAGGGAACCGAATGAGGGATCATCGAGTCCGTTGATGCCTATCGGCCGATGAAACTCCGGGCGTTTAGATCCGCACTCGGAATGGACATTTATATCCCGATCCGAAGAAAAAATTAGCTTCGGATCACTCCCAGCCGAGTAATATCAAATTCATTTCTTGGGGAAGTGGATCCGGATCGGATAGCTGTGCCGTGTGATCAGATCAGCAATCTCAATTCACCAGGATAAACATGAAAATTCGGAAATTTTAATTGGTTTAGATTTGAGAGGACCGGCCGGTCAGCCGGTCAGTTCGGTCCAGATGGCCCGTTCGAGTACGCCGGTAAGTTTCTCCAGCCGCTGCCTGGTTTCCATGATGGTCTCCAAAATCTCACGGAGCGGTTCCAGCCGGGTTTCGGAACCGATTCCAAGATCCACCTTCTTCATGGACCAGTCGGGGAAAATGCGGTCCACGACACCCCATTCGGAATGCAAAAGCAGAACGTCCTGGTGACGTTCGTCTTTTAAAATAGAGCTGTAAAGGGCATCGATGTGATGTGACGGGCCTTCGATAATCTGGAAGAACAGCTTGCCGGAAGCGACCAGAATGATCGGAGTGGGGCTGTTCCTGATCGCAACATTATGGTTCGAACTTCAGCCGAATTCGCTGATCCACCTGGGAATGGCGGTTGTGTCCGCCAGCCTGGGTTTTGTGGGAATCATGATGCTGCTGGCGGTTCTGGGGAAAACCGAACGGGCCGCCGGCGGGATCGGCTGGGCGATTTTACTGATGATGTCCATGATCGGAGGCGGGATGATCCCCCTGTTTATCATGCCCGGCTGGATGCGCAGCGTCAGTCATATCAGTCCGGTCAAATGGGCGATGCTGGCGATGGAGGGTGCGATCTGGCGGCAGTATACATTCATGGAGATGCCGGTTCCGTGCGGCATCCTGCTGGCGGTCGGATTGGGCTGTTTCGTGATCGGGGTGACGGCGTTTCAGTGGATTCAGGAATCGTGACCCAGCCCGGTTGACGCGCCGATTATTTCCGGAATAAAGTTGGATTTAGGGAGACGGAATGCATGGGTCAGGATATTTTATCCCTGTGCCGCCGGATTCAGAGAATTTACGCCGACATAGACCGGGAAACGAGCCGCGTCCGCCGGATCACCGGGCTGATTTGTCCGCCCGGATGCGGATCCTGCTGCCGGAGCCGGAAGGTGGAATCGACGCCGCTGGAGTTATTGCCGATGGTGCACCACCTGGTTAATATCCATGCAGCCGATGAAATAATTGCACAAATCGACGGTGCGGAAATCCGCGGGGATCTTCAGTGTGTGTTGTTCCGTCCGGAGCTGGACGACAGCATGGCCGGCTGCTGCAGCCAGTATGCCCACCGGCCGGTACTGTGCCGGATGTTCGGATTCGGGGCGCGTCTGAACAAGTTCGGTGACATCCAGCCACACGTATGCCGGGTCATGCATGAATCCCAGCCGGAAGCTCTGGAGCGGCTGATCGCCCTTGGGGGGGAAAAGAAAGTGCCGCTCTACCGGAGTTATTTTTTCCGGGTTGCCTCATTGAAACCTGATATCGGATTCAAACCCCTGCCGATCAACCGTGCGCTCAAACTGGCCCTGAATTACTACTATTGGAAAAAACCGAAACGGTTCGGAATCCGGCTGGCGTCTTAAATCTGAGCCGGGGGGATGAGTCATACCCCGGTTGGCGCACGCGCGTCTTATCCGATTGGCAAGATCTGCCTTGAGGTCAGGAACGAGGTCCTTCCTGTTTTTCATAGAAGATCGGTTGACGTCTTCAATTGATATCGTATTTGAAAACCACCAGGAATTAAAGGAAAATAATACTGTGAAATCCATGACACTGTGCCAATCTGCCGGTTCGGATCACAGCTGCGAATCAGATCATATCTTTGGGATAAAGCGAGGGATAGAATGAGTATAATCATAGCCCAGGATGTACACAAGGTTTACCGGATGGGCGAGGTGAATGTTCCGGCCCTGAGAGGTGTTTCCTTTAAAATCGAATCCGGTGTGTTCGCCTCATTCGTCGGTCCCTCCGGAAGCGGAAAAACGACCCTGCTGAATTTAATCGGGTGTTTGGACCAGCTGACGGACGGGCAATTAACGGTGGCAGATCAGGATGTGTCAGCTCTGAATTATACGGAAAGAGCGCGTTTCCGCGGCGATCATATCGGATTTATTTTTCAGGATTTTAATCTGATCCCGGTTCTGACGGTCTATGAAAATGTGGAATATCCGCTTGTTATGGTGAAGAATGTTCCCAAAAACCGGCGAAAAGAGAAAGTATTATCACTGCTGGAAGCTGTCGGCATGTCGGATCAGAGGGATAAATTTCCGAATCAGATATCGGGGGGACAGAAACAACGCCTGGCCACTGCCAGAGCGTTGACCACCGATCCGAAACTGGTTCTGGCCGATGAACCTACCGCAAATCTCGATTCCGCCACAGCCTATAAGATTATCGAATTGATGCGGAAACTCAGCCGTGAAATCGGGACAACATTTGTATTTTCAACCCATGACACAAAAATCATCTCCGAAGTGGATACTGTCTATACGCTCGAAGACGGCATGATAACCGGGACGTTGATTCAAAAAGGAGCTGAATAATGATCAAGATCTTTAAAATCGCGCTCCGAAACCTGTACCGGCAGAAACGCAGGACCTATTTGACAATGAGTATTGTCGCGTTCGGTGTGTTGGCTGTCCTGCTCTTCACGGCGGTTGCCGGTTCATTTAAAAACATGATGATCGGCCAGATTACCGATTCCATGCTGGGACATTTGCAGATCCATAAGAAAGGTTATGTCAACTCACTTGACAGTCTTCCGCTGAATATGATGATAACAATAGAGCAAATCGAGAAGTTGCAGGAAGTCCTGGACGGGATTCCGGAGATTGAAGCCTATTCCTTTCGAATTCTTCTTGGCGGGATGCTCAGCAACTATGTTGAAACAACGAATATTCGCCTTGCCGCTATCGATCCGGAAAATGAAACTTCCGTCACACCATTGCTGAAAGATCGATTGTTGGGTGGAAATTTTCTGGTTAAAGGAGAAATGCTTGTTCCCGATCTGATTGCGAAAGGATTCGGCGCAAAGGTGGCCGATGATATTGTGATCATTGCCAATAACGCCGAAGGGTCTGTGAACGGGAAGTCGTTAAAAATTTCGGGTATCATGGAGAGCGTTGTCGGACCGACAGGTAAATATGGATATATCGATATCGAAGATGCCCTGGATATTCTGAGGATGGAGCAGATGGAGATCAATGAAGTTGCTGTTCGGTTGAAGCGGATCGAAGATCTGGAACGGGTAGTCGCTCATCTTCAGAGCACACTTGGAACGATGCAAAACAAGGAGGGTAAACTGGTTTTTGAAATCCATACCTGGGATAAACTGTCGCCGTTTTCAAGCATTGCGAACATGATTGATGTACTGGCGCTGTTTATCAAGGTTATCTTGGTGGCAATCGTCCTGATCAGCATTATGAATGTGATGGTCATGGCGGTGTATGAACGGGTCAAGGAAATCGGTACGCTCGCCGCCATCGGCACGCTTCCCTGGAAGATCAGAATAATTTTTGTGTGTGAAGGGCTGTTTATGGGGATTTTCGGTGCCGTTGTCGGCAGCATTGTCGGTGTCGGAGCGATATTGGCAGTTAAATTTTCTCATTTTACCATCACTTTCGGACGAAGCGACAACATTCTGTTGAATCCGGATATTTCTCTCATGCAAATATCTCTCACGGCTCTGGTGGTTGTCATCGTATCGATTATTGCCGTCATCGAACCTGCTTATAAGGCATCCAAACTTGAACCCATCGAAGCCCTGCGTAAAGGCTGATATTCATCAAAGTTAAAGATGAAAAAAGACGGGAGGAACCCATTATGAAGACGATTTCAGGATTCATTACATTAATGATACTTATGCAGGCACCGGTGTTTGCACAGGAGACTATCCCGGAAGGGAATGAGATTCTGATGGAAATTGACCGCAATCTCACTCCGGAATCATTCGAATCCTATCGAAAGATCATCAATATTGAACCGGATGGCACGAGTAAGGAATTTGTTCTGTATGCGATCAAAAAAGGCAATGATAAGATGGTGACCACATTTTTGTCTCCCAAAACCGAAGAAGGTCGATCCACATTGCGGCTGGGCGAAAACATGTGGCTATTCATCCCCAGCGTGGGCAAACCGGTGCGAATCACCAGCCTTCAATCGGTCATCGGCGGCATTTTCAACAATTCCGACATCATGCAGTTGGATTATTCGGCCGAGTATAACGTGATTGAAATGGAGGAAGAAGAAGGGCAGACCAGACTCGTTCTGAAGGCCAAGACCGGGGCTGTTGCGTATGATAAGCTGATCATGTGGATCGATAAAGAGCATGTCACGCCGACCAAGGTTGAGTGCCGAACCGCGTCCGGCATGTTGATTAAAACCTTGTATTTTAAAGAAATCAAGGATTTTAGTGATGGAATTGTGCGCCCTGCGGTTACAGAAACAGACAGCCCCCTGCATCAAAATTACAAATCGATAATGCTCTTTGCCAAAATGGAAAAACGGGACGTGGACGACGAAATTTTCACGATTAACAATATGCATAAAATTAAAGACCTGAGAAAATAACCAAGCACAACATGGTAGGAAGGAAATACTTCACTGCAGTATTAAGCATAGGGATGAGTCTGCTGTTTTCCGGTGTCAGCCATGCCCGGGAATATAACTTTGATATGGCGGAATTTGAAAAAAAACCGTACGAGTATTCCGCCATCCTGTCCTTCAATCCCGTGTTCTCAATGCTGAACCAAGACAGCAGGCTGTTTCGATTGAAATATATGGATTCCGAACCGGAGGATTTTCTTCATGAACAGCATCTTTCTCTTGAAGCGCGGGGAAGGTACGAATTTCGCGCCTTTAAGTTTATCGCCTCCGGAAAATATGAGACGGCATATTCTTCCGATGGCGGCTGGGTTGATGATTTATCCCTGTTTGAGCTCAATGCTCAATACACATGGAATTCAAACGTGACCTCCTGGCTGGGGAAAAAAACCGTGAAATGGGGAAAGGGATATATTTGGAATCCGGTATCGTTCGTCGGCAAACAGAAAGATGTCAACGATGTAGAAGCAAGCCTGGAAGGATATTCCTTGCTCATGGGGGAATTCGTCAAGAGTTTTTCATCAAAAATCAGAACCATTTCGATATCATCCGTTGTGATCCCCGTCACGGAAGACCTGAACGAAGATTTTTCACCGGTGAAGAGTTTTAATTTCGCTTTTCATGCTTATACGCTTGTTGCCGATACAGACCTGGATTTGTACCTGTTTATGGATGATTCCAACCATCACAAATTCGGTGCGGATTTCGCCGGAAATCTGCTGACAAACTGGGAAATACATGCTGAATGCGCATATGAAAATTCGCACGACAGATGCTATCTGGACAATGATTATGCACTACGGCGATCAACCGATGATGTCGTGAATTATCTGGTCGGGACCCGTTATCTAACACCCTCGAACACAACAATTATTTTCGAGTATTTACACAATGACAAGGGGTACACGGAGAACGAGATGGAAAATTTTTTCGAAGCGTTTGATTCGGCAATGGCGGATCAGGATGCTTCGTTGCTCTCCACTCTCAAATCCTTCCAGAAAGACAACTTGACCGGTCAGTTTTTAATGAAAGACTATTTCTATCTCAAAGTAAGCCAACCTGAGCCGTTTGATATCCTGTACTTCACCCCGTTTGCGTATGTCATCTATAATTTAAATGACGGCAGTTGCAGGATGGGATTGGAACTGAATTACAGCCGGTTTGAAAATCTTGAAATTATCCTGCGCCAGAACCACTTCCCCGCTCATCGAAAAACAGAGTTTGGTGAAAAGGCAACCGGCTATAAAATCGAGTTTTATATAAAGTGGTATTTTTAATGGCTTCACTTCCGCAGCCTTTTACACCCTGTTGAAGGTCAGGATTTTTCAATAATTCAGGCCTGCCCATTCATCAAGATCAGCAAAAAGATGGGGATAAAGATGCGCGTTTTTGAGGAGACGATCTGCCGGAATCCGCTTAATCGGATTCCATCGAGGTCTTCCAGACTTCCCAGACTTTGCCGACCAGATCCGGTCCCGGTTTCAAGGTCAGCTTGCCTGGTTTCCAGCCGGATGGTGTGGCTTCAGCGCCCTTGCTGTTCCGCACATGTTGGAACGCCTGCACCTGGCGGATCGTTTCGGAGACGTTCCGGCCCACCGGAGGCGTCAGGACTTCATATCCCTGGATCACCCCGTCCGGATCGATGATGAACCGGCCCCGGTTTTCGACTCCGGCTTCAGCGGAGTATACACCGTAAATCGTGCCGACTTTACCGCCGCCATCCGAAAGCATCGGGAACGGCACTCCGCCGGGAACCATCTTCGAAAGCTCATGATCGTTCCACATCTTGTGAACAAAGATACTGTCGACGCTCATGGAAAAAACTTCGACACCGAGATTTTGAAAATCAGGATATTTCGCGGCGACCGCCGCGATCTCGGTCGCTCAGACAAAGGTGAAATCACCGGGGTAAAAACATAACAAGACCCATTTCCCCAGGTGGTCCGACAGCTTGAAATTGGTGAGCTTTCCCTTCTGATAGGCGGGTGCGGTGAAATCCGGCGCTTTTTTCCCGACTTCGATCATGGTTTTGACCTCCTTTGGAGCGGCTGAAGGTTCCTGTTTTTCCCGGGGGTCCGGTTCTCCGACCGGACCGCCCGTGGGGCGGGCACATCCGGCAGGTATTTCTTCAGACATCGGCAACCTCCTTGGTTTTAAAGGACGGACCTCATTATCAAAAAAAATTATAGCAGATGTCCGGGGAACAAGCAATACGCTTTGATCTGAATTCAAGCGTTTCAACGTGTGGATGCAAGTGTGCGGAGAAAGCGGGCCGTATCGTCTGTTTCCGGCAGAGCAGCCGATGATGGTGCGATCACGAAACTTTCCCGCTGGCCCAGAATCCAACCGTTGTGACAGGATTTTTGGTTCATGAAATTGACGGCATTCCCGTCTATGGCGGCACCGAACAGAATCAGATCACCGGCATCGGGATGGAATGCCAGTAGGTTCATGGAATTCCGGAGATGGTCGTCTTCCCAGGGATGGTTACCAAACGAATGTGTTCCGCCTCCGGAAAAGACCTGCGGTCCATCCGGATGACGCGGCTGGATAACGGGGTCGATTCCCGGATGAGACGATATTTTCCGGGCCGCCGATTCCGCAAGATCCGCCCGGTATTTTCCATCAAGGTTCAGATACACGTGCGCCATGTTGCCGCTCGGGAGCATCAGGAAGTCATTTTGTCCGGATGCGGGATAAAGATATTCTTTCAAGCTGAGACCGAATGCTTTTTTGAATGGGATAGATGGCGCCATCCCGTGATCGGAAAACAGTACCGGCGTCAAACCCTCGTTCCGGCATGAGCGCACCAAAGTTCGGATCTGATCATCTATTTCCCGAAGTGCGTGCAGTGTGACTCCGTGACCCAGACCCAATTTATGCCCTGCCTGGTCATAACTCATGAGATTGATGTAATAAAGGGACGCCCCGGAGACCCGCATCGCTTTTTTCAGAGAATTCAAGTTGCGTCGGGTGAGGCGTTCCATGAAAAGCAGAAGCAGTTGCCTGGGCTGGAATGACCGTCCCGGATGACGCGCCACTGATGCAATCGTGTCAGCAAGCACGGCGGCATGGTTAAAAATGGGAGACGCTCTGAGTTCCGCCGGTGTTTTTCCCTTCAAAAGCGTCCCGAAAAGGCGTCCGTCATCCCGAATAAAATCATGCTTCATCTTCAACCGATTCTCCAGGCGTTTCATATGTGCAAAGCGGGTGATCGATACGATTTTACCCGAATTCCGATCCAGCCACCTGCTGCCGGGAATGATGCGGTCTGGTGAGTACAGGAACCGGAATTGAAAATTAAGTGTATTGGTTGGAAGCGGATTCAAGGTGGGATACAACAAGTAATTATTCTCCAGCAAGCTCCCGATTCCGGGGATCAAGTCCGTTTCGAGTGCGTGTTTCAGTTCTTTGAAGGACAATCCATCGATCTGGATAAAGACGTATCCCTTGGTCTCACATGGACGATTTGCGGTTATTTTGTTCCGGATGGCATTCAATTCTCGATATATCCCAGGCTCTGCAGCTGGCGGATATCATCATCGGAAAATTCCGCGTCGGATCCTCCTGAATACTTGGGCAGTGCCATATACCAGCAGATGAGAGCTTTTTGCATCCGGAGAATTTCCGGATCGGATGCCGGAATCCGCGCATGCATTTCACCGGGATCAGTCGACAGGTTGAACCATATATGGGCATCCGTTCTGAAATCGTATATCAGCTTGATGCCGTCCGAAATCATGCACATCGACAGGGGATCTTCATTCGACTTCTCCGGTGCATGTTTAACCAAAACAACACCGCGGTTCGAGAACGCGTAGCGCGGGCGGCTTGCAGCAACCTCTCCGTCTCGGATCCACTGCAGCGGCCGGCCCTGAAGGGTTGTCGGTATGGAGATGCCCAATACTTTCAGAATCGTGGGCATCACATCGATGATCGAAATCGGATATGTCGTGCGCTTGCCTTCCGCCCAGCCCGGTCCGCTGACAATCAGGGGAATGCGCAGGGTGGGTTGAAATACATTCTGGCCGTGCCCCCAGTAATGATGCTCCCCGAGACTCTCTCCGTGATCACTCAGGAAAAAAACGAAGGTGTCATCAAGGCCGTTCGTTCGGGTGAGTTTTTCCAGAAAAACACCGATCCAGTGATCCATGTAATGGACCTCGCTGGCATAGTTACGGCGTCTTTCCCAACCGCTGGATTTTTCGAACGGCGAAAACCCGGGAAGGAGAAAGTCGGAGTGGAAACGATAGGGTGAATGCGGATCGGAATAATGCACCCATAGAAAGAAATCATCCGAAGACAGCCTGCCGAGAATTTCAACAGCGTTCCGGGTGACGATTTCGGCTGGTTTTTCCTTCCGCATGAGAGTATGGCGATGTCGGGTAAACGACTCATCATAGTAGTCAAATCCCCGTTTCAATCCGCAGAGCTTGTCCCGCAGGGTCCAGTTGCTTACAATCGCTCCCGTCCGATACCCTTCCCGCTTCAGGATTTCCGCGAGAGTCGCCATGTCTTGCCGCATTCGAATGCCGTTCCGGCGGGCACCGGTTTCCGGCGGGAATCGGGAAGTAAAAAGTGAAACGAACGCCGGGCATGTTTTTCCGATGACCGTGACGGCATCTTCGAATAGGGTTCCCTTTCTGGCCAGTTCATCGATGGACGGGGAGATATCGTGGGGATATCCGTAACAACTCAGGTGATCTGCCCGGAGTGTATCGGCGGTCACAATAACAATATTCGGCTTTCCGGAAGCGTTTACAGCGGAAAGAATACCGATCAATATGCCTGTAAAATGAGCAAATTTCAAAACATCCTCCGACACAGTATAAGATGATTACCTAACCTGAGCGGTGAATGCTGAATCCCGTTTGTTTTCATCTTCCGATTCTATTTTCTGCGCCCTGAATTGTCAAAGAGGACACGGGGACCAATTTGTTTCCGGGGTATTTTGAATTCAAGGATGTTTGAGTTAAAAATTCACAAAATCAGAGGCAGCTATTCCCGAAAAAGAGTGATTCTGATTTCCGCTTGAATGGGATCATGCAAAGAGCGGTGGTGATCCTGTTCGCCGCCACAATTCCGGGAAATCGAGGAGTTCCCAGGTGGTTCGGGTCACTTT
>JAFGLW010000028.1 GCA_016927905.1 candidate division CSSED10-310 bacterium | reverse complement strand
TTCCTCTTGTCCAGTCATTATCCCTGGAAACATCTCTTCATCACGGCAGCAAAACAACTGGATACCAGTTAACGCCCTAAAAGTGCTGCCCCCGGCACGCTATAAACAATGGGGAAAGGTGAACGTGTCTCCAAATAACTGATTTTCAAGCAGAAATGGTGCTGCTCAACCCAAACTCAACCTGAAATCCAAGTTGACTTCTGAAAATATATGCCTGATGGCTCTTCTCAACATACTTGTGAAATTTACGGGTTAGATAGGTTTTGATTCGATTCCCGGTATTATTTCCACAGTTTCGAAATGAACTCCTCAACCTCGGGGATACCGCCCTGGAGAATCAGATACCCGTTGCTCGGTTCCCGTTCGGTGATCTCCCCTGCAATCGGCGTCAGCATGATTTTTTTGACTTCGTCTGGATCCCGGGTCTGGCCGAGGGTCCAGCCCAGTTTGACATAGGCGACCTCCGGGAGCATGTTGGCGGTCGGGACCACACCGAGTTCCATCATGTCACGGCCCGTGTCGTAAACGTACATCTGGACATAGCCCCATAGTGTCTGGACGGTCATGTAAACCGCAATGTTTTTGTCGCGGGCGCGTTTCAGCGTAGGGTAGAGCGGTTTATTGACATGACCGAGCCCCGTCCCGGCGATCACGATGCCCCGGTAACCGTTATCTATAAGGGAATCGATGATGTCCGGTTTCATGTTTGGGTAGTAGTAAACGATGCTGACTTTTTCTTCGAACGCCGTGTTGATGGTAACTTTCCGGTCTTTCCGGCGGCAATTCGTATCGTGACGCAGCGGTGTGATTTTTTCCCTGCTCACCATGGCAAGCGGGATATCGCCGATCGTACGAAAGGTAGACCGGTAGCTGGAATGCATTTTCCGGACTCGCGTGCCGCGGTGCAGCAGGCCATAGAGATCGGATGTCGGGCCGAACATGCAAACCATGACCTCGGCGATACTGCTTTCAGCTGCGGTCTTGACACTGTGCATCAGGTTAAGCGCCGCGTCCGAAGACGGGCGGTCACTCGAGCGTTGCGATCCGACCATGACGATCGGCACCGGCGGATTCTGCACCATGAATGACAAAATTGCAGCAGTATGATGCATTGTGTCGGTGCCGTGACCGATCACGATCCCATGGACCCCTTTCTCGATTTCTCTGCCGATTGCCCTGGCAGTGCCCATCCATTGCTCCGGTCCCATGTTCTCGCTGAAAACACCGTACAGTTTCTCGGTTTCCAGGTTGCATATATCCGCGAGTTCCGGTACCGATCCATAGAGTTCTCCGGGCGTGAACGCGGGGATGACTGCACCGGTGCGGTAATCCAGCCGGCTCGCGATGGTTCCGCCGGTACCCAGAAGTTTTACACTCACCTTCTTCGGATCATACGGAAATTCCTTCTCCGGGATCTTGTAATGAGCCTCCCGGTGCCCTCCGATCACGATGTTCCGGATATTCCGGGCCGCTATGCCGATATTGTACCCGGACCTGAGCTTGAGCACGACATGATGCGGATCGGCGGTTTCGGACCGAGGCAGGATGATACCCTTGAATATGCCCCGGTTTGTGTGGATTTCCGCGTCGCTCCACACCTGTGCCCGGTAACTCCGAAGGACGGCAAGGACTTCTCCGCGGTAACCCTTGTATGTGTTTTGCGAGTTCATGACCGGCCTCCGGAAACCAGCCGTTCGACCTTCTCCATCACCATCCGGCTATCGACACGCCCGCGCAACGGGTCCATGACGAGACCCTTCAGTTTTCGGAGTTTCTGATCGCCATCTTTGAATGCCATGGTTTCGAGAGCAATCATTGCATTTTCGATGATCCTGTTCAGTTCCGCATCCGTGCAGGGCTGCGGCAGTATGTTGGGTGAAAATCCTCCGTTTTCTAGCACGCTCCGCATTACCACCAGGATCCCCTCTCGGCGGATCGATCCATCCCGGAATGCATCAACGATCTCATTCATCGCTGACTCCTTCAAAATGCCCGTTACATCCAGATGCCGGAATTCCCTGCACAGCCGTTTCGGATATTGGATCAATGCAACCGATAGCGCAACCGGATCGAGATTCCATTGCTTCACAGCCGTCTTGAACAGTTCCGCATAAGAGGAAATGGACAGCGGCGTGATCACATCGGTCGGGATATCCAGGGTCCGGTACCAGGATTCCCGCTCGTAATACGGTTCCGGCAGGAGATTGCGAATTCGATCGAGCCGTTCGGTCGTTATCTTTTTCGGCGGCATATCGGTGTCAGGGTACATGCGGTCGGGTCCTGGAAGGATCCGTTCGAAGCCGTTCGTTCCGTCCCGCAGCGCCTGGCGTGTTTCCGATGGAATGCCGATCGTAGCCTCACGGGCGCGGATAATCACTTCCTTCGCCCCGGTTTCGGCATCCCGCTGATCGCCCCATACGATGACGATCGTGTCATCGTCACCCGCTCCGACAGCTTTCTTGATCGCCTGCCATTCCGAGGCCGCGATCGTATCGGCGGTGCTGTCGGAATGGATCATATTGGGCAGTGTCGTCAGGCATGCGATGACCCGGATGCGATCCGAGATTTCGCGTGAGAACCAGGTGTCGGTCTGGGTTTTCCAGTGCAGCAGATCGCGGAATCCCACCAGCGTGACGCACTGGAGAATCATTCCCGAATTGATTGCATTGTGAATCGGCTGGTATCGGGTTTTCCGCAGCAGCCGGGTGACATTGTCGTAGCGTGCTGAGAATGTTTCGGGAGTGATTCCGCGGCGATGAAGATCGTCGCGCAAGCGCAGCAGATTCCACTGCCGCATCGCCTCGCTGTATGTCAGCATCGGAATGCTCGGTATCCGCGATACACCCTTGATCTCCACCCGTGTACCGCCCGTCACGCTCACGTTCACGTCTTGCCGCGCCGCGCCGATCCCGGTCCGGACTCGACCGGTGCTTCGCACAAGCCAGCGGAGTCGATTCGCAACATCCGAGACCTCCTGTGGCGTCCTCATGTCCGGTGCCGTAACGGTTTCGATGAGCGGCATACCCAGGCGATCGGTCCGGTAAGTGCGCCGATGCCCGATATCACTTACTTCCCGGCAAGCATCCTCTTCAAGGCCCAGTTGCACGATATTGATTTTCCTGTCCCGATAGGGGATATGCCCGTCCACACCCACAATCGTTGTCCGCTGGAATCCCGTGGGAATACTCCCGTCCAGGTACTGTTTACGTGCAATGTGGATCTCATCAACCATGTTGCAGTCGTAAAGCATCGCAATCTCCAATGCTATGTCCAGCGCTTCCTCGTTCAATTCAAACGGCGGGGTGTCGTCCATCTCGTACGTGCAGACAGTCTCCCGGTGAATCTGGTAGATAATGTCTTTTTTCGTCTTGAATTCCATGAGTGCCGTTCCATCATACTCACCGAGTTCCGATAGTGTCGGCCGCATATGCCTTAAAATTTCAGCATCGTATTTCTCGCTGTAACGCCCTGCCGGACAACGGCAGAACAATTTCTTGGCCGTCAGGAGCTGTTGGTGGATTTCGAGCCCCGACCGGAATCCGATAGCGGCATAATCCGCTTCGGTCATCTCACTGAAGGGTTTGAAAGTGAAGTCCGTCATATTTCCTGGATCTCCCGGTAGATGGATTTGCATTTCGGTTCATGAAAAACTGAGAACCGGACACCGAGTATACGTTTTTTCATGCATGGTTTCCAGGAAGATCCGGAATTTCAGGAAGGTGAAACCGATGTTCGGGTATGCCGCCCTGAGCGACCCGGGCATCACGCAGCTCTTCGGGGAGATGGATATGTGGGAATGGCTGAGGTTATCGGGCGTTAAAAAATGAGCAAGAGTCAAGGGCAGACTTGACCCCTTGATCAGAACTGCTACGATCCGATTTGATGACGATCGGCTTTCTTGACAGGTTTTTTACAAGGGATAATCAATGTCCCGACGGATAACCATCGCGTCCCTGATCTGGGGTTTTTCCATTCTCCTGTCCCGCATGATCGGTCTGGTGCGAGAAGCGGTAATTGGACGGGTACTAGGCGGCGGACACGAGGCGGATGCATTCTGGACCGCATTCGTGATTCCAGATTTTCTGAATTATCTTTTGGCCGGCGGTGCATTGTCCATCGTATTCATCCCCATTTTCGGGGGTTATCTTGCCCGTGGCGCGGAGCGGTCGGGATGGGAATCGTTCAGCCGGATCGCCAACCTGCTGGTCCTGATTCTGGGTATTGTCATGATCATCCTGTGGTTCTCCGTACCGGTTCTGGCGAACATTGTGGCTCCTGGATTCGATTCCACTCAAACCGCCAAACTGATTTTGCTGACCCGGATCGTGCTTCCCGCCCAGATTTTCCATATTATCGGCGGTCTTCTTTCCGCGGCCCTGCAGGCCAGGGACCGGCATATTCTGCCAGCCCTTGCACCGTTGATATACACTTCATGCATCGTTGCAGGTGGTCTGATCGGCGGCCGGGAAGCCGGAGCGTTCGGATTTGCCTGGGGGGTGGTGGCCGGGAGTGTTCTGGGGCCGTTCGGACTGCCTTTGATCGGTTGTCTGCGGATGAAAATGGCCTGGTATCTTAGGGTTCGACTCTTTCATTCGGATGTCCGGGCATATCTGCTGCGCTCGCTTCCGATCATGCTGGCCTGGTCGATCGTTGTGGTGGACGACTGGTTTCTGCGACGCTTTGGATCTCTGATCGGGGAAGGTGCCATCTCGACGCTGCAATATGCCAAAACCCTGATGAAAGTGCCCATGGGTGTTTTCGGACTGGCCGCCGGAGTGGCCGCATACCCGACTCTGACCCGCCTTCTGGCACGGGGGGAAAATCAGGAAGCTTACCGGACGATGTCCGGAGCGATCCGGCACATGCTGGTCCTGGCGTTCGGATCCCAGGTCATACTGACATGTGCCGGACCGGAAATCGCCCGGGTCATATACGGAAACCGCCTGCTGCCCGGACAGCACACAGCCATTGGTATTGCACTGGGTATTCTGTCGCTGAGCCTGTGGGCATGGGCGGCCCAAACCCTGGCCGCCCGGGGATTTTACGCCATGGGCAACACCTGGATCCCTCCGGTGCTGGGAACGGCAGTCGCCCTGGCGGCATATCCCCTTTATGGATTCCTGGGCAATCAATACGGTATCAACGGCCTGGCAACCGCCACTTCCATCGCAATCTCCACTTATGTGATCCTCCTGCTGATCTGTCTCAGGAAACGGTTTGACAATCCCCGGGATCGAATGGGCGCTTTCTTTCTGCGTATTTTACCGCCTCTTATGCTGGCGATTGGATCGGGATTGCTGTACCGAAAGCTGCTGACTCCCAGCGGAAATCTCCTGAGCGGTTTTACAGCTGCCCTGATCGGAGCCGTCATTTTCATCGGCACGGGGATGCTCACTGGTTTGCAGGAGATGCGAACCATCATGGATCGGATCATTTTCAGAATCCGAGGAACGACATAAACAGACCCCACTGCGATCTCCCGATTGGAAATATGACTTAAAATCGGGATGATTATGTATTATTATCGAATAGTGAGAAATGGATCCGGATCTGAAACAATCCGCGCGATTCTGGAGGTTGTGATGAGAAACCTGATATGGATTCCGGCGATACTGGCAGCGGCGTTCTGCTGGGCCGTCGATTATGAATGTTACAATATCCATCTGAAAAGCGGCATCATTGTCGAGGGCGTGAAACTCTATCGGGATGAAACCAGCAGCAAACCTCAGGTCGTATACTGGTTTCCAGGTGGATCAAAACGGAAAGTAGCCACAGACGATATTTCCTTCATTGACATGGGAGAATGCGGTGTGGATCCCGAGACGGAAGCTCCCGATGTTCTGACACCCGAAGATTTCATCAATCATCTCAAAAGCCCGAAAACCGACAAGGCGGGCGTGACGGATGTCGGTTACGACCGGCATAAACCGGACGAAATCACGCTGTACGCTGACAGCTCCATCTGGAAGGATCTGCCCAGATCGGACCGGCGTATTTTCCTGAACGTGCATACTTTTGCCTGGTGGAAGATCTGCAAGCAGCGGGACGGCAAATCCACACCCATGATTTTCCTGAAGGACAAAAACACCAAAACGGACCTTGCAAAATACTCTCAGGAAACCAACACCTGGGAAATTTATGATTGAGTTCGGTTTATCAGCCGGCAGATTTCCAGACCCATTCCTCCGCCCGGAGATGTTCCCGGCATCCGTGTTTTCTGAACAGAGCGATCATCGGTTTATTGGCCGCCAGGCAGCCGCCGTGGTATAGGGAGCCTTTCTGGCTGCGAATCATGGAAAATCCATGCCGGTGCAGCCATTGGCCGTAAGCTTTTCCCCTGAGATCCGGGATCAGGCCCATGTGGGTGATCCGGGACCAGCCGTCGGACCGGGCTACCTGCGCGATCACGACCGCAGCGGGCGTCCCGTTCAGATAGCCGATATGCAGACACTGCGGCCCGCAACTCAATCCCTCCTCGGAAAAATATAATTTCAACAGCTCACCGGGATCGTCGTCCGGATCCCAGTCGGGAGCGCCCTGGCTGACCCTGCCGAACAAATCGATCGCAGTTTCCATCCCCGACTGGTCCATCGAAATCCAATCAAACGGCGATCCCGTTTCGTCGGGAAGTTCATTCACGGGGGTCTGAAATTCGACCCGCTCACCAATCCTGCGAAATCCGTTTTCGGCCAGAACATGACCGTATCGATCGAAGTAATTCAGCGAATTGATCCGGGAGAAAACCTGTCTGGCTTTCAGATGAACCGCTCGTTTCATGATCTCGCCGATCAGATCGGTGGCGCGATCGGTAAGCTGTTTGGGCACCCCGTCCCGTATGGTCAATTCTGAGAGAATCCAGAAATCCTGAGCCAGGTTAACCAGGCGGATACTGGCGACAATCTTACCCGATTCATCTTCCATGATCCGGGTGTCGAACAGATCACGGATCCCGCTGTCGACCCGTTCCAGCAACTTGACATGCAACAGCTGTTTTTTTTGTGCCGGAGTTCCCGGATGAATCAGGTCAATGTAATCATGCAGCTTTTTCCGTGTAAGTTCCAATTTATGATCCCCTGTCCGGCCATAAATTTCAAAACCGGGTTTTCTCGATCATTCTGGCTTATATTGCAGTTCATTGCAAACCGTCCTTTTCAATCCGGTTTCTTTGCGCCTGCCTGATGGGTATTCTGGGCTGAAAGGCTACATCAACAACCCGGACGCATCGTTTTATTCCGCCCATCCGAAAACAAATGTGCCCATCCGGCCATGAATTGCGGTCATTGACGGATCGGTCAGAGCGCCGTACCAGATCGCCCCGTCAAAGCTGCCTGCACCCGAGGGCCACTGAAATTCCGCGATGACCGTCAACCGGGATTCACCGGGAGGGTACGTGTTCATAAAATAATCGAATCCCGTGAAACCGGGTGCAAAGAAATAATTATCCAGGATTCCCAGCACGATGAACAGCGGGTATCCGCTTAAAACACCGCTGTCAGCATTGCAGATATCGGCGGTACATGCACATTTAAATCCGGGATAAAATTTCTGATACGGCATCCAAAATTCGACACCGGTTTCGGGACACTCCCCGGTGTGTGTGGGTGACGGCGTGACTTGCGGTGTGGGCGTGGCGGGAGGCGGATCTCCGACCCGGAAAGCTTTCATAACAGCCATATGCTGCATCCCGCTGACATGAGAATCCCCGTATTGCACCGGGATGACCTCATCCAGCGGTTCAAAGACGGCGCTGTCGAATACGAGTCCGTCGGGATAGATGCTGGATCCGATCATCAGATTTGCATGACGGTCATCCAAGAGGCCGTTGGGCATCATCCAGTCGTAAGGACGGCTGCGGGCTTCGTTTGTATAGGAATTGAGCTGCTGATCGACGGGTCGATGGTCATCGGCGTCCAGGAACGATTTGAAGGTCGTCACCGCCGCCTCGGAACGGTTGACGGTATTCAAGTCGCCACCCACGGCGATATATTGGCCTTCATCGAAATACGCTTCGACATGATCTCGTATGGCACGAGCCTGATTGTCGCGTGTCACCGCATCGCCTGTCTTCAGGTGCACACTGACAACCTGAAGATCGATTCCGCCCGGAACATCGATCACCGCCCAGGCGTGATCCCGGTCCGGAGAATAATCGTCCGGCCACTGTCCCGCATCGACAATGGGAAACCGGCTCACGATCCCATTCGGAATGGATTCGCTCCCCGACTCCACAAAATAGTCATATTCCATTCCGAACGCCAGATCGACGAAATCACGGAGCGTTCCGAAATAATTAAATTCCTGGATCAGAACGATATCCGGTTTCAATCCCTGGAATATCCGGATGCCGGGCATTTCATAATTCTGCGAGTCACCGCTGGTCAGATTCGCCGCCATGATCGTGATGGTTTCCGACCTGGAGACCTGACCGGCCAGAACAGCCATAACGAGCCATACCGATATCATCCATCCCGGCGACACCTTCGAATTCATCCGGCACAATCCCTTTCGCCGGCTTATTGTTCTCCAACACACACCTTCAGTCAACCTTAACTCCGGTGATATCTTTTCACCCGGAGCGACGATTGATATACTCCGGACATGCCGGATACTCCTTCGTCCACTGATCATGTGCTACCCGGAGAAATCAGTCTGAGCCGTTCCGGCCTGTGGATATTCATCGGTGGTTCCGCCGCCGGATTCACGGTATTGACCTGGCTGATTGAAACCGTTCTCCTCAAAAAACCCTTTTCCGCTCTTTTCGAGTCGAACACAGGCTGGATAATGCAAAGTGCAATCGGACTGGTTCTCGGTGCAAGCGTTTCAGGAATCAGCATGATTCTGATGCGGCATTGCCGGTTCCTAAATCCCTTGAACAGGCTGACCATGGATCTGTACCGCATGATTCGACCCGGCGCTTTGGAAATCGTTGTGATCGCAATGGCTGCAGGATGGGGCGAGGAGCTTTTTTTCAGGGGAATGCTTCAAAAATACTCCGGGATCCTTCTGGCGTCGTTTGTTTTTGCATCCGGCCACACCGGCCTTAGATTCAGATCCCGTCCCTTCCTGTACTATTTCATTGCCATATTTCTGGTGGGTATCGCTCTGGGATACATGCGCCGTCATATCGGGCTGGCGGCTGCCATGTGGGCCCACGCCGCCTGGGATACCATCGTCCTGATTCGATACAGGATCCTGGACCGGAATTTACCGGAATCTTCAGAAGCCGGATAATATTTTGATCCGTTCCCAAAATTCCGTGAAGAACAGCACCGCTTCCGGGTCTTTTATTTTGGGAGTCCACAGAAAATCGCCATGGCCCAACTGCGCCAGGACGTATTTCCCGTATGCCAGTTGGCCGATGGCGATATACCCGGTGGCGAACTGGCCCAATCCAAAATAAACAGCCAGGGCGAACTGAGCGATGGCCGTGTACCCCGCGATACACTGGCCGAACCCGAACAACACGCCGATCCCGAACTGGGCGAACGTGATCAAGCCGACGCCAAACTGGCCCACGGCGATCAACCCTTTCGCCACCATCCATTTTCCCGTCTGTTTGTTTCTCCCGAAGGCGATGTGTATCACAGGCCATCCGAACAGTTCGGTCCGGGTCCGCCATTCAAATCCCCTGAAGTGTTTCGTCGTGCCCGGAACCGGAGTGATATCGGAACGGATCGGATGCCCGCAGTTGGGGCATGATTCAGCCTTTTCGCTGACGGGAACGCCACATTCGGGGCAGTTAATGATACTCACAAATCCGGATTTTATCACTCACGCCAGCCAAAGGAAAAGGTATCCATCGAGCCTGTTATTTCAGAAAGCTCCGGATCCAGGAGTGCGGCATACCATGTTATTCCGGACGCCTGCCCACAACCTTCCGGCCAGATGAAATCGGGTACCAGAACAATCTCGGTGCTCCCCTCGGGAAAGCAAGGATAATCGTCGATGAACGAATCGAACCGAGCCTGGAATGCGGGGGCGAAGAAAAATTCCCCGTATACCATGATTCCGGCTATAAGGTAATAACCTTCGAGGGTGCTGCCGGTTGCGTTGCAGACTTTCAGTTCAGACCAGCAGTAATCACCGGGCTGAAAAATCGTGGATGGCATGGAAATGGCGACACCGGTTTCGGTACACGGTCCGAAATCACCGGGAAGAATCAGTGAAAGACCACCTTCGCTGCCTGCCCAGAGGCGGCCCGCATCGTCGAATGCCAGCTTATAGGTTTCGGCGCTCGCCATGCCTTCTTGGGTCCGGTAATGCTGGAAAACACTGCCATCGAACCATGTCAGTCCGTTCCCTGTAGCCATCCAGGCAATACCTGAATCCAAGAAACAGGTATGCCGCACCCGATAATGGGACAACTGGGAATCGCTTTCATAATAGTTGGTGAACGTCGCGTCATCATAGATTGAAAGGCCTTTGCAGGCACCAAACCATTTCCAGTTGAGCCGGTCAACCTGAACGTCGTACACCCGGTTGAAAACCAATCCGTCATCTTCGGTCAGATACACAAACCCGGTTCCGTCAAAACGCACAACTCCGGTATCCAGCGTGAACCAGTAGTATCCGTTCAGATCCTTGTGAACGTCGTGCGTCATATTCATGGGCAATCCGTCATCGGCATCGATGATCCACCAGTTTGAACCGTCGAACCGGCATATTCCGCCGCCCCATGTGGCGAACCAGCGGCTGCCGTCATCATCGATGAAGATACTCATGATTTCATCGACCGGCAGTCCGTCCTGCCGCGTGTAATGACACCACTGTATGCCGTCGAAGCTGTAGATCCCGTCTCCAAATGTTGCGAACCACACCGTGCACTGGTGATCCAGCGCAATCGCCCGAATGAAAGCGGCCCCGATTCCGGTCGAAGATTTCTCCACCCACCACTCTGATCCGTCAAACCAGCCGATGCCTCCCCCTGATGTTCCGAACCAAATCCTGTTGCCATCCGCTGCGACAGCTCGGACGTCGTTATCAGGCAAGAAATCATCCGTACGCAGCCGACCGATCGGACTGAGTTCATGAAAAATATCGATTCCCATATTGTATATACCGAGTGCGATGTGATCTTCCGGCAGGAGTTCGATTGCGCGGATATCATCTCCGCTCAATCCGTTTCCGGAATCCAGAGTATGCCAGCCGTCCAGAGCGTTGAAAGCCAGGCCTTTCGGTGTCCCCACCCGGATCCGCCCATCCGGGCACCACCTGACCGCCTGAATCCGGTTATCGGGCAGACCGTCCGCTGCAGTATAATTTCGGAACACACCGGTCTGAAAACAACTCAATCCGTCATCCGTACCGATCCACAGTTTGGCTTCGGTATCATAATCAAGACACAATATCCGGGATGACGGCAATCCATCCGATTCTGTAAATGATCCGACGACCCTGGCGTTCTCAATCCGGTTCAACCCGCCCCGGGTCGCAATCCAGGCGCCGCGCGGGTCAGTCAGAATGTCATAGATGTAGTTGCTGCAAAGACCGTCCGCAACGGTGAGATAGTTCCACTCCATTCCTTCATAAATGCCCAATCCCATGCCGAATGCGGATCCGAAACCCGCATAAATTCTGCCGTCCGGGTCGACACTCATGGCGGAGATCTCATTATAGGGTATTTTGTCTTTTTCCGATTTGATCGATGTCCAATCGAATCCGTCGAACATCATGATGCCGCCTGCCATAGTTCCGCACCACAGCACGCCCTTTTTGTCGATAACGCCGGATAAACACCAGTTGTCACTCAAAAAATCGTTCGTCGTGTATTTCTCATGCTGCCCCGTCCGCCAGTCCCACTTCACCAGACCGCCGCTGGTCATGGACCACAGTTGTCCGGTGAACGGATTGAAACGCAACGCCAGCACGCCGTTACCATTGCTCCAGTTCCGTATACTCCGCCCCGCTTCAGTCCCTGCCGGCAAAATCATGAAAAAACATACAATCAGCCGGACAGCCCGTTTCCAGAATCTTTTTTTTGTGTCTGTTCCCACTGGGCAGCTCCTTTCGGATTGAAAGGAGTGTTTTATTGACCGGTATTGTGCAGCGATTCCAGGTTTATTATTCCATTTTGAACTGCCCGTTCCATAGAAGTGCATCCGGTTCGCCGATCCTACCCATTTGCGAAAGGATCCGGACCACCGGACCGAGTTTTCTGATTGACTGGATCATGGACATCCAGGACTGGCGTATAATATCTGATTTTTTCATGAACAGTTCTTCGAAAGGGAATCTGCGCTTGGGATAAACAACCAAGTTGATTTCGGTCCCTGGAGGCGCTCCGATGCTTTCCCTCGCCAGATCAACCGCCGTTTCGAATCCGCCGAGTGCATCGATCAGGCCGTTTTCCAGAGCTTGTTCCCCGGTCCACACTCTTCCCTTGGCAATCTCCAGCACGGTTTCATGGGGAATATCCCGACCGGATGCCACTTTCTGAGTGAAATCGGAATAAACGCGGTCCAGCCATGCTTGAAACCTCTCCCAGCCCTTATCGGAATAGTCCTCGAGACCGGTCCACATCGAAGCGTTCTCGCTTGTCTGCACATGATCCCATGTGATCCCGGTCTTGTTCCACAAATCCCCCGTCAGGAATTTTCCGCCCAGAACACCGATCGAACCCGTCAGCGTGGTTGGCTGGGCGATAATCTTGTCGGCAGCCATGGATACGAAATATCCGCCGGACGCGGCCACGTTCCCCATGGTGACGATCACCGGTTTACCTGAATCGCGAGCCCTAACAGTCTCCCGCCAGATGGTGTCCGATGCCACATAAGACCCGCCCGGGCTGTCCACCCGGAATATTATGGCCTTGACATCTTCATCATCGACGGCGCTTCGAAAAGCCTTGGAAACCGTATCCGAACCCATTGTCATATCCCCCGACAGGGGATCGAACGAGCTGTCACCCCGCTGAACGCCTCCCAGCCCGTATATCAACGCCACAGTCTCACCTTCCGAATGGGGCCGGTCCATCCTGCCGATATAGCGGTTCAGGCTCACAAAATCGCAATTTCCCCCGGATTTGCTCCTGGCCAGATCCAGCACTTCATCCCGGTACATCAAACCATCCACCAGACCGGCATCAAGCGCTTCGATACCCAGGTAGGGCCCGTTATCGATTAGATTATCCATCTGATCCGGAGGAATTTTCCGGGATCCCGCCATCTCCCGGACGAACGTACTAAAGATGGAATCAACGATGCTTTGCATCGATTCCCGGTGGGCACTGTCGAACTGCTTCTCTGTGAACGTGTTCATCGCATTTTTGTATTCATGCCGGTGATCCATCCTGGGTTCCAAGCCGAGTTTTTCGAAAAGACCCTTTAAAAACAGAGATTCAGCATAAAGCCCGGTCAAACCGACATCACCTGACGGCTGCATGTAGATCTCTTCGAAAGCGGTCGACAGAAAGTAAGTGCCGTTGCCTGAGGAAACTTCACCGAAAGTCTCAGCATACGCCACGGTAAATTTCCCCGATTTTCTGAATCTGCCGACGGCGCTGCGGAATTCCTCCATGGTGGCCCCACCCAGCCCTCCGGATCCGATCCGCGCGACCAGTCCCTTGATTCTTTGATCGGATGATGCCGCATCGATCGCATCGACGACATCCCGCACTGTCAAAGTATCTTCGTACAGGAACTTCGCCAGCGACACGCTGGGATCGAATTCGACGATCTTGTTTTGAAAATCGATGACCATTACACTGTTTTCCGGAACATGGCTTCTGGTGAAATGCACCATCACTCCGATTCCGGCGCCCGCCAATACGGACAGGAATGTCACCAATCCGAGAACGACAAACAGTATTGTAAAAAACTTTTTCATTTCCAACCAACCTCCTTCTACCCGGATAACTCAAGATCAAAACTCACTATAGCAATACGCCGCCATGAAAAAAATGTTCGAAACCGGGGCGCGGATTCACTTCCTGTTTTTCTTTTGAAATTCGCCGTTTTACTGGTATCTTCAGGTCTGATGAGCTACGACTCGGGTCCGGCCGGCAATCACCGGCCGGAATCATTACCTTCGAAGCAGGCGGCATCCCCATGAAATACAGAACAATCACCGTCAGTATCTGGATCTGGATCTGGGCGGTCGCGACATCAATTCAGGGTTCGGATTACACGTTTTCACAGGAAACGGATGTCGGGTTCGGTAACGATTCATGCGACCTGGCGGTCTCGCCGGACGGAACCTCCCATGTCGTGTGGACACATCTTTCCGACGGATATGTTTATCACGCCAGAAAAAGTGCAGGCGGAAGCTGGGAATCGGCAGAAAAAATCCCCGGATCCAACAACTTCGGCTGGCAGTTCAGCCGGGCGAGGGCAGCGGTCGGACCGGATGGAACGGTGCACGTTGTCTGGGGCGATTCCGGTAACATGAAAATCTTTTATTCCCGCCGATCCGAATATGCTTCCTGGAGCAATCCGATCATCCTGTACAGGGCGACCCAGCAACCCGGATGTTCAAAACCAGTGGTGGCAAGCACCGGATCCGGAACGGCCGAAATTATCTTCGAGCGGCATACAGGAAACATCATGATGATCACCCATTGCCGCATCACCGATGGCATTCCGGGGCAGCTCACCGACATCTCCACCTGCCAGACGAATAACATGGATCCGGATATATGCGCCGATCCCGCTGCCGGTTTTCATTGCGCATGGATCGCCACCGGATCTGGTTATATCAAGATTCACTACCGGTACTATCACTCGGCGTTCGGCTGGATGAATGAGGAAATCCTGAATCATCCGGGCGGATCCGGCGCTCCCGATCTTTCCATCCTTGAATCCGGCAAACCGCATCTGGTGTGGGCGGCCTATATGAACGGCCCTTCAGGCTGGTACGTTGACGGAATCTGGCATGCAGCCAGGCAAGACGGTACATGGACCGGGAGTGGAACGGGGGAGCGGATTTCACTGGGAGATCAAATCATCGAGGGCGATGGTCCGGCCGTTCCACGTGGCGCTTTCAATCAAACCGGAGATTTCATGGTGGTCTGGACCGAGACGGATATCATCCATTACCGCGTGTTGAGCCGCGACCAATGGAACGAGGTCCGGCTGATTCCGCTCAACCGGAACCGATATTGGCCCGAAATCGAAGGCGGAAACCGGACCTTCACGATATGCAGCGGCGATCCGAACCGTCACATCCAATCTCTGGAAGCAACGCTTCCCCATTCCGAACCGATCATCCTGGCCGCCGGATTCATGGATTCACGCGTGATGTCCTGGTCGATGGATTCAATCCAGGTCATGGCTGCAGTCAGCGATCCGGATGGTGTCGATGACATTAAATCCGTATTTCTTTTCAGAGGAGATCCGGTCTTCGGAGAATTACTGGGAACTCTGCATGATGACGGAATGCATGGTGATTTCGGTCCCCGTGACATGATTTTTGCCGCGGATATCCCGGTTTTCCTCACCGAATCCGGCAATCTTCTGATGACAGTTCTGGCCGAAGACTCAACCGGCAACCTCAGCGAACCATGGCCGTTTCTGATAATTCACGGAACGGACAAACAGGCGTATCCCGCCTGTTCAAAGAACGGAACCCAATCCTCCGAATTCGACATCGAAGCGCCTTATATCCGCCTGGCCGGATACCTGTATTCATACCTGGAAACAGGATCTTCACCCTGCCGGTTGTACCTATTTGCCTGGGCGGTTAATCCGTCCGGCCTGCCGCCGGACCGGGTGACACTATTCTTCGAGGGTTCCGATACCGGGCTGGAACTTTACGACGACGGGAAACACACCGACGGCGCTGCCGGCGACGGATTTTTCGGTCTGGATATCGAGCTGCCGGCGCATTCTCTCGACGGAGCCGATGGCATTTACCTGTTCGAGCTGGGTGCCTGGAGCTCGGAAGGCTCACATGGGCTTCTTTGGCCGTACCTCCATGTCGATCCCCCGCCGTTCACCATGACCCCGACACGAAGCCCCACCTGCTCCCCTTCACCAACCGGCACAGCGACCGCAACACGAACCTGCACACCTTCACCCACTCCGAGCCCGACTGAAACCCCGAGCCCGACTGAAACCCCGACCTGCACATCAACTCGAACCCCAACTTTGACCTGCACTTCGACATCCACATCGACGGCCACATGCACACCCACAACGACTCCAACACCCCCACCAACCGAAACGCCCACCTGTTCACCCACGCCCACCGAAACACCCACCCCTTACGGACATGTAACCCCGGGACAGAAATTTTCTACCGGGATGCCAAACAAAGTCGGATCCGGTTACTCTCCGAGAAACCGGTTGAGCTGATGGCCGTCCTGCGCGGTCTCCTCACGGGATCTGACCGCTGGAAATGGTTTATCGCCGGCGTATTGCTGCTTGCCTGGTTTTACAGGATGGCTACGTTTTATGGATGGGACGAATCATTTTACATGTCCCAGATGATCTCGCTGTTCCAGGATCACGATCTGTCGCTCCAGAACAACCTCATGGTTTTCCCGAATGAACTGCCGGAGCGCTACAGGGCTCTGACCATTATCCTGCCCAGAGGCGCTATCCACAACTGCTTCAGCATCGGTCCGGCGATCGTTCACGGTCTGTATTCTCTTCCGGTGATTTCATCCTCCCAGCCGAGCGCTTTCCTGAACCTCAGACGGTTCATTTCAATCGGCAACATGGTGATCCTGATACTGACCATTATCGCCCTTGAATACATACTCAGGCAGTTCAATCTGTCGCGCAATCTCAGCCGCCCGGTATCGGCTCTCGCCGTCATCGTGAGTCCACTCATGGTTTACGGAACACGATTCTACCTGAATTCACATTTACTCAGCGCTTCGTTTTCCACCTTCAGCCTGTTTGGCGTCATATTATGGTTGAACCGGCGCCGTTGGGTATATGCGATTCTGACCGGACTGTCTCTGGGCCTGCTGGCCATAAGCCGCTGGCAGGAAATAACCTGGTTCATCGTTCTGATGCCGGTTATCCTGTATTATTTCAAAACGAACGGGCATTCATCCGATGAATTCAGAACGGGCATTCGAACGGCCTTTTTCAATCTCATGCCGGGTTTGGCTGCTTTTCTTTCCGTTGTATTCGTTCAAGCCGCTGCGTGGAAAATTCAATTTGATCAATGGTTGGTCATGCCCCAGGGATCCGATTTCATGCTCTGGAGTGATCCGGAACTGATCCCGCTGATCTTCAGCAGTTATCATGGCGTACTGCCCTGGTCGCCCGGTTTTGTGCTTGGACTTTTATATCTCCCGGCAGCCATACATCGCACCCCGCAGAAACACATGAAATCCATTTTATGGGGCGGTCTATTCTACTGTGCAGTTTCTTTATATGTTTCCGCCTGCGCGCACGACTGGTGGGCCGGTTCCTCTTATGGACCCCGCAGATTATCGGCTCTTCTGCCGTTTACCGCCGTCGGACTGGGATATCTGCTGACGCGGTTGTCAACATGGCGCCGTGTGTTCCTGATCTCAGCGCTCTGCATCTGGGCCGTATTCACCGCCAGCGCTTTCAGAAAAAACATCGACGATCTTTCTCTTTTGTTTCAGAACCGGAGTTCCGAATTCAACATGCGATCACCCCGGACATATCTGGATAGTGAAAACGAATCCATATGGTCGCTGTGGCTGACCGGTTTCGAAAAATTCACCAAACCGGCTTACACACTGGTTGACGCGCCCCACACCGCGGACCGTTGGATCGGTTTGAGCATCGTGCTGTTTGCGGAGCTGCTCTGCATGGTCGGCTGGAGATACGTGGCGGCAAACTCCCGACTGCAATGGGCTGTCTTGTCCGTTATATGGATATGGATCACAGGCGTCGGTATTTGGCTGGCCTGCTTCATTCCCCGGAATGCGCCATCCGATGCATTCTGGCTGTCGGTCGTCTCCCGCACAAACAATCCCGATTTCCAGGAGCCGCTCCCCAAGAACATGGTACACGCCGCCCGGTTCATTCAGACAGTCGATCTCGCATACCGCAGGCAATTCCCGAAGGCGGACCGTCTATACCGATCCATTCCGGAGAATCTGAGAGCCAACATCAATCTGGAGGAAATCCACCGTTTCGCCGTGGAACAGGACTTTGAAAAAGCACTGGATCGACCCGAATCCCAGGCTGTCAGACAATCGATTTTGCAGCTCGAGCCGTAAGGTGGTTGACCGGTTATCTGATACGGGTTAATTTCATGAGAAAAAGGAGGTTGTCATGCGGATTCAAAACTTCGGTCAAAACATATTCTGGATATTATTCATGATGTTTTCCGCGAACGCCCTGGCGACTCCGCCCCAGGAACATCACTTTATTTCAGGAGGCGGTATTTCGTGTTTTCAGCCGGCCAAGCGGTCGCCCGGGGATCATATCGATTTTCTGGTCGAACTTCAGAATATATGCGGATTTCTGGATGCATACCAGGTCAAGGAACAGGCCGATCCCGAATTCGGCGGTATGATCGAGGATGAATACCGAACCGGACCGGACAGAATCGTTCAGACGGACAATACTCAGGAAGCGATCTTCGTCTGGAGCAGATTTCACGAGTTGACCGGAGACGATTCTTTCGATCAGAACGTCGACGATGCATGGACCTACTGCCTGAACCATCCGGCCTGGCTGGAAGAGGGTTCCGGGGAGTATTACCGGGTCTGGAACTGCGGGTGGGGTCTGCGCTGCGCCATGAAATATGAATCGGTGTACGGCGATGACAGCCATGCCGGTTATGCGGCTGTGTGCGCGCAATATATCATGGATCACGCCGATGACCTTCCTTTCGAGGCCAGCCCGCCCAATGTCGGAGTTCGGAACGCGCTGACCCTGTCCTGGTCCGCCTGGAACCTGAACGAATACGCCGATTTTGTATCGAACGACACATTTCGGCTGGGAGCAGAGGATTTCGCCGGCCGGATCAAACTCTGGTTGGAATCGGATCCTGAAAATATCAATAAAACCGGATGGGCGCTTTCCGGCGGGATTTCGGCAGCATGTGTTCTGGATGTGCTGTTTCCGGACGATCCGGAATCCGCTGCAGCCTGGCGTGATTCACAGCTGGTCGATCTGAACGAGTATTACGATCCGGCCGGCTACGGCACCGATGCCTGGGTGCTGGCATGGGATTCCTGGCAGTCGCTCGCCCAGAACGCTCTGTGGCGGACGACTGGGGATTTCCGCCACCGCAGGGTATCGTTTGAACAATCCGATTACATCCGCAGCTTCGATACGGACAGCGACGGCGGTATCCCGCCAAATCCTTTGAAACCCGATACGGAAGATGAAACATGGGTTTCGACTTACGTGATCCTGATGGGATTCGCCGATCTCACCGAACCACCCGATCTCCGGTTCGCCATGGACAGCACCAATATCCTTCCCGGCGATCCCCTGAACACCTATATCCAGATTTATGGTCCCGGTCTGGATGAAATGGTGGATTTATATATTCTTTTGGAAATCGGCAGTCAGTTCCTGTTTTATCCCGCATTTACCGGTGAGCCGGCCATGATCGTACTGGATATAAAACTCGATTTCGACCTGGCGGAATGGGTCGGCCTGTCGGACTGGGTCCCCATTCTGTCGATCCCCGAATGGCCTCATGGCGTTCCGCCGGCAACTTATTCATGGTGGGGCGGGCTGATTCGCCACGGAACAGCCCAACTTCTGGGCGATGTGATACGGCTGGACTGGACCACTCACTGATCCGGGAAATCCGGAATGTCTACCAGGATTCCCGGTGAACCTTCTTTTCATCATACTGGGTGCGGGATTCTTTGTGTTCATCCGGATGGCCGATGGCAATCAAACTCAATACCGGTCGATTTTCCGGTATTCCCAGGACATTTCGAACCGCAGCATCCCGATCCCTGCGGGGCGTGCATCCAAGCCAGACCGATCCCAGGCCGAGCGCTGCCGCTGCAATGAGTATATTCTCGGTCGCAGCCGAACAATCCTGGATCCAATAGGCTTCCGATATCTCCGGGTCGCCGCAGACGGCAATGGCGAGTGTCGCTTCAGAAAGCATTTTCCCATAGGGATGCGCCTGTGCCAGGCGGTTCAGGGTTTCCCGACCGGTGACCACCACAAAGTGCCAGGGTTGACGGTTGTTGGCCGATGGAGCGGCCATGGCCGCTTCCAGCAGGTGGCGGATTTTTTCGGGTTCGACCGGGTTCGGTTTGAATTTCCGGATACTTCTGCGTTTGAATATCGCTTCAAGACTCATGGAAATCCTCCCTGGATGAATCGTTCAACTTATTTGACACCCCCGACATGCCGGAACTAGAGTGTTAAGCGCCGGGAGATATACTTGAATCATAAAAGGTTATTCGTGAGAAAATCAACCGCTCCGGTCAAACATACCCTGTTTTCCATCATCGTAATCCTTCTGTTTTTTGCGGTCATGGAAGGATCACTCCGCCTGACCGGCCGGTTTGACATTCCCAGACTGATCATACCAGTCGATAATCATGAAGGGTGGGTCCAGCTGAATCCCGGGATCGCCACCCGGTTCCTGCCGGGAATGGTGGACAACCGATCCATCCAGATGCCTTCGATTCACGCCGATCGGTTTGCCAGAGTCAAACCGATCGGGGAAATTCGGATCGCCGTTCTGGGGGGTTCATCCGTTCAGGGATATCCCTATCCCTACAATGTTGCATTTCCCTCGCTGCTTGAAATTCTACTGAGTCATTCCTGCCGGAATAATACCGTTCAGGTTTTAAACTGCGGTGTAACCGCCCTGAACAGCTACGCCCTCGTCGATCTGGTCCGCGAACTGCTGGAAGCGTCACCGGATCTGATCATCATCTACAGCGGACACAACGAATTCTACGGCGCATTCGGTTCGGGATCCTCCTATTCGTTCAGCCGCTCCCGGACCGTAACCAGATGGATCATGAACCTTCAGAAAACTTCCGTCTACCGCTTTATCAGACAACTGACCGGCCGCCTCCGGGCGGGAAATTCCGGACAGGTTCAGAAGGGATTGATCGAAGTGATGGCGAAAGATCAGGCCATTCGTGAAAATTCGAAGGCCGTAGCGGATACGATATCAAATTACGGTAAAAACCTGAGACTGATTTCGGACTTGTGTGCCGTTAGAGATGTTCCGGTCCTGCTGGGAACCGTGGTATCGAACATCGAAGGTCTCAGTCCCATGAAAGCGCTCCCGAATAAAACCGAAACCGAATTGAATGGAATGGTCCGGGAAGCTTTGACCGCTCTTTCGGAAGAGGATTTCGAACGGGCTCTGGCCATCGGAAACCGCCTGATCGAGATCGATCCGGAATTTGCATGGGGCCAGTTTCTGTCTGGAAAGGCGTCGCTGGGATTGAACCGCAGAGAAACAGGCTGCCATCTGCTGCAACGCGCCAGGGATCTGGACGGATTGCGGTTCCGCGCTCATTCCGGCATAAACGATACCGTGCTTGCGATCGCTTCCGATCCTTCGGACCGGATCGTTTCAGCCGATCTGCGAGTGCCGTTCGATGCAGCTTCGGCAGCGGGTTGTCCCGGTTACGATCTGTTCGTGGATCATGTCCACCCAACCGATTTCGGGCACTATCTGATCGCCGGAGCCCTGGCCGATGCAATCGTAACCATTGGCCTCATACCATCCTGCCAGTTTACAGGCACCTGGCTCTCCTGGGAGGACTGCCGGCGCGAAGCGGGGTATACGGATATCGAAAAGATGCTGTCATTGATGCAGGTCGTTTCGCTGTACGGTTCATACCCGCTCCAGTCACTTCCCGAAGCCCGGACACGGATTCAGGCCGCCCTTTCGGAGATCCGGTTGATCCATTCCGGTCTCGATCCCGTCTTGCGCGACACCTATGAATTCTGGGTAAAACAGAAGGGAAGCTTCGATATTCATTTCAAGGCGGGAACCCGATTCATGGAACTGAATGACTACCGCTCTGCGGTCGATCAGTTCGAAATCGCCCTCAAGGCACATCCGGATCTGCCCGTCATCATCTCAAAACTTCAGGAAGCATCCGAGAAATTAAACCAGGATATCAGGATGGATCCGGAAAACCGGCAAGCCGGACAGCCATTGATTCCGCATCGCTGACGCTGGTTACCGATCCATCCAGCTGGGCTTCATAGATTTCCTCGAGTATCGGTTTGAAATGCCTGCCGCCACGCTGAAACCGTGACGGCAGTCTGCCTTCCCGCGCCAAGCGGATTAGATCACGTCCCTGAAGCAGCGGCGGTGGTGGATGACCTTCCACGCCAAGTTTTTCGGCACGTTCACGCAGGAAAACATGGGCATTCAACTTGTCCGTTCCGTCGATTGAATGGGAAGCCAGTGTATCGGCTTCGACCAGTCGACAGAGATCGGACAGGGATGCCGGGTGGATGTCCCTGGCCAAGCGCCGAACAGCCGCATCCGTCACAGCCGCCAACTGTGCAAGATACAGGGGACGCATGTGATTTTTCACCAGTGCCGTGACCTGCAGGGTGACCTGTTTCGCTTCCGTTATCCTGGCCATCAGAGCCGCCGCCGGAGCCGGGCCGGCCTTATCGTGACCGTGAGTCGTTATGGATCCATCGAATTCGATGCGGGTCGTCACAGGTTTGCCCAGGTCGTGACACAGGGCTGCCAGACATAATATGTAACGCCGGGCATCGTCCAGTCCGTCTCTTTCCGCCACCCATGCCGCCCGGTCTATCGCAAGCAGGGTGTGAGTCAAACAATCCCCTTCGGCATGATACCGGGTATCCTGAGGAACGCCCGACAAGCTGTGAACCTCATGAAACAGACTTTTATAAAGCCCGATCGTACGGGCATCAGTCATCGCCCTGAATATGGCACCGGGCCGCCCATTCACGAACAGTTTCCTGATCTCCTCCGCAATCCGCTCTCTGGGCAGCGCCGCCAACAAACCGGCGCTGGTCATGGAGCGGCACAGTTCAAGAGTTTCGTCAGCGATGGTGAAATCGAGCTGAGCTGACAGGCGGATGACCCGCAGAATCCTGAGGGGATCTTCTCCAAATCGCGGGCTGATGTGCCTGAGTAGTTTTTTTTCCAGGTCCTTCCGGCCGGATACCGGATCGATGATCTCACCCGTCAGCGGATCCTGACTGATGGCGTTCACGGTCAAATCCCGCCTCATGGCAGCCTCCCGGTAACTCATCCCGGGATCCGCATCGATCCTGAAGTCACGATGCCCACTTCCGGATAAAATCTCCCTTCTGGGCACCGAAACATCGATCACGCTGCCATCTTTGAATGCAAGCTTCAACACGGCGAATGAAGCGCCGACAACCGATATTCTGCCATGACGCCTGCACACCCGCTTCAAATCATCCAGATTCAACCCGAAGATCTCGAGATCGTAATCCGCAGCCGGCAAACCCATCAGCCGGTCCCGGACCGCCCCGCCGACCATGAGCGCTCTGCCGCCAAGATCCTTTATATCGAAAGCCAGCCTCAGCAGATGATCCCATTCCATCGATCACTCCCGGAATCCGCAACCCCGGTTCTAATTCGATCGGATTTATTCCTGTTCAACAGTATACGGCGGCGGCTCTGGGATCTTGGGATTGCGCTCCACACCTTCCGGTCGGCCTAGAACATGAGCGGGTGTTTTGTGTTTCGTCAGTTTGAGGAAATCGAAAAACAGCTGTTTTTTCATCAGTTGGATCGCACGGGCGGGATCCACTCCCTTGGGACAAACGGCTGAGCATTCCCCGCCGTAATGACATCTGAACAGGCCGTGTTCAACGGTCACCGCCTTCTTCCGCCGGTCGGTCCCGTCATCACGGTTATCGATGGTGTATCGGTATGCCTGGGCCAGCGGCTGCGGTCCCAGAAACGCGTCATCGGTCGCCATGGTGGGACAGGCAGCCATGCAGCAGCCGCATTTGATGCAATAGGTGAATTGAAGATACTCCAGGAGATCATCGGGACTCTGATAATATTCCCCGGTGGGTTCGTGCATCTCCTGGATATCGTCCCTCAGCATATACGGCAGAACCGCCACGTGTTTTTCAAACATCGGACTCAGGTCCGAAACCAGATCCCGGATGATTTTGAAATTCGGGAGCGCTGCGATGGTCAGATTTCGATCGGATATATCCAGAATCTGGGTGTTGCATGCCAGAGTGGCCGATCCGTTTATCAGCATGCCACATGAGCCGCATACGCCCATCCGGCAGGAATACCGCCAGGCCAGGGAAAAATCGTGCTGCCGCTTGATCTGATGCAGTCCGTCCAAAACGGTCATCCCGGGCTCAACCTTGACCGTAAACTGCTGCCAGTAAGGTTTTTCATCCGTCTCCGGATTGAATCTCCGGACATGAAACACAACTTCGCATGATTTTCGTTCGTTTGTCATAACCGCGTCCTATGCCCCCATTGCCTGTGATTGAAATACTACTGCGGCAGCAGCTCCCATTATGAACAGGGCAATCCCGAATGTCACCAGCACGGCCGTCACAACCTTTTCCGCGCCGCGTGTCAGGGTGAGTTCAAAAAGAATCGACCGCAAACCGTACAATCCATGGTACAGGGCAATTCCCAGGAAACAGATATAAAACAGCATCCAGGACAGGTGCATCCCCCGCCCCACCACATTCCTCCAGTTGATGGCTTCACCCCCCGCGGGATTGAACCACCCCAGTATCAGGTCAAGATGGGTTGTGATCATGTGAATGCCCAGCAGGATGACCAGACATAAGCCTGCAAGCATGTGCAGATTCCAAGCCGTCGACTTCCGCATCCGACTACCCTCCGTTCAACATAAAAAAACGCGCTGCGCCCACCAGCGCCAGGATTACGGCCAATACCATGACACCGACACCCAGCGGCCGCTGAACATTGACCGACGACCGGTAAGGATACACCGGCTCCTCAGCCTTCCCCACTGCAAATCCATATTCGATCAATATGAGTCTGATCCCGTTCAGGGCATGAAATATAAAAGCCGCATACACGGCATACTCCCCCAGCATAAATACCGGATGATGCAACACTCCCATGACGGCTTCCCAGGTTTTCATGCCAAGGACCCTGCTGCTCGTTACAAAGATGTGCAGCAGAAAATACGTGAGAATCCCCAGGCCGGTGATACGATGCAGGATATACAGATACCGTTCATATCCCCATCGACCCTTCAACAGCCATCCTCCGATTCCCAGCTTGTTCGGATGTCGTTTCAACTGCAACATGTGTCATCCTTTCCTGAAAGTGACTCAAACCGGCCAGCCGTAACATGCAACGGTTGCCGGTGAAACCTAAACCAATACTTTAATATTTTCGTTCGACTGGTTTCCATTTTGAAATGGTGACCGGTTTATAAGTGATTCTCATTTTGCCTTCGGACAGAGTGACAAGCGTGTGTTTCAACCATTCTTTGTCATTGCGTTCCGTAAAATCCCGTCTGGAATGGGCGCCTCTGGATTCGGTTCGATTCAAGGCGGCGATCAGAAGCATTTCGGCCAGCAGTAACAAATTTTCGGTTTCCAGGCTGTTGATGAGATTGGTGTTGTAAACTCTGCTTCTATCGTGAATGCCGATGTTCTGGAATCGTTCCTTCAGATTTCTGACCTTGTTCAATCCCGCTTCCAGTTCTTTGCCGTCCCGATAGACTCCTGCATGAAAATCCATGATTGCCCGGAGTTCTTCCCGGAGTATGTATGGATTTTCGGATCCGTTTCGTTCCAGCATATTTTTGAAGATGCAGTTTTCCGCTTCCAGGAGCATTTCGTTTGGCAGTTCAGGCAGTTCGATCCGGTTGGTTTTGAGATATTTCAACATTTCTTCTCCGGCGATACCTCCGAACACCAGGCATTCGGCTGTGGAGTTTGTGCCCAGGCGGTTTGCGCCGTGGAGCGATACGCATGCAGCTTCCCCTGCAGCCCAGATGTTCTCGATGCGGGTTCTACCGTTGATGTCGGTTTCGATGCCGCCCATCGAGTAGTGTGCAACCGGTCTGACCGGGATGGATTCCTTGATCGGATCCAGACCCAGGAATTTCATGGTGACTTCCCGGATGAGGGGTAAGCGGTGATTGATTTTTTCAGCGCCCAGATGAGTCAGGTCTAGATAGATGTAATCCAGGCCGTTGGGGCCGTCCATACCATTGCCTTCGATGATTTCCGTCATTTCAGCTCTGGAAATGATGTCACGGGGAGCCAGTTCCATGCGGCTGGCCGCGTATTTATCCATGAACCGGTCACCGTTCTTATTTCTCAAATAGCCGCCTTCGCCCCGGCACCCTTCGGTCATCAGGATTCCGGATGGAACCAGTCCGGTGGGGTGAAACTGGAGAAATTCAGGATCTTCAAGCGGCAGTCCGGCGCGGAAGGCCAGAGCGTGGCCGTCACCTGTCACGGTTTGGGAATAGGTTGTAAATCCGTAAAGACAACCCAGGCCGCCGGTGGCGATCAGCAGGCATTTCCCGCGGATGGCGAGATACTCCCCGGTCGTGCAATCGATGGCGCTCAACGCGCAGAACTTGCCATCATGCACCAGAATATCCGTGGCGAATACTTCGTGGTAATTCGTCCAGTTTTTATACCGGGTCAGTGTATCATAGAGCGTCTGCATTTCCACGAATCCGGTCTTGTCGGCTGCCATGGTGGCCCGCGGATAACTGTGCCCTCCGAATGGGCGCTGGTAGATACGTCCGTCCTTTCGCCGAGACCAGGGCAGACCCCAGTGATCCAGAAGCCGGATTTCCCGGGGGGATATCCCGACAAAACGGTCCACGACATCCTGATCGGCCAGAAAATCCGATCCTTTCACCGTGTCCCAGGCATGCAGGTCATAGCTGTCTCCTTCCTCTTCCCTCAGAACGGCAGCCGTTCCGCCTTCGGCACACCCCGAATGCGCTCTCATTATCTGCACTTTGGACACGAGAGCCATATCCACCTGATCCTGGGATTGACGGGCAATCTCCACAGCCGCCCGCAAACCGGCCAGACCGGTACCGAAAATCACAACATCATGAATTCGATTCGTTGCCATCTTCACGCTCCATTATGATTGAATTCCCACCCTTGAAATGCCAAAGAAAAAGCATGATATTGAACGAATCAGACCCTGTCAATCGTTGTCTTCTGTCAAAATCCCGATCTCGGCAACCGGCCCCGGATGATACCCCTTATTGACTCGCGGACCTTAGCCGGTTGCATGACGAAGAGCAGAATCACCAGCATCCCGATGGAGATCGCCCGCACAGGGTATATTCCGACACCCGAACCACCCGCAAATAAACAAATACTCACAATTGTCAGGGTCAAGGCAAACGGCAGCAGGATGGAAGATGTCAGCTCCAGGGATCGGCCTTCCCGGAGACGAAGAAACACCAGAGCGATCACCAGTTGAAGGGAATAGGCGATCAGGGTGGCCCATGCAGCGCCTTCCGCCTTGAAACCGGGAATCAGGAGAAGATCCAGTATGAGGTTGACCAGAAGCGAAAATGCAGCACCGATGATCAGAACATTCTGCCGCTTCAGAGAAGTCAGCAGGTTGGTGCTGAGGTAGTTCAAGAACAGGACCGGAATACACCACGAAAGGATTCTGAGAGATCTTGCGCTTGCTAAAAACTCATCTCCCCCGATAACCAAAACGATTATTTCGGAAAACAATGCCATCCCGGCCGCCAGCAGCAATCCGACGATGGTCAATATCCGGACTGAAACAATCCGGGCGATCCGGAACTGCTCCCCCGGAATCCCCTTCCCCCCCAACCGGCTGAAAGTCGGAAACAGAGCCGTAACCAGGGCAACGGCGAATATCTGTGTTTGAAGCACAAGCATATGGGGAACGTGAAACATGCTGATCTGTTCGGGTCCGTGAATCACCTTCAAAACATATACATCCACCCGGAAAGACAATCCGGTGAAAAAAGTTGCGATGCCGATCAGCCAGCTCTGATTCAGCAACCCCCGCATCCGGAGCCAACCGTTCCAGACTATCCTGACGCCGAATTTACGCAATACGATACCGGTGCTGATCACCGCCCGGAAAAAATTTCCCGCCGCCAGGATACCGAATACCGCAACAACTCCGATCAGAGACTCCGAATAAGCTTCTCCCGTCAAACCCAGAACCGCGATCCCCCCCACGGTGATTATCCGGTATATCAGGGAACACCACGTTTCATATTCCATTCTTTCCCGGGCGAAAAAAACGGTATTGAAAACCCAGTAAATCTGCTGGAACACTTCGCTGAACGCCGCGATTCCCAGGGCGATTTTCAATGTTGCGTGTACAGCCAGCATGGAACCGATCAGGCAGATGCCAATGATAAAACCGAATATCAGCAGTAATTTGAGAATCAAGCCGGTTCCAAGAAGCCAGTCGATATTTTCCGGATCGCGGGACATGTCCCGGATCAGGATCGTGTTCAATTCGAGATTGATCAGGGGTTGAAAAGCGAGCACAACTGCGGTGATGAAAGCGTACTCACCGAATGGTCCGGGAGACAAATACCGGCACAAAACCATCATGATGATAAACCCGGATCCGACTTCGATGACTCGAGACAGGAACACGACGAATGTGTTCCTGGCGATTCGCTTCAAACCGTTCACAGGCTGTCCCCGCACCCGCTAGCGGTCCCTGAATTTCGACCAGCTGTTCCGCTGGGCATAGATCGGCACGTTTTCCCGCAGCAGAATCAATGGCTTCAAAAGAAGCGACACAAAACGGGTTTCCACAAGGGGATCGACGATCTTGCCATCATCCAGGCCGACATCCCGGTAATATCCCCACGGTCCCGCATGATATCGCAACAATCCCGCCACCGCCCGTTCGCCGGCTTCCCGGTAGATGTTCCGACCGGTCAATTCGGATATTTTCAGACAGGTTACCGCCAGATCCGTATTGGCGTCGATATAGGAAATCCGACCTTCCAGTTCATCCGGAAACAGGCCGGTTGCTCCGGATTGATGCCTTAGAAAACTGTCGGCCAGTTGCATGGCGAACTCAATGTCCTGTTCACGTCTTTTCAGATGATACAGATCACACAGAATATCCATGACGGCAAAATTGGTGGACAATATCGGTCCATGTTCCCTGCCCGATCCGATGGACGGCGTGTGCGCCAGGCCTTTTCCCGGAATGAGGAAATACTTTCGCAGTCCTTCGACCCATTTGAAAAGAGCGTCTAATGCCCAGCCACAGCTGAAAGGCGGTGCAGCCATCGCGAACAAACCGGACGCCATCGCCGTATTCGCCTTGGCAAGTTCCATGCGGGATGCAATCCGGCGGAAAACCGGAATCCACCTCCAGCTCTTCTCGATCATCACCGACTGGAAAATACCGTATCGAATAAAACTGTCCGAGCCAGTCCAGGATCTCCCCCACCGCTCCGCCATGTCAAAATACCCGGTCTCACCGGTCATGCCCGCCATATCCGCCAGTATCTCCAGATACATTCCCGACATGGCTTCCGCAAATGGCAGCACCGGCCCGATCGGAAGCATCCGCAACGATCGGAAAAATGTCTTTCCGCCAAAATACCGGATCAGCACATCCAGAATATTCCGGGCCAGATCGAGATATTCCGGATTCTCCGCCAATCCTGAAAGTTCCATCAATCCATACAAAATCTCCACGTGATCCTGGCTGTCCGTATGGGGTATCCACCTCCGGATCCGCCGCGGGAGCCCGAATCCCTTGTGGCGCCGTATCTGAGGATGTGAAAACAGCAGTGGGTTTTTCTTGAAGCGTTCCTTCAGCAAATCCACCTGGCGGTGCGCAAATTCGTGGCGGCCGACCATATATAACAGCGGAGCGTAATCATCGAGTTCCGGGAGGAGGGTCCGGTCGTCCCGTGGTTTTCCAGTTAATCCGTCTATCCAGTAATATGGACATCCCCGTTTGTCCGCGTATGTCGATTCGAACCAGTGGGCGATCTGCCGGATCGATTCGTTGCAAGCCTCGATATGGATGGTCATCGGAGATAATCCATGATCGTTCCGGAGGGTCGCTGGAAACCGGTATCGTCATCCAGGTTGATCCGGCACCAGAGTTCGAAAGCGACCTGGTTCCAAACCTTGAAAAACGGTTGTTTCCCATTGAAAAAATCACGTTTCATGCGTTCCATGGTTTTCGGATTAAAAATACCTCTCCTTCGGGTGGATTCGTTTGACAGGCAATTGTGTACGACATCTTTCAACTCATTCCGCATCCATGATCCCATGGGGAAAATGAATCCCTTTTTCTTTCGGGATGTAATATCCGGAGGCAGATGTTTCGACAGTGCTTTCCGTAAAATGTATTTCTCCGCGTCTCCATGCAGTTTCAGATCGGATGGGATTCGAGCCGCCAGTTCGACCAAGCGGTGATCGATCAGGGGCAGCCGGACTTCCAGGCCATGCGCCATGCTGACGACATCCTGATCCCGTACCAGCAGATTCACCATGTCGGTTTTCAGCTGCAGGTAGGATGTTTGAGCTACCGCGTCCAGGGTTTCGCACCGTCCGGCATGCAGTTCCATTCGAAGTTCCCGGTCCATTTCCAGCCCGGATACTCGATCCAGAAAATCCTGTGAAAAAAGGTACTTCCAGTCGTTGTTCCGATACAGTCTGCGGTTCAGAAGATAGCGATCGACGAACCGCTCCCGGCCCAGCAGAAGCGTCTCAGCCTTGTGAAACCAAGCGGGAGTCTGGTAATTACGGGGAAGAATTTCCAGAATCTGGAGCATGAGATGGCCGGATTTGTTGAGGATCCGGGCATGTTTCCGGTGGATGCGTTCGATATCCCTGAGTTCCCTGAACCATTCGTACCCTGCAAAAACTTCGTCGCCGCCCGTACCCGACAGTGCCACGGTCACTCCGCCTTTCCGCGCACTTCGGGACACCATGTAATATTGTATGGCGTCTCCGGACGGTTGATCCATCGCCCAGAAAGCATCAACCAGGGATTTCCGGACATCGCGCCCGGTCACGACTTCCTCGGTGTGTTCCGTTCCGAACAGCCTGGAGATCCGGGTAGCATAGGAGGCATCGTCGAACCATTGAAACTCCCTTCCGGATCCCGCAAAGCGGATGCTGAAGGTCCGGACCGGGCGGTCCATGAGAGATCCCATGATGGATACAACGGAACTCGAGTCGATACCGCCGGACAGGAATGCTCCCAGGGGAACATCACTCATCAAGCGTATCTTCACCGCATCAGTCAGTTCATTGCGGATTTCTGCAGCGGCGGTTTCCTCATCCAACGGCTGATTCAATGCGGCTGTGAAATCCACGTCCCAGTACTCCTGAATCTGAACTCCGGCGGGATCCACCATAAGGAAATGACCGGGAAGAAGACTCTGGACTTCGGTATAGATGGTCATGGGAGCCGGAACGGCGGGATATGCCGTGTACCGGATCACCGCTTCATCGTTCAGGATACGGGGAACCAACCCGGACGCGACGATCCCCTTGATCTCCGAGGCAAACAGGAACGCACCCGGCATTTCCGCATAATAAAGAGGTTTAACTCCCAGGCGGTCCCGCGCCAGAAACAGGCGTTTTCTCCGCTTGTCCCAGATTGCCAGCGCAAACATTCCCCTCAGATGCCGCAGGCAATCTTCCCTGTATTCCTCATATAAATGGACGATTACCTCCACATCCCCGTTCGTTTTAAACCGGTGACCCCGTTCTTCCATTCGGACCCGCAGGGAATGATAATTGTATATTTCACCGTTGCACACCACTATCAGCGTATTCGACTCGTTCGAGATGGGTTGATCCGAACCTTCCAGATCGATGATCTTGAGGCGGCGCACACCCATTGCGCATTCGTCGTCGAAATAAAATCCTTCCGAGTCCGGCCCCCGATGAATCATGGATGCGTTCATCCGTTTCAGAACATCGGTATGGTAGCTTCCGCGTATTCCGCATATCCCGCACATCAGCTTCCGTCTCCGGATTCCGGTTCGTTTGACGAAACAGCCCAGGCATACACCGGCCAGAAAAGGACAAATCCCAGGAAATTACCGTTAAAATATCTTGAAAAATACAGAAATACACCCAGCAGCGTCGCCGAAAACAGAATGGCGGAGGGCATTTCGTTCGATCGCAGCTGCAGACGGATGAACAGAGCCAGAACAGGCAGACAGAATAAAAGCTGGAACCAGAAGAAGGGAAACATGACGTTCCCATCGGGAATCCATCGAAAAAACAACAGGAAAGTAGCAAAACCAAAACCATGAAATCCCTGGATGGGATAACTTGTCTTCAAACCGCCTGAACCATAAAGCCAGGTGTCCCGGACAAAATCGACGGGGTGCCAGAATAGAAAGGGCAGGACGGTTCCCAGGAAAATGAGTGTTCCCGGCAGGAACCACCAGAACGCCTGGATGAACCGGAACCGATATCCCATGAATTTACGGGATGGCTGAACCAGAGCGAACAGAACGAGAAAGGGTACGAAAAACCATGCGAACTGCTTGATCGCTCCCGCCAGGCTCAGCCAGGCAAATCCCATCCGGTATCGACCGGACATGAGATAATAAACCGAACCCAGCAGCAGAAAGAGGATCAGAATATCGTTGGCTCCCAGAAAAAACATCCGTGTGAACAGCGGGTTGAACGCAAAAACCGCCATGGCGGTCATCCGCCGTGAAAACCGATCGATGGTCCGGTGCATGAAAAAGAATGAACAGATGAAAACAAGGAGATGGACGATTCTCTGATCATACCAGCCGAATGCCTGTTTCCACAGAAGGTAGACAGGTATGCTGTATGCAAACGATCCGGGCATGTAGGGCAGATGGTGGACGATATTATTTGTAAATCCCCTCCAGTTCTCGAGAGGTGTTCCCAGGTAATTCTCATGGTAGGGATCCCTGCCTTCGAGGAGATATTTCATGGCTTCTTCAATCTGAATCACGCCGCCGTCGTGAGCGAGCGCATGATTGTCCGCAGATATCCGGGCTGCCACCAACAGCATGCCCGGTATCAAAATATTCACGGCGATCAACAGATACAAAAGTAGGGCGCGGATCAGGTTCCGGCGGCCGCTCAGGCCTGCGAAAACATACCCGAGTGCCAGTCCGGCCGAAATGCTTCGGATCAGGAGTTTGAGTGGAACGAATCGGTTGTCAAGAACCGCCAGCGGATGATCGCCTGATCCGGGTGCTAAAACCGGTTCCAACCAGGGCAGATATTCCAGGGAATTGTGAAAATCGAGTTGATCCAGCACGTATGGAACGATCATTTCCACACCGATGGACACGAAAAAAAGAATCAGCACCGAATCGATGCTGAGCATGTTCCGGAAGCGTTGATTATTCACGGTTGGCCTTCATGCATGTGCTCTCAACCGCCTACACGCTACCAGATATGACGGTTCCGAACAATATGGATTCGCCCTTGACTCAAGACGTATTGCTGCCCAGAATGAAGCGGATGGACAGAGAAAATGTTCTTTGGACGGTCGAACGGGTCACCCGCGCGTCTCTGGTGGCTTTTCTGCTCATTATGTCGATCCCGCATACTGCGGCGCTGCAATCGATTCTCCTGGTCCTCGCGGTGACCGGGACAATCGCCGAAGGCACGCTGACCGGTTCAAATCCTTTGAAACGAACCGTTTTCGATATTCCCATCCTCTGTTACTCCATAATCATTCTTTTGAAGACTTTCACATCGATCGATGTGCACTATTCAATTGAAACACTCATGAGTGAATTCCTGAAATGCCTGGTAATATTTTATCTGGTCACCGCCAACATGAACAGCCAGCGTTATGTGAACCGGTTGCTGATCACGATGCTGATTTCGCTGTCCATTGCATCGGTGGTGGGCCTGTTTGGATACCTGGAAGGCTCCCTGATCAAATCAACCCGAGCGATATCCTATTTCGGCAGTTTCGGCCGTGCCGCCTTTTTCACATCCATGCTGTTTCCCATTGCTCTTGGGAGATTCATGGTTATCCGGGGATGGTGGAAAGCGGTTCTTCTGGGAGTGGTGATGGCGGTATCGATCGCATTCATGCTGATGACACTCTCACGGGGTTCGTGGATCAGCACCCTGACGGCCTTGTTTCTCCTCACCGCCGTGAAAGACCGCAGGATGTTCGTGATTCTCATGATCGTCATATTCATCATCCCATGGTTTCTGCCCGCTCAGATTCTGGATCGAGCTCAATCCATGTTCCTGATCCGGGATTTTCAGGACAACACGACCTTCGGGGATCGCGCCTGGCTCTGGCAGAGCGCGATGGACATGATCCGCGAGCGTCCAATCCTGGGTGCGGGATACGGCAGCCGGATATTTTTTAGAATCTACCCGGATTACATCTATTCACGGTCGTCCGGTATCGTATTCGAGAATGCTCACAATCTCTACATGCAGATGACGGTTGAACTCGGATTGCTCGGATTGTCCGCCTTCGGGGTCATACTGATCACGGCCGGCGTCACCATCTTCCGGTTGATCCGGAAACATCCCGGTCCGGAATATGAAGGTCACCTTCTGGGTATCATGGGAAGCTTGACCGTATTCGTGATGTACAGCCTGACAACGTACCGTTATGAAAATGAGATCGCCCTGCTGTTCTGGTACTTATTAGCCTGCATCGCCGGTCTCCATCGACTGATCATCCCGGGATCGGGTGAAACGGAGCCGGGCAGAATTCCGGAGGAAGCCCTGTAAGCCGGTGCGGTTTTCAGGGAACTTCCAGGGCGAAAAGCGCGTATTACGGGGTGTGTGTTGAGCGGAAACGGCATCATTTACAAAGGAGTAAACAATGAGCAGGGTTCGATACTTTAAAATTTTTGCCGGTACGATTCTGTTTTCCATTCTGGCATCCGGATTTCCGCTGTATGCCGTATTTTTCGATTCACAATCCGATGATAAAACCACTGCAGCGGTTTCGGATGAAGCTCCGTTCACATTCGGAACGTTCAGGGAAATCGCCAAACGGGAAAGCCCGGCCGTAGTGAACATCGCCACCACCAAAATATTCAAACGCAACATCCCGCCCAACATGCAGCCGTGGAGATCCCCTTTCGACGACCTGTTCGGTGATGATTTTTTTCACCGTTTTTTCAACGAACCTCGAAATCAGAAGGTTCAGAGTCTGGGTTCCGGGGTCGTCATTGAAGAGTCCGGGTATATACTGACCAACAACCATGTCGTGGAGGAAGTCGATGAAATCCAGGTCAACACCCTGGATGGTAAAACTTACGAGGCTGAAATTGTCGGAACGGATTCCATGACCGATATCGCCCTTCTGAAGATCGAAGCCGAACAGACGCTGGCAACCATTCCATTCGGGGATTCCGACAAGCTGGAGGCGGGGGATTGGGTGATGGCCATCGGCAATCCGTTCGGGCTGGGACACACCGTTACCGTGGGCGTGGTCAGCGCCAAGGGAAGATCGACGATCATGCCCCAGAATGAGCTGCCCTATCAGGATTTCATCCAGACGGACGCCTCCATCAATCCGGGCAACTCCGGCGGACCCCTCCTGAATGTCCAGGGGGAACTTGTGGGTATCAACTCGGTTATCTATTCCCGTACCGGACAGTCCGCAGGCATCGGATTTTCCATACCCATCAACCTGATCCTTCCGCTTGTCACCCAGTTGAAGGAAACGGGAACCGTCACCCGGGGCTGGCTGGGAGTCACCATTCAGTCATTGAGCGAGGAGCTGGCGAATTCATTGAATCTCCCGTCCACAAAGGGAGCGCTGGTTGCGGAAATTATCGAAGACGGCCCGGCCGACAGAGCCGGCATCAAGGTTCAGGATGTCATCATCCGGTTTGATGGCACGGAAATCAGGAATTCATCTCACCTGTCCCAGATGGTCGCCGCATCTCCGGTGGGCAAGAAATTTCAAATCGATCTGATCCGCGGGAACAAGGAAAAAAACATTCAGGTCAAACTGGGTGAGCGACCTGAAAACCCATCCCAGATCAAGACCCAGTCCGGCGTCTTCATCGATCTGGGAATGACCGTGCAGGATTTGACACCTGAAATCGCCAGGGAGCTGGGTATTGAAAAAATCGAAGGTATCCTGATCTCCAATGTCGAATCCGGAAGTCCGTCCGACCGGGCGGGATTGAGACGGGGTGATATCATTCTGGAGTTCAACCAGGAGAAGATTTCTTCCGTGAAACAGTACCAGGATGCGGTGAAAAAACTGGCACCGGGTGAAAGCGCCGTGCTGTACATCCGGCGGGGAGATTCAAAAATATTCGTTGCCGTGAAGATTTCCAAATCCTGAAATCGGCGATCATCGGCGATCACGTGATGAGCCGGTTCATCCCGTGATCCTGTAATTTACATCGTTTTACGTTCGGTATATTGTTAGGTCTCGTTTTCAGCTGACCAGACGCTTTTTCGGGAGATGCTCGTATGATTGAAGTGGAAGAATTGACGAAAAATTTTGGTGTCACTACCGCTTTGAACCGGATTTCATTCAGGGTCAAAAAGGGTGAAATCCTGGGTTTTCTGGGACCCAACGGAGCCGGAAAAACAACCGCCATGAGAATATTGACCGGGTTTCTGACTCCGACGTCCGGAACCGCCCGGATCGCCGGTTTCGACATCCAGAGACAATCTCTCCAGGCCCGACGGAAAATCGGATATCTGCCCGAATCCGCTCCCATATACAGAGATATGTATGTTCGGGATTACCTTAGGTTCATTTCGACCATCAAGGGCATGACCGGACCGGAAGGAAAACGGCGAATCGGATCTGTGATCGAAGACTGCGGCCTGGATCAGGTCCGGAACAGAATCATCGGAAAACTATCCAAAGGATACCGCCAGCGTGTCGGACTGGCCCAGGCCCTGATCGGTGATCCCGACATCCTGATCATGGACGAACCAACTGAGGGTCTGGATCCCAAACAGATCATCGAAATACGGAATCTGATTAAAAACCTGGGTGGGAATCGCACCGTCATCCTGTCCACACACATTCTTCCCGAGGTTTCCATGATCTGTGAACGCGTGATCATACTGAACGAAGGAAAACTCATCGCGGTCGATACACCCGAAAACCTGAACCGCAGCCTGACCAAACATTCTCAGATCATGCTGGGTGTCCGGGGGCCGGCGGAACAAATCACGGCCGTTCTCCAATCGGTTCCGGGTGTCTTGAAAGTCGAATGCCGAGATGATTTTCTCGATTCCATGCTGAGTTTCAATGTTGAAGTTTCCCAGACTGAAGATATCCGCAGCAGACTGGCCGAAAAGATCATCTCGAACCGCTGGGAATTGCTGGAACTGCGCAGTACGAGTCTCAGCCTGGAGGATATCTTCATCAAGCTGGTGACCCGGGAAGAAGAGGAGCCGTCGGTATGAAAACCTGGTGGACCCTGTTCAAGCGTGAATTCGCATCCTTCTTTGTTTCACCCGTCGCCTACGTGGTCCTCGCCATCTTTCTCATCATCACGGGAATCCTGTTTTACTCCAATCTGCTCTGGTATTATCAGAACTCCTTCGGAATGTTTCAGGACCCGTACATGATTCGAAGCATGAACCTGACGGACGACCTGATCCGACCACTATTCGCCAATATTTCAGTGATTCTGATGTTCATGATCCCCGCCTTGACCATGCGGCTTTTCGCCGAAGAGAAACGATCCGGAACCATCGAACTGCTTCTGAGTTATCCGGTGAGAGACTCGGAAGTGATCCTGGGGAAATTCTCGGCAACCCTGACGTTTTTCGTGGTCATTCTTCTGCTGACACTTGTGTTTCCGGTATTCCTGTATGCCGTCAGCGAACCGGAAACCGGACCGATGATAACCGCATATCTCGGCTGTTTCCTGATGGGCGCTTCATTCATCGCAGTTGGAACCTTTGCATCCTCCACAACCGAAAACCAGATCATCGCCGCGCTTCTGGCTTTCGGTTTGAACCTGACCTTCTGGATCGTCGGCTGGATCAGCCCGCCCGGAACCGGAACGATGAGCACGGTACTGCAATATCTTTCGATTATTGAGCATTATGATCCCCTGACCCAGGGTATTCTTAACTCGAAAGACATCATCTATTTCCTTTCCGTCACGGTCTTGTTTCTGTTTCTGACCAACCGGGTCCTGCTGTCCAAAAAATGGAGGGGATAATCATGACCGCCGGGAACACCAGAAATCAGAACCGGACAACCGGGGGTATCCTGACCGGAACCTCCACATTGATCGTCATTGCAATCCTGGTATTCATCCAGTTGATCGCCGAAAACCATAACCATCGATTCGATCTGACGAAAAACAAACGGCACTCACTCTCCGATCAAACACTTAAAATCCTGGAGAACCTCGACGACACGGTTCAGGCGTTCAGTTTTTACAGGGAGAGCGATCCGGATTACGAAACAATGAGAGACCTGCTGATCCAGTATTCCGAAGCCGGCCCGAAATTCAAGTATGTCTTCGTCGATCCCGACTCCGACATACTCACCGCCCGGCGATACGGCGTGACCAGCTATTCAACAACCGTTCTGACCTGCGGATCACGAGAACGCAAGGTGATGATTCCAAGCGAGAAGGAAATCACCAATGCCGTTCTGAAATTAACCGGCGGAGACGAGAAGAAGACAATCTGTTTTCTGAACCTTCATGGGGAACTCGACCTGGAATCAATCGAGGCGCGTGGTTTGAACAACCTGAAACTGACCCTGGAAAACCTGAATTACTCCGTTCAAAGCCTGAATCTGCTTCAAACCAAAGCAATACCACCGGAATGCTCGATTCTGTCTGTCGCCGGCCCGCAAAACGATCTCGATCCAATAGAACTAGACGCAATCCGCAATTTTCTGGATCAGGGAGGGGAAGGGCTGTTTCTGCTGGATCCCAAAACGGTCCCGGGACTCGTCGGGCTGCTGTCCGATTATGGTTTGAAGGCGGGAGACGATCTTATCATCGATCCCAACGGGTACCAGAACATGCTGCAACCGATCGTCGAATCCTATCCCGTTCATGAAATCACCGAAAATTTCTCCTTCGGCACCCTGTTTCAGATAGCACGCAGCGTCAATCCGGTCGATCCTCCGCCTCCGGCTACGACCATCGACGTCATCGCCAACACCCATGAAGACAGCTGGGCTCACCGTAATCTTTCGGAATCCGATGAGATCCGGATGGAATTCGATCCTGAAACCGATACTAAAGGTCCCATTCCCATTGCTGCAGTCTCTATCAAAATGTCGGATGGGTCCGGACCCGAAACACGGATTGCTGTATTCGGAGACGCCGATTTCGTCAATAACAATCTCAGCCAGTCTGTGGGCAATACCGCCCTGATCCTAAACACCATCCATTGGCTGGCGGATGAAAAGGATCTCATCGCGATCCCACCCAAGGAACCCATATCCCAGCCGATGCAGCTGAGCGCAGGCCAGCTGGCGTCCGCATTCTGGATACCCGTTGTGATCATTCCCCTGATTATTCTGGGATTCGGAGGTTCCCGGATTTACCACCGGAGGAAGCACGGATAATGAGATGGCAAAGTCAAATTATGCTGCTTCTCATCCTGGCATTGGTGGCGGGCTGGTATTATTTCTATGAAATCCGCGGTGAGCGGTACCGGGCGGAACAAGCCGTTGAAGCCAAACGGGTGTTCCCCGGCCTGGATCCTTCGGATATCACCGGATTTGAATTCGTACGGACCGCTTCCGGCGACCCGCAGGAGGAACCGTTCGGAACGGACAGTGAATCCGGAGCCATGAGCTTCCAGTTTTCCAAGACGGACTTGATCTGGCGGATCGCATATCCGGTCCACACCGACGCGGATACCGCAAAGATCGACGACCTGGTGGACCGCATCGCACACATCTCCTGCGACCGCTCGATCACTCCGGTAGAAGACCGGTCCGTTTACGGACTGGCAAACCCCGCTTTCCGGCTGATCCTGACAACCAAAGGACCCGGGAAAACAGAACTGTCTTTCCTGCTTGGAAACGAAAATCCCACCGGGCAGTTCTTTTACGGATCAAAGGACGCTGGATCGGATATCTGCCTGGTATCCAACGCCATCAAGGAAGATCTGACCAAAGACCTGTTTTATTTCCGGGATAAAAGAATCCTTCATTTCGACGCAGCCGATGTTCGAAGAATGGAAATCAATACGGAGAAATTGCCGCATCTGACGGTCGAAAGGAAACAGGATGAATGGATTCTGGGCGGGGAAACTCCCCAACCCGGCGACACGGGAAGGATTTCGGATCTTCTGTACGCGCTTCGCGATCAACAAATATCCCGGGTCATCTCAGAGACCTGCGAAAACCCGGACCAGTACGGCCTGGACAGACCCCGGGCACAGATACGCCTGTTCCTTTCCCCCTCGGATGCATCCCACGTTCTCCATATCGGCCGCTCAACAGATGACAGCGGGAAATTCTTCTTTGCCATCCGCGAAAACAACCCCCATGTTTTCGCCGTTTCCCGCGACCTGATCGAAAAACTGCCCGCCGATCCCTTCGATTTCCGGAGCAAGGATATCTGTTCATTCGAAAGAAACTCCGTTCAACGTTTGTCGATTGTGAATTCAAACGGGAAGTATGATCTGGTTCGTGACGGCGAGTCCGAATGGCGCATGATCTCACCGTCGCAGTTTGAAGCGGATTCAACCGTCATCGGTTCCATTCTCTCCGATCTGGCCTATCTAAAAGCGACCGGAATCGGCGACGGATCGGAATCCTTCGGCGAAATCAATCTTCAAGTCAGCCTGTATGAGGAAGGGAAAGCAGATCCATTTCTGGAAATCACAGCCGGCGGTCACCCGCCGGACGGCGTCGGACGATGGCTGAAAACAACCGGTACCGTTTCGGTATTCCGCGTTTCCGAATCCGATATCCGGCGTTTTCAGAAAACCGAATTTGATTTCCGGAAAAAAGATCTCCTGGTTTTCAGGAGAGACGCGCTCGAGCAGATCGAACTGGCCCGGTACGACACCCGTCTCATTTTCTCTCCAGATCGCGATTCCTGGCGGGTTGTCGAACCGGAGGATCCCGATATTGCTGAATCGGATCTCGATGATATCTTCTGGGCGGTGAACAACCTGAAAATGAACGGTATCGTTGCGGAAAACCAGCCTTCCCTGGAGGTATTTGGACTGGATCAGCCAATACTCTCGATCAAGATTAAACTCAAAAACCAGATCCTGGGGCCTCTCCTGATCGGGGCGGAAACACCGGACGGGACAAACCGGTACGCCGCTTTCCGGAACAGCTCTCAAATCGTGACCATCTCCGGTGATTCACTAAAAAACGTGATCCATCTACCGTTCTTCAATCCTGACAACCAGGATGACAACCCCTTCGATACCGGCACAAACGTCAATTGAACTGCCTGTTCAGAACGAACCGCTTGTAAAACACCGAAATCTCCGTTACCATTTTCCAGGTTTTAACGGCCGGGGGAATTTTGCATGGATTTGTCGCATCTTGCTTATCTGTTCATAAACGATGCGCTCATGATCAAGGAAAACGAAGTGGTTGAAGTAACACTGACCGGGGAACGGCATTATTTCCCGTTTCTGGATGAATTCACCCTCAATATCGCCAAAAGCGGCGCTTATCCGACCATCCGCCTGAACACGCCTTCCTACAGGGAAAGGTTCTTGCGGGAACTTCCGATAAGTTATCTGAGCCGGACTCCGCCACAGGCCCTGAAACGGATTCACGATTTTTCGCGCCACATCAACATCATCTGCAGCGATCCGGATCCCAAATTCAAGAATATTCCCAAACGGAAGTACCAGGCCGCCATTCAGGCGCGCAGACCGGTTATCGAGCGGATTCAGAGACGTAATATGTCCAATATATATCTTCCGACTCCCGAACTGGCCCAGTATTTCAATGTTCCCGAATCTCTGTTCATTGAATCCGTTCACAATTGCCTGAATATTTCTTACCGGACCCTTCGTTCGGAATGCAAAACTGTATCAAGGCTGATCCGGAATCCCAACCGAATGGTTGAAATCCATACCCACAACCACTGCAAACTGACATTTCAACTTTCAGACAGGCAGATTTTCAGCCAGGACGGATCGCGGAATCTGCCCGGAGGGTATGTATTCATATCACCTCTGGAAAATTCCGTTGAAGGCACAATACTGATCGACAGCCTGGCATGCGCCGGGAAGACAATTCAGAACCTGCTTCTGACCTTCAAATCAGGCAGAATCGAATCCTGCTCGGCAGATCTAAATCTCCACCTGTTCCAAAATCGCTTGAATAACGCTTACGGGGACAAGGATGTGTTCGCCGGATTCGGAATCGGTTTGAATCCGGGCATTACCGCTCCCCTGTCCTGTGAAATCACCGACCCGATGATTCGCGGATCCATCCATATCTGCCTGGGATCCAACCTGATATTCGGCGGGAACAACTTCTCGGACCTGTTCTGGCCGATGACCGCCGTACATCCGACGGTTTTGATCAACGGGCAAGAAATCATCCGCAACGGCGAGTTTGTCCCCGAGCTGAACTGATCAATCGTTTTCCCTCAGACCTTCTTTGGTCGTCCATCGAAAACAAGCGGCAGGATATGCGTCAGATCCGATCCGTCGATCTGAAAATCAGCAGCCTGTGCAACCTTTGCTTCCGAGGGATCTACGGCGATCGAAAGCCCCGCCGCGAGCATGATTTCGCAATCACCCTCGCTGTCACCGATCACGACAACTTCTTCCCATCCAATCCCGATTTCATCCAGCAGCCGGTCCAGGAAAGATTTTTTGCCGTTCATCGACACGCAGACTTCAACCTGGCCGGTGCATACATCGTTGTCGAATCCAAGTTTGTTGGCTGACCGATGGTCTACCCGGGTAAAGCGGTCCACCAGGATATCCAGCCCGGTCGAAACCAGGGCGATCTTCATGCCCCGGGCCCGGAACATGTGCAGGCATTCGGACCATCCGGACCGCATCGGTATCGATTCGAGCAGTTCCAAAATTCTGGATCTGGCAACTCCCCGGTATCCGGCGGCATCTCTCCGGGCAAACTCCCGATAATCAATCCGACCGGAACGATAGTCAGCAAGATTCGGTTCACCCTGGGAGTCCCAGATCCCAAGCTTCCGATGCAGGTATTCCCAGACACTCCGGACCTGCGTCAGAGTCCCATCGACATCAAAAACAACTATTTTATAATTTTTCATCGTATCAATTCCCATCCGATCGGGTTTCCCGCCCCCAACTCCGGATTGTCAGCATGTCCGGTTTTTGATACCTTTGGCGTGTGTATTCTGTCGAGGATCCGCCGGATGCCCGGCCATCGATCTGAACTGTATCAGGAACCACTCCGCCCCGACAAGAATTTTGCCCGTCAGATCGAACAAACCCGGCGTTTGGATCGGGAGATTGAGTAATTGAAGGAAAAAAATGACGTTGAAAGATCAGATCGAAAGCCGCATTCGGAATCTGCCGAAGCGCGGGTAACACCATGAGAATCCCCGTCTCAAAAGCCGGTTGGCCATATATCGTTCTGGCTGTGGTTGCCGCATTCGCCGTTGCCTGCTTAAGCGTTCTTCTGTCAATCCCGCTGTGGCTTCTGGCCCTGATCATAATGAATTTTTTCCGAGACCCCGAACGGGAATCACTGGAACCGGGCACTGTTCTGCTGTCCCCTGCAGACGGGAAGATCATTCAGGTGGAAACTTCGGACACTCCGGATCGGTATGCAGATCATATAAAAATTTCTGTGTTCATGACCATTTTCGATGTACATGTCAACCGGTCACCGGTAGCCGGGAAAATAACAAGTATCGATCACTTCCCGGGTTCCTTTCTGAACGCATCGCACGCCGCTTCATCGCTTCAGAACGAGCGGGTTGAGATCGCCATGGAAACAGCTATCGGTCCGGTCATGGTCCGGCTGGTGGCCGGACTGATCGCCCGGCGGATCGTCCCGATGATTTATCCGGATTCCCGTGTGAAACGCGGCGAACGGATCGGATTGATCAAATTCGGATCTCGAGTGGACACTTACGTCCCCAAAAATCTTTCCATCGATGTCTCACCGGGTACCCGGGTCCGGGCCGGCGTCACCCGGATCGCGTCGACAAGGCCCGTACAGGTGGACATTCATGACTGAACCGGCTGATAAAAAAAAGAAACTGCCCATAATTCCCCGGGCCATCCATCGAGGAATCTATCTGCTTCCATCCATGCTGACCCTGGCAAACATTCTGTTCGGATTCTCGGCGATCATGCTCGTTCTCACTCACTGGACCGATGACAATGCATCTTTTTATTTCTCCAGAGCATGCATTCTGATCCTGATTGCCGGCGTATTCGACGCCATAGACGGCCGCGTCGCCCGTCTGACCCATTCCACCAGCCCCTTCGGCATGCAGTTGGACTCCATCGCAGACGTGATTTCCTTCGGTATCGCTCCGGGGATCCTGGTGTATTCCTGGGGATTGTATGGATTCCACAGGCTGGGCTGGATCGCATCGTTTCTTTATCTGGGTTGCGGCGCCATACGCCTGGCGCGGTTCAATGTCATGGAAGAAGACCATGAAATGCGCTCCAAACGGTTCTTTATCGGACTTCCCATTCCGGCTGCAGCATCCTGCATGGCTATGATGGTCCTGTTCAAACCCGATATCGAAACGCCGGGCGTGCTTTCTTTCCTGGCGCTGATCATGGTGTATCTACTCTCGTTTCTGATGATCTCCGGGTTCCAATACCGCTCATTCAAAGATATCGACTGGTCCCGGAGACGTCCTGTTGGGACCCTGTTCTTCTTCGTGCTCCTACTCACCGTGATACTGTACAATCCCGAAACGGTCGTTCTCATCATCGTATTTCTTTATGTCTCTTCGGGAGTGCTTGTTCATCTGATACCGGATGCTTCACACCGCTTTTTCAAGCGTTTGGACGGCGTGTTCGTGCATGTCAAAATACTGGACGACGAGGAAAGTTTAGAAAATGAAATTCCACAAAATTCCCTGACACCCGAATCCCGCAATCCGGAGAACCCGGGTGTTCCATGAGATCATGATGGATCAACCTTCCAAAACAGATCCATTATCACTCCTGCTTCAGATTTCCAGCCAGCTGAATTCCTCGCTTAATCTGGATGAGGTGCTTCGGTACGCCATGGACCAGGTGGTTGGGCTTCTGAACGCCGAACGCGGATTCATCATGCTCGTCGAAAATGGCCGACTGGTTCTGCGTGTGGCCAAAAACTTCAATATCGAGAATCTGGAAAAGGGCCATGGGTACAGCCAGGGTGTCATCGATGAAGCTTTCAAGGATAAAAAACCAATATTGACCGTCGATGCCATGGATGATCACCGGTTTTCCGCCAGGGAAAGTGTCGTCGCCTCCGGCCTTCGATCCGTGCTGTGCGTTCCCATCGCCAGCAGGAACCAGGTTCTGGGAATCATCCATCTGGATAACCGCTGGAAATCGGGCGTGTTCACTCCCCGGGACCTCGACACCCTGGTCACTTTCGCCAACCACGCCGCCATCGCCATCGAAAACGCGAAGCTCTACCAGAATCTCAAAGCCTCCATCAACGACAAACTCCGGCTGCAGGAAGAGATCTACCAGGAAAAAATCAAAAACGAGATTGAACGGGAAGCAAGCAATCTCCGGGAAGAACTCGCGCATCACATCGTTCACGATCTGCGCAATCCGCTCACGGTCGTCTATACCGCTTTCAGCCTTCTCGATTCCATGATCACCAAGGAAAAATCACCGGACGAAGAGGAACTCCTGATCAAAGCCCGAACCAACCTGAAGCTGCTGGCCCGGATGATCAACGACATCCTGGATGTGTATCGCTTGGAGAACGGCGAACTGAAACCCGTCATCAAAGACGTGGACCTGTCATCACTGGTCCGCGAGATCTTCAGCAGTCCGAGCATCGCTCTGTCCCGGAACGTCCAGATCCGCTTGCGGTTTCCCGGTGAACCATTCTTCGTTCAGGGTGATGAATCCCTGCTCATGCGTATCTTCACCAACCTGATATCGAATGCCGCCCGATATACGAAATCGGGATATATCGAAGTCAAGGGAATCATCGATCCGGAACAGTCCTGTGCCTTGGTCGACGTGGGGGATACGGGTCCCGGTATTCCCGAGGTTTACCGGGAAAAAATTTTTTCGAAATTCATCCAGGTGAAACCCGGAAACCATCCCGCATTTTCAAAAGGTCTTGGCCTGGCATTTTGCCGGCTGGCCCTCGAAGCGCACGGGGGATCCATCCATGCACTGGACAACCCGGAAGGCGGCAGCATTTTCAGGTTGACCATACCCTTCCAGATCAATCCTGCCAACGAACCCGAGTAGACCGAAAAAATACATCGAGTTGTCACGGTCGGATCAGCCGACGGTCCGGACATTGATTTATCTAATCATCTCATGATAGGAATTAAGAAAAAGATGAACCGGCCGGTTAAACACATCCCCTTAATTTTCATCGGTCTGGTTTGCCTGTTTGTATGCTCACGGTTCTTCTTCCTGTGCACCGGAATTCAATTCCAAACAGATCCGCTCTTTTCATGGTGGCAGATGCTGGATCTGAAACTGCTGCAATCCGATCTGCTGCAGAGTATCGTTTATCTTCACAACCAACCGCCCCTTTTCAATTTCATGATCGGAATCATCGTGAAATCGTTCCCTCAGAGCTATCCAGCCGCTCTCTATCTCCAGTATTTGCTAACCGGCCTGTTGACATGCCTGATCCTGTACAGAACCGCTCTCCACCTGACCCGTTCCAGATTAACCGGTATCGTGCTTGCATGTTTTTTTATCTTCACCCCGGCATCGATACTGTACGAAAATTACGCTTCCTATACTTATCCGACCCTGTTTCTGACTCTGTTGTCGGTTCTGTGCCTGATCGAATCTTTCAACCGCCCTTCCGGTGTCCGGATCCTGGTATTTTTCCTGTCCATGAGCGCACTGACGCTGATCCGGACGGCATTTCACCCTGTATGGTTCCTGGTGGTATTCATCGTTTTATACCAGTCGATGCCCGCCAGTCGAAAACGAATCCTGGCCTCAGCCCTGATTTCAATTTTCCCCATGGTTGTGTGGTGTGGGAAGAATTTTGTTATCTTCGATATCCCCCATTGCTCATCCTGGCTGGGGATGAGCCTCTGCCAGACCACCCTGTTTCAACTCGATGAAGATATCCGCACCCGGCTGGTGAAATCCGGGAGCTTGTCGCCGATTTCAAAAATCCCGCCCTTTTCACCGCTTGCAGAATATGAAAATCTGATCGAACAGTCTGCAGAGCGCGGCATCCCGGCGGTTGACAGGAAAACCAAATCCTACGGCAACCGGAATTACAATCACCGGGATTACGCCATCGTTTCCAAAATATATCTCCGCGATTCCCTCTACGTTCTAAGGCACCACCCGTGGGTTCTGCTTCGAACGATGCTATATACATCATGCACATATTTCCTGCCTGCGAACGATTCCGTTCTCCTCAGGCGACCGGTGTCACGAATCGCCGGATATGAGAAATGGTTCAGCCGGATTTTTTACGGCCAGTTATTCCGGGAATCCCGCGCCGCGAACATCAGCAAAATGACCCTGACCGATCTGCTCCGGCGGTACCGGCATTGCGGTTTCTGGCTGATCATCCTCTATCCGGTGGCGATCGCACATGGGATCCGCCAGACACTGCCCGCATCGCAAAACTGCCTGGAACGCCGCCTTTTGTTTTTTTATCTAACCTTCACCCTTTCATTTACCTCGGCCGCGGGAATCTGCACGGTGCTGTACGATCAGAACCGGTACCGGTTCCTGACCGAACCCCTGTTCCTGCTTCTCCTGGGAAGTTTCATCGGCTCATTCCTCGATCGGGCATCCGCCGATCCAAACCGGCATAATTAAAACACATGCCAGAACCGATCTGGAATTCGATCGCTTTTCAATGCGCATCGAATGTGTAATCATGGGCGACATGAAAGTAGTTTTCAGATCGGCCGGCAAAAAAGATCTCGATTTTCTCTGGAATCTCAAGAAACAGGCGATGAAAACCGTCGTGGAGAAGATATACGGCTGGGATGATATTTTTCAATACAACCTTTTTATTCGGGGATTCCGACCCGCCGTCATCCGAATCGTTCAACACGACGGCCGCGACATCGGCATGGTCGAGATGATGGAAAGACCGTTCGATCTTTTCCTGAGCAGAATCGAGATCCTTCCGGAGTTTCAGAACCGGGGAATCGGGACCATAGTACTGAATAGCCTGAAAGCAAAATCGGAGATCACGGGCAAACCACTCCGGCTGCATGTTTTCAAAGTCAATCCGGCCATACGGCTATATGAAAAACTGGGATTCTCAATGGAATCGGAAACCGATACGCATTATCAGATGATATTCTCCCCGCTATGCTGACTTTCATACTATGCCCTTCCATACGATTTCGAGCTGATTTTCTCGATACAACTTCAAGCGGGAATTCCGGCTTCCGGCCGGCAAACCACCGCTCCCCCGAATCTTATTTTGGTGAGAAGAAAGGAATCGAGTGGCATCTCGGCCCATCATTGAAATCTGACGGATTTGAATTTGAATGCCAGTATCCGGCAGTCCGCGTTGATTTCCAGTTCGCACGGCTGGAATGTCCGGGCGAATTCGAATCCCAGGAAATTGACGCCGTCTTTGACCTGATTGAACGGTACGGTGCAGATGATGTCCGGATGGGGCCGGTCCGCAATAAAAGTGTCCAGTTTCAGGTCGTTCAGGTACAGTGTGATGATCTGGTCGGACAGGTATTGAACGGGATTGAAGCCCGAAACATGAATTTCGATATCGGTATCTTGAGTGTATGGAAGGCTGAACAGAAGAATGGATCTGTTCCCAAGGGACCAGGTCCCGTCGGAACCCCTGAATGAAAACCCGGTAAACAGGGACTCGAAACTCGATTCACCTTCCAGGGTGAAATCAAACCCCCGTTCGGTTTCAAGGCGCAGGTGCCGGATAAAATCCGTGTTCGCATCTTTGGAAGAACGCCGCATCAGCCAGTGACCGGTCCGCCAGAATTCGTTTACCGGAAGATAGCCATCCATCAAACTTCCGTGGATCATCTCCAAATCGACCGCACCGCCGCCGTCCGGGTTCCGGTAAAAGACCAGCCAATCCGCGGAAACCTTCTGATACGGATAATTGTACAACCACCGGTGGGTGTACATGAAATAGGGGGCAAACACGCAATCCGAAGCCAGAACATCCGTCGTCGGGACCGCCCCGGTAAACACTGTGCTAATGGATTCAGGCACGTTCCGAAACGCCGGAAACTCCTTTTCGCCGTACCCGATACTTTTTTTATCGAAACAACTCAGGTAGACATTGAACAGCAGAAGGCCGGTCGCGACCGCATGCATCAGCTTCCCGGCATGAAGTTTCGGATGCCGCCCGGTGAATGTCCGGATCCGGGATAATGCCACAACGAGCGAAACATACAGAAACGGAAGTATCGGGCTGGTCAGATGGGAATTGACGAGTTTGTATATGGCATCTTCGGAATGACACATGAACAACAGCGGAGGGAGTGCCGGAATTAGATGGCGGATGGCGATCAGGGGCAGATACCACAACCTGCCGAACAGACCATTCAGAAAGTGGAAATTCCGCGATGTGAACAATTCCCCGGACATCCCGGCGGGATTCTGAACCAGATTCTGAACTGCATCCTGGAAATCGCTGCCCAGGCGCGGCGTCATGAATTGAAAGAAAACGTAGTTTCCATCCGGATTGTAGTGGGGGATGACCAGGCCGAAGACCAGGCCGAACCAGGCGACCGCCAGGACCATCAAAGTGATGCCGGTGCGAACATGCCTGCGGAAAGCCAGGGCGTATATTCCCAGCATTAACACCGTGAAAATTTCCGTCTCTTTCAGAAGCAGGCCCAGGGGAGCCGTCAGGAGAACACCCCGTGGTTTACCCCTGTGCAGATAATACAAAGCCCAGAAATAGACCGGAATCGCCAGATTGACCGGATGGAAATCGCTTAGGAGCTGATACTGCAGCGCCCAGTCCAGCAGAAAGATGGATCCCACCATCCAGGCGCTCCACCGGGATGGAAGATAAAGGGTGGCCAACCGAAACAGGGGGATGCAGCCGCCGAGAACGAGCAATATTTCGATCGCCTTGATGGTCAGGGAATGCGGATAAATCCCGTACAAGGTTGCCAGAAGGTACAGCACCGGCTGGAAATGGACTGCGTTGTGATCGACATGCCATATGTTGGCGTTCTCAAACGTGGATTCAAGACCCCTGCCATCCAGAAATGACATCATGGCCTGCTCGAATATGATCTGGTCGAAATTGGGTACCTGAATCAAGTAATGCCGGGATACAACCGCAATAATATATGCCGAAACCGCCAGATAACCCAGAACGAGCAGCACCAGCGGCAATCCCGGCCGCTTGAACCTCTCTCTCATGAATCCCGATCTCCTGTAAAATGGGGTCAAGTCTGCTCTTGACTCTTGGAAACCCGAGCTGATTCTGTCACCTCACCCGATCGAAAAATACTGTAAATCAAGAGTCAAGAACAGACTTGACC
>JAFGLW010000027.1 GCA_016927905.1 candidate division CSSED10-310 bacterium | reverse complement strand
TGCCCCTACCGCGGATCATTCAATGGTTCAAAACGATGACCACAAATGAATATATGCGGAATGTGAAATCAGGGGGTTGGCAACCGGCGGATCGCCGTGTCTGGCAGCGGAATGATTACGAACACATCATCCGGTCGGAGAACGAATTGAACCGGATCCGGGGATAAATCCGATCGAACCCGTCCAATTGGGATTCCCATCCCGATAACCCCCGGGTCAATAGTTCTTGCAAAGCATTTTCGGCGCGTTATGATATTCTTCCGTTGATGGATTGTTCGGGGAGTTGAACGCGAATAAATGGAGAAACACACCGATGAAAGTGGCCGTTGTCTACAACCGCGACAAAAAGGGAATCATCAATGTTTTCGGGATGCAGAACCGGGAGTGGTATCCGGAGGAAACCATTCAGCGCGTCGTGCAGGCTCTGAAGAACGGCGGTCATGAAGTCGAGCTGATCCCGGCAGACCGTTTTGTCCTATCGAAGTTAAAGAAGGCGCTGCCCAAGCTGTCCAGGCGCAGACCGAATGGCATCGCGCTGAACCTGGCCCTCGGAATCCAGGGTAAATGCCGGTACACGCATCTTCCCGCTATGCTGGAGGTTGCGGGAATTCCCTACACCGGCTCGTGTCCGTTGGGACATATCCTGGCTCTGGACAAGGTCGTCGCCAAACAGATCTTCATGGCGTCGGGGATCCCAACTCCCAATTACCAAGTGTTCTCGCACATCGATCAGCCCGTTCAATACATCAAGTTTCCGGTTATCGTGAAACCCCGGGGTGAAGCGGCCAGTTTCGGTCTGAAAGTCGTATTTGACGAAAGATCGCTGAAAGACGCCGTGGCTCAGATTCTGGAGGAATTTCATCAGCCGGCCCTGGCAGAGGAATTCATTGAGGGCCGTGAGGTGAACGTCAGCATTCTGGGAAATAATCCTCCCGTACCCTTTCCGGTACTGGAACTGATACTCAACGACACAGAAAATCATATATATACTTTAGAAGATAAGTTCGGAAAACACCGGAAAGTTAAAAAGGTCTGTCCGGCCAAACTGCCGAAGGAAACATCCCTGTTTCTTCAGAAACTGGCGATAAGGACCTTCGATGCGCTGAATGTCTACGATTATGGCCGGATCGATATCCGGCTGGATGAATTCAACCAGCCCCATGTCCTGGAAATGAATTCCATGGCCAGCATCAATCCGGCTTCATCCTTCGTATACTCGGCGGAAAAGGCAGGATACGATTATGATCAACTGATCAATAAAATTGTGGAGGTTTCCGTGCTGCGCTATGCTCGGGAAGCTCCGGAGTTTTTCAGGGAGGAGCGCGCGAACTCCGAGACCGGGGAGAACGCTGAATCTTTTGCCGACCGGAAGGAGATGTCATGAGTGTTGCAGGGAATACGGATTCTCCGATGTATGTTCCAGAGGAAAACAGAAAAATAGCCCGGGAGCGGGCTGGCAGGCATGTCGAGATGATACGGGATTATCTCGAAGTGCGGGACAGGATTCCCGCCGGGTTCAAGCTGTGGGATCGTTTCCAGGAGAGTAAACTGCGAATCCTGAGGGTGCTGAATGGAACAGAATCGGATTGGAAAGACTATCGCTGGCATCTCAAACATGCGATTACCGACACGAAAATCCTGGCGGAAATCGTCGACCTGTCGCCCCGGGAAATGCAGGATATCACCCAAACGAGCACCCAATACCGGTGGCAGATATCGCCCTATTATGCCAGCCTGATAGACCCGCAGAACCGGGACTGCCCGATTTTCAAGCAGTCGGTGCCCACCATTTTGGAATACCTGGATACCGAGGAAATACCGGATCCGTACGCCATTGTGTACAATTCACCAGCGCCGCTGATAACAAGACTCTACGCCGACAGGCTGATCATCAACGTCACTAATATCTGTGCCATGTTCTGCCGGCACTGCCTGCGCAAGAAAGATATCTCCCAGGCGGATATGATCTATCCCCGGGAAGACATTCGAGCCGCAATCGACTATGTGGCCGGGTGCCCGGAAATCCGCGATGTTTTGATTACCGGCGGGGATGCCTTGGCGCTTTCCGATGATTATCTGGACTGGATCTTGGCGGAACTGGGTAAAATTCCTCACCTGGAGATCAAACGGCTGGGTTCGAGGATGCTGGCTACACTTCCCCAACGCATAACTCCGGACTTATGCGCGGTCCTGAAAAAGCACAAACCGATCTATTTGAACACCCAGTTCAACCATCCCGTCGAAATCAATCCGGACTCGGAAAGAGCGGTCGATCTGCTGATCCAGGCGGGCGTTCTGGTGGGGAATCAATCCGTTCTGCTCAAAGGAATCAACAGCGACAAGAACGTGATGAAAAAGCTGGTTCACGAATTGCTGCGTATCCGGGTCAGGCCGTACTACATATTCAACTGCAAGAAACTCCAGGGTATCCGCCATTTCAGAGCATCCATACAGGACGGTCTGAACATCATGGAAAATCTCAGGGGATATACCTCCGGATTGGCGGTGCCGACTTTCATCGTCACCGCGCCGGAGGGGAAAGGCAAGACCCCTATAGCACCTGCCTATCTTCTGAATATCAACCGCAATGGGAAGGTTCTGTTCCGGACCTGGGCCGGTCAGGTTTGTGAATATGAGGATGAAATCCCGGAGCAGCAATCCGCTCATTGATCCATCAGACAGGACATACCGGTGGACGACATCCGAAACAACATTAAAACATATCTTCAAATACATGCCGAGTCACAGGTTTCGTTCCTGATCGATCTTTGCAACCAGAACAGTCATTCCCTCAACAAAAAGGGAACGGACCGGGTCGCCTGTATGCTTCTTGAGAACCTGAACGGGATCTTCCGGATTCACGAGACAGTAACGGGAAAAGATACGGGTGATCATCACATCCTGAGAACAATGGATCACCCCGGATCGGTTTTTCTGATCGGCCACATGGATACGGTGTTCCCTGTTGATCATAATTTCCAGAAATGCAGGATGGACGGGGAATGGCTGCACGGGCCTGGAACCGGAGATATGAAAGGGGGTCTGGCGGTCATCGTCTATGCACTTAAAGCGTTGCATCACGCCGGGCTGACCGGGGACATGAATCTGACGTTGATACTGGGTGCGGATGAAGAAATCGGATCCCCGGTGTCGCGGGCCGTTTACGAACGGGAAAAACAGCTGGCGGGAATCTGTATTGGAGCGGAATGTGCGGGACCGGCCGGAGAGATCGTCGTTTCAAGAAACGGCAAGGCGGGAGCTCGACTGGATTGCGAAGGTCGGGATCGTCACGTGGGAACGGGCAAGCATGAAAAGTCGAGTGCGATCTTGGAACTGGCCCATAAAATAATCGCACTCGAATCGCTCAACGATGTTTTTCCGGGAGTGAGCGTCAACATCGGCAGGATGGAAGGTGGATTGGGACCGTCCACCGTGTCCGCCCATGCTTGTGCTTGGTTAGATGTGCGCTGGCGGGATGAGAAGCATTACAGGGAGCTGAAGGCAAAGATCAGGGAAATGGCATCAGAACCGGTTCAGGAAGGGTGCGGTTCGACGGTCACGTGGTTGAATCACCGTCCGGCGATGCCGCCTTCTGAAAACAACCGCCGCTTGTTCGAATCGTTTCGGGGGATCTCCGAATCGCAGGGTGAGAACCTGAAAACGGAACACAGACGGGGTACGTCCGACGTTAATTTTTTCGGGTCTTCCGGAGTTCCGTCGGTTGACGGGCTGGGTCCGGTCTGCTTTGATGATCACACACCGATGGAGCGGATCCGGATATCGAGTCTGTTGTCCCGGACGGCGCTGTTGGCGCTGTTTCTGTCGATTCACCGGTTCGGGGAGTGATCAGCAGATTGATGACTTCGGTCCGGAACCCTCTGGTCAGAGCAGATCGCAATAACCGGAGGCAGCCAGGGTGCAGAATGCTTTCCGGCTGACTGCGTTGCCGATGACCGCCACCAGGTCGCCTGATTTCAAAATGAACGCCGCATCGGGATTGGGCATCAATGTGCCGTCCCGGACGATTCCCACGACGGAAGCGCCGGTTTTGCTGCGTATTCCGGTTTTACCGATTGATTTGTTTGCGATCGGGCTATTGGAAGCCAATGAAAACCATTGCAGATCGAATTGCTGCTCAGCACTGCGAAGTTGGGATAGAATCCGATAATTTTCACCTTCATCGAGAACATGAGCGTAAAATTCCTGACGGACCGTGTCGGAATAGCGGTGCACTTCGGTTGGCGGGACGTCCAGGCGCAACAGAGACTGACGGATCATTTCAAGACTCGCTTCGAACTCCGGATATACGACGTCGGATACGCCCAGGTCCCTCAAAAAATCAACGTGATCCGGGCCGGGTGTTCTGGCGACGATATCGATTGATTCGTTCAGCCGTTTCGCCTGGATGATGACTGATTTGATGGTGGATGGAACAGGGATTGTCAGGATGAGCAGCGATGTATTCCGGATCCCGGCAGCTTCCAGAACAATCTCCTGAGCGGCATCGCCATAAACACATGCCATGCCGGCGTTTCGGGCCCGTTCAAACCGGTAATGGTCCAGTTCGACAATGACGAATTGCTTGTTCAGGTGTTTCAGGACTTGAGCGATCTGAAAACCCAGGCGGCCGCCGCCGGCGATCACCACATGATCCCCCGTGCCGGTATCGGGCAGGTTGGATGCTTCAAGCGCTTCATGACGGAACCATCTTTTTTTTATTCGGTACAATCGCGCCGTCTGACCGGAAACCAGCGGGGTGAGCACCATGGTCAGGATCGCGATGGTCAGGATCAGGGAGTAAAGTTCGCTTTCAATGGAATTCGTCTTCAATCCCACCCGGGCCAGGACGAACGAAAACTCCCCGACCTGAAACAGCCCCAGTCCGACCGCGAGGGGAATCACGTTTTGATATCGAAAAAGATGAGCCAGAAAGAAGAAAATAAAGCCCTTGCCCAATCCGATCACCAGGACCAGGATCAGGACCTGAACGATATGATCCAGCAGAAAGAATGGATTCAGGAGCATCCCGACCGTGGTGAAGAACAAGAGTCCGAAGAGATCCCGGAGCGGGATGATGTCGCTCAGGGCCTGATGACCGAATTCCGATTCACTCAATACCATCCCGGCGACGAACGCGCCGAAGGCAAACGAGAGACCGACTTCATGGGTCAGGAAACCCACACCAAGGCCGATCGCCGTGATGGCGAGCAGGAACAGCTCCCGGGAACCGAGTCTGGCGATGTGCCCCATCAGAGCTGGCAGGAGCCGGGTCCCCAGCAGGATCATGCCGGCGATGAAGATGACGGCCTTGAGCGCTGCGATTCCGAGTGCCGGCAGTCCCAGCGCCGGATCGTTTAACTGAGGCAGAATGATCATCATCGGGACCACCGCCAGATCCTGAACGATCAGCATTCCGATCATCACCTTGCTGGACAATGTTCCCAGCCAGCCCTGGTTCATCAGCGTCTTGAGAATCACCATGGTGCTGGACAGCGATATGAGCGCTCCCAGCCACAGGGATGGTTTCCACTGCCAACCCATCCAGCGGCCGATCCCGTACCCCAGGCCGATTATCAGGATAAGCTGCAGCGGCGTGCCGATCAGCGCGATGTATTTGACCGGTTTGAGGTCTTTGAGGGAAAACTCCAGGCCCAGTGCGAACAAAAGCAGTGCGATGCCGATCTCGGAAAGGAGTTCGATTTCGGTTGTGTTGGCAATCCGGATCCCCCCGGTATGCGGTCCCAGGATGAAACCGGCGGCGATATAACCCAGGATCAGCGGCTGGCCGATCCGCTGCATCACCAGGCCAAAGAAAAATGCTGTGACGATAATCAGGATAATGTCGGCTGTAATACCCATCGGCAGGTATTGTAATCAAAACGTCCGCCGGATGTCACCGGTTTCTCCATGTGAGGATCAGGTGCTTTTTATCGCTCTGTCGGTTGAAAGATAAGGGTGATTTCGTTCATAGTAGATTTGATGGGATATCGGTTAAGCTTTTCAGTGGGGAGGACGGATCGATGAATAAGGAAACCTGGATCTTTCAATTGTTTGGTGTTGTCATGTTAGGTTGTTGTACGGCGGCGCTTTGCAGCAATGCTCCGGGAATCACGTTTCACCGGGATGGCGGGCGCTTGGAAACGGTCGCAGTCCTGGAAAAAGCGATCATCCCGGACGATTTTCAGACTGAAGGGTTGAACGTTCAGATTTACGGCACAACCCGGGCCGGGACCATTACCTGGCGAGCGGAGGACTGGGAGGGATCCTACGGCGCGATCGCAGATCATGTCGCGATTCCGGCCGACGGTTCGATGATCTATGTCGGCTGGTATCTGAACTACGAAAAGATCGCTGCATTCCAGGCCGATGAAGACGAAATTCCGGAATGGGAATACGATCTGCTCAAAGGCGGGACCTACTGGGTGAGCGGTTCGGTCTATGTTGCTGTTCCCGATGATGGATCTTTTGTAATGGGCGCGGTCGCCAGCCGGGAGCCTGCGGGAGGCGGGGCATACGAGTCTGAGGTTTTCTGTTTCGATCCGGCGAATGGATCAGTGATCTGGTCGGACATTATGCCGCCGGCACCGTCAAACCCTACCGACACGGAGTCGATTACGCTGCTCAAGGTGGCTGCGGACGGCGGCAAAATTGCCGTGGCCAGCGTGGGAAAACGGCAGGATCCGGATTACGATCCGTTCCGGATCCGTTTTTACGACAGCGCCGGAACGGAATTGCACGTGATCGATATTTCCGATCCGGCCAATGAGATCATGTATCTCAACGACCTGGACATGACGGTTGATGGCACCCGAATGGCGGCAGATTTCAGAATGAACACCGACTCCGTTCAGATGATCAAGGTGTACGATCTGACAACCTACAGCGAGGTGCAGACCATCAACATCAACAACAGCCCGGTACAGGGATCCATGGGTCTGTCCGGCGACGGCGGGATGCTGGCGGTGGGTGATTTGCGCGGAAAACTGTGGGCTTACATCTATAACGGCTCGCTGGGGGAGTATGAAGCGGCATGGAATTACACGATCCCGCCCGATTACTACTACCCCTGGGTTGTTTCGATCGATATCAGCCGGGATGGATCCACTGTGGCCATGGGCAGCTATCAACCCAATCAGACCGACAACAACGGCTATCTGTACATTTTCGACGCTTCCGGACCACCCTACCTGTTCAAGTCAGAAAATGCCGGTGATTTCGTCGACGAGGTTTCCCTGTCCCATGACGGGCAGATCGCGGTCGGCGCCAGCTGGGGACCTTATGGTTCCACTATCGGATGGGATTTTCTCGCCTATTCCCGTTTTGTTGGAACCGCAATTTACAAGATGGAAACCAGTCTGGCGGGATCGAATTTCGATTGCGGATTGAGTTCTTCCGGGCTGCGGGCCGTGACCGGCGGCAAACGGGTTCATGCGCGCGATTTTGGATCCGGAGGCTATTTATTCTCCATCGAACTCGACGAAAGCGGTATTCCCACCGTAACCCCCTCGCCGGTTCCCCCCACTGCGACACCGGTTCCCCCCACGGACACTCCCCTGCCAACATGGACCCCAGTACCAACGAACACGTCGCTCCCAACCAGCACGCCGGTTCCGACCAACACGCCGATCCCCACCCATACATCCGCACCCCCGACCGATACACCTTCGGAACCCACATCGACTCCCATTCCCCCGACCGATACCCCATCTCCAACGGAGACGCCTTCATGTCCGCCGTCTGGGGCCGAATGCCGCCTGAACCGGGATGTCTACCGTCCGGGAGATCCGTTTCTGCTGGAGTTGATCGCATGCAACGGCAATCCGACCGACCTGGAGACAATACCCGCTTTATTGCTTCTGGATGTCTATGGATCTTATTTTTGCGCGCCGACCTGGACGATGGAATGCGCGCCGTACCTGCCGGAGGTCGATCCGTGCGACTGCCTGACATGGACGATCTTCGAATTCACCTGGCCGTCGGCCGGAACGGGTTCGGCGGTTTTCTATGCCGCCATGGTCGATATGGAAATGACGCAGATATTCGGTGAGCTCTCGATCTGTCCATTCAGCTGGGAACCGTGAAATGTCCTTCGAAACCTGCGCAGCCGTCATAGCTGCAGGAGTTTCCGGAAGAGAAACAATCTTCTCGGGTTCGGACGGGTCATGTTTTATCTGAATCGGGACATGCCCCGCGCGGTCGCGACAAATATCCGGTAGAATGTTGCTTGTTTATCAAAAATTATGTAGCATAGGGTGTTGGCTATATGGAAATAGCCAGTCGCCCTGACTTCATCTTTGTGTCATAGTGAAGGCTCGGTTCAATCAATGATATGACACAATAGAGGAAGTATCATGGATATCTATATTGGAAATCTATCTTTCGAAACGACCGGCGAAGACCTTCAAAAGCTATTTGAAGGTTACGGCACGGTCACATCCGCACGAGTCATTACCGAGAAACAGACCGGCCGATCAAAAGGATTCGGTTTTCTGGAAATGCCCGAGCGGGACGAAGCGCTCAAGGCCATTGAGAGCATCAACGGCACTGAACTTCACGGACGAGCGTTGCGTGTGAATGAATCGCAACCGAAACCAAAGTCGGACAACTACGGCGGCGGCAACAGAAGAAACCGCTGGTAGCGATCCGATCGTTTTTTGCGGGTTCTGGATCCTTTCTCAAGCTCCCGACCGGTTGACAATTAAAAAAATCGTGGTGACCATTTGAACGGAAATTATCCGGAACATCGAACTTGAATATTCTTCTTACGTGAGTCTTCGGGCCATATTCGGCAGATGACGAATATGGGAGTTGAAGCTCTCCTATCGCATCCAGCCGTCATTTCGGGATTCGGCACGCGGATCATGGGCATACCCGTCTATGACGGGAATACCGCTGCAGTGCTGATTCCGTCCGTGGGGTGTCCCGTCGGGTGCAACTTCTGCTCCACATCCACGCTCTTTGTTAATTTCAGGCATCAGTATAGGCGAATTGTGGAAAATTGTGATAGAATCCGTCTGGAAGGCAGCTGGTTCAGATCAACAATGAAATCAAGGCGCTTGAGTTTTCGTGGAAGATTCAGATGCCGGTAGGATGAACGATACCATGGAAAACATCCTGATCAATCAATCGGTGGCGGTCTTATGCGACGGGAACAACATTGAACGCAGTATTCACGAATTAGTCGATTCAAAACATGCGATGATCAATTTCGATACGTTGATTCCCAAACTGCTCAGCGGGAGGGGATTGAACCGTTTGCTGTACTTTCGGGAGGGCAAATCCATCTCGTCCAAATTTGCCGAAAGGCTGCACGAAAACTACTATGGATCCGTTTACCCATGCCACAAATCGGCGGATATCCCGCTTTCCATCAAGGCAACCCAGCTTGCATCCAAAGTCGATACCATCATCATCATGTCGGGTGATTCGGATTACGTGGACCTGGTCCGCCACCTGAAAAGCGAGGGCGTGCGGGTGGAGATTGCGGCTGTTCGGCAGACCACCGCGGAGATCCTGATCCGGGAATCGGATTATTTTCATGAAATAACCAAGGATGATCTGTTTATATATATAGCCCCGAAAAAAACCGGTTCAAAAAGAAAACAGTGATCTGAAAAATCGGCGCACTTTTGGTTTCATCTGAGTCAGGTTCCAGGAGACCCGACCGGCGATGTACCGGTCCGTCATTGCGAGAAACGCAGTGAATTGCCAACCTCACGGGGTTGAAAGAAAGATTGCCTCGCCGGCCAAGATCGATCCGGGGAACGGAACACTCTGGAACAGCATCAGACCAATGGAATGTTGATTGGTGACAAGCCGGCGGTTTTCATCGATTCTCCTCTTTAAATAGTTGCTGGATCTTGTCAGGATCAAGATCGGTTCAAGCATTTACGTAGCGGTGATCCGCCATAATCCCCCGTCCGGGGAATCCCGATATTTCAACCCGACAATAGAAGGAAAATCAAGTATAAGACCTTTCCGGGCAACGTAATCGGAATGAAAACAACCGATCGGGCTGGAACAACAAGTCCGATGCATTATAATATTGCAGAATCAGAGTTCAATATGGCTGGAATATGCTTGACAGAAACATTCACGAAAAATAAGAATTGCGGGTGAAATAAGACTATGCTGTTTTCCGAGGGAGGATAAAAATGAAAAGAGGTTTTGTTCTGTATCTTGCTGGATTGTGGATTTTGGGGCTGCTGGCGGCCGGATGCACTCGAACCGAAAAAGCAAAAGAACCCATGAAAAAAGGACGGGTGAAAATCGGGGCTCTGGTGCCTCTGACCGGCGCTTTGTCGGAATTCGGGCAGGGATTCCGTAAGACGGGGGACTTGGCGGTAAGGCAATTTGCTGAAGCGGGATTTCCGATCGAACTCAAATACGGCGACACCGAAACATCGGCCATTCCCGGAGTGGAAGCCGCCCGGATGCTGGTCGATGTCGAGAAGGTGGTGGCGCTGGTTGGTGCCGCCGCCAGCGGGGTCACCATCCCGGTAGCCGAATCCGTGGCCATTCCCGGGCAGGTCCCCCAGATATCCAATGCGTCCACATCGCCGCTGATCAGTGTGCTGCCGGCGGATGAGGGCAAGGATTTTCTGTTTCGGACGGCGCCGTCGGATGCGCTGCAGGGTGTCATTCTGGGCAAGCTGGCTGCCGACCAGGGATACATGAAAGCTGCGGTTTTCTGGGTGAACAACGCCTACGGTCAGGGATTGATGGAAGAGTTCAGGGCATCTTTCGAAGCCAGGGGAGGCCGGATCGTGGCTTCCATCCCTCACGACGAAAAACCGGCACCAACTTATGTTTCGGAGCTCAAGAAAGTGATGGAGGAAAACCCGGATGTCATGCTGGCGCTTGGATATCCGGGTCAGGCCACCGTTTATCTGAAAGAATTTTTCGAGGCTGAATACAACAAGACCACCGATCTTCTGTTTTGCGACGGGACCAAATCCGTGGAAATGCCGAAAGCTTTCGGGGCTGAAAACCTGGCCGGATACATGGGGACTGCGCCGAGTTCCGTATCCGGGCGGTCAAGGGAAAATTTCGAGGCGGACTACAAGGCCATGTTCGGTGAATTGCCGCCACTGCCTTTCATGTCGAATTTCTACGACGGGATCATCATTGCCGGGTTGTCTGCTGCCGCATGTGAAGCGGTTCGGAAAGACATCACACCGGTGAATGTCCGGGACACGCTGCGCGAAATCGCCAATCCGCCGGGTGAGGTGATCAGCGCCGGAGTGGAGGGTCTCAGGAAAGCGCTGGAGCTCATCCGGAGCGGTCAGCCGGTAAATTATGAAGGTGCCGCCGGCACACAGGATTTCGACCCAAACGGCGATGTGATCACCCCCATCGAAATCTGGAAATATGTCGAGCAGGATCCATACATTGAAACGGTTCGACTGGAGACTCCCCAGCTTTGACCGGATGGATTGTTCTGCGGATCTGCAATGACGTGAAGAGCCGGGAACGCTAAAACCGGGAAACCGTCCGTTCCTCTCCGATTAGACCCTTCGGCCGTTTGACCATGATGCCCGCCAGGAGAAAGCCGATAATCACATACCGTATGAAGGGTGCGCGGGTCTGAAAACCCTGAGGGACAAATTTGAGAATCAAAAAAGTGCTCCAGGACCATAGAGCCCACACGATAAAAGCTCCCAGGATCGCGCCTTTGTTGTTGCCGGTTCCGCCGAGAGTCAGCATGGTCCAGATGATGAATGTTCCGAACAGAGGCTCGAAGACCGCGGGTTGGATGGCACCGGAGTAATGGGCGTACAGTGCGCCGCCGATCCCCATGATCACGGCGCCCAGCGCCAGCGACTGGAGCTTGAAGAGGAAGATGTTCTTGCCGTCGGCACTGGCCATGACCTCGTCTTCACGGATGGCCCGCAACACCCTGCCCCAGGGCGAACGGATGCCCCGTTCCAGGGCGAAATAGATGATCGCCAGGAATATCACGACGATGATCAGGTAGATGTAATTGTAATAAGCGGGAGGTACCAGGCCATAAAGCGGTTTCGGCAGTCCGATCAATCCCTGGGGGCCGTTGGCCAGCCAGTGTTCGTTGTTTAAAACCAGGCGGATGCTTTCCGCAATGCCGAGGGTGGCGATGGCCAGGTACCCTTCGCTCAATCGAAGCGTCAGCAGTCCGATCAACACCGCGATGATGCCGGCTGCAATACCGGCCGCCAGAACGCCGCAGAGAAACGGCAGATCGAATCCGAATGCCATTTTCACGTATTTCGCCAGGGTTCCGGTTGGCATTTTTGATGTAAACATCGCCGATGTGTAAGCACCGACCGCGAAGAAACCGGCGATCCCGAAATTCAGCAGTCCGGTATATCCCCAGTGCACGTTCAATGCCATGGCGAAAATGGCGTAAATGGCTGCCATGATCGCGAAAGACACCAGAAAATTGAGTATTCCAGCCATTAGACCTGCCTTGTTCCAAAGATGCCTTTGGGCCTGAAGATCAACACCAGGATCATGATCAGGAAAGCCACCGCCGGTTTATAGCTTGGCAGCAGCCATGCGGTTGAAACCTGCTGGGCGATTCCCAGAACCAGTCCGCCGGCCAGAGCGCCGGTGATACTCCCCTTACCTCCCAAAATTACCGCGGCAAAAAGGGGAAGCAGGAATATCCATCCCATTTCCGGACGTAGCTGGGTTTCGATCCCGTAAAGCACTCCGGCGACGGCAATTAGCAGTCCGGCGATCCCCCAGGCCCAGACCAGCATCCGCTCGGTGTTGATGCCCGATATCCTGGCAAGGCCGGGATTGTCTGCCAGCGCCCTCAGGGCTTTGCCCATCTTCGCTTTCGACATGAAGATATATACTGCCGCCACCGCGATCCACGCGACCACAACGATGAATATCTCGTCCGTACGGAATTTGATTCCCATGGGAAGAAAAATCATCGGGCGCAGGCCGGTGGTATAAAAGTGGAAATCAGCTCCCCATATGATATAGATCAAACCCCGCAGAGCCCAGGCAACTCCGATGGAAGCGATGAAAGCGGTGATGAAATGCCCCCTGGCCTGCCGGATCGGTCTGTACACCAGCTGGTCGATGAGAATGGCCAGCCCCATTGAGACCAGAATTGCCGGTATGAATGCGATCAGAATCCCCCAGCCGAAGGAAAACGGCCCGATGGGCTCTTGCATGATGCCCAGTCTGGTAAATAATGCAATAAAAATCAGTGCGCTATAAGCTCCCACCGTGATCTGATCTCCGTGAGCGCAGTTAAACAGCTCGGTGATTCCCCAGATCAGGGTGAGACCGATGCTGCCCAGGGCAATGATGCTGCCCAATATGATTCCGTAGATAATCAGTTCGATCATGCTAACATCCCAGATAATGCTTTCCGATGTCCGGGTCCGCCATGAGTTCCGCGGCGGTGCCCTCCGCTTTCTTTTCTCCACCTTCAATAATGTAGGCTTTGTCAGCGGTCTTCAGAGCCTGGGCGTTCTGCTCGACAACCAGGATCGTGACACCTCGAGCATTCAGCATTTTGATCTTGGCGAAGATGTTCTCCACCAGGAAGGGCGCCAATCCGGTGGAGGGTTCGTCCAGGAGAAGCATTTCCGGATTCAACATCAGAGCCCGTCCAATGGCCAGCATCTGGCGCATCCCGCCGCTGAGTTCCCCCGCCCGGCTCCTCCTTCGTTCGGTCAGATCCGGAAACAACTCGAAAGTTTCATCGATGCGGTGACGGATGTCATCTTTCCGGATGAATGCGCCGATCTCCAGGTTTTCCTGGACAGTCAGATTGGGAAACACATTTTCTTCCTGAGGAACATAACTGATTCCGGATCTGACCACATTTTCCGGTGACGATCCGCTGATATCTTGTTCCTTGAAACAGATCCTGCCCTGCCGGGGATTGACGATCCCGAAAATCGTGCGCAGCAGCGTCGTTTTGCCCGATCCGTTCGGACCCAAAACCGACACGATCTTCCCTTCCTCCACTTCGAGTGTCAGTCCGTGCAGAACCTCCATGCTGCCGTACCCCGACACCACGTTTTCGACCCGCAGGACACTCATTCTTCCGTACCCCCCAGGTATACCTCCAGTACCCGCGGATCGCAGCGGACCTGGTCCGGTGTGCCTTCGGTCAGCTTTTTCCCCCGTTCCAGAACGATAATGGGATTGCAGATATCCATCACCAGTTCCATTTCATGACCGATCAGCAGAACGGTAATTTGATTTTCCTGCACAAGTTGCCTGATCCGGTCAGCCAGGGTCTTCCGTTCCGAGGGATTCACGCCGGCACCCGGTTCGTCGAACAGGATCATCTCCGGATCGGCCATCATGGTCCGGGCCAGCTCCAGCAGCCTTTTCTGCCCTCCGGAAAGATTCCCGGCGTATTCATCTTTCAGGTGAGTCAGCCCCACCAGTTGCAGGATTTTGAGCGCTTTCTCCCGTATCTGAATCTCCTGTTTCCTGACCAGACCGGGACAGAACCATGTTCGCCAGAGTTTTTCCCCCGCCTGGTTCGGCGGTACCAGCATCAGATTATCCAGCACGGTCATGAGTTTCAATTCCCGGCTGATCTGAAACGTCCGGCAGAGTTTTTTATTGAATGTCTGGTGAAGGGACAGCCCGTCGATCCGTTTGCCCTTGAAATGAATCTCCCCGGTGTCCGGTTTGTGAAATCCGGAAATGATATTGAACAACGTCGTCTTACCGGCTCCGTTCGGGCCGATCAGCCCGGTGATCCGGCAGGGAGCCACATCAAAGCTGACATCATCGATCGCCTTCAGACCGCCGAAAGATTTTCGCACATTCTGCAGGGATAGAATGGGAGATTCAGTTTGTGAATTCAAAGTGCCCGGTCCCTCTCTGATGATCCGGAAAGTAATATAACCATAATCGATACGAATCTCAACGAGATTCGACTTCAGTTTGTTCTTCGGTGTTGCTGTCAGGTACAAGGAAAATCCCGGGAGGGCCGGCAGGTGATTGTCGGAGGTCCGGGAACAACTCAGAACGGTTTGTCTTCAAATTGCTCCAGGATGATTTTTTCAACCTGTATATAATCATCCGGCCTGATGCCTGCCGATTCATGAACAATCTTCCCGTTTCTGTCATTGATTACGGTATAGGGCTTGATTTTGGAATGCTGCAGGTACAAGTCATCGATCACTCTCAGATTGCTGAGCTTCGCCCGGCAGCACATTCCACAGAACGATTCCGCCGACGACACATAGACCGACCCATGCGGTGAGGTTCCATTCGAATGGATTCAGATCCTTTGCGTTTTGGACGGATTGTGACCGATCAGACAGGATCAACCCCTCCCTGTAATATCGACCGCCAGTAGATCCGGCAGCGATTCAACGAATTTTCGGATTTCATCCCGGACACGCCGGTAATGATTCAGACTTTCCTCGGCGTTTGCCGCATGCCTGGCCAGTTCAGGCGGATCGTCAAAGCTTTTATGGAGCAGTCGTACCCGGGCGGGGAAGACGGGACAGGTTTCCCGTGCGTTATCACAAACGGTGACCACATACTCGATTTCCACGTCATTTACATCTGAAGTATTCTTGGATCGATGCGCGGAAATGTCGACTCCGGCTTCCCGCATCACCCGGACCGCCAGGGGATCGATCCGGGTCGCTTTGGTTCCTGCAGAATATGCGATCATGCGATCACCCCATAGATGCCGCGCCCAACCTTCCGCCATCTGGCTCCGGCAGGAATTACCGGTGCAGAGAAACAGGATACTGATCTTCCGGGCATTGCTGCGCATCATGGATTACTCCTCGAAAAGCAGTTTCATTCCAACAACATCTTCTCAATCACAAACTTTGAAGATGTACATCAATGAGAAATAGATCCCCACGACGATGAATATGACGCCCGTGATTCGGCGCGCCCATTTCTCGATCTGGGTGATCCGGTTGAATACATTACCGAGGCTTCTCGCACCCAGGGCGATCAGCACGGCAAACATAAATACGGGCAGCGCGGTGCCGATTCCGTAAACAGATGGAATGATCACACCGGAACTGTTTTTCAAGGCAAGCGGTATCAAACTGCCGAAAAACAGCGCTGCGGAAACCGGGCAGAACGACAGGGCAAAGATGACGCCGAGGGGAAGCGCGCCCCACATTCCCCATCTGTCGGTTTTCTCTTGAAGATTGGCCCCCAGGTTCAATCCGGGCAGCGAGAACTTCAGAATTTCGAGCAGAAACAGCCCGGCGACGATGAGTACCGGTCCGAGCAGTTTATTCATATATTGCTGGAGGAAGCGGGCGATGACCGGTGTGGACAGAACGCTTGAGACGATCAGAATACCGAGACTCAGATAGGCTGCGGATCGTCCGGCTGTATACAGGATGCCGGTGGACAACACGGTGACCGGGTGTTGGACCCGCCTGCCGATGTATGAAATCGCAGCGATGTTGGTCGCCATGGGGCAAGGGCTGATGGACGTCAAAATGCCCAGCCAGACAGCGGATGAGATTGAGATGATCAGTTCCTGCATTTAGGACTCCAGATATGCTTTCGTTTCCTTTCGGACATATTCGTCAAGAGCAGTCTCATCCCAGACAAGCTCCCATACCCGTTGCAGGTTTTTCCACTCCACCTGTTTGCCGTCCTTGTATTTTACCAGGATGAGGGAGCTGAACATCAGATCGAATTCCTTCTCGAAATGCCGGTTCTCCTCCAGGTCGGTATTGACCGACTGCCAGGTGATAGATCCCTGAGCCAATTCTGCGGGAAATGCTTCTTCAATGGCTTTCTTCGCTTTGGTCTCGATAGCCAGGCAGGTTTTGCATCGCCGTGTGCCGTGGAAATAATAGACATACACAGATAATCCCGCCGATTTTTGTTCTTCTGTCACTTGAATTGCTGCCGGGTCATCTGCTGTAACTTCTGCGTGGAGCGGCGAAAGTGAAAGAACCATCGCAGCGATGACGATTACGAATACTGGTGACCATCCAAAATTTTTCATCTGTCAGCTCCCGTCATTTAAGCATGTCTTTAAGTGCATCAATATTGGGGATTTTCCCCGAAACCTTAACCTGGCCATCTACAACCAAAGCCGGTGTCATCATGACCCCGAACGACATGATCTGATGGATATCGGTCACTTTTTCAATTTCATATTCGAGTCCCAGTTCCTGTGCGGCAATCTCGGCCTGTTCCGCGAGTTTCCTACATTTGGCACAGCCGGCGCCAAGCACTTGTATTTTTTTCATATTGAAATCCTCCTAATGAGCAATTGATCCGAATATCAATCCACTGATCGTTGCCATGACGACAACAAGCATTACAAAAACCACTGTTTTCTCTGTTCCCATGACGCTCCGTATCACCAGCATGTTGGGCAGTGACAAGGCGGGGCCGGCCAACAGCAATGCCAGGGCCGGGCCATTGCCCATCCCATTACCGATCAACCCTTCCAGGATCGGTACTTCCGTAAGTGTTGCAAAATACATGAATGCGCCTGCTACGGATGCGAACAGGTTCGCCCACAGCGAATTGCCGCCCACCGCGCGGCTGACCCATTCAGACGGGATCAGGCCTTCCGTGCCGGGACGCCCCAGAAGCGCTCCGGCAATCAGAACACCCCAGAACAACAGGGGCAGAATCTGCCTGGCAAATCCCCAGGAGGATGTGAACCATTCGTTGGATTCACCCGTGTTGACGTTCGTCAGGACCGACAGGGTGATGATGCCCGCGACGAATGAAATCATGGGATTTTCCGGAAAAATTATTGCCAGTACGGCAGGTGGAGCGGCTGCCAGCAGAACATGCCACCATTTGATCCGGAACCATAAAAACAGAACGGCAGCCAGCGCTGCAGAAAACAAAGCCGTGATGATCCATTTGGCGGCGTATACGGCATGCCACAATCCGGTCGGCGCGTCCGGTTTCCCCCAGTTGGCGAACACGAGAACACCGATCATCACCGCGAAGAACACACCATTCTGCCACAACGGCCGGGACACCTCCGGTTCCGGCATGGAAGCCTGAATGGCGGTTTTTTCCAGCTCTTGCCTGCGATAAATGACATGCATCAATAATCCGATAACGATACTGAATACTACCGCTCCGACGGCTCGAGCGATTCCCAGCGCCGGACCCAGAACCCGGGCCGTCAATACGATTGCCAATACATTGATGGCCGGACCCGAATACAAGAACGCCGTTGCCGGACCCAACCCGGCGCCCATCCGGTAAATCCCTGCGAAAAGCGGAAGAACCGTGCAGGAACAGACGGCCAGTATGGAGCCGGATATGGATGCAACGCCATACGCCAGCACCTTGTTTGCCTTGGCCCCCAGATATTTCATGACCGATGCCTGGCTGATGAAAACCGCTATGGCGCCGGCAATGAAAAAAGCGGGGATCAGGCACAACAGAACATGTTCCTGAGCATACCATTTTACAAGGTGGAGCGCTTCCAGAATAGCGTTATCGAACCGGTCTTTGCCAACCGGCAGGTAAAAACAAACCAGAAACACAGCGATAATAAGCAACAGGATTTTCCATTCCGATTTCCAGTTCATTCTTTTCCTTTCCGGGTCCGGCAGGTAATGGCGGTTTGGCAAAAGCTCCAAAAATCACCAAGAAAATTATCAGATCATTCCCATCTGCTTTTTAATACGAGCTTTCAAGACGGATTCCACACAGTCGAAGAAATTCAGAACACAGGGAACGGTGAGTGAATAAAACACCTGCGATCCGCGTTTTTCATCCTGAACGATCCCGGAATGCCTAAGCACGGTCAGATGCTTGGAAACCGTCGATACGTCGGCACCGATCATATCCGTCAGTTCGCAGACACACCGTTCTCCGCGCGACAACTCATCGACAATAAACAAACGGGTTGGATGCCCCATTGATTTGATGATTCTGGCCCTTGCTTCGAATTTTTCTCTTGTTTTTCTATTCATAATTCCTCCAGATCAATTGGCAATTTAGCCAAATAGGCAAAGATTGTCAAGTTAAAAAAATGATGAGAACCGGATATCGGTATCCGGAGTTCAGGAAAGCTGTTGGGAGGGAGTTGGATCGGAGGCTTCAGGGATTGACCTGGATTCAATTGAAGGGAAATCCGAAAATGTCTTATGATCTACCCTGATCCGGCCCGGGGTCAGAGTCATAAAGTGAGATGGGTTTGGTGCGTGTGGAAGGTCCGGGATGGGTAATGATCCGGCGAGTGCCGAAACCTTGCCGATTCAATTGAGGTTAATATCGATGGATTCTTTGTGGCGACCTGGAATGGAAATACTGGGGTGTTATACTCTGGAAAGTATACTCGGACGGGGCGGCATGGGGATCGTGTACCTGGTCCGGAGAGCCATCGACGGGAAGGCGTTTGCGGTCAAAACGGTTCTGTCGGACCAGCTGGGCTCGACAGGTTCCCGGCAGTCGTTCCTTCGAGAATTGCGAACCTGGATGGATCTTCCGGATCACATCCACCTCGTGAAATGCTGTTTTTTCCGCACCGTCAGGGACCGTCTTGCCATTTTTTCGGAATATGTTGACGGCGGTTCCCTCAAGGACCGGATCTCCCGGGAAACGCCTGTTCAATTGAGTGACATACTGGATATTGCCATCCAGATTGCCTGGGGTTTGAAAGCGGTGCACCGTCGCCGGCTGGTTCATCAGGATGTGAAGCCCGCCAATATTCTTCTGACTCGAAACGGTGTCGTCAAGATATCCGATTTCGGATTATCCAGAGCGAGAAAAGGGGGTCGGGTTCCGGACGATCTCGCTGCCCGGGCACCTGATGTCAGTTCGAAAGGAATGACACCGGCATACTGTTCCCCGGAACAGGCTGCCGGAGAACATCTGGACCATCGGACGGATATCTGGAGTTTCGGATTGTGCGTGATGGAGATGTTTACAGGTCCCGGGAAATGGGTATTGGGTATCCTGGCAAAGGCAGTCCTGGAGCAGCACCTGGAGAAAGGGAGTAATCATCCGGGTACGAAAATACCCGCCGGTCTGGTCGACATGTTTGACCGGTGTTTCCGGGAGAATCCCTCGGATCGATGGATCGATATGGATGAAATTGCCGCTGTCCTGATTCGGTTGTATGAGCATGAAATCGGGATGCAGTACCCGAGGAGGGAACCCGGTTTGAAACTGCAGGCTGGCGAATCCGGGATGGAGACCGGCGGCGAAGATCAGAACGCGAATCCCCTATGGGACGACCCGGCTGGGTGGCTGAAACGGGCATACGTCGCAGCCGGTCGTCCCCGGACCGAAATCAGGCGGGATGATGAAGGAGAGATCCTCTCCCTGAAAACCCGTGCACTCGCGGATCTGGAGATATACGAGAAAGCTGAGAGTCTCTATCAGGAGGCGTTGCTGGATGGGAAAAGCGAGGTTCTGAAAGAATTCATCGGGGTGCTGGAAAATATGATCGCCATTCTGGTCGATCTGAACGACGATCCGGGAGCCTTATTGATTCTGGACAGGATTGTCGCGATGTACAACCGGTTGATTTCGACTGAAAGCAATCCCGACATTCAGGACGGATTGGCGAAAACATACAACAAGATCGCGTATTTACAGAAGGAGATGCGCACCCTTCCTCAAGCTCTGGAAATGATCGACCGGTCCATCGCAATCAGGGAAAAACTGATATTTCAGGATGAGCATGCGGAAATGATGTCCCGGTTGTCATCCTCGTACAGCACCAAGATCGAGATCCTGAACGCAATGGGCAGGCATCGTGAAGTGCTTTCATATCTGGACAGAACAATCCAGATCGATGAGGACCTGCTTTACGGAGGAATAAACCACAATCCGGAATCCCGGAAAAGCTGGGCGTATTCCCTGATCACAAATTATGTCAGCAAGAACCTTACGCTGCAGGAACTCGGTGATCATTCCGGCGCTTCGGAATACCTGACCAAGGCGATCGAAACCCTGGAACACTTCCTCAAGGTGGAGCAGTTCGAGGAACTGTCTCTGCTGTCGGGGTTTCTCTATATTAAAAAAGCACGGGAACTGAAGAATGCACAAGCTCACGGTGAAGCGATACTCTGGCTTGACCGGGCGGTTTCAATTCTGGAAAACCGGTTGCGAGAGAAATGGGTTCATGATTTCGCATCGGAACTCGCGGAAGCTTGCCACATCAAAGGCGGGATTCTCCGGGAGACAGGCCGTTGTGCGGAAGCCGAATCCGCATTCCGGGAATCGATCCGGATCTATGAGATCCTGGTTCTTCAGGAAGGCAATGAGAAAATGGCGGAATATCTCTCGTCCGGATATCTGGATCTTGCAGGATGTGTTGGGGAGACCCGGGAGTATTCACAGGCGCTGGAGCTGATCGAAAAAGCATTCGGTATTTATACATGGCTGGATTTCCGGGATCGAACCGATGCCAGCCGCTGCAACCTGGCGAAATGCCGGATTCACAAGGCGGACATGCTGGCAAGGGCGGGAATCGGGCAGCTCGCCAAACCGGAATTGAACACAGCAATTCCCGTTCTGTCTCAGGAATATGAAAAGACTGGTGATAAAGACATCCTCGATATGTTGATCCGGGCCCGGAAACTCTTGAATGATCACTGAACGAGCAAATCTGTATTCTTCAATATGAGGTATTTGACCTGTGCCTTGATCTGCAGAGACAGTGAGAATCGGGCAGGAGGGCATTCGTACCGCTTTGAACCTGTGCCGGTGAGATTCGTTCTAAAACGGCATGATATTGAGCGGCACTCTTAATCGATCGCACATGGAACGCGGCATTAAACGCTTTTCAACCGGCACTTACACGAGCGGTTCGTTCTCTCGATCTTGATATATTGCAAATAAAAATCATTCGGTGATATGAGTTGAAGTTGAATCGCGACAGGGAACTCGTCGCAAAGGGCCTGACCGGGAGGAAACGGGGCACCATTATACGCTGTAAACCTCTGAAGATTGAATGGAGAGCGGTTATGACGGATGGAACTGAAAAGGACTTTATTACTTCGGACGGCGAGAAACGCAGGCTGATAGATTCCGCAGGAACGGACAAGGATCACAAGGGAGCCGATGCCGTCGCGGTATACGACCATTCCTGGGGAACCGTCGAACCAAGCGGGCTGGGCAACCTGCACAACAACCGCCTGGTGAAGATCCTGACGGAAAAGGGGATTGCCAAATCCAGTGTTCTTCGCTTCGACTACGATCCCCGGTCGTTTATCAACAATGTTCTGCGGCTGCGGATTCACCGGAAAGGCGGGAACATCGAAGAGCTGGATACCTCGGATTACCGGGATGTCATGCAGCCTGAAGCCATGCTGTACTGGCGGGTCAAGATGCGGCTTTTCTCACTGCCGGCGCTGGAAGTGGGGGATGCGGTCGAATGGGAGACGTACAAAAAGGGATTCAACGTCGCTTACCTGGAATCGGCATCCGGTTCAAAGGAGAAAACCGGGGATTTCGATCCGGATACCTGGGTGGATCCTGAAACCGGAATCAAACCCCCCATGTACGGTGCATTCTACGATATCGTCATGTTCCGCGAAACCATTCCCGTCAAGGAGAAACGCTACACCCTGCTGTCTCCCAGGTCGATGCCGCTGTCGTTCGAGATCTACCACGGCGAACTCCGAACAACCTGCACCATGGATGACAAGATCACAATCTATTCCTGGGAAAAAAAAGATATCGAAGGTTATAAGCCGGAGCTGCGGATGCCCGCCCCCAAAACATCGCTTCCCAAGCTGCTGGTTTCCACCATCCCCAACTGGAAGGAAAAATCGAGGTGGTTTTACCGGATGAATCTCAATCAGTTCGAATGGAATGAAGACATCAAGCGGAAGGTGGAAGAAGTGACGGCAGGTTGCGAAACGGATGACGAAAAAGCAGCGGCACTGCTTCACTGGGTCGCCCAGGAAATCCGGTATATCGGTTTCAGCATCTGCCAGGGCGAGGGATACACGATCCATCCCGGAACCATGACCTTCCGGGAACGCGGCGGGGTGTGCAAGGAATACGCCGGCATGCTGGTGACCATGCTGCGTGCCGCCGGACTCGAATCCTATGCCGCGCAGACCCTGGCCATCGAGCCGGCCAGTTTTCGCATTACGGCGGACGAATTCGATCATTGCGTAACAGCCTGGCGCAAACCCGATGGGACCTTCGTGATGCTGGATCCGACCTGGGCACCCTATTCCATGCAGATCTGGGATGCGGCGGAAACCGGCCAGTGTTATCTGATCGGGACCCCGGAAGGAGAAGATATGCAAACCGTCCGGGAGTTCACACCCGAGGATTCCAAGCTCACCATCCGGGCTGCCAGCCGTCTTCATCCCAGGGGCGGACTGGACGGCCGGTTGACCTATTGGGGCAAAGGGCGGTCGGATTCTACCCAGCGGTTCATGAAGGCCTGGGCCAGCGCCGCCAGTCTGGATCATTCCTACCAGAAGCTTTTTTCCGTCATCGATCCGGCGGTCCGGATTCAGAGCATCAAGACAAGCGATGTCGGGGATCTGAAGAAAAGCTATGAAAACAAGGTGCAGTTCAAGATTAGCAACTATGCCGTTCACAACAGAAACGAAATGTATTTCCGTCTTCCGTCGCTGCGATTCATGCGGGCACCCCAGATCGCGCGATACCTGACCATTGCGGAACTGCCCGAACGCAAATTCGATCTGCTGGTCATATTCCTTCAGCTTGTGGAGACACATGAGGAAATTTCACTTCCCGAGGGGTATCGCCTGGCATCCGAACCAATCGACATCTGCCTGGAAAACACCTCCGTGCTGTTCAAGGCTAAACTCATGGAAGAAAACGGTTCTCTTAACTTGAACACGACCTTCGCAGTGAAAGAGCGGATCATCGCAAAAGAAAAGTACAAGGAATACAAGGAGATAACCGATAAGGTGAATCAACTGGCGGATCGGTGGATCACGCTGTGCAAAACCCCTTAATGTCTCACCGAAAATGGAAAAGGAACGGGTTATGAAAGGACAAGAAATTCTTAAATCACTTCCCCGCATCCCCGAGGAAACCGAATTTCCCGGTGCGGACGGTGTCATCATCCGCGATAACCAGCGGATCAGACTTCTGAAGGACGGAAGAATCCATCAATACCATTACCAGTTCAAGCGCATATTGAAAGATTTCGAGCGGGACAAGCACAGTGATATCCAAATGCTTTTCAATGAGAAAACACAGGATATAAAAATACTGTCCGTCAAATCCATCATGCGAGACGGCCGGATCGTCGAAACTCCGGAATACGGGATCAACCAGATTACACCCCCTGCGTTGAGTCAAGCGCCGTATTTCACCTTTCTGCAGAACCGGATCGCCTCCCTGGTGGGCGTCGAGACGGGAGGTTATATCGAGGTCGAGTATGAAATCGTCGACAAAAAGCCCTGGCGAAAAGCTTTTTGGGGTACGATTCCCATCCGTTTGTATGCTCCAGTGCTTTCAAGAGAAATTGCTTTTGAGCTGCCCCGGAAACATCCTGTTCAATTTCAGATCACCGGAAGCGGGAAGTTCCGAAAACCGGAAGATAAAGTGGAAGGAAACATAAGGCGGCTGCGGTTCACTTTCGATAACCTTCCATTGTGGGATTCGGAAGACCGCCATCCCCTCGCCGACCTGGATTGTCCAAAACTAGTATACTCCGACATTCCCCGGGAAAATCTTCACAGGCAGTTCGACGGCCTCTTAACCGAAGCTTCCACGACGGAGCCATTTCTAAACAAACGTGTCGACGATCTGGTCAAGGACATCGACTGCCCGATGAGAAAAGCGTTCCGTTTGCACAAGCATGTTCTCGAATCGGTATCTACGCTCGAATTTCCGCCTTTGAATGCACTGTTTCTCCTGCGTTCCGCCCCTGAAGTTCTTCGAAGCGGTTACGGCAGCGCGCTGGAGAAGAACATTCTGCTGGCTGTGATGCTCAGGCACATCGGCCATCAGGCTGAAGTGGTTCTGAGCTGTCCGGAAGGGGTCCTGCCGGACCGGGCGGCCCATCTTGGACTGTTCGACCGATCCTGGGTGAAAGATGACACGCTGGAACTTTTCTTCAGTGCGGACAAGGATCCGGCGGAGGCGCAACGGGCGCATCTGGAACGCACCGTTATTCTGCACGGTGACAAGTCATCAGAATCTCCGGTAGTCATTGATTCGCCGGGATCGAAGCAGGGAAATGTTTTAATCGTGAAAGGCAAATTTTCCCTGAAGAAGGAGATGACCCTGAAGGGTACCCTGGAAGCTCTGTTTTCGGGTCTGTATAATTGCTATTTCGCCCTGGCCACTTCCGAGACGGATGACGTCAAGACCTGGATCAATCAGTTTGCCGGAAAAGTGTGCCCGTCCGCTGAGGTGGAAAAACATCATTTCAGAATGTTCGGACCGGCATATTCGGAACTTTCGGCATCGTTCGAAGTGAAGCTGATGCAGGAAGATCCGGAACACCGGATTCTCCTGACGATGCCGGCACCCCTTGGCGGCCTGGGCGGTTTCAACATACCGGCGGATTACACCAGGCGAAGTTCGACCTATGCGCTTCCGGGGACGTTGCGGCATGATCTGAAACTCGAGATCGACTGCCCGCCCGAGATCAAAATCATTCATACACCCGGCGATGTCGCCATCGAAAATTCAGCGGGCAGACTCGAGCAGAAATTCGAGGTGAAGACGGAAAGCAGGCAATCCCGGATCACGTTCACCCAATTACTGGTGTTACCGGAGAAGTACATCAGACCCGGGGAGTATTCCGATCTTCTGGATATTCTGCTGGAAGATGCGCGTCCGCACAACCGGATGATGATACTTGCGAAAAAATAGCGTTTTGAAATCGTGACATTTTGACCGGAAGAAAACCGTCCGCGGTCGAGAGGGCACGGACAGCGTTCCCGGTCTGAGTGTCCCGATCCCGTGCAAAGCTGCTTTTCGGGTCGTTTCCCGATCTGATCCTCTGGCACAAAAAATGCAGTCTTCAGCTGGTATACAAAGCTATTGTGCAGAGAGGGTCACATCATGAAACATTTAATTCTTGCCTTTATTCTTACGGTTCCGTCGCTCTTGACGGATGTTTCGCACGCAACTCCCGAAGCGACGCCGTATACTCCCGATGTTCGATTGTTGAGTTCTTTGGAAAGGGGAGTTGGGATTGAGTTTACGGTGGCGGATTTTGAGAAGACCGGAGTGATCATCAACGGCGAAACATTTTTCCACATTCGATTGACGGGAGAAACCTACACTCGGGATGTCGGCTGTCCCGAGCTGCCGGTGATCGTGCGCAGCATCATGGTTCCGCTCGACAGCAAGCTGGATCTCCGGGTAACCGCCCGTGAATACCAGGATATCCACCTTCCCGTAGCGCCCTCGAAAGGATTCATTCCAATGGGTCGGGATCCGGCGGATATTTCCTGTAAATTCGGGGAACCATACCGGGTGAATGCGTTTTATCCGGATCACCCGGTGCGGATGGGTGAACCGTATATATTCAGAGATGTCCGCGGCGTAGCGGTTTCGGTGTGTCCATTTGCCTATAATCCGGTTTCAAAAACGCTCCGGGTATATCACCGGCTGGAAATCGTGATCGGTTTCAGGACAGTGAACGAGCATAATCTTGAATGGACGCGGGGACAGTCTGCATCCAACCGGTTTTTTCAGACGCTGTATGAGCGGCATTTCCTCAATTATGACGCATCGCGCTATGACCCGTTGGGTGACCGGGGCCGGATGATCGTGATCAGCCACGGGGATTTCTTGACGGTCATGCAACCCTACGTGGACTGGAAAAACCAGAAGGGTATTGAGACCAGCATGGTTGATGTTGCCGCCGTCGGGTCTACTGCGGAGGAGATCAAATCGTTCATCGAAATCCAGTACAATCAAAACGACGGTTTGACGTTCGTTCAGTTTGCCGGAGATTATCCGCAGATCCCGTCATTCCTGATGGACCGGGATTTTTGTGATGGTCAGGGTACATCCGATGCCGCGTATTCCCTGCTGGACGGCGCCGACAGTTATCCGGAGATTTTTGTCGGTCGGTTTTCGGCCGACACCGCTGCGGAACTGACTCCCCAGATTGAGCGAACCATCTGGTATGAACGGGACATCGACAATGGGGAATGGCTGCACAAGGCCATCGGTCTGGCGTCAGCCTGGGGTGAAGGATACGGTTACATGGGTCTGCGAGACCGGGATCTCATGGAGCAGCTCCGGTTGATGCTTCTGGAATATACGTATACCGAAGTGGATCAGCTGTATGAATGGGGTGAACCGCCGTTCAGCATCATACCGGTACCGGTGGAAGATTATGTGAATGCCATCAATGCGGGCAGGAGTCTGATCAACACCATGTCCCATGCGGATTGTGAATCGACATTTTCCATTCCGCCGGGGGATTTTGAAGAATTGTTCAGGATCGGCGACATTGCGGAGCTGGAGAACGATTACAGGTTGCCGTTGCTGTACCTCGGCGCACCCTATCTGGCTAATTTCCAGATCGATTTCTGTTATCCGGAAGCCTGGATGATCGCCGTCAATCCGGACACGAATGCACCCGTAGGCGCAGTGGCTGTATATGCCAGTTCCGTGGACCTGGACTATGCATCCCCGGGTGCGGCGCAGCATGAAACCGTGGAACTGCTCACGACGGATGCATATCACAGCCTGGGTGGTTTGTTGTATAACGGCATGTGTTATTCCATGGACATTTACGGGGATCGGGGAATTAAAACATTCAAATCATACCATATTTTCGGTGATGCAACGCTTCAGATGCGAACCGATACGCCGGAATTCATGACCATCGATCATGCCGCATCGATCCCGCTGGGGACGACGGCGTTCACGGTGTCGACCGGTGTCGAAGATTCACTGGTCTGCCTTTCTGAATCCTGCCGGATCGTGGCTGTGGACTACACGGACGCCGATGGGGACGTAACGCTGACATTCGATCCGTTTTCTGAAGCGACTTATCTGACGTTGACGGTGACGGCGTTCAATAAAATCACGCACGTGGAACTCGTGCCGGTGGGCGAGCCCGGGTCGCCGTCCCCATCCGCCACGCCGTCCGGATCTGCCACACCAACACCCATGCCTCCCACGGGAACAGTCACGCTGCCGCCGACTACGAGTACACCGAGCCCGCCGACCGGCACGCCGTTTCCGCCGACCGCCACACCTGCGCCATCGACTACGAATACGCCGAGCCCGCCGACCGCCACACCGGTCGAGACTCCCGTCCCGCCCACCGCCACGCCGGAATGCGAAATCCTGGGTGTGACCCTGTGGATGCCGTTGGATTACTTCACACCGGGTGATCCCTGCGCCTGTTTGGTGACCGTCTGTAATCCCGGACCCGATGTCTATTCGAACGTACCCCTGTTCGTGATCCTGGACGTCTACGGCCTGTATTTCTTCGCTCCAATGTTTTCCGGCTTCGATTACTATACACTGGTCAACCTGTACCCCGGCGAATCCGAAATCGAGGTGCTGCCGGAATTCACCTGGCCCGACGGCGCCGGCTCGGCGTCCGGCATCCTCTGGTATGCCGCCATGACCGACATCGGGTTCACTCGGCTGTTCGGGGAGATGGACACCTTCGCCTTCGGCTGGGGGGCGTGAGACGCTTTTAATCTTTCAGTTATTCTGGGATTGACGGGTGAATGCAACCGGGATAATCGTATGTTGGAGTCAACTCAGTGAACGTCATTCGCTTCAACCGATACGCAGTCGTTTTGATCTGTATCGTATTGTTGTTTACCGATACCGTTCGTCCCGAACCGGACAAAGGCAAATTCAACTCGGCAGATTGCACTTTCAACGGCATCAAGCTGTATGGCAAGGTCAAGGTCGTGGAGCAGTTCCCGGATATCCGGGTTCAGGTTGTCACCGCCTTCCCGGATCTCAAGGTCAAGTGGGTGGAGCAGTTCCCGGATTCGTGCGGCAAATGGCAGCCGGTCGAGCATTTCCCGGATTTCACGATCCAGTACGTCAATAGCTTCCCGGATATCAAAATCAAACTGGTGGAGCATTTTCCGGGGGCGGACTGACCCGGGAGGATCGACAATTTGATCGCGGTCCATTTTTCTTCAGAATCGGATTCAATCCCATGAGAATTGGGGAAAAATCACGGTTCCAATCAATCTTGTCTCGGTCAGAACATTGTCCGGATATATGGAACGGATTCGACATGATCAGGAAGCAGATTCAGTGGGTAGCCGGTTTGTTGCTTTGCGGTATCACCGTAGTTTTCAATTCCGGGGTCATCCGCGCGATGGAACCCGGCAGTCTTCCCGGTTCAGTACTGTTATTGCAGGGCTTTGATGCTTCGAATATCGGCTGATTTGCCCAGCATGATCAGGGTGTCACTGCTTTTGATAACAAAATCTGCCGGCGGCACAAGCAAGAAGTTTTCCGGATTCTTCTCCTTGATCGCGATGATATGCACATTGTATTTCGCCCTCAAATGCAGATCCTTCAGACTTTTTCCGATGAACTTGTTCGGCGGCCCCACTTGGATCAGGTCGAATTCATCCGCCAGCGGAATAAAATCCAGGACATTTGGCCGGGAAAGATTACGCGACACGCGCACAGCCATGTCCCGCTCCGGATGAATTATTTCCGTTGCGCCTACTCTTCGGAGGATTTTTCCATGATCTTCGTCCAGTGCCTTGGCCAGAATTTTTTTCACACCGATCTCCTGCAGATAAAGGCATATCAGAATACTGGTGCTGATCTTAGCTCCTGTCGATACAATCACGCCATCCATCGTTTCCAGGCCGAGCGACTTCAGTGATTCCTTGTCCGTGGCATCGAGCAGTATTGCTTCAGTCGAATGCGGGTCAACGGCTTGAACCCGGGATTTATCCGTATCGATCGCAATGACCTCATTGCCATCCTCGAACAGGGCCCTGGCTGCATGAAACCCGAAATTGCCCAGACCGATGACTGCAAAACATTTCATATTCGTTCTCCGGTTATCCAACCATCATATTCTCTTCGGAATACTCGACTCCGTTTGTCATACCGACACCCACGATGATATAGGCGAAAGTCAGAACGCCCACTCTGCCGATAAGCATCGTCAAAATTATCAGACTCTTGCCCCAGTCGGTAAGCTCGGGGGTCACACCCATGGATAACCCCACTGTACCGAATGCGGATACCGTCTCGAAAAAATATGCAAGGAATGTTCTATGTTGGTCGGACACCTGGTGGTTTCCCGCTGAATCGCCCAACAGAATCAGGAACAGAACCACTCCGATGATTCCAATGGAAACAAGAATGAGTGATATGCTCCGGGTTACCGTTTCATTGGGAATGCTTTTCCGGAACATGTTGACACGCCGGCATCTTTTTATGCGACTCAATGTGAATGCGATCAGAATCGCAAGGGTTGTGGTCTTGACGCCCCCGCCGCAGGAACCCGGAGAAGCCCCGAAAAACATGAGGAAAATCATCATGGTGAGCGTGGCATCCTTCAATGTGGCGATATTCACAGTATTAAATCCGGCTGTTCGGCATGTTATGGATTGAAACAGGGGGATTAAAATACTTTGCGAGAGATTATGGGAATCCGCCAGAGTCTGCCTTTCCAGGAACGCAAATATCACAGCACCTGAAACAATCAGGATCAGGGTTGTAATCAAGACGGATTTTGTCTGGATCGATAACCGCACCCTTTTTTCTTCTCGGCGCGTGAACCGGGATTGAAGATCATAGAGCACCGGAAAGCCGATACCTCCAAACACGATCAAGCCGCAGACGGTCAAATTGATCAGGGTATTGCCGCTGTAGCGGACCATGCTGTCGGAAAACAGGGTGAATCCGGCATTGCAAAACGCCGACACCGAATGAAAGATCCCTGTATAAACAGCTTGCCATAAAGGAAATTCATGTCTCCAATGAAGAGCCAGCAGTACGGCGCCTGTGGTTTCCGCACAAAGTGTGAACAGGGCAATGCTCCTGACAAGACTGAAGATGTCCTCCCGCGGTGTATGGGCGAACAGTTCCTGCATGACCATCCGGGACCGGAACGAGATGCTTCGGCCAATCCAGCGGAAGAGCGTTACCGAAACCGTCATCACTCCCAGACCGCCAATCTGAATAAGTACAAGGATCACGCATTGTCCGAAGACGGTGAAATATCTTCCGGTATCCACGACAACCAGACCGGTGACGCATACGGCGGAAGTGGCCGTGAACAGCGCATCCATCCATTGGATGTTTCCGGTCTGTGTCGATATCGGCAGCATGAGCAGGAATGCTCCGGTGGTAAGGACCAGAAGGAAGCTGGCGAGCAGGAGAACTGCCGGATGGGCCTTGAGTATGCGAGTCCGAAGCGTCATGACTTGCGCCTCGGATGTTGGTAGTATTCACAGTCAAGATGGTCATCAGTCTCGCACAATTCGTGAAGGCGACGACCGCCAAGAACCATCCGGTCCAGGTACGCCCCGCATACGGTCATTTCGTTCTGCAAATCGATCTCGATGTAATGCAGGAAAGGGCACAGGGTTTCGAGGTGCCTGTCCAGGCTATCTCCTGCTCCCATATCCGCGATGATCTCCCGCACGAGATTGGAGTCTGGCTTGGCCTCCCCGATGTACCGGACATAGTCGACTTTTGCCAGCTTAAGCTCTTCAATCAATTTGCGGTGCTTCGAATGCAGAAGCGCCAGGACG
>JAFGLW010000026.1 GCA_016927905.1 candidate division CSSED10-310 bacterium | reverse complement strand
TCCGGGTTTTGGTGGGTTTTCCCGGGTATCATCATATCCAGAGGCCTTAGAAAACGGTTTCTAGGGGATTCTGTGGAGTCGGATTTTTGATTCAACTTCAAAATCAGTGAGAAGGCTCCCCGCCTCGGATTATTGGGGAACTGAGCGGCGGGGCAAGTTAACATAACGGTTTGCGTTATGTCTGACCCGGAGGGCGGGCGGCTTGTAGAACCTTGTTTCCTGGGGCTTTCCAGTGATATTTCATCCGGAAAATGAATGGATTTGGATGTGAAGAGAACCTGTTTTTCAGGAAAAATCGAGGTCATCTGTAAATCGGATGAAACATCCCACCGGCCCACTTCCATGACCGGGGCCTTTAGCCACATCCGTATCAGGCGCAGCATGGCTCCGTCACAGATCCGCTAAGCCACCACCCTCATGAGCTTGGCATGCGGGATCGTGTCGAAGTACTTGGACAGATCGTCATCAATGACTCTCGTGTATCCCGTGTTCATGGAATACGCGACACCACCAACCGCGTCGTGGGCTGACTTCTTCGACCGGAATCTGTCATCCAAGCTACCCGATCTCGCACGGTCGGAATCCCCAGCGGTCGTTCTCCACCTCCTCTCTTGGGTATCATGACCCACATAACCGCATCGGGTTTTTACATCTTGCTCCAGAGTGCCTTGGCCAGTTCCCCTCAAACCTGACTGCCCAAAGACACGTTCCGCTTCTCAGGCCGGGGATTTCCTTCTAAAGAGTGGGCTGACAAGCGGGTCTGCCCCTTCCGGAATTATTTCATCCGTTTGACCAGATCCTTGGCAACGGCCCGGGCGGCCCGTTCGGTCAGGATTTCAGGGGATGCGAAAATATTCCGCTTCATATCGCGCGTGTAATCCTTTTGATACTCCTCAATTTCTTCCGAGAAAAGCACTTCACCGGATCCGGATTGTACGATTGCCAGTTCATACAAAATCGTGACTTCATCGATGGTCTGTACGAACGATTTCAAGTGCCCCGTCATGACCGCATCCACCTTCAATTTCTCACCGAGATCCCCAGCCTGTTTAACATCGATCGGCCGGATCGCGTTGATATTTTCACTTGATACCAACTTTTTTACAGCTTCCCGGCCGGTCAGCGTGAGTTTGCTTTTTTTGCTTAAGATTTCCTCGAATTCAGCCGTGGAGATTTCTGCAGGGCTCGAAATAACCTCCGACACGGGCCGGTATGTGAACGGCAGAATGGCCAGAGTCGAAACACCCTCCAGCGCGATCTTCGGTTTTTTCTCTTTGGCTTCGGCACCGGCGGCAGCAATTACTGCCGTCAGAATCCCGATCACCCCTATCATGATTCTCTTTTTCTCAAATGCAGATTTCATATGCGACCCCTCAATTTACTGGAAATAAATCTGTTTGTTCACCCGGCTATCGAAATTATCCTCCGATTCGGATGAAGGGTCAAGGTGCGGCGCAAAACCTTTTCACCCTCCCGGAAGTAAGACAAGGCGGCATCGCCGGGGTTCAAAGGGGTTCGGCGGGGACCTTATCTGACGGGAATCTGTGAGTCTTCTGCCGGACCGGCAGTCCCGGTCAGCTTCACCCTTTGACCGAGCAGGCGGGACGTTCCCGCCGACGAAACGGTTCATCGGCTTCCATGTGGCATTTTTTATATTTTTTGCCGCTGCCGCACCAGCAGGGATCATTGCGGTTCAGCCAGATGTTCCGTTTCTGTTTATTCGAAGTGTGCTTCCATTTTCCCAAAATCTGCACTGTACAATCTCCATGAAATCCAGGGCAACCCGCGTTCAACCATATCGACATTCGAATCACTGTGCAAACGTCCGGATTCGAACACCCCGTTCGAACGGTTCGGATCCCGGCGTCCGGGAACGATGGCCAACGCACAAATTACAACCGGAACCGGGAGAAGCCGAGATTCCGTCCCCTTGTCCCCCCGGTACTGCATTGCTATGATTTCATCCGACGGGCTCGGGACAATTGAATGACCGGGATTCAACAAAAATATCTTAAGAAACGAAATGCCCGACATGCGGTCGGCAGGTCGGAGTTTAAGAGACCTGTCCGTGTTGCAGGGCATTGTGTAAAAAGGAGGGTGTCATGTCTGACAGGCAGATCGATGCGATAAAGAAAAAATATCGTGAATCGTTCAATGAGATTCTTGCCCGGAAGGTCATTGAAAAGCTGAGACAGCGGAACATCAGCGGGTACTGGGCACCGACCCGGGAAACCGCCAGGGAGATGACATTGGAGATGATCCCGGACGGTGCCGTCGTTTCCCAGGGCGGATCCGTCACGCTGGATGAAACCGGTATCCGGGAAGCACTGATGCAATCGACCCGGCTGAAATATGTCGATCCCTATGCGGAAGGGCTTTCACCCGAAGATAAAATCCGGCTGCGCCGGGAGAGCCTGCTCGCGGATGTATTCATCTGTTCGGCGAACGCGATCACTCTGGATGGAATCCTGGTCAACCGGGACGGCATCGGCAACCGGGTTGCTGCGATGGCATTCGGACCCGGGAAAGTGATCATCGTTTCCGGAATGAACAAAATTGTTGTGGATGTCGACGGCGCTTTCGAGCGCATCGATTCGCTTGCGGCACCCATGAACTGCATCCGTTTGAACCGGGCTACGCCCTGCAGGGAATCGCTGGAATGCACCGACTGCGATTCAGCCGATCGGATCTGTTCCGTCACCACAATCATCGACTGGCAATGGACAAAAGACCGGATGCATGTCATCCTGGTTAACGACAACCTCGGATTCTGATCAATCCATGCGACGATGAAAATTCTGTATGGACCGCCGGTTGATTCCACGCGGTCGATCTTTTTCCGCGATGAAGTTCTCCATGCGGACCTGTCCGTCAACGGCCGGACGCTGTATCTTGTCCCCACCAACCGGAAACGAACCCAGATTCTGACCGCCTTTGCGGAAGAATCCGGGGGATTGCCGCCCCGGATCAAAACTTTCGAGTTGCTGGCGGAGTTTCTGTACCGGTTTCATGGCGGTCCGGCCCGGTTGATTTCCCGGGCTGAAACCCATCTCATCATCCGTGATCTGGTCTCACGGATGGATCCCGAAGCCAAACCGGGTCTGTTCATGGAGGCAGCGCGGCATATATCCGAATTGCGCAGATCGGGCCGGTCATCGGGAAACCTGTTTCAACTGCTGGATGCACCGGACAATCACATTCTTTACCGGGTAACCCGGCAATACGAGGAAATTCTCGAAACCGGGAACCTCCAGGACCCGGGGGGATTGATTCCCTGGATGCTCGAAACCTTCCGGAACGGGTCCACATCGGACCCGGGTTTCCCGGGTTACCCGTGGCAGCGGATCGTGATCGACGGATTTCTCGATTTCACGGAACCCCAGACCGAACTGCTCCGCCATCTGGGAGAATTAACTGAAACCATCGTATTCCTGTGGCCGGGCGATCCGGATCGACCGGAGATATATCAACCCGCTCTCACGCCGTTCCAAACGTGTTTTCATCCCATTGAATGGCAGCGGAATACCGGATTTGCATCCGACGACTCGCCACTCGCCCCTTTGTCCGCTGCAATCCTGGCCCGGAGGCCCCCGGTCCCCGTACCCGCCCGAAATACACTCCGGATCCTGGAGGCGGGCAATACCCGGGAGGAGATCATCCGGATCGCCCGGGATATCAAACTTCTGCTGGGGAGCAGTCGGAACGGGGAAACCGATGCGGGCGGCATTTGCGTGACCTTCCCGAATCTGGCCGATGTGGCCTTCCTGATCCGGTGGATTTTCGAGCGGTACCGAATTCCTTTCAATATCAGCCTGCCGCTCCCGTTCCACGATTCCCCAGCCGCATCCGCCGTGAACGTTCTTCTCGAAGCCGCCCTGGATTTCAACCGGGACACCCTGTTCGATCTGCTCCGCCATCCGCTCCTGAAGCCGCCTCCGCCCTTTGATTCTTTTGAAACCGTTGCACTGCTGGATAAACAGTCCCGGAACCTGAAAATGATCGGAGGCATCGGATCCTGGCTGAGCCGGCTGGAGAAAAATGCCGCGCGATTCAAACAAAAAAATGATCCAAACACTGCCGGGAAACTTGCGATGCTGCATGACGGCCTGAAAACACTCGACTCACTGCTCAGCCCGATCCGGAATCCCCGGTCGTTCCGGGGATTTCTGAAGGTTTTGATGAAACTTCTCGATTCGTTCCAGGCTGGAAAGATCTTCCCGGAAACCGGCGAACCGAGCCGGATCCACCCAGCGGACGAATCCCGACTGGCGCCGGCGTCATTCATCAAGCTGTTCACGATTTGCGAGGAACTGACTGCCGGAAGCGAGCGCGGGGATGCGCTGCAGAACCCGCCTGAAGAAAACCGGAACATCTGGACCCGTATCATTTCCGGGGAGGGATACCAGATTCCCACGGATCGATCCGCCCCGGTTCAGGTTCTGGGAATTCTTGAAACCAGAGGATTGTCGTTTAACCATATTTATATCGGCGGCCTATCCGAAAACACATTCCCGTCCGGGGAACAACCCAGCGTGTTCCTGGACACACCCGAATGGAACGTGCTTCTCGGGAGGGAAGGATCCGATCCCATGTACCAGGCCGGCACGGATCTCATCCGGCTTCTGGAGTCCGCATGCCGGACTGTTACCGTTTCCTGGCCACGGATGGAAGGAGACGCGGAAATACCGCGATCGGTCCTGATTGATGATCTGCTCAATGCCGTTTCCGATGTGGAAATCATCCCGACACCACCGGAACCGATGTGCCTGTTCGACGATTTGATCGAACGCGGTGCGGGTTGGCGAAGCGGCGTCGTCGAATCACTACCGGACGGGGAATCCTATCAAAACATGATCGATGGTGCAGCGGCGCATTTCGACCGCAGTCTTGACCGCGAGCCGTACAACGGCATGCTGACCGGGTCCCGGGCCAGGGAATTGCTGAACCGGAGGTTGTCGGCGAAACCGGCGCTGTCGGCATCCCGGATCGAGACCTATCTGAACTGTCCCATGCAGTTCTTTCTGGGTCATCTCTGCCGGCTTGAATTGGCTGAGGAACCGACCGAGGAGATGGAACCGGTTTTAAGGGGCCAGTTCATTCATCGTGTTCTGCACCGTTTTTATTTTGAACGGATCACCCGGGGATCCGGGCGGATCCGGGCGGATGAGATCGAGCAGGCGACTCGGCGGCTGCATGTTATGGCGCGGGAGGTTTTCGATGAAATCGGGGACGAAAACGAATTTGCTCTGAGGGAACTGAGGACGGTCACCGGCGATCCGGAATCGGATTACAGCGGCCTGGCTGCCCGGTTCGCGGAACTTGAAGCCAGCCTTCCGGAACCGCTGGAACCTGGATTTCTGGAGGAGAATTTCCGGATCGATCTGGAGTCCGTGGAAATCCAGGGGAAAATCGACCGGATCGATCGCTGCGGCGGCAGTGCGGTAGTGTATGATTACAAGACCGGATCGGTCGAGATCGACCGGGCGCTGACCGGGTGGATGGCTTCCGATGAACCGGCCTGCCCGGCACTGAACCATATCCAGATCGGTCTGTATCTGCTCGCCGTACAGACATTGATGAATCTTGTTCCAGCCGGAGGATTCTTCTATCAGGTATCCAGGCGGGATGGCTGCCGGATCGTGCCGGTGGTCGGTCTCGAGACGGAAACGGCGCTGGACGGGCTGTTTTCGGACCGGCAGCGGTTCCGGATGATTGACCGGAGCAGACTGGATGCGTACCTGGAGCGTGTCAAGGCGACCTGCATCCGGGTGTCGGAGATGATCCAGAGCGGATATTTCAAACTGGCGGATGATGAAAAGTCGTGCACATTCTGCCCATATTTCCAGATTTGCCGGATCCGGGAACGCAACCGAGTAAAGCTTGAGGACTGCCATGGGGAATGATCTGGTTCATACCATGTCCATCGAGCAGATGAAGGCGGTCAGCCTGGACCGGAACATTGCGGTCACGGCGGGCGCGGGTTCGGGCAAGACCAGAGTGCTGGCAACCCGGTATCTGCGACTTCTGGAATCGCATGTCGGGATCATGCCCGATCAGATCGTGGCATTGACGTTCTCCAGGAAAGCCTCGGCTGACATGCGGAACCGGATCCGGGACGATATCAACGCCAAACTCCGTGCGGCATCCCGCGACGGTTCCGGCCTGGATCGATGGAGAAGCATTCAGCGCCGGATACCGCTGGCGCCCATCGGAACGATTCATTCCTTTGCAGCCGGTATATTACGGGAGTTTCCGAACGAGGCCCGGATCGATCCGGCTTTTGCCGTTGCGGAGGATACGGCGCAGCAATCGCTTGCCTGGAGAGCCGCGCAGCGGAACCTGCGCCGGTGGATCGAAACCGGAGATCCCCAGGGCGATCTCCGGCAGATGACCGGGTATTTCAGCCGCAGGGAGTGTATCGATTTGACGGCGCAGATCATCGCCGATCCGCTCCTTATGGAAACCATCCAGTCCGGTTCCGCCGGCGTCACGGACTGGGATCAAGTTTGGGATGTCTTTGCCTTCCGAACGGCGGGATCACCGGTATTAAGTGAAACGGCGGCCTTTTTGAAAGACTGTCCACCCCGGACCGGGACCGAAAGCAGGATCCGGGAAGTATTGCTCGATTCAATTCCAAAACTTGCAGCCGCCCGCACGGATCGTCGATTCGATGCCCTGGACGCTTTATTGGGGATTCTTTTCACCCGGAGCGGCGATCCGGCCAGTTCCCGCAATCTGCGTGGAATGCGGGAACCGGTGGAAAGACTTCAGGAACTGCTTCAGCCACTTCACTGGCTTCACGGGATTCACCGTTCCGATATCCACCCCGCCCGCCTGATCGAATCCCTGGGCCGGATCAGCGAACGCGCCCGGGATGAACTGCGCGGGTTGCAGCGAACCGTTCCGGTGCTGTCTTTCGATGACCTGGAACACCTGACTTTGCGTCTCCTGCGGCATTCAACTTCACGGAGCCGGATTGTCGCCATTTTGAAATCCCGATACCATTTTTTTCTGGTCGACGAATTCCAGGATACAAACCGCAACCAATGGCGGATCATCGAACCGCTGGTATGTGATGCGGCCGGCAGGCCGGAGCTCGGAAAACTGTTTATTGTCGGAGATCCCAAACAATCCATCTACGGGTTCCGGGGAGCGGAAGTGGCGGTCTTTTCGGAAATCCGGAGCCGGGTGGTCCGGGCGAACCGGGAGGAGAATACAAGCGTTCGGCCATTCGAATCGCTGAAAGATCTGGCTGTGAACGGTGTTGCGGACAGCGGGGGTGAGCGGGAGGGCGATATCCGGCTGACAGCCAACTACCGATCCAGGGGGAAAATACTGGAATGTGTCGAACGGATCTGTGCGCCGATCATGAAACCGGGTTTACCTTTTGAAATCCCCTTTGAGTCCCTGCAGGTAAAGCGATCCGGAGAGGGAACCGTGGGCCTGCTTCTGCCCGTGGAGTATCCCGAGCCGGCCGAACCCCCGGATTCAAAGGGTTATCCCGCATCGCAGGCGACGTTCATGGCGGGCCATATCCGATCCCTTGTTTCGGATGGAATCTGTAATTACCGGGATATTGCGGTCATGTTTCCCCGGCGCCGGTTTCTGCCGGTCATCGAGTCGGGTCTCCGGTCGGCGGATATACCGTTTGCCATTTACAAGGGAATCGGATTCTGGGACCGTCCTGAAATACGGGATATCGTTGCCGTAACGGCTTGGCTTGCCGACCCGTCGGACAGAATCTCGCTGTTCGCGATTTTGAGATCACCCTTTTTCGGACTGAGCGATACTGGTCTCTTGGTTCTGTCCATGGACCGACCGGATTTCCCGTTCGATTCCACCGGTCCCGACCCCGCGGAGCATCTCGATTCAACGGACACCCGGATTCTGAACAGAGCCCGCAGTCTGCTGAGGGATCTGCATGCGCGAACGGGCGTTGTTCCCGTTCACATCCAACTCGAGAATTTCCTGGAACGGACGGGAGCTGCAGGGGGGTACCGGGCGCTTGGAAGCAGCCCGCGGCGCACGGCGAATATCGACAAGCTGCTGGCGCTCATCTGCGGAATCGAAAAAGGAGGAGTCGCATCCATCCGTGAAATCGACCGCCGACTCCGATTGAATGCCGAGAATCAGCCGCTGGAAAACGAAGAAGCTCCGGACCTGACGGACGAAAATCTGGTCAAGGTGATGACAGTGCATGCAGCCAAAGGGCTGGAATTCCCCGTGGTTTACCTGACGGATCTGGAGGCGAAACTGAATACGGTGATCCGGGAAAAAATTCTTTTCGATCCGAGATGGGGCACCGGATTCCGGCTCCCGGGCCGCCACAGCGATGAAAAGGGCCGCGAAACAGCGGTCTTCCGGATTATCAAACACGAACGCCTTCTCCGGGAACTCGCCGAATACAAACGCCTTCTCTATGTCGCCATGACCCGGGCATGCGACCGGCTCTACCTTGTTCCCCGGTGCGGTGGACCCGATCGCCTGGATATTCTCGATCCACCCCGCCGGTCTTGGCTGCAGTGGATCGTTGACGGATTGAACCTGACCCGGGAAACCATCGAATGGGTCGGGATGCCCGCCGCCGTTCCGGAGAACATGGCCCTCAAAATCGTAACCGGGACCGGGACACGGGACAGAACGGTGCACCATCTTCCTGAGGGAGACCGGATCCGGCATATTCCCGCCGGCCTGCCGGTACCTTCATTCGCCGTGCCTGCCATCCTGCGGAAACCACCCGTTTTATCCGCAACGGAACTGGTGGATTATTATGCCGCGACGAACGGGATCATACCGGAACAAGAACCGGTTTCGCTCGAGAACCCGTCCGGGCGGGGCAATGTCGCCGGCGGGACGGGCAGGGCGATCGGCCAGGTATTTCACGAAATGATGGAATTCGGCACGTTTCCCGAACCGGCCGATGAGGCGGCGGAAGCCATAATCGAACGGTTCAGCCTGGATACCCGCCTGAAAGAGGAAATCGGCAGACGGCTGGCGCGGATGATCGAAAATGTGAAACGATGGTCCCGATATCCTCTGATCCGGACCGGCGCGGGGTACCGGGAGCAGCCGTTCAGTATCAGGCTTAAGCATGCCGTAATTGAAGGTGTGATCGATCGACTGATCCCGGAAAACGGCGGGTGGATGATCGTGGATTACAAAACGGATATCCGGACCGGGTTTTCCAGCGGACCTGAATGGCTTGAATCCCGGACCGCCCATCACCTTCTCCAGATGGAACTCTATGCACTGGCAGTGCACAAAAGACTGGTTGCCGAGTCACAGCCGGTCACCGCCGTTCTGTTTTTTGCCGATACCGGCGAGGAATCCCGGATCCGTTTTGACGTCAAGGCCCTAGCGGGTATCGAAAACAAGCTGGATGATCTGATATACAGGATGATCGACCCGATTGCCTTGAACAGCGAAACAAATTAAACTGATTGAAATGATTCATCATTCGAAACAGCAGATCCGAAAAGCGGTCATCCCGATCGCAGGGCTGGGAACGCGCCTGTTCCCAGCCACCCGGGCGATACCCAAAGCCATGCTTCCCGTCATCAGCGGCGACGGAAGGGTCTCCCCGCTGGTCCTGATATTGATCGAGGAGGCTCTGCAGTCGGGAGTCGAGCGGGTCGGCCTGGTCATCAACCCGGGACAGCGCCCGGTTTTCGAGAAATTTTTCCATCGCGATCTTCCCCGGACTACCCGGTTGAAAACCTATAACGATCCATACATGTCGGCGCACCGGAACCGGATGCAGCATCTGTGCGGCCGGGTGGAACTGCTCACCCAGCCGGATCCGGCCGGTTTCGGCGACGCGGTATTCCAGGCCAGATCCTGGGTGGGGGGTGAACCGTTCCTTCTGATGCTGGGGGATCATCTCTTTCGATCGAACACGGACGTACCCTGCTGCCGGCAGCTGATCCAGGCTTATTACTCCAGATCCGCCGATCTGGTCGGGGTGATTCGCCTGCCCATCCGGGAAGCGCCCAAGCGGGGAACGGCGGCACTGAGACCTTGTCCGCAGTCCGAGCGGCGGTACGAAGTGCTGAAAATCATTGAGAAACCGGATATCGAAACAGCCCGGAAAGAGATGCGCAGCGAAGATCAGACGGAGGATATCGCGTGTTTTTTTGGCTGCTATATATTTACGTCGGATATTTTTCTGATACTCGAGTATTTCGACAGCAAGGATCTCAAGTTCCGGGGGGAATTCCAACTGACGGAAGCCATGGAAATTCTCCGGGAATCCAAATCCATTGACGGATATGAGATTGACGGGGACAGCCTGGATATCGGGAATATCGACGATTACAGGCAGGCTTTCTCGTTCCTGGTCTCCCGATAACCGGGTTTCCCGCCGGGAAAGTTCAGACCACTTCGGAGATGCCGGACAGGGTGAATCCGACCGGCTTGATTTTCACGGGTCCCGAATCCGACTGAACGCTTCGGATCAAATATCCGGATCGTCTGAACTGGGCATCGGATTGTTTGATTCCTCCCGCGCGACCAATCAAAAACCTTTGAAATGAAACCGCTTTCACCCGGTGTCGAGCCGGTGAATCGATCCGCTGAAAGGCACTTGTGATTTTCACCGGGTCGTTTAAAATGCTTTTCAGAAGTCGGACTATGAAAGGACTCGAGCGGGAGGTTGATCGTATGAATGAACGCTTTCGGTTGAGAATCAAGCTGCCCTGGGGTGAGGAGCAGTTGGTGCCGATTGCTGCGGAACAGCTCTGCCTGGGCCGGGATCCCGATTGTGATGTTGAAATCGATGATCCCGAGGTGTCCAGACGGCATGCGCAGATTACCTGCCGATCCGAGGACAAGATCATTTTGAACGACCTGGAAAGCACAAACGGAACGTTTATGAACGGCAAACCGGTGACGGCCGATATGGTGTTGTCACCCGGGTCTTCGTTTGTGATCGGCGAAACGCTTATCACATTCGAATCGACGGTGGACGAATCTTTCAATATCGTGCATGTCCCGCCCGAATTGGCCGAATATCAATATCCTTCAACAATCCAGGAATACCCAGCCGGCGAAACCGGCACCGTTCCAGGCCGGTTTTTTCAAATGGTTACAGACGTCCTGACGGGAAACGCCGGCATCGACAACCTGAATCCCATGGTTGCTCATATCGCCGATATTCTGAATGCCGAAAACGGGTTCATGGTGCTGAATGATGCGGACGGATGGAAACAGCACGGATTGAGGATTAAAAGAGGGAAAACCATTCACCTGCCCATCGAGATTCTAAAGATGTGCATGTCCAAAAACCTGGTGGCACGGATCACGACTGCGGAACCGGATTCTCCGGCTGAACTCCGAACCCGGGGTATCGGATCGATCCTCTGCTCACCGCTGACCGTTCAGGACAAAACGCTCGGATGTATTTTCCTGGACCGCGGTAGAAAGCGGAAACCTTTCAATCCGGATGAAGCGGTTCTGCTCAGCCGACTGTCCCATCTGGCGGCCCTGACCATCGGACAGGAACTGAGAATGGGCGATCTGCAATCGGAAATGGATGTACTGAAATGGGAGCTGAAACGGTTCACCGCCATAGCGCGAACATCGACCGATGTTTCAATGCAGAGCAAGAACCGCAAATATCAACAACTGCTTTTTAAAATCTCAAGGGTTGCCGGAACACTCCGGCCGGTTCTGCTGATCGGACCCAGGGGTTCCGGAAGGATGAATCTGGCCCGCCGCATCCACGACAGCAGTCCCAGAAAGGAGCAAGCATTCATCGTGCTGGATTGCGAAGCGATCCCGCCGGATCTGCTGGAAGACGAATTGTTCGGGTGTCCCGCACAATCGGGATTTACCGGTTATCGGAAACCATGCCTGCTGGAAACGGCCGATCAGGGAACACTGTATATCCATGAGATATCAGCCCTGTCAAATCCGCTGCAGCAGCGTCTGGCCAAGGTGATCAGGGAAAAGCAGTTTCTCAGAACCCGGGATCACCTGACCCGGTCTTGTGATACCCGATTGCTGGTCAGTACTGATGTCGATGTATCAAAGGTGCCCGGTTCGAGCGTTTTTCATCCTGATTTTTTCGAGCTGACAGCCGGATCGATACTGGATGTCCCCTCTTTAAAGCAGCGGCCGGAAGACATCATCCCGCTTTCCAACAATCTGCTCAGGCTCCATATCCCCAAAACCAAGCGCCTGCCGGATTTCACACCCGAATCTACCCAGTTGTTGATGCAGTACCCATGGCCGGGAAACATCAATGAGTTGTCGGCCGCCATGCGATATGTGGCTTTGACCTGCCGGGATCAGAACGTGGAAGTGGGGGATCTGCCTCGAATCATCCGCGAAAACACCGCGTTGCAGCTGGATTCAACTGAACCTCTGCGGAAACAGATGGATCGGCTGGAAATCGAGATTATTCGCAGAGCTCTGCAGCGTAACAATTTGATCGTGACACGTGCTGCAGAGGAATTGGGGATGTCCGAATCAACCCTGCGCTACCGGATGCACCGATTGAAGATACCCACCGAAAAAAACAAATGAAATCACCCAACCGGCTTCTGGTGTTGGCTGCACCCGCAGCGATGATCCTGCTCGGATATCTCTTTCTGATCCCCCAGCATACCGAACCGGTGGGACCGGATCGCCCGGTATTGGTTTTCGTACTGGATCCCGTGGAGAAGGCTCTGTTTCAGGCCATGCTGGAAGAAGGCGATTTGCCGTCTCTGTCAAACCTGATCGAAACCGGATCGTTCGGGTATCTGACACCTCGGCGGGCCTGGAACATGTGTCAGGGCTGGCTTGAAACCATGACCGGAAAAGATGCCTCGAGGATTGTTCAGGCCGCCGTCACGCTGGATCCCGAAACCTATGTTGCCGGGCCATGTTCGGAGGAACTGACTGACGGATTCGCCAATCTCCGGAGTATTACCGAATGGCATCACAAACGGGTTCTGATGATCGACCGGATGGAGCAGTTACCTGGAATCAATCCCGATGAATACGATGTTGTTATCGGTCGGATGATCAACATTCCGGGGAGCGAACGGGCGTTTCTGGAACAGTTTGATACCCGGCTTGAAACACTGCTCGATTCGATGGAGCGGCCTGTGACATGTATCATCGTGATGCCCCTGGCCCATCTGTCTGACACCAGGCTTTTCCGAATCAACGACTGGCTCAAAGCCAACCGTTATCTGGCTGAATCCCAGGGGCAAATCGACTGGCCCGCCACCCGCGCATTCTGTATTTCCGGCGCGGAAAGCGGGATCCGCATACATCGCAGCGACGTGTATTCAAAAGGCCCGGTCGACATAGGCGGATACGTCGATTTCCGTAGGGAGCTTCTGGAGAAACTCAAGGCGCTCGAAGATCCCGACTCCGGGTCTCCGCTGTTCCAGCATGTTTACGACGGCCGGAAATTTTTCAGCGGACGGCAATTACACCAGTGTCCGGACTTGGTGGTGCAGTTTGCGGATGAATCCATGCCGATTCGGTTGGATCCCCATCTTAGAGGTGAACCGGGGGGAGATGCCCGGCGTGATCCGGATCTGTTTACGGCCGATCCGCAATCCCTTAACGGCCCCATGACATCTGCATCGGAAGGCTGGATGATCCTGAACGGCCCGCCGTTTCTGAGGGGTGTGGAGCTTAAGAACATACTGGGAGTGGACGTGACGCCGACGGTATTGTTTCTCCTGAAAATTCCGGTGGCTGCCGATATGCAGGGCCGGGTCGTCATCACGGCGCTCGAACAGCCCTGGCAGGTGGCAACCGTGCACAAAGTACCTTCGCATGAGCGGACCGACAGCAGGGTCAGACAGGTATTGCGTTGACTGGACGGGTCAGAAAGGAATGCGGAGCATGAAAAAAATCCGAGTGGGTATCCTGTTCGGAGGGCGGTCCGGGGAGCATGAAGTATCGCTGCAATCGGCACGCTCGGTCATTCAGGCCCTGGATCCGGACCGTTATGATGTCGTTCCCATCGGCATCAGCAAACAGGGATACTGGCTGGTCGAAGGCGATCCCATGTCCAGGCTGCTCTCGCAGGCCAACCGGAACCTGCTGAAACCGGCTGATGCTCCGGAGCGGTCTCGGGATTCCAATCAGGCGGACCGCGCAAGCAGGTCGCTGATGCCACAAGACGGCGTTCTGGAACCGCTGGATGTGATTTTTCCGATTCTGCATGGACCGTTCGGTGAGGACGGCACCATTCAGGGGCTTCTCGAACTGGCCCAGGTGCCCTATGTCGGATGCGGGGTACTGGCTTCGGCGGCCGGGATGGACAAGATCCTGTTCAAGGATGTGATGATTGCCCATGGGATTCCAACCGTATCGTATCTGGGGGTATTCCGGCGGCAGATCCAGAGCGCTCCGGCGATGGTGATAGAAAAATCCGCTTCATTCCTGGGTTGGCCGGTATTCTGCAAACCAGCCAATCTGGGATCCAGTGTGGGAATTTCCCTGTGCCGCAATCCACGGGATCTGGAACACGGACTGATTCTTGCCGCCGGGTACGACCACCGGGTTCTGATCGAGAAAGCCGTTCCCGATGCCAGGGAAATCGAGGTGTCGGTTCTGGGAAACGATCAGCCGCTGGCGTCGGTTCCCGGCGAAATCATCCCCAGCCGGGAATTTTATAATTACCAGGCCAAGTATCTCGATGATGGCGACCGGGCGTCCAAGCTGATCATTCCCGCCCTGTTGAATTCCGACCAGGAAAAACAATGCCGGGAACTGGCGGTCAGAGCGTTCCGGGCGATTGACGGATCCGGGATGAGCCGGGTGGATTTTTTAATGGACGGCACCAGCGGCGAATTGTTTCTCAACGAGCTGAACACCATTCCGGGATTCACCGCCATCAGCATGTACGCCAAGTTGTGGGAAGCCACCGGAATCTCCTACCGAGAATTAATTGACAGGCTGATTGAACTGGCAATTGAACGCTTTGAAGATCGGAAATCGAACCGTTCCGAGTACCTGGAGGACTAGTCGATCACACCCGCGTTGCGGGATCGTGACTTTCGATCCGGCTGAAAATATTGTACAATAATGGTGGAAATGAAGTTGTCATGAGAGAGTTCTGGATTGGATTTTTCATTGTTCTGGTCATTTGGCAGACGCCTGGATCGGCCAAGGGCCCCTTTCACGGCCAGGTTGGAACCGCAATCGAACGGTCATTCGGGACCGGCCAGCCGGAACACCTGAAACCATATCTGCCTTCGGACACGAAAATATACTTATCGATCCCGGCGGCGGATATTCCGGCAGGAAATTATTCACGCAGCCAGATCATTTCCATGCTGCGTCAGTTGTTCCAGAGAGTTGCCACCCGGGGGATGCATCTTCAGGGCGGGAACCTTCCCAATCTTCAGCGGGGACCCATCCGTGGATTGTGGCGGTTCAAGAACGAACAGACCAACCGGGAAATCGAGACCACACTGTATTTCACCATCACATCAAATCCATTGAAACCGATCATCAAATCCATCCGGGGCGATGCGCCCTGATCGGTTCCCGGATTATAGGCTGATATCTTTCAAACCCCTAACCGCTGTCAAAACATTTGTATTCATCGGTCGGCATGCATCGTTTCTCCCGTGCAGCACTCAATAACCGCGTTCCAGCACCACGCGGTTGACAATCGGCTCCCCCGCCGCGAACCGCCGGATGTTTTCCATCACGTCATCGAACCGTTCCGGTCGCAGAAGCGGAGATGCGCCACGGTGGGGGGACAGCACCACATTATCCAGCCGGTGAAACGGCAGCCGGTAAGGATACCGTTTGCCGTCCATTTCCTCCGGGCGGTAATTGTACCAGACATCCAGCCCCGCTCCCAGTAATTTCCGTTTAAGAAGTGCTTCGTACAACGGTTCTTCCCGCACAACCGAACCTCTTCCCACATTCACCAGAACGGATTGATCCGGCAGCAGGGAAAGCTCATGTTCCCCGATCATTCCCTCCGTATCGCCCGTACGGGGCAGGCTGACGATCAGACCGCGTGCCCGGGGGAGGAAATCGTACAGTCTGTTCGAGGAATACATTTCGATATCGGGGAAATCCCTCAGCGGATCACCGCTGCGGGAGCATCCGATCAATGTTACGGAGTAATTGGACAGCAGCCGGGCAATCGTTTTCCCGACCGCTCCCGTACCCAGCAGCCCCACGGTCATTCCTTCCAGCGTGAGCGATGGCGGTGAATCCTCGTACGCACGCCATTTACCGTCCCGCATTCTCCGGTCAAAATGAACGATCCACTTCATGGAAGCCAGTAAAAGCGTAACGGCCATTTCCGCAGCCGGAACGGCGTTTCCGTGGGAGTTTGCCACGGGAATATGCGGGTATTTTTTCAAAATCGGGATCTGCCCGTCCACCCCGATGGCGGGAATGATGATCAGTTTCAACTTGACCGCCGCATTCAAAAGCGGCTCGCTGATTCGCCACCCGACGAGAATGTCCGCCTTCGGAGCCAGTTCCGCAGCGGTTTCGAGTTCGTTGTTTTCCGGGTAGATCGGCCGGACGGAGGAATCCAGTTGCCCTGAGAAATAATCCCGCAAATCCTGCGGCACAACCCAATTAAACAAAACTTTAACCGGCATCCCCCCATGTCCTCCCATAAACTCGCCATCCCGGATGCTAACAGAACCACTCCCCCAGGCTCAAATCAGTCGGAACCGGCCTGGTGAAACAATACATCTGGAGGCAGTGATCCGCCCTCGCCACTCGGTGGAAACCACTCCAGTTTCAGCTTGGCGAGCCATCTGGAATCGAAATATTTCAGTTCAATCGCGTGGTAACCGGTTTCCAGATAGGCCATCCCCCCCACGTTCCGTATGCCGTGTTCACCCGCATTGTTGATAATCACCGTTCGGTCGATGGTCAGGATCGATCCGTCATCGGAAGTCAATTTGAATTCATAGAACCCGGCCCGACCGATCCTGAGATATCCGCTCCAGCGGATACTGAAAGGCGACGGGAACGGCTTTTCCGGCTCGGTCTGCCATTCGAACTCCCAAGGTATATCGATTTGTGTACAAACGGGCTCACCCGACCATCCGGTATTCGGATACACCCGGGCAATCCATCCCGGAAGCGGGTTATCCGGCTGCATCCCCGGCAATTTCCGGACAGCGGTGATCTCTTCGACTGGTTTCATCAGGAGTTCTAGATATTCCGGTCTGCCGACCGGATCGGTTCGGCTGATCCGCTGGTCGATGACTGACTGAAGATTGGCCAGCATCGGCTGTTCTTCCCTGAAAACAAATACGATATAGGGTTTCCCGGGATGGGTGTAGCGTGTTTCCATGATTTCGGCAGCGGATCGAACCGGATACTGTGATTGACAGCAGATATCGGCGTGCAGCCATTCGATTGCCGCCGCCGTCAGATAATCGAATATGGGCGTTACGGACAGAACCGGCACCGGTTTTTCGGACTTGATTTTATCGAGTCGATCATGAAAGGCCAGAGCCATGTGTCCGCAGTCTTCGTACACCTTTTCCGATTTCAGTTTATCGATGAAATACACCCGATAATTGAGTCCTGCCGCTGCGAGCAGTACAACAATCCAGAACGTGCGCCGTGGAACCGGATGCCACCGGATTCCGGTTATCCAGACTCCCAGCGAAGCGACCAGAAACAGGGGCACCTGCAGGTTGATACTCCGGCTAAAATGCGGCGCTTCGAAGGTCAGCGACGACGCAAACGCGCCCAATCCAATCCACCACAGTATTGCGCCCCGCAGGATGATCGTTCCGGCAGGTTCCAGCCAGAAAAACAGCCGCTGCAATTCGACTCGTCTCAGAAAAAGCACCGACAGCCCGATCAGGAAAAAAGCGCCCGTAACCGGATCCAGGGCGGGATATCCGGGAGTATTATGTCTGGGTGTCACTCCGTCTCCGATGAAAACGGTCATCAGAATCGTTTTGAATGTCTGGAACAGTGCGGGTATGGGATCGAAATATTTCATGAATGTTGGAAAGATGTCGACCAGCCCGGAACGCTGGGTGAATTTTCCGGGATGCCGCAATAAGAACAATCCAAGCGGCGTGATGACCACCAGTGCGGACAGGATGTGTCCGATCCAGCATTTTTGCCGCAGATATCGTTTGAAGGTTTGAGCATTCATCACCGCCAGGCCGAACACGATGAACGGCATGATCCGGTATCCCGCATATCCGTACAAGCCCAGGGAAACCGCAGCGCCGCTGGCGATAAACGCCGCCCTGCATCGAGTTTCCGTCAATCCTCTCACCATCATGAAGAAGGCTGTCGCCGAAAACAGCGGAACCGTGACCTGGTCCCAAGGAATCCGGGAATAGTTGATATGGTAGTGGGAATATGCGGTGATCAGCATCATCCACAGTATCTGGGATGGCTTCAGCAGGTTCCTGAAAATCCAAGGATACAGGGCGATCGTCAAGACACCCAGCAATGCCGGAGCCAGTCTCATTGCCAGTATCCTGTTCTTCACCCAGAGCGCAATCAGCCCGTTCCAGTACATCATTAAGGTGGCGTTCCCGTTCATCTGATCCGACCACAGACTCAGGGACCCGCTCCGGATGAGCCGTTCCCCCTCCGACATGAAGAGGGCATCGTCCTGGAAAATGCCCGGTGGAACATCCCGGTAACGGTACAGGCGCAATCCCACGGCCAGCATGCAAATCAGTACGACCCCCACAACATATCCGCTCGTGCGCATTCCAGCTGTGTTCGATTGTTCGAGTTTCACGCGCGAATCCAGCAGTACCCGGCGCGTTCCCAGAAATAAAACTGCGGCGGCAATTGCGAAAACAGTCAGTCGACCCCAGTGGACGGGCGTGGTGACCTGGACCGGCATCATTTCGTAGACCGGAAACCTGCGAAAGACAAAAATCCATGCCAACCATCCCAGAATCATCACCGGGACGGCAAAAGGCCTCAGCCCTTCCGGAAGTTTCTCCGGTCCGGAACACATGATATTCCAGGCCGTTCCGTTGATGCTTCGTTTCAGCAACCAGCCGGACAGGAAGATTGCAGGGATTGTAAACAAAAGCGGCACCGGATTCCGATGATGCGACATGCCCGTTTCCGGCAGGGGCATGATCAGGATCAGATGGGCCGCCAGAGCCCGGTTGATGGCCCGGATGGCAATGATATTCGTTCCGGTCGTGAGCCAGGGATCAATCCGGTGAGTTTCTCCTTCGAACGATGTGGAACGATCCTGGTTATCGGAGATCTGGTGACCATTGATGAATAGCGTGTAATCGTCATCTGCAACAATTGACAGCTCGACCGGCTGCAAAGGAAGCCGGTCCAGGTGGAACGTTTTCCGCAGGAATATGGTCGGCGAGCGGTCTGCTTTCCAGATCGGCATGGCCAGCCCGGGAAGTTTCATCTTGTGGAGATCGGGTATTTCGTAGCCGTCCCAGTAGGGTGCTGCAGCGTATTCCCAGCGGGTGTCATCGAAATCAACCCGATACCAGCCGGATTCCGGAGCGTTGGAGATACGGAATGTGGCATCGGAAACAATCCCCTGGAACGCATATTGCCGGATTAAATATACGGCCCGGAAACATAAGAACACCAGGATGACCGACAGGATGAGTATCAGGTGGAGATTCCGGGATGCGTCCGTTTTTGGGAATCTCGTGTTCAAGCCGGTTTCACTTCGCCGAGAAAATCCCGGGGGGTGAATTTTGATGTTTTACCGGTTCAGTAATATCCCCACTCGCAGTAATCGAATTCACCGAGCAGATTCATGTCTTGCGACAGGTGCGCCATCCAGAAACGGATTCCATCAAAAGACCCGAAATTGCCCTGGGGCCATTCGAAGGCCAGGAAATTTTCGGTACTGAATCCGGACTGAATGTTTCGGTCGGCATAGTCGACCGCCACACTCCAGTCCGGCCAGAAATAAAATCCGTATATTTCCAGAAGAACCCATCGCTGGGCGCTGATCGGAGATCCGGGATTGTAGACCATGCCGTATACGCTGAATGGATCGCCCGCGGGTTCGGCGGCGGTATCATTGTAAGTATAAAGCGCCAAGCTTGTTTCGATATCGACGAGCATCTGACTGGATGCTTCGCCCGTGCCGTCCAGGAGCCACCCGACCAGGGGCTGAACGACTTCGACCATGCCGGACATGGCCTCCAGCGGAAAAGCCAGGAAGATCATCCGGTACGGGCTGGATCCGCCCGCTCCGGGATACCGGATCCCGCAGGGATTGTTTTTGGCCTTGAACGGCAGGTCTTCGTCGAACGATTTCTGCATATCATTGGGATCATAGGCATATTCATCGCCCGGCCTGACAGGGTCACCGGCCGTGAAGGTTACAACGGCGTCTTCACAGGGAACCAAAGCATCCGGCCACCAGTTGTAATTGTGTGCAAACGGCATGTTATAGGTTTCCGGATCCATCGACTTGCTCATTCCCCGGGTCAGGGGATCCGCCGCGCCCCCGTGCACTTCCTCATACCAGTCGTCGTGTTCAATCCCTTCGATATGCAGGTAGTTATAAATGAAATAGTCCGCGTATTCTGCCAGATTATCCGGATCGGGGTTGTCCGGATCGGGATCCGCCGTCTTATCCACCCAGCACAGATCGTCTTCTCCCGTCGGATACCGGTGCAGTTTGAACAGGAGTTCGTGACTGGTTATCATGACATTCCCGCCGGCATCCATGTAATCGATCAATCCGGGCAGAAAATCCATGATGATTTCTTTGCGGCCCTGACCGGATTCACCCATGAACCAGATCAGCGCGTCGTAGGGTTTCAGATCCTCAAATGTGGGCATCTGCACGAAATTGAATTCCTGCCATGGATAGATGAACTGCTCGGTTTTGGCGGCACTTTCCCGTGGCAGCGTATCCCAATACTCATAGGCGATACCGGCCTGTTCCAGAGCTGCCAGAACGGGTGCTTCGTGGGCGTTGGATTTTCCCTGCCCCCGGTCGTCATCCCAGAAAAGCAGCCGGGCACGGGTGAGCCGGGTATGAAATACTTGTGTGACCGTTGTCGGGGATTCATTGAAATCGATTGCGATATGAAATTCAGCATCATATTGAAGCGGGCAATTGCCTGCGATGGACAGGGTGAAATTGCCGATTGATGATGTCGGTTCGTTGGCTGAAGCGTTATTGTAGGTGAGTGTATTCGTTCCCATGGTCAAGTATGGGGAACCGGATGTCACGGTTGCCTGGATACCGGTCGCGCCGGCAAACAGCGACATCAAGTCAACCGAGAGTGAAACCGTTTCGCCCGCTTCCGCGCGCATGTTCCCGTTTCCCTGGCCGGGCGCTTCGAAAACCAGAGCCTTGCTGACGACCATTTCCGGTTCCGGCTCGAAATCGATGGCATCGGCGGCATGAATTCTGCCAAACCCGATCACATAGTCGTACCCGGGCATCTCATCGGCGTTGATATCCACCGCGGCAGCGTTGATCCGGTTGCGGACATCCATCGGTGAAAATGTCTGACCGGTCTGATTGCCGTATGATAAAATCAATCCGGCCAGAGCGGCCACGTGCGGGGACGCCATGGAAGTGCCGTTGTTACCCCGAATTGCGAACTGGGTCATATCCGGGAATTTCGCCGCTTTCACGGTGCTCTGCCAGACATCATCGGTTTTTCCGCTGCCGTCCGCATCGCCGAAATCCCAGTGTCCGCTTGGCGCGATCACTTCAGATGTATAACCGTATTGCGAAAAACTGGTGCGGCTTTCGGTCAGGGGATCACCCAGTGTAGTGGCGTTGTTGGAAGCACCGACCGCAATCACACTGGCGTAACCGGCGGGATAACCGACGCCGTATGTTTCCGGATTCCAGAATGATTCGTCCGCATCGTTGCCGCTTGAAGACACGACTACCACGCCGTTGGCATATGCATAATCGCATGCATCCTTTTCAATAGTGTCCGATGCTCCCTGCCCGACATATCCCGACCCGAGACTCATGTTGACGACGTGGGCTCCATTGTTGGCCGCATATTCGATGGCTTCGGCGACATCGGCCATGCTGGAGACACCGGTCTGATTGGCTGTTTTCAGAATCATGAGTGTGCATTCGAACGCCATTCCGGCTGCCGACCGGAGCGTCTCCACAGCACTCCCCGAATCATTGTTCGTGCTCTGACAGATTGTTCCGGAGACATGTGAGCCATGCCCCTTGTCATCGCTGGGAAACGGGGAATCAAATACGAAATTCCAGCCTTCCGAATCATCTATGTAGCCATTGCTGTCATCATCCATTCCATTGCCGGGAACTTCATCTTCATTAATCCAGTATTGCAGGTTCTCGAAATCCGGGGCCTGACCGAATTGGACGGTAACCGGATTGCCGTATTCGTCGGTATAGTGCTCGGAATCATCCCAGGTTTTGTAGGTTGCACCGGAATCGATCACGGCAACCACCACGTCCGGATCCCCGCCGTACAGCGGGGGACTGGTATCCTTGTCCCAGGCGTCCGGCAGGCCCAGGATACGGAAATTCCAGAGATGGTCATGCGTCCAGTACCAGTCGTCCGGTTCCCATTCCAGAAACCGGTAATAATTCGGTGTAACGGCCTGAACTCTGGAATCCTCGGAGAGTGCGGCGACCATCCTGGCCACGGAATCCGGCACTTCCTCGGGAACAGCCAGAAGATCCCAGCCCAGCCGCGGATGCTCGCTCAGCAAACCCAGTCTGTATTCACTCAATACCTGGGCACTGCTTAAATGCCGGAGTTCCGGGACCAGTTTCACCAGAATTTCTCCCGGAGCATAATCGATGCCCGGTTCCATTGATCCCAGTACTGGTTCATCGCCGATCCGGGCGAATGAAACGGGCAGCCACAAAAACATGCACACGATCACCATTAATGCATTTCTCATCATTCTCACCTCCAAATCATTCTTTTTGTATTTTACTCAATTCTGCCGGATGAAGCAACCCGCGATGCGGAAGGATCGAAATGAATTCCGATTAAACCTTTGCACCGATTCCCGAATCTTAGAATTGAAAAAGGATTCGCAGGGATCCCCACAGAAACAGGAGGAACAAAATGATGAGAAAAAAAATGATGGCAGTGATGGCAGCGGGATTGATAATCGGATTTGCCGCCGTGGCGGATGCGCGGAATTTCCAGGGCCCTCGTGGTGAAGGCATTCACCATCTCGGTATGTACGCGCCACTGATCCAGGCTCCATGGGACCATGTGGAGATGATTGCCGGTGAAATCGGGTTGTCTGAGGATCAGATGGCGTCTCTTTCCAAAATCAGACGGGATCACCGTCATGTCATGGAACCGCTGCGGAGCCAGCTCAAATTGCAGATGGGGGATTTGCAGGACCTGATGAATACGGGCGGGACAGCGGCCCAGAAACAATGTCTGAGCCTTGCCGACTCAATCGAAGAACTCAGGACGAATATCCTCAAGGAACAGATCTCGATCAGCTTCTCCCTGGACAATCTGTTGACCGGTGAGCAGAAGGATAAACTCAATGTCATGGCGGCTGATCGTCGTGATGACCGGAGAGAAAAGATGAAATCCCGGCGGGATGGAGCCCGGCATGGACGCCGGGGTGAAAATCCCCCCTGGGATCAGGATTGATCCCTGTTAAATCCTTGCAGAAACGGCTTTCATCCGCACGGGTGAAAGCCGTTTATTTTTTTACAGGACAATTTTGCGTTCTTCTATCAGATACAACACCTGATCGACAATGCCCGGATCGAATTGAGTTCCCCGACCGGCAAGCAATTCCTGAACAATTTTATCACTCGAGCAGTTCTGCCGGTAGGGCCGGTCCGAGGTCATGGCTTCGATGGCATCGGCTATCGACAGAATCCGGGAGCCCAGCGGTATCTGATCTCTGGACAAACCGTCCGGGTATCCGTTTCCGTCATACCATTCATGGTGATGCAGAACGATCGGTGCGATATGCTTGAGAAGGGGTACGGATCGGATAATGTCCGCACCGATAACCGGATGGTTCCGGACGATTTCCAGTTCGCTGTGATCCAGATCGGACGCCTTGTTGAGGATGCCTTCCGGAGTGCCGATCTTACCCAGATCGTGCAGAATTGCCGCGGTCCACAGGGATCTTTTGTCGGTCATGTTCATGCCCAGCCGGTCGGCGATCAGCATGGAAAAATAAGCCACCCGCTCGGAATGCCCGCCCGTATAGGTATCTTTGGCCTGAAGTGCCAGGGAAAGCGCTTGAATGCTTCCAACGTAAAGATCCTGAACCTGATTGAACAGGTCGCTGTTCCGGATGCATACCGCCGCATGACTGGAAAGCAGAGACAGAAAATCCACATCGCTGCTCTCGAACAGCTCTTTCCCTGAATCGACCAGCCGATTGACATTCAAAACGCCCATCGGATTCCCTTCGGATAAAATCGGCATGCAGATACTGGATTCAATTTTATCATTCCGGTGCATCATGCGGTTCAGTTCGGGAGTAAATATTTCTTTCCGGGACATGTTCAGGCAGAAGCACCTTTTCAATGCCCATCCCGAGATTCCGTCATCCAGCCCGACATGAAATCCGGGGCCGTATTCCCGGTTCAATCCGATTTCATAGGCGACGACGAGCGCGTTTCGCTCGGGATTCAAAAGCATCAGCGATGCCGTATCCGCATCGGTAATCTGGTAGGCGGAATCCACAAGTTTCCTGGAGAGGGTGTTCCGGTCGAGAGAAGATGCCACTTCCTTGCCGGCTTCAACCAGATTGGTCATGATACGCATCCGCTCCCGCTTTTCCTGCAGTTTTCTGTTTTCCAGAGCGGTCCGGATGGTCAATTCAACCTCCTCCGATCGAAACGGTTTCAGCAAAAATCCGGAAGCCCCCTGGCGGATTGCCTGAATTGCGGCATCAATGTCATTACTTGCGGAAATGGCGACCACGATCACCTCTGGAAACAGCAACCGCATTCTCTCCATCAACTCGATGCCGTCTCCATCCGACATCATGACATCGATGATCAGCAGATCGAAGTGATCTCCGGATAAAACCTTGACCGCATCCTGTCCGTTCAATGCGGATTCAACCTGAAAATCGTAATGTGCCAGCAATTTGGTGAGAACCTGTCGAGTACCGCTGTCATCATCCACAACCAGCACTTTACGCGACCCGTCTTTAACCAGCTTTCCCGTGTTCCCCAAGAAACGCCTCCCCAAACCGTATTTTCATTCACCTTGATAAATCTGTCAACAATATGGCAAAGAAACCTGACTTTTGATGCCAATCCCGATAGGATGTCGGCGATGATGCACCGGAAGACAAGACCGATCCAGCCGGGACGGTTATTCCTCGGAATTGTTCTGGCGGCTGCCATGGTGTCCGCGGTCGTCTGGCTTTCATTCGTTCCGACCGATGATTCACCGGCGTATCTGACTCGGACTGTTCCGACCGGAATGGATTCCGGTTCAAAACAACCCGATGATACCGATTTCTCCCGAAATAAGCTTGGATACCTGGCCAAACGCGGAGCATTGAATCCGGCACTGGCCAGCCCATCGCAATTCACCCGTTACCGGGCCTTGTCAAGTGTGGCCCGGGATCTTTCTCCTGGGATGACCAGCCTGCTGGTCGATCGATCGCTGCACGATCCGTCCCCGCTGATACGCAGCCTGTCCCTGCGTCTTTTATCTGTTCGCAAAATCGAAGCGATCCTGCCGGTCATTATATCCTGTCTGTCCGATCCTGCCCCGGAAGTTCAGGAAACGGCACTCTGGATTCTGGTCAAGGCTCAAAATCGACGTGCAGTCGGTGCGATCATTTCAGCGGTTGATACCGGTGGTCCGACCCATGGTCAGATCCGGGCTCTCGGCATGCTCGGCGGCGAGGAATCTCTCGAATATCTGATCGAAATCCTTAATGATGATTCGAGTCCCAAACCAGCCGTTTGCGGAGCTCTGGCGGCTATGGGAAAACCGGCGGCTGACCGGCTGATCCGCCTGATCGAATCGAGCGGTTCTTCCGAACGGATCCGAACCTATATTGATGCCCTGGCGGTCTTCAGTCCCCCTGCCAACATCCAGATGATGAAACGATTTATCGAACACCCAAAAAGCGAGGTTCGCCGATATGTGGCTGAAGCGATGGGATCCATGCCGTCACAGGAAACCGTGAATGTTCTGGCAACGGCTCTGAAGACCGATCCGGACGTTACGGTCCGCATTGCCTCAGCTCAATCCCTGGGCAAGATACGGCTTTGGGAAAGTCTGATTGCTCTATCGTCGGACATGGAATCCCAACCGGACGAAGTGAGATCGGCGGTCCGGCAATCACTCGCCGGGCTGAAACTGGATTTGAATGCAAAGACCGGGAGTGATTCTAATCGGTAAATTCGCGGATCAACCAGGAAATCAGCATGATCAAACTTAGAATAACAGCCACGCAGAAAACGATGAAAATTATCAGCTTCAGAAGGAACGCTATCACACCGGATACTACCCAGATGAAAGCCAGCCCGAACTTCAATACCGGTATCCCGACGTAAACAACCAGCGCGATTCCGATAAGGATCGCCAGGAGAATTCCCAACCCCTTCAGGAATGAACCGTGTGACTGTTCGACCATGTCCGTTCCTTCCGTTTTCACTCGTTCCGTCTCTGGCCCGGCCTGCAATGATCGCACTGCCGGTAACCCATTTTCACGGCCTCTCCCAGAGATTCAAACCAGATCACTTTCTGGTCGGGAATGGCCATTTTGTTATCGGGAGTATAGATCTGATCGCAAGATGGATCATGAACTTTCTTGTTTTCCTTGTCTCCGATAAAACGCAGGGGATAGGCACCAAATCCGGATGGCGGGTGGATGTCCTCGAAATCCATCTGATCCATATCCTCCGTCCACCATTCCGGTTTGACATTGGTGATATGCATGATGCGGTTGTCGTCGCGCCATTTATAGATGGACGCAGCAGCCGGCCGAGTCACTGCGGCGAAATCCAGCATTGCTGCGATGACAAGAACAAACAAAAAACGTCGCTGATTCATTGCATACTCTAGGATTTCTTCTTCTTGGATTTCCCCAGCAGAAATTCCTCGAGGGCTTTGGCCGCCAGTCTCTCCGCCTTCGTTTCAGTTCGGTGGGAAATTTCCGAAATCAGCATGCATTCCACTTCCAGCTTGAGATTCAGATTGATATGCGAAACAGATTCATCCTTGCTGATTTTGATCGGTATTTTGATTTTATGCGTGACATCTTTGTCGATGACCATTCCTTCAGCACTCAGTGACCCCGGGGGAATCGTGACCTGAGCGGCGGCCGTGGTGACGGTTACATCCGGAACCGCCGCAACGGCCGGCACCGGTTCCGGTATTTCTTCTTTCCCGATCTCCGGTTTCTCCTCCTGCTTCGGTTCCGCCTTCACCTTTGAAGGCCGTTTTTTCACCGTTTCAGGAACCGAAGTCGGTGTTTCATCCGATTTCGATACCGGTTCTTTTCGTTTTCTTTCTTCCGCTGCAACCGGTTGAACCGGAACGGCCGTTTTTTTCGGTCCACCCAGCGCTTTTGTGAGTTCCTTTTCGAACAACAGCAATTCATCCGAATCTTCCGGCACATCTTGACCGGCTTTTTTGCGCAGGTGTCGCAAGGTCAATTTGGAAATGCCGATCAGAGTTTCCATCACGCCCTCGCCAACCGTCGCAATCGATTCAAAATACGGCACATCCATGAAATTCAGGTGCCGATTCAGGGTTTTCACGGGGATGATACCCGGAAGATCCCGTTTGTTGAATTGAATAACCCATGGGATCTTGCGAAGATTGTTCTTCTGTTCGGCCAGGTTTTCCTGCAGATTCTCAAGACTCTCGATGTTGGCATCCAGCATCGGTTCCTGCGAATCGGCGACAAACACAATGCCGTCGACGCCCTTTAGCACCAACTTGCGGGTGGAATTGTAAAAAACCTGTCCGGGAACCGTATACAACTGTATCCGGGTCGTGAAATCACCCACTTTGCCGAGTTTCAGCGGCAGGAGATCGAAAAACAACGTACGGTCGGTTTCGGTCGCCAGCGAAACCATCTCACCCCGACGGTCTCTGGGTATCTGATCGAATATCCATTTGAGGTTAGTCGTTTTACCGCATAGTCCAGGCCCGTAATATACTATCTTTGCGGACATTTCCATTGAAGCATAATTGAAAAAGACCATTATGTCTGCGATCTCCCGTCTGGACAAATGTTGAATGGAAACTTCCCCGGAAGAAACTCATATACCCAAAACATAGGCTGGATTATAAGCAAAAGAAAACACAAGGTCAAGAATTCTCTGCTCGGATTGACATGGCAGTCACCTCATGTTAGAAGCTGACCTGAATGAGATCGGAGGATCAGGCGAACGGTATCGGGAACGGCTGATCGCCCGCGTTCTCTGGTGGAGGTCCATTCAATGACAATATATTGTGGTTTAAGATCATTTTGTTTTCTATATATTGGCATCGTGTGGATTTCTCACCAACCAGCAACCTTGGCCCGGCAACCGGTCATCAATGAGGTTTTTTATGATCCTTTGGGACCGGATACCGGGCTCGAGTTCGTCGAGATTCTCAACGCATCCGATACCGAGGCGGATCTGACCGGTTACGAATTGAAACTGGCCGATTCCAATTATTTCATGTTTCCGGTATTTGTTTTACCGCCCGGTGCGCGGGTGATCGTGCACAACAATCTGGATGGAACGAACACGGATACGGAGTTATACACGGGTTCCCTGGAAAACATGGGCAACACGCACAACAGCCTGGCTCTTTTTTCGGGAGCGCACACCCAGCACAACATCGTCGATTTCGTCCAGTATGGAGACGGCGGTCAGCAATGGGAAAGCGCTGCCGTATCGGCGGGTATCTGGACCGGGGGCGATTTTGCGCCGGATGTCGATGAGGGTGATTCGCTGAATTTATATCCGGATGGACAGGACACGGACCGGTCGTCTGACTGGTGCGCCTGTTTTCCGTCTTTTCTTGCCGAAAACTGCCTGCCCACTCCCTCCCCGACAAACCCCCCGTTTCCCAGCCCGTCCCCCACAACCGATCCGGGAACCCCCACATCGACCCCGACGGGACAGCCCACACCCCGGATGGGAATCATGATCAATGAAGTGTTTTCCGACCCGGAGGGTGCCGATACGGGACTGGAATTCATCGAACTACACAACTCCGGTGATACCCCGGCAGATCTCACCGGATATGATCTGAAACCGGATGATTCCGGTTATTACACTTTTCCGCCATTCGTTCTGAATTCCGGAGCTAATGTCATCGTTCATGTGAATACCAGCGGCACCGATACGGAGACGGACCTGTTCACCGGTCCCGATGCCAACATGGGCAACACCTCGGGTTTCGTTGTCCTGTTCGACTCCGATACCCATGGTGTCGACACCATTGTTGATTACATGGAGTACGGAGCCGGTGGTCAGAGCTGGGAAAGCGCGGCTGTGAGTGCGGGGATCTGGACGGCGGGGGATTTTGCCGGGTCCGCCCCGGAGGGAATGTCGCTCAATTTATGTCCAAACGGTCACGATACCAATTCCAGCGCCGACTGGCAGCCGGATTCACCCAGTGACGGACAAGCCAATCCGTGTCGTCCGCCGCCCGATACACCAACGCCGACATTCACCCAGGGCCCGTCTCCCACTCCCTCGCCAGCACCGACTCCGCATCCCACCGTAGAACCGATGATACAACTCGCCGGATTCGGAGCAACGGATTACCGTCTTGATCGGGGCGGAACGATCACGTTCCTGGCATATATTACAGATCCGGAGGACGACATCACCCATGTCTCCGTGGTGTATGCCGGCGAGACTGTATTTGAGCTTCAGGACGACGGGATGCACGGCGATTTCGGGCCGGGTGACGATATCTACGGATTTGAACTCGCGGTACCCCCTTTCGCCGGCGAATGCCCCGATACATCCACTTTCCGGCTGCTTTTCCGTATCGTGGCGGAGGATGCAAAAGAATATTTCAGCGTGAGCTGGCCGTATTTTCATGTGGGGGGTGAAACCGCAACCTTTGATTTCACAAACCCGGCGGCGCTTCCCGTCTGGGAGCAGCTTGCCGCGCGCCATGCAAATACTCCGGCCGGATCCGGCACCGGTATTTTCATGGCAGGATACATGCTGTCCCGCGCCAGTTCACAAAGCGGCGGGACATTCAATCTGGCGGCGGTAACATCCGGGAATCCGGATGTCATCGAGATTGAACTGTTCTACAGCGGATCCCCGACCGGAATATTCCTGAAAGACGACGGAGCGAGCGGCGATTTCGAACCGGGAGACGGTGTGTTCGGTATCCGTTTACCTTTGAATCCCGGGGAAATTCCGCCGGGAGACTATTTCTTTCAATTACAGCCAACGGATTCCGACGGCAACACCGGGGATTTGTGGCCGTATTTAACTCTCTGTGAATAGGAAACGCATCCATGTTGTGTCAATTCTCAATTTCACCGATCGGATCGGGCGAATCAGTAGGTAAAGCCGTGTCGGAAATCATCGATATCATCGATCGCAGCAACCTGCCGTATCAAACCCACGCCATGGGGACGATCGTGGAGGGGTCGTGGGATCAGATCATGAATCTGATCGGCACCTGCCACCGGAAGATGCGGTCGGAACACAACCGAGTCATCACCAACATCCATATCGATGACCGGAAAGAATCCGAACACCGATTGACTGGAAAGCTGGAGTCCATCAAACATCATTTGAACCGGGATATATGCACTTGATGCCGTCGGTTTCCCGCAATCTGATCAAAAAACTCAGCCGGGCGTTAAAAGAAAAAATCCAGGGAGATTTCAACTTCGATTCTCACTCCCGGCTGCAGTATTCAACCGCGGCCTGCATGTACCGTATTTTCCCGATGGGTGTCGTTTGTCCCCGCGATGGTGATGACGTCTCCACCGTCATCGGCATTGCGCGTGATTTCAATATACCGGTCACCGCCCGGGGCGCGGGCGTGGGTCGGACGGGCAGTGCGTTGGGCAGCGGATTGATCCTGGATTTTTCACGATATATGAACCGGATTTTATCCATCGATTCCGAACGAAAAAAAGTCAGGCTGGAGCCGGGAGTCGTGCAACACGATCTGAACCGGGCGCTGTCGGGATACAACCTTTTCTTTCCGCCGGATCCGTCGAGCAACCGATATTGTACCGTGGGCGGAATGATCGGAAACAATGCCGCCGGCGCTCACTCCTTAAAATACGGCGCGACCAAAGACCACATCCTATCAGTATCCGCGGTCATGAGCGATGGTTCGGAAGCGTTGTTCACCCGGAACATGGTTCCCGGAGACTGCCCGGGGGATCGCCTGAACGGCCTTGTCCGGGGAATGGACGACATTCTGACCCGGTACCGGCAGGATCTGGATTTACACCTGCCCCGCACTTCCAAAAATTCAAGCGGTTATCTGATCCGGGATGCAGCTCCCGGAAATGGTTCCATCGATCTGGCAACGATGCTGGCGGCATCGGAAGGCACGCTGGCGCTCTTCACGGAAATAGAACTCCAGGTTACCCCGAAGCCGTTACACACCGGTTTGATGCTTTTGTTCTGTGAATCGCTTGAAGCGGCTGGAGAAGTCGTCATTGTCGCCCGGGACCATGAACCCAGCATGCTGGAAATAATGGAGCACACTTTTATCAATCTGGTCCGGAAAAGCGCTTTCGAGGTTGGAATACCCCTGCCCCGGAATCTCAAGGTCATGCTGCTTGTCGAATTTGACGGTGATTCCCGGGAAGAAATCCTGGATCGCATGAGCAGGCTCGAATCCGAGTTGATCGGGCCGGGGTGCCCGGTTCTGTCAGTCAGAAAAGGTGTCGAGCCCGAAGAAAACGTACGCCTGACCCGGATACGGAATGCCGCCAGCCCCATACTGAACCGGATCCCGCCACCGCTGTATCCGGCCCGTTTCATCGAAGACGGAACGGTTCCGGTTGAAAATCTTCCCGCGTATATCCACGGACTGCACCACATCCTCGACAGGCACGGCCTGACCGGAGTCATTTTCGGTCACGCCGGCAATGGAAACATTCATGTCAACCCGTTCATGGACATCACCCGGCCCGATTTCCGGGAACAGATGGAACGGATTGCCCGTGACACCGCCCGGCTGATCAAATCCCTTAACGGAAGTCTTTCCGGGGAGCATGGAGATGGCTTGATTCGAAGCCCGATGCTGCCGGAGATGTTTGAATCGGCCTACTGCGCGTTTGAAGATGTCAAACGCCTGTTTGATCCCGACGGGATTCTCAATCCCGGAATCATAGTGGGAGGCAAACGGTTCCGCCTGTCCGACAATCTCAAAGTGTTCGACCTGGCCCGGTCCGGGAATTTTCTCAACCCGTTGTGCGAACCGAAAGTCCTGGAAAATCTGGCTCATTGCAGCGGCTGCGGCGCTTGTCGCGCTTATTGTCCCGTGTTTCGGGCTACCGGTGACGAAATGGCGACACCCCGCGCCAAGGCGAATCTGATTTCCTGGCTGATCACCAACAGCGCGGTGGAAACCATGGGAGGGGTCGGACCGGAGGAGAAAGCCCTGCTGGACACCTGTATCGCGTGCGGCACCTGCCTGAACGAATGTCCATCGGGGGTCAATATTCCTTATATCGTCCAAACAGCCAAATGGGTGCATCGGGAGGATTGGGGAACACCGGTTGCCGATCGGATCGTCACATCCTCCGGGCGGATGGGAAAGATCGGATCGGTCCAACCGCAACTGGCCAACCGTCTCCTTGGAAACCGGCTTGCGCGCAAGGTCCTGGAAAAAACCGCCGGAATCGATATGCGCCGTGGATTACCTGAATTTCACCAGCGCACCTCGAACCCGATTGATAACGCGGCCGGTTCGACTGCGGGTTCCCAGCCGATTGCATATTTCCCGGGTTGTTTTGCTGATTTTCAAGATCCTTCCGGTGAATTTGAACCGATACGCGACATTTTGAGTGTTCATGACATTCATCCCCTGATCCCGAACACGCGATGCTGCGGAATTGCCGGATTGTCCGCCGGACTGAGAAACGGGGTTCTGAAAGACGCGCAATTCAACGTTGACATTCTTCACGACCTGGTTCTGAGAGGGTACACCATTGTCTCCGGGGCACCCAGCTGCCAGATGGCCATACGCCATGAATATCCCCTGCTGCTCGAAACGGCGGAATCCCGGAAAGTTGCAGATAACATGATCGACATCCATGAACTGCTCATCCGGTTTTTGACCCGGGGGAATCTGGACCTGAATTTCCATACGCTTCACCACCGGATTGCAGTGCATCAACCATGTCACGCCAGGGCGTTATCCATCGGCGAACTTCCCCTCAAACTGCTGAGATTGATACCCGGTCTCGTTATACATCCGCTGGCGCCGGAATGCTGCGGAATTGCGGGCACTTTCGGGATGCGCCGGGATCATTTCGATCTGTCTATGAGGATCGGCCGCCCGTTGTTTATCGAAATCAAACGATTCCAGCCCGATTTCATCGTGACCCCTTGCGGAACCTGCAGGATGCAGTTCCAGCAGGCGACATCGATCCCGGCGATTCATCCCGCCGCCCTGATCGCTCAGGCATATGGATTTCCCCTGGCAGCCCGCGGTCTCAATCTCCACGCCGCCCGATCGTCAAGCTGACCGGTTCAGGCCGGTGAACCGATTATTGTTTCCTGGATCCGGTTTGGATATAGTGAAAATTGAGCGGAACGGGAGGAAAACCACGGGTGAATACAGGCTTCGATTCATGCTTTTTTCTGGTCAGTCCGGACATGAAGACCATCCGCCTGAATCCAAGACAACCGATCACGATCGGGCGGGAGAAGTACAACGATCTCGTTCTGAACGACCTGCTTGTCTCCCGGCAGCACGCAATGATTCAGTGGGATACGGGACATTTCTTTCTGAAGGATCTCAGCAGCCGGAACGGAACATTTCTGAACAATAAACGCATTGATTTTTCACCGCTCAAGGACGGCGATATCATTAAGATCGGCGGCTATGAAGCAATCGTGCGGAAAGCATCCGAGATGGACATTGAAAAGATGCTTCTGAAAGAACGCGGAAAGATCTCCAGCCAGGTCACCGTGGTGGATACGGATCTGGGTATCCGGTTCAGCGACAAGGGTTTTTCGGGAGATCTCATGACGTTGACCCTGACCGAAGTCGTGCAGACGCTTTCGCAGTGCCTGAAAACGGGTCTGCTTCTTGTTGAGCGGGAGGATAAAAGCACTCCGACGGCCAACCTGTATTTCAAAGACGGTGAAATTCTTCATGCGGTCTACGGCGATCTGATCGGGTCACAGGCTGTCGTGGCAATCTTGAACCTTACACAGGGTCAATATGAATTCAAGAACGACGTGTTCACCGACGTTCGAACGGTGAGCGAACCCACGATGGGCATCTTACTGGAAGCATGCCGTCAGATCGATGAAGCGCACCATTACGATACCGACGATTGAGCCGGTTCAAAACAAGGTATCATCTTCGTCACCGGCCTGGAGCATCAACTCCGCCAGCCCACACGTCGCCAGCTGTCTTTCGATGAATTGAACGGAATCGTACCGTCTGTCCGGATCTTTTTCCAGGCATTTCAGGATCAGATCGTTTAACCACCGAGGCAGATCCACGTTCCGTTCGAACGGCGGAACCGGCTCGGACTCGACTTGATCAATCAAAACCTGGAATGAATCCGGATTGCTGAACGGCGGAACTCCGCATGCCATCTCGTACAGTATTGCGCCCAGGGAGTATATGTCGCTTCGGGTATCGGTCGGTTCGCCCCTTGCCTGCTCAGGGCTCATATATTCAGGGGTTCCCACAACGAATTCCACTTCCGACCAGGATGCCGGACCGATCACCGTTGCGATCCCGAAATCGACCAGTTTCACGATGCCTTCGTCATTGATGAGGATGTTCTGCGGTTTGATATCCCGGTGCACGATTCCCCGGCGGTGAGCGGCCCAGAGTCCGTGACAGACCTGAGTGATAATCCGGATGATGTCATCCACGGGCATCGGTTTCTGAGATTTCATGATGGATTTCAAGTTGAAATTGGGGAAAAACTCCATCGAAATATAAAGCAGGTTGTGTATTTTATCGAAATCGAACAGCCGGATGACGTTTTCATGAAGGATCTGCCGGGCCAGGGTCACCTCCTGTTTGAACCGTTGAATCATCTCGGGATCGTTGCTGTATTTCGGTTTCAAAACTTTCAGCGCGACTTCGATATCCAGTTCTCTGTCCTTCGCCCGGTAGACCACGCCCATGCCGCCGGATCCCACTTTGCCCTTGATGACATAACGGTCCGCGACCACTTTCCCCGGAGTGAACTGATGGGGTACCGTGGTGGTGGATTTGCTGGATTTCAGATTCCGGACGATCGAAGTCAGTTCCGCTGTTTTTGATTTCACGTCTTGATAGTGAAGATCGTACGCCGACAGGCGCTCGAAAAATTTCAGGGCCTGTTCCGGCATGTGGTGTTCATCCAGACCGATTCCAGCCGCATAAAACAGCTCGATATTATCGGCTGTGACGGGTTCATCGATCATCTGTTTCAGATAGCTGTCGAATGCGATTTCCACATTTCCTCTGCGCAGGAATGCCAATCCCAGCATATTGCGGACCTGGGGATCCTTCTGATCCTGCGACCATGCATTTTGCAGAACGCGGATGGCGTCGTCCAGCTGACCGGATTCCAGGTAAAGCTTCCCGGACTTGGCGGCCTCACCTGTCAATGCATACAATTCGGCGGCCTTATCGTATTCATGCAGCTGCTCTCTCAGCTCGGCCGCCTGGCGTAGGTCGCCGGTCTGTTCATACAGAACGGCGGCTTCCAGGACCTTGCCGGCAAGCAGGTACATCTCGGCTGCTTTATCCATTTTACCGATCAGGCGGAACATTTCACCTGCTTTGGCGTATTCTTTGGCATATTCATAAGCTTCGGCAGCTACCCTGAATTCACCGCTGTCGTCCGCCAATTCGGCCGCTTCCAGAAACTTATCCAGATTCATCAAGCTTCGAATCTGAAGTTGTCGCGATTTCTCCGCCTTACCGATTTCGGAATAAATCTCGGAAGCCTCCTGCCACATCCGGGATGATTCCAGGTAATGGGCCGCTTTGGCCAAGTCACCCCCCGCCCGGCATACTCGGACTGCTTCCTGCACGGCACCGGCCTTGAAGTAACATTCGGCCGCCTGATCGAATTTCCTGAGTTGTTCATATGCCCGGCCGCATTTCAACTGCAGTTGCGGTTCGATGGAGGATTCGCCTTCATCGAGTTTTATGACGTACATCTTGTTTTCGAGAATCTTGTTGAAGCAGAATACGGCTTTCCCGTACATTCCCCGCTCCAAATAAAGATCCCCGGCTCTGACGAAATCGCGCGCCTGTTCATACATCAGAGCCGCTTCGGAGTAAGCGGAAGCATTTTCAAACATCTCCGCAGCAAACAGAGGGATTTCGGCATTGCGGTACATCGCACCCGCTTCGAGGTAATCCTTGGCGGATTTGAACAATTCCGCTGATTTCAGATACTGCCCGTTTTTGGCGTAATGCCGGGCTGCCTCCTTGGTCCTGCCCAGCCATTCCAGAAGGGGTGCGCTGCGGTTGTATGCGTGGACTTTCATATACATGCTCAGCGCTTTCTCGTATTTCCCGGCCGCCTTATACAAATCTCCGGCATCCAGATATTCACCTTTCTGGTGGAGTTTGTTGGCTTCTTTCAGGAGATTCTGGCCCATGGACTTCCCCGCACAAGATTTAGCGTTGAAAGACGCATGAGTCAAGATGCAGGGCAAAGATTCCGACTTTTATTTCGAAATTCAATTCTCTTTTGATAAAATATTGTTTTTCAGGAGGTTGGAAGTGCCCGCCAATTTGACTCCGGATTATCTGGCTGCAGAAGCAAGATTCAAACAGGCGAAAACTCCGGAAGATCGTATCGAAGCGCTCGAGGAGATGCTTCGGACCATTCCCAAACACAAGGGAACCGAAAAGATGCGCGCCGACATCAAACGGCGGCTTTCCAAAACGAGGGGTATTCTGGAGCAGAAGAAGAAAACAGGGCGCAAGGGTCCATCCCTGCATCCGGCCAGGGAGGGTTGCGCCCAGTGCGTTCTGGTCGGCCCCCCCAACTCGGGTAAATCCTCAATCCTGTCCAATTTCACCAATGCCCCCGCGGTCGTGGGCGATTATCCCTACACGACCGTCAAACCAATGCCCGGAATGCTTCGGTACGAAAATATCTCTTTCCAGCTGATCGATCTGCCGCCCATATCGAGCGAATTCATGGAGACCTGGATACCCAGCCTGGTGCGGGTCGCGGAACTCGTACTGCCGGTTGTGGGTCTGGACGACATCGCCGGACTGGATATCGTGATTCAACGGCTGAAAACAGCCAAAATCGAGCTGGTGAACCATATCGACCGGGCCCTGTATCACGGAAGCACCGTCAAACTTCCGGCACTCATTCTGGCCAACAAGACGGATCACGCCGATGCTTCCGTTTCACTGGAGATTCTTCAAGAGGAGTATCCCGATTTCAGTATTCTGCCATTGAGCACATTCAATCCGGTTGATGCCGCCAAACTCGGCCGGTCCATCTATGAATTCCTGGACCTGATCCGCGTCTATACGAAAGCGCCTGGCAAAGAACCGAATAGGGATCAACCCATCGTGCTTCGCCGCGGTTCCGTTCTTCTGGATGCGGCGGAGGAAATCCACAAGGATTTTGTTCAGGAATTGAAATTCGCCCGGGTGTGGGGAGCCGGCAAATTTGACGGGCAGCGGGTTCAGAGAGATTATGTGCTGACGGAAGGCGATGTGATCGAATTCAAGGTATAGCAGGCGGCGATCACAGTGAATTTCAGGGGAGGGCATCAGATGACGGAGCGATCCAAAAAGAGTCAAAACGATTGCGGTACGAATGATCGGGAACGCCGTGTGATCGATCGACAGGACCTGTCCAAACCCATCCGGGTCAAGTTCATGCTTGAACACCGGGGGGAACTGGTCAATATCAGCAGAGAGGGAGCAGCCGTTCGATTCGATCCAAGGGAAGCCCTCTCATCACTCAAAGACGGGAAACTCCGGATAGACATGGACATGAACGGGCGTCTGGTCAGCCTGGAGGGAGTCATAAAGCATATTGCAGACGAAGACGGTCAACTGGTTCTGGGATTGGAATACGACCGCGACCAGGTGACCCTGTATAAATTCAAATAAATTCCTTACACCCCGCCGGTTTCGATCAACCGTTCCAGTTCAAACCGGGTCAGGGATCCCAGAACCCGGTTGATCTCCCTTCCGTGTTCCGTGACAACCAGCGTGGGCAGCATCTGAATGGAAAAATTCCGTTTCATCTCCGGATTCATCGCCACATCCATCTTGACCAGTACGGTCGTCGATTCCATCACGGCTGCGGTATCATCAAACAATTCCAGAAAAGTCATGCTGTTGGTATCGTATGCCGCCCAGAAGAGGATCACCATCCGGTGACGGGAAATTTCTATGTATTTCAGCAGGTTGCTGTCGCCCAGAGGAATCGCCACATTCGCTCTCAGGGGGAAAAGGCACACAGGGCAGAAAGCCGGCTCAGTCTCCTTGTCCCGGAATGTTTTCGTTTCCTTCCCGCACAGCGGACACCGAGTCATATCCCCATGCTGTGCCGATTCCATTTAATAAACCAGACCCAGCCAGTCCTTGAACAGAAACACGAACCGTCCGATTGCCAGGGAGATCCGGGCCATGACCGTCAATCCGAATGAAGCGCCGAATCCAATCATGACCACGAGTATTCCGAAGTTGCTGATTGGTTTCAGTATTCCCCGGTGTTCGGTTGAAAAGAAGAAATAGATCAGGGTGGAAAGCGTGCCGATCAGGACAAGAAACACCCATAAGGCCGGCCGGAAACCCATGGTCATGTGTGCACGGGTTACGATGGAAGCTTCCAGCTGACGCAGGATGGAGGCTTCGAACGAGGCGGGAATGGAGATGGCGGTGTAATATCCCAGAGTCAATCCGATTGGGATACGGACCATCCAGGATATTTTGGGTATGAACCGTGTAATATAAAGAGCTCCCACCATCATGGGAATAATCACGAAGAAATTCGCTTCCTGGAACGGATTCAGAACGGACCAGTTCATACCTTCCCGGGCAACCTGCCGGTAAGCTCCCGCAATGGGATCGATCATGTTGGGGACGACGACGTTATACCAGATGAGTGTTACGGAATAACCGTTGGCAACGCCGATATACAGGTGTTCAGCTGCCCGGTAAGTCGGATTGTCTTTCCACAGAAAACTGAGAATGGCCAGAGTCAGCAGGGCGGCCGTCCAGGTCCAGAAATCCATTGCGATGTTCATGGTTCAACCCCTCCGGCTTTCATGGCGGCGCTGCATGAAGAAACAAACATTTCCGAGCACCACCATGAGGATAATCGCCAGGTGGGTGGTCGACTGAGCGCTCATTCCCTCGGTTGCCAGCCGGCGGCCGTCCTCTTCGGGAAAGGTTTCCCGGATGAGTCCTTCATATTCAGCGGCGCCTTTCATTCCTTCCAGCATTCCGGTCAGCTGCCCGGAATCCAGGTACGGATAGAAATCCGCCACGGAGACTGCGGTCACTCCGCCCGTCACCGCGATTCCGTAGCGGGCCTGGGCATAGGCGATGTAGGTAACCGGCAATGTGTTCGCCGCAATCGATCCGATCATGTCCATATCCCGGTAGTTTTTAATGTTTTCCATCATGGGCAACGTGCTGTAATCCTTGAGTTCGTTGCCGTAGAAATCCCGCGGGAACACGTCGAAAATATTTTCACCCAATCCCAGGATTGGAACGATCGGTGGGGGTTTGTACCCCAGGAAAACATAGTCTTCCCCGTATACAATCCGCCTTCCGATCCCCTGGCTGGCCCGGTTGTTGAATTCGGTTGAAACCTGGTTCAAAGCCTGTTCCGCCAGTCCCAGGGACGTGGGATAAAGACACATGACCAGGACTTTGATCTTTCGATGGAAACAGTGGCGGATCCAGGAGACCAGCATCGGATACAGTTCCGGTTGATCCTGTGGATTCAGGTCGGCAGATATGAAAAACACGCTGCGCTGTTCGGGAAATTTCTCGATCGCATTGAACAGTTTCAGCGTCGTCCGTTTGGATATTTTTATCGGCAGATCGAACGGAAATATAATGGGCACGATCATCACGATGGCCACGATCAGATAGATCACCCGCCGATCCACCTGCATCATTTTTTCCCAGATGGTCCTGTCGTTCATTCTTCACCTCCGCCCAGCCAAGCGCGCTCAATTCCGAAAATGATCTTGAAAGATGTCGCCGCCATTCCCAGTCCGACACCGATCATGATGCCGCGTTTGGATGCAAGGTTCGGAACATCCAGGATCCACTGTCTGAAATCGTGCAAACCCGGAATAAATGCCGTGATCAGCGGGATCTGTCCCAGCATGACGATGAAGGCGGATACCAGCAGGACGCCGGCGTGGAGGTTCCGCATCCGGAATGCCCGGTACGCCGCGGAACACATATAGAATGCCAGCATGGCGAACATGGTCGACCCGCAGGGTACCAGGATGCCTTCGTAGATGTTTTGAATGGACACCCCGAAATCATCTTCAAAGGGAACAACCTCCCCCGAAACCGGGCTGATCATGAGGGGGATTTCCAGATTCTGCAGCTGCAAAGATGTGTTCCGCAATTGAATTTCCCGGAGCAGAACCGATTTTTCATATCTGCTAAGATCTTCGCTTACACCCTGCGGCAGGGGCATCAATGCGATATCTTCGCGCGCATACCTTGAGGGGTCGGCCTTGAACAGCTTCAATTCATTTTTGTCCTGGAATGTATAGATGTTGCCCTGGTAAGTTCCCAGAACCGTTCCGCCGAAAAATGTGGGCAGTCCGCCTTCACCCCGAACCCCCCCGAACAGGCCGATGAACGAAGTGATGATCAGAGCGCCCAGGGTGATGTAGCTGTACTGCCAGTACCGTGCGTTGCGTTTGATTTTCTGGGTATGATGAAAAATCAGGCTGCCCAGACCCAGGATAATGGCGAATGCGCCCACGATGAGCAGCAGTTTGTTCCGGAGCAAATTATCGAAGTTGTGAACGGTTTGTTTCCCGATGAAAACCGATATCCCGCCCCATACGGCCATCGTGAACATGATATATAATGCAAGTTTTCGCTTCATTGTCTTACCTCACTTGGATCAGGGACACCACATCCAGGCCAAAAAGCAGCGCCAGAAATGTGAATACAGCCATGATGATCATGAATATCAGTTTGCCGTAGTCCTGGGATTTGAGCGTGGCGAGCAGGAGCGGTTCCCTGGAAAGGTAAGCCGATGCGGCGTAAAGTTCTTCGCCGATCAAAGTATAGTCGCAAGCCGTGATGAAGAACGGCAGCTGGGCCACCGCATCCGTTCCCGCGATTTGAACAGCCCCTGTGGACGCTCCCGTTTCCGCCATGATCAGAGATTCCGCCCAGAACATCCCCATGAGGAAGATCGTGGCAGGTTTTTCCCTGACCATGATCCCGTCGACCCCGGCAGCATAGGCGAATTGATCGGGTACCATAAAAAACACGGAATCCGGATCGAAAGCGTCCGGCCGGCCTTCCGATGCATAGGTCTCTTTCACGATTTCCCGGGCGATCGTGTATACGATCGGATCCCGGTTCGGGCAGATTATTTTGACATCGTGATGAACCGTCCGTCGGGCCACTTCGCCCAGTATGTTCAACGCCGCCAGCGTGGCCACATCCTCGATGGATGAACTGCCGGGAACATACAATACCGGTTTGCCCATTTCCGTTGCGCGACCGATTGCGTTTTCCACTTCGGTCAATCCCGAAATCCGGCGAACGAACAGATCGACGCCGGACCGGGCGGCGTGCAGAAAAGCTATCAGGATGACCACAAACAAAAATATGGCGATGAAAACAGGCAGTTTCCCCAGTTTGACCCAGTGATCCTTTGCCACGACTTCTTCACTGATATCGGATACTGTGAATTCATTCCCGTAAACGGCTTTGACGCGGAAGCTGAAAGGCACAAAATTGGGAAGGCCGGTAACCTGATATGCCGTCAGGACGGTACGGGTGGCGATCTGCCACAGACCGTCCGGCCCTTTCAGCTCGAGAATGTAATGATCCGGCTTGGTATCTCCTTCCGGAGATTTCCAGTTAATCAGGATCATCCCGCCGTCGTCACTCGGAACATCCATTACATTGGTGATTTCGGGAGAATTCAGCACGACTTCAGGACGCTCCGACACCTCCACTGCATCCATGCCGGACCCGGTCATGCCGGCCGGTAGGGTATCCATATCCTGTGCCTGTGCCCAGGACACTGCAAACAGGAGCGTCAGCAGCCCCAAAACAGACCGTACCGGCGGGATCTGGACTTTGAGTTTGACCTTGTTTCGATTCGTTCCCTGGAACCTCTTCACTGCAGCTACCCTCCCGTCAAGATATATCAAACCTCGATTTTATCGGAACGAATGCCGGGTATCAAGAATGTAAATTAAAAAGTATCTGAATGACTGCGGATTATCACCGGGATGGTTCGACCAGCCGGTAGGCTTTCTTCAGAACGTTTTTAAATCCTTCCGGCGTCAGCAGTCCCGTACTGATGTTCCTGCGGCTGGGATGATAACAGGCGGTTACGATCAGGTCTGATCCCGGAATGCGGCGGTGTTCTCCATGCCTGAATTTCCACCGGGTGGTTTGGGTATCAAAATGGGCATTCACCGTTTTCCGGACGGCTTCGAATGCCGTCCCGCCCAGAGCCAGGATACTGCGGGTTTCCCCCAATACATCTAATTCGGCTGCAAGATATTCCCGGCAGTTATCCATCTCCAGGGCGGAGGGTCGGTTGTCCGGGGGAACGCATTTCACGGCGTTGGTTATGAATACATCTCTGAGCGTCAGCCCGTCACCCCGGCATACCGGAACGGGTCGGCTGCACAATCCCAGAGAATACAGGCTGCCGATAAGCAGATCACCCGCCGCATCACCTGTAAACGGACGGCCCGTCCTGTTCGCCCCATGCGCTCCGGGCGCCAGCCCGACAATCAGGAATCGAGCCGCTGGATCACCGAATCCCGGTACCGGGCGATTCCAGTAGGGAAACTTCCGGAACCCTGAAACGGGCGGTAGATTTTTCCGGTATTCGGTCAACCGATCACACCGGCGGCATAGACAGATCTGCCGGACAGGATAATCCGGTATCTTCGGCTTCGCTCCCGACACATATTTCCGGTACAGATGTATTTCAAACCGGAAATTGGGGGTCAGCCCGTTTTCGATATCCATCTTCTGCAGCTGGTCCAGGGAGAAAAAATTGAGATCGTCTATCTCATCCGGATCGAATCGGAACGGACCCTCACAACGGGCCAAATAAGTTCGAACCCTTTCGGATTCAAGGTCCGACACCCAGAGGTATTCGTAAAGAAAAGTCATTCCCGGCGACTGTAATCCCAATTCCTCCCGGAATTCCCGAATGGCTGCGGCATCCGAATCCTCCCCCGGCTCTACATGCCCCCCCACCGCCGTATCCCATTTTCCGGGTTGAATGTCCTTGGCCAGAGATCGTTTCTGCGACAGAATACGGTTCCCGCCATCCAGCACCATCACATGAACCGTGCGGTGGGTCAGGACCGGATCGGCATGGCATCGGCAACGGGGCTGAGGTGCCAGAGGCCGGTCATATTCATCCACACAGAAAAGCCTCGATTCCTCCCTGTCCGATTTTTCGACCGCCACGTTTTCCCCCCTCACCGGATGCCGGCACTTCGGCTCAAATCATTCTAACCGGAAAAAGTCCGAATGCAACGGATCCGGCGATGCGAAACAGAGAATATCAGACCTGCAGGCGGTTGACTTTGAGGCGGATCTGATTTACATTTTAATCGGGTAGGTTTGCAGCACAGCCATGGATAAATCCGACAATCAAAATCGAAGGGAAGTCCAGTTTGACTGGCCGGTGATCGACGAGCCGGAGCGGGCACGCGAAGCCGTGCAGCTGACAATCGTCACCAGTCTCATGAAACTGGCGCTTTCCGACAGACTGCCGGTAAAGCTGAACGCGGATATTGTCCGGACATTCATGCAGGTCTGCCACATGGCTTCGTTCTTCGAGCGAATGATTCACGCGGATTCGGCTTATGCCGGATATTCAGCCCAGATACCGATGACTCTGCCTTCGGACATGGTCATCGACGCCATGAGAGAAATGATGAAACTTCCCGCCACCCTGGAGCTTCCGGGTATCGACACCATTCCCGCAGTGCTGCAGCGGCTTAACAACCTTTCGATCAAGACCGTCGACAAAAACCTGGTGCTGAATCTGGATGAAGCCTGCGACCAGATTTACAGTCTCCGGGAAACCGAAAAACGTTGCGAACGACAGCTGGATGAAACCCATGATTCTCTCCAGCGGGCCGCCCTGCTGCTGGAAATGGGGCGTGAATCCGAAGCGTACACGGAGTTTCAGCAGATATCTCAGGAGGACATCCGCAACAACGGCAACACTCTGGATCTGGTGGATCTGATCGAACGGTTCAAGGGAAAAGCGCCGGCTTTGAGAGCATTGAAACAGTGGTTTATATTTGAGATCAGCCTGCATCCCGTCACGTTTGATCTGGTCGCGGACATTCTCTTTCCAGGCCTGCGGTTGGACAAGGCCAAACGGGTCGAATTTCTTAAAAGAATCCTGTTCAGTGAGCGGGTCCGGGAGCTGGAAGACCTGAAGAACCTGATGACCCTGGTGCTGCCGTTTCAGGATGAGTTTATTCCGGACAAGGCTGAAGTCGAGACCCGGATGCAGAAGTTCGGTCTCCAGTTCCAGAATATGGATTTCATGCCTGAAGACGGCGAACCGATCTGTTTTTACAGCCTGTTGACCAATATCTGTTCTCAGCTCAATCGCCTGGCGAATCTGCTGCTTCAGGCCGATCATCGCATCTCCGCCCTCATGGCGATCGATCGATGTATCATCGCCAGTCTGGTTCTTCTGTTTTTACCTCCGAGACTGGAGGATATTCAGGTCGTGATGGGATTCGGATCTTACAATCTCTGCCATGAATGGATTGTGGAGAATCTCCGGGAATCCCAGACCATACTGGATACGCTTCGACCCCGCCGCCTTCATGAACGGAATTTCAAAAAACAGCTGATGCATGAGATGGATTTTTTCCGGGAGATTCTGGCGAAGTTCGTCTGCAAAACGCCTTCATCCGCCACACGGTTTGAAACAAACTGACCCGGCTGATACTCCGATCCGCCGGCAGCGCATATCTCCTTATTTCCCGCTGTTCCCATTTCCGGTTCTTCGTGATACATTGATTCCCATGAATTGTCCGGTTTGCCAGGAAAGTATGGTCGTCTTTGAATACCGGCAGATCGAACTGGACTATTGCCCCGGATGTTTCGGCGTTTGGTTTGATGAAGGTGAAGTTGAGCTGCTGCTGGAAACTGCCGGTCCGGCATCCGGCGACGCGGTACTCAAGCTGATTGTGGTGACCCGCGACGCGACTGAAACCAAGCGCAGATGTCCAGTCTGTGATAAACCGATGGACAAGGCGTCCGTACCCGGAGGGAAGGTGATTCTGGACCGCTGCCCACACGGGAACGGTATATGGTTCGATGCCGGGGAATTCGCCGCGGCGTTCGCCGAGAGTGCCGGGGAGACGGCCGGGCAGGACGGGACCATCCGGGTGATCACCGATTTTCTGGGTGAAGCTTTGGATAAACGGCATGAAGAGACTTAGCACATCCGGCGTATTGAATGTAACAGGAGGGTAGACAAATGCTCGGATTTATCATTTTCATCGTCATCGTAGCGGTTCTGGTGATCTGGGTGATCGGGCTGTACAACACCCTGGTGCGCGCCCGGAACGCCGTCAAGAACGCATGGTCCCAGATCGACGTTCAATTGAAGCGGCGGCATGATCTGATCCCCAACCTGCTTGAAACGGTCAAGGGGTATATGAAACACGAACGGGAGACCCTGGAGGCTGTGACGCAGGCCCGGACCGCCGCAATCAACGCCGGCGGCGTCGCGGAGACCGGGAAAGCCGAAGGGATGCTTTCCGGCGCTCTGAAGAGCCTGTTCGCCGTTGCGGAATCTTATCCCGACCTGAAAGCCAACCAGAATTTCCTGGCACTTCAGGAGGAACTGACTTCCACCGAGAACAAGATCGCTTTTTCCCGACAGGCTTATAACGACGCTACCATGCAGTACAACAACAAGGTTCAGATGGTTCCCACGAATATCATTGCCGGTATGTTCAATTTCAAGGAAGAGGAATTCTTCGAGATCGAGATTCCGACAGAACGCGAAGTGCCCAAGGTCAGTTTTTCGGAATAGATCGCGGCGCATCATGTGGGAACTCATCCGGGCAAACCGGCGCAAATCCGTCTTTCTGGTGGTCATCATGGCGGCGCTGCTGTTTGTGGTGGGATATGCGGCCGGGGAATTGTTGATCGGGCAGGGCGGCGGCGTCATCGGTCTTTTCTTCGCCTTCGCCGTCTGGATTATCATGACCCTGGTGGCATATTTCCAGGGCCGGCAGATTTTCATGACTGTTTCCGGCGCTCAGAAAATCAAAAAAGAAGATCACCCTCAGCTTTGGAATGTGGTCGAAGAAATGGTGATCGCATCCCAGCTGCCCAAAATTCCGGATATCTACATCATCGACGACCCGGCTCCCAACGCTTTTGCTGCCGGGCGCAATCCCGCGAATGCCGCCGTGGCCGTTACCACCGGACTTCTGAACAGATTGAAACGGGATGAACTTCAAGGCGTGATCGCGCATGAAATCGGGCATGTCAAAAACCGGGATATCCTGTTCATGACCATGATCGGCGTGATGCTGGGAGCCATCGTCCTGATTACGGACATCGCCGTGAGATCAATGTTTTACGGCGGGCACCGGCGGCGGAGCCGGACCGCGTCATCCGGCGGCAGCCAGTTTGAACTGATCATCCTGGTGGCGGGAATCGTCCTGATGATTCTGGCTCCCCTGCTGGCGCATCTCATCTATCTTGCAGCCTCCCGCAAACGGGAATATCTCGCCGATGCTTCTTCCGCCCAGTTCACACGGTTTCCGGAAGGTCTCGCCCTGGCCCTGGAGAAAATCGCCCATACACCCATCAAGATGAAAAAGATCAACCGGGTGACCGCTCCCATGTACACCGTCAACCCGCTCCAGAAAGCCAGCGCCAAAGCGGCCGGGCTGTTCAGCACACACCCGCCCATCGGGGAGCGGGTGAAAATCCTGCGCAGCATGGCCGGGGGTTCCACTTATATGGCTTATAATGAAGCCTTCCAGCAGATCACCGGATCCAGATCGTCCATCGTACCTCAATCCGCACTGATTTCACCGGAATCCCGCCCCGCCGGTACAGCCCCGCCCGGACCCGTTCCCGGATTACGGCAGATGGAAGGGGCCGCCCTGCTGGCGGCCGCTGTGCCAGAACCCGCAACCCAGGCCGGGAAGGTCCGGCAGACCACAGACGCTCTCTGGAAAGCCAGGAATTACAGGTTCATCCACTGTGACTGCGGCGCCGTTTTGAAGGTTCCGCCCGATTTCAAGCGGCGAGAGTTCAAGTGTCTCCGGTGTAAAAAGGTTCATTCAGCATAGCAGCGGACTGATAGAGCAGTTGAATTATCGGGGTTTCCGGACCGGAACTTCCGAATCGATCGAAGCGGTTCAATTCGCCGACGGGGGTTCCCAACAAGATTTTTTATTGATTAGAATTGTTTTGCTTTCTCGTGATTTCACTGCCGAACGGGTTGAACGGAGCGTCGGATGCCGTTGAATTCGAAAGACCTCAACCAGTTCCAAACCGGCGATATCCTTCTGGAGGATTACCGGGTGGTGCGCCGACTCGGGCAGGGTGGGATGGGCACGGTCTATCTTGTCCGCAGCGAATCGACGGACACCCGGTTCGCGGTCAAGCGGGTCATCCCGGAGCTGTCCAGTCAGGCGCATCACCGGCGCGTATTTCTGAGGGAGCTGTTAACCTGGAGCGATCTGCCGCGGTATCCCCACATCGCCGAATTCCGTTTTTTCAAGACGATGGGCGATGAGATTCTGATTTTTTCGGAGTATGTCGATGGCGGTTCTCTGGATACTTGGATCGAATCCGGCCGTCTGCGGACAATCGAACCGATTCTGAACGTCGCGATGCAGATGACCTGGGGATTGAACGTGATCCATGAACAGGGAATCGCTCACCAAGATTTCAAGCCGGGAAATGTTCTCCTGACCTCGGACGGCCTTGTCAAAATCACCGATTTCGGGCTGGCCAAAGCCTGGGCCGACATCACCGAAACGGCCTCCCGATTCGAGATGCGGGATTCGTCGGGTTGCCCCGATTCGAGAAATCGATCACCGATCAGCTCGACCTACATGACTCCGGCATATTGTTCTCCGGAACAGGCGGAGCAGTCCCCGATATCGCGACGGACCGATATCTGGTCCTGGGGACTCTGCATCCTGCAGATGTTTACAGGCCGGACGACCTGGCGTTACGGTGTCGTTGCACCCGAAATCCTGGATCAGGTTCTCTCCGAATCTCCCGGTAACCTGGCACTGCCGCTTCCGCCGGAACTCGGAATCCTTCTGCGGAAATGTTTCCAGTATGATCCGGCGCAGAGATGGCAGACCGTCACCGAGTTGACAGAGCAGCTGTACCGGGTTTATCGCCGGGTAACAGGTACCGACCTGCTTCTCCATGCCCCCGAATATACCCCCCGGCGCCAGAGTGAAATCCAGGAAGAGCACTGGCGTCAGCATGCCGGATATATCTGGCCGGATCCCGTTCCATGGTTGAACCGGGCTCTGACCCGGTCCGGCATGAACATGAACATTATTGGCTCGATCTTCACAAAACGGCTGAATTCACTGAAAGCACATATCATCAAGGATCTCATTTTGTATGAGGAAACCCAGAGGCTGTTTGAGACATTAATCCAGGATGATCCACGCCGATGCAAGGTGGATTTGACGGCCTACGGTACCGTCTGCGAGAACAGGTCGCATATTCACCGGGTCGTCGGGGATCTTCCGGGTGCGGTTCAACTCCATGACCGGGCCATAGCGGCTTTTAAAACCCTGCTGAAAATCGGACGGTCGGATGATTTGTTTGGCAAACTGGGCAATGCCCATATGAACCGGGGCAGCGATCTGTATCAGCAGCGGAAATTTCAGGAATCGATCCGGAGTTACAAACGCGCCGTCGCCGTTTTCAAGAAACCGGTTGCGGATCCCGATCATCAAGATGGTTTTATCGATCTGGCCATGGCGTACATGAATCTCTCGAACGCACTCTGGTCCCAGGGTGAGAACAATGCCGCCATCCGGTATCTGAAAGAATCGATTAAATCCGGTGAACAACTGGTTTACAGGCTGAACAGACCGGACAAAATGCCGGATCTGGCCATGAGCTACGGAAACATGGCAAACATTGTCGGCTCATTGAAAAAGCACCGGGAATCCCTGGTCTGGCATGACAAAGCCATTGATATATGGACCAAGTTGGTTTACGGGCAGCGTATAACCCGGCATTCCGATACCCTGGCCCTGACTTACATGAACAAGGCGAACACCTTGTGGATTCTGGGGGAGAACCGGGATTCGCTGGTCTGCTACGACAGGGCCATCGGTATTTACCGGCGGCTGGTGGATGAGGAAGGGCGGAGCGAGCTTGCTCAGGACCTGGCTCTGACCTTCGTAAACAAATCCTATGCCCTTCGAGATGCAGGACAAAACACCCGGGCGATCCAGATAACCGACAAGGCGATCGATATTTTCACCCGGTTGATCCGGCTGGAGGGCCGGAAGGATCTGCGTTACTACCTGACCGTCGCGCTGAATTCCAAGGCTCAGAATCAAAAAGATCTGGGTCAGTATGACGATGCGATTCTGAGTCTCGATGCCTCGATCCGGACTTATGAAGAGCTGGCCGGGGATTCAAGGCACCGGTGGGATCCGAATAAACTGGCGGGATCGTACGTGAACAAGGCCGATATTTACCGCGAAAAACACCGGTATGACCAGGCAATTGACGCATACAATGTTGCGATCGGGCACTACCGGAAACTCGTTCAGGAATCCGGCAGGATTGAGCTTCAGGGGGAATGGGCGAATGCCGTGCTGAAACGCGCTCACGCTCTGATAATGTCGGGCCGGGCCGATGAGTGTGTTCCGCAAGCCGGAGAAGCTTATCGAATTCTCCAGAGAGAATATGCCAAAACCCACGAAAACAAGCTCCGTGAAACACTGGTATGGGCAGCCGAAACCATGAAAGACATTCTGAAGCCGTCAGAGAATGCCGGCACACCGGATGCGCAATGACATGAGCATCCCGATAAACTTCCCGATCGGCAACACTCAGGAATCCCTGCGGCCTCCCGTGAACACCTGAACACCCTCTGCAAACCGTGTCAGGGCCTCCGCGACATGGGTTCCCCTGCCCCCGAATCCGATCCGGACGGCCCCCGCATCTCCGAAAAAGCGGCCCGGAACGACATGCACCCGGTATTCCCGTGCGAGAAAATCCACCAGTGTATCCGTCTGCTCCACGCCGCCGATGTGCGTAAAATAAACACACCCGTATCGGGGAATGGGGTCCGTCAGTAATCCCCCGGTGATCAGGGGTTGAAGCAGTCGGTGCAATGTTTTCCGGTTGTATTCGACACCGCTCAGAGCGTTCTTCCGATACTCCGTCAACCGGTCGAAAACAACCGATGATACAACTTCAAGTATGCGCGAGCCGCACCCGTAAACGGATGACTGCAGCCTGCGGAATTGCTCAATCAACGCTGGTTCCGCGATGATCCAGCCGCAACGGAGCAGTCCCAGGCCATAAACCTTGGTCAGGCTGCTGACGGTGATCACGGCATCATCCAGAGCGGCTGCGGGCCGGTGATCGCCCGGAATGAAGTCCCGGTAGATCTCATCCACCAGGATCCGGACGTTCTCATTCCGTTTCCGGACAGTCTCACCCAGCGCCTGCAGATCGGATTCCGAGAGCATCGATCCGGACGGGTTATGCAGATTGGTAACCATCACAAGCCGGGTACGGGATCCGATCGCATCAGCAATCCGTTCGGCATCGATACCGTAATCCGCAGGCCGGCGGGGTACTGATGTCACATCCACCCCCAGCAGCCGGGGAACCGCAAGCAGCGCTTCATATGCCGGCGACTCCACCACGGTATGATCGCCGGGCCGGCACAACGCGGCACAGACCAGGTAGATTCCGTTCGAAGCTCCGATTGCAGGCATCACATGATTCGACTCAACTTGGTTCCGTGCGGCAATCCGCTGTATCAGCACCGGATGACCCCATTCGTTGGACAGAGCCATCCGGTCGCGGATATCGCTATCCCGGACCGCTTCAACATGGCGGCTCAGAAGATCCAGATTCTCGGGTATGCTGCTGCTCAATAGATTCCAGCAGTCTTCGAACGGGTATAGCTCCGTATAGATATTCTTGTACCATGACAGATAATCAACCACCATTGAATTCCTCCCTCCTGAAACCCGCGGATGCAGTTATGCGATTCTTATCTGCCGTATTTCTCCAGGACTTCCATCAGGTTCGCCACGACAACCTCCTTGTCCGCATCAACCTCCAGAGATACCGTTACATCCGGCACAAACCGGTACAGAGCGTCGAAAAACGAATCAAAATCAATCTTTCCGGCTCCAGCCGGGAGATGCTCGTCCGTCACACCGTTGTTGTCATGCAGGTGCACATGCCCGAGCCGGGCACCCATGCGTTCGACCCATTGGGAAGGTGTCAGACCGGACCATATATTGGCGTGACCGATATCGAAACAGAGTTTCAAATGATCGCTGCCGACCCGGTCGATGAGATCGATCATGGTTTCCGGCCCGGGTTCCAGAAGGTTTTCCAGAACCACCAGCACATCTTCGCGTTCATACCGTCTGATTTCGTCATGCCAGAAATCTCCGGTATGCAGCAGCCATTTGTTTTCCGAGTGAAATCTGCTCACTTCCTCGGTATATCCGGTATGCATAACCAGGGTTTGAGGCCGGAGGTCCAGGACCATTTTGTATGTCATGTCCATCCGGTTCCGGACGGCCTCCCTCAGAAGATGATCCTCGAAATCGTAAGTGATCCCGAGGAACGGGCCGTGAACGGCGAGATTTCCTCTGAACCGTTTCACAACTTCACGGTGATGATCCAGTTTTTCCCGCCATTGTTCGATCGACGCCACGCCCCGCAATCCGTAGCTCTGAAGTTCGATACCGACACCCAGAGATTCCATCCGCGGAAGGTATGGCCATTCCTCCGGCAATCCATACCCGCATACCATGAACCGCACCGGGTCAATCCCTCACCGAAAGGTACGGCCACTTTGCCGAAGGATTGCCCAGCTTGTCCCAGGCCACCAGCGAATACAACACCCGGTCACCGGGATCGAACTGACCGGTCGGTTCCGCCCGGTAATAGGCGTATCCCTGAGATTCATCCACGAATTCCAGGTTAATCCCCGTCGATTCGCCATCCTCATACAGTTCCAGACGATCGATATACCGGTATGCAAACGGATCACTGACGATGGCCGATACCGAGAATTGACCGGCGCCGCCGCCTGAAACGCGGCTGTTTTCGAACCCGGCCAGCAGGATCCTGGGGCGCTGCGGGAGATAGGTGAAGGAAACGGCTTCATTGACCGTTGTGGTTATTCCAGACCAGTCGGTGACCCGGGCATCCACGGTGATCTCCCCGGGATTCAAACCGGTCAGGATAAAACTCCACGACTGCTGGCCCATGGCTTTTCGCCAGGATGTGCCCTGATCGACACTGATTTCGATCAGCCGGACTCCGGAGTCCTGGTCCGAAGATCTCCCCCTGAGTACGGCCGATTTCCCGGCGATGACATCTCCCGGTGCCGGATAGATCACCGTAACCGACGGCTGACGGATATCGGCTGAAAAGGACTGCCGTTTGAATACCGAAAGATCATAATCATCCGCGACATAAATCCGTGCCGGATCGGCTGTGATGCCCAGGGCATCTCCGGGAGTCTGAGCCCGTGCCACCGGAAACGGATTCAAGGGATCCCGGATGTCCATGACAAAAATCCCCCGATTGCTGGCAGCCAGATATATATAACCGTTCACCACTTTGAAATCGGCGAACTGGATATCCGGAATTGACACGCTCTGAATCGGCTGGGGGGTTTGGTGTGACGCGAGAGAAAAGATATCCACTTCATTGGGATTCATCGCGTACAGAAGATCCGGATCCCCGCTTCCCCCGGAATAACCGAACTGGACGGTCGTGTAACTCTTGCTGGTGTCTCCCGGATATGAAAAAACGACCGTGGGATCCTCCGGATGGGAAATGTCGACGACTTTGAGGCCGCCCCAGGAATGTGCCACATACGCCGTGTTTCCATTGACGACACAGCGGTAGGGTGTGCCGTCCTGAGCCATGTAGAGCACTCCGATTCTGCGGATCGCCGCCGGATCACTGATGTCCAGAACCTGGAACGAATACAGATCGCACAGATACCCCCGGTCACCGTCGACGCAGAGTGACCAAATGTTCCCGGTTGTTTTATAGTACCCGCGGAATTGCGGATTGGACGGGTCGGAAACATCCACCACCTGAAGCTCCGAATAACAGCTCAGATAAGCCAGATCCCCTTCCAGGGTGATCTCGTTCAGATTCCCTGGAACCGAATACGCACCGATTTCCACCAGGACATCGGGATCGGAGGTGTCGTATATCACCAGGCCGCGGTTCCAGTCGCACAGGTAGAGATACTGACCGTACACTTCCAAATCCTGCCTGCTGCCCCAAACGCTGGGATCCACATGCCGCCCCGGAACCGGATAGGCCGGATCGGTGATGTCGGTGACATGGAATCCGTTGTCGTCCAAGATGGTATAGAGATAATTACCGGCGGTCAGCACCTTGCGGGGATGTCCCGGAGGATTGAAATAGGCGATCTGAATGGGATCGGAAGGGATGGAAACGTCGTATATCTCGACATACGACTGGTGCGCCAGTATGGCATATTCGCCCCGCCTGGTGATGGATTCAGCCACTCCGCTGCCCGTCGGGCCGATTTCGGATACCGTCAACGGCGCGAAAGGATCGGAAATATCCAGGACCTTCAACCCATCGATATACGCCAGATATGCCAGGGAACCGTCGATCACGATGCCGCCGGCGAACATGGCTTCATAACTGGTTCGGATATAGGGGGCCTGATGTCTGGAGATATCGGCGATTTCCATCGAGAAAAAATCCATCAGGAACGCCGCATCCCCGGCCAGGGCCAGATCCCATGTGTATGCCGGAGTGTCCGCCTGGGCGACGATGAACGGATTTTGCGGATCGTTCACATCGATCAGCTGGAGACCGGAGCTGTATGCTGCAACGAACACATAACCTTCACGGTACAGCAGTCGCTCCTGATACCCTTCCGCGCTGCTGCGGACAAAACCGCCCAGACGCACCGGAGACGCCGGATCGGTGATGTCCCAGATATTGAATCCGTAAACATCCCCCACATATAAATACGGATAGTTCACCGCCACGCCATTCGCCAGGCCTTCGGTCAGAAATGATCCGATCATTTCCGGTTCGGCCGGATCCGCCAGCGAATAGATCTCCACACCCCGCTTGCATGCCAGGAAAAGCATATCCTGGTAAACGGCCAGGTCGTAATATTGCCCCCGCCACCGGAGCACCTCCTGAATATCCAGGTTCCAGTCGGGTTGAGCCGCGCTGCGGATGCCGCAGGGATACAGGACGGGCAGTGCCAGCACAAGGAGGATTGTTGCCGAAATATTTTTCTTCATTGTTTATCCCCTGTCCCATCAAACCTGGTTGAATCCGGACCCGAATCACCAGCTGAGTCGTCTTCAGAATCTTTACCGTGATGCCCTGCGCCGGGCCGGTGCCGGGGAATATAAAGATGTGCATCCTCCCCGAGGTACCCGAATCCCGGAAATGTGCCGATCCGGATATAGTGCATTTCGACAGCCGACATGATTCGCGGTCGCGCGCCGGTTTCACCCGGATTGTAGAATGTCGGAAAATTACCCAGGAAGGAATATTCCGTCACCAGGATCGCACCGAACCGCTCCCGGTTGATCTGGCGCTCCAGCATGTCCGCGTTGAGAACAGCGTACTGGATGCATCGCTGTTCCGTCCAGTCCGGATGGTAACTCAGAACATTCATTTCATCGCCGCGCATCACTTCTCGTCCCGCTTCCACGGCAATGGAGTTGTTGAATGTGAGTATCGGTTTTTCGGGCGATGTCATCATCTCCATCTGTGCCGATACCGATTTCAAGTACATCATGGCGCCTCCACCGGTCAAATCCCCCAGATCTTCCCCGCCCCTTCCCGCCAGAGTCATAACACAAGCCATGCCAAACACCCATCCCGGTTGCATTTTTCGTCCGGAACGATTCATGAACCTTTCCAGCCTGACAATCTCGGCTCCCAGGATCGCAGCAACCGCCGGCACCAGCATGGCCAGATACCGGTAGACATAGGGTGCCTGCGAAGCGAAATGGACCAGGGCAACAACCGACAGCACCCAGGCTGAATCCCGGCTGGACAAAGGTACGGGGTCAATGTCACCGGGATTATTCTTGCGGCTCAACCACCGGAACGCCACCGACGCAAGAGCCAGGCATCCCATAAGGAAATACAGTTTTGCGAGGTGAAAACAGGTGTCAAGTTTGTGCAGGACCTGCCGCGCAATGGAGAAGGCTTCTTTTTGAAAATGATACCGCACCAGGTCGTAGGTGATGGTATCTCCAGCTGCCAGATAAAATGGAATAATAATGGCGGCGAGCGTCAATGCGGCGGTCAGGGCAGCCAGTACGGCTGGTTTCAGCCGGCGCGTCCGGATCAGGGCGAGAATCACCACAGCCCCCAGCGCCGGCGCTACCGTCAGCCGGATACCGGTAGCCACGGCCAGCCAGAACGCGGCAGCGGGATATCGCCGTTCCGGCTTCGATTCCGCGTCGAGAAACAGCACGGCCAGAACCAGCGCCAGCGCGGCCAGGGCGTACAGTTTCACGATGGTCAGGTAGTAGATGGTGAACGGCTGGCAGACGATCAATCCCGCCGCCGCCGCCGCACCCCGGACGCCTTCACGACGGCGGGCAATCCGCGCCGCAAGCAGGAGGGAACTCAATCCCAGAACCGCTGAAAAGCCCCTGGCTGCTTCGAATCCCGATCCCAGGATCCGGAAAACAAATCCGTAAACATAAGGATAGAGAGGTGTCTGCACATAGAAATAATCCCGATAAGGCATTTTGCCGGCTGACGTCAGATGCGCGATCAGGTGATAATATCCTTCATCGACATGCAGCTCTCCGAAAAAAATCATTACATACGCCAGAACACAGTAGGAAACGCCGCACCCCATCAGGAATACCCGCACCCATGCCGAAATTCCCTGATTTTCCGTTCTAACGGTCAACGACATCATCCTTCGGTAGATAAGCGGTCAGCGTCGATGCACCGTTCCCGATATTGGGATACACCGCCGCCGGCTGGTAATTCCGGTTCACGGCATCGAAAATCGCCGATTGATCCCGCCCGGAAACTTCGAAAAATCCCGGAAATCCCACCGAAAAACTTCCCGGTTCAAGAAGTAGAACCGATGTTTTGCGGGTATCCAGCAGGCGCACGATCATGTGGGTATTGATGCCTCCGTACATGAGACATTCCTTCGTGTTCCATGCCGGAGTGAACGTGAATGGAGCCCCTCCGAAAGGGGGTTCGTTTTGGCAGCCGGCATCCAGGGCGAACACGCCGTTGCAACCCATGACGGTCCCTTCCGGCGGCACATGGGATCGCAGAAACCGACCGATGTCCTCCAGGTGATGCAAAACCGTGCCGGGCCCCGGCCAAAAAGGCTGCCATGCAAAAAACATCCCGGACAAAAACGAAACCGCTACCGATGTTCCGATGAAATATTTTCTCAGATTCAACGGTGGAACCGTTCCCAGTATTCCACCGGAAACGGCCGCAGCGAGGGGCATCAGGATGGATTGATATCCGACGGAAAACCAATTTGCCGACATGTGCGCCCCGGTGATCACCACGATGGTCAAAACAATATATATCATGTCCCGCCTGGCCCGGAACATCCGCCATGCCGGTCCGGGAAAAAACAAGACGACCGCACCGACGGGTATCAGGAGGGGATAGACCAGAACCATCTTGATCAGCACCTTGATTTTTTCGGGCAGGCTGAAAACATATGATCCCGATTCAGCACTGACGTGTATCTTGATGATATTGTAATAAACCGCCTCCGGAGCTGCCAGGAGAAACGGAACGGCCAGGACGCATCCGGCCGCCAGCCCTGAAAGCAGACCCCACAGGACGGCAGTCCGCTCCAATTTCCATCCGTCAACGATCATGAACAGAATGAGAACGGCCACGCCGGGCAGAACGGTCAGCCGTGTACCCAGCGCCAGAACGGCCAGGCAGGATCCGAGCGGATATCGGATTCCGGCTGGAATCCTGCCGGTTAAAACCAGGCCGGACAGGGTCAGAAGAGCGCCGGTCAGTGCATATAATTTGATCGAAGTGAAAAAGTAAGCATGATGCGCTGAAACCGCCAGAAACGCTCCCGCCCACAACGCTCCGCCCGGTCCCGCCCATCGTTTCGCAAGACCCGCGGCAGCCGCAAATGCGATCAGGCTGAAAATCAATGATACAATCCGTGCCTGAAGCACGCCGTCCCCGAGCAGATTCAGGAATGCACCGTAAACATACGGATAGACGGGTCCCTGAACGTAAAAGAAATCCCGATACAGAAGCTCGCCTTCGTAGACCTTCACCGCGGCATTCAAATAAAAACCGGAATCCAGAAAAAGGCGACCGTAACCGATAAACACCAGGGACATGACTACGGCGAGCATGACGATTCCCGCCATCAGGCATATCCGGCATGTCGGGGTCACCGGGACGGTTCCACCCGGATAATACGTCCACGGTCACCCACGCCGATAAATCCACCCGGTACCGCCGAAAACCAGCGGATTGGAGCGCTCGGCTCGGGACATCGGCCCAGCGGTCCCAGATCCGGATGAACGATCTCACCGTCGGCGGTCGCCAGTATCGAGCAGTCGGGGGCAATCGCCGTAACGGTTCTGCCGGCCGGTTTGCGATCCCATGAGGAATTCCGGCCCCATGACCGTGATTCAAGTATGATCCCGCCGGATGAAGTTACCAAACTGAATCCATCCGGTCCGAAAGCGCCGCAGCCCAGGTCGGCCGATATCCCGGTATACTGGGCAATCCAGGTTTTTCCGCCATCTCCGGTCTCCATGATCAATCCATCGGAGCCATATATCCAGCCGGTTTGTTCATCCCGGAACACGATACCCGAAATATCGTTTTTCAGATTCAGCGATCGGTTTGTCCAGGAAAAACCGCCGTCACGGGTCTGAAGCAGCGTTCCCCGGTCACCCGCGATGAAACCGGTCCCGTCACCTGGAAATATAATCCCGTTCAAATGCTCCCCGGTAACGGCCAGCGATCTCCAGCTCCCGCCGGCGTCTTCGGAAATGAGGATCATTCCGCAATCTCCCGCAACGATGAAAACCCGGTCCCGGGAATGGGCGACGGCGTTCAGATCCAGCTGAACGGTATCTTCTCCCGCCATCCAGGTCCCGCCCCAGTCGGAAGTGATGAGCATCCGGCCTTCCGCACCCACCGCCACGCCGTTGCCGAGCCGGTCGAAATCGACGCATTTCAGGTCCGGAGCCAAGAGTGAATCATCCAAGGTCCATGTCCGGCCGGAATCAATCGTCCGGAAAACGATTCCCCATGTTCCCACGGCGATACCGGTGCCGCTCCCGCCGAAATCGACGCTGAGAAGTTGATGCCCGCAGGTGTCCCGGATTTTCGTCAAGGAATTTTTCTCCCGGTCGTAGGACAGGATCCAGCCGTAACCGACGGCCATGGATTGATCGCCGGACAGCCTGCAGATATCCCTCAGAAAGTTGGTTGTGACCGGTTGAATGAACCGCCAGGTGTCTCCACCGTCTTCCGAAACGCTGATCAATCCGAACGAACCCGCAATCTGTATCGTCTTGCCGTCAGGACTGAAATCCGCCCCATAACTGCTGAATTCGGTCGGCACCCGAAGCTGCCGCCAGGATTTGCCTCCGGTATCGGTCTTCAAGACGATTCCCTGATATCCAACGGCATATCCGATGCCGGAGGAATTAACCCAGATGATTCTCAGGCCGTTTTGGATACCGGTACCCTGCTCTCGCCAGGATTCACCGCCATTGTCCGTGCTCAGAATCAGTCCGTCGTCCCCGGCTGCCCATCCGGTTCTGCGATCCAGAAACCAAATCCCCACCAGCCTTTTGTCCGTGGGCGTTTTCACTGGACGCCAGAACCGGCCGCCGTTCTCGGTGACCAGTATCGTTCCGCCGGCACCACAGGTGAACACCAGCTCGGTATCGACCGCCTGGATATCATACAACCGATGAACCGTGTGAGATTCCTGTTTCCGCCAGGTCCTGCCCCCGTCCGCCGTCATCATTATGCCACCTTCAAAACCGACCGCCCATGCCGCTTGCGTGCCGGGTGCAAAACAGACGGAGCGGAAATGTCCCGGAGCTCGGCCCGGTCTCAGATCGATGACTGTCTCGGAACAGACGTTTGCCAGACAGCAGAACAGTGCGAAAATCCAGATTGCCGCGGCATTTCGAATGGACGAAGTCATTACCGGAAACTTGCCAAAACCGCGCATTCAAGTCAATCCCCGCCGGGATACACCCGATATCCGGAAGTCGAACAGATTGTTTGGATTCCGAACAAGACTGCCGGAAGATCGATTCATGCTTTCTTTTAAACATGGACGGTTAACGATCGATCCGGACCGGCATGAACTTTGCCGGAGATAACGTCGAATTTACAATTCAGCTCCACCAAGCAGAAAGGAAACAGAAAGGAATCCCAATGAAACATTCGGTTGCAAAAAACCACAGAAAACGGCAGAATGGCTTACCGGTCGACAACGGTCTGGATTCGGACATCCTGATGGCATGCCCCGGATGGTTGATTGACGAGTTGTTTTGGTGTAAACAGGATCGTGATAATGCCGTTAAAAGAAGTGCCGGTTCCGTCCCGGGCGGCGCAGATCCTTTTTTCCGGAGCCGGATCATACGGTAACGACTCGGGTGCGGGATTTGATCCGTGGACGGACAGTATTTTTACCAGCTGAAAGTCTTATCCCCCGACGGCTCGATCAGAAAAGTCCTGCTTCAACAGGAACGGATTGCGATCGGCAGCCGTCACCATGCGGATATAACGGATCCGGAACTGTTTCCGGATCATGCCGAAATCCGGTATGAATCGGGGGAGTGGGTCATCGAACGGAACCATCCGCGTGCTCCCGTTTCGTTCCTGGGGATAACCATTTCGTTGAAAAAGATGAATCACGGCGACTGCATTCATCTGGGGCCTGTACAGATCACGATGTACCGCATCCCGGCGGAAGCGGAATCCAATCCGTCACCGGTCCGTTCCGAATCGATTAAAACCCATTATGTATTACAGTTTCTGAGTGGTGCATGCAAAGGCAGAATGTTGATTCTCCACGAGGGAACATACACGCTCGGCCGTGGAAGCGGACCCGGCCGGATTGACATACCGGATCCTTACATTTCAAAAAACAACACCCGGATTCGTTTGTCTGATTCAGATATTATGATCGAGGACCTGGGAAGTGCAAACGGCACCCGGATCGGATCCGGACGGATCAACGAAGCGCGAGCGGTGAACACCTGCACTCTGACTGTCGGCCGGACCCGGATGAGGGTACGGATCGTTTCGGAACCTGAAGGAAAACGGCGGGAGGATCCCGATCCCACACGGATCCGCCACCCTTCTCATTACCAGCGGTTGCGCCGTTCCCCGCCGCGTTGACCGTCTGTTTTGGGTTTCGGCTGCGATTCGTTGACCCGAATGGCCCGGCCCATGAACTCGGTGCCATTGGTTTCCTTGATCGCGTTCTCAGCCTCTTCGCGATCTTCCATTTCAACGAAACCGAACCCCTTTGACCGGCCCGATGATCTGTCAACGATCACGCGTGCCGACAAAACCTTGCCATAGGTTTCAAACAGGCGCTGAAGATCTTCGTCCGTCGTGCTGTAACTGAGATTTCCGACATAGATATCCATAAATAATCCTTTCCTGTGTCATTTTACTTTTCAACCGATTCCTCAACTATGACACAAGATGAAGTCCGGGTCTGGCAAATCTATTTGCCGTGCGGAGTAGATAGCACATCAGAACGGGAAAATAAAATTATTTTTTTTCTCCTGCCGCGCGGGAAATCAGGCTGTCCGGGCATTTCGACGCCATCGAACCACAATCCATTGGGATGAATTGCCGGACACCAACAACAATATGATAAATTCCGGGATACCCCGTTTGAGCCTCACCGGAGTTTCTGTTTCCGTTCCCGGGTATACTCCGAGCGTCGTCTCAGGTTGAACCGGATACCGGTCAGAAGATGTTCCGGAATCCGTTTGAATCCCATGCCGGTCGTATCGAACTGCCTCATCTACCCTCCTTTGAAATCAATGCATGACAGGCTGCATCAACGGTCTCCTGACCAGAAACGGGCATACCAGCGTCCTGGTTTTCCCCGGTGAAACAACCTGAAAAGATCCGTTCTCGATGACCAGACATTCAGCTGGACCGCCATAAACCGCCGAAAGACCGACATCGATCATGATCACCCGGCCCTCGAAACGGCACCGGATGCCGCTGTCCGATACCGTATGCCCGACCACAATCGTCCGAATCCCGAAATTCCGCAGCACCTTTTCCACATGCCCCCGAAGATCCAGTTCGTGATCCAGGCACAGGCCACGATACCAGAGGGGACCGGAACGGGAACAGGCAAATGACATCCGGCTGGGGTCCAGCCGTGCCAGTTCGCTGCGGATGACCTCGTTGATCGTGCGGATGGAAATTGACGCCGTTTCGGGAGATATGCCGCCATGCAGAAACAGGATGTCGTTGATTTTGATGACGGCATTATGCCCGGCAATCCAGGAACCGTACCGGCCATCCGGTCTGAACGCTTTCTCAAAACCCGCGTCACCCCCGTGTGAGGCGATCTCCTCGGGTGTGGTGTATCTCAGATCCCCGGTCATGTTCATGACTTCATGATTGCCGATCAGCGCATGGACCATTCCACCCGATCCGCAAGCCTGTATTTCCAGGTCCATGAGAAGATCCATGACGCGTTTCGAATCGGGTCCCCGGTCCGGCACGTCCCCGGTCTGGACAAGATGCGTCGCGCCTCCCGTCCACCGAAGCGTTTGATCGATCAGTTCCGCAGCTGTCAGTACCCGCACGAACCGCTGATAATCCCCGTGCACATCCCCGACCGCAACGATCCGGTCGATGTCGCTCCAGACACATTCGGTTCCACTGATGCGAGAGACCGGGACGACCGAGAAAAAAATCCACGACCCGATCAGGAGTATCAAACGGATGCGGTTCGTATTCACCGCGACGGTATCCAGAGATTCGCTACCACTTCAACGAATCCGGATCAAGCCGCGATGATATCGTAACGACCGTTTTTTATCTCTTCCCCGCCGGCAACCATCGGGAAAACGAGACGGACTGAAAGCAAACATCAATGCCTTTATTGCAGTATCCTTCCAATAAGATACTCAACATAACGGATTCTCTCGATGAAACGCAACATCATCCGGTCGACATCCCGGTCATTTTCCATGGACAAGCGTCGATCAGTTTTCGGTTCTGTCCGGCGATATTTCCAATTCGTTATGCCCCGTTTCAGGGTCATAGCATCGCTTGAAATGGAATGTATCGGTGGTCCCGACGACGATCTCCGCGGTTGTGTAAACAATACAACCGTCTTCCAGATGACCGCCGAGGGTTTCCCCATGTGAATCGGCTATGGCTGCGTGCAGATGTGAGCCGCTCGGACTCAGGGTTCCGGTCAGCGAGACAATCTCGTATTTCCCTTCCAGCCTTCTGGGATAATCCATGCCGGCAAGGCGGATAACGGCTGTTCGAAGACTTCCGGCGCAGGTCACAATCCAAGCCGCCCGGATACCCGCAATCTGTACCATTGTTTCCAGTTCACGTTTGATGTCGGAACCCGGTTTCAAACGTATCGCCATCTGCCCCATTGCATATCCCTTCCCGCAGGAATTTCGAAACCGATGTCAGTTTTAAATTTATTTTTTGGGAGGTGCCGTCTTTTTGGGACGTGTCTTTCCGAATGTTCCCCGGACGATTTTTCCTCTTTTTGTCCGCTGATCACCCTTGCCCATAAACCGCCTCCTTCCTGTATATTGTATTCCCAATTCCGTCGATTTCAATCCCCTGCCCGTTCCACATCTAAAAAACCCTTCAGCATATTCAGATAACGGGCAAGGACAAAAAAATAATCCGACAGACGGTTCAGACCCGCCAGGACCGGTTTCAGAAATGCATCGGCGCGTTCCCCATGATTTTCATCCATCAGCCGGACGACATGACGTTCCGCCCGGCGGCAGATGACGCGGCACATTTGAGCCCGGGCGCTGTTTTCACATCCTCCGGGAAGAATAAACGCTTTCAGCTCCGGCAACAATTCATCCATCCTGTCGATTGCCCGCTCGATCGATGCGATCCAGTCGTCGTCCAGTTCTGCCCGTGAGGGCGAACCGGCTGACGTGGCGAGTCGGGAGCCGAATTCGATCAACCGGTTTTGGATACCCGTGAGTTCGCGTGTCAGAACCGGCTTTTCAGGTAGATTTCCCGCCATCAGCATTCCCACGGCTGCATTCAGCTCATCGACGGCACCGCAGGCTTCGATCCGCGGGTGGCATTTGGAAACCCGTTCACCGCTGTATAGACGGGTCGTTCCGTCATCTCCCATACGCGTGTATATTTTCATGCCAGTTCACCTCTCGAAATGTCTTCCGGCAATTCGGTACCCGTCCCGGAATTGAACCGTTTCATCTGCCCCCATCCGGACTCTTCGAATCAGATATCCTCCAGTGACCTGACGACCAGACCGGATCTCAGTTTCGGCTCGAACCAGGTTGACTTGGGCGGCATGACTGTTCCGGCATCCGCGATTGACATCAATTGTTCGATGGAAGTCGGATGAAGTGCAAACGCGACGGCATCTCCTTCCCGGACCCGTCGTTCCAGTTCTTTGATTCCGCGGATCCCGCCGACGAAATCGATCCGTTTGTCGGTTCGCGGATCGCCGATGCCCAGGATCGGCCCCAGAAGATTCGATTGAAGAATTGAAACGTCCAGGTTGCCCACCGGATCAGTCTGGAACCGGGTGCCGGGTTTTACCGTCAAACGGTACCAGCTGCCCGATAGAAACATCCCGAAGGTTCCGGCCTCCGGAGGAACGGGCTGATCGGTCCGAACGATGTTGAAACGTGCGGACACCCGATCGAGATATTCCATTTCCGTCAGGTGGTTCAGATCTTTCACGACCCGGTTGTAATCCATGATTCGAAGCTGGTTGTGAGGAAACAGCACCGCCAGGAAAAAGTCATAGACTTTTTCACCCGTGGGCTCAGGATCCCGCTCTCTCCGTGTTTTCCCCACCCTGGCTGCCGATGCGCTGCGATGATGCCCGTCCGCGACATAAAGCAGCGGGATATCTTCCACAAGGACGCTCAATTCACGGATATCCTCCGGCCGGGATACGACCCAGACCGTATGCCGAACACCGTCGGAGGCGGTGAAATCGTAAGTCGGCCGGTTTCCCGCAATCTCCGACATCTTCGAATCAATCCGATCCAGGGCGCGATAGGTGAGAAATACCGGGCCCGTGTTGGCGTTGACGGTTTCCACGTGACGGGTCCGGTCATCTTCCTTGTCTTTCCGGGTAAATTCGTGTTTTTTTATCCGGTCGGTCTCGTATTCCAGGACGCTGGCTCCCCCAACCAATCCCGTCTGAACATGCTGATTCATCGTCTGCCGGTAAATATACAGCGAGGGTGCGGGCTCCCGGATCAGATATCCCGACCGGATGAACCGCTGCAGGTTTGCCCTTCCCGTTTCATAGACCCGGTCATCATGGGGATCGATATCTTCCGGGAGATCGATTTCGGGTTTGATGACATGCAGAAATGATTTGGGATTTCCCGCCGCCAGTTTACGGGCTTCCCGGGAATCCAGCACATCATACGGCGGGGAAGCGATCTGTGATTCCAGGCCGGGTGCCGGCCGGTATGCGCGAAACGGCTGCACTCTCGCCATGATGAAACCTCCTCGGTTCAGATTGAGATGAACCGGTTCCGGCCGGTTCTGAGTGGTCTATTTATGCAGATTCCTGGCCGCGATCACGGAGCATCCGGATTTGATCAGCGCATCCGCGGTTGATTTGACGGATTGATGTTTATCCAGATAGTTGATCAGGAGTGCATCCCAGTCACCCGAATCGATGATTTCCTGTTTGTCCCGGAAATAATCCAGGATGTCTGAAGGATGTTTCCGGGTCTGCTCCGTCTCGATGTTTCCACCTTCGTGCTTCGCGCTGATGTTTTTCACGTGATCGGCGATATAGAGCAGTTCGTCCCGGCGGTCATATGGCTGGATCACAATGGATTTCCAGGTCTCGATGATATGATGTTCGAACCGGACCAGATCTTCCAGTTCCAGCGCTTTCCGGCATTCGGCGGAAATTTCGATGGTTTCGTTATCGACGGAATTGGAGAAATTGAAGCCGATCAGCGATGTCCCGCCACCGTCGTCACTGAACAGTTTTGCGGCCATCAAGGTCCAGAACGCGGCATAAGGATTGTCGTTTCCCATGTAAACCGAGATTTTGAATTCGTTCTTGACTCCGATCTTCCGCAGCCAGTATCCGAGCATGACGGTGCCGGGATTGATGTTCAGTACCTGACGGACACCGTAATTGGTGTAGTAATAAAGAAATTCATCCAGCCATTTCAAGGCATGACCGTTGGGTTCACCGACACCTCCGAAATACCCGGTGATCGTGTCGGGACCACCCAGATGTACATTGGATCCGTCGGTGCCCTTGGTATCCATGGTTTCGACATACGTTGCGCCGATGATGTTCATGGCAGCGCCGAACGCAATGATCTCCCCGCTGTTCTGTTCCTGTTCCTTCATTTTCCGGACGCGGATAAACCGGCCCGGCATGAGTTCTCCATATTCAATCGCCCGTTTCGTCTGCGCGACGAAATACTCGAAATACTGACATGCGCTGATTTCCAGGGTTACCGCGAAAGTCTCATCGTATGATATGCGATCGGCTTGAGACCCCAGAATTTTCCTGCGGTAATCCTGCATGGATATGAATTTGCCTCCAGCCGCCTGGTTCTGGAGCCATTCGATGTCCTTGAGAAACGGGGAGTTCATTTCCCTCAGCCGCTTCAGTTGGCTGTTCAGCGCGGATGCGGTTGCCGCTTTCCGCTCGATTTCATCGACTCCCCCATATTTCTCGATTACTTCCAAGAACCGGTTCACCAGTGTGTTGTCGGGATCTTGAATATAGCGATTGATAATCTCCAGTCGCGAAGCTGGAATCGTCAGTTTTTTCCTGAGATCTTCCACCGTTTCCTCCTCCCGGATCAAGGCATTCGGCGCCCGAACACCGTTTCAATGAATTCGGCCTGTTTCATGAAACCCAAACAGCCGCTTTTCACACTGACTTCATCAAACCTGACCACATCATCAGGGGACTTGCCCGGAAAATAAATTGCGACGGGTACCGGGTCGCGGACATGCGAACCCAGGGCAACCGGAGTGGGATGATCGGGCAGGACCGCCACGACTGCTTCCATTTTCCGCTGTTGCAGCCCGTTCATGATCCGCCGGATCAGACGCCGGTCCAGATCTTCGATGCACTGGATCTTGAGCTGAAGATTGCGGTCATGACCCGCTTCATCGGCCGCTTCAACATGCACATAGACAAAATCATGATCTTTCAGGGCTTCCAGACAAGCATCGGCTTTGCCTTCAAAATTCGTATCGAACAGACCTGTAGCGCCTTCGACATCAATGACATCCATACCCGCATAGATGGCCAGCCCCTTGATCAGATCCACTGCGGATATGGCCGCGCCCCGGATACCGAATCGTTCCTGGAAGGTCTTCATGGCCGGTTTCCGTCCGGGAGACCAGGGCCAGAGCAAATTGGCCGGTTGTTTCCCGGCTTCGATACGTTTGCGGTTCACCGGGTGGGCGCTTAAAATCTGCCCGGAATCTTCGATCACGCCGTTCAGCAACCCGGCCGTATCGGCCGCTTCCGGCACCAGCGGTCTGACCATCAGTTCCCCGACCGGACGTCCCACGTGATCATGCGGCGGGGCACATTTGAGTCTCGGATCCCCTTTGGGAACAACAAGAAGATGCCGGTAACTCAATCCCTGATACAACCGCACCGGTCGATCGTGAAAGTATTCCGCCAGAGATTTTATCAGGACACTCGCTTCCTCATTGGAAATATGTCCGGCCGAATGACTGCGGATGGCACCATTCTCCGTGCAGATCAGATTGACACGCATGGCCATGTCATCATCGGCCAGTTCAACACCCAGACTCGCAGCCTCCAGAACACCGCGTCCCTGAAAAGTTTCGCGGGGATCATACCCCAGAACAGCCAGATTGGCGACAGCCGAGCCGGTGGGCATGTCCGGTTCGATGGTCTGGAGCACGCCGCACCGGCCGTGTCTGGCAATCCAGTCCATGGTGGGTTTATTTGCCGTCATCAGCGGTGTTTTGCCCTGAAGCTCCGCGACGGGATAATCCGCCATGCCGTCTCCCAGAATGACAATGTACTTCATCGACCGTACCTTTCCAGTATCAGTTTCTTGAAAGTCTCATAGTCCACCGGCATCCGGAGATATTCCTCGGATTTGTCTTCCAGGCCATCCATGCTGGGAGGAATATCGGGTGTGATGGACAGCAGAGATTGTATCTCCTCGGGGAACTTCGCCGGATGCGCAGTTTCAACCGAAATCATCGTACATTTTGGTTCCCCTTCCGATTCAATATAGTCCTCCAGACCCCGCCATCCCACCGCACCGTGGGGTTCCAGCAGAAGGCGGTACCGCGTCCAGGCCGACCGAATCGCTTCCCGGGTCCGGTCATCGTCGACACTGGTCGCCCATAACAGCTTCCGCATGCGATCCAGATCCGGCTTTCGATGGATAATACCCTGTTCATCCATGTGTCCGCCAAACAGATCGATAACCCTTGCGAAATTGCTCGGATGCCCGACATTCATGGCGTTGGAAATGCAAACCCTGGATGGTACGATTTTTTCATACCGACCCGTCGTCATGAATACCGGAACTTCGTTGTTGGCATTGGTCGCAATGATCAGTTTTCGCAGCGGCAAACCCATGCGCTGAGCCAGAAGGCATCCCATCATGTCACCGAAATTACCGGACGGAACCGAAAACACCACCGGTTCACCCGGCCCCGCCAGGCGAGATGTGGCATAGAAATAATAAACGATCTGCGGCAGCAGGCGTCCGATATTGATGGAGTTGGCAGATGACAGGCGGACTGATTTGAGATCCGGGTCGGCGAATGCCCGTTTCACCAGTGCCTGGCAGTCGTCGAATTTGCCGTCCACTGCAACGGTGGAAACATTGTCTCCCAGAGTGGTCATCTGTTTTCTCTGCCGGTTGCTGACTTCATCCGGAGGAAACAGAACCATGACCTTGATGTTGGGAATACGGAAAAATGCATGAGCAATGGCACTGCCGGTATCGCCGGAAGTCGCCGTCAAGATGACCAGCGTCCGCTCTTCCAGCTGCATCAGCGACCCGATCATCCGACCCATCATCCGAGCGGCAAAATCCTTGAACGAAGCCGTCGGTCCGCGATCCAGCCGCATGACATAACGTCTCCCGGCAACATGTTCCAGGGGAACTTCATAATCATAGGCATCTTCACACAGCCGGTTGAGTTCGTCCTCACTGAAGGTGTCCAGGACATACTTCCCCAGAATGACCCGGGCGACTTCGGAATAGGTCTTGTCCGAGAGATCTGCAATCTCTTCCGGACCGATCCGAGGGATACTGCGGGGCATATAAAGACCTTTATCCGGAGCCTGTCCGGTCAGCAACGCTTCACTCAATGAAACATCCGGTGATGCATGGTTTGTGCTGTAATACATGTTGCCGCTCATATCGCCTCCCGAAACTGAAAAATTGGTTCTGCTCTCATATGCAGATGTTTATTACACCACATTCCCATTGGAAAGGGCAATGCTCATCCTCCGCCATACCCGCGATTGGAACCGAACCGGTCAAACTGATATGATGGAATCGTTCGGAAATTGTTCCCGACCCGATCCGGGAAATGGCCAGATCATGCGCGCAGTCATCATCCATCAATTCGGCGGTCCGGAATCAATGATCATCGACACCGTTCCGATTCCTCTACCCGCTCCGGACGAAGTCCGGTTACGCGTCGCCGCAATCGGATTGAACCGGGCGGAACTGATGGTGCGGAGCGGAAATTATCCGCTTCCCAAACCCCCTCCGGTCCGGATTGGATTCGAGGCTTCGGGCCGAATCGATGCGATCGGTGCCGAGGTCAAACTGTTTGAGGTCGGCGAACGGGTGGCGGTGATCCCGGGAACATTCAACGCCACCTTACAGGGAACCTATGCGGATTTCATCTGTGTTCCCGCAGAGGGACTCATCCGGCTGCCGATCCACCTCGACGACACGGCCGGCGCAGCCATCGGAATGGGCTACTTCACAGCCTGGGGATTGCTCAAGCTGACCGCCGACCCGGCTCCCGGCGATCCGATTTTCATCAACGCCGCGGCATCCAGCGTCGGGATCCCACTTCTGCAGATCTGCCGAAAGGAGGGTTATCGAAGCATCGCAGCAACCCGGAATCCGGACAAACTGGACCAGCTCAAACTGCTGGGCGCGGATGAAGTGCTTGACTCGGGCGCGGGAAACATCACGCGGCGACTGCTGAACCTGACCGAAGGCAAAGGTGTTCAGGTGATACTCGACCCCGTCGGCGGAAGCCGATTCGAGGAGCTGTTGAAAGCCCTCGGACCACGCGGAAAAGCGGTCATATACAGTTCTCTGGATTCCTCCCCCCTGTCGTTTTCACCCAGATTGCTCATGAGCCGGAATGCATCTCTGAGCGGTTTTTTGATATTCTCCGCCGTTACCGATCCGTCTGTTTTGACCGAAGGAAAAAATTATATTCAGAACGGTATCGATTCCGGTGAATTTCTGCCGGAAATCGCCAGAACATTCCCGTTGGATGAAGTCGCCGACGCCCACCGTTTCATGGAATCCAACCGGCAGATCGGGAAGATCGTACTGATCCCCTGACCCGCCGTATTCCATGTGGATATCGATGAACAACGATGTCATGAACCGGGCGATCCAGATCGGTCGGGCGGGAACCTTTCAAGCAGTCTGAAGATCTCCGATAAACTCCAGAATCTCCGCAAGGAATTCAAAACTTTCGAACACCTGATCCCGGGAGGACAAATGAGGCTCCAGATCCGACCGGGAATGCACGCCGGTGCAGACCGCACCCACCCGGCATCCGGCCGCCCGGCCGGAGATGATATCGTTTGGAGTGTCGCCAAACAGGACGATATCGGCTCCCGGGAACACCCCCGATTTCTCGATTGCCGCCCGGATGATGCCGGCCCGATCAATACCGTCCTCTCCGAATCCTCCGAACGAAAAGAACCCATCCAGACCGGCCTGCAGCAATTTATGCCGCGCAATCAGTTCCAGATTGCCGGTTGCCAGCCCATGAGGATACGCATTCAGAACTTCCAGGGCGCTCCGGACCCCGGGCAACGCATGATATTCAGGATGTCCCGATGCCGCCATCCGCCCATACTGCTCCGACAACAGTTTCACGAAATCCAGTTCCCGGCTCACAATTGATTCTCTGTCCAGCCCCTCCCGGGATAAAACCAGATACAGAATCCCCCGATCGGTCTGCCCGTAAACCGGATAGTTCATGTAATTGATCTCCGGAATACCGTATACGGTTTCGATACACCGGGAAAACACGATCTGCTTGAGAGAGGCAGCCGAATTCTTCCGCCCGGTCAGCGTCCCGTCCACATCAAACAGAACCAACCGCTCCTGCATCTGTTTCATTCCCCTGTCCCGGTTGAAAAATATAGCAAAATTAAGGTTCGAGAGGTATCCCGGGACTGGAATATTTCCTGCATCTGGAATGAACCGGCCGGGTGAACATCCGGCGGGGAGGTTGATTGAATGAGAAAGATGAATCGACATGGTGGAACGGTTTCACGATCCGCCGGACCGGCGGGGCACCGGGCTGATCGATCCTTGCAGGCGACCTGGGTGGAGATCATCTGTTGCGGTTCGTGTATAGGCTGTCCCACCGCGATCTGGTGCAATCACATACCGGGTGTTTTCCCATTTGACGGCGTTAACCGAATCGGCTAAAAGAGTCTATACTCAGATGACCGGGCGGTCCGATTGAGATTAACCGAATTTGCATGGGAGGTCTGATGTGGCTGGACTTGTTGAACATTTGAACGACAGGGGATTCATTCACCAGATCAGTGATCCCGGTCTGGAACGGATGCTGGAACAACAGCGGACGGCCTGTTATGCCGGCTTCGATCCCTCCGACAGCAGCCTGCATCTCGGGCACCTGATCCCCATCATCGGGCTGATGCATTTCCAGCGGTACGGTCATCGTCCCATCGCCGTTATCGGAGGCGCCACCGGCATGATCGGCGACCCCAGCGGAAGGGACCGGGAACGGACTCTGATGTCAATCGATCTGATACGGTCCCACGAACGGTCCATCCAGCGTCAACTGGAGCATTTCCTGAATTTTGACGATACCGAGACCGGTGCGATCATGGTGAACAACTACGATTGGACCCACCCGTACAGCTACCTGGATTTCCTGAGAGAAATCGGAAAGCATTTTTCAGTCAATACCATGATTTCCAAGGAATCTGTCCGGATGCGCCTTGAATCCAGAGATCAGGGGATCAGTTATACGGAGTTCTCCTATCAGATTCTGCAGGCCTTCGATTTTCACCATCTGTGGAAAACAAATGGCTGCAAGGTGCAGATAGGCGGATCGGACCAGTGGGGAAATATAACGGCCGGTATCGACCTCAACCGACGCCTGGGAGGGGAACAGCTCTATGGAATCACTTTTCCCCTCCTGATGACCGCCTCCGGCAGAAAATTCGGAAAAAGCGAAGGCAATGCCGTCTGGCTGGATCCGATTCGGACCAAACCTTATGAATTGTTCCAGTATTTTATCCAGACCGACGACAAGGATGTGATCCGGTTTTTAAAACTGTTCACCTTTCTGGATTTGAAGGAAATCGCCGAGCTGGAGATTCTGGTGAGGGATGAACCCCAGACCCGTGAAGCTCAGAAAATTCTGGCTTCGGAAGTCACCCGGCTTATCCATGGCGAAGCCGGACTGCAGACAGCCGACGGCTCGACCCGAATCCTGTTCGGAGACGAGCCGATATGCAATTACACGGATTCAATTTTGAACAGGGTCTTTTCGGATACACCCTCCGGGAATCTCCCGAAAGAACATCTGGAACAGGATCTGACCGTGGTCAACGCCATGGTGGCATCCGGAATGTGCGGGTCCAAAGGCGAAGCGCGCCGGCTGGTAAGTTCCGGCGGGTTCTATATCAACAATATCCGCGAGACCGATCCCACCCGCATCCTGACCGTGAATGACCTGGCTTCCGATACCATCATGGTTCTCCGGTCCGGGAAAAAACGCTATTTCATCATCCGGTTTTCAGGTTAATCGCCTGTGATCGATCCAGACCGGATTCAAGGGATTCTCCTGGATTTCGATGGAACCCTCGTTCATTCCGAACCCTATTACTTCCGAGCATTCTCAGAAGTGTTCATGCGATTCGGTCACCGGATCGACGAACGCGAATATTACATTCACTGGTCATTGAAAGGGGAAGGCTGCCGGGGTGAAATCGACCGGTATGCTTTGAAGAACATAGACGCCGATCAGGCCAGGCGCAAGGGTCTGGAAATTTTTGAACGGATCAGCCGGACGGAACGGATTCCACTTCTCCCGGGAGCCCGGGAATTGCTCGAAATCCTGCCTGAGCGGGGATACCGGCTCACCATTGCATCCAATTCATCCCGCCAGGTGATCCGAAACATCCTTGATCTGAACGGTTTGTCCGATCTCGCAATCCCGATCCCCGATATCGACGCCGGGATGAAAGGAAAACCGTATCCTGATATTTTCCTCAAAGCGCTCGAACAGCTGGGATTGCCCGCCGACCGCTGTGTGGTCATTGAAGACACCCTGAAGGGTCTCGCCTCGGGTCATGCAGCCGGTATTGCGGTTGTCATCGTGAGATCGGCTCTGTATCCGGATACGGTTTTCGAGGATGCCGATCTGGTTGTGGACAGTCTTTTCGATGTGCTGAACCTGTTGCCGGAGCGGAATTAACCGGCGGTTATTTTTTGTAATCTCGCTGATCCTTGCGCCGGCTGTGTTCAATCAGGAGAAACTCCCACGACTTGTGTATCGTTTGTTTCTCCGGTGCCACCTGATCCACCAGCTCGAATTCACCGCTGCCCCAGTCGATGATTTCATACAGCGCCTCTTCGCCCTCACCGATCGCTGTCTCCGCATGAACGATATCGCCGTTCCAAAAATATACCTTCCCCGACCGGCTGCCTGATTTCACTTTGAGTAACCCGGAACTCTGAATCAGGCAGTTGATCTGGACGAGATCGACCATTCGCATATGCGTGAAGCTCCCCTTGAATCCCGGGTGTTTCCTTCGATTCTGGCTGAGATTCAGAATCTCGATCGCATCCCGGGCCAGTTCATTGATGTCGAACGGCTTGGTCCAATACCGCACCGCTCCCAGTTCCTCCACCTGGGAATGCACCTCCGAGGAACCATATCCGGTGATGACGATTATTTCCGGTTTGACCGCGAGATCCTGCAGCCGGACCAGCAGGTCGATTCCGGAGAGATCCGGCATGTGGATATCGGTTATCAGCATGTCGAGATATTTCAACTGCCGGATATACCCGAGCGCTTCCCGGCCGTTCATCGCCATATATGTCTGGAGATTCGGGTTCTGCCTGCGAAGTGCGTTTGACAGCGTCCAGACAATCGTTTCGTCGTCGTCAACAATCAGTACGTTCAACTTCCTGTCAGACATATGCTTTCACCTCTCATCCGGTTAATCCATCAACTGTCCCATCCAAACTCCCAGATATCCATCGTACCGCAAAGCGCCGTCATTCCGGGGTTGGTCAGGCCGGCATACCAGCGCACCCCGGCAACCGTTCCGGCCCCTGCCGGCCAGGCAAACTCCGGAAGCACCGAAACCGCGGTGTACCCGATGGGAAAGGTGGGATGGCAGGAAAGGAAGTTGTCGAAATCGCTGAATGAAGGAGCGAAATAATATTGCCCGAATACATCCAGAATGACGAACAGCGGATAATTCTCCAGCGTTTCGATTTCGGCATTCAGCACGGTTGCGCTGCACGCACATGGCTCGCCGGCATGAAACATGGTTCCCGGCATCCACAGTTTGACTCCGGTTTCAGCCGTCCAGGCAGTCCATTCAACCTTTTTCAATATTTTTTCACGGGGATCAAATGCAACCGTATTCAGATCTTCGACAATCTCGAACCGGAACAATTCCTCTGATTCATCAATCCACACAATCTCGGAACATGTCTGGCCACCCGTTCCGGTCCATTCGATTTCAACCGGCATGACAAAAACTGCCGGAGCATCCTGTTGCACTTGTTTTACATGCATCTGCAAATATTCCCCATCTTTGACGATCCGGTAGGCCAGTTCAAACTCCGGATATCCCTGATCGTAGATCCATTCCTGGAAGAACCATTCCAGGGATGATCCATAATGATCTTCACAAACCGCCTGAAAATCATCGGTTGTGGCATGCCCGTATTTGAACCGGTCGTAATAATCCGGCAGCAACGCCCAGAAATCGCTTTCTCCCAATACCCACCGCAGCATGTGGAGCACCCAGGCTGCTTTCTTATACGTCGTTGCACTCCAAACGACCTCCGGATCGTAAATGGAATACCGGTGTGTTTCATCTTCACTGAAATATTTATCCCGATGCGCCGCCATCACCGCATCGTATGCTTCCTGGCCGTAAAAGTGCTCTTCCCACAACGCCTCACAGTAACTCGCAAATCCTTCGTTCAGCCAGACATCGAAGCAGCCGGTCAGCGTGACGGAATCACCCCACCACATATGGGATATCTCGTGCGCAAACGTATCTTCGTATGTGCGGTCCCCGGTGATGAGATTCGTCCCGAAACTGATCATGTCCTGGTTTTCCATGGCTCCACCCAGCGGCACATCCGCCAGCCCCAGCTTGTCGAACGGATAGGGGCCGAATGCCGACGTAAAGAAATCCAGGATGTCATGATCGTGTGCGAAATCATACTGGGCGGCCGCCATTTTTTCCCCAACGATGTAATAAACGACCGGCATGCCGTTGTAGTCATGCCGATAAACTTCGTAATCCGCCACATTGATCGTTGCGAGGTATGTGGCCATGGGATCGCTTTCCACCCATCGGTATGTCTCGGTACGATCGCCGTTATCGATTATGGACTGGAGCAAACCGTTGGCAACCGCCGTTTTCCCGCTCGGAACCGTGATCGTGAACTCGTATGTTGCCTTGTCACGCGGATCATGAAGACAGGGAAACCATCGCGAATTGGCCACCATGGAGTTGAACGCATACCGTTCCTCCCCACGGGGCCGGAACTGGAAATGCTTCAAACCCTCAATACGGTACTCCACAATCACTTGAAACAGCTCCCCCTGCATTTTGGGGACCGGTACCGTTATTGCGATTTCATGGTTTTCGAATTGGTGATCGGCGGTGGATCCGTCCAGGTGAATCGTGAAAATCTCAACCGTTTCAACATCCAGAAAATCGAGAGCGATCCGGTCGAGATCGTCAGAAAGACTGATCCCGTCAATCGTCACACTCCCGAACAGAGCCCCCTCCTGGGATTCCGCAGGGAACGTCAATTCGAGAGACAGGGCATAATGTTCCGCGGAATATGCCAGCTCGACATCGTCCGTCGGGCCGGAATACGGACATTGATAATATTCGTCCGCCAGTGCTCCCGCGACGAAAAATGATCCGATCAGCAGAATACGCCACAGTTTTTCAATCATCTTCAGCCATCCTCCCGGGATCCTGAACGGCAAATTCCAGTCCGGCGGACCGGAACCGGCTCCCGATCATTTTCAAACGCTTTTCGCTTTGAAAAAGCGTATGGTAAATTTATACCGGAGAAACACCCGGCAGTGCAAATGCTTCCGGCGCAGGTGAAGGAGGAATGATTGCGGGAAATACTGCGAACACGCGCTCAGATAATGCGGTCAATACGCCGTTACTTCGATAGCCGGGGATTCATCGAAGTGGAAACTCCGTATCTGGTGGCATCCCCCGGGATGGAGCCGCATCTGGAGGCCTTCAAAACCGTTTTCAACCCGGCGGGAGATCAACCCGATTTCGACCTCTATCTGCCCACATCACCCGAATTCCACATGAAACGGCTGCTGGCGGAGGGTTTGGAAAATATTTACCAGATCGCTCGTGCATTCCGGAACGGCGAAACCGGAAAACTGCACAACCCGGAGTTCACGATTCTGGAATGGTACCGCGCTTACTCAGGATACGAGCAGATCATGAATGATATCGAACTTCTCTTGTCCGAAACCGGAATCGACTGCAACGGAACCAGTTCACTGAAATACGGGAACCGATCGATCGAGCTGGCTGGTCCGTGGGAGCGATTGACGGTTCAGGAAGCCTGGCTTCGCTGCACCGGCATCGATATCCTCGAAACAACCACGACCAGTGGCCTGTACGAAGCCGGCCGATCGATCCGGGTGCTTAACCTGAACCGGAATGATCCCTGGGATGTGCTGTATTTCAAGATATTTCTGGATCGAATCGAACCCAGGCTGGGACTGGACCGGCCGGTAATTTTGTATGAATATCCCGCCTCCATGTCCGCCCTCGCCCGATTGAAACCGGACGATCCCCGGGTGGCCCTCCGGTTCGAGGCGTACATCGCCGGGATCGAGCTGGCAAATGCATTCGATGAATTGCGCGATCCCGAGGAACAGCGACGGCGGTTTGAGGATGCCCGACGCGAGAGAATGATCGCAGGAAGGGAGCCGTTTCCACTCGACGAAGCATTCCTGAATGCCCTGCAAAAAGGCCTCCCGCCCTGTGCCGGCATCGCTTTGGGAATCGATCGACTGATCATGGTGCTTGCGGATGCCTCGAGCGTTCGGGAAGTGATTGCGTTTCCGTTCTCACCGCATGCGGATTGATCCGGATCAGAAAAGCTCCCGGAACAGTTCTTCCCTCGGGCGGGGAATCGTGACGGCGCCCGCCAGAAGACCTTCCCCGCCGACCAAATCAACAGCCGCATCAATCGCCGCTTGCACCGATGCGATATCTCCCGTAAAACAGAAATATCCTTTACCGCCGACAGCCATTGCCAGGTGCAGCCTGAACAGTATGATATCGGCAGCCTTGCACGCAGCATCAGCACCCCTGACCGCCGAAACCGCCGAATAAGTCTCCACAATTCCCATCGCATCCCGATCTTCCGGAGTCAGTTCGGTCACACAGGCCAGCGCGGGCAACACGGCCGGATGAACATAGGGCAGAAGCAGTTCGTCAACCACCGTTCCCTGTGCGTTTTCCTTCCCGGAATACAATGCGGCTCTGACGGCATCCACATCACCGGACACGATCACCAGATATTTCCCGGAGCAAATTGTACGGGCCAGAACCAGATCAACGGTTCCCGCCTTGAGCATCGCATCTTCCGCAACATGCCCGGAAGCGATGGAAGAAAACTCGAGCAAACCCATCGTGACGATCACCGGTTATCTCCTTGAATTGTTATCCGACTGGAAACCGCCTGAACCACTCCGTCAATGGACGCATGGACGGACGCACCCATGCCGCCATCGGGGATATCTCCGATGATGGCCCCCATCTTAACCCGGTCGCCCGGACTGACAACCGGTTCTGCCGGTATTCCTGCATGCTGCTTCAGGGGGATACTCACGGTTTCATGCGTCAAATGTTCCACAGGAAACGCCGCATCCGCATAACAGGCCAACCCCAGCCGACGTTTCAATCCGGAAAGAGTGGGTCGCCGGTACCGGTACAGCAGATGCGGTTCCCGGGCCTTGAGACGGGTACTGGTTTTGTTTTCGCTGAGAATCCGCCGATAATCGAATGTGATCGCACCGGGATCGAGATCTTCCGGACAGGACCATAACGAGCACAGCATACAGCCGCAGCAATACAGGCTCCCCGTTGGTGGCAGGGAGTTCTCCGGTGCCATGGCGATGTGCCGCATGGCCAGATGCGGTTCCACCGGATGTCCCAGAAGATATCGGGGGCATAGCTGCGTGCAGAAATTGCACTGATCGCAGGCGGACCGGGCGATTCTGCTGACCGTACGCCGGGGTCTTTCGTACCGTTGTATCAAATGATGATCCCGAGGCAATACGATCAGCCCGTTCGTAATTTTTGTTATCGGACCGTCCAGATCGGGCAGCAGACGCCCCATCATGACACCGCCTTCAAGTACTCTCGTTCCCTGATCCGGTTCCCATCCGCACGCCGCCAGTGCGGCCCGGACGGGATAACCGATCGGAACGACCAGGGTCTTGGGAGCCGGTACCGCACCGGCGACTGTGACCCATTTGTGAGTGACCGGACGGGACGATCCAATCCAGAAAAGAGTTTCCACGTTGAGCATGACCACGCCGACATCAAGCGGAAGACCTCCGGGAGGCGGTACCCGGCCTGTCGTTTCATAAGTCAGGACAAATTCATCCCCCGACGGATAGGTGTCATCCAGAAGGTGCAGCCGGATGGGCTTTTGGATATGACCGGACAGGGCATCCACCGCCTGAGTCGCCTTTTTCTTGAGCCCGATTATGCCGGTACCGGATCCTGTGATTTCCATTGCGATCATCAATCCCCGGATAATGATGTCCGGATGCTGGGCCATCAAAGTTTTATCTTTCCAGAGAAGCGGTTCACATTCCGCGCCGTTCGCAATCACCGTGTCCACCCGGCAGTTTAGTTTGACATGAGTCGGGAAACCCCCTCCCCCGGCACCCGCCACTCCGTTTCGGCGGATTTCGAGCAGTAGATCATCCCTGCCGGTACCGGATCGATTCACAATTGTTTGATTCCCTCCACAATCCATATAGTAATCGTTGCCGGTCATTTTTCATATTCTTTTCTTCCGGTCTCCCTGATATCCTTGGTTCATGATCCGGGATCATTTGATTCATCTCCGCTGTCCGAACTGTTCGGGCGCACTGAAACTGATTCACGGCCGAACCCGCAATGGCGTTATATCCTCCGGTGATTTCATCTGCCGGTCATGCGGGTACCGCGGCTCGGTCAAAGCCCGTATTCCCGTTCTGGTACCAGCGGGTTTCGACCCGGTCTGGAACCCTCCGTTTCAGCGGATTTTCGGTGAACGATGGGCGGAACTGGGACAGACCGGCGGATGGGAACCGCTCGTAGAGAAAATCCTGTCGATGCCTTTGGAAACCATCACATCCGGACGCTCTGAATTCCGGTTCAAGCGGGCCGTGTTCTGTGGATCTGATTATTACTTTCACCGCTTCATCGCGCCTTCCGAAACCGACTTGGATGACAGGACGGAAAACGTCGACAAACTGCTCGCTCATGCAGTGGAACACGCTCCCCGCAGGATCCTGGACATCGGTTCCGGAACCGGAAGACACCTGGTGCGGCTGGCCCAATGGCGTCCCCGGGGAACCCTGACCGCCTGTCTGGATATCGATCTGGAAAAAATCAAGATCCTTGAAGGCCGGTGCCGGCGGGCCGGCATACTTCAGCGGGTACTGCCCGTTGGTGCCGACGCCCGGCAAATGCCCTTTCCTCCCGCTCATTTCGATGCGGTAATCTCCATCAACGGACTGGCGCACATCGAGGGAATCGACCGGGTCATTCAACAGCTCGCAGCCGTTCTGAAACCCGGCGCATCCCTGTGGCTGATCGAACCGGTTGCCGGAACCGACCTGCATGCGGGGGAATCCGTCGGTCAACTCATCCTGCACATGCTTCGAAACCATCTCGAGCTTCATCATGGAGCGGAGGATTTGATCACCCGGCTTCGAAAACACGGGTTCACCATCCTGAATACCCGGCGCTATCCGGCCCTCAAACCGAAGCTGATTTTCATCCAGGCCCGGGTTTGAACCCGGTCATGCCTGGATTCGGGGCGGTCTTGCCCGGCAACCGCCGATGTGATACAAGGTTAAAGCATCATATTTTTCAAGGAGGATATTGTTATGACTTTAGCGAAAGGCACTGTCTCAGAACGCATGGGTGGTTTGGGAACCGAGAATGCATTTGTTGTACTGAAGGAAGTCAACGACCTGATCGCCCAGGGCAAAAAGATCATGAATTTCTGTATCGGCCAGCCTGATTTCAAAACCCCGAAACATATCTGTGATGCCGCCAAGGAAGCGATCGACAACGGACTGCACGGCTACACACCCTCATCCGGAATTCCCGCTCTGCGAAAAGCTGCAGCCCAGTATTTCACATCCACCCGGGGATTGGATTACACGGCTGACGATATCGTGATCGCTTGCGGCGGCAAACCGTTCATATGGTACACGATATTTGCCGTTACCGATCCCGGTAAGGGCCATGAAGTCATTTTTCCCAATCCCGGGTTTCCCATTTACGAATCCATGATCAAGGGAATGGGTGCGGTTCCGGTGCCGCTGTACCTCCGGGAAGACAAGAATTTCAACTTCAATATCGGGGAACTCCGCGAAAAAATCACACCCCGAACCAAACTGCTGATTCTCAATTCACCACACAATCCCACCGGCGGCGTGCTGAGCAAGGCGGAACTGGAGGAGATTGCGGATATATGCATCAAAAACGACATCTGGGTGTACGCCGATGAAGTTTACAGCAATCTCGTTTTCGATGCCCCATTCGCTTCCATAGCTTCCGTACCTGGAATGAAGGACCGGACCGTGGTTGTGGATTGCGCATCCAAGACTTACGCCATGACCGGATGGCGGATCGGATACATGGCAAACACCGTGCTGGCTCCCCATATCACACGCCTGGTCACCAACTCCGACTCCTGCGCCCCCCATCCCAACCAGGTGGCAGTCGCCGCTGCACTGACCGGTCCACAGGCGGAAGTTCAGGAAATGGCCCGCATATTCCGGGAACGCCGGGACATCATTGTCCCCGGATTGAATGCTATTCCGGGCATATCCTGCAGGAAACCCGGCGGGGCTTTCTACGTCTGGCCGAATGTTACCGATGCCTGCCGGTTGACAGGATGCAAGGATTCAGAGGCGTTCCGGATCCGGCTGCTGTATGAGGCCGGTGTCGCCTGCCTGGCGGATATCCATTTCGGCCCCCGTGTGCCGGATGAAGGCCAGCACATTCGATTCTCCTATGCTTCCAGTGCGGATGATATTCGAGAGGGATTATCGAGAATTGTGCAGTTTATGGAGAAAAACACTGCCTGAGGGTTATTACCGGCCGTTTCCGGGATGGTTTCTGTGGCTATCGGTGATGAGCGGCCTCGTCTGTCCGGCCACGTTCTCCGATGATTCTTCCACCCCGCTCCCCCCCCGGTCGACACCGTTTCCCCGAACGACCGCGGCACCGGATCAATTCCAGCCGGATTACTGGCGGTTCGTCCGGGAAACCGATTTCATATACGCCGTCAAACAATCACTTCGCGCCCAAAAAGAAGTTTTTGATTTTAAAACTCAGACATGGCTTCGAAGCGCCGAACACCGGGAGACCCTCGGAGGGGAGTGTATTTTAAAGACCGTGAACGACCGGTCGGCAGCCGGCAGCCTGTACCTTCAGATGATAGAACTGATCCGATATGGACAGCCGGTGCAGATTACTCCCGAAATGGGTCGGCTGACCCGCGTCGCCGAGTTCATCCTGGAACCTTCCGGAAAGCTGCTGAAGACAACCGATCCAACCACACGCGACACCCTTTTGGTTCTCCAAATCCTCTTCGCCCTTCCCAGGGGAAATCTGAAACCGGGCGACACGGAATCGGGACCTTTCCCGGACTACACTGCCGCTGCACATCAATTCAGTAACATCCGGGGAACGATGACATTCGGCCGGGATGATCACGAGCCTTCCGAACCGTCCGCCCCGTTTGCCTTGAATTGTTCAATTTCCCTCATATCAGACCTGAGCTCCATACCCGGGCGAACGGAATGGAGCGGTTCTGGTTTAATCCTGTTTTCGGAAACCGGGCATCGACTGGAACGGTCCACATGGCAGATAGCCAAACTCACCCAAACAAATACCGGTGAGGATAATCTGCCGTCCAAAATCATCGAACTGATCGACCTGGAATGCCGGTATCAGACATCATCCGACTATTTTGCCGTTCAGGACCGGAGGTAAACTGGTGAAATCGCTGACCGATTACCTGACCTTTCATGTTCCCCGGCGCCGCGGATTCATCAACATCACACCCCAGGTGGAATCCCTGGTGAAACGGAGTGCCGTCCGGGAGGGACTGTGCCTGGTAAATGCCATGCACATTACATCCAGCGTGTTCATCAATGACGCGGAGCCCGGCCTTTTAAACGATTTTGATCAATGGCTGGAACAACTCGCACCCCATGAACCGGTCAGCCGGTACCGACACAATCGAACGGGAGAAGACAACGGGGATGCGCATTTGAAAAGAACGGTCATGGGCCGGGAAGTCGTCATCGCCATCACCGGCGGGAAACTCGATTTCGGACCGTGGGAACAAATTTTTTACGGGGAATTCGACGGGCAGAGACCCAAAAGGGTGCTGGTTAAAATTATCGGGGCGTGATTGCCGGATACCCGGTCAAACCGGAATCCCGGGCAAGAATGGGATGCCTGCCCGGCCAATATGGCTGTGGGATCGGTCGCGATAGTGAAGGTCGGCGTCGGGGTTCTGCTGCCGGGACCAGAACGGCGGAAATGAAGAAATAAATACCGATGACAATCAAATTGAGTGCAGCCTGGATTATATCAATCGAAATGTATCTGAAAACCGGAAAACCGATTGGCGGCACACCGGATCGACCGGCTGATTCCAAATGCGTACAAATCTGCAGACATTGTAGCAATTATTTCATTTCTTGGTGTCCCTCACGCCAGTATGTTATTGATTGTACCGAATCCGGAAATAATGCATACCGATTCTTCCTGTTCCCGCTTCTTTCGGAAAAATTTCAACACCCCTCCCGACACAAGATTCAAAAGATAAATCAACGGATTTCCAGACCGGTTTTCAATCTATTATTATTCCCCAATGGTTGAAACTTGACAAGAAACTTTTTTTTGATTTAATAAATAGTTGAAGAAGTTAATTAATCAAGGCTGATGCAGCGGAAGCTGGATATGGCGATTCGGAATGGACGGATTCCCGGGTTCGACCTCAAATCGGGAAGCTGAGATATTCCGGGAAAGGAGGGGTTGATTGTGCTGGATAAAAATGTGATCAGGAAAAAATATCACGATCTGAAGACATTCCATGAGAAGGAAACCGGCAAGCACCGGTGTGCCTGCGGATGCAATGAAGTAATTGTATTGAAAGACAGCCATTTCTGGAACGGTATTCCCAAATATATTTTCGGGCATGCAGCCCGGCTGCGTATCGGCGGTCCATCCTATGACAAATCGGTTAACTACAGCGTCGAAGATATCGCCCGGGTCGGGAATATCAGTGAGCAAACCGTCCGGCTGTGGGCTCGAAAAGGCAAAATCAAACCGGCTAAGACCATCGGTCGGAAAAACCTGTTTCTCAAATCCGATATCGATGCTTTTCTGAATAAACGACCGAAACGGGTGCCTTTCAAATCAGACCAATACGCTTCCGTACAGGAATTGAAAAAAATGGGCGTATCCCGCAGCAAATTACGGGCTCTGGTCAGATCGGGTCATATCCAGGATCCCCGCATCTACGCCCGAAAAACCAATTACCTGCTGGAGGATATCCAGAAATACTGGAATCAAATACAGGAAGACCGGAAACGCAAACACCGGCGGCGCGTGTCCGTGGCGGCATTCAAGGACATGCAGAACCGTCTGGCAGCATTGGAACAGAAAATCGGCGACCTGGAAACAGCTCTTGCTTCGAAACCCAAAAAGATCTCAAGGGTCAAATCCAAACAACCCGGCAGAACACGTTCCCGGAGCAAAAAACCATAGGCCTTTTCTCCGGCATCCGATTGTCTTTGGATGAATTTGAGATTAAACTGAAAGCGGATTTCACGGGTAACGCATATTGCTTCTGTCCGAGGATCCGGGATCGGGTTGTTGATGATGGCCGAGTGTATTGCGGAATTGGAAAGAACGGAACCGGGCGGGGAATTGTCCGGATCCTTTCGTTACTTCTACCGGGATCTGCTGGATATACGCAATACGGATGGTCCAGATGCAATCGCAGGTATTGTATCCTCCGATATCAGCAATGAAGCAGCCTACCTGTTCCAGAAATTCTTCCGGTTAATCCTGGGAACAAACAACCTGATCGGCACTTCCGGCCCGGAAATCTCCTGGAATGCAAGTCACGCAACATTCAACACCATCGGAATGCTTCCCCAGTCCGTGCGCATCGACTGGATTCGAAAGGCGGATGTTGTCTGCATATTCCACACAACCCTGGAACACAGCCGGCCGGATATTTTAGATATACTCATCCAGAACAAAGATCATACCGATCAGAAAATCATTCTCTGGGATCCCGAAACCAGCCGCCTGTCGGATCTTGCCGACGTACATTTCAACACCTCACTCCAGGCCGAAAGCGATCTGCTCCGAGCCATTCTTCGAACGATCCACCTTCACGGCGGAACGGACCGCCAGATCATCTGGCGTGATAACGAAGGATTCCAGAGATTGCTGAAACAGTGCAGGGAATATACACCGGAATCGGTTGCGGAACGATGGGCAATCCCCGCCGAAAGAATCAACCAGACAGCTCTTTTGTTCTCCCGATACCAGCATATCGTCACCATCATCAGAAACGACGACACCCCGGATTATTACCGGAACGCGATTGTATCTGATATTCTGAATCTGATCATGGCCACGGGGCATCTCGGTTCACCGGGAAACGGTATCTTCTGGATATTTGATACGTTGAACCCGCTGGGGATCAGCCTGACGGGCATCTCCCCGGATCACCTGCCCGGATACGTGCCGATTTCCAGCAGTGCAGGCAAAACATGGTTTTCCGAATGCTGGAAATCACCGATTCCCGAAAAACCCGGCCTGTCCCTGTCGGATCTCCCGGAAAAACTGGAATCGGGGGAATTGAAAGCTTTGATATGGCTGGGGAAACCGCCCAGCAAGCTGTTTCCACCCAGTGTGTTGTCATCGGGCCGGTTATCAAGGCTGAAACTGCTCGCTGGAGCCGGACAGGTTTTTGAACCCGGAAGCCGATATTGGTGGCCGCTGGCACCTGCCGGTTCGGCCGGCGGAACCGTGATAAATTCCGATGCCAATCTCCGTAAAATAAAACTCCATGATGTTTCCGATGGATATTATTCGGATTGGGAACTCCCCGCTCACTGGCTCTGCGATCTCAAAACCGCTGAAGAACCCCTTTCATTCGAAAACATACTGAAAGACATGGTCGATTGCGTCCCCGGTTTCCTGAATGTCAGCCCGCGATCGGTGCTTTCGGGCGAATCCCAGCCGGTTCTGGCGGATACGGAATTGCCATCCATTCTGATCCCCGACGATTTCAGCATCGGCGATTTGCCCGGGATCCGGTTTCAAATCCGGGAGAACAACTCAAGGGCGGATGTGGCCCGGGATGAGATTCCGCTTTATTTCAAGAAAATTGAGCCCGGTCTTGCCGTCATTCCACCGGAAATATCGAGACTTCTCAACAAAACAATCACAACGGTTGTCCATATTCATCCTTCCCGTGCAGAACATTTCGGCCTGGCGGACGCCGGCCGAATCCGGATCGAAACATCCGGGGGAACCCTGTTCGGATTGTGCCATATCACGGAAACCGCACCGGAGGGTTGCGCCATCCTCCGGTACCGGGAACCTGAAGATATCTTCCCGATCCTGGCTTCGCCCGAATCATGCGGTTCAGCCCGATTGCACGGAATCGACATTTCGGAATGAAACCTTTAATCTATTATCTGTTTGAAGTGATCATGATTGTTTCGGAATTGATTTCAATCAACCCGCGATCCGGCAACCGCCCGTTTGCCGGACCGTCGGATCAAGAATCATGATTACCCAGCATTCGGTTTTTGCCCTGAGTATACTGCTGTTAATGCTCGGTTGCGCCGGCCTGATGATCCATCGTAAGTCGACATGCATGCCATTCGGATCACGTTCCGGTATCGTCCCGGATGGAGACATTTCGAAAACCAGGGAAGATTGCCGTTGAAAACATCGCAGTTCATCTGGCTGATTCCGCTCCTGCCTTTGGCGACGGCTCTGATTAATCTGATTTTCAGGCAGCCGGCAGCCATTAAACGCATCAGGCAACTGTCTGCAGCGGTAATTTCAACCACCTGCCTGATTTCCCTGGGTGCCATTTTCGAGATGGCATCCAAGGGTGGTTCCGGCCGATTCGTCATCTCCCATATCTGGACATGGATCCAGAATCCCTGGCTCCAGTGCAATGTCATTTTCCATCTGGACAGAATATCGCTTGTGATGGTATTTCTGGCCGCTCTGACCGCCCTTGCGGCCCACTCGTTCGTTCCCCGCGTTCCGATGCCGGATCAACAGAAATGGAAGATTTACAGCCTGATTCATTTTGCGTTCGGCATGACGGCATTGTTCATTTTGAGCGGATCACTCTGGACCGGATTGTTTGGATCGGTGGGCATATCGGTTGCCGTTTTTCTGATTTCGGAGTTCAATGTGACGGGTGAATCAAACGCCGGATTCAGAAGCCTGCCGTTGCCGGCGCTGCTGATCGCCGATGTCCTGTTGCTGGCCGCGGTCCTGTTTCTCCAGACGAATTACGGTTTCATCAACAACTACCAACTTCATTCCTTCACCGCCGCTTTTACCCACGGAACAGTCCCCGCCCAATTAACTGCCGTGATACTTTGTCTCTGGGCCGCAGTGACCATCAAAACGGCGGGGCTGGTGTTCGCGGGATGGACCCGGCATCTTTCGGACTGCCCGTATCCGTTGAGGGTAATGACTTTCTGCGCCCTGATACCCGTGTATTTGCTGATTTATATCCGGAACGCAGACCTCATTTCCGCTGTACATTTCGGTGGAACCCTCCTGCGTATTTCCGGATTGTTGACCATGGCACTGGCACTCTTTCTGATGTCACGGCTGCCCGATCTGAAATCGATTTTACAACAGCTTCCGGTTCTCGTCTGCGGAATGCTGACTCTGTTTTTCAGTTTGGGGAAACCGGCGGAAGAAGCGCTGGTATTGTTTATCGCTGTAACAGCATTGACGGCTGTCTGGCTGACTTCTGAAGCCGGGGAACGTTCCCCCGGTTTCAGGGATTCAGGCCCGCAATCCGGATCTTCCGGTCGAATCGAATCCACCCGTCATCGGGCACATCTCCACATCCGGGATCTATCCTGGACGGTCGGCTGCCTGACGCTGTTTTGGATGCCGCCGTTCGGAGGTTTTCCGGCCGGGCTTGTGTTCCTGCATGAATACCCGGCCGACCCGATTCATATATGGCTCACAGCGATATTGGGCCTGATGCTGGTCTTTTGCTTCGGCAGGGTGACAACCAGGCTGTTCAGCCATCGCCCCGCAGGCGGCGCAGCATCCTCATCCGGATGGGCTTTGGTTTTTGCCATACTCAGCATCACCGGATCCGCCGTGTTCTGTTCCATGCTCATCAGGGGATCCGACATGCTGATTCCTGCATTCCCGGGCGCACCGGTATCCGCTCTCCTGAAAACCGGAACCGGCTGGAAAACAGCGTTTATTCCCGCGCTGGGTATCGCCCTGGCATTCGCCGCGGGTTTGAAATCCGGAAATCTTCTGAAAAAGCGACAATCCGATCGGACGATCAGGGAATCCGTTCCGGAATATGCCGCATTAAAGTATTTGTGGATCGACCGGCTGATGTCATGGATTTTCGTGCTTCCCGTAAAAAAAATCGGCGAATACCTCTGGATATTCGACGATTGGATCGTCCAGTTTCTTTTCGTATGGATTTCAACGGCAGGCAGGAAATGGAGTGAGTTCACTGTTGCATTTGACCGGTGGTTTTTTGATAGTATTTTGGTACATGGCCCGACAGCGCTCGCCGCAATATGCAACAAGCTCCTTCGCGGAATCCATTCCGGTTCCAAATGGTTCACCGCCCTGGCGGTCGTGACTGGTTTTGCCATTATGCTTCTGGTTCTGTTATATATGGCATTTCTGAAAGGTGCGGGTTGATCGCGTGGATACAGGAAGTCAGTTTCCGTTTCTTTCATTGATTCTGGGTTTGCCGGCAGCGGGTGCTTTCCTCATCGTTTTTTTCAGAAGATCGACTCCGCGGACCGTCGGCATCTTCAGTGTACTGATCCTGGGCCTGACCCTGTTGATATCACTTGTCTTTCCTTTCATCGAATCACCTACGCTCAATGGATATCAGTTTACGGAAAAGATACCGTGGATCGCCACGCTGGGAGTTCATTATCAGCTGGGTCTGGACGGAATCAGCTACTGGTTTCTTGAATTGACGCTGAGTATATCCCTGATCTGCCTGGCTGTTTCGGGTCACGAATCGATGGCTCAGGATAAATCATTCTATGCCGGTTTCCTGCTGCTTACTTCCGCCACTTCCGGTCTTCTTGTAGCTACGGATATCTTTTTGTTCATCGTATTCTGGGGATTGTCCATTGGAATCCTGTTCTACCTGTTGCCACAGAAAGATGAAAGACGTGTCGGTGCCGCCGGTCTCCGATTCCTGATGTCTCAATTCGCCGGGATGCTGGCGTTGATTCTGGCGTTTGTGCTTTTGTACGTGACCGCTTCAAGAATGACCGGATATCCCTCGTTCAGTCTGATCGCCTTTCAGAATTTCAACCTGCCGGTCGGCACCCAGAAATGGATTTTCTGGTTGCTGTGGATCGGGTTTGCATCCCGGCTGGGTCTTTTCCCCTTTCACAGCTGGCTTTCCCAAACCATCAATCAGACATCCATTCCGATTGCGGTGTTTATCGGTGCAGTCAGTCTGAAAATGGGTCTGTACGGATTTATCAGGTTTTCCATTCCGCTGTGCCCGGATGCCGTCATTACCGGATCCCAGACAGCCGTTTATCTTGCATTGATCAGTATCGTCTATGGCGCGCTTCTGGCCCTTGTCCAGGCCGATATGAAAAAACTGGTGGCTTTCTCCTGTATATCCCATATGGGATTTGTCACCCTGGGACTCTTTGTTCTGAACAACAACGGGATCCTGGGAGGCCTGTTCCACTCCATCGCCCACGGATTTGCCTATACGCTGCTTATTCTTGTGATCGGCTGGATATCCAGAACTTACGGAACCTCGCTGATCCAGGATTTCGGAGGGCTGAACCGGATGTTTCCGGGATTGGGTGCATTTTTCCTCCTGGCCGGATTTGCATACCTGGGTTTGCCGGGTCTCAGTGGATTCCCCGGTCTGTTTATGATTTTCAGCGGCACAGTGGCGGCTCAACCGGTCTGGGCAGCGGTAGCGCTGACCGGATTGATCATCGGCACCGCGTACATGTCATGGATGTATCAGCGGATCTTCACCGGTCCGACATCCGACATCGTGGCGCGTTCGGCGGTCCGGGACCATCCCGGAGGTAAAACCGTCTTTCTGCTGACCGCATTTCTGATCGGCTGGTTCGGGTTGTATCCTCAGTTCATCGTTCGAGATATCCATCCGCCCGCCGGGCGGGTGGTCAATATCATCAAGTCGCATCACATGCTCAGAGACTACACCAGCCGGAACAAGATGGATTCGACGAAACAGAAAAAGAGTTCGTTCAGGTTGCCGACAAACCCGGATATGCTGCAGGATGACTGATGTTTCAGGCTCCCTTACTGAACGCTCTGGGACCTGAATTTATCCTGGCAGGTTTCGCTCTTTTGTTTTTTCTCGCCAACCGGTTCCGCCACCCTTTCAACCGGACAAACAACGCGGTGACGGCTGCTGTCGCCTGGGATCCGGCTGTCTGGTTCGTTGTTTTGCCGACACTCATTCCTACCATTTTCTGGGGTCTGTTCCCGGAAACGCTCACCGAAATGGTCCGACCGGCCTCAAAATCGATATGGTAACCGGAAGCAGGATCATCTCGTTTTCCGTGAACAGCCGGCACTGTTCTTTACCGGTTACGTCCCGGGAAATGCTTCTGGATGTTCTGAGAAACCGTCTCGAGCTGACCGGCGCAAAACGTGGATGCAGCAGCGGTTCCTGCGGAGCCTGCACGATCGTCGTCAACGGAAGCGCGGTGCGATCCTGCCGGTACCCGGCCTTCAAAGCGGATGGATGCGAAATCATCACGGTCGAAGGCCTGGCCGAAATTGACACCCTGCACCCTCTCCAGGCGGCGTTTTTAAGCTCCGGCGCCGTGCAGTGCGGATACTGCACTCCGGGAATGCTGATGTCGGCGTACGCATTACTGCTTCGGAATGCCCGGCCGGACAGAACGGACGTCAGGCGTGCGTTGAAAGGAAATCTGTGCCGGTGTACCGGATATCTTCCCATTGAGAATGCCGTTCTCGCGGCGGCGGAATCGTTGAGAAATCAAACCGCTCCCCGGGATACCGGCTGGGGAGTCGGGCAATCCCCCTGGCGCATCGACGGGATCGAAAAGGTGACGGGGCGCGCCCTCTTCTCGGCGGATTACAATTTCCCGGATATGGTTCATGCCGCACCGGTGTGGACACCGGTCCCGAGCGGCAGGATTGTTAACATTGAACCGAATGATGCACTGGCGATACCCGGTGTGATTCGGGTTCTGACCTGGAAAGACATCCCGGGTTTGAACGCCGTCGGCCGGTGGAAGGCGGACCGGCCGGTTCTGGCTGAACATGCCATCCGGTTCTGGGGCGATTGCGTCGCACTGGTGATCGCCCAATCTCCCGAAACCGCCCGGGCGGCTGCGGGCAAAGTGATCGTGAAAACTGTTCCCGTGCCCGGTATCTACAGCATGGAAGATGCATTGGAACCCGGTGCGTCCCCTATCTGGGAAACCGGGAATACCGCATCCGCAATGGTCGTAAAAAAAGAGGGGAAACCGGATGCAGAAAACCAGACTGCCATCGTAGAAGACCGGTTTGAAACAGGATTCATCGAGCACGCTCTTCTGGAAACGGAAGCGGCTGTTGCCCATATCGACTCGGACGGCGTTCTGACCGTCATCGGTCCGTCCCAGAATGTTTTTTTCGACCGCCTGGAATTGATGCGGATCCTGGGAATTCCACCCAGGCAGAGTCATCGGATCCGGGTCATCCAGGCGCACACCGGCGGGGCATTCGGCAAACGCGAAGATATGATCGCCCAGCCTCTGGCCGCCTTGGCCTGCTGGATTACCCGGCGGCCCGCAAAGGTTGTTCTCAATCGCGAAGAATCTTTCCGCAGCACAACCAAACGGCATCCCGTTCGAATCATCCACCGGTCAGCGGTCGATTCCACCGGACGGGTGCGGAGTCTGGAAATCGATCTGAAAGCCGATACCGGTGCTTACGCATCATGGGCACCCAATATCCTGAGAAAATCCCTCGTTCACTCAACCGGGCCGTATGATATTCCGTCCGTCCGGCTGGCGGGTCAGTCCGTCTATACAAATTCCGCTTTTTCAGGAGCGATGCGGGGGTTCGGCGCAACCCAGTCCCTGCTCGCTGCAGAATACCACATGAACCACATCGCCGGTATGTTGAAAATGGATCCGCTGGAATTCAGGATCAAAAATGCCCTGGTCAATCACAGCCAAACGGCAACGGGACAGGAACTGACGGGTACGGATGCCCTGCCGCCCGTCCTGCACGCCGCCGCGCGGCGGTTCAGATGGCCCGGGCCCGCCCGGGGAAGACAGGTTAAGGGTAATATTTCAATCGGGTATGGTATCGCCGGCGCATTTTACGGAATCGGGTACGGAAACGGAATCCCCGATAAGGGTCAGGCCGAAATCCGGATCGACCCGGACGGAAATGCCCACCTGGCTACCGGCGCCGTCGATTACGGGCAGGGATCCTCAACGGTGCTCCTGCAGATCGCCCTGGAAACGCTGGGCACTCCGCGCTCCAGCGCATACCTTGAAACCGGTGATACAAAGCGAACTCCCGACAGCGGCTCCACCGTTGCATCCCGGCAAACCTTCGTGACCGGTAACGCGGTATTGAAAGCCTGCACCAGATTAAAACAAATCCTCCTGCCGGTTGCCGCCGATCTGCTGAAAGCCGATCCCCAAACCATCGAAATCCACTCCGGTAAATGGAAAAGCCGGGGACATGGCGAAATCTCCTGGAACGATCTGATCAGCGAAGCATTCAGAAGAAATTTGAACCTGGTTCAAAAAGCGAGATATTTTAATCCTACAGAGCCGCTGGACCCGTCCACAGGCCAGGGCGATGTCTATCGGACCTATGCGTTTGCCGCTGCATGCTCGGAAGTCTCCGTGAATTTGAAAAATGGCAAGATTCGGGTGATCCGGATGACCTGTGCACACGATTCCGGACGCATCATTCATCCGGAACTGGCGAAAAGTCAGGTCACCGGCGGCGCGGTCATGGCCGCCGGATTGGTGCTGTCTGAAGAATACAGAGTAAAGGAAGGGATCCCGCAGACTCTGGATTTCAACACATATCAGCTCATGCGATTCGGCGATGTTCCCGATATCGATGTCGTTTTCGTCGAAACTCCGGATCCATTGGGCCCGATGGGAGCAAAGGGTCTGGGTGAACCGGCCACCCTGGCTGCCGCACCGGCCATACTGAATGCCGTCACCGATGCTGCGGGAATCCAATTCAACCGAATACCGGTTACTCCGGAGATCCTCTTGTCGAAGCTGCCCGCACGATGACCTCCACCGGCAGATTCCCGCACCGAACATGGAATACATGAAATCCACCGGCACACGGAATATCCCGGGAAATCTCCTCTGGCCGTCGGGGATCGTTTTTCTCATCACCCTCCCGGTTGTAATAACGGCCAGACACAATCCAGAGCTGGCCCGTCATTTCCTGTCCCCATACCTGTATGCGGTCTATCTGACGGGTATCGGCCTGGGCCTCGTCTACCGGCGGCACCGGCAGTCGCTTTTCCTGATTCTGATCGGAGTCGCCGATTTCACCTGGATACGTCTTTTCACAATCCAACCTGCAGCACAAACAGGATACGGCGACCCGTTGAAATGCCTTGCTGTCTTGATTCCTTTACATTTGATGACCGCGGTATGGATAAGGGAAAGACGGTTTTTTTCCCTGATAAATGTGCTTCGTTTCGGAATAATCGGGTTAGAAATATTCCTGTGGATGGCGGTTTTCCGGTTTTTTCCGAGCGCCGTACACGAAGTCCTGACTTTCCGGATCATTCCCGGCGGGATATTCGATATTCCTCCGGGGCAGCCCGCAGGCCTGGCCTGGTTCGCCGCCCTTGCCGTTATCGTTGCTAAAGTCTGGAAACAGCCTCAATCCGTCACCACCGCCTATCTGTTCGCAACGGTGGCAACGGGAGGTGCATTTGTCATTCGAAATCCCAATCCATCCGACCGGGTTTTTTTTCCTGCAGCCGGACTCATCGTGATATCCTCCATCCTGGATGCGGTGTACCGGATGGCATACCGGGACGAATTGACCGGCCTTCCGGGACGCCGGGCCCTCAATCAATATCTGGGACAACTGGACACCCAATATACCGTTGCCATGATCGATATCGACCATTTCAAGAAAATAAACGACCGCTACGGCCATGATACCGGCGATCAGATCCTGCGTATGATTTCATCCCGGTTGGATTCGGTCGGAGGCGGCGGAAGGGTGTTCCGGTTCGGGGGGGAGGAATTTGCCGTCATTTTCCCGGGACTGGATGCAAAATCCATCAGAACCCACCTGGAGAACCTGAGACAAGCCATCGCAACCCAACCTTTTTATCTGCGAGGCCGGCGACGACCCCGGAATAAAACCGGAAAAGCGAAAAGAACGGCGAGAAAAACCGGGGGGATCAAGGTGACGGTCAGTGTCGGATTTGCCGCAAGTTCACCGACCCGCCCGTTGCCGGACCAGGCGATCAGGGCGGCAGACAAAGCGCTGTATCAGGCGAAACGTGCGGGACGGAACCGGGTCGCGGGGCGACCCTGAAAAACAGTTCAGAACCGATATCCTGCACCCGCAACCGCATGGTGCAGCCAGGCGAAAGTGTATACACTGTCATTGTCGGCACCGCCCTCCAGGACGCGGTAACCGGCAAAGATACGCCATCCGGAGGGCCATGCGTGTTCAAACCTGACGGCGGCATCGATGGCCCTGCCCTGCGATGAACCGGCGCCTTCCGCATCCAGAACAACCGAAATCCATTCCCCGAAACGATATAAACCATACAGGTGCAGCAGCGGAACCAGACCCAGATCGTCGTTCGATGCCCGGTTCATTCCCTGTCTCAAGGCGACTTCGGCATCACGAACCAAAAGCGCACCGCCGATCCCCCAATTCCATTTCACCCCGAGGTGGAACATCCAGCGGTAGGTCAAACGGTAGGTGTTGAATTGAAATGTTCCGGTGGTCGACCGGTTCTTCTCAAACCTGGAATCTTGAAAAAATACATCCTGATCGAGCGTACCGGTACCCTCGACTTTCAACGGAGCGAGTGTGATCCGCAGGGCATGATATTCATTGAACCCATAAACGGCATGCAGCCGCAGGTACCCGTCCGGACTCGAACCCGTCAGGTCCATCATGTCGAATTGGGTGCCGATGTCACCCGGTATCCGGATATCGTTGCGGGTGAACCACACGCTTCCGGTTTCCAGTTCCAGATCGAATGTTCCGGCATAAGCCATGCCCAGCGAGATCAGGAATAAACCGGCTGTCATGGAAAGAATGCGCATCGATCTCGTGTTTTTACGTTTCATTCACTTCTCCCGGTTCCGACCGGGCCGGGTTCCGGCGGACCCGCGTTATCCGATGCGGCTGTTGTATCTTTCGCCCGGTTGCGTCTGGCGGACCACAGAACCAACACCTGCACGATCGCGCCCGCAACGGATGCCCCGGCGATGATCAATGTAAGTACCGTATGCCGTTCCATTCAATCCTCCCATGCCGGACGACCCCTCACAACCGATCTCTGATGATCTTTTCTTGTTTGTGACTGATTCCGGCAGGCCCGGTATCAGCCTAGGGTATCGTGTTTTAAAACTGAACCCACATTGTCAGTCAGTATTTCCAGGGAATCCAGGTATGCCTGGATGACGCCGGCGCCCTGTTCCCGGGAAGCGATCTCCACAGACTTGCTTCGCCGCCCCTTCATTTCGTAACCGCCCTGCCTGAGGCTGCGCGTCGAAACCGTAATCCTTAAGGGGCATCCGATCAGATCCGCGTCGTTGAATTTGACGCCCGGTGATTCGTCCCGGTCGTCATACAGCGTCTCGATGCCTGCAGCCCTGAGTTCGCCGTAGAGCGCATCCGCGGAATCGTCAATCTCCCGATTGCCACCCGAAAGCGAAACCAGGTGCGCTTCGAACGGCGCGACACTCCGGGGCCAGCAGATGCCGTTCTCGTCGTGATTTACCTCCACTACCGCGCTCATGAGCCGGCCCACGCCGATTCCGTAGCACCCCATGACCACCCGCTGTCTCCGCCTGTCTTCATCCAGATACGTTACATCCATGGCATCGGTATACTTCGTGCCCAGTTTGAAAATATGCCCCAGTTCAATACCCCGAACGAGCTTTAGGATTCCCCGGTCACACCGGGGGCAGCCGGCTCCTTCCCGGGCGGTCAGGATATCTTCAAACCGGGCAACCTGCAGATCCCTGGGGATATTGATGTTCCTGAGATGGTAATCCGGTTTGTTGGCGCCGGCTACAAAATTGTTGCCCCACTCCAGCGATCGGTCGGCAACGATGCGCACATCGGCCGGCAGGTCCAGAGGGGAAGCGTACCCCGCCACCATCCCGTGGCGGCTGAGCAGTTCCGGTTCCGCCAGTTCCAGTGATTTGACACCCAGGATGTTCATCAGCTTGGTTTCATTGACTTCGAAATCGCCCCGGATGGCCACAAACACCAGGCTGCCGTCGGCATTGTAGAAAACCGCCTTCAGGGTCTTGGATTCCGGGACACTCAGAAACGCCGCCACGTCGGCAATGCTTTCCCGGCCGGGCGTCGCCACCTCCTCAATCGGCAGTTCCTCCGGGTCCGGTTCAAATTCCGGCACCCGGATAAAAGCATTTTCGATGTTGGCGGCATACCCGCACCGATTGCACTTCACCAGCGTATCCTCGCCGGAATCAATCACGCACATGAATTCATGCGACCCGGACCCGCCCATCATTCCCGGATCCGCCTCCACCACCAGCGGCTCGATGCCGCACCGCTGAAAAATATTGGTGTAGGCCTGGTAAACATGCGGATAATATCTGTCCAGGTCCGCAGCATCCCGGTGGAACGAATAGGCATCCTTCATGTGAAACTCCCGGACCCGGATCAATCCGCCCCGGGATCTCGGTTCATCCCGGATCTTGACCTGGATCTGGTAGGTCATGAACGGCAACCCACGATGACCCATGATCATCCGGCGGGCCAGATCCGTCACAACCTCCTCGTGCGTCATGGCCAGAACCATCTGCCTGCCGGCCCGATCCTTGAACCGCACCAACTCGCTTCCGATATTCTGATACCGTCCCGTCTCCATCCACAGCTCCGCTGGCTGCATCACCGGCATCAGAATTTCCTGGCCGCCGATGGCATTCATCTCTTCCCGGATAATCGCCTGGATTTTCGCCATCACCCGGACGGCAAACGGCAGATAGGTGTAGATACCCGCCGCAAGCGGCTGGATAAAACCGGCCTTCAGAAGATATTTGTGACTTTCGGTCTGAGCTTCCGAAGGCTCCTCCCGGTAAGTGTGACAAAACAACTCTGACATTCTCATGCATCATTCTCCCTGCCGGATACCACCTTTCGCATCCCGCCGTGACCGGATCACAGAAGCAGTGGAAATCCTACGGATGGTTGCCTTCCGGGTCAATACGGAATTGATATTTCTTGAATACACCTCTTCCCGGGATTAAATTTTATCGGGGATTTCAAGATGATTTTCACCCCATCCGTGATATAGTCAGCATCAACCGAATTGCCTGTTCGGGAAAACGGAACTCATCGATGACCGTCCAGAAAATCCACATGATGCCGCTGTTTCTGATCACCTGTCTCCTGACCGGATCGTGCGGCCCGGATCCGGAAGCCGGGCGAGGTGCGAAAGACACGGGTGTCACGGTTTTTGATCCTTACCCCGCTGGCATCTCCCCGGGAGTCATCCTCGTTTCCTTCGACACACTCAGAGCCGATGGGCTGGGATGCTACGGTAATCCACTTCCAGTCAGCCCCGTACTGGACCGGCTTGCCGCACGGTCAATCCAGTACATGAGTGAAATCGTGCAACTGCCCGGAACCCTGCCGTCCCACATGAGTATTTTCACCTCATTGTACCCGCGCCAGCATACCGTTTATCCTCCCGATGCCGTTCTGCCCGCCAATATTCAAACCGCAGCCGAATTCTTCAAGCTCGCCGGCTTCACGACGGCGGGATTCACCGAGGGCGGTTATGTCAAGGGCCAATACGGATTCAGCCGCGGATTCGACCATTTCCGGGACGACCTGAACGGCTGGGACAACACGCTGAGAACCGGCCTGAATTTTTTATCGACTCTGCAACCGGATGAACCCTTCTTTCTGTTCATGCACACTTACCAGACTCATGATCCGTATTACCCTCCCGAACCTTACAAACGTTTCTACCTGTCGGGGCAATATACGCCGTCGTTCGATCCGACCGGACCCAATCTTGTCGCCGCCAACCAGGGCCGGCTGCCGGCCAGCGGAAGCGATGCGGAGTATTTCCGCAAACTCTATGACGCGGAAATCCGGTTCACGGATGCCGTATGCTCGGAACTGATTGGCCATCTGACCGGATCGAGCCTTTGGGATCGGATCCTGTTGATCATGACATCCGATCACGGGGAGGAATTTCTGGAGCACGGGAAATTTGTTCATGAACAGCTGTATGATCCGCTGGTCCGGGTACCGCTTCTGGTGAAAATACCGGTGCAACCGGAAAAATCACTTGTTCCCGACCTTCTGGAAAGCATCGATATCCTGCCTGGAATGCTTCAATACGCTCGAATCCCCATCCCGGATCAGGTACAGGGTCAATCCATGTTCCGTTTCCTGTCTGGCCGCCGCCCGGCCGGCACTGCATACACCGAAAGTTTCGCGACTTCCGGCGCTACACTCCAGCAGATCCGCAACGGGCGCCACATGAAATTCATTCTTCAGCAGGCGGGCCTTCCGGGCCGCAATGACATGCTGCTGGAACGGGAGGGCACCATCCAGGTGAAGGGAAACCGGCCGGAATTGATTCTCTTGGCCTATCATCAACCCCGGAATATTTCCATTTTTCATAAAGGTGCGCTCATACATGAATGCCGGGTGGACCTGAAATGGAGCACCTGCATTGTGGAGATACCCGGAGCCGATCCCGGAAGCCTGCATGAATTACGGATTGTCAGCGACGGATGCGATACACCCGCTTCGATATCCCGGTCCCGTGACAACCGGTGCCTCTCACTGGTTGTTTCCCGGACTGACACCGTGCCCCTGATCCGTGCCGAGTTCTATGATGTGACCGGAGATCCCGCCGAAACCGTCAACCTGCTGACGGATACCATGACAAAACAATCGGACCAGGAATATATCGCTCGGGAATGGGGTGTGGAACTTGACCGGAAGATGGAGGGGATGAAACCAATGGGTCCGGCGGGAAAACTGAAACTGGAAATCCGGGAAATCGATGCATTGAAAGCGATGGGTTACCTGCAGTAAACGAATTTCCCGGTGGATCCGGTCAGGATATCCCGAGCATCCTGAGGAATTTTCCCCACCAGCTCAGTTCCGGGATGTCTTCAGAGATAACCAGCGGCAATTCACCCAGCTCCCGGTCTCCGATCAAAAACATGACCGATCCGCATTCCGTGCCCGATTTCACGGGAGCTTTCAGATTGGGTATCAGCTCGACATGCCGGGTGATATCTTCCGGATTTGATTTGCGTATCACCACGTTCAGGTCGCCCGATATCTCCGGATGGATCTCTTTTTTCTCGCCGGAAACAACCGGAACCGGTGTATCGATCGCATGCCCGGACTCGGCAACGTTCACCAGCCGGTATTGATCGAAACCGAACGAAAGCAGACGGGCTGCTTCGGAAAACCGTACCTTGCCCTTTTCGCAGCCCATGACCACCGCAATGATGCGGACCCCGCCGCGTTCCGCGGTTGCCGTTATTCCGAATCCCGCCTCCCGATAATAGCCCGTTTTGATCCCGTCGCATCCGTTGAACGATTTCACCAGCTGATTCGTGTTGGTCATGATGAATTTGCCGTCGCGGAATTCCTTGGTTTCCATGCGGCTCCATTTCAGAAGTTCCGGATATCGAAGCACCAGGGCTCTGCCCAGAACGGCCAGGTCCATTGCGGAAATGAGATCCGGTTCCTGGTTGTTTCCCGGCGGAAGACCGTGCGGTGTCCGGAAGACGGTATCGTTCATTCCGAGTTCGCGGGCTTTGGCGTTCATCATGTCCACAAACCCCTTGGCGCTCCCGCCGATATACTCCGCCAGAACCATGGAAGCGTCATTCGCGGATTGAACCATTACGGCCTGAATCAGTTCATCTATGGTGAACTGCTCACCGTGTTTCAGATAAACCTGGGATCCACCCATCTTGGAGGCGTTTGCCGAAGTGGTTACGGAATCGGTCAATCTCAAAGATCCTTCCCTGATTTTCTCCATGGTGATATAAATCACCATCATTTTCACCATGGATGCGGGCGGCAGTGGAAGATGCGGATTCAACTCATAAGCAATGTCTCCCGTCGACACCTCCATCACAACCGCCGATTTGCAGTCGGGAGATTGAATCGACGGCATGTCCCGGGAAATATCCCCGGGCCCGTCCTCCCCCATGCAGACGAAACAATTGAAAACGGCCATCAGGATCAGGAAAAAAATCTTGCTGCCCGGATATTTCACATTCTGCTCCTTCCCCGAATCACGGTTCCGGTGGATTACCACCAATACTCGGATACCGCTGAATAATATCCGTGAGCGATCAGAGCGTTGCCGGTTTCGTTTGGATGTCCCCAGTCGCAGAACAGCTCGGGAATATTCCCGTGCGCCCACATCGCTTCATTCAGATCGATCAGGTGGACATTGTTCTGTGAAGCCATATACCGGATCTCATCATTATACATGTCGACCCTGAATTGATGATAGTAATGGGCACCTTCCGGATTGACCGGCAACACGGTGCTGATGATCGGAATGGTTCCGAATTCCCGGGCGATGAATACCATGTCCCAAAGATGCCCTGCGACATCGCACCCGTAGGGCGGATCGCAGTTGCCCGGATCAACCGAATCGTTCGCCCCGAAAAGCAGCAATATGAATTCAGGCAATGTATACTGAAGAACCGCTCCGATCACTTCCGCTCCCCATTTTGATTTTGTTCCGCCGACGGATGCATTGAACATCACCACATCACCTGCGCTTTGTTCCAGCAGGTACTGAAACCCGTCAACCCAGGATTCCGGCACGCAAACCCCGCCGGTTGTAATGGAATCACCCAGTGCGGTAAGGACCTTACCGCCGCATTTGTAAAATTCGGTATCGTCCGACCAGGGAGTCACCGCTCCGGATGCTTCAACCGCACTCACCCGCCAGGCATGGTAACCCCACATCATCTCCCACTCTTCCCGCGCCATGACATCCGACAGATCCAGGTGGTTCCCTGTGGTCTCATACTCCAGCGGATCCCGGTCCCACCGGCCGTCTCTGGCGATTTGTACCTGATAGCCTTTAAAACCGTGATAAGCCTGCCAGATGAAAACCGGAAGATCGGTCCGGGCGCTGAAATAATCACCGGACGGCTGTCCCACAGGCGGCGGAGGCAGCGACGATTTGGACAGCCTGAAAACCTGATAATAGGGACCGTCCAGGCCGATCGGATCCATCGCCCACACCCGGAAATAAATCAAAAAGGAGCTTCCAATCCAGTCATCGGCGGGTATTTCCTGCGCCAGATCGATCCATGTGCTTTCAATATCCACCCGGTACCCCTCTGAGAATTCCGGATCGAAAGCAAACTCCATCCTGTACCCCGTCGATCCGAATACCGCCTCCCATTCAATCCGGGGCGCCGGATCTCCCGGACCATGCCGGGCGTCAAACGGGAAATGGACTCTCGGTGGGACGATGGGCGTTTTCGTGAACATCCTAGCCTGGGAAATGCTGCTTTCCCAGGCAACCCGCCAGAAAGCCCTGAAAGCCAAATGCATCCAGTCATCTGTTGAAACATACTTTCCCAGATCGAAAACCGTGCCGTCAACCTGAATCCGGGCCACATCCGTTTCGAAATCCGGATCCAGAGAGAATTCAATCCAGTAGGATTCTCCGGATTGCGCAACATCGTTCCAGGTAAATGCCGGGATATCATCCCATCGCCCGAAACGGGCATCCTCTCCGGGTGAGATCAGGACCGAAGCGCTCGCACCACCCGCGATCAGCAGGATTCCAAGCAGTGTGGCAACCCGTTTCATTGGATTACTGCCCGGCACTGGCAATCTCCGCCAGCAGGCGTCCGGAATCCTCCATGAATTCTTTTGAATGGCGGAACCTGTCCCGGCATCCGTTCAATATCTTCTCCGCCTCACCCATATCACCCGCCTTCATCACTATTTTCGCCCGAGTGAGATAATATTCCGGACGGGATGGATCCATTTCCACTGCATATTCGGACAGAATCCGTGCCGAATTGAGCACCCCGATTTTCCCTGTCGCCAGCAGTTGCACGGCTTTTTTGTGGATTGGTTCCGCAAGATAGCGGTCGTAACCGGTGTAACCAGGACAGGAATTGCGCAGATTCCCGATCATGCGGATTGTTTCCGGTGCATCCAGCTTGTGAACGCGCTTTATAAACCGATCATATTCCTCACGGGCGGCACACTGCAATCCCAGATCCAAACGGAATTCCTGCTCCGCCCACCAGCTTTCCCATTCATCGACATCAAAGCCGAAATTAACTCCCGTATATTCCATCAGAAAAGCTGGAACGCTTCCCGGAGCATAAGGATCCTGGTTGTCTTCCGAACCGAAACTAATCGATTTGAACAATACCGGAAACCCGCTTTTATCTCCGATCCGTATCAAAGCTTTCCCCGCCGACCGCCGGATATATTCATCTTCAGCGGCGGCCATCAACTGAAGAATTCCCACCGATTCCCGGTCCTGAATCTCTCCGACGGCTTCCATGGCCGTTATCCTGACGGTCGGGTCGGGATCCCGGAGGGATTCCCGGAACGCCGCCCGGTGATTCTCCGGCTCGATGGAAGCGATCGCCCGGATGGCTTCCCGCCGGCATGCCGGATTCACATCATGACCCGCCATTTTCAGCAATTCCGGCACGGACTGTGTATCCCGGGTGATACCCAGAACGCGGGCGGCTGAGCTGCGGACCCGGGGCGATGTGTCGTCCAGAAGGTTTTGAAGCAAATGGGAAGCCCCTTTAAATTCGTATCGGGCATACAGTTCCAGCACAAAATGCTTGGTTTCCGGATCGATGCTGGACAGCATCGGCTGAAGTGCCGGCAGGTGGTTTCTGGCTGCCGGGTCATCCAGAATCAACCGGATTGCATCTTCAAGGGTCCGCCTGAATTCCGAATGACCCAGATCAACCGCTCCGGCGATCTCCGGCAATATCTCCACGCCGCGGTTCACAATGTCCGACTGGGCAAAAAAGCGCGTATAGGCATCCAGGGAACCCAATCGCGATAATTTGTTCGGCTCCAGCGTCTCCAGCGTTTTGACCGCATCCATCTGATAATGCTGAATACGGGAAGATCCCTGCTGGCCGGCGAAATACATCGGCGGATTGATTACCGTATCAATACCGACACCTCCCCGGCTGTTCTGCCAGGCAGTGTCGTTCTCGTGGAACAACTCCAGTGAACCCGGGGAAAAATAGATGTCCCGTCCCTCGTGATCGATCAGGCAGGCGAACGGCCAGTGGAGCGGATTCGCCGGAGGCAGGACATATCCCTGAGCCCTGCCGCCACCCTCATACCGGTCCGTGCCCCGGTAATCAATAAACAGCGCAAACCCCCCCGGAGGGAACCCGCATGCCTGACCGCAGGACCCGGTATGCCGATAAATGTCGTCTCCGCTGTAATCCAGAAGCATCCCCAGGGCATCCCCCTCAACAGCGCTCTGGACGAGCCGGATTCCGGTATAAAGATCCTCCCCCTCCTGGTCGATCAGCAAACCTGCAGCGAATGCCGCTCCATATCCCTGGGAATTCCCGGTGCAGTCATAAAAGTCATTCCCTTCGTTGTCAACCAGAACTCCCAGCGACAGGAAAAATCCCGATCCCTGACTGTTATATTTCGAACGATATGTGTCGTTTCCATGAGCATCCACCAGCATTCCGATCCCGCCCCAGACACCCAGATCCCGATCCCTGTTTTGTGCCCGGCACCCGGCTGCAGAACCCTGAGCGATCCCGTCCATTCTGGAAAAACGATCCGTTCCGGCGGTACCGGCAATATAATTGTCCCGCCCCCATATATTGATCAATCCACCGAAACCCAGAGTGGAGCCGAAACCCTGGCAAAATGAATCGCCGATAAAGAAATCGTGGCCATCCACGTCGATATTCATGCCGATCCCGAATGTTCCGCTTCCCTGTGACAAAACGCCCGCACGGTATTTATCCGATCCCTTTTCATCGTAAACGATCCCGGCTCCCCCAAGCGCAGCGCCCTGGCTCCAATCACCACCCACATAGGTGTCTTCGCCATGAAAATCCACCAGGATACCGATTCCCAGCAACCCGCTGCCCTGAACACCAGCCCGGAGATCGGTGTACAGATCGTTGCCGCCCATGTCGATCAGACAGGCGATTCCGCCGCGCACATGAAGACTCCCGCCCGCATTGTTGCTGTAAACATCCGAACCATCCAGATCAAGCAGCAGAGCCGCATCCCGGTCATGCCGGTTGACCCCCGGACCTCCCACCAGAATGAGTCCGAGAGGGGAATCAAATTCCAGCAGGATTTCTGCGTTCTGAACGGCGATCGTACGCTTATGCACCCACTGCAATTTGGGACGGGTTATTTCGATCGCTTCAGTCAGAATCTTCGTGCCCATGAATATTTTGGTCAGATCGATTTTCTGCATTACCCTGAGGACGGTTATCTGACTCTTGGTTTCAGCCAGAAAGAAATTGATCCGGTCTGGATTCCGGTCATCGAAAAAATACTCCATGGGATTGTCAACAATCATCCGGTATTCGCTCGCCGACAACCTGGCGAGAGCTTCCTGGCGCAGTGTCGCCGCTTCCATCAACGCCTCGGAAAGAATAACCAGAGATTCCTCCAGGCCTTCCGGCAGGTTCCTGATCTGCTTGATCAATACCTGGCGGGTTCCGGGTGACAGGGGGACACGGTTGAACCGCACCTGCATATCTTCAAAGACTTCCATCAGGCTGCGCTGGGAAGCGCCGGACCCATGGAAACGATCCAGCGATGCCCCCGATATATCCAGGGCGGTCAGGAACAAATCATGAGGTGTCACCGATCCGAGTGACCCGTTTAAACGGGCGGCGTACACCTGCACGAAAGAAGGGGCATAAAAGGGATTTTCGAGGACATCCATCACGGTCGTGTTCCTGCCCACGACCACATCAAAATCGGTATGATACCAGTCGATCCTCAGGTCCTGCCTGTCCACCTGCGCCATGAACATGGCCCGATCCAGTTGCGAATTCCGGGGGGCGGCTGATCCGGGACCCTGGGCCGATATCCCGCTCAGCCCGAAAATAATCATGATTGAGAAAAGGAGAAAAAAATGGAAAACCCGATGTGCCGCCATGTAACTACCCTACCCCCGGCACGGGATTTATTCAAGTGTGACCGTGAAAATGCGTCACCGGAGCATGCATCATGCCTGGATGCGAAAATCGGTATGAATCTCGATGCCGCGCAATGCCAGTTCCCGTACGACCCGGTCGGGATCGACGGCATTTTCAAGAGTGTTCACTCCCGGCTGAACATCTCCCTGCGCCATCATCACGGCAATGACCGCTGCCGAAAATGCAGTGGTCCGCTCCATCGCCGAAAAACCGGTCCGATCGTCGTAAAAATCCATCATGTGCTGAATCAACACCGCATTCCGGTGCTGGTCATCCCATCCTTCCGCACTCACCCGAAGGACCACCACGTCCCGGTCGCCTTCAAACAGCAATTTCCGTTCACCCAGAACATGGAACACCTCCCGCGGAACAACCGGCAATCCATGTATCATGACCGGTTCCAGATCCAGCATACCCAGATCAATCATCGCCCGGACCTTGTCATAATGCCCGCGGTATCGAACGGTTTTATACCCATAGTTTTGAACCTTGCCTTTAAAACTGAATGCTCCCGTGGAGGTTCCTCCCGAAGTAAGAAAAGCTTCACATTTCCCGACCGGTTCCGGGAATTCGATATCTTCCGGCTCGGTGAACGCGGGCAGCTCGACGACCCGGCCGTTCCGGATTTCCAGGCACTGCCCTGTATATTCATTCGTCAAGCCTGAGATAGAAAAGACAAGCTTGTAATCCAGCGGCGGCTTGGGATCCTGCGGCAATCCCCCGCACCGGATCCGGATGGTATCGCAGGTCATCCGGGTCAGGGCTCGGGCCGCCAGAATGTTACCCAGCCCGGGTGCCAGGCCGCAATCGGGAACCACCGCGACACCCGCGGCGCATGCTTTTTCATGAAGTTCATGTTGCTGCTGCACAACCGATGTGTTTCCACCCAGATCGCAGAAATGACACCCCGCTTCGATCGCCAAATCGGTCAAATCGCGGTTCAGGGCATAATGCGCCGCGGCACAGCAGACATCGGTTTCAGAAAGCGTGTCCAGCACGGTTTTCCGGTCCGCGGCATCGAGTCGTATTCCGACGGTCAGATCGGACCCGGTCAGCCGGTTCACCCGCTCCGCCCCCCGCCGGGCAGCACCGGGATCAATATCGCACAGAATCACCCGTGAAGCTTGACCGTATTGAACCAGATCGAACGCTTCGGCCGTTCCCTGCATTCCGGCGCCAATCACCGTGTATCGATATCGAGAATTCATGCGGATGTTCCTTTCAAAACAGTTTTTTCTGCGGATCCCTTTCAAGATCCTCCAGGGAACCGTCCCTGCGGATATGAACAACCCGGAGACCCGTTTCAATGAGTGCCGGAGCAATCAGATGATGGCGGTGGCATCGGACCGGGTTTTCCTCGGCGCACAGCAGTGCAATCCGTTTCGATTTAGCCAGTTCCAGAACCCGCTGAATCCCCTGCCTGAATTCCGGGCGCTGCGATAAAGCATACCAATCCGCTTTCTCCCGGCCCGCCGACTTGATCCCGTCCGGGTAAGCTCCCAGGTGTTTGCCGCCGAACCGGTATTCCATGCCGCTGTCGGTCAAAAGCTTCTCCAGCGTCTCCCGGTTGAACTGTGGGACTGATCGGCTGTAAGGGATGGACCGGACATCGATGACCATTTCGATCATGTTCAAAACAAGAAGCCGGACCAGTTGATACGGTTCGAGATTGGAATGACCGATTGTATAAACAGTCCCGCATGTCGATTCCGCCTGATTATCGGCGGCCGGTGTTCCGGGGCTTGGATCCGCAGTCATGTTTGAATTATAACATCGTTGAATCATGAGAAAAACCAGGCGGTCAACCTCCGGAAATGAAAATCCCCGCTGATTCTGGTAAAGTGAATATCGGAGATACCCGCATTGACCGACCGAACACCGGCAACCGAAACCCATCAGGTTTTCAAACCGCATGTAATCCTTGTCCCCAGACCCGGAACCCGGGAAGAAATGATCCTGGATTATCTGGATGATGATTTCGGGCCCATTTTCGGATTGCCTCTCAAACACGTCACCGGTAAACCGGTAACCGAGGTGTTGAAAACACTGGGCGGGCTTCTTGAAAGCCTGGCGCTGGACGTTCTCCGCGAATCCATCATTCCCGGCCGGCACCCGGTGGAATTCACCGATCAACGGGACCGGCGCCGGGTAATGACAATCAGAACCCGGCGGATGACACGGTATTTTCCGGTGTCAATCTCCCCGGAACACGGCCCGGTCACGGCGGTGGCTTTCCAGTTCATCGAAATACCGGACAGGATCCCGGCCGCATACCAGGAAGCGGTCTTTCATGGAATCATCGGCCGGAGCGCTTCCATGAATGAGCTTTTCGACCGGCTCCAGGTTTACGGACCCGCCGATGCCCCGGTGATCATCACCGGTGAAACCGGCACCGGAAAAGAACTGGTTGCGAGGGCTATCCACGACCTCAGTCTGCGTCGCAACGAGCCGTTTGTTGCCGTCAACTGCACCGCACTCAATGAAGAGCTGTTTGAATCGGAGCTGTTCGGCCACGAAAAAGGCGCTTTCACGGGCGCAGCCCGGCAGCATAAAGGCCGTTTTGAACGCGCGGACGGGGGAACCCTGTTTCTGGATGAAATCGGCGACATGCCGGAGCGGACCCAGGCGAAACTGCTGAGGGTTCTGGAGGAGAAGACGTTCGAAAGGGTCGGGGGGGAATCCGAAATCATCATAGACGTCCGCATCCTGGCGGCAACCAACATCTCTCTGGAACAGGCGGTCGCCAGAAATCTCTTCCGGTCCGACCTGTACCACCGGATGGCGGTGCTGAGAATCCACGTTCCGCCTCTCCGGGACCGCCAGGAAGATATTCCCCTCTTGGTTCGCTATTTCCTGGACAACCTGAATCGCCGGTATGGCAAAAACATTGTCCGCCTGTCACCCGATGCCATGCGGCTCCTGCAGGAATACCGCTGGCCGGGCAATATCCGGGAGCTTCGCAATGTGCTGGAGAGGGTCTATGTTGAAACCCACGGATCGGTTATCGGTCGGAATGCGTTTCGCGAATGGATCAAGGAGAGAGATTACCTGGCTGCCAGTCAATGGAATCTCCAGCTTTATGAAACCCAGCAGCTGACCCGGACACCAATCGTGCCGCCCCTTGGAAGACGGATACCGGACGGGGAACCCGGTTTTATGCCCCATTCTGACACCGCCGGGATTCAAGCTGCCTCGCCAGCTTTTCCCGCCCGCCGGCATCTCAGGGCACTGCCGGCCGGAACGATCCCCGATACCGGCTGGATCAACGGTGAATTCCATGAGACCACCGCCAAACCCAAAGAACCCGGACAGCTGTCTCCAGAATCGCTGGCCCGGGCATTCGGTAAAGCCGGAGGCAACATCTCTTTGGCTTCTCGCATCCTGGGTATTCACAAGGCGACGTTCTACAGGTATATGAAGAAATTTTCCCTGCCCAGATCAAAACTGGAGATTTTGAGCGGGTCCCCGGCAAAAGATCAACCGGATTCAATCCCGTCGTCTTGAATCCCCGATACGCCGCTCCATACGCTCCCAGATATCCCGCATCAACCCGGCAATCTGTCTTCTGTTCAACCCGTCGGTGCGTATTTCGGGATCCACCTGGACGTTGATGGTACCCGGAACGATCCCGACGGTTTCGGGCGGGATTCGTTCAAAGGAGTTCGTGATCGTGACCGGCAGTACCGGCACGCCGGACTGGGCCAGAAGATGCTCCGCTCCATGCTTGAACTTGCCCAGCTCGCCGGACCGGGTGCGGGTGCCCTCGGGGAAAATAACCACGGAATGCCGCTTCAGAATCCGGGACGCGTTCTCCAGCGATTGAAACGCCTGTTCCCGGTTCTCCCGGTCGATGGGCACATAGTTCGCCGCCTTCATGGCCGCTCCGACAAAAGGCACTTTAAAAACTTCCCTCTTGGCGATCCAGCTGAACCGCAACGGCAGGTATCCCGCCATGACGAAGATGTCGCACAAACTCTGGTGGTTGGAAACGATCAGGACGGAATGATCGGCGGGCACGTTTTCCAACCCCTTCATCCGGATCTTGACTCCCGCCAGCCAAAGCAGAAACCGGCTCCAGATGCGGCTGAACCAGTGAACGGAATTTCCCGAACGGCTGACGGCGAAAACCATCAGAGCGAGAATGGCGATGACCAGCGTCCACAGCAGTCCCCCCGTCCAGATCAGACAGGTGCGGAAATAATTGATCCGGTTCCCCGATGCCATGCAATCCCCGGTTACTTCCCCTTGCGAAACAACCTGAAAACAGAGTAATTCAGTCGATTCCGGCTGGAAGCTCCCAGCGGGAACACGCCTTCACTGGCAAAACGAATGTCTTCCACCGAGTAAAACGCCTGCGGATTGTATTCCCGGATCTTCCCGGTAAGCGACTTGTAATCGGACCGCTTGATGATGGTGAAGATGACATGCACTTTTTCAAACGCGCCTTCCGCCTGAATGCTGGTCACTCCCAGCATCCGGGATTTCAGATACTCGATCAGAGCGGAGGCGTCCCTGCTGGTGATGATCCGGACCATGACCATTCCGATGCTCAGTTTTGATTCGAGAATGATTCCCACGTAGTTCCCGATGGCAAACCCCAGAGCATATCCGATATAGGAGGCCGGGTTGTTGAGATTTTTCATGATCTGGGCGATGACCAGTATCCAGATCAGCACCTCGAAAAAACCCAGAAGGGGTGCCCAGTAGCGGAAACCTTTGGAAACGAAAATCACCCGGATTGTTCCGATAGACACATCGATGATCCGGGCAAGACATATCAGCATGGGCAATATCAACCAGTCAAACAGCGGACCGCTCATCTGTTTCCACTCCCGTTATTTCCTCACCAGACGATTGAGATATCGAACGCCCATGATTCCGTACCGCTTGAAATCATCCCATGTCCGGATCGATTTCAATACTTTCGGGATTCTGCGCCACACCGGATAATTCTGCATCGCAGCCCATTCAAAGAGCAGATCGGAGATCTGGTTCCAGGTCAATCGGTCCTGGAAAATCGGGACGTTACCTTGAGCGCTTGCCAGCGTTCTGATGTCTTTCCTGCCGGATTGATACCACCTGAAATCCGGTGGCAGCGTTCCGTTCTTCTGAGCGGTGATTTCCAGGTCCGTTCCGGGATAAACATGCAGGAACGCCATCGATATTCGGGCTCCGTCCTTGAATTCCCGGATCATATCCATGGTCTGACGGGCTTCCTCATAAGTTTCCGTGGGGTGACTGATGATGAAAAACGGATTGGCGACCACTTCCAGTTCCCGGCACCATTCATAAAGCTTGTAGACGTTTTCAAGTTTTAGGTTTTTCCGGATCACTTCATCCAGAATCCGCTGGGATCCCGATTCGACACCGAACCCGATTGTGTAGCAACCGGCGTCTTTCATGACCGCCAGGAGATCTTTGGACATCAGATCCACGCGGACTTCACAAAACCAGGGCAGATCATACCGGCGGGATTTCAGCAGTTCGCACAGTTTCCGGACCCGGTTGGGAGAGGTATTGAAGGTGTCATCAAAAAACCAGAGCGCTTCGATATTCTGGGTTTCCACCAGAAGATCGATTTCCTTGAGGATGTTTTCCGGGGACCGCATGCGGACGGTTCGTCCCCAGACCTTGGGTGTGGCGCAGAAATTACAGTTGCAGGGACACCCCCGGCTGGTCATGAGATTGGCAAAACGCCGGATTCCTCTGCCGGGAACATCGAATTTGAAGTTGTAGGTTTCGAAAGAAGGAAACAGATGGCGGGCCGGAAAGGGAATTTCGTCCAGATTTTCAATCCGCTTTCTGGGAGGTGTCCGTTCGATGTCGCCCTGGAAAGTCCGGTAGGCGATGCCGTTCACACGGTTCAGATACCGGCCTGAACCCTGATCCAGAGCCTCGATCAGTTCGGTGAACGTTTTTTCACCTTCACCGATCACCACGGAATCGAACGCCGGAATGCCCGACAGGGTGTCTTCCCCGGCCAGTGAAACATGGGGACCGCCGGCAGTCAGATGGCAGTGCGGAACCGCATCCTTGATGAGTTGCGCGGTATCGAACGCTTCAAACCGGTTTTCAGTCGTGAAGGTCAATCCGGCCAGGTCCGGCCGATAAGCCTCAACCCGCCGGACAATTTCGTTTTTCCCGAGTTTCTGGACATGGGCATCCAGAATCTGAATTTCATGGGGCAGCCGTTCCGACGACGCGGCGATATAACCAAGGCCCAGAGGCGGCATCAGCACGCCTCCGGACCATCTCTCTGCATAATACCCGCCGGGCGGAACGACCAGGAGAATCTTCATCGCTCCAGGAAGTTAATCCCCCGGCTGTGAATTTGCAACTTTTTTACCGGTACCCAAACTCGACCACGTCGTAACTTCCGACCAGTTTATGGCTGCCGGGCATCAACAGGGCACCCCAGAAATACAGGCCGTACGCCGTTCCGAAATTTCCTTCCGGCCAGATGAATTCGAGAAGGGTTTCGGGCGTCTGCCAGCCGGTGCTCAATGTCACAAGCCGGTAATCCATGCCCGGCTGCCAGCCCGGCCAGAAGAAATAACTTCCGTAAACATCCAGAACGATAAACTGCTCCAGTGTGATGGGTACGGACGGATTGTAACATTCACAGCTGAGCCGGAACGGATCGCCGGTGGTGAACGTCGTCAGATTCAGCTTCAAATCGATCAGAACATCGCCTCCGGATGTGGGCTCGGGGGTCGGCGTGTCCTGTGGGGGAACCGTGAAGGTCGGAGCCGGGGTATAGGTCGGAGCCGGAGTATAGGTCGGAATGGGCGTGTAGGTCGGTTCGCCCGGAAGCGCCGTGGGTGTGGGTGTGGGGGGAGCGGAAGTATAGGTCGGAATGGGGGTTTGGGTCGGGATGGGGGTGTAGGTCGGTTCGCCCGGAGGCGCCGTGGGTGTGGATGTGGGGGGAGCGGAAGTATAGGTCGGCATTGGAGTATGCGTCGGAATTCCGGTGCTGGTCGGTGCCGGCGTGGGTGTTGCAGGACCGGGCGTATGCGTCGGTGCTCCGGGAGTCGGCGTCGGGCCCATATCGCAGTCCCCGTAAATCATCACCAGCTGATAACCGTTTTTGGATGAATTCCCGCTGGTTGTGAAAGTTCCGGCATTGGCGACATCCCCTTCATAATACAGCAGGTAATCCCCGGAACCGTTCAAACCCACTTCCGCATTGCCGCTGGAATTGTAATACAAAGCGATGATATCCCCGCTCTGAACCGGGATATTCACCGAATCCGGAAAATCGTTGATTCCCTCAGTGACGGTCACCAGCGATGAACCGCCGACATAAGCGTAACTGCTGCCTCCCAAAGGCCGGATGATCCGCATTCCCAGACCGGATCCGCCGTTGGTCGCCCGTACTTTCCAGCCGGTGACCGTACCGTCCTCGCTGATGGCTCCCGTGCCGGACCCGTCATTGTAGTAATAGGTCACGTTGTCATACCGGTTGCTGTAGTTCGGATTTTCCGATACATCGAATCCGCCACCGAGTTCAGTGCCGAACCAGTAGTTCGATCCGCCGTTGTCGTCCACTGCCGAATTGCCCGCAGCATCACAGGATTCAACATAAAACACGTAGTACCGGCACGAAATGAGATCGGAAATGGTGATGGTGTGACCGGTGGTCAGTGAAGAAATCACGACTTGTTCCGTGGGTGTTCCTTCCCCGTAATACACCCGGCTGTCCGCCGGTTCATCGGTAATCCAGTGAATCGTCACGAGACTGCCGGATATTTCCGATACTTCGACACCGGTTATATGAGGCGGCATCGCATCGATGGATGCCATGGTCTGTTTCGGAACGTTGAAGCCGCCGTGACCGTCGTCCTCGTCAATGTATGTGGCCGTAAATCCATCATTGTGAACCACCTCGAGCACGCCGTTCCCGCTGACCGGCGATCCCTCCACAATCGGAATGGATCCGTCGAACACACCCGTTGCAAAACCGGTTTCGAACAACTGGAGCGTTTCCGCGTCACCCAAAAACGTGGTGATATCCACCTGCGTTTCATCGATCACTCCCCCGTTCAGGTTCAGATCCAGATCCATCACCCTCACCGTGGCATCCATTCCCGGCGCGTATGCGGTGCGGTCCAGAGAAATCATGCCGTCACCCGAAATGCAGTCTCCCATTCCCAGGTCCGGGTTGCCCCACAGATTGAACTCGGCGATTTCATACTTGTCGTAATACCAGCCGCCGATCTGATGCACGGTGAGCAATCCCCGCACATGAGAAGCTCCCTGGGAATAATCCGTGGAGGTGACACCGGTTGAGAAATAATAGTCGAGCGATTGACTGGAGCCGTCGTTCGGACTGCTCCAGCCCTGGCAGCCGTAAGCCACCTTGGTAGCGCCGACAAATCCGACGGCGCCCCGCTGAAGCATGCTGGCGCCGATATTGGTGTAATCGGTGTCACTGTTGGAACAGGCATCGGCAAAAATGATGGCCGGGTAGTTGTCGTTCAGGCTGGGACAATCGGATGAATCGATGAACGCTTCGGAACCGTACCCCATCATATGGCTGGCATGATAGGAACCGTGACCGGCCCAGTTGACGAATGCATACTGGCCGTTGGGCCATACCGACATGACGTTGATGTGCTGGATCTCCAGATCACAGGGATAACTCGAATATGCGGTCGCATTTTTCTCATACATCCTGTAAATGTTCCAGTCCGACATCCAGGATTGATTCACCTTGGCTTCCATCAATACTGCATTGTCCGTGTCCGCCCAGAAAAAACTGCCCAGAAGCAGGATGCTCTTCTTGAAACCGGGATCGTCATTCTGTTCGTATGCAACGGATTTGGCACAAATACTGGCAACCGTATTGTAATCGCTCCATGGAATCCGGCCGACATTGATCTCGGCATAATAATCCGCATTGTCGCCGCTTTCCCAGTACCGCCCGTCGTTGTCGTTATCCCAGTTCACGTTGTCGGGATGGGACAGCTCGGCAAAATAAAAATCGGTATCCGGTCTGCCGTAACCCTGATCCTGGTATACTTCCCGCATCGGCACATCGGAGTGATGACCCACCAGCAGGACATCTTCGATCCCCCACTCGGCGGAAGGATATTTTTCCAGCAGAAACGCGCGCATTTTGGCCGCCAGATCCCGGCCGGAATAATTCGTGTCGATCCACTCCACCGTGGCAACCTGAACGGTCCTGCCCTTGGTGATCTCCCAGGTCAGCAGGTTGCTCACCGCACCTTCCAGCGACGCTGTTGTGATTACTACGAACTCGTGAAGACCCCGCTCGGTCCGGTCGACGGGATACCATTTCTGAGCGTCTTCATAATTCAAAATGAATTCACGGGCCAGCCGCTCCATCCGGGGCTGATGGTCGATCAGCATCCCGACTGGCTCCGCGTCCGGAATTTCATATCGGATCGCCACCCGGAATTCCGGGAAATAACCCAATGTTCCGGATACGGGACGGTATTGGAACGGTGTCACCCGGATCTCCGCCAGGTTGTATTTCCGCATGCCCGCCATCCCCAGAAACTCAATCATGGATTCCGGGTAAGGTGTATCCGCGGAGTAAACAGAATTGTAATTTGCCTGGTAACCGGCCAGATCCTCGGCATACAGATCGGGATCTTCCGATCCGATGACCCGGTACACCGGCACCGGTTCGATCCGGTATTCTCCCGGCAGAACAATCTCCGCACCGGGCAGCGCTTCAACAGACCGCACAACCGCTCCCGGCGGCAGCGCTACCGCGAATATCCGGGAGGGCAGTTTCGGTTTTCCGGGAATGTTCAGATATCCGAAGTCGTCGAGTGTGACCGAGTGGGAACCATCTGAATTCACGCCAGTTGCATGTCCCGAAATGGGTATGTCCACATGGTATTCAGCCGCCTGAACCATTACGGGCATTGCCGCAACACAAAGAACCATACCGAATAAATTCATAAAATATCCGCCTGATTTCAATGCTTTCATGAGTACCTCCATATCTTCCTCGTTATTTCAAGCAATAATTCTGCCAAATCACCATTTTCAGATGGAACTCAACGATTGAACACGGTTTCGGCAAGATGACCGGTGATGATCCCGGCGATGCATCGATGACCGGAAACGGTGGGATGGATGTAATCGAAATCCAACCGCCCGCCGGATTCACTGGAACAATTCTGGAGTCCCGGCAGGAGATCCAGATACCGGAACCCGTTGGCATCAGCCAGGCGCCGAACCTTTTCGTGTTCCGCTGCATAGGGGTAGTCCGCAAGCTGCCGGAAATTGGGAAACACAACCACCAGAACATCGAACCCGTTCTGATTCGCCATATCGGCCAGTTTCCGGAACGATTCCACCACCGTGTTTCCGGACAGAGATTGTGCGAAAATTTCCTGGTCGCCGCCGAGTTCGGTCTGATTCGGCTGCAGCAAAACATATCTGATGAACCGGTAAAAAGCGCTTCGATGCAGGATTTTCGCCCGGTACCGGTTGACCGGCGCACGGGCGCGTTCTTCGGCCAGAAGCGCATCCAGAATGCCGCCGTCCACCCGCATGATATCATTCAGGCAATAGGCAACCAGAACCAAATCCGGCAGGAATTGGAGTCCCATGATGCGCAGCATTTCCACTTCCTGGGCGGTATTATATCCGGACACCGACAGGTTGATGACTTCGGCATCATATCCCTGTTCCGTGAGAAGAGTCTGCATCACCGTCGGGAAAATATCCTTCGTTCGCGGGATGTAGATGCCATCCGCGATGCTGTCTCCGATCACCACGATCCGATAGACGCCTTCGGGTTTGGGAACGGCATGCTCGATATCCCGGAATCCCAGAGAGTTGCTCCGGCCGGTGTAATGATGGGTGGGCGATAACCGCCCGGAATACGATATCGGAACGGGTTCATATCCGAGAACCGGATTTCCGGACAACCGGAACCGGCCATGCTGAACCGGAACGATCTCCGGCGCGGCATGGGTCAACCTCAGAACCAGTTCGGCCAGCATCAGACCGGCCAAAATGCCCAGAACCATGACCAGCAGTTTTCGCGCCATTTTGCCACCCAATATGCCGGGATCGATGGATCCCGGTGGCGTCATTATAGGTGTTTCGCCTGATGGATAACAGCCGAACACGGCCGGAAAACATCCATACCCGCCGTTAATCCCCTCCGGTCGAAGTGAAACGATCTCCGAACACGCTGAACGCTTGCCCCGGGCAGCCCGGATCGTTACAGTAGGGACCCGGAAAGCGACGGACCAGATGATGATCTCAAAAAAAACATCCTGTTTATCCCGGTGGGCACACCCGGCTCTCCTGTTTTTTATCTGCTTGGCAACCGCCTGCGCAGCCAACCGGTTGAAATCACTCCGGGTCTTTGAAAAATACCAGTCGGAACGCACGGCCGCTGCAATGGTTATTCTGTTCCTGGCCGCTTTCCTTGGAATCCGGTCCTACCTGGTCCTGAGACAATCCGGCACAACTGCGGAACCGCTTCAACCGGCTTTGGTTTTGGTTGAAACCGGACCTTACGGATTGAGTCGTAACCCGATGTATCTAGCTCTGGTTGCCGTTTTCGCCGCCCTGACCTTAATGATTGCCACAGTCTGGATGATTGCCGCACTGGCTGTTCTATTCATTCTCATGCAAATGCTGGTGATCAAAACAGAAGAAACACACCTGGAATCACAATTCGGACAGTTTTACCGGGATTACAGAGCCCGGGTCCGCCGCTGGTTCTAATCTCGAAGCCATTTTAAATTGCGCACAATCTTTTTAGAACATCATTTGCATATCGCCACGTTTTAAATGTGGATTCCACCGCTGAAGACACCTCCTGGAGTGAATCGAAGTATTTGTTATGCGTTGCTTTCCTCCTTGTCATTTTCCAAACACGCTCAACAGGATTCAGTTCCGGACTATATGGGGGCAGGAACGGCATCTCAAAGCGACATGCTTTTCTTTCCCTCCATTTTCTGATCGTTGCGGAAAGATCATAATCATTGGGGGATTGTCGCTGGGCTGATCCTATTTCCTCCATTTGTTCTCCGGCATCGCCCTGATCTCCCTGATCGTCGCCGTCGGCCAGGGACTGCTGGGCCGCCCGGACATGAGCATCACCGGAAACGGATCGTACGCGGGCATGCTGAGGTGGTATCAGGACGCGAGCGGACCGGAGTATCCGGGGGCGGGAGTGATTTCCATCCACGTGCTGTTCTACCGGCTGGCGATGATTCTCTGGGCGCTGTGGACGGCGTTCTACATGGTGGACATCATGAAATGGGCCTGGACATGCTTCTCCAAACCCGTCTACTGGCGGCCGTTCTGGACTAAAAAGAAAGTGGTTTGAACGGGAACCGGAACTGAAGGAGCGATTCTGTGCGCATAAAATAATTTCAATACTTTGCCACCGCCACCCTGGCTCTTGCACTGATCAATTTGACTCTGCCCGTCAGAGCCTGCTTTGGGAACAAATACCGGATCCAGTGCAGCGAGGGGCGCGAAATCCGACGGGCAGATCGTCTTCAAAGTCAGCCAGAACGGCGGTGAACCGATCACCGTTGTCGTGGAAATTGTTTAAAGGCACCAGTGAAAACCGCGTACCACTGTCATCCGGGATGCGTTCCGAGCTCAGCTTCCCGGAGATGCCTTCCGCATCGAAAAAGACGACGGCGAGTACGTTCGGGTGAAAAAGCGGCGCGGTTGCGCCAACTTTACCCTTGAGTTGGTGTCAAAAACGGTCCGGACGGTCCGGATCAGCATCGATCACGAGTGGCCGGACCGGCACATTTCGTGCCGATGTGCTCGGTTTCTACCCCAACGGTTTTCTCTTGCTGGCCGATATGTGGTAAAATTGTGGGAGATATCGGAGGTTTATGGCGTGAAGCTGGAGGAGAGATCCAAAATGAGGAGGAGGCGTATGACCGGTCATCGCGCTCCCCATCATGACGATGCGGAACGCTGGGATCTGGAGTTCTGGCAGGCCTTGTCGCCGGAAGACCGGTTATCGGCACTGGTCCATATCCACGAAGACATCCGAAAGGTTCAGAAATCCGGGAATACCGGTTCATGATGGAGACGATCCGGGATTTCGAGGATTTACTGATGCTGTTTGCGCGACAGGATGTCCGTTATCTCATTATCGGCGGTCTGGCATTTATCTATCATGCGAAACCCCGGTATACGAAGGATATGGATTTGTGGATCGACCCGCAGGAAGAAAACGTGATCCGGGCGAATCATGCTTTGACCGAGTTTGGCAGCCTGTTTTTACTGGATCACACCCGGCGGACTGAAATCACACAGCTGGGAATTGCTCCGAACCGCATCGATCTTCTACTCGAAGTCGAACCGTTGATATTTGACATCGCCTGGCAACGCAGGATCGTGGGCAGGTACGGCGAAAGTCCCGCCAATTGGATCGATATCGACAGCCTGATCACCATCAAACAGAACATCGACAAACCGAAACACCGGGAAGATGCCCGGATTTTGATGATGGTAAAAGAGATGAATCGGAAGAAGAAGGCATAGTGAAGTGGACCGCCGCATGACCGGCATTATAACCGCCCCGAAAAACCCGTCACCCGTTCCGCTGTGGCATTGGTGATCGCCGGCGTTTCACATCGATTCATTATGGATAAAATCCGCCGCGCCGGGATAACCGCCGAAATAAATCCATTGATCCGGGTTCCATACGAACGCATCACGCATTTCGGGATAGGACCAATGCAGGCATCGATGAAGATAGAACCGGCCTGCGAGACTCTCGGTTGTGCCCTTGGTCAGAAGAAGGGCCGAGGAATCCAGGAGCAGGATTCGCATTGGAGTATGATTTCTGCGGTCTTCATCCCAGAGGTATTTGACGGTTTCCACCCAGCCGGATACCTTTTGAATCTCGTCCAGAATTAATAGCGAAGGTTTGTCACCAGTATCTTTCCGGACCAGGTGCCAACGTGTTTCGATCCGCTCCGGACCGCCGGGAACCGGCATATCCGCAGTTGCATATCGAATCGGGCCGTTCCATGAATCCAGAACGGCGCTGCCTGCGGTGTTCTTTCCGACCTGTCGGGGCCCGATCATGATATGAATCAGATTGAGTGCCGCTCGGAATCCCTTTTGAATTTCGGTAACGATCGGACGATGGAAAGCCATGGACCCATGAAACAAAAAAACATGACTTTGCCAGCAATTTACTCAATCCCTGAGTGTTTCATCAGAGTGCCTGGCATTCCGAAACCGTTCCAAACCAGGCAGGCATGACCGCAATATCCCACTAATTGCCCCAGCCAAACTCCCAGGTGTCCATTTCCCCGAAGAGCTGCGTGATCCCCGGGTCGGTCATGGCGGCGTACCAGAGAATGCCGGATGCTGTGCCGGCGCCTTCCGGCCAGGCGAATTCCGGCAGAACCCCGATTTCCACATCGCCCGGATCCAGGTCGATCTCAAAGTAGTCGAACTCCCCGAACGACGGCGCGAAGAAATACAGCCCGTAAACGTCCAGAATCACAAAAAGCGGCAAATCCGGATAATGTTCCGATCCGGGATTGCACGCGGTCACCGTGCATGCACAGGGATCGCCCGGAGTGAAATAATCCGACGTCATCCAGAGCGTCACGCCCAGTGTGTCGCACCCGGGAGTTGGAGTCGGCGGGACCGGCGTGGCGGTCGGTTCGGATGGTGTGGCGGTCGGTTCGGATGGTGTGGCGGTCGGTTCGGATGGTGTGGCGGTCGGTTCGGATGGTGTGGCGGTCGGTCCGGATGGTGTGGCGGTCGGCTGCGGGGACCCGGTCATCATGAAAACCAGGTGAAACGGCGTCATGACATTGCCGGCTGTGTCGCTGACCCGCACCTCGATGTCGACCACCTGGTCCATTGGAACCTCCGAAAGACTCAGCATCACGAACAGGTCGCCGTCCGGCTTCGGTTCCATCACCGGTTCATTCGACGGCGGCTGTCCGTCCACCAGCAGCGCCAGTGTTTCAGCGTCTATGATTCCGGTCTCGTCACGGATCCGGAACTCCGCATAAGCCGTCGGCCCGCAAACGCCCCACGGTGAAGCTTCCCGGACAAACGGCGGCGTTACATCGTCCGCGGTTTCGTCCCGCATCTCAAACGGAACGGTCACGGGCGCCGCCGCGGAATCGTGATTGGCCAGGATGATATCCGCGGTTGCATCGGCCGTCGCGGTGATCCGGGCCTGGATGACATTTTCGGTCGCGTCCAGCGGAATCACCCGCAAGGCATCCCCCGAATCGGTTGCCGCCAGGAACGGACTGACCGGTTCCGCCCCGGGATCCACATCCAGGTTCCACTGTACCTGGCCGCCGGTGCAACGGTAATACCGTGTCGCCCATTCATCTACGGAAGCCGACTGAAGTCCCGTTGGAAAAACCGTGAATGTCTGCTGGATCTTGAAAGGCGGCGGATCGAACAGCACGTACCCGTATTGACCCCGGTCGATGGATGGATCATCCAGGAAATTGGCTGCCACCCACTCGTTGAACACCTGTTCGGCATCCCAGGGGTACCCGAGACCGGTCAGGGCCGCCCCGATTCCACTGAACCCGTTACCCGGATTCGCCACGATCTCCAGAATCGATCCGGCGCCGCCGAACTGCTCATACAGATACAATGAAAACAGCATCACCTGGCCGTAATCCCCGCTGGTCTGATCCCAGGAAACCAGGTTGTTGTTCGGGTTGTTGGCAAAAGCATTTTCGGCGCCGTCTGTGCCGAACCCGCAGACGAACCAGGAAAGCTGGGAGCAGGCTTCGTTGACCCAGGTGACTTCATCCACATCGGCACCCCAGTGGATCAGATGCTGAAACTCATGCGCCAGCACTCCCAACATATACGGGTCGTCCGGATCGGACGGATTGCAGTCCAGATAGACGATCTCGCATTCATTTGAATGCCTGCCGTACATCTGGGCTTCCGCATCCGTCATCTGGTCGTACACATTCCAGAATCCGTCGAATGTGTAGCCGTGGTACGAACCGATATCGTAAAAGAAAACATATACCCTGGGATCGTTGTCCAGTTCGTCCGGCACGGGTCCGAACACCGTTTCGGCGATCTGGCAGATTCCCCGGGTCGGGTCGATGGACTCCGGCGGCGTGGCGATTTCCCAGGCAGTGAACACCCCGTCCACATCCGTCTGGTCTACCGCCGTTCCCCATTCGGTGTCCGACACCCAGACATAGCCCCGGTCACCCTTGGCCCGGCACGTTGCGGAGATCTGGATGTCTACCGGGGGCATGACTGACAGGTCCCATACCCAGAATATCCGGGTGTCGCCGACATTGTATTCCGGAAGGGACCGGTCCCGTTCCCGAACCTCACGGATCGCCCGCCACTGCTCCTGCGTCGGAACCTCAAGCGTAATCTCCGCCGTTCCGCACCTAAACACCCGCTCCGGATCCGCTGCCGAAAGCAGGCACGGACACGCGATAAAAACCAAGAACGCAACCTTGAACCATCGACTCATTTCCCACTCTCCTTGACTTTAGATGATTTCGCATCATTCGATTCCCAATATAAACCTACCAAATCTTGCCATAATTTATCAAGTATTGTCCTGCCGTATCGATCCAAAATCACCGGATCTGACCGTGTTCGCGGTACCATTTCAGAGTCCGGGCGATACCGTCCGCGAATTTCAGTTCCGGTTCCCATCCGAGTTCTTCCTTTGCCCGTTCGATGGAATATGCACGATGGATGGTGAAAAACCAGAGTTTTCTCCGGTCCAGCGGCGGATTGCCGTTCCAGGCTGCAAACAGCTTTTCGACGGCGTAGGCTGCCGGCAGCACCAGCCAGACAGGCGGGCGGAATTTGCGAAGATTCACGCCTGCGGCTTCTGCGACGGTTCGGCAGAGCGTCTCAACGGTCAGGACTTCCGGTCCGGCAAGATGATAGACGCGGCCTTCGATGCCGGGCGTGACGGCACACCGGATCAGCCCGTCGACCACGTCGGAGATCCAGACGGGATGCTGTTTGTTCTGGGCAGGTCCTGATATAAAAAACCGCCGGTGAGCGATCCGGCGAAAGAGTTTCAACGTCCGGGTATCGCCGGGGCCGTACACCCAGGCCGGGCGGGCGATCACCACCGGGAATCCGTCCCGGGCGGCTTCCAGCGCAATTTCTTCTCCGGCCAGTTTGGATCTCTCGTAAATATCCAGCGGACGGGGCGGCGTCCCCTCACAGGCCCGCTCCCGTGGTTTCAACGCCCCCAGCACGCCGACACTGGACACCTGAACCATCCGCTCCACCGACCCGGCCGACCGGCAGGCGGATATGATATTTTGTACACCGTCCCGGTTGGTGGCCAGGTAAATCCGATCTTTCAGCCCCGGGGGACCCAGCACCGCTGCGGTATTGAAAACCGTATCCACTCCCCGGACCGCATCCGCAAGACCGGATCCGTCCCGGATATCGCCCTTGATCCATTGGATTTCCCCCTGCACCGGAAACCGGTCCGGCTTCCGTGTCCGGAACAGGGCATGAACGGCGATACCCGTCTCCACAAGCCGGACGGTCAGGTGACGGCCGATGAACCCGGTGGCTCCGGTGATCAGAACCCGGTGCATGATTCGATCCTCAGGCATCGGAACCTTTCACTTTGCCCGAAGCTGGAACCATCCCGCCGGACCGGTTTCCGGGACGCCTTCTAAAGACGTAGATGATCCCGCCCAGAAGCGCGAAGGCGATCTGTATTCCCCATGCCGTTTCAGCGAATGCCACGGCCGCATGTTTGGGTACGCCGACCAGGTTGAATGCGTGCACGTCGAAAAATTCCCTCAGACCGATTCCGTTGATGAAAAAGGGTAACATCAGCGCGACGGTCCGCACCGGAATGATCACGAAAAAAAACAGAAGCGATGTATCGAATCCCAGGCTTCTGGCCAGAAAATAGTAATGGAAAAAATAATTCACCTGGAGAAGCAGTCCCGTGATCAATGCTGCCCAGAGATACTGCAGCCTGCCTCCGTACACCTGGAAAGCTTTATAGATTTTCTCCACCGGGCGCGATAACCGGTTCACGACGGGCCAGGCAAACACATGCGAAAAGAGCAGGCGCTCCATCCACGGGGTGAAAATGAGGGGAATCACAGCGATTGCCATTATGAACAGGGCGATCCCGTAATTCAGTCCGGATATTCTGGAATGCAGATCGATGCCGATATCCAGGTTCAGGGCCAGCACAAGCGCCGCCAGCAGGAGCATGGTCAGCATCCCCGAAATCCGCTCGACGAGAATCACCGCCATCGGCTGGGCAGTGGACCCGTGATCGCGGCTGGTATCATATATCCGGATGATATCACCGCCGACCTTGGTGGGCAGAAACATGTTGAAAAAATGCCCGACCAGGTAGTACGAAAACAACCGGTGCAACGGCTGGTCGATATCCTGAGCCTTGAGAAGGAACCGCCAGCGGATGGACGACAGCAGCAGGCCCGTAATGTGCAGCGAAGCGCCCAGGGCCAGCCACCGGGGATCGATATCCCGGAATGCCGCCGGAACATCCCGGATATCCACCTGATATCCGAACAGATACCCGATCATGACAACACTGAGAAATATCTTGAACAGTATCGAACAGCCTGTTTTCATGGATTTTTCCGAGATGAATCCGTTTCCGTATCCGGTTGCTCCGAAACGGCCGATTTCCGATCCCGAATGGCTTTTGCGGGGATTCCGGCTGCAATTTTATAAGCTTCCACATCCCGGTTCACAACGGATCCCGCACCAATGACAGCTCCCCTTCCGATCCGGCAGCCGTCCAGTATCTTGACGCCTGCGCCCAGCCAGATGTCTTCCTCCATTTCAATCCCTTCGACGCTGGAACCCTGCTGTATGATCGGCAGGTCTATCCGGTCGAAATCATGCCGTCCGCCCCCCACCACATAACAGTAGGCGGCCCACAGATTCCGGGCTCCGATCCGCACCGCTTTTTCTGAATGAATCATGCAATTCATGCTGATATTGCTGTTATCCCCGATATCGATATCCCCTTCCTTGCAGGAAATCACAGTATTCCGTGCAATAATGACATCATCACCGATGCGGATCCCCCGGTTGCTTTCACCCTTCGCATCCAGAACCACCAGATCATCCAGAATACACCGGTTCCCGATCTGGATCTTGTGGGGATGACGGATGGTCATATTCCGCCCGAAAACCGTTCCCCTTCCCACCGATGCAAACAACCGGGGATAAAGTATCTTCCTTAGAAAAAATCCCGGTGCACCCGGGCAGCTGTTGCACATGAGCGTGATCATTTCGTATTTCAGCAACTTCCATATACCGGGCCGGCCGATAACCATCATCTGGTATTTTTTCAACGGGGAAATTTTCCCGCTGGTCAGCGCTGACTGGAGTTCGGTTTTGGCCTCGTTTCGTGTTCCCATGTTCACTCCTCCCGCAGACCGCACGCCGCATTGATCACATGCCGGACTTTTTCTTTGTACACCGGATAACTGTAACGGGTCTCAGCACGCACCCGGGCGGCCGCAGCCAGTCGTTTCCCAAGATCCGGATCGCGATACAGCCTGCGCAAACCATCCGTCAACCCCGGCACTGACGGCTCGGTCAGCACCGCTGTTTCAGCGTCCAGGACCTGCGTGTGCGTCAGAAGATTCGTTGCCAGAACCGGCACACCCGACCGCATGTAACTGTATATTTTCAAGGGCGTATTGGTCCCGGTTGCCCGGGGGGATGCCAGGACATCGCACGCCGCCATGACCGCGCCCATCCGCTCCGCGGGCAGTTTCCCGGGAATCCTGACTTTGTCGGCAATGCCCAGGATCCGGGCACGCTGGCCGGCCGTCTCCACCTGTTCCGGTTCGCCCCCGGCAAGCAGCAGAACCGCATTCTCAACCTCGCCGGAAAACACCCCGAAAGCTTCCATCAACAGGTCCAGCCCCTGGTTGATCTCGAAGGTTCCGGTATACCCGATCGTAAAATGAGTTTCCAGCCGGTATTCTTCACGGATCCCCCGGATCTCCTCAGGAGACGGATCGGTGTCCGGCAGCTGAGCCAGGTTTTCAATGATTTCCACTCCGGCACCCGGAAACGCCTTAAGGGCGATAGCCTTAAGGTGCGGACAGATGGCGATGACCGCCCGGGAACGCTTTAAAATATATCTTTCAGCCCACCGCATGAACACCGTCATGAATGCCGGAGATTTCGTTCCGTAATTGTCGAACTGCTGGGGCAGACTGGAATGCATATCGTAAAGATGCGGCGTCCGGAACCATCTTCCCAGAACGGCACCGATCATCCCGGCTTCCTCATGAGTATGGATTAGATCGTATTTTTGTCGGCGCAACGCCAGAAATGCCTTGGCGAAAAGCAGGCCGTCCAGGGGTATTTTCGCGGGCGAGAAACCGATCTTGACTTCCCGTATCCCCGGAACCCGCCGGATCCGGTGTATCCGCAAACCCTCGAACCGGATATCATCTCCGAACGGATAGGTCAGAAGATCCACCGTGTGACCCAGGTCGGACAGCGCCCGGCACCGGTCCCGGACACTGAACGGCGTGCCGCGGATGCTGAAAACCGGTTCGGGAGCGATCATCAGGATTTTCATGCATCCCCCTTTTTTTCCGCCAGGAAGGTTACGGGAGCACCCAGAATGTCAGTCAATCCGAGCCGGCGCAGCAGTGTTTCGGTTTTGCAGGTGAAAGCCGGCGAGCCGATCAGACGGTGCAATCCGAAAGGCAGGACCAGGTGACGGTCGATTCCGATAACCCGGTATCCCAGCGATTCCAGTTTCCGCTTTATCAGGTGAATGGAAAAAATCCGGTAAGGCTGGTATCCGGATCGGAACAGCCGGATGACCGGATGAACGACGGGAGCGAAACCGGCGAATCCGGATCTGGGTGGAAAATCGACGATCAGGTATTTTCCTGAAACCCGGCAGATTTCCGCCACGGCCCGTTCCCAGTCCCGGACATGCATCAGCATCCTGAGGGATACGGCTGCATGGAATGATCCATCCGGAAACGGCAGATGGTGTGCGTCCGCACAGATACAGTGCACCGGGCGCATCTGCAGCCAAGCCTTTTCACGGGCCACCTTCAGCATGGCAACGGAGGCGTCCGCAGCAAAAACCACGGCTTTCCGGTCACTCAGCGGCAGTGAAATCCGCCCGGTTCCCGCTCCCAGATCCAGGATTCTTCTCCCGTCAACCGAGGGCAGAAATGATCGGATGACCCCTTCCTGGTATTTCCTGAAAACCGCTCCAACCGGAGTGCCGAATTTCTCTCGGTCAAACCGCTCCGCTAATCCGGAATCCCGGTAAACCTCAATGCTGTAATGTTCGCGCACACGATTTGGTTTCGAACGATCCTTCAAGAAATTGCGCTCCCCTGCTGGCGGAACCTGTATTTTGCTGTGTTCGGGCTGCAAGGTCAAGTGAACGGCAGCATTGAAAGAAAATCCCGGGACCCGGGCAGGTTCCGGGATTTCAGGGTTTAAAGGCGATGAATCAGTTTGCTTTTTTCAAAGTGCCGAATCCGATCAGTCCGGAAAGAACAAAAATCAGGACACCCAGTCCGACCGGCCCGGTCGCGGGGATGGGCGCGATGGATGTGGGAATGGCGGCCGGAGTTCCAAGGGTGGCTGAAATATCGTTGTTGTCTCTCGGCTCGATCTTGAAACGGGAACCGTTGTCTCCCCGTCGAAATACCACAGCGCAATGGTATCCGCCGATACCCCCCGCAGAATCCCGCCAGGCTGACGAAACCCGGGGCAAATATCCTTCCGAATCTGCTCATTTCAATCTCCTTCAATGCTTCCGATCTTAAAGATCGACCGACATCTCCCGGGATGCCTGTGCCGCTTCAGACGGTTACAAAATAAAAAGGTTTTCCAGGATTGAAAATTCCATTAGAATATTATGGGTGCGGCTGTTTTAGATTTTTCGGCTCAAACATGCCCGATCGAAACCATTTCTGCAACACTCCGGGGATGAAAACTGAAGCTGATCTCTGATCTCGACTACGAACGCGGGCCCATCCGCCCGCCCAGTGAATCCCGGAGTCTTTTTTTCCGGGTGGTGCGAAACTGTCCGTGGAACCGGTGTACATTCTGCCCGGTATATAAAGGCTCAAAATTCCAGATCCGGAACCTGAATGACATTCTAACCGATATCCGTACGGCCGGCAGAATGATTGATGAGATACGGGAGTTCGCCGCTCATTCCCTGAAAGATCCGGAAGTGACATCTCCGGTCCTGCGGGAAATTCTGCGCTCATCCGGGCTGAGCGACGCATATCGCTCCACTGCGGCCTGGCTCCATTTTGCCACCGGATCGGTCTTTCTGCAGGATGCGGACGCTCTGGTCCCCAGACCGTTCGAGCTGGAACAGATCCTTCGGGCGGTTCATCGCCTGCCCGATGTTCGACGAATCACCACATATTCAAGATTATCGACCTGCGCGCGCCTGGGTCTCCCCGCCCTTTCACGCCTTCGGGCTTCCGGCCTGAATCGCATTCACGCCGGCATGGAATCCGGCAGCGACACCGTTCTGGAACATGTCCGAAAAGGCATCAATTCAGAGAAACATGTACGGGGTGGCCTGGCGGTGAAACAGGCCGGCATCGAACTTTCACTGTATATCATGCCCGGGCTGGGCGGTCGCCGGCTGTCAAAAGAACATGCCCGGGAAAGCGCCCGGATCGTTTCCATCGTCGAGCCGGACACCATCCGTCTGAGAAGCCTGGCGGTGGTGCCCGGAACACCCCTGTACGAACAGTGGCGGAACGACCGCTTTGATCCCCTGTCCGAAACGGAACTGATACTTGAAATCAAAGATTTCCTGCTTCAGATCCGTGTAACCAGAGGCCGCCTGGAAAGCGATCACGGACTGAATCTTCTTCCGGATCTGGAAGGCGATCTCCCGGACGGCATCGACGGGATGATCAACCAAATCGACCGCGTCCTGAACCTGCCCGGGCCGGAACGCATCCTGTTCATCCTGGGACGGCGCGCGGGATTTTTCGAGAATACAGATGACATGAAAGATGACGCCAGAAGACAGTCCGTGCAGCAGATTCTGGAGATCCTTCAGCATCAGAACGTCGATCCGGAAACCGCTGCTGCCGACCTGGCCAAACGGTTGATCTGATATCCGGCATCTTTTTGACATTCCCGCCGCGGGACTCTTATAATCGCCTGGAAGATACGGTAAAGGAGGTTCCGATGAGACATTCGCTTCTGGTCGCTGTGATGATGATATTGTGCATGTTTTTCGTTTTCGGTTGTGAAGAAACGGAAGAAAGCGTCGATGATGAAAACGATATCATCGTGCGCAATCTGTCGGAATTCGAACTCTGGATCGAAATCGACGGCAGCCAGCGGGGTCATATCGACGATGACGGTATCGCCAGAACGATGTGGGATGACATCCCAGACGGTGTTCATGAACTCAGGGCTTATTATGAGGGCACTTACACCAGTCTGCACTGCCAGGTGACAACGGGATACCTGAACGAAGGTGAGGATTTCCGCTGGTATCTTGAGAAGGATCACGAGTACGACGGAACGAAAGAGGGAGATTGCTGAGGGGTTTCCGTCAGTTCATCAGATCCGCGAGGTTCCGTTTTTCGGAATCCGAAATATCCGATCTCAGAATTCTGTCTTTCCAGAAATTACATTGTTCCCGCCATAAGGGTTCATCCCGGTTCAACCGGAGATTCGCCAGAACAAACGATTCCCCGAAAAAACTCCGGTTGACCAGCGATTTTGAGCGCTTTCGGGTTTTACGGTCCGGTTGAAACCAACGCTGGGCGATGAAGATCTGGGTCAACCGGTCCAGATGTCTTCTCGGCACGTGAAATCTCTGGGTAAATGGCAGAATACATTTCTCGACCCGCGCCCGCAGGTCATCTCCCGGTTTGAGAGACTGCATCTGATGATTGATCAGAGGATAGAAAACCACCGCCAGCATCAGCGGCGGAGTCCGCAGCGGATTGCCCGGCTGCAGTTCATCCAGCCGGCCCAGCAGCGTGTTTGGGGAATTCCCATCCTGAGGATGATTCCAGAACTCGGCCAGCTCCGGTATCAGCGTCTCCATTAATTTGCTTCTGTGCAGCAATCGAATGGATGCCTCGGCGGAACCATATTTCATCAGATGGTAAATTTCTTCCAGAACCCGGGCAGGCGCACAACGCAGCAAATCGTTTCGATACTCCCCCATGGCCAGCCAGGTATCATTCTCGATCCGAAACCGTATCCGGGCCGCCACCCTGACCGCCCGGATCATCCTGCATGGATCTTCGCGGAACCGGATGGACGGATCCCCGATTGTGCGAACCATTCGTTTCCGTACATCCGCCAGCCCGCCGACATAATCGATGACGGAAAAATCACGGATATCGTAAAACAAACCGTTGATGGTAAAATCCCGCCGGATCGCATCTTCCTCGGGTGTCCCGAAAGTGTTTTCACGCCGCAGGAGAAGATCCCCTGTTGCATTATCCTCCACCTGGGGCATTTTCCGGAACGTGGATACCTCGATCACCTTATCTTTGAATCTCACGTGAACCAGCCGGAAACGCCGTCCGATCAGATAGGAATTGCGGAACAGTTTTTTGACCTTGTTGGGCCGGGCATCGGTAACCACATCGTAATCCTTGGGTGTCCGCTTGAGCAGCAGATCCCGGACCGCACCGCCCACCATATAGGCACGGTAGTGATTCCGATGAAGACGGTACATCACTTTCAAGGCTTCCGGATCGATTTGTTTTCGGGATATCGGATGCTGGTCCCTTGGCAAGATTACAGGTCGCACCCGATTAAATTACCCAATTTCCGGCCCGAATTTCAACTCCAGCTCCGAAAAGACACTCCCCCGGCCCGGAACCGCTCACGGAATATGGAAATATATCAGAGACCATCGTCTGCCGGGATCTGTGTGCCGCCAGTTTCCCTGCGGAAACCGGCTGTTCAGCAGCATTTTAAATTTTACTGATTCCTGCAGGTTGTCCAGATCCAGGAATACGGCGAAAGGCGGCTGTATTTTCGACAGGTGTCTGAATGCCCGGTTGTCCGGAGGACGGAAGAGCGTCATCCTGTTTCCAAATCCGTATTCATCCATGATCAGGTCCACACATTGCATGTGGGTCCCTTCACGCTGGAGATAGACGATTTGGGTGGTTTCCGGGAACAGCCTGGACTGCCGCAGCAATTCGCCGGTAGTGCCGTCGCCATATCCGTGATGGTCCCGATTCAGGCTGATGTGTATCGCCGTGACATTCCATGCGACCACGCATCCCGTTATCAGAACGACACCGGCAACCGCCAGGGATCGGACGGTTTTCCTTGATGTCGCAAATACCCCCGGCACGCGCTCGAGAGCAACGGCGGCGAGCAGTCCCAGAAACGGTGATAGAACCAGCAGCCGGGTTAACGGTGGGCGGTCGTGAGATGAGATCGCTCCAACCACAAAAGACGTCACCAGAAACGAAAGGCCGAGAAAGCGGTTCTGACGGTTTCGCGCCATCTCGAGCAGGCAGATCCATAACCCGATGAAAGCGAGTGAATACGATATCGGATCGACCACGGGATGGGTTTGAAAATGATGCGGCCACCGGAAATACAATCCGTGAATGAATGTCAGAAACCAGTGATCCATTATCCGGGTCCCATGCTCTCCCGTCTTCAAATATCTTCCCAGATAATACGAAACGTCCTCATGCGTGATCTGGACGCCACCGGTTACGGCGGTCTGCTGCAGCATGTGAGCCAGGAAATCTCCGGGATGAAGAAAAAGCGGCATGACCGCCAGCATGATTCCCAGGAATAAAACGGCCGTTCGCTGCCGGTCCCGGCGGATCAGAGGTAATCCACCCAGGCACAACCCCAGCAATATGGTCAGGATGGGCGCGAGCCGTGCGGCATAGTAAGTGTAAAATCCGATTCCAGCAATCCATCCGGAAAGAAAATATCCGGTAAGACTCCGCCGCCTGCATGCCCAAACGAACAGCGCCAGGGATCCAATCAGTACGGGATAGACTTGAACATTGTTGTACCCCAGATGTGAAAACCCGACCGCGATCTTGGTCCATCCGAAAATAACTGCCGCCAGGATCCCGGTCCGGCGATTCCATAACTCGCGCCCCAGGATATAGATAAACGGCAGAGTAACCGACAGGGCAAAAGCCGACGAGAGCCGCCAGCCGTACCCGTCCGGCCCCGGGAGCCGCATGAAGAAGATCTGATAGCAGGTTGACAGGACCGGATGGTAACCGAACACGCCGTTTTCCGACAGGATGAACCGATCCAGCCTTCCTTCCATGAATGCCCTGGCGGTCATGAAGAAATGGGCTTCATCCGGAGTGCCCGACCAGCGCCAGTCATAGAGGTCGTGAGACACCCAGGCCAGATTCACCAGCATCAGTATCAATACAATACCTGTTTCCCGGCCCGACAGCGGGTATCCCGGGCGGGTATCCCGGTCCCGGTCCCTGAAATACAACCACCCGCACCATATCCACATCGATGAAAACCAGAATACGGCCGCTGCCGGCGGCGGGGATTCCCGGGCCAGCATCCCCGCGGCACAAAGGCTGAATCCCACGGCAACGGCCAGACCCAGCCATCCGGTCCATCTCAACGGATTGCATCGAACGGGTGGAATCGAACAAGCGGATTCGCCGGTTTGGCTGCTTCTCCCGGCCAGCAAAACCGCCATGAGCAGGGTTCCCAGAAAGAACAGCATGATTCCCGGCAGAACGCCATAAGGCAGGATGTCCAGCCTGAAGCGCGTGAATTCCCGCACAAGCTGGCCCGGAAATCTGTCCAGCCGGTGACCGTAATGTTCTGGATTGAACAGGATCAGATGACCGGTGACGACCAGAATTAAACCCGTGAAAAACGCAACGAGTCTCAGTGAAAACCCAAGACTCGGGCGCGGAGTCAATCCACCAGATGCAACCATGTTCCCAGAAGAAATTGAATTCTGCCGATCAGCAGCGATACCCGGGCCATAACCGTGTATCCGAACGACGCGCCGAATCCAATCATGATTACCCAGATACCGAAAGTGGCGGTTTTCCCCACAACACCCTTGTGCTCCATGGAAAAGAAAAAGTAGATCAAACCCGCCAGTACCATCAGCACAACCAAAAGATTGCTGAATCCTTCGAACGATGCAAATCCGATTGGAAGCATGGTGGCTTCCAGCTGTCTCAAGACAAATGTCTGAAGCATGAGCGGAATGGCGATTCCCGAGCCGATCCCGATATACAGGGCCAGTGGATACCTGGAAAGCCAACCCCATTTTCGGCTGAACCGGAAATACATCATGATGCCCAGCAATCCGGGAATGACATACCAGTACTTGTGTTCGTAAACGATCATATCCCAGAATTTCGGCCGCAGGCTGGTCCAGAACAGCAGAACGGCAAAATACCCCGCCGCGATGCCCACTACAACGGATTCGGCAATTTTATAGAGCGGATTATCCTTGTAAAGGAAGGAAAACGTGCCGATGGTGAAGAATGCCGCGATCGTATTCCAGATCCAGGGATTCGAATCCATCAGGAAGCTCTCCGTTCCCGTCGTCTGATGGCGAAAAAAGCGACGTTGCCGACCACGGTCAGAATCACGATCAAGACATGGACGAAATTCTGTACGTTCATCCCCTGTATCGCTTTCCTGGGCAGATCAAGGCGGGTGTATTCCCCGTCCATCAGCGTTTCGTATTCGGCTGCACCTTTCAATCCGCCCAGCAGGCCGAACAGCTGTCCCGACTGCAGAAACGGATAATACTGGGGACCCGAAACGGCTGTAACCCCCAGAGCCAGCGGAACCTTGTATCGTTCATGCGCATAGGTCAACCACATGTGACAGACATTGCCGCCCCCGATCTCGATCACGGCTGCGACATCATCGAGATTCCGGATATCCTGCATCATGGGAATGTCATCCAGTTTGCGGTTGTAATAATCACGGGGATAACTGATCCGGAAATCCTGGCCCAGCGAAAGGATGATGATGGAAGGATAAGGTTTGTAACCAAGGTACGTATAATCCTCCCACCTGCGCTTCTGATATTCCCGGGCTACCGAATTCGAAAACATTTCCGCCAGTGCGGCACCGTCCTGCGATAACGTCATGATGACGACCCGAAGATCCTTCTTGAACATGTGCCGGAGAACCGCCTGGGCTTGGGGTCCGTTCTCCGCCTGTGTCTGGGGATCGTAATCGGCTGCCAGAAGTATCGGTGTTCCCGGCGCGAGATTTTCAATGAAATCATATATCGATTGAACCTCCCGCGTCGTGTTCACTTCCAGTCCCGCCGGAAACAGAAAGGGAATAATGGCCGCCAGGAACACAAGCAGATAGATGATTCTCCGGTCGATCTGCAGCAATTTCTCCCAGATGCTCATCATTCCATCCCCATATACGACCGCTCGATCCCCAGAACGATCTTCATGGCTGTGGAAGCCGCACCCAGCCCCAACCCGATGGTGATGGCTCTCTGAGCTGCCATATTGGGATTGTTCATGATCCAGTCGGCAAGCCACGGGATCAGGGGATGGATGGCCCACCCGATCGGCACCCTCCCGAGCATCACGATGACCGCAGAGGTCAGAACGATGGTGGCGAGCAGATTGCGGGCCCGGAAAGCCCGGTAGGCGGCCGAAGCGATATAGAAGGCCAGCAGGGAAAACATGGTCGCCTGGATGGGTATGTAAACATATTCAAAAAGTTTCATGAAAAAAGTGCCGTTCTCCAGGCACTTGTCCGTATATCCCAGACCGAGCATCGTGAACAGGCTGATCAGAGCGATGACGGAATAGCCCCACCCGGTCGACCTGCGGATGACCTTGTGGAACTGGATCCGCACCATGGAGTAGATACCCAACGGCATGGCAAAAATTCCAATGATCACCAGCCAGTCCAATGCGTTGTTATAAAACATCTCACTGGCGGGATGGGGAGAAAAATACTGGATGGTCAGCAAAAATCCGGTTATCGAAACGATCAGCATCGGCACCCTGCGTTTCATCCCGCTTACATCCTCACCGTGATGATTTCCAGAAGCCAGTCGATTCCGAAACTCATCAGCACGGCTCCGGCCACAATCAGGATCATGACCAGAGCTTTGGCGAAATCCTGCGCTTTCAAAGCACCCAGCAGCAGGGGGTCGCGACCCAGATATGCGGATGCCGCATAAAGTTCCTCACCGATCAGCGTGTAATCACACGTCGTAACGAAAAACGGCAGCTGGGCAACTTCGTCGGTGCCCGCCACCTGGATGGATCCGGCGATGTTCCCGGTCTCGGACAGCAGCAGAGATTCCGCATAAAACTTCCCGAAATAACAGTTGGTTGCCGTTTTTTCCCGGAGCATCAGACCGTTCACGGCAGCCACGTAGGCGAACTGCATGGATGTGACGAAAAAAACCATGTCGTCGCTGTACGCATCGGGATGTCCCGCTTCCATATATGCATTGCGGACGGTTTCCTGCGCTATGGTCATCACGATCGGTTCGTTGCAGGGAACGATCAGTTCAGTCCGGTACTCCGCGGTTTTCCTGGCAACCCGGGCCAATATCGTATAGGAGGCGATGGTGGCGATATCTTCCGGGCTGCCCAGCCCCAGAACATACAGGATTGGCCGACCCATTTCAGTCGCCCGGCCGATGGCATTGTCAATCTCCTTCATCCCGGCAATCGGCCGGACATACAATTCCGATCCCTGGAGCCTGGCTTTCTGGATATACAGGATGACCAGGGCGAAAAACAGAACCGTCGCGGTCAGAACCGGTATTTTCCCGTCGTGAAACCATTGGGCCCGACCCTGCACGGGACCGGAAGCGCCTGAAACCGCCCGGTACCCCGACGCATACCGGGCAGCAACCCGGTAATAATAAGGTTTGTTCCGTATGAAGTGAATTTTTTCTCCCGTGACCGGATCCGCCGCCGGACCGTTGTCAATATACTTAGCGGTGCCGGGCCCCAGAACCGCCGTTTCCAGGTACCCTTCCCGGGAGTTTTCAGAGCGCAGGACCACATATCCCGAGATCACCGCACCGGAGCCGTCATCCCCGGGAGGACAGTCCCATCGCAGTGTAATACCGTTTCCGTTGTCGTTGGGAGTGTCGGCGGCAACGAGATTCATCGGGGGAATGACCGGTAACCCGGTTCCCGCATCCTCCGGCTCAACTCCCAGAGAACCGGCGGGTGTCGCCGCCCATAACATCACGATGATCAGAATACGGAATGCCTGTCGATATCCGCTGGTCTGCATCAGGTTTCGAGAATTTCTACATTCGCCCTGGGAACGACAGCCTCGATTCCATCGGCAAATTTGACCTTCAATACCCGCGCTTTCGTCTCGGATTCCAGGGGCGTCAGTTCGGGCGGCAGCAATGAAACCGTTCCCAGTCGACCGAAATAAGGCTCCCTTATGACCCGGATCGGCGTTCCGATTATAAGAGCGCCGGCCGTGACTTCCGGCCCGGCTTTCAGCTCGCTTTCCGGACGGGGAATGACCACTTCCGGGCGGATGACTCCCGCCCGGATCTGGGTGGCACCGTTCACGCAGGCTTTATGACCTTCGTGATTCTTGAGCAATTCGAATGTCCGGTCCGCCATGGGGATTTCTCCGAATCCCTCCGTCACCACCAGCGTAATCCCCTTGTTTTCGGATCCGGTTATGGCCACGCCCAGATCGTACCCCAGGAAATTTCTCAGGTCCTGATCGTCGAATCCCCCCACCACGATCGCCCGGACACCGTGTTCCAGAGCTTTTTTCAGAGCTGCTGCGGTGACGATGCTGCCGCCGACCAGCACACAGCCCCGGTGTTCGGGTGAAATTTTCTCGGGAGATAATCGTTCATCCTTGGATTTGCAGACCATCCTGAGTATTCCGTGTGTCTCGCCTCCAATCCCGAAAATCCCCTGTGTGAACGCCGCCCAGCACTCCACGGCAACCCCTTCCTGAGGGTACACCTCGGTGACCTTTCCCTCCAGATATGCCGTCACCTCAACCGGCAGGGGTTTCCCCCGGAGCAGTATTTTGCCGGTTATCTGAGAAATGTTTTCCAGGTGGCAGTCTTCCGGAGCTTTCAGAGTCGTTTTAAACAGGCCGAAAAATGATTTCGCCACCGCATAGATCTCCCCCTTCGCAATGGGAGATCCTTCCGGTTTCAGGACATGTTCAACCAGATCCGGAGCCGGCACTCCGAGAATATTGGCGGCATTGATCGGAGTCACCTTACCCGGCAGCTCGGTCCGAGCCACCACGGTATCCGAAGTCACCGTGTCCCCCACGTTGACCACCACGTCGCCTTTCAACGGGAGAATCCGTTTCTTGGTCAACCGTATTTTCGGCGATACTTTCAATCCAGGTGTATATGCGTGAGCCATGATTTCCTCCCGATATTCAAGCCCGACCCAAAGCTTTCAGTTCGTCCATGTTATAAACCTTGAGGTTCTCAAGCCAGCTGAGCATCTGCTGGATGCGCGCATCCTTGTCGTCCGGAACCGTCATCAACGGCCGGCCCCTGCCGTCGAGAATCAACCCGACCACCCCGCCGTGAACAACCGTCTCAACCCGGGTCCCCTTTCCCGCGCCAACATCCGCTTTGCCTGTCGGTTCAAACACCGCAGATGCCTTTTCACCGACACCCAGCGGGAACAGAAGCATTTCACCCTGCCGCAGCATCCCCTCCTGCCTGCCCTGCGGCAGATCGATGCTGTATTTCATCACATCCTTGCTTTCCTTGATCTGACCCACGGGAGCAATACAGGTCCCGATATAAACGAGACAATCCTTCAGAAAAACTTCCGTCGCGGCCTTCGGATGAACCTCGGACAGCACCCCCAGATGCGGCATCATGAAAATGGAATCCACCGCGAGCCGGGTGATACCCTCCGGCCGGAACGCATCGATCATCATCATCGCCGACTGATTCCTTCGGGGTGCATGAGAAAGAACGCCGCCGGAACCGACCAGGAGATCCAGGTTCATCATATTGACGATCGTACCTTCCGTCCCGGTCTGGACGAACGCATCGGCAATAGTGCGCTGTTTCTGAACGCCTTTCAAGGTGGTGGCAAAGGATTTGTGCTGCACGAAAGCCAGCCGCAGCGCTTCCCGGGCTATCGCCTGCTCCACCGCAAGAGAATGCAGTGTCTGGGGAATCGTGGTGGGCCGGATCATCTTGTTCTTGATCTGGTTGCGCAGTTCCCGCTCATCGATGGGAAACGGTACCCAGCGGGAGATGTTCGGCAGGGTCGCTTCCGCCAGGATGTTCGATATGGAATAACTCATCCCCAGATTCGCCGAAACCGTCCGGTTGAACACCGGTTTTTCGTCTTCCGGATCCACGAACACGGAGAAAACATCCGTTGTGGCACCTCCGATGTCCACTCCCACAACCTGCAGATCATAGAGCTGCGCCACCCGCTCGATGATTGCCCCCACCGCCCCCGGAGTGGGCATGATCGGGGAATCCGTCCACTCCATCAGTTTCTTGTATCCCGGTGCCTGCTGCATGACATGCTCCATGAACATGTCATGGATCTTGTCACGGGCCGGACCCAGGTTTTCCTTTTCAAGCACCGGCCGGAGATTGTCCACAATCACCAGATCAACCTTCTCCTCCAGCGTCCCGCTGACCTCCTCCCGGGCATCCCTGTTCCCGGCATAAATGACCGGCAGCTTGAACCCGATCCCAAGCCGGGGTTTGGGATCCGCAGCGGATATCAACTCCGCGAGATCCACCACATGCGACTTCGTCCCGCCATCGATACCGCCTGACAGGAGAATCATGTCGGGGCGGAGCTGCCGGATCCGCTCGATTTGTTCGTGCGGCAACCGGTGATCGTTGGAAGCGATGACATCCATCACGATCGCACCCGCACCCAGCGCTGCTCGCTCGGCACTCTCCGCCGTCATGGACCGGACAACCCCGGCGACCATCATCTGAAGACCTCCCCCAGCCGACGAAGTCGAAATATAGATATCCGCACCTTCCGACGGGCTGGATTTCTTGAGGATCATGTTGTTCTCATCCAGAAGCTCCCGGCCGGAAAGTTCCGAAAGTTCCGATATGGAGTTCAACACGCCCTTGGTCACATCCTCAAACGGAGATTCAACTGTGGTGGGGGCTTCCCCCCGGTAGGTCTGCCGGTACTCGCCCTTCTCTTCATCATATTGAATTAAAATCGCCTTGGTGGTCGTACTGCCGCAATCCGTGGCAATGATCACCTTGATATCTTCAGGCTTTTGTGTCATCAGCTTTACTCCCTTCAGACGATTTTGAGGATTTCCGCTGTTTTTTTTTCGCAACAAATTTCGTTTCACAATCTTCAATGGCTTGAATGATGACCGGTATCGATTCGCGATACTCCAGCATCTGTTGAAACTCATTATAATCCGCTGAGGATAGAAATGCAGCAACAAAAGGATGGAAAAAGACCAGCACCTGACTTCCCAGATAATTAAGCGGAGTCATGGATTCCAGAAACATCACAGCGGGAAGCGTCAACCTGCGCCGCACCACCCAGTCCGCCAGTTTATCGATGATCTCGCGCTGCCGAACCGTCGGCTCGAACGGCTTCTCAGGCTCAACCCTGAACGCTTCCGAAATCCTCCTTTTCAGTTTCCGCCAGCCTCTTTCGGATTCCGGCAACGACCGCCTCCTTGTTTTCATCCAGCATGAGGTAAATACCGCGGTGATCCCACCAGCGCTCTCTCCCGGCGGGTGTAACATATACCCCTCGATTCGAAACATTATAGCGCCTGATTTCAGACCAGCGCAACGACCGTTTTATCCCCCAGATGCTCCGTGAAACACCGTTTTCATCGATCCTGAAAACGGTTTTCTGAAAAAACGGGGACAGCGAAATCATCATAACGGTAAATCCGATTGCGGAAAGCAGAGCATCTCTCGAAAAACCATAAACGGTTCCCACAACCATACCGATACCCATCACCCCGGCAGCGGCTTTAACCGGTGATCGAGCAGCCGGATGCACCGTCCAGGTGACTTCATCGCCGTTTCCCTGCCGTTCGGCGATGATGTTATTCCTGGCTGCCCGCATCGCCCGGTTCATTGGTTTTCCGGTCCTTGCGGTTCCGGATCGATTCCAGCTCCCCAATCATCTCCTCCGGTGAAATCAGCTGTTTCTTGGCCAGCAGCGACATCAGCGCTTCCAGCGTCATATTGACCGACAGGAGCAGCTCGCGGTAGGATACATCCCGTATTTTACCTTCCGTGACGATCCGCATCGCGATGTCACCGCTCAGATCCGATACCCCTTTCTTTTTTCCAAACATCTCCATCTCCTCCGGCCGGCATGATATGAATATCCACCGGCGTTCAGAAAAATATCCTTTTCGACAGCCCGGCGCAAATTTCCCGCTCGAAGAAAAATACACCGGCTCACCGGATATGTTGCGGTTTTCAGGGATTAATCTCTATACTGGTTTTGTATGGAAAAACAGTGACGGAGAAGTGAGATGCCTTTGATCCGGAATTCAGCATTGATAATTCCGTTGATGTTGTGTCTGACCGTTTCGGCGGAAGCGGCGGTGTATTATGTTCCCGGTGATTATCCGACCATTCTGGATGCATACCGGGGCGTCGAGCCGGACGACACGGTGATCGTCAGACCGGGAATCTACCACGGAGACGGCTGGAATTGTGTCCCGATGATCGGGAAATCGGTCAATTTCATTGCCGAGAACGGACCTGCCCAGACCATCATCGACGGAAAAGGGATCACGCCCGGATTCCTGTTCAAGGATATACCGGGACACGATATGCTGGTGGATGGGTTCACTTTCAAAGACTGCACCGGAACATTGACGGGCGCTGTGACTTTTTTCGAAACCTCTGCCGTCACACTGCACAACTGCGTGATCATCCGCGGGCGGGCGACCAGCACCGAAGATCCCGGTGAAGGCGGCGGAATCCGGATATGGAAAGCCAGTCCGGTCATCGTCGACTGCATCATCCAGGACTGCAGCGCCATTCAGGGTGGCGGGGTTTGCATCCTGGACGAATCGTATCCCATATTCAAACGGTGCGTGATCAGCGGGTGCTGGGGTAGCGGATTTTTCTGTTTCACGGGCGACCAGCCGCTGATCGAAGACTGCCATATCATCGATTGCGAAAGCTCCGAAGTCAGCTGGGCGGGCGGTCTCGGATTCTACGGATCTTCCGATGCGGACATCCAGAACTGCCTGATCGCCGATAACCGGAATCCGCACACGAGCGGCGGGGGAATCCGGATTGAAAAGTCGCATCCACGGTTCACCAACTGCATGATCGTCGACAACTGGACGGTCGAACACGGCGGCGCGTTGTTGTGCCGGGTCGATGCCTTTCCGGAATTCACTCACTGCACGCTGGCCGGCAACACCGCCGAAGGAAACGGTGCCGGAATCGCTTCCATGATCGAGTCCGATCCTGTATTCAAGGCATGCATCCTCTGGAATCCGGCCGGGACGGAACTCTATTCCGAAAATCAGGGATCAGCCACGATCACTTACAGCGACATCCGCATGGACTATCCCGGTGAAGGCAATTTCCAGGCCGACCCGCGATTCGCCGCTCCGGGAGATTACCATCTCAGCGCCGATTCACCCTGCATCGGACGGTCGATCTATTTCGATGTGGACCGGGATTACGACGGCGAAAGCAGACTGGAAAGCCAGAGATTCGATGTGGGAGCGGACCAGTATTATGATCCTGAGGAATTCGGAGTGCGACTGGAGATGCCATATCACGAATATCGCCCCGGGAATTCCTGCAGCCTGGACGTGATCTGCTTGAATTCCGGTCCATCGCGGGAAGGGCTTCTGTTGTTCGTTGTTCTGTCGGCCTACGGCGAAAACTATTTCTGGCCGGCCTGGAACGCCTTCGATTTCCTGGATATCGAGCTGTCGTCCAGTGAAACGGTTGTTCCGGTCATTCCGGAGTTTCCATGGCCTGCAGGCGCGGGCAGCGGCGAAAATGTGTTCTTCTATTCCGGACTGACCAACCCGGTCAAAACGGAACTTCTTGGTGACATCGATTCCTGGGAGATGAGCTGGCACCCCTGAGATCGCCCGGCGATCCGCTGTTTGCGCTTCGGTTCTGAATCTGATAGTCTGTATTGGAAACGACAACCTTTAAAATTCGAGGGAAGTCCCACCATGAAAAAATTATCCTACTCGGCGGACGAACTCAGGAAAATTCTCGATGATTTCCGGCATAAATCGGATACTGCCATTCTGGATGTTTCCTGGGACGCTTCACCTGCCGAACTGAAAAAGGCCTGGAAGAAACTGGCGGAAAAATTTCATCCGAGCCGGTTCGATCGGGACAGTTTGGATGGAGAACGTGAAGAGCTTCTGGAAATGGTGTACCAGGAGTTTTGTGAAGCTTACCGACGCTTGAAACACGAATCCCAACCCATCGAACTCATTCCGCCGCCCGATAAAATCGGGACCTGGGAAGATCCCCTGAAAAAATCTTGATCGATACGCGATTTCCAGTATCCTTCGGTCGCATCGAAAGCGAGGATTCTGCATGCCAGCCAGAACCATGCTGTCATCCCGGAGCCGGGTCGTCACCCTGCTGAATGCGATCTCCCGACCGGCAGCACCGTTTTTTGAAACGAAAGTCCAATACGCCATCCGGACCATCTGCAGATCTCACCTGGAACACCCCGGATTCCAGCTGATCGAAGATCGCTACGGCAACCTCATCGCCAGCTTCCACAACGCAGCCAAACCGGCCATGCCCTGCCTGGCCCTGATCGCCCATATGGATCATCCCGGATTCGATTTGCTGGAAATTGACGGGAACCGGATAAAAGCGGCGGTGATGGGCGGTCTTCCCCGCGGCGATGACCTGCTGAACACCAAGGTGTTGATCATCGACGGAGATACCGTGCATCAAGGTTGCATAAGGGAATATGCGGACACGGAGCAAAAACTGGTCTGGATGGATCTGGACCGTCCTCCGGGCGGGCTTCGCCGTCACATGTTCGCCGTGCCGGATCTGGAGCGGTTCAAAGTGGATCCCCCTTTCATCCGGGGCCGGGCCATGGATGATCTCGCCGGGTGCGCCATCGCCCTGGCGGTCCTGGAGATAGTGATACGAAAAAACATCCCCATCGATTTAATGGCGGTGTTCCATCGCGCGGAGGAAGTCGGGCTCATCGGCGCTCAGGCTGTGTGTCAATCCCGTGCGGTCCCGCCTCACGCCTTGGTCGTCTGCCTGGAAGCATCTAAAGCACTCGAGAATGCCCAGCCGGGAAACGGTATCGTCATCCGGACGGGCGACCGTATATGCGAATTCGACCGCAATGCCGAGAGACTTCTCGATTCCGCAGCCGAGCAACTGGATCGAAAAGGTGTGAAAACCCAGAAACACCGGATGACGGGCGGCACATGTGAGGCATCCATATATCTGGCACACGGATATGAAACCACCGCTCTGGCTGTCCCGCTTTTAAACTATCACAACCACGGTGAAGGCAAGCTTGAACCGGAAATCATTCATGTCTATGATCTGAACTCCGGTGTCGAACTGCTCCATAAAGCAGCCGTATTGTTGCCAGCAATGAACTATCTGCAGCGGTTTTATCTGAAAGAGGACCGGAAAAAACGTTTTGATGAAGTGAAACACCGCTTGACCGGTATCAGTAAAGGACCCTGACATCATGAACGAACACTCCCGACCCCCCAAACGACAACTCCGGCATGGAGAAGGATTGAAACCGCTCCGGCCCATCCGCCTGGAAACAGTCCATTCCTTTCACGAAATGCTCGAAGCCATGGGATCAACGGCTTTCACCGGACGGCAGCTCGGAAAGGCATACCGGATACTATGTGAAATCTTCACCGACCCCGATACGCTGGTCGTCATGACCCTTTCCGGTGCTCTGACGGTGGCCAAACAGGGAAACATCCTCTGCGATCTGATCGACCGGGGATATGTGGATATCGTCATCTCGACCGGCGCTCTCCTCACACACGGTCTGATCGAAGGCATGGGTGTGCAGCATTTCATGGCAAAAGACATGGACGACTACGAAGCCTTCAGAAGCGGATACAACCGGGTGTACGACACCATTGAACTGGAAACATCGTTCCAGGGCCTGGAAAACTATATCGAAACCCATTTCGAATCGCTGTTTCCGGCGGTAATCGATCAATCACCACCTGCCGGTTCGGCGGATTTCTGCAACCGGCTGGGCCGGCTGTTTCTTCAAGATTTTCCGGTTGACCGGAACATTCTCAGTTCGGCTGCACGGGCCGATATTCCCGTCTACATCCCCGCTTTTACCGACAGCGAACTCAGCATCAGTATCGCCTTGAGCATGCTGGGAACCGAACCTGTCGACCGGGAGCAGCCTTTCAAAAACATCCGGATTCCTCCGTTCAATCCCTTTGCCGATCTGATCGACTACGGCAGGCGAATCAATACCCACCCGGGCCGGCTGGGAATTCTGACGCTGGGCGGCGGCGTGCCGAGAAACTGGGCCCAGCAGGTGGCTCCCCTGATCGATATACTGATTCAAAACGGTTGTGACCTCGCGCCGAAACCTTTCAGCAGGGGGGTTCGGATCTGTCCCGAACCGGTGCATTGGGGAGGATTGTCCGGATGCACATACCGGGAGGGTGTTTCCTGGGGGAAATTTGTACCGGAAACGGAAGGCGGCCAATACGCGGAAGTCTATGCGGAGGTGACCGCGGTTTTTCCTCTTTTGATCAAAGGCGTTCTTGAAAAACTGGATGGAAATGCCGGAAAATAGGATTGAGAAATTTAATTCGGAGGTATACATTCGACAGGATTGTTTCAGCGGTTGCTGAGCGTTATCGATGCAATTGGAAGGAGGGTCCATCATGTCACGGAATCCCCTGATCCCCAAGATGATGTTTTTAACAAAAGGCGCCGGATTTCATAAGGATCGGCTCAATTCCTTCGAGGACGCCCTGAGAAATGCCGGTATCGAAAAGGTGAACCTCGTCACCGTTTCAAGTATTCTCCCGCCCGCCTGCAAGATAATCAGCCGACCCCACGGACTGACACTCCTGCACCCCGGTGAAGTCATTCACTGCGTCATGTCCAGACTGGATTCGAACGAACCCAACCGGATGCTTTCGGCCGCCATCGGCGTTGCGGTGCCGACGGACCGGGAAGTGGCATACGGATATATTTCAGAAGAGCATTCCCATGGATACACCGCCCATCATACAGGCGAAAGAGCCGAGGATCTGGCAGCGCAGATGCTCGGTACCACACTGGGCATCGAAGTGGATCCGGACAAAGCCTGGGATGAACGCAAACAGGCTTTTCTGGCCAGCGGACGCATCATTCAAACCCGCAATATCGCCCAATCCTGCCGGGTTCCCAAGGACGGGCGATGGGCAACGGTTCTGGCGGCGGCTGTTTTCATCATGTAATGAACCAGTTCCTGATATCCCAACCGCCGCGTGACGGCTATGCCGGCGCGCGGATTATCGTTCTGCCGGTTCCCTTTGAAGCGTCGGTGACCTACGGAGAAGGAACGGCGGACGGTCCCGCAGCGATTCTGAAAGCTTCCCAACAGGTTGAGACATTTGATCTGTATTTCAAAAAGGAATTGCCTGAAACGGCGATATTCACCCTTCCCGCAGTCAGATCAACCCGGCATTACGAGGAGATGGCCGAGATGGTCCGCTCCCGGGTTCTTGAAATTCTGACCGACCGGAAACATCCGGTGATTCTGGGGGGAGAACATTCCGTAGCCATCCCCGCCATTGAAGCGTTTCACACAATCCATCCGAACGGCTGTGTCATCCACTTTGACGCCCATGCGGACCTCAGAGATCACTACCGGCAGAACGCCTGGTCCCACGCCTGCACCCTCCGGCGGATTCGCGACCTGGGCATTCAAACTCTGAGCGTCGGGATCCGTTCGGTTTGCAGGGAAGAATGGGATTTAATCCTGAAGAACAATATTCCGTTCGCATCACCCGAACAACCGGATTTCTGGGAAACACTCAACCGGCATCTGACATCCTTTACAGGTCCTGCATGGTTGACTTTCGATGTGGATGGACTGGATCCATCCGTCATCCCGGCCACCGGCACGCCCGAACCGGGCGGACTTACCTGGCAGGAAGTCATGCGGTTCCTGGATCTTCTGGCTGCTTCCAGGATCCGGGTGATCGGTGCCGACATCGTTGAACTGGCCCCGGCACCGGGCCTGCACCTGGCCGATTTCACCACGGCAAAACTCGCCCACCGGATCATGATCGGCCTGATGGCATCTCAAATGAACTGATGACGCCATCGGCGCCTATATGACAGTTGACATTGGTTTGAACATGGGTTTAATAATTGGCAACGGGATACTTACCATGGAGCAGATCGATGAGAGCACCATCCGATTATGAATGGGACGATCAGATATCATTCGTAGAAAAACGCCGGAAAAAGGACCGGCAAAAACCTCGGAAAACCAAAGCACGGCATACCCGCAAACGGACCGAAGAAGAATTGGAGATCGCGTCCCGCAAACGCTTGACTCAGGCTGAAACCCTGTATCCCGATGATGAAGAATGGGATGACGATGATGATTTCATCTTCCAGTGGCGCCGCAAAGGAACCCCTTCAAAAGCGGATAAATCGAATGACGGCGAAGCCGAAGAATCCCCAAACAAGGCGGAACCGGAACCTGCCGGCGAGTAATTTTAAATCCGATACCTCAACGCAATGCGGTTGCAAAACGGTTGAGCGGTATATCCATCAGCGGATGACGGGGAATCTCAAACCGGTCGATACCCGGCCGGATCGGATGGGGATGAAAGGTGAAACAGGCGCGATATCCCAGCTTCTCAGCGATCGATCTGGTTTCAGCCGTAAAATCCCCCGGCTGCCCGTTGGGATAAGCGGCGATGGAGCAGAGCCTTCCGGTCCACGTTTCAATGGAACTCTTGGAATCCCGCAGTTCACACTTCTGAACCGCTTCCGTACAACAGGATAAAATCGGATGATTGACGGTGTGTGATCCGATTGTGAACCCGTTTTCCGATAAAATCCGCACCTGATCCGGCGTGACCATGGGCAGAAGATGGACGGGATCCGATTCCGGATCGACATCCAGGCTTTCCGCCAAAGTCCTCATGGCCGGATCTTTCCGATCGTTGGGCAGCTTCTTGAACAGAGCCAGCAGTTTCAAGGCGCTGCGCCGGAGCGTCTGCGGACTGTCCAGAGCAAATGATTCGTCCGCCAGTTCCGGCAATCGGAACCGTATTCGGGACCTGGCGGTGAGACTGATCATGTAGGTCAGCCGGTTGGTCCAGATTGAACGCCGGCTTTCGGCGCAACCCGTGACGACAAAGACGGTTGCCGGAATACACCGGTGCCGGAGCACCGGCAATGCCACGTCCACCAGGTCCCGATACCCGTCATCAAATGTTACAGCGACAGGATTGGGCGGAAGCACGGTCCGCCCTTCAATCCAGTCCAGCAATGTTTCAACGGATATCACACTGTGGTGACGAACCAGGTAATCCATCTGTGATTCGAAAAGCTCCGGCGTGAATTGGATGCCCAGCACCCGCCTGAGAAATTCCGGGGGATTGAGCGTATGATATCCCAGAACAAGAGGACTCCTTCGGGGAACCAGTTTCCCCTTCAATACAGGATACCCGCTCGATCCCAGAATCGTGGAGAGTGCGTTCCGGATCTTCCGGCTCATCCCCTCACCGGCTATCGGTCCCGCGGCGATTCCATCATGCTGGTCAGTCCGTTCCAGACACCGAAACAGAGTCGATCAGCAAGTCCGGACCGTAAACGACGGGATTATAATCCTGCCTGGAACTCATTCCGGATACCCGATGAAAATCCTCATAGATATTGCCGGCGATCATGGTGTCGATGGCCCGACCCTGCACCGAACCATTCCTGACGTAAAAACCGATGCCGACATTCATGGAGTAATGCCCCTGAAGAATGTTCCCGGAATGAAATCCGATGACGTCGTTGACAACCAATCCTTCGTCCATCCCGGCGATCATCTCCGCCACGCTCCGGTCTCCGGAAAGCAGAACCAGATTGTTGAAGCGGGGATTGGGATTGACTTCAATACCCCGGGTCCACATGGAGCGTTTGATCCCGTTTCCGGTCGATCCGCCGCCGTCCCTCGAACCGGTGTCAAGATCGAATATGAATTGCTTGAATATCCCCCGGTCCACGATCATTTTCCTGCGGGTCGGCACACCTTCGTCATCGAACGGTGTCGATCCCGGGGCCCAGTCCATGGTCGGGTCATCGATCAGAGTGATATTGGATCCGAAGATCGGCTTGTCGAGCTTTTCCTTCAACGGCGTAACACCGCGCACTTTGTTCGCGCCGTTGGCGCCCTCCAGTATCCGGTACAGAAGACTCCATGTGGATGAAGCCCGGAACAGGACCGGCATTTTGCGGGTGGGCACCTTGACCAGGACCCTGGACAACCGGTTCTCCCCCAGCAGTTCCTCGATGACATCCTCTGGAAAAGTGAAATACCGGCAGGATGTGATCTCCTTGTTGATACCTTCTTTCGAATTTTCGTACATCGACATCAGGCAGACAGTGTACTGAGTCTTTTGATAGGCTTCCGCCTTGCCCGATGTATTCAATATCGTCAGATCCGTTATCTCGTTGTCAAAATAAAGATTGAGCGGCAGTTCGGGATACCGGCGTCTGACCTGATCGTAAATTGCCTGCCCATCGGAGATCATGACGCCCGGATCCATGGAAACCAAGGCGGGATCACATATCCGTGCACCACACTCCCCGCTGGATTCACTCGGAAACCTGAACTGAACCTGCGGACCGACCTCGGCAGCCATCAATGCCGTCCGGACCATCCACTCGCGATCCTCTGTGGCGGATCCCTTCACCACACCGATCCGCCCGTTTTTGATCACCCGCAGAGATACTTCATCCAGGTTCCTGAACAGAATGTCCGCCTGGCGCCAGTTGTAGAAATTCACCGGAGAGGTTTTTTTGCGAAGATGAAAAACTTCCGCCTGGTCCGCCTGGTCCGAAGCCATTTTCAGCAGTTTTTCCATTATTCACCTCCGATAACGACATCTTTTATCTGAATGCTCGGACCGCCGGTCCCGCTCTTGTCCAGCATCTGCATGTCAAACAAGGCCGCCCGGGTTTTCCCGCAACCGCCGCCTTCGTTCATCCTGAGATCGGTACCCACCTTCAGAATGCTTTTCAGCGTATCGAACACATTGCCCGAAATATTGATGTCCTTGACCATCCGGCCCAGTTTCCCGTTCTCAATCTCAAACCCGTACTGCGCCCCGAAAGTGAACAAATCGCCCATGGTCTGCCCGCCTTTCCCGCCGCACAGGTACAAACCGGATCGGATTGAATCCACCATTTCTTCAAACGGCGTGCCGCCGTTCTCAATGTAGATGTTCGACATCCGCACAACCGGCATGAACCGGTAATCGGCCGCGCGGTAATTGCCGGTGAGCTGCCCGTCAAGCTGGGCGGCGGACAACCGGGAATGAAGGCGGCCCGTTAAAATCCCGTCCTTGACAAGATACGTCCTGGACGCCCGGACACCCTCATCGTCATAAACATAATAACCGCTGGCGCCGGATAGATTACCCTGGTCCACGATATTCAGGCGGTCACACCCCATCCGTCGCCCCATAAAAAGCATTTTCTGCAGGCTTTTGTTGTTGATCGTATCGTCCGCCTCCGATAAATGCCCGAACGCCTCATGAATAAATACTCCGGACAGATCCTGATCGGCAACGATCGTGTAAACTCCCGGAGACACCGGCCTGGCTTTCAAAAGATCGCTGCACAACATGGCACGCTGCCGGATGTGGTCATGACGGTTGAGAAGCCGGGCATAATCGCTGTCAAATCCGACGGACACGCCCATCGATTCCGTCCGGTTACCCTCCCGGGCGATCATCCTGCATGAAAAAAAACACAGCGACACGTCCTGCACGATACGGGTTCCTTCCGAATTGACATATGTCTTCCGCGTGAATGTTTCCGTATAACCGCCGTACGACGTGAATATATTCGGGACTTCCAGCACGATACCGATGTATTCCCTGGCCAGAGCCACCTTCTCATCGAAAGATATCCCGGCCGGATCGATACCTGTCCCCGGCTTCACTTCATCAACGATGACCGGAGCCGGCAAGAGCCGGTTCGTGCAGTCGAATTTCGAAACCGTCCGGGCACCTCGCACCGCAGTTTCCAGGGCGTTCCGGATATCTTCCGCTCGAGTAAACGACATGCCGCTGTATCCGCCCTGGTCAAGAACGGTCACCCGGCCGCCCTTCAGAACCGTGTTGGAGACGTTCTGGATGTCCGTTTTGTTGAAGGTAATGGTCATTTGGCGCGTGTCTTCGTACATGGCATCCGCGTAATCGCTGTCGCTATGCCTGATCGCCTCCTCAAGATACGTTCTCATCAATCGTTTCTCCCCATCAACCCGAATCGTTTTCCACCCCAGATCATGAATTCAGCACGCCCAGTGCCAGTGACACCAGTTTCGACTCATCCGAATCCGCACGGGACGTCAGAATCACGGGAGCTGTCGCGCCGACGACAACCGCCGCCACGGTGCCGCCGGCAATGGTGGTCAAGGTCTTGTAAATGAAATTACCCGACTGCATATCCGGAACCAGGATAATGTCCGCAACGCCCGCCACCTCGTTCCGGATGCCCTTGATCTCGGCGGAACGAAGATCCACGGCATTGTCGAATCCGAACGGTCCCTCCACGATCGCTCCCGGAAACCGGTTTTCCCGTGACATCCTGGCCAGTTCCGCCGCTTCAACCGTGGCAGGAATTTTCGGGTTGACTTTCTCGATCGCCGCCACACAGGCAACCTTCGGAACTTCAATCCCGATCACCCTCGCGATCGTGATCGCGTTGTCGATGATCTTGGCTTTTTCTTCCAGTGTCGGAGTGATGTTGAATGCCACATCCGTGATGATCAGCATCCGCGGAAATCCGGGCACCTCATGAATGGATACATGGCTGAGCAGATGATCCGGTTTCCGCAATCCGGTCTCCTTGTCCAGCAACGCTTTCAGAAAATCACTGGTGGGGATGGTACCCTTCATCAGAAAATCCGCCCTGCCGTCCCGGACAAGCTTGACTGCATCTTTGGCTGCCAAACCCATTTCGGACTCAACGATCTCGAAATCAGGCGGGTTCAATCCATACAGCTCGGCAAACGGTCTGATGGTTTCCAACGGGCCCACCAGATATCCGCGGATTATCCCCAGCCGCCGGGCATCCGCCAGCGCCTTGAAAATATCGTCTTCCGCCGGCCCGGCCACCGCAATCCGCTTGGGGCCGATCCGGGCCGCATGCTCCTTGATTTCCTTCATCGAGTTGATTCTCACCGGGACCCTCCTTGTGATTTAAAAAATCTTCATGTACCGTTCTGCCGACATCGAAAACAGATGCAGCCCCGTAATGTAATCCGATTCGAAAAAAAAATAAAATGCCATAATGAAGTTTTTCGAAAGTGTTCCAGAAATTCACGACCGGTTCAAAAACAGACGGACAGTCCTGTTAATCAACCCGCACCATCACCATAACTGGAATTATCACGGCAGTGTCTTCTCCTTCCCGATCGGTCTTTTATATCTCGCGGTAAATCTCAAGCAGGCAGGCTATCGCCCCGTGATCATCGATGCCTGCGCGGAGCCGGAACACCTCAGTCAAATCGATGCTGAAACCGGCGCTGCACTCTTCGCGGGAATCTCCGCAATGACACCCCAGGTATCCCACGGGCGGGCTATCGCATCGCACATCCGGAATACGGATCCGGATATACCCATCGTCTGGGGAGGAATACATCCCTCGCTCTACCCGGAAAGCTGCCTGGATCCGGTATGCGATATCGCCGTCCTGGGAGAAGGCGACCGCACATGTGTCGATATCGCCGACGCCGTTCAGAAAGGATACGAGCTGAATAATATCCCGGGGATCGCATTCCAGACCGGCAGCTCAACCATTCACAAAACCGAACCCCGCGACCCGCTCCCCATGAATGAACTGCCCGAAATCGATTATTCGCTCATCGATCCGGAACACTATATCGAGTCTTATGTGATACAGGAACAGCGGAAAGCCCGCACCATTCCAATCCACGCCGCGCGCGGATGCCCCTGGCATTGCACTTTCTGCATCAATACCACCCTGAACGCCCAGCGGCGGTACCGGCCGCGCCCGGCTGACAGCCTGCTGGATGAAATCGAATCGCTGGCCGCAACATACCGTCTGGAGGGCATTATTCTTCAGGACGAAGAATTCTTCGCCGACCGACAACGACTGCTCCAGTTTCTGGACGGCATCGAGAAACGGAAACTGCATCGGTTGAAATATTACGCCACCTGCCGGATCAATCATTTTCGGCCCGACTACATCAACCGGACGCTCCTGCGCCGGATGAAACGCTGCGGATTCGTGGATCTCGTGTTCGGTTTTGAATCCGGATCAACCCATTGCCTGGAAATCATCCAGAAGGAAATTACCGTTGATCAGGGATTATACGCCGCCCGTTTGCTCGCGGAAGAAGGATATAAGGCGGTGTGGGGATTCATCATGGCCATCCCCGGCGAAACCACTCCGGACAGAATCAAAACACTGCGCCTGATGGAAAAACTCAGGTCAATATCCGAACAGAACTACTTTATCGGACCCCAGATCTTCAGACCCTATCCCGGTTCTCAGTTATACCGGGAAGCCCTTCTCCGGGGACTGACTGAACCGACATCACTCAAGGAATGGAGTGAACTTGATTTCACCCCGGAAGGATGGTTCGGAACCGGTGAGCTGCCCTGGATTCAGGACGGTGAGCGGGCCTTGATTGATTATATCAATTTTCTCGCGCCGGTATATTACAACAGGCGATATTTGCGTTCCACACTGCCTGTTGCGGGATTCCATGCCGCCCTGAGAATCCTGTTCAGAGCCCGGCTGGCCCTGGATTTCTGGAAATGGCCGGTGGAACACCGCGTTCGGAATCTCGTCAAGTACCGCCTGTCACGGGGACAAACCTCAAACTACAGATCTGAAACCTGATTCAAACCGAAATGGATTGAGGAGCCCGCTTCAGAAGTGTATACTTGTTGCGCTTGCCTGGTTCGATGCTATTCCAGGGAGAACCATCATGACTGCTGACAAAATCAATCCGAATTGTGTTCCGGGTCAAATGATCCGTCACTTTGAAGTTCTTCGAAGGCAGAGTGTCGACACGGTCCGGTGCGTTTTCCACGAGCTGATTCACCGGCCCACCGGTGCCCGGTATGTTCACCTGAGCAGCGAGGATGACAACAATACCTTCATGGTTCTGGTCCGGACCATTCCAACCGATTCCACCGGAGTTGCTCACATTCTGGAACATTCCGTGCTGGAAGGATCCAGGCGGTTCCCGGTGAGAGCCTATCGCAATTTGACCGGCCGGTCCCTCAACAGTTTCCTGAATGCCATGACCAGCGCCGATTACACCGCCTATCCGCTGGCCAGCCGCAACCGGAAGGATTTCTTCAATCTCCTGAACGTATACCTGGACGCCGTCTTTTTCCCGCTGCTCAGAAAGGAAACATTTCTTCAGGAAGGATGGCGATACGAATTTGACAATCCCCGGGATGGGCAAACTCCGCTTCGATTCAAAGGTGTGGTCTACAACGAGATGAAAGGCGCCGTCGGCAATCCCCTGCGCCAGTTCTTCGAGAATGTCAAACGCTCCCTGTTCCCCGATCTGACCTACCGGTTCGTATCCGGGGGAGATCCCATGGCGATACCGGATTTGACCTATGAACAATGGAAAGCGTTTCATGCAGCCCATTACCATCCCTCGAATGCTTTTTTCATGACTTACGGGAACATCCCTATCGAAGAGATCATCGATGTCCTGGAAGATTCGACGCTGTCTCATTTCAAGCGTATCGATCCCCCGGAACCCCTGCCACTGCAAAAACCTTACCGGGAACCCCGGACATTTCGATTCACATACCCCGTGTCGAAAATCGATGAAACAGACGGGAAATCATTCGTAGCCGTTCTCTGGAAACTGCTGCCTCAGCGTGAATGCTACCCGAATCTCCAACTGGCGCTTTTAAATCTCATCTTGACCGGCGACACTTCATCCATACTGAATCGGAAGCTGCTGGCTTCCGGCCTGGGAGGCGGCCTGGCTCCCGTCAGCTTCGACAGATCCTTCTCCGAAACAATCTTCGGGATTGGATTGAAAGATACGGATGAAGAGAAAACCGACCGGATTGTGTCGTTGATCCTGGAAACACTCGACGAACTGACCGGGACGGGTATCCCCGGAGCGGAAGTTGAGGCGGCGCTCCACCAGCTTGAATTTTTCACGAAAGAAATCAAAGGGGATCGGGGTATTCCGTTCGGCCTGCACCTGTTCATGCGCGGGCTCGAAATCTGGCTGAACGGAGGGGATTTCCTGAAGGCGCTGTCGGTGAGCGATTACCTCGAACGATTGCGCGGTGAAACACTGAATCCGGAATTTCTGCCTTCCCTGATCCGGAAACACCTCCTGGATAATCCCCACCGGGCGACCATGATCATGGTGCCCGAACAGGGCGGTATCGAACGGCAGGAACAAATCGTCCGGAACCGTTTGGAATCCGTTCGCTCCCGATTCGATGAAACGGAAATCGAAAGAATTATCGGACAATCCGAGCATTTGAAAGCACATCAGGACCGGGAGGAAGACACATCCTGCATTCCCAGTATCAACCTGACAGATATCTCGCCCGATCCCGAAGTGGTCCCCTGTGAATCAGATGCGATCGAAAGCATACCGATTTATACAAGCCCTGTCCCAACCAACGGTATTGATTATCTTACCGCTGAATTCGATGTTGATTTTCAAACCGTCAAGCCCAACCTGCCCATGGCCCTGATAAGTCTGGTGACGGACCTGGGAGCTGCCGGTCAAACATACGCCGACACGGGCCGGTTGATCCGTAAAACCGTTGGCGACATCAGCTATAAACTCCTGCCCTACCGGAATCTGAAAACAGGACGGCTTCACCTGGCCAATCTCCTGTCAGCACGATGCATTCCCAGAAATCACGCCGGGATGCTGAAGCTATGTGGTGATCTGCTGCTGGATGCCGATTTCAGCGACGTAAACCGTATATCCGAATTGATCGGCATGAAAAAAGCCTATGCCGTTCCCACGGCTACCTTTTCGGGACACCGAATGGCCGGACTGGCATCCGCACGCTGGATCTCGCCTCTGAATCACTACATGCACCAGATGGAAGGCCTGGGCCTGATCCAATGGCTGCTGGATTTCAGGAAAGAAGATGCCGGACCGATTGCGGAATCGATGCAGTCCCTTCTGAAACACACTACTCTCAAAAATCGGCTGTCCATCGGATGTACCGGTCTTCCCGAAGATATCGCCGATCTTAAAGCCAAACTCCCCACCCTGATCAGCCGGATCCCGGAAAACACGGGCGACTCCGACCTGCCGGCCTACTCGCCGGATTCGGTGTCCCCGGTGCAGGAAGCCTGGATTATCAATACCGAGGTATCCTATGTTGCGCGTTCCATACCGGTAGTGCCCTATAACCATCCCGATTCGCCCGTTCTGAGGGTGATTGCCCAGCTGATGGAACGGCCTCTGTATATGAGAATCCGGGCTGGAGGCGGCGCATACGGCGCTTTCTCCACATACTCCCCGGAACTCGCCGTGTTCTCCATGATGACCTATCGGGATCCCCACACCGCCCAGTCACTCGACCAATACAAAGCTGTCATCGAAGAGCTGGGATCGGGGCGGTTTACGGATGAACATGTAAAACAGGCCATCATCGAAACGATTCGGATTATCGATATTCCGCCGTCGCCCAGGGAAAAAGGGTTGAACGCGTTTCTGGACCGGCTGCGAAACCATACCCTGGAAATGAAAAAAAGACACCGCGAAGGTATTCTCGGAACAACCAGAAACGATATATGCAGGGTGATGGATACCTATTTCACACGACCCATGATCCACGGCATTGCAATCGTTACTTCGGATGATATCCTGAACCGCGATGAAACAGCAGCATTGAACCTGGAACGAATTTCACTGCTGAAAAGCTGAACGGGAGGATTGTCCCATGCCTATCCTGAAACTCACGGCAGTGTTATGCATCATCACCGGACTGGCTCGACCGGCCGGAAGTGCACCCATCGCAGATCACACCTGCACGGATTTGAATCAGATCCCTCAGAACTGGATCGATACCGTCAAAAACACGGTCAAACTCCATTACGCGCACACTTCGCACGGAAGCCAGCTCACGATCGGATTGCAGCGAATCGAAACCCAGAACCACACGTACGATATCGAAATCGGATATTCGAGCCTTCCGGCTGAAACCGGAGCATTATGCATTTTCGACGGGCAGGAACATGAAACCTATATAACACCCGAACTTTACTGGAAAACACCCGAAGGGCGCCAGTACACCCGGGATGTTTTGGATCACAATCCCGCCATCAATATCTCCGGATGGGCCTGGTGCTGCCAGCTGGACGGCTATTCGAGTGCCGATACGGATGACTACCTCTGCCAGATGAGCGTTCTGGAGACGGAATATCCGGGTGTCCGGTTCGTCTATTTCACCGGCAACGCCCAGGCAACCGGTACGGACGGGTATAACCGGTGGCGGAACAACGAGAAAATCCGAACTTATTGTCGGGATCATGACAGGATCCTGTTCGATTTCGCCGATCTGGATGCCTGGTGGTTCAACGAGGATACCCATGACTGGGAACAGGCCACATATCAGTATGAAGGATATGCGGTACCGTTTGAACACCCGGAGTTTCACGGCAGCGAAGGCGGGCACACGACATATGAAAGCTGCGAACAGAAAGGGCGGGCTCTGTGGTGGCTTCTCGCTGCCGCCGCCGGCTGGAACAGCGCGACACCCACACCCGGTCCCACCATGACTCCCGCACCCTGCGACAAAACCGGCGCGATGCTGTGGATGCCTTCGGATTATTACACGCCCGACGATCTCTGTTCCTGCATCGTGACGGTATGCAACCTGGAAGATTACGAACTGACCGGATTTCCCCTGTTCGTGATTCTGGATGTTTATGGAATATACTTTTTCGCACCGAGCTTTTCCGACTACGACAATTATCTGTCAAGGCATCCGTCGTTTTCGGAAGGCGCTACGGAAATCGAGGTGCTGCCGGAATTCGCCTGGCCCCGGGGCACCGGATCGGCATCCGGCATCCTCTGGTATGCCGCCCTGACCAACCCCGAGATCACACAGTTGTTCGGCGAAATGGACACCTGGACCTTCGGCTGGAGTCAATAGGCATGGGGTACCAGGCGTGAGGGAATGAGGGCTTAAAGCGGATTCCATCGTTCCGGAAATTCCTCCCGCCGTACCGCGGCCGCCCGAAAATTACCTGTTGACTTTTTTATGAAATATTCACACATATAGGAAAGACCTTTGGAAGAGGAGGAACCAATGCATGGAGCAGGATCTGATTTCACTTAATTCACACACTCCCGGTCCGGAGTTTCACTCCGGTGATCAGCAGGGAGTGCATCCTCTTGATTTTCTTCCCGCACGGGAACTGTAAAACACCATGAAAAATACACATCGGAATACAGTTCAGGGCAGTCAACCGTGTGCCTCGGGGGAAGATCTCGAAATACCGGATCAACCTCCGCCTAATCCATCCTTAAATATCGAGCATATCATCCATTCCGGGGTATTCGCACCCGATGCCGATCAATCTGCGCACGCGCTGCCGGATGCGGACAGGCTTGTTCCCAAACGCGAGATACGGAAATCGGACAACGGGCTCCGGAATGAATTCCGCCGGCGGTTCTATCCCAAAGTCACCCGGGCGGATTTCAACGACTGGAAATGGCAGCTCCGCAATCGAATCAGCGATTATCAGAGCCTGGCCAGGATGCTGTGGCTGTCTGCCGGGGAGCGGGAGGCTCTGGAATACCGCTCCGGAATGCTCCCCGTCGCCATCACCCCCTATTACGCCAGCCTTCTGGATCCGTTCGATGCAGACCAGCCTTTGCGGCGGACCATCATCCCGGTCATCCGGGAACTCGACCATCTCCCGGGAGAGGAAACCGATCCGCTGGGTGAGGATCACCAGAGTCCGGTGCCGGGACTGGTGCATCGTTACCCGGACCGGGTCCTGTTTTTGACCACCAACGTCTGTTCGGCCTATTGCCGCTACTGCACCCGGTCACGTATCATGAACAACGATTCGGATTACAAATTCAGTTACGAACGCTGGGAGATGGCGATCCGGTATATCGAATCCCATACGGAAGTCCGGGATGTTCTGCTTTCCGGCGGTGATCCGCTGACCCTGGATGACGACCATATCGAGTTTCTGCTGGCCAGATTGTCACGCATCGCCCATGTCGAGATTCTCCGGATCGGCACGAAAATCCCCGCGGTTCTGCCCCAGCGCGTCACCCACAAACTGACCCGGATGCTGAAACGCTATATGCCGCTTTACATGAGCCTGCATTTCACCCATCCGGATGAGTTGACACCTGAATCCGCTCGGGCCTGCAACATGCTGGCCGACGCCGGGATTCCTCTGGGCAGCCAGACCGTTCTGCTGGCCGGAATCAACGATTCCATCCTGACCATGAAACAGCTGTTTCACGGGCTTCTGAGAATGCGGGTTCGGCCCTACTATCTGTACCAGTGTGATCCGGTCAGCGGGACATCCCATCTGAGAACATCCGTGCGGAAAGGCCTGGAAATCATTCAGGGTCTGCGCGGACATACTTCCGGGTACGCCGTGCCCACCTACGTGATCGATGCGCCGAACGGCGGCGGAAAGATCCCCCTGCTGCCGGAATACGTGATGGGATACGACGGGAACGATCTGCTGCTGAAAAACTACGAAGGGAAAATCTACCGGTATCCGGATCGGGATCAATCCGGTCTGGAAACGGTTCCGGTTTCATCCAGTGAACAGACCGCACGACAGTGATTCCATGAAGATCGGAATAACCTATGATCTTCGGGATGATTATCTCTCCATGGGATACAATCCCGAACAGACGGCTGAATTCGACTGCCTTGAAACCATCGATGCCATCGACGACACGCTCGGGAAAATGGGATTCATCACGGACAGAATCGGCAATGTCCGGCACCTGCTCAAACGTCTTGCAGCCGGGGACCGGTGGGATCTGGTGTTCAATATCGCCGAAGGGATGCATGGGTTCGGCCGGGAATCCGCCGTGCCGGCGCTGCTGGATGCATACCGGATTCCCTACACTTTTTCGGATCCCCTGGTGCTCGCCATCACCCTCCACAAGGGTATAACCAAACATCTCCTGAAATGCTTCGGCATCCCTACCGCCGATTTCGAAATCGTCGAATCCCCGGATGACATACACGGAATCAGCCTTTCTTTTCCCCTGTTTGTAAAACCCGTGGCGGAAGGCACCAGCAAGGGCATCAACGCGGATTCCAAGATTACATCCCCGGAAACATTGGAGCGGATCTGCAGAAAACTCCTGACCGAATACGAACAGCCCGTCCTGGTGGAAACATTTCTTCCCGGACGAGAATTCACCGTCGGGATAACCGGTACCGGACGGGATGCCATGGCGGTCGGAATCATGGAAGTCGTCCTGTTGTCCAAGGCGGAACAGGAAGTGTATTCATATGCAAACAAACAACTCTGGCGGGACCGGGTGGTCTACCGGCCCGTCGAAGAAACGCTGGCCCGGGAAGCCAAAATTCTGGCACTCCGCATCTGGCGGAAACTGGGATGCCGGGATGCCGGGAGAGTGGACCTGCGGGAAGATGCACAGGACCACCTGAACTGCATCGAAATCAATCCCCTGGCGGGATTGAACCCCAACCACTCCGATCTGCCCATCCTGGCAGACATGGCCGGGATCTCATTTTTTGAACTGCTGACCATGATCATTCGGTCGGCACTCAAAAGAACCGGCAAACCGGCCCTGCCCGTTGCTCAACAGCGCATATAGATGCTCTGAAACTTCAGGTTGAAATGAGAGCGGTTATCCTGTTCAATCGAATTTCACCCGATCCCACCCGGGACGAATCGGATGTGCTGCAGCAGATGGCGGCCGTCTCCGAAGCCCTTTCCGATCTGGGATGGAACTGCGAATCGATACCGTTTGACTTGGAACTGGCTGGAATCAGAAAAACGCTGCTGGAGATGGCACCGGATCTCGTATTCAACCTGGTCGAAAGTGTCGAGAGAAGCGGAATGCTGATTCATTATGCCCCGGCCCTGCTGAATATGCTGGATATTCCCTATACCGGCGCGCATCTTGAATCGATGTTCACGACATCCAACAAGATCCTGGCAAAAAAACTCCTGACATCCGCGCACCTGCCCACACCCCCCTGGATCACCACATCCGGAATCGCATCCGGGAATCCGGTTCCACATGGAAAGTGGATCGTCAAATCGGTCTGGGAACATGCTTCGATCGGGCTGGACGACAACGCCATCGTCGATGCCGAAACAAATGAACAGCTGAAAAAAAGCTTGTCGGAACGGATCAAACAAGGCGGTCAATGGTTTGCGGAACGCTATATTGACGGCCGCGAATTCAACCTGTCCGTCCTGGCCGGCGAGGACGGTCCGGAAGTTCTGGCGCCAGCTGAAATCCGGTTCCTGGAATTCGGCCCGGACAAACCGAAAATGGTGGGGTACCGGGCCAAATGGGACGAGCAGTCATTCGAATACCGGAACACAGTCCGGACATTCACGTTTCCCGATACCGACCGGGATCTTCTGCAGACTCTGAAACATCTCGCCGGAGAATGCTGGCACCTGTTCGGCCTAAACGGCTATGCCAGGGTCGATTTCCGGATCGATTCCCGGGGCGGACCCTGGATACTGGAAGTCAACGCCAATCCCTGCCTTTCGAAAGACGCCGGTTTCGCCGCCGCCGTTCAAAACAGCGGACTATCCTATACCCGGGCGATTCAAAGAATCATACGGGATGCGTTACCCGGAAACCGGCCGGACAATTAAACCCGCTCATATCGGAGGAATTTCAAAATTTACATGGAAACAGAACCGCTCCAGATCACTTATCGCGAAGACCTGCAACCCGAAGACATCCATGCGATACGCGACATCGTCGAATCCACCGGATTTTTCTCGGAAGACGAAATCGATATCGCCATCGAACTCGCCCGGGAAAGGCTCGAAAAAGGTCCGTCAAGCGGCTACCTGTTCCTGTTCGCGGATTTTGCCGGTCGGGTGGCGGGATATGCCTGTTACGGCCAAATCGGATGCACCCGGGCAAGCTACGATCTTTACTGGATTGCAGTGCATCAGGATATGAGAGGCAAGGGACTGGGCGGAAAAATCCTGCGTCGATGCGAAGATCTCATCCGCCGCCTGGGCGGGACCCGCATCTACCTGGAAACCTCTTCGCGACCCCAGTACGAACCGACCCGGCAATTCTATCTCAAATCGGGTTACACGATTGAAACCGTCCTGGAGGATTTTTATGCTCCGGGAGATGGGAAGGTTATATTTTTAAAGGTTTTATAGGAGGATTGAATATGAACGGAAAAAACTTTCTGGCCGGATTGATCGGATCGATTCTTCTGATTGTCCCCAATATGTCCGCAGCGGAAATCACGAGAGTGACTGTCGAGGAAATGACATCGGGAACCGGATCAAGCGATGGAACCGAGTTTTGCAGGTTCCAGTACAAACTGTCCATGGATTTCGAAGTGAAAAAACCGGGCACAGGGGACATGTTTTCAGCACTCATGCGCCCGGTGCCGGAAGAGGCAAAGAAAGCCGCCGGGGGAAAACTGCCGGAGATTCTGTTTCAGTTGAAACCGGTGGAATCGAGCATGAAGGTGCTGGAATGGAAAATCAACGACCCGGAAAACAGCAATCCGCCCCTGGCCAGGTTTCCGAAAGGTCCCGGCGGAATGGGTGTGGACACGAATTACACGCTCGGATGGAAAGCGGGCAGCGATATCTATCTCGGCTACGGCTTTGTCGGAGACGGAATATATTCATATTTCGCCGACTGGGATACTGATGAAGAGATCAGCCGGACCCAGCCCCAGCCGGCGGGCTGTCGGCCATGGTACGGCGGTGACCAGAATTTCTATGTTATCGGGCAGTCGAAATGGAACGAGGGTAAAATGTTTATCCTGGAACGGGAATTCGACAGCACCGACGACGAAATATGGAAATCCCACACCAAACTGACCATCACATTTCTGCCCTGAACCCGATCATCGGCCGGAACCGCGCAGTCATATCATCCATTCTTGGTTACTCCTGATTTTGCATCGGATTCCCGCGTTCTGGTATAACTGAACCGGATTGTGAATTTCCGGAACGCCTTCGGGGAGGGGAAGATTTTGCGGATCCGCCGGGCTGGATGGCTTCTCCCGTTCATGTTTTTTATCGGCACCTGGTGTGGCGGAAGCGCCTCCGATCAAAAAAATGTTCTTTTGATCACCATCGATGCGCTCCGGTACGACCATTGCGGCTGCTACGGTTACGAACGACCCACGACACCTTGCATAGACAGTCTCGCCTCCCGGGGAATCGTTTTCGATCAGGTCATCGTCCCGATCCCCCGGACCGTCCAGGCGCTGGCAACCCTGGTCACCAGCCTGGATCCCCTGGATCACGGTGTCCTGTCGCTCGGGAACCGGCTGGACGACAAGATCCAAACCCTCGCCGACATTTTTTTCTCCGCGGGATATTCAACCGCAGCGATTGTCGAGCACCCCATGCAGATCGTCGAGACCGGAGACAACGGCGCCAATCTCGGAAAGGGATTCAAACGAATCCTCCGGACGAATCGACCCGCCATCGAAGCGATGAAATGGCTGAAAAAGACACCCGGATCCTTCTTTCTGTGGATCCATCTTTTCGACCCCCACTGGAAATATCTGCCACCCGCAGACTGCAGGATATTCTCCGACCCCGGATACAACCATCTGCGCTATGTCAAACTGCTGAAAAAACCCAAGGGACGGATCGTCTATCAAAACGACTGGTCCCCGTCGGATATCCGGTATGCCGTCGATCTCTACGACGGGGAAATACTGAGTGCCGATCGCAAGGTCAAACGCCTGATGGATTCCCTCGATCCGGCCCGGAAAACGGACACTTACGTTGCGGTGCTGGCGGATCATGGGGAGGGTCTGGGTGAGCATGATTATTATTTTGACCACGGAGAAGACCTGCATGATGAAATCATCCGGATACCCTGGGTGCTGGCCGGCCCGGGAATGGATATCATCCGCAAACGGTATCGACACCAGGTCAGTATCGCCGATGTGGCGCCCACGCTGCTCGACCTGGCCGGGTTGCCGGTTCCGGATACGTTTTCCGGTGTCAATCTGGTTTCAAGAATCCATGCCGGGCATGAAGAACTCCAGCCACCCCACCCATACATCTGCGGCCTGTCGGACATATCCCGAATCCCGCAGAATCCCCATGCCTTCATGTCGGAAAACAGGGGCCGGCAGCGTTTCGTCCGGACCGAAAAATGGAAACTGATCGTGATTCCGGAACGCGACGGCCCGGAAGAAATGATGTTGTACGACCTGGAACTGGACCCGACGGAGCGCTTGAACCGGGCATCGTCAAACCCGGAACGGGTCAAACATTTACTTGAGAAGATACGGGAGTTTCTCGAATCTCACGGAAGATGGGCGTCCTTTCTGAACAATTCGGAACGACCGATGGACACGGACGATATCAAGGCCTTGAAAAGCCTGGGATACATCAACTGAAAAAACACGGTTCCCGCAAGCCTTGACATACCTTGTCAACCGGAATGGATCTGATACCATTCATGTGAGAACGTGAATCAATCCCGAGGAATCGATCAATCCGTGAAAACAATTGCCGGAATCGATATCGGAAGCGTTTCCGTCGGCTTGATCCTGATGGATACGGAGCATGCGATCATTCACCGGGATTACAGATTTCACTCCGGAAACATCCGGTCTGCCCTGAATGCCATGCTCGATGACCTGCCCTCCGCATCGGTCGATCGGGTCGGCATCGTTTCAAAAGGGAACCGGGAGGTTATCCGGGAAGGTGTGGAGGTCAACGAACAGGTCGCGATCATCGAGGGTGTCAAAACCGTCATTCCCCGGCCCGGTGCAATCATCACCATCGGAGGTGAAACATTCGGTCTGATCCTGTTCGATGAAGCCGGCCGCTATCACAAATACATCTCGAATTCGGCATGCGCAGCCGGCACGGGTTCTTTTCTGGATCAGCAATCCGCCCGGTTGAACCTGTCCGGATCGGAGGAACTGAGCCGGATGGCCCGGACATATTCCGGCGAACCTCCCAAGATCGCCACCCGGTGCGCCGTGTTTGCCAAGACCGACCTGGTGCATCTCCAGCAGCAGGGATATTCCCTCAATGCCATCGCGGCTGGCCTGTGTTCGGGGATGGCGCAGAACATCTGCGACACCCTGTTCCACGGCATCAATGTCCTGCAGCCGGTCGCGGTAACGGGCGGAGTCAGCCGGAATATATCCGTGATCGAATATCTCCAGTCTGCATCCGGGATTCCGATTTCACGTGTTCCCGACGGGGAACTCATGGGAGCTATCGGAGCCGCGGTCGTCGCTGCCGGCACTCCGGACCGGGAACCGATCCGCCCCAGGGACCTGGTCAGGACCGGATCCGTCAGGCGGGAATACGGGTATCCCCCGATCTCGGAAACGGGCACAATGGGACCCATTCAGCCCATGTGGCGGTCCTATCTGTCAGAAGATGTGGAAATCGATCTTCCAGCAGCATTGCCGTCCGGCCGTCGAATCGACTGCATGCTGGGTATCGATGTAGGATCCACCAGCACCAAAGCCCTCCTCATGAAACCAGACAAACAGGCCATCGCCGGATTCTATACGCGCACCGCCGGCCGGCCGATCCCGGCGCTGCAGAAACTGACCCGTGCCCTGGAAACCCTCGAAAAGGAATCCGGTATTGAACTCCGGCTGGTCGGGACCGGGACAACCGGTTCCGGGCGGAAATTTATTCAGAAGGTTGCCAAAGCCGATTACTGCATGGATGAGATCACCGCCCACGCCCGAGCCGCATGCCATCTGAGACCGGAGATCGACACCATTATTGAAATCGGCGGCCAGGACGCCAAATTCACCGTTCTTCGGAACGGAAACGTGAATTTCTCGGTCATGAACTATGTTTGCGCCGCCGGCACCGGAAGTTTTATCGAGGAACAGGCCAAACGGCTGGGGGTTGATCTGAGAGATTTCGCCCGGGAAGCATCCGGCGTCGAAGCACCGATGATCAGCAACCGCTGCACCGTGTTCATGGAGCGGGATATCAATCATTTCCTCAGCCTCGGATACTCCCGCCGGGAACTTCTGGCAGCATCCCTGCACTCCGTCCGGGACAATTACCTCACCAAGGTCGCCCACCTGAATAAAATCGGGGAACACATCGCCTTTCAGGGCGCTACTGCAAAAAACGGCGCCCTGATCAGCGCATTCGAACTGAAACTCGGAAAACCGATCTATGTCTCCCGATTCTGCCACTTGACCGGCGCGATGGGTGTCTGCCTGAAAATGGTGGATACCGGGATACCGGAAGTTACCCATTTCCGGAAGCACCTGCACCGGGATACCGTCACAGCCGATCAGTATGTCTGCCTTTACTGTAAGAATCACTGCAAGATCAACACCATCGAAGTGGACGGCGAAACACTGGGCTGGGGATACCTGTGCGGGCGGGATGAAAACGATGCGGGTTTCCGGAGCAAACCACGGTTGGGATTCGATCTTCTACAGGAACACCGGAGAGTATTCGACGTGTCCCGCACCCGGGCGTCCCAGCCCAAACGAACCTCCCGCATACACAATGATTCCGGCTCGGGAACCGCTAAGACATCATTCCGGCGGCCTGGTTTGTCCTTCATGAAATTGCGGAATCGAATCGAGTTCAACGCCATGACCATGCGCCGCGAAATCTTTTCTTGGGAATCCTGCCCGGCAATACCGGAATCCCCGTCCCGATCGAGTCCCATTATCGGCCTGATCGGCAGCCTGACCATGGCGGAGTATCTGCCTTTTTGGGAAATGCTTTTCAAAAGCCTGGATATGCCTGTCACCGTTTCCGAATCCTCCCGCCAGGATATCCGTTTGGGCAGGGCGATGCGTGAAGCCGAATTCTGTGCGCCCCTGACCGAGCTTCACGGTCACGCGATCCGCCTGGTCGAGAAAGTCGATTACGTGTTCATGCCCCAGATACTGGAAGTGGATTCGGAAAACGACCGGAAATTCTACTGCTATTATACCCATTACGCCGGTCCGGCCATCCTGAACATGCTGCCGCCCGGTTCGGCTGCAAAAATCATCGCTCCGGTCATGACGATTCACGATGATATCCATATCACAGTGGGTGAAATATACCGGCAGCTGCCGAAACTGCTGAAACGGCGAATTCCGTTCGGCCGGTTCGAAGAATCGTTCCTGGGCGCATGGGAATGGTTCCGGGAAAGAAAAGAAGATCTGCAGAATGTCTTCCGCGATCAGATGGGCGCCAGAAACGATATCAGCGTCGTCCTGCTGGGCCGTCCCTACCTTTTTCTCAACCGGTCGCTCAATCACGGCATCCCGGAACGACTGGTTGAAATGGATATCCAAACGTTCCACATGGATATGATTCCTGTGGAGGAATCGAAACTGAATGCGGCACGGGATTTCCTCCAACACAATCACTGGCATTACGCAGATACCATAATGCGCGTTGCGGAGACCGCCGCGCAGACCCAAAACCTGTTCCCGGTCTTTCTCACCGCCTTCCGCTGCTCCCCTGACTCGTTCATCCTGCCTTTCTTCCGGGAAATCATGGATTATTACCGGAAACCTTACCTGATCCTGCAGCTCGATGACCACGAAGCCGGGGAAGGATACGACAGCCGCCTGGAAGCCGCCGTGGAAACATTCCGAAGCCATACCGGCGCTGCACCCGGAAGGATCCGGCCAGTCGTCCTGATCAAACGCGAGCTCGAAAACAAGACCTATCTGCTGCCGGAATACGACAAACTCACCGCCCGGCTGATCACGGCCGCGTTCGACCGGGCCGGTATCCGGGCGGTCCCCATACTCCAGTCGCCAGAAATCATCCGGGAAAGCCTTCAGATAAACGACGGGCAGTGCCTGCCCATCAGCGTGATCGTCTGCGGCATCCGGGAGACCGTACGATCCCGGAACCTCGATCCGTCCCAGACGGCTCTCTTCATCAACTCGGACTGCTCCATCGCATGCAACCTACCCCAGTACCCGGTTCTGATCCGTCAGGAACTGGATCGGATGGGCCGGGGATTGGAGCGTGTTGATGTCATGGTGAGCCGGTTCCTGATGGGTGATCTGCCCTGGAGTCTGCAGGCGGACATCTACATGGCTTATATCCTGTCCGGACTGCTCCAGAAAATTCTCCACAGGATCCGGCCCAGAGCATCGGATCCGGAATCGGTCGATGCGCTTGCAGACCGGGCCCGGGATGAATTGTGCCGGTGTATCTGCGACGGCGAATCCAGGGAGGACGCTTTCGGGGAAATAACCAAGGCGTTCCAGGCGGTGCCGTTCGTCCGCGAAACGCTTCCGCAGGTGGGCATTGTCGGAGATCTGTATGTTCGGGACAACGAGACTTTCAATCGGAATCTGATCCGGGAAATCGAGGGTTCCGGAGCGGAAGCGGTGACGGTTCCATTCGTGGATGCGGTTTCGCTCACCGCTCACCAGCATTTCGAAATAATGAAAAAGAGGGGTGAATACTTCAGTTTCATCAGAAACAAGCTGGTGTTCAATGCGGTGAACGCGTTCTACCACAGACTCCGTACCCTGGCGGCGCCCATTTTGAAAAATGAAGATTGCAGGCTGCAGAACAATCCCTCCCATTACCTGGGGAAATATCATATGTCACTCCAGCACGTGGGTGAAGTGTCGGAAAACCTGTTGAAAATATTCTACCTGCGTGAAACCTGCCCGGATTTGAAATTCATCATCAATGTCAATCCCATGTTCTGCTGCCCCGGGTTGATCAGCGAAGCCATATGCCGGCATGTGGAAAAGGATATCGGGATTCCCATCGTTTCCATAACCTTCGACGGCACCCTGTCTGATAAACATACGATCCTCCGACCCTACCTTCATTTCCTGCATGCCCGGTGATGCGATATCGGCATCCGTCAGGTGAACCAGGATTGATATTTCAGGCGAACTGGTTTACTTAATAGATCATGAACCGGCAATCAGAGAACGACACGGACCTGCCGCATTGCCCGTATTGTCAGACCGAACATCCGCCGGGAACGAAATTCTGTTCCGGTTGCGGAAATCCCCTGGTTCCGGATCATTCTGAAAATCCGCCCGCACAGACCGGCTCCGAACTGGCTCCCGGATTTATGCTGGGAAAACGGTTTGTTCTGCTTGGAAAACTCGGCGAAGGCGGCATGGGTATCGTCTTCAAGGCCCGGGATATCGATCTGGACGAAATCGTAGCACTGAAAATCCTGCGCGACAGCATGTCCGGAGATTCGGAGATGATCGCCCGGTTCAAGCGGGAAATCAAACTCGCCCGGAAAATCCGGCATCCCAACGTCTGTGGAATTTACGAATTCATGTTCTGTGACAACCGGTACATTATTGCCATGGAATATATCGATGGCCTGGAACTGACAGAACTCATCCGGGAGGGAACACTGCCGGAACACAACCGGATTCCCCTGATTGCCGGCATCACTTTGGCTCTCCGGGCCGCACACAGACAGAATATCGTTCACCGCGATCTGAAACCCTCCAATATCCTGGTCAATGCCCAGTACCGCCCCGTCATTATGGATTTCGGCATCGCCCGGGTGATGGGAATGTCCAACCTGACACACCACTCCAGGTTCCTCGGCACCCCGTATTATCTCGCTCCGGAACAAGCCCGGGGCGACCCCCTGGACCAGCGAACCGATATCTATTCGCTGGGGATCATCATGTATCAACTCTACACCGGTACCGTGCCGTTCAAAGAAGGGACACCCATCGAGGTGGCATTGAAACACATCAACAGCCCCGTGATCGCGCCGGGGAAACTCAACGAATCCCTGGATCCGGAAATCGAGTCCGTTATTCTGAAATGCCTGGAAAAAAATCCTTACGATCGATTTCAATCTACAGACGAACTCCTGAACGCACTCAAATCGATGGCCTCCAGATCCGCTGCCGAAGACAAACCGGACAAACCCCTCATCCTGGTCGTGGACGACGACAAGGGAATCCGCGGTCTGCTGGAAAAAGTCCTGAAACTGCGGCAGTTGGATGTCATGACAGCATCCAACGGAGAAGAAGCACTGATTCAGGTGCAGAAACGGCGCCCATCGCTGATCCTGATGGATCTGGTAATGCCCAAAATGGATGGTTACCGCACCGCCGAATTACTGGGAAAGAATCCCGCCACTGCCGCGATTCCCATTTTCCTGGTCACCAGCATGGACGGGAAGGAATACCGCGCATACAGCAAAGCCATCGGCATCCGGGAATACATCACCAAACCGTTTAACATTCCGGAGCTGATCGAGAAAATCAAGCTGTACCTGTCACTCTCCCCGATATCCTAATAACAGCTCGGATTGCACGACTTAAAAAATGAATGATGACGCTCCCGGATTACTTCTTGCGCCGAATATGATCGATCAGACCGGTCGTGGAACCGTCATGACCGGATAACGGGGTGTCGCTCCGGAGTTCCTCCAGGATCGTTCCGGCCAGCTGCTTGCCCAGCTCCACCCCCCACTGATCGAAACTGTTGATGTTCCATACGATCCCCTGAACGAATATCTTGTGCTCATACAGGGCGATCAGCCGGCCCAGAGACCGGGGAGTGAGTCTGTCGATCAGGATGGAATTGGTCGGCCGGTTGCCGTCGAACGCCCGGTGGAGCGCTTCCGGCACATTCCGACCCTTCAGAAGGGCTTCCGTCTGGGCCAGGAAATGAGCGGTCAGGATCCGGTGATGATCACCGTCCGGGTTCTGCGGATCCAGCGTCAGTATGAAATCGGCTGGGACCGGTTGCGTCCCCTGGTGAATCAGTTGGTAAAAAGCATGCTGGCCGTTGGTGCCGGGTTTTCCCCAGATTACCGGGCCGGTCTGATACCCGGTGATCCGGTTGCCGTCCCGGTCGATGCTCTTCCCGTTCGATTCCATATCCAGTTGCTGAAGATAGGCCGGGAAAAGATGCAGGTATTCAGTATACGGCAGAATAGCATGCGTCGGCGCTCCGAAAAAGTTACGGTACCATATCCCCAGCATGGCCATGATGACCGGGATGTTCCGGTCAAACGGCGTCCCGCGGAAATGCTCATCGACTTCATGAGCCCCCGCCAGTAACTCTTCAAAAGCCTCCATACCCACCGCGCAGGCGATGGGCAGACCGATAGCAGACCACAGCGAATAACGGCCGCCCACCCAGTCCCAGATGTCGAACCGATTGTGTGGATCGATCCCGAACTTCCAGACCGCCTCGGGATTGGCGGACACGGCGGCAAAATGCCGCGTTACCGCATCCTCGCTGCCCGAAAACTCAACCAGCCACCTCCGGGCGGAACGGGCATTCGTGAGTGTTTCCTGGGTTGTGAAGGTCTTGGATGCAACGATGAACAGTGTTGTTTCCGGGCGGATCCGCCGGAGAATCTCCATGAGATGCGTCGCATCCACATTCGAAACGAAATGAATCCGGATCCCACGCCGGTGGTAAGGTTTCAAAGCTTCCGTGACCATGTGCGGTCCCAGGTCGGAACCTCCAATCCCGATATTGACCACATCAGTAACGGCCTGACCGCTGAATCCCCTCAGATCGCCCCGGTGCAGCGATCGAGTGAAATCCCGCATTTTCGCCAGCACCGCTTCGATCCGCGGCATGACGTTCTCCCCGTCCACATACACAGGATTTTCAGGCAGGTTGCGCAGCGCGGTGTGCAAGACCGCCCGATGTTCCGTAACATTGATTTTTCCCCCGGCGAACATCCGCTCGATCCAGCCGGGCAGATCCATCTCATCGGCCAGGTCAAAAAGCAACCGCAGGGTCTCTTCCGTAATCCGGTTCTTGGAATAATCGAACAGGGTGTCCGCGAAGGAGATTGAGAAGCGTTTGAACCGCTCCGGATCTCGGGCGAACAGATCCCGCATGTGCACCGATTCCATCTCCCGCCGGTGCTCGGACAGGGATTTCCAGGCGGTCGTTTCGGTCGGGTTCATGACCGATCATATATCCGGATTAAACCGTTTTGTCAAAATGGTGGAACTCGGGTTTAGACGGGATGTGTGGCGCTTTGGGCACCCGTTCAGCGTGCTGCTCCCCATGCCGTTAGACGGCAGCATCATACTTTCGGTCAATGCACATCCCACCCGAGTGGCAATCGGGGGACCGGACAATCAATTCAAATGGGCAATCAGCGGCATCTGACGGCGTGTTCGATGCCGGAATTCCTGGAGAAACAGGAAACTTGTCCAGATCTGGAATGTCGAACTTCGCACCCATTCTGCCCAGAAGTTTCATATCCAGCCCGCCCACGATATTGACGAAGGTGACCTTGCTGCCGTCCATCACCATGACCAGCAGTCCTTCCACGTAACCATCCGTTAGTTTCATGAAGATTTCCACACGCTCACCGGCTTCCCGGACCTTGACCACTTTCTCCCATCTTTTTTTCTGCAGTTGCGCAACCAGCCGATCATGGTCGTCTCAACCGGTTCGGATTTATCCTCCGCCACGCCGAAAACCTCCACCCGGACCAGGACCAGCCCGGACAGATCGACGTATCCGGGGTAACCCGAGTAATCTTCCTCCGCCAATGCCCCGATGAAATCGATTGCGTTCACCGGATTCCATCCACAAATACAATACGATCGGCGGGTCGGAATTGTTACTGAAACACGGGGAGTTGACTAGGGTCGGGCGACAGGCGGAGGCCAGCCCTGGCGAATCAGATCCCGCTGCTGTTCAAGCTGGGCCTGGAGAGCATCCTGACCGGCTTCCGATGCTCTTGATATCGCCATATCGATCGTCTGCAGCGCTTCCGATCGCTGCCCCGCCGATGCCAGTGCTGTGGCCAGGGTGTTCAACAGTACCGGATGGCGGTCGCCCGCCGCAACCGACATTTCCCGGGCGATCCGGACGGCTTTCCCGGGATCCCGAACCTCCGGATCACCGGATGTGGCGTACAGAATCGCCAGGCTGTTGCCGGCTTCACCCCATTTCGGCCGGATTTCAAGCGCCTTCAGATAATGGTCCAGTGCCGTCCGGTCCCGGCCGGCAGCCGCCTCCAGCCTGCCCAGCGCAAGATGATATCCCGGATGGTCCGGATCCTGCCGGACGGCGGCGGTATAATGTTGTATCGCCGTTCCGATATCGCCTGCCGTCCAATAGACTTTGCCCGCTTCGGACCGGACTTCCGGCGAGTCCGGAGCCAGCCTGACCGCCCGGTCCGACAGCTCGATCGCCTCCCCGATTTCAGATTTCCGCGCCATCAGTCCCGCCAGCCGGGCATGCGCCAGTGCGTTTTCCGGCAGAAGCCGGACCGCTTCCCGCAATTCCCGGATCGCCTGATCCACTTCATTCTTCAAGACCAGAACCTTGGCCAGATTCAGCAGGCAGACGCCGTCGTCCGGCTGCAGGCGGGCGCATTCACCCAGGAGAAGCTCCGCCTGGGACAGGTCGCCCTCCTCGAGACTGACCAGACCCAGATTCTCCAGGGCACGCGCTGACGACCGCTTGATGCGGACATCCGGAATCGGACCGGTCAGTGTTTTCCCGTCAAATACACCCGATAATCCCGGATCGAGTTTCAGCGCGCGCTCCAGCATCGGAACAGCATCTGAACGCCTGTTCATCTCCAGGAGAACAGCACCAAAATTGGCCAGCGCTCTTGGATTGTCGGGACGTTTTTCCAGAACATCTTTCCAGACGGCGTATTGGGACTCGAAAATTTGATTCCGCTGATATGTTGTATAGATCAGTAGAATACAAAGGACCGCTATCAGCGCAATCCGGAGCAGCCTGCCCGGATTTTCAGGCAGGAATTTCTCCATCCGGTGCACCCCCGCCAGCACCAGCACGATCAAGGCAATCAAAGGCAGATACATCCGTCGTTCCGCCGCGATCTCGGACACGATCGGGATGAAACTCGACGACGGAGCCAGTATCAGGAAAAACCAGCACCCCAAAAATCCGATCCGGGACCCTTTCAATGCCTGCCACACTGCTGTTGCAGCCAGAACCACAAGCGCTCCGGATGCCAGAACCACTTCGGCGCTGAACGACCGGGCGATGGGCCAGTCCAGATAATCCAGGACCAGTTCGTCCGGCCAGAAAGCCAGCCTGAGGTAATGCCAGATGACCCCCGCCTGGGTCCGGGCATAATCCAGCGGCGTCACATCCGAGAAGCCTAAACCTACCGTTTCACTGCGGGGACCGCCGACGATCAGCCCGGCCAGGATCAGCCAGGTCGCCGCCAGGGCGGCATACAGAATCCGCCGCCGCCGGAAAACCTCCCGCCAGCTCCCGCCCAGAAAAATCCGGTCATAAAGAAGCAATACGACCGGCAGCGATGCAGACATCTCCTTGCTGCCCATGGCCAGCAAACACGAGGCGACACAACCCGCCTGCCAGGCCGTTTTTCCGGAATCCCCCACACCCCGGATCAGACAATAGAGACTGACAAGATAAAACAACCCGGCCAGCAGTTCGGTCCGGGTGGATACATAAGTCACCGTCTCGGTATGCAGCGGATGCACAGCCCAAAGCAGGGTCGCCCCCAACGCCCATCCGGAACCGAACTCCGGTTCAGACTCGCTGGATGCCGCCGGGGTGCACCGGAGAATTCCGAATATCGTCAGCGCGCTCAGAATGTGAACAAAAATGTTGAAAATGTGGTAACTCCACGGATCCACCCGGCTGACGGCGTAATTGAGCGCCAGAGTGAACGCCGCCACCGGCCGGCCGGCCACCGTCGATTCGTCCGGGGCCGACAGGGACCGGGTCAGCGGCCACAGGGATCGGATGTTCGGATTGTCCACAATCGAACTGAGATCGTCCATGATGAACGGCGCATGCAGCGTGTTGCTGTAAGCGAGAATACACACCAGGACCAGCATGCCGTAAGCGGCGCGGATCATCGTTTTTGAATTCTGGATTGGTGCGGAAATCATTCCCATCTCGGCCCGGAATCAGGGTACCAGAACAGTGCTGGATCGACAAGATACTGCCGCCAACGGTACTGTATTCCATTATATGATGCTTGAATTTCTCCATTCCGGATTGCCATAATGGAACCCCGGGGGGAAAGCACCATGTCATTTCGCAAAAACTCAATAATCAATCCGCTCGAACGGCTGTTCCGGATCTCGTTGTCGACCGGTGTCTGCTTTGTGCTGACCCAGGCCCAGGTGAACGGATTGTCCTATGTCGAATCCTCCACCGGGCTGGGAACACCCGAACTGGATAGCGGGCGGAGCGAATTGGAGATGGCCGATCTGAACCTGGACGGTAACATCGACATCCTCTCCATCGGCGATCACGGAAATCCGGGAATCGGGTCTGACGAATACGGCATCATGGTGTGGTTCGGCAACGGGCACGGCCAGTGGACGGTCTGGGTCGATCCGGAAGCCGCTTTCGGCTATGGCGGGATCGCCGTTGGGGATGTCAACTGGGACGGACTGCCGGATGTGGGGTACGGACTGCATCATGACTATTCCAGTACCGATCTGGGCGACCAGCTGATCGAAGTTGTTCTGGGGGATGGAACCGGAATGAACTGGACACCCTGGGACGACGGGCTGGCCACAGCCGGGGAGGACTGGGGGATGTTCTGCACCGATTTCGCCGACGTGGAAGGCGACGGCGACCTGGATCTGGTCTCCAATTCCTTCGGCTACGGCGACGGCGTGCATGTCTATACCAGCAACTTCGACGGCACCTGGACACATTCCTGGGGATTCCTCGGCGGCAATTCCACCATGGATATCGTGTTCGGCGACGTCAACAACGACGGGATTCCCGATTTTGCGGTGGCCAACCAGAACGGCTCGATTTACATCGGTGACAGCGCCGGCGGGTTCACCCTGGCGGACGGCAACCTGCCTTCCGGGGGGTCCATGGGCCGGTCGGGTCCGGACCTGGAAGACGTCGACGGGGACGGGAACGACGATTTTTCGTTTGTCAACACCTCCGGCGGACTGGAAGTCTGGTTGTCGGTGTCGGAGGGTGTCTGGAGCGATGCCGGGGGTTCCCTGCCTGCCAGCGGCGATTTCAGCGCCACCCAAATGGCGGACTTCGATCTGGACGGATACATTGATTTGGCCGGATTCGCCGATGGATCCGTAACCGTCTGGACGGGCAACGGCGGGATTGACTGGGTTCAGGAAACCCAGGTCGCCGTCGGCAGTCCCGGGTATTATTCCGCCTTCCGGTTCAAGGTGGATGCGGACCGCAACGGGCATCCGGATTTCTGCTTGATCGAAAAGGAAGGCAGCTGGCCGAGCGATCAGAACAAACTGAAATTTTTCAGGGAAGCCGGCACACCGGCCGAAATGTCCGTGTACGTGGCTTCTCCAGGAGCCAACCAGCTGTTCCGGGGCGGTTCGGTCCGGTTCATCCGGTGGCACAGCGCCGTGCCGGACGGGGAAGTCTGCGCCGCGGATCTGGACCTGTCCGTCACGGGACCCGGCGGTCCCTGGGACCCGGTTGCCCGGGATATCCCCGACAGCGGCTGGTGCCAGTGGCTGGTTCCCCAGGGAATCTCCTCCGACGACTGCTATATGCGGGTCACCATCACGAACCCGGGCGGATCGGCAGCCGGGATGAATGCCGGCGCTTTCCGGATGGCGGGCGAAGGACCCACCTGGACTCCCACCCCTTCTCCCAGCGTGACGTCCACACCCTCCGAACCGTCCGCTACCCCCATCCCGAGCGATACGCCGGTTCCCCCGACCGGAACACCGCAACCGCCCACCGATACGCCAATCCCGGCCACAAGCACACCGGTCCAGCCGACGGATACGCCTTCACAACCAACCATGTTTCCGACCGACACCCCGGTTCTCCCGACAAATACGCCGATACCCCCGACAAATACTCCGGATTCGACCGGGACATCTCCCCCTCCGACCGGTACACCCATTCCGCCGACCGTCACGCCGGAATGTACGGAGTTGGGGGTCATGTTATGGATGCCGTCGGATTATTACGTAGCGGGAGATCCCTGCGCATGCAGGGTGACCGCCGGCAATCCCGGACCGGACAATTACTTTGATGTCCCGTTGTTTGTCATTCTGGATGTCTGCGGCATGTATTTCTTTGCGCCCTCGTTCTCCGAATTCGACCACTACGAAATCGATCTGGTTCCGGGAGTGAAGGAAATCGAGGTCCTGCCGGAATTCACCTGGCCCGAAAGCGCCGGATCGGCATCCGGCATTCTCTGGTACGCCGCCATGACCGACCCGGACATTACACGGCTGTTCGGGGAGATGGACACCTGGGAATTCGGCTGGGGCAAATAGAATTATGGGGACCCCATAATTCATTTCCGGTACCGGGCGTAATACCGTTCCATGCAGTCGGGACAGATGCCGTGGCTGAACCGGATACTGGTGTGTTCCTGGATATAATTCTCGAACTGCCGCCAGCTCCCGTCTTCTTCCAAGATTTTCTTGCAGCAGGAGCAGATCATGATGAAATCATCCAGCTTCTTCAATTTTTTGATCAGGTTCCGGAACCGTTTCTTTTCCTTTTCGCTCAATTCAGTAAAATGCCAGTCCCCGGCCTCCGTCGAATCCGGACCGTACAGTGTCTCCACCAGATCCGAAATCCCGGTTTTTCTCAGGATTTCCAGTTGATTTTTGTTCTCCAGAAGTTCCCTTTCCACGTGGATTCGGTCGGTAATATCCTCGGATATTCCGGTTACCGTGATGATGTTCCCCTCTTTGTCTCGCCGGGGAAACGCCCGGTCGTGAATCCACCGGATGGAACCGTCCCGCCTGACAATACGGTATTCCTCGTCATACTTACCGCCGGGCATGTTGTATACAAACGAATCGTAAATCCGCTCCCGGTCCTCCGGATGAACCGCGTCCGCCCAGCTGCCGGGCACATCATACAGGCTCTGACAGCTGCGGTCCCACACGGTCTCATAGGACGGGCTGACATACAGAACCTTGTTGTGAACCCAGTCGGTGAGCCAGTAGACCTCCCGCATATTTTCCAGAAGATACCGGGACCGGTCTTCCCGCGCCATCCGGGTTCCTTCATCGGTCGATAACCCCTCGATTTCTTTCTCCAGGTGCGATATGCGATCCAGGGCCTGTTTCAAGTATTGCACAAGCTGGTTTTTTGACAGTTTTTCCAGTCGATTCCCGCTGTTCATTGCAGCAAGTATACGGGGAAATTCATGTGTTGGCCAGAGCTGAAACCGCACCCGAAATACGGCACCGCTCGAGTTCTGCTGAACGGATCGGCCGCTCTGGTCACCGGTTTGACAACACACAAGCCATACACGATAGTTGAAACCGATCCCGCAGGATGAGCCGATCCGGGAAACCAGGCTGATTTCTCTTTCCGGAGATCAAGATGATGACTGACCGCAATCAACGATGCACCCGATGCATACTGCCCGCGAACTACCCTGCAATATCCTTTGACGAAACCGGAGTCTGCAGTTTCTGCCGGAAATGGGAAATGAAATGGCGGAGTCTGGATTTCAATCGACAGGAAACGCTCCTGGAAAGTATTCTGAGTCGGTACCGGGGCAGATCGGAACCATACGACTGCCTGATCGGGCTGAGCGGTGGGAAGGATTCCTGCTACGCTGCATACGTTCTGATGAAACGGAATCTGCATCCTCTGGCCTGCACATTCGACAACGGCTTCATGACCGACCGGGCATTGCACAATATCAGCAGCACTGTGAAAACGCTCCGGATGGATCACGTGTTCATCCATCATCATTCCCGCCGGCTTCCGGATCTTTACCGGCATTTCATGCTGACCGCCGGCGAATTCTGTTCCGTGTGCAACGTCGGGATTCGGGCCGCCCTGTACCGAATGGCACGGAGTTACGGGATTGACCTGATCGTATCCGGTCATTCCATTCGAACTGAAGCTAATTCCCCCGGAGAGTTCTTCACCTGTTCATCCGGATATTTCCACAATGTCGCCGGAAACGCTTTTTCTCATAAAACAAGGAAGGGATTCGTTCACATCAATCAGATCGAACGGGTGATCTCCCATATTCAACGGTCGCCCCACTACCTGCAACTGCCCAGTTTCATGATCTGGAAGGAAGAGGAATTTATCCCGTTGATCGAGAGGGAATTGAACTGGCAGGGCCTGTTCGGGCGGCAGCATACCGATTGCCGGATGAGCGATGCCAAGGAATATCTGAAGCTGAAGAAATTCGGGGTGGTGGAGCTGACTGCGAAACTGTCCAGCCTGGTTCGGGACGGACAGCTCAGCCGGGACGAGGCGTTGCGCCTGTCCCGGGAATATTCGGACGGGCTGATGGAACACGAAGCGGAACTCCGGGACCAGATCCGGACGGAATTCGATCTGACCGGGGAGCAGCTCGACCGGGCGATTCAGACCACCCATACCAGGTTCATCTCCAGGACGGACACCGCCCTGTCCGCCTTGAAAAGCCTGTACGAACGGATCCGGTTCGGAAGGTGCTAGGGGTCAGGTCTGCTCTTGACTCTTGAGTATTCAGGCTGATTCTCCGAATCAGCTGATCAAGGTTTTCCGGAAATCAAGAGTCAAGAGCAGACCTGACCCCTAGCACCTCCCTTTACCTTGACATAAATCCTTAGTTTCCACATATTTACAATTGCATGAAGGGATTACCCTTGAAACAACTTGCTTATTTGTGGATCTTTCTATATTTGATTGGTTCATATTCCGCCGAAGCTGGCAATCCGTATCAAGCGCATTATTGCGCAGATGATTCCGAATTGTTCTGGTTTGTCCAGCTGTCAGATCCCCACTGCGGCAACGGGGAAGGGTTTGATCGGTTGATGCTGTGGCAGGCAAACTATGAGCCGATCATAAATCCTGTTCTGACAATTATTTCCGGAGATCTGGCCGACAATCAGGATTTCGACAAAATCAAGGAACGATGGTTTTGTGATCCCAAGCTCGAAGATTGGACTGACTACGCCAGCAGTGTCGCCTTATGGTTTGATCCTGATCAGGTACTTGACGGTCCGGGAAACCATGATTCGGATGATGATCCGACCTATTGGTGGTTTCGGAATTACAGTGTTCAGGGAACGGCCTTTGGTCGAACCCAGAACAGTGTTGTCAAAACGTTTCCGTTTGGTGGAGCTTATCATTTCTTGATGTGCGATACGAGCATTCCCGGTCAGAACTGCTGGACGCTGCATGGCGAGCTGGATTCCGGTGAAACCGCTTTCATCGAGACTGAACTGGAAACATACAACAGCTGCAATCTTCAGTTTATATTCGGGCATCATCCCATAACGGGCTACGGGTTAAACAATCTTGATCCGGAATCCGGTGGTGATTACCTGGATGCCGCATTGAATTCCCATGGTGCTTCTTTCTATGGATTTGGTCATGTGCACACGTATGACCCTCCCGCTTGGAACGATGACAATTATCTGCATGTCATTGTGAATTCCCTGGGTAAGGAGGACACGGATAATCTGGTGATCTACGCGGTGGACGGAGACGGACTGTCGATCCGGAGTTTCGATGCGTTTGACCTTCCCTTTGTCATGATCACGGCCCCGGTTGACCGACATCTCGGCGGTGCAAGCGCCGACAATCCGTATGATTATGACATACCGAAACAGGAATACTGCATTGTCCGGGCGATTGCATTCGACGAGTCGGCGGTCACGATGGAATTCCAGGTGGACAGCGGCGGGTCCTGGATCGCGATGGATGAAATTCGAGATCATGTCTGGCAGTTTGATAACTGGGATACGCGTTCCCTGACGGCGGGTGAACATACGCTGACCGTTCTGTGCAGTGGAACAGCTGTTCGTACCGATTCGATAACGGTGAATATCAGTGCAACCGAGCCGACCTGGACGCCCTTACCCACCGCGACACCCACGCCAACCCAAACGCCTTCCCCGACAATCACCTCCACGATAATCCCACCGGATCCGACATTTACGCCATCCAACACGCCTTCGGAACCCACCATCACGCCGACATTCACATTAACACCGAGTATTACACCCACCGGTTCACCGCCGCCGACGGTCACATCGACGCCCACGGACACTCCCCTGATGAGCCCGACGCCTTTGGCGACGGCGACATCAACTTCCACTGAAATTCCGACCGGTTATCCCACAGACACGCCCATTCCATCCAATACGCCCGTTCCGACAATCGCGCCGACATTCACCCTTACGCCACCTCCGCCGACGCAGAATCCGACGTCCACGCCGACACAAACCCGAACCCCCATGCCGACGGATACTCCAAATGATTGCACTCAAACTGGAGTGTCAGTCTGGATGCCTTCCCATGTTTTTTATCCGGCAGATGCTTGTTCCACCCGTGTGACCGTTTGCAATGCAGAGGGGTATGATCTGGCGGATTATCCTCTGTTCGTCATTCTGGATGTTTACGGAATGTACTTCTTTGCTCCCAGTTTCTCGGATTTCGACTATTACATTAAGATTTTTCCAACGGGCAACACAACCGTTGAAGTAATTCCGGAATTTACATGGCCTGAAGGATGTGGATCGACGAGCGGAATCTTGTGGATCTCCGCGTTGACGAATCCAGAAATCACTCTTTTATTCGGTGAATTGGGTATATGGGAATTTGGATGGAGCGAATAGGGGTCAGGTCTGCTCTTGACTCTTGAGTACTCAGGCTGATTCTCCGAATCAGCTAATCAAGGTATTCCGGAAATCAAGAGTCAAGAGCAGACCTGACCCCATTCGGTTTCTACAATGAGGAACGTCCTCACTCGTCGCTCGATGACGATAAGACACCCCTTGAGGTGTACACGGAGACGATCGCAGCATGATTAACCCCATGGATT
>JAFGLW010000006.1 GCA_016927905.1 candidate division CSSED10-310 bacterium | reverse complement strand
GGGGGGGGGGGGGGGGGGGGGGGGGGGCGGGGGGGGGGGGGGGGGGGGGGGGGGGGGGGGGGGGGGGGGGGGGGGGGGGGGGGAGGGGTGGGGGGGGGGGGGGGAGCGGGTGTCCAGGTCGGATTGGGCAGGGTGGATGATCCCCAGATTTCAACATCGTCGAGATTCCACCCGAAGTATGTGATCGAATAGTCCGTAGTTCCCATGACCCAGCGCAGATACACGGTTGACTCTTCATCCGCAAAAGCGGAAATATCCAGCGCGATACTCTGCCAGCTCGTGTCCAGAAGGTCGCCGCCCGTATGTTCCCATATATCATTCCAGGTCATCCCGTCGCTGGATATCCGAAGGTATGCGTGATCATACTGGGAGCTTTCCACGCCCAGCCAGCGCATGAACCGCAACTCCACCTCCTGGATATTCGAACAATCGATGGGCAGGGTGGTCAGATTTCTTTCCGGCATATTGTCCGCATACTCCCCGGCAAGATTGTATCCGCACACCGATTCGCCGGTATACCCGGAAGCGGGGTCGCCGTCCTGGCCCAGGGGTATTCCCCATGCCCACTGGTCTTCGACCGCCCACCCGGGATCGATGTCCATATTCCACCGGTACCGCATGCTGAAAGTCGACACCGTCACATCGGATTGAAACTGGGAGGTATCCTCTGAATCCGTCGAGTGGACGGTGAGTGTGAATGTGATCAGTGTATGATCCGGCGTGCCGGAAGATGCGGTCACCTGGAAATGCGGTGCGACCGACATGCCGGAATCTCCCGCCGGTATATCGGGAAAATCCGCAACGCCGTCGTCAACTGTGATGTGCTCGGGATGATCTGCGGTCAATTCGGCAAAGACGCCTTCGGCCGCCTCGTTTCCGATATTCCGGACCAGCACCGCGATCTGAACGGTTTCCCCTGGATCGATGACTCCGTCCATGTCGCCGTCTGAATCATCGATCGTATGCGAATCATAAACCAGTTTCGGATCCGCGCAATCCGCCAGGGCTGTATCGTAAACCGTCCGGGGTGAACCTTCGCAATCGGCGTCCTGGTAGGTTGCGGTAATTATATCGCCGCGATCGACCTGGAGATATCCCCCGCCGGAAAATATTTCCGAAATCACGATCGCTCCCTCGAAAGTGTCCGAATCGTTCCCCGCCTCGATCAGGGTAACGGTTTCACCCTGCGGCTGTGTGTTCGAGGCGATCAGGATGTCGACCGTTTCCGGAGCTCCGGGATCCATGTTCAGATCTTCATCCACCACGGTGATGAAAACGGTCTGTTCATCGCAGGAATAGACCGGCTGATCGAGGTCGATAGTGCCGCAGCCCGGAACGATCAACAGGCTGCCCATGGCGTCCAGGTCGAACCCGGGATAGATGGAATCGTACGGGCCGTCATCGTCGTCTTCGATCTTGAAATACCGGACGGTTGTCAGGCCGGTGCCGGCCAGATCGAATTCCGTCGTTCCCAGTCCGGTTCCGATGAGCACCCACGGGCCCAGAAATCCCCCGCTGGATCCGTACAGGGTGAACCCTTCATCGCCATCTCCCACATCCGCTTCATGAACGATGATATCGTTTCCTGACCCGTCGGTGACTTCGAAACCGCCCCCCATGTCGAATGCCGCATTGCAGTTCCGGCCCAACGATCCGGGCACGCCGTCCGGCGGTCCCAGCGCCAGATGCGGCCATCCTTCATGCCAGGTGTCCGGGTAGGGTCCGGTGTAGTTCTCATAGTAGTCATCGATGACATTCCAGCACACATGCATGACATGATACTGGTAACTGGGAATCAGCTGCACATTCTGGATGGTTGTGGAAGTTTCGGAAACCATGATACCCGTGACGACGGCGGGCAGGTATCCGTTCGCCCAGACGGTGATATCGTATATGCCAGCCTGCAGCGGACGGTGATAATCGCCAGCCCCCGGATCTGTGTAGACCATGATCGGATGCTGGGCCACGGTGACAAGGGCTTCCAGGGGATCGCCGGTCTGCGCATCCGTCACAACCCCGGATATCCCGTATGCCGCCGTGTCGATGAAATACAGGATGGCGTCCCGGTTGTCATCCCAGTCCGTCTGGACCTGACCCTCGGAAGAACCGGGCGTCTCGATCGTGACGTCGAAATCCCCTCGGCACCCGTAACTCCAGTCATTGGTATCCCCGTTGGTCTGATACCAGTCATAACCCTCGGTCACCGTGTAGCCATTCCAGTCGTCGTAGACACAGCCGATGCTGTCAAGATAAACCTTGTCAAATGCGGGTTCACCCGTGAAATTCCAGCAGTAATTGAAATATCTCGCCTCGCCGTGGAACGACAGGGACATCGAGAAATTCCGGTGCAGCGAATATTCGCGGAAATGCTGGAGCTCCGGTTCGGAAAACGGTCCCGTCCCGCTGTAATTATACATGTAACCGTGATTGCGGTTCATGTCGACGCCGTGCGCATTGTAGCGGGTGCCGGCTTCGTGACCGTCCGGATTGACCGACGGCTGTATCCAGATCTCCCGGCTGTCCACCAGATCCGTAACCGTAGGATCGGAACCGTAATGGTCGGTCAGGTATTCGATCATCAGCCGCATGAGTTCCATGGATACGTATTCATCGCCGTGGATATTGCCCACCAGACGGACTTCCGCTTCATCGGTCTCATCGGTATCTGGATTGTCGGTGATTTCCATCGCGTAGATATCCCTTCCCAGAACGCTCTGTCCAATCGTGTGCAATCTGCATATATCGGTGTGGGCGGCGGCGATATTCTGCAGCTGAGTCACCAGAGTATCGTACCCAGTCCATCGCTCGCCCAAAGCCGCCCGTCTTTCGGCAGACCGGATACGGCTGTCTTCATACAGGACATCCACGTCGAATCCCAGAGCTTGGATTTCGTCCAGTTCATCCGGTTTGACGGCCGCGCGGGCCCAGGTCGACTGGATGTCTTCGTATGTCAGCCGCAGCGGTTTCAGTTTGGTCCAGGCCAGATTCCGGTCGGTAAAATGTATTGCGACAATCATGTCCGGCTGGAAATACGCCGACGAATTCGGTCCCAGCCATATCAACATCAAGGCGAAGAAACACCACTTTTTCATCCGATATCCTTTCATCCGGTTCCCAAGAGCTCCGAAGACAATTGGCGACAACCGCCCTGTTTGATAACAGCAATTTTCAAGCCAATATCCCTGCTCCGGCGGAATCCGGAATATCGGGGTATTTACGATCAAAATTCTTTGACCCGGTAGAGCCGGATGGATTAACTTCTTGTTTGATGAAGCGGTTCACATGCCACTGGATATTCGACATGCTGGTGGTGCTGTGTGACGGAACGGTTGTATGCGGCTGCGCAGATCCGTACGGTGAGCGGCCACTGGGCAATCTCGGGGATCAGGATATCCTGGACATCTGGAATTCCGACCGGGTACAGTCGATACGAAGCGGGTTGAACCGCGGGTATTCCGATTTCTGCCTGAATTGCGGGTTAAAGCGCCTGCTGAGTCCGGGAGAACCGATTCCGCACCGGCCGGTTGTGCAGCGGGTGCTGCCCAGAATTTTTTTCGAACCGACGGTTCTGTGCAATATTTCATGTTATAAATCCGTCTGCGGCCGGGAATCGGGAATTGTAAAAACACGACGCACACCCATGTTTGCACTGGACGATTACAAATCACTGATCGATCGGAGTGGACCGGATCTGATCCGTCTGGACCTGTTCAATTACGGTGATCCGTTCGTCCATCCGGATGCAGTCGCGATGATTGAATACATTAAAATGAAATTCCCGCAGGTATATGTTTACACCAGTACAAACGGTCTGCTTCTGACTCCCGACAAAATCCTCCGTCTGGTGGCGTGTGGACTGGACGAGATTACTTTTTCGGTTGACGGAACCGATCAGGAATCATATTCCCGTTACCGGCGTGGCGGGAATTATGACCGGGTATACCGCATCATGGGTAATTTCGTCGAAATCCGGGATAATTCCGGGAGCGATATTCCGGTGATCAACTGGCGGTATATCCTGTTCCGATGGAACGATTCCCGCAGGCGGATGAACGCCGCCCGGAAAGCGGCGACCGCCATCGGCGTGGACCGTCTCACATGGGAAATCACCGATCATCCGGCCGATGCGGCATCCAGGCGCTACCAGCCCGGAACCCGGTCCTGGAAGAGGATCTGCCAAGAGATCTGGGACACCAGCCAGATCGGCAACGCGATTCGCGGGAAGCGGTACCGCGCCCGGATCCGGGTCCGGGAACGCTGCATACGTTCCGCTGCCGGCCAGCCAGCTGGAATTCGGGTTACTGTGCGGAATACGGGCGGTGCGTTATGGCATCCCGCCACCCGGCACGGGCGCCGGTTTGTCCGGCTGGGCGCTCAGCTGCATGACACGACGGGCCGGATGCTGGAGCGTGATTATGCTCGGGCATCTTTGGACCGGCCGCTGCCCGGCGGCGCCGAAACTGATCTTGTTCTGGAGCTTCCCGGCACGATCCGATCGGGTGATTACCGGTTGAAACTGGATATGGTATGCGAGGGTATCGATTGGTTCGAATCGGCGGGATCACCGGTGTTATGGCGAGATTTCAAAGTCGGGGATCAACCGGATTGAGACCGCCGGATTCGCTATTTTTCGTCTTCGCTTTTTCTGCCCAGGCTGAATGTCACCCGGACGCCCCGCTTGGGCAGGCAGGTGATCTTAAAATTCTCGGTCAGATTCCGTACCAGAAAGATACCCCTGCCCCCGGGTTTCATGAGATTTTCGGGACAGGTCGGATCCGCCAGCGAATCTGGATCGAATCCGGCTCCCTCATCTTCGATATCGGTATAGAAACTGGATCTCTTGAAATAAAACCGGATTCTGATCCTCGAATCCGGTTTCGTTGAACCGCCGTGCTGAATCGCATTCACCAGGGTTTCGTGAATGGCCAGACGGATGGTATCCCGGTCGCGGCCTGGATAACCTCTCAGTTTCATCATAGCTGTTCCCAGGTCGACCACCAGCGGAATGATATCCATTTCCGATGGCACATTCAGCTCCACGTTAAAATCGCAATCGTTTTCGGATAAAGGCTCCCGGGATTTTTTTTGCGGGTTCATGAAAGCGACAAAAATGACGGGCTCTTAAAAGCTGTCAACAGCCTCCTTCTCATTCTCAAATGTCTCAAATACGGTGATCAACCGGGTGATGGTGAACAAATCCCGGACCTTGGCTTCCAGGCCCAGAAGTTTGAGGTGTCCGTTATGCTTTTGAATGGTCGTCATGCTTCGGACAATTTCGCCGATTCCCGACGAATCGATGAAACTGACCCTGGTCAGGTTCAGGAGAATCTTACGGATATCCTTGTCGATGAGATCGTTGATTTCTTTCCTGAGTTCAACATCGCCCTGGCCGATGGTAATTTCGCCGGAGATATCCAGAATCGTCACGCCGTTCCGTTCCCTGTTTTTAATTTTCATCGATCATATCCTCCCCGTTTCCATTTTTTCCGGTCATATCCGCCGAGAAATCCGATAATCAGGCTGATTCAGAGTGACGGATTTTCCCCGATTTGTCAAAGATCCGGGAGATTGTAGTTTGTTCCGGCCCCGACAGGAAAATCCCGGCAGATTGAATTCCACGATCCGGTCCCGACCGGCGGGAAACCTGTTTCCTGCTGATCGGAGTCGGTTGCAGGTTCCGGTTTGGTTCTGGTATTCTCGAGGTGAAAGCCGAGGACACGAATGACGGTTCAAGAAATCAAGGAGATCATGTTAACCGTTCCCATGATTCCCGACATGGAACTGGCAGTCACCAAGACCGTGGAATCCCTCAGCCGGTTCATCCCGTTCACCGGCGACCAGGTCGATGAGGTCAAACATGCCATTATCGAGGCGTGTATGAATGCGTTTGAACACTCCCGAAGCGCAGACTGCCGGATCCTGCTGGTCTTCAAGGTGGGACCATGCAAACTGACGGTGGAGATCGTGGATCATGGCAAAGGATTCGATCCCGCGCTTGTTGAAGATCCGAAAATAGAGAACAAACTGTTTAAAAATGTACGGAAACGCGGATGGGGTCTTAAATTGATGAAACACCTGATGGACGAGGTGGATATCGTGTCCAACCGAAACGGAACAGTCGTCAGAATGGTGAAATACGCCGATGCTTATCGAAAGGAAGCGTTGAATGAATCAGTTTAATATCGATATCGAACACACCGGCGATTACGCTGTCATTCGGTCCGACGGGTATATCAACAATCTGGGCGGAGAAAAAATTTCCGAGGAGTGCTGCCGGTTACTGGAATCCGGATGCAGGAATTTCATTCTGAACCTCGAAAAATCCCCGATCGTGAATTCTATCGGCGTTTCCATACTGATCGAACTGATCGAACGGGTTCTTGAATCGGATGGGAAACTCGTGTTCACAAACCTGACTTCGACCATCGCCAAGACATTTCGGATAATGGGCCTGCTGCAGTATGCCGGTGCCTTTCCCGATGAACTGACCGCTTTGGACGAAATTAAAAAGATGTGAATCTCAAACCCGGAAAATTCAACCCTTCTGCCACGAAACAAATGGATTTATACATCGCTGCGGTTCTGGGTTTAGCCTTCTTCAGCCTGATCGAAGCGGCCGTTCTGTGGAACTGGACCGGTTCGGTTCAAAACCTGTTGGCGATCCTGGGAACGGCGTGCGTGATCTATGTCGTGACATTCCTGGAATCCCGGATCGAAAGGGTGGGATTGGCGGGATCTCTGCCCATGACAGCCGGATTTCTTATGGTGACAGCGGAGGTGTTGCGGATCCGGGTGCCCCAGTTTCTTCTGGTGGATTGGATATCGGTGGGCGTGGGCATTCCGGCAGCCGTGTTCTGCGGGTGGTCGATTTTCCGGTCCATTCAGGCAGACCGATCGTTGACAGGGAAGGTATGGTTTGGGGTCGTATGCCTGGTCGCCGCTCTGACCGGCAACCCCCATTCGGGGATTCTCACATTCCTGCTCCTGGTCAGCCAGTTGCCGCTTCTGTGGATACGGAAATTATCCAGCGGGCAGGTTTACCGGGCTGCCGCCGGATCGTTCGGATTGCTCTTGCTGCTTCATCTTTTTGCCGTTCCGGGATTGACTTTTGATTCCGTGCCGCACTTCTCCTGGTCATTTGTGCCGGTCATGATCTACAGCCTGGGATTCAATCTTGTCCGCGCAGCCGCATGGGCGCTGATTCTGTTCGCACTGATGCTGCCTTTCAAGCCCCGTCGAATCCGATCCCGGCTCCGCTGGGCATTCCTGCTGAATTTCCTGGTGCCGACCAGCTTGTTGTTGATGATGAGTCTGACCAGCCTGATTTTTCTGATCGGCGGCTACCAGGCGGCGACCGCCAAGCGGCTCCTGTTTCAAATCGGCACCCAGGCCCGGGATCAGGCTTTCCGCCTTTATGAAACCGCTCACGGCATCAGCCGGGAAGCGCCGGGGCCGTCACCGTTTTACCGGGTCGGTGCGGTGAAGTTCGCCGATGGAAGCGTCCAGGAATGGAGTGATCCGCCGGTATTGATTCTGGAAAAACTGGAGAACGGCAACGCGTATGACATCGAATTCCTGCTGGTCGAAGAACCGGACTGGGAGTTGTGGATTGCGGGATTCTACAGAATGGCGAACGGGTCCGGCGCCACTATTGCCTATCGGATCGACCGAACGGTTCTGGAATATACGCGGGAAATCATCGGATTGGATCTGAAGCTGACACCCGGGCTGGACTGGAGTTTTCTGCCGTTTACCCAGAGCCGTTCTCCCCGGAACCGCATCCTGACCTATTCGATCGACGAAGAACCCCGGGTATTCCGGATGCCTATCGGGGCGATCCTGATCACCTCGTTTCAGGATCAGCTGCCTGAGGATCATTCCCGTTTCGCTCCGAAACCTTACGCCACCATCGAAGTGATCGCTTCCCGTGAAACCATGGCTCAGAGCCTGGTCAAAACCAACGCGCTCAAGAAGCTGATCGCCACCATAAAGCTGGACGACAATGTGTTCATTCAGGACAGCGAACCGATGCCCTCGGCGGAACTCCAATCCGTCAACATCCTGAATCTTGCCGTTTTTGCTTTTCTGTCGATTACCGGCGGTTTGCTGACCGGATTGATTCTCCTGTCCCTGATCATCAGTCATCTGATCAGCCGCAAAATCAGCAACGGCCTGTCCGTGATCAAGCGGGGAACTACCCACCTCAAGAGCGGGGATCTGGATTACCGGATCCCCGTTATCAGCCAGGACGAGCTGGGCGAACTGGCAGCCGATTTCAACGCCATGGCCTCCAACCTGAAATCGTTCCAGACGGAACGGGAGCGGTATCTGGTCGAAAAGCTGAAACAGGACCGGCTGCAGAACGAATTTGAAACGGCTCGGATGATCCAGAATTCCCTCCTGCCCGTTACCGATCCGACTCATCGCATTCTCGAAGTGACCGGGGTTTGCCGTTCCGCGGAGGAGGTTGGGGGAGATTATTTCGATTACTTCAACCTGCCCGATGACGCTTTCGGTATTGCCATCGGAGATGTTTCCGGACATGGTATGGGTGCAGGACTTCTCATGTCGATGGCGAAAAGCTGCCTGTTGAATCAGATCCGGGTTTCGCCCGCCATACCGGAAGTGATCGGTTCGCTCAACGCCATGGTCTGTGATTCCATGAAGCAGAAAATGCTGATGACCTTCCTTTACGCTGTGTTTTCTCCAGGCGGCGACGCATTTTCCTTCGCTTCCGCAGGACATCATTTCCCATATGTTTACTGCAGGGAACTTGACCGGCTCGATGAACCCGAATCCATTGCCTATCCCCTGGGTGTCCGCAGGAATATACAGGTCCAGATCCGAACCCGGAAACTGCATCCAGGGGATCTGATCGTTTTTTATACCGACGGGATCATCGAAACCATTAATCCCGGCGGTGAACTGTTTGGATTTCACCGGTTTGAACGGCTGATCAGAAGTCTGGCCGATCAACCGGTGCATCTGATCCGCAAAACCATCTTCGATGAACTGGAGCGATTCCGAAAGAATCAACCCATGCTGGATGATGTCACGTTGGTTTTGGTCAGGATCAAACCGAGCTGAACATGCCGGGGGACCCGCTTCATCAGGATGATTTCAAGGACAAGCTGATTTTCGTGTTGTCGGCGCTGGACGATATGGGTGACATTCTGACCCGGTCCATGAAATTCGAGTATACGGCGAAATATCTGATGCGTTTGATTCTGGGCAGCATCGGTATCACAAAGGGTGCCATTTACATCTACATCACATCCAAGGAATTCCTCAAACCGATGTCCGCAACCACGCGGTTTCCCCATCCGAAATCCACCATGCACCTGGGTCCGGAAGACGCCGCCAGGCTGGCCGGCATCGGGGAACCCATCCGGATACACGATCCGGAAATCCGGGTGCCGGGCATCCCCCCGGAACCTATCCGCATCTGGCGGGAAAACGGCATCCAGGTCCTGGCTCCCCTGGCGGTGAAAGGTGAGTTGATCGGGCTGGTCTGCCTGGGTCCGCTTCTGGGCGGCCGCAAGTTCGGTCAATCCGATCTGGAAATGTTGAGGTTGCTGGCCCGGCACATCAGCGTCTCATTTCTCACCAACAAGCTTCTGAACGAAACCCAAAAGGTCAATTTCAAATTGAACCGGAAGATACTGGAACTGGAGCAGCTTCATGAGGTGGGACTGGCGATCGTTCGACTGAGATCGTCCGGTGAAATGCTGGATGAGATACTGACACGGGCATCCGCAATACTGGATGCCAGGTATGGCGCTTTCTGGCGCAATGACGGCGGCCGGCGACAGCTTTCGGGCGTGTTTGGATTTGAGCGGGACAGCATTCCGGATCTTTTGTCCGGAATCTCCGATGATCCGGTATCCCCGACGGACCAGTCCGGTCGCTTCGCCTTGTACGTTCCGGTCACGGTTCGGGATACCTGTTACGGGTATCTGGCAGTAGCCGGAAAAGAGAGTCGAGGCGGCGATTTCATGGAATTCACCGATACGGACAGACAGCTGTTGACCTCGTTCGCCAACCAGGCCGGAGTGGCGCTTGAGAATGCATATCTTTACGAGGAAGCGCTCGAAAAGGAACGAATGGAAAAAGATCTCCAGATCGCACTCGAAATTCAAAAAGCTCTTCTGCCTCAAACCATTCCTGAGGTCCCGGGTTTGGAAATCGCAGCGCTGACCCTGCCGTGCCGCACCATCGGCGGAGATTTTTACGATATTGAGGCCATACCCGGCGGGGGCACCGCGGTCACCATCGCGGATGTATCCGGGAAAGGCGTCCCGGCGGCCATGCTGGTTTCAACATTTCATGCCGTTTTTCACATGCTGCGGCCTCATCTGGCGGATCTCGAGGAGAGCATCGGCCGGTTCAATAAACTGATTTGCGAAGCCACACCGGACAATAAGTTCATTTCAGCGGTATTCGCCATCTGGTATCCTGAAAAGGAAAGCATGCGTCTTCTCACCGCCGGACACGATCCCACCATACTCATGCGAAGTGACGGATCCCACCGGGTATTAAATGCAGGGGGACTGATTCTGGGTCTGTTTCCAGATGCGACATACTCAAGCCAGACCGTTTTACTCCGGCCCGGTGATCTGATGTGCATGTATACCGACGGGATCATCGACCTCAGAAACTCCCGGCACGAGCATTTCGGACTGGACCGGCTCGTGAATCTCTGCCGCGACAACCGTTCTCAATCCTCCGATTCAATTTTGGAAACGATTTCCCGCGCCTGCCGGACTTTCCGGGACGATATACCGGCTCCGGACGATCAGACTCTGATCATTATCCGGCGGACCGGCTCGATCGACGATGGAACTGGCCGGAACCTTTGAGTAAAATACTTCCATGAAAATCGACAATCCATCAAAACAGCTCTGGCTGTCGGTGGTGATCATGGTGGCGATCAGCATCGTCGGAACCACCGGATATTCCATTATCGAAGGGTGGAGCGTGCTGGAAAGTTTCTATATGACGGTCATCACTCTCACGACGATCGGTTTCGGGGAAGTGCATGATCTTTCGGTTCACGGGCGGATCTTCACCATTTTTCTTGTTATTGTGGGAATGTCCGTTGTCGTATACGCAGCCCAATCACTGACCCGACTGATCGTGGAAGGACAGATCCTGAAGCTTTTTGGGAGACGCAAGATGGAACGTGAAGTCAAACGGATGAAATCGCACTTTATTCTGTGCGGATTTGGCCGGACGGGGCGGCAGATCTGCGAGGAACTCCGGAAAGGGAAAGTGCCGTATGTCGTAATCGAGCGTGACGAAAAGGTTCTGATTGAACTGGCCGAATTCCGGATCAACGCCGTTCAGGGGGAGGCGACCGATGATGAAGTGCTCATCCGGGCGGGCGTCAAAACAGCGGATACCCTGATCACTGCGGTCGATTCCCCCGCCGACAACGTATTCATCACGCTGACCGCCAGGGGTTTGAATCCGGATCTTCATATCGTCGCCCGGGCCGAAAGCTCCGATACCGAAAAGAAACTGTACCGCGCCGGCGCGAACAAGGTTGTTCTACCGCATGCCATAGGAGGCCGACAGATGGCCATGGCGGCCATGAGACCGGGTATCGTGAAATTCCTCGATCTGGATCTTCTCCGAGACGAATACGGTGTGGAACTGGAGGAAATCGAAATACCGCCCGATTCCCCCCTGACCGGCATCACGCTCCAGCAGGCCGCTTTGAGCCAGAAATTCGGGCTGGTTGCCATCGGCATCATCAAACAGTCCGGAAGCATGATATTCAATCCCGGATCCCAGACTCATCTCGAATCGGGAGACAAGCTGATCCTGTTCGGTTCCCTGGATCAACTCAAGCACCTGGAAAATCTGATCTGGGACGACCTTTAAAAAAATGAGCGGTTCCCGGTTTTCACAACCCGGACCATCCGGTTTATTCACAGGATTCTGTATGGTATAAAATTGCCGTGAACCGCGTTGTCGAAAACAGAAAGATCGCTCCGGGATATTATTATCTGGAATTTCTGAGCGACGGGATTTCCAGCCGAGCCGTCCCGGGGCAGTTCGTCATGATGCGGATCTCGATGCACAGTACCGATCCGCTGCTGCGAAGACCTTTCTCGATCATGCATATCCCCGCTCCAGGAGCGGTGGGGATCGTCTATAAAATTGCGGGACGGGGCACCCGGATCCTATCGGAAGTTATTCCCGGGGGAGAAATCGACTGCATGGGTCCTCTGGGTGTCGGATTTTCCATATCAAAAACACTGAAACGGGCGTATCTGCTTGGAGGCGGCGCGGGAACACCTCCCCTGGTGTTCCTGGCAGCCGAACTGCACCGGATGGGAATACCCGCGAGTGTTTTTCTGGGAGCGAGGCGGAGTGAGGAGCTGATACTGGCGGATCATTTCAGAAGTCCCGGTCAGGAAATTCATGAATCAACCGATGACGGATCCCGGGGATATCATGGGACGGTCACCGCCGGTTTTGCGGAATATCTGCGTCAGGTAAACCCGGAGAATTCCGCCATCTACGCCTGTGGACCCGAACCGATGCTCAAAAGCGTCGCACATATCAGCCAGGCGCATTCGATCCCCACTCAGGTATCGCTGGAAAGCCAGATGGCCTGCGGTATCGGCGCATGTCTCGGCTGCACCATACAGACCCTCGCCGGTCCCAAACAGATCTGTTCGGATGGACCGGTTTTCGATGCTTCCACCATACAGAAATGGATCGATGAATCCCCTTCCGGCTGATCACCTCCGGCGATTCGCCGTTTGTTGTGTTTTTCTTGCCGCAACCGGTCTCATCTTCTGCCAGTGCACACCGCGCATCCCCGGTGAAAGCCACACCGGTACCGCCTCCTGGTACGGCAAGGAGTTTCACGGCCGGAAAACGGCATCGGGCGAACGATTCAATATGTACGATCTCACCGCCGCCCACCGAACGCTCCCCTTCGGAACCAAAGTCCGGGTCACCAATCTGGATAACAACCGGAGCGTGGTGGTGACCATAAACGATCGCGGTCCTTTTGTAAAAAACCGCATCATCGATCTCTCGTACGGCGCAGCCCGCAAACTCGGATTCGTGAAACAGGGTCTGGCCCGGGTTCGAATCCAGCTTCTCGACTGACTCCGATCCCGCTCATCCGCGATTGCCGCACCAGGTTTTTTTCATTAATTTCTCCAAGCAGTTACGCGGATTGAGACCCGATTTCAGGCCTGTGACACCGGAAATACTCTTGACGAACACCCCATATATTGTGGTATAAGTCTTATTTGTTGCAACCGATTGTTTTTAAAATCTTTTTTCCGGGTAATGCTGTTTTTTGAGGAGGATCAGATGGAAGAACCTGCGGTTCGAGGTGGATCGCATGCCGATAATCAGCGATCCGCATCACCGGATGCCGTGTTTCCAGCCGATGACGCCCTGACTGTTTCCCGTCCCGATGACTTCGCAATCGAACTGAGTGAAAACGCACGGGTCGTCTTGAAAAAACGATATCTCCGGAAGGATGAGGAAGGCAAGGTGATTGAAACGCCGGTGGAACTGTTCCGGCGGGCGGCCCGGGCCATCGCCATGGCGGAACGCAAGTTTTTAAACGAGCAGGAAGCGCATGACTGGGAGGAGCGGTTTTTCAGGATGATGGCCCGGATGGATTTCATGCCGAATTCCCCCACGCTCATGAACGCCGGCCGGGAAACGCAGCAATTATCGGCCTGTTTCGTCCTGCCGGTTGAGGATTCCATCGATTCGATATTCAACACCATCCGGGATACGGCGCTCATTCACAAATCCGGCGGCGGAACCGGCTTTTCCTTCTCCGGCATCCGACCCAAAGACGACCGGGTCAGAACAACCAACGGCGTTGCCAGCGGTCCGGTTTCCTTCATGTCCGTGTTCGATTCCGCCACGGAAGCGGTAAAACAGGGTGGAACCCGGCGGGGCGCTAACATGGCCATCCTGAAGGTCGATCACCCGGATATTATGGAGTTCATCACATGCAAGGATGATACCGGTAAGCTGAAAAACTTCAATATTTCCGTTGCATTGACGGACTCGTTCATGGAAGCGGTGAAAAACGATGCCGAATATCCCCTGATCAATCCGCGCACCGGTCAGATACAGAGCAATCTGGATGCCCGGAAAGTGTTTGATCTGATCGTTCACCAGGCATGGAAAAACGGGGAACCCGGCGTGATATTTCTGGACCGCATCAATGCCGACAATCCCACTCCCCATGTCGGAGCCATCCAGTCGACCAATCCCTGCGGCGAACAACCGCTTCTGCCATATGAATCCTGCAACCTGGGGTCGATCAATCTGGCCAAGATGGTTGCGGACCGGAAGGGATCGGTCGATGTGGATTACACTCATCTGAAAGAAGCGATCCGGGTCGCCGTGCGTTTTCTGGATGATGTGATCGAAGTGAATCAGTTCCCGTTGTCGGAGATTTCAGAAAAGACGCTGGCAAACCGGAAGATCGGCCTTGGAGTCATGGGGTTTGCCGATCTGCTGATACGGATGGGTATCCGGTATGATTCGGAGGAGGCCTTGAAGCTGGCATCGGATGTCATGAGTTTCATCCGGACGGAAGCGAATCGTGCATCCAGGGAACTGGCTCGGGAGCGTGGTGCATTCCCGAATTTCAAGGGTTCGAAATGGGACCGGCACGATCGGAAACCAATCCGCAACGCCACCGTTACAACCATCGCGCCGACCGGATCCATATCCATTATTGCCGGCTGTTCGAGCGGAATTGAACCGCTGTTTTCGATTGTATTCAAACGGCGGATCCTGGATGGAGAGGAACTGCTGGACGTCCATCCTCTTTTTCTGGACCATGCCAGGGAGCAGGGTTTTTATTCGAAAGATCTCATCCGGAAGATATCACGGACTTCGTCGCTGAAGGACATTCCGGAGATTCCGGCTCATACCCGAAACCTGTTTGTCACCTCACACGACGTTACACCTGAGTGGCATGTCAGGATGCAGGCCGCGTTTCAGAAATTCACAGACAATGCGGTATCTAAAACCATCAATTTCGCGGAATCGGCCGCCGAGGAGGATGTCCGGGAAGCATATATGCTGGCTTACAGGTCGGGATGCAAGGGTATCACAGTCTATCGGGACGGTTCCCGTGAAAACCAGGTTCTGTCCACCGGGTCAACCCGGGACCGCAAAACCGGTCAGGGTAAATCCACAACCATCACGCCGCGACCCCGGCCGTCGGCCATGGTGGGACAGACCATCGAGATGCAGACCGGTTGCGGCAGTCTGTATGTGACCATTAATGAAGACATGGAGGGGCGGCCGTTCGAGCTGTTCGCTCAGATCGGAAAGGCGGGCGGATGCGTGGCTTCGCAAACCCAGAGCACAGCCCGGCTCATTTCCCTGGCTCTGCGCAGCAACATTGACCCGATGAACGTCGTCAAACAATTGATCGGCATCAGCTGTCACAAACAGAAAGGATACGGTCAGAACAAAACTCTGTCATGTTCCGATGCCATCGCCAAAGCCCTGCAATGGTACCTTCACAACCAATCCAACCGGAATCCTCAGATAACCTACAACCGGGAACGCGGCGCTTGCCCGGACTGCGGAGGCGTCATCGAGCACATCAACGGCTGCGAAACCTGCCGGAGTTGCGGTTATTCCGAATGCGGGTGATCCCCGCAACCATGGACCCGAACCGGAAACCGTTCCACAGCCCGAATCAGCTTCCGGACAGTCGGTTCATAATCTCCCGTCAGTTCACAACCCGCCGCCATCGGGTGACCGCCGCCACCGAAATAGGATGCCGCCCGGCCCACATCCCATTTCCCGGTCGACCGCAGGCTGACTTTGTATCGACCCGGATCGATTTCCTTTAAAAACAGCGAGACTTCAGCGCCTTTCAGGGAGACACCCAAATCACTCACCCCTTCAAGCTCCTGCCACCCGTCGGGATTTTCCCGGAAAAAATCATTTTCCAGTTTCAGAACCACGATTCTGCCGTTTTTTTCCAGTTGCATACCACTTAGGATTTTTCCAAGGATCCGGGCCCGGAGATGAGACCATCCGTAAAACAGGTTCTCGGATATCCTGTCCGGTCTGGCCCCATTCTCCACAAGATATGCTGCCGCCCGGAACGTACCGGATCGGGTATTGGCAAACCTGAACCGACCGGTGTCAAAACAGATGCCCGTATAAAGAATTTCCGCGCAGTGACCATCCATGAACTCCGGATACCGGCGTACCATGCCAACCAGTATTTCGCAGGTGGAAGACATCTCCGGATCGACTATGTCGATCCCTCCGAATCCTTCATTGGAAATATGGTGATCGATATTGATGATGAAGGAATCTTTCGGGATCCTGCCGGCAATCGAACCCAAGCGCCCGAAGGTCGGCGTATCCAGGATGATGACCAGATCCGGGTGGAACTCCACAGGAAGATCCCCCGCGGATTCGAATCGCTCAAAACCATCGAGAAACCCGTACTTGAGATCCGGAACCGGTTCGTCCAGAACCATCCGGAACATCTTCCCCAATGCAGTCAGAAGCTTTCCGAAGAAACAGGCTGCTGCGATCGCATCACCATCTGCCCGGATATGCGTGGCGATCATGATCCCGTCACTTCGTTTGATCGCTTCCATCACCCGGCCGAAAACATCCCCGTTCATCCGTTTCATTCCTTCAATCATCATACGAACCGAAACATGGAGATTACACGGGGAGATTTCGATCGTCAAGCCTTGTGTTTCCGCCGATATGAACCTGTTCCATGATAATGTGCTCACCCGTCGCGGGAACGAAGTCGTCACCGGACGATCCGGTGCCGATATTCCTTTGAAGACCGTGAATTCGCCGCTGCCCGGTGATCCCGGGTCGTGACCGCACCCGGTCAGCGGAATGAATTTTCCCGGGATCCGGCCGGACGGCCGATCGTTTCCATGAACCGTTCGACCCAGTCTCTCCCGAATTGAATCTCCAGGCCTTCCAGACAGAATTCCACCAGAGGCGTCCGGGACCGCCAGGCGGATTCACATTCCTCCCAGCGCTCCGGATCGATGATGTAAAAAGAGCCCCATCGCCGGACCCGGAGTGGAAACAGCTTGCAGCTCACCGGTCTCAGGCTTCCCTGTCCGGCGGTTTGATCGATGCGTTCCAAGGCACAGCGGGCGATGCCGTTTTTCATCTTGACAAAGACGCATCTGCCGGTGCCGTCCAGGCAGGAAACACTCCAATGATTCAACTCATCCAGCCGGGCGAAACCGAAACGTTCGATGTATTTCCGGGATTTCCCGGTCAATACAGGCAGAATGTCCGGCAGCCGTCTTTCGATCCGCACGATTTCCTCCCGCTGAATCGGCGCACCGGCATCACCCACGATGCAGCAGGCTCCGCGGCACGTTTTCAGGCGGCAGGAAAACATCGATGCAGACAATTCCCGGGGAACAATCACATTGTCAATGATGAACATGAAACCTATTTCCTGGGTTTGTCCATGAGTTCGAGGATTTTTCCGATGATCTGAACGCCTTCCATGATGTTGGCGTCTTTCCAGTTGCCTCTGGGACCCCTGAATTTGCCGGTACACCACCAGTAGCCTTTCATGGCGTGTTTGGCCCGGCGATCCGATTCGCTCAGGAAAACATGGGATCCTTCGACAGCCGACAGGTCTTCATCCGGGATCCAGGCCAGCCAGCAGTTCGGATTTTCGGGCGGAATGCGGAAATAGACGGCCAGGTCGTTCGCGTCCAGCCAGATCACGATGGAACCGTCCGTCTTGCGAATCCGGGGCGGACGATTGATGAAAGCCTTCAGAACTTCCAGAGCCTGGTACAACTCCGAATGGCCGGGACCGCGGTCGGGGTTGACAAAATCCACCGTATTCCAATCCTGTTTCGCATCGGATTTCGGTGGAACATCCATGAGAAGCGGTTCGGGAACCGCTTTGGGTTTTCGATCGGATACCCGCCGTTCCTGGTGCGAAATCCTGCCCACCGACACGGCGCCGATCTGGCTGTTGGGTGAATCGCCCGATGGTTTGACGACCATGCTTCGCACGGTTTGCAGGCGGGGCAGTCGCCGGCCCATATCCCGCAGCCTGCGGATGTGATCCGGGATCTCCTCCTCCAGTTCCTTCCTGCGTTTCGGTTTCCGCTTGACGACAGGCGGTTGTTTGTCTTTCGCCACGGGTTCGGCGACAACGGCCGGAGGTTTGACCGGTCTGGTTTCCTCCAGTTCCGCTTCCATTCCCTCCGGTTCCGCTTCCATCGGGGACGGGATTTTAACCTCAGGCGTTTTATCTTCGATATCCTCCGCCAGGACCGATATCCGGCCGGTTCCTGCCGATTCGTCATACCGGTAACAGCCTTCAAGCTTTTCGTCGGGAACGAAGCTTTCGAAATCTTGAAGGACCGCGAGCAGTTCTTCCCTTGAAACGGATCGCACGGCATTGATTTCCATCCATATCTGCATCAGGGACATCGCTTTGCGGCGTCCCTTGAAAGCAGCTTTCGCCAGGTCGTCGGTCGACCACTCCCTGGAAGTCATCTTGACGAGTTGGGCCAGTTTTCGCGCGCTGATACTGATATTTTCGGTATCCGGGATGATCACGGCCGTGAACTGGTATGGATTTTCAGGAGATTGCCACAACTCCAGAATTCCCCCGGCGACTCCGAAACCGGACTCGAACAGCCTGTCGAGATCGCTGATGGCGCATTTGCGCCGGTTGAAAAATCCCAGGAATTCGTTTTCTCCCGATCCATCTCTTAGAACAATCTCATAATATTGGGGCAGGGACGGAAAAGCCGACATCTGGATGTCGGACAGCCGGATGGCTCCGCACCGCCGTTCTCCGATGGTCACCCGGTGCCGCACACCGGAACCCTTGGATTCATCGGCCATGATGGGATCGGTTTCCATGTTCAGAAAGGCCTGTTCGACTCCGGTAAGTTTATCGATTTGCAGCTCCGGAGGTGGTTGGGGGGATGTCGCCCCGGTCAATTCGAGGGGCAGTGGCGAACGCGTCCGCGGGTCCGCTTCAATCTGCAGCCAGCCTTCAACCGTCCGGACCACTCCTTCGTCTTTCATCAGATGTTCCAGAAGCAGTTCCCGGTAGAAATCGTACTCCATGTGGCTGATATTGATTTTGTAAATTCTGTCCAGCAGCTGGTCGATGGTATGAACTTCATGACTCCCGACCAGTCTCGCCTTGACCTTGAAATATTGCCCTTCAACCCGTTCCCGGACTTTTTGAGGAATTTCGACCTCCTCGGATATTTCCTCCAGAACGAACTGCTCGCCCTCATGCCTGATCCGCGTATCCCGGGCAAGCCGGATACGCAGATTCGTTTCCTCCACGGGCCGTTTGAGAACTTTTTCGGACAGTTGTGAGGAAGACAGGGGCTCTCCAGCCTGTTTCAGGTATTTCACCACCCGCTCCAGTTCCACACGCGTGACATTGTGGATCATTTTTTCCGGTTTTTTCCTGGGTTGAACTATGGGCAGGGCAAACTTCGAACCCGGGTACCGTTTTATTTTCGATTCGATAGCGGGAATAAATATCACCGTTGTTTTGGGAAGATTGTATTCCGTTTCCAGAAATTTATAAATTTCTGAAAAAGTGAGGGGTCGGTTTTTGGATTTCAGGATGTCGATGACCCGGTCATTCACCACCTGGCGCCTGGCAAGATAATAGTAGGTCTTGCCTTTATGCTCCATTTGAGCGAACCGCTTGTCGGCATCCAGGTCCAGTTCGACGGTCTCCACCGGAACGTTCTGTTCCCTGGCGATTTTTCTGACAATGTCTTTCTGAAGCAGCGGGCTGTTGACGGTGGCAACCAGGTCAACCACCATGTCCAGAACGGATTTGCCGGATTTGAGCTTGAACCCTTTGGATGTTTTTTCGATTTCCGGATCCTGTTCGAGGATACGCTGGACCATCACCTGGAACTGTTTGGGTGCAATTGTTTTGCACATGAATTTCTGGATGTGTTCGGTGATTTCTTCCAGGGAGTGCGCATTCATATCCATGAGAACTTGACGAATGAGGGCGCTCATCGTGAAACCGGAACCGTCTTTTTGCTTGCGCTTGACCATGATCGCTCATCTCCTTATTCCCTGCCCGGGCGACATCCAGGCTTCAAACTGACAGATTTTAATGGAAATGCTCAGCAAAGTCCACCCATATCCGCAAAATGACGGTAAAGAACAAGTCGATCTGAAGCAGCATTCATATATTATCAGGGCCTGCTTGACACCCCACCCTCACTCTCTTAACATTTCCCATTGATTTCGATCAGGCGGGGAGAAAATCATATGTCCCACTGGAGCAACGAGAAAATAGCGAGAACGCTTCTGGAAAAAGGTGTCATCAATGACACCCAGTATGAAGAATCCATGTCCGTCCACCGGAATACCGGTCAAAAAATAACCAAGATCATCGCCAACCGGTACAACACCGAATCATTGAAGATCAATACCGTTTTAGCTGGTGAGGGGTGTAACGATCTGGATTCCTACATCATTGAAAATCCCCTTCTCGATAAGTTCAAGGAGGAAAACGTTCGGAAACATGTGGTGATGCCGCTGTTCACCAAGGGCTCCCAGATCTATGTTTCCATGGCGAATCCGTCGGATTTTGAAGCGCAGCAGATGGTGGGATTCGCATCCGGACTCACCCAGATCCGCAACATCCCCGGCAATCCGCTGGATATCAAGCGTATGATCGATAAGTTTTACGGCCGGTACGGCGCCATTATGGAGGCCATGAAGGAGGTCAATTCCCGGAAAACCGGCACGGAAATGGAGGACAAGCTGCGATCGGCACCGTCTCCCGGCCTGACCGATGCCCCGATCGTGAAGCTGGTGGATGAATATATCAACCGGGCGCTGTCCGAAAACGCTTCGGATATCCATTTTGAACCTCAGGAAGATGGACTGCATATCCGGATGCGGATAGACGGAAAACTGCAGGGCATCGAAATGATACCCTCCACCCTGATCGGGCCGCTCACTTCCAGAATCAAGATCATGTCCCAAATGAAAATCGATCTTCGCATGATCCCCCAGGACGGCCGGTTTTCCAAGATTATCGGGGGGGATGATATAGATTTCCGCGTTTCGACTTTCCCGGGTATTTTCGGTGAATCGATCGTGCTGCGGATACTGAAACGCAAGATGCGGATACCGATCTCCGATCTGGGCCTGTCTTCGAAAGCACTGGATGATTTCCACAAAGTTTTAAACCAGGAAAAAGGGATATTTCTGGTGACGGGACCGACCGGTTGCGGCAAGACCACCACTCTGGTGTCGATTCTGAACGAAATCAAAGATCCCACCAAAAAGATCCTGACCCTGGAAAATCCAGTGGAATATCAGATTGACGGGTCCGTTCAGGGACAGATACATCCTCAGGCCGGATTCACTTTTTCAAAAGGCTTGAGATCGATCATGCGCCATGATCCCAATATCATCATGGTCGCCGAAATCCGGGATCCCGAAACGGCGAATATCGCGATCGAAGCCGGTCTCACCGGACATTTCGTCCTGTCAACACTCCACACCAACAACGCGCCCAGCACCATCATCCGGCTGCTGGAGATGGGGGTTGAACCCTATATCCTGGCATCCTCCCTGCTGGGCGTACTGGCCCAGCGGCTTGTCCGGAAAATCTGCGAACACTGCCGCGAGCCGTTCACTCCACCGGGAATCGTCTTGAAATCGCTGGGTTTGAAGGAAATACCCAAAAACCTGCAGCTGTTCCGGGGAACCGGTTGCGACAAGTGCCGCCATACCGGTTACAGCGGGCGGATGGGGATATTCGAGTTGATGCTGGTGAGCGAGAAGATGCGCCAGATGATCGTCGCCAGGGCCCCATCGGCGGAAGTTGAAATCGAAGCGAAAAAGCGGGGAATGCGGTCTCTCAGGGAGGACGGCATCCGAAAAGCGCTTCAGGGATTCACCTCCCTGGAGGAAATCATCAGCGTGACCCAGGAAACATCCGTCGACTGAACCGGGAAACGATATGGCATCCAAATCACCGCCAACGAAGCTGGAACGAATACGGAATATCGGAATCATGGCCCATATCGATGCGGGGAAAACGACCCTGACCGAACGTGTTTTGTTTCTTACCGGATATACCCACCGGATCGGCGAGGTCGACGAAGGATCCACGGTCATGGACTGGATGGAGCAGGAAAGGCAGCGGGGCATCACCATAACATCTGCGGCGATCACATGCGAACACCGGGGACACCAGATCAACATCATCGATACTCCGGGCCACGTGGATTTTATCGCCGAAGTGGAGCGAAGCCTGCGGGTTCTGGATGGAGCGATCGCGGTTTTCTGTGCCGTGGGAGGTGTCGAACCACAGTCTGAAACCGTGTGGATGCAGGCGGACCGGTACCATATTCCCCGGATTGTCTTTGTCAATAAAAATGACCGGATCGGCGCGGATTTTTACGCGGTGCTGAAAGCTCTCGAGAATCGTCTTCACGCTCTGCCCCTGCCCGTCCAGATACCGATCGGCTCGGAAAACGAATTCAAGGGTGTCGTAGATCTGATTGAGATGAAGGCGTTGATCTGGCCCCGGGATCTGGAGCTGGAATATGAGACAACCGATGTTCCTGCGGAGATTTGGGAGCAGGCTCGGAAATGGCGTGATTCGATGATTGAGATTCTTTCCGAAACCAATGAGGAACTGCTGACACGCTATTGTGAGGGCGCCGATATCGATTCCCGGCTGATCAGGCAGTCCATCCGGGATCTGACCCTGAAAACCCGGATTTTCCCCGTTTTCTGTGGCGCGGCATTAAAGAACAGGGGCATCCAGCCGGTGCTGGACGGCATTGTCGACTTCCTTCCCTCCCCCACCGATGTTCCACCGGTGCTTGCACAACGGGTGACGACACATGAGGAAGTGATCCGTTATTCCAGCCCCAGGGAACCTTTCACCGCCCTCATATTCAAGATCATGAATGATCCCGAACGCAGGAAACTGCATTATCTCAGAGTTTATTCGGGACACCTGGAACATCCGTACCGCGTGGTGAATTCACGCACCGGTGAAGAAGAGCGCATCGGCCGGTTGTTCCGGATGTTTTCCAATAAACGGGAACGGATTGAAGCCGTCGGGCCCGGTGATATCGCAGCGGTTATCGGATTGAAAAATTCCGTTACGGGGGACACCCTGTGCGCACCCGGGGACTTGGTGTATCTTGAGCCGATGGAGTTTCCCAAGCCGGTGATTTTCATTGCCATCGAACCGCACACGATTGCCGATCAGAGGAAAATGGGAAACGCGCTCACGTCCCTGGCGGAGGAAGATCCCACTTTCAGAGTGAACCAGGATCCCGATACCGGGCAGACCATCATTTCAGGAATGGGGGAGCTGCATCTTCAGATTCTCACCGAACGCCTGACCCGTGAATTCAATGTCAAGGCCAAAGTCGGCAGACCCCAGGTCGCTTACCGGGAAAGTATCCGGAAGGAAGCGATTCATGAGGAAAAATTCGAGCGGCAGATTGCCGGTCATCAGCATTATGCCCATATCATATTGAAGGTATCTCCAGGCGAACGGTCATCGGGTTTCGTGTTTGAATCCGCCGTAGCTCCGGACATCCTGCCGGAACTCTTCGTTCGGCAGGTGGAACAGGGTGTTCGTGACAGCCTGACGGCCGGAATCCAGTTCGGGTATCCCATCGAAGACATTCATGTGGCGTTGATCGGAGGCGGATATCATCCGGATTTTTCGTCGAATGAGAGTTTTCAGTTTGCCGCGGCTGTTGCCTTCCGCGAAGTGTGCATGAAAGCTGAACCCATCCTGCTGTCCCCCATTATGGCCGTCGAAATCATTTTGCCCGATGAGTTTCTGGGTGATGTGATCGGCAACATACAGATGCGCAAGGGAAATATCGAGGGGATTGAAACGCGGAAACAATTCCAGATTGTCCGGGCGAATGTGCCGTTGTCGCAGATGTTCGGATATGCAACGGATCTGAGATCGTTGACACAGGGCAGAGCAACTTATACCATGCGGTTATCTTATTTTGCGGAGGTTGAAAGGGTTGGGAGTCCCGAGTAGACGTTTATGATGTTTTCGGTCATTCGCCTGTTCACTGCGGGAGAATCCCACGGGTTCTCGCTTCTGGCTTTCCTGGAAGGGATCCCCGCCGGGCTGGCGGTCGATCCGGAAACAATCAATACGCAGCTCGCCCGCCTTCATTCCTCCTACAACGTCGACGACGAAACTTATATCCATTCGGAAGAGGATGAAGTCGCCATTCTTTCGGGGATCCGATCCGGAGAAACCCTGGGAATCCCCATCGCCCTGCAGATCGAGAACCGGCATGCCGGACTGGCCCAGACGGTTCTGGTACATTCCATGGAAAAACGCGTTATGGGTGCCTGGAGCACCCCCCGTCCCGGGTTCGCCGACCTGGCGGGTGCCATCAAGTACGGGTACCGGGACCTGCGTTATGTCGACGAGCGGGCCAGCGCCCGGGAAACCGTGATCCGGGTTGCAGCGGGCACGATCGCCCGGCGCTTGTTGATGCATTTCGGTATTGAAATATTTTCGCATGTAATATCCATCGGGCAGGAAGAAGTGGGTTTGATATCCGGAGACCTGTTTGATATCCGGTCACTGGCCGAAGTTTCATCCGTTCACTGCGCCGATCCCGAAGCCGCCAACCGGATGATACTGGCCCTGGAAGCCGCCCGCCGGGAAGGCGAAACGCTGGGCGGCGTGTTCGAAGTAATCTGCACGGGCCTGCCGGTCGGCCTGGGTTCGTACGCCCAGTGGGACCAGCGGATTGACGGCCGGATCGCCCTGGCCATGATGAGCGTGCCGGGTGTTCGCGGTATTGAAATTGGAGATGGATTCCGGAGTGCCTTTCAATCGGCCTATGCCGCCCACGATCCGCTTTATATAAAGAAAAGACGCAACCGGACGGAACCGGACATCGTGTATCGATGCACCAATCACGCCGGCGGAATCGAAGACGGCGTGACCAACGGGAGCCCCATTCTCCTCCGCTGCGCTCTGGCTCCGGTACCCTGCCCGATGAAACCCATGCCGTCCGTCAATCTGAAAACTCTGCGTCCCGACCAGCCGCCCCAGACCTTCGGTGAAATCTGTGCGGTTGGACCGATGAGTGTGGTGGGGGAATCGATGCTGGCCCTGGTCATCGCGGACTGCCTTCTAAAAAAATTCGGGAGCGACTCTCTGGACGAGATCAAGGAGAATTTCGAGGCTTACAAGGAGCGGCTTCCATTCCAGGTGTTCCCGGAACCCCCATCGGAAGATCTCTGATCCGCTTGTGGCAAACTCCGAGAAAATGTTCACCATAAATGTTGATCTGGGCCCCCGTTCCTACCCGATTCATATCGGTGACGGAATCCTGGAAAGACTGGCAGACCTGATTCCGGACAACCTGAGAAAACGAAAAACCTGCATCGTTTCCGACACCACCGTCTATCCTGTCTATGGAACGAAAATTTCGAACGGACTGAGCGCGGCCGGCAGCATTCTGACCCGGCCGTTCACCATCTCTCCGGGCGAACCATCCAAATCCATGGCGATTCTGGAGGACTGTTACCATCACCTGCTTCGGGAAGGTTGCGACCGGTCTTCCCTGATCGTCATTGTCGGGGGCGGAATACCGGGTGATCTGGGGGGATTTGCCGCGGCCACGTTCATGCGGGGGATTCCCTTCGCTCAGATACCCACAACCTTGATGGCCCAGGCGGATGCTTCGGTGGGAGGTAAGACCGGGATCAATCTTGCGGAGGGGAAAAACCTGGTTGGAGCGTTTCACCAGCCGGATCTGGTCATTTCGGATACCCGCACGCTCAAAACGCTGCCGGAAAGACATCTGCGCAACGGCATGGCTGAAATCGTCAAAATGGCAGTCCTTTGCGGCGAACCTCTCTGGGAAATTGTTGAACATTTTGCCGCCCGCCCCGGCAGGTTGGGTCATCCGCCCGGCGAGATTCTCCGCGAATGCTGCCGGTTCAAGGCTGAAATCATCACACGGGACGAACATGAAAAAGGTGTCCGGACCGGATTGAATCTCGGACATACAATCGGTCATGCCATCGAGGCTTCGGACCGATACACCGGTATCCTCCACGGCGAAGCCGTGGCTGCGGGATTGACCGTCGCCAGCGAAATCGCCGTATCCCTGGATATCTTGAAACGCAGCACCGCCGATCGAATTCTCGGGGTCCTCTCCCAGCTCGGCCTCAAACCCGCCATCTTCCATCTGGATGTCGATTCAGTCCTGTCCCACGTGAAATGGGATAAGAAAACCGCGATGGAGAAAATCCGCATGGTCCTGCCGGCCGGGATCGGCAAAACAATTATCCATCCGGATGTCCCACTGGATGTACTCCGGGACAAATTGAAATCAGTCTGCGAATCCGGCAGGAAGATAAAAAACTCTGAATAAGACGTGATTGCGGTCGAGGGAATAGGGAACCTCAACCTCCTCCGCATCCGGATACCGCTCCCGGATGGTCCGGGTCAGGGAATCGTTCTGTGACAGGATCAGGATGGCCGTGGAAAAGCCGGGGCTAAACCGGACTGCTGCGCTGCGGGTCAGGTCATGCAGTCGCGGATGCCTTGGCTGAATGTAGCGGAAGGAATCAGCATTGATGTACTCCGCCCAGATTTCCAGATCATTTCGCTCTCTCAGAAGTTTTCGGATATATTCCGCCGGTTCGGTCAATTCCGGTTGAAACCCGAAGACGCCGATCAAATCCAGATTTTCCGAATATTCCCTGAAATATATCCGGTAGGCGCGGGCCGAAGAAATCCCGATGACGAACACCGCCGCCGCAACCGTCAGGATTTTCGCCGCGCGGGGATTCCAGATCCGCTTTATCCCGGCGGACAGATACAGAAGCCCGATGACCGCCCACAGATGGACGATCGGTATGTTTTCCGCCACACGGTTGAGATTGGCGGTGTTGTTGTGAATGGTCAGGATACCCTGCAACGAAACCAAGACGAATCCCATGATGAAGAGACGGGCGTCTTTCCGCAAGATCCGGACTGCCAGACAGGACAACCCGATGAGTGACAGGACGGATACGGGGGGCGGAAGCTGTGGTTCCCGGTTCTGATTATGGCGGGGATGCCAGTCACCGGAATATGAATACATCTTCATGTAGTTCACCACATTTTCGGCCAGGGGAGGCACGGGATACCACCCGGGATATTCGGTCGACAGCAGTGTCTGTCTGGACCGCCGGAAATAATCGTCCTGGTGCTGATAAATATGTTTCGCCAGAGGGATAAAGACGATCACGGAGACGCCGATCATCATCGCGGATCCCGCTGCATGTCTTTTAAAAAATTCCTTTCTTTCCAGAACCAGCCGGATGATCAGATCCAATCCGATGATCACCGGCAGGACTCTGGCACCGGTATGAAGGTATAATCCCAATCCCAGCAGCATACCGGTCGAAATGTAATACCGCAGCTTTCCGGACCGGGATGCCCGGATGTAGCAGATAAACACCAGAAATGTCAGAAGTACCGTCTCGTCAATTGTCGCCATGGCCACCCGGTTGATGGAAAACAGCCATCGGGAGGTCGCGATCAGAGCCATCCCGAACAAGCTCCACCACCGGCTGAAAAATAGTCGGAAGAAACCATAGGAAACGGCGACGGTGATCACGCCGACGGCTGCATAGTAAGCCCGAAGAGCGTGAACGGAGGTTCCGAAAAGATAAAACCATCCTGCGATGACATAGGAGGCGGGCGTACCGGCATTTATCCTCAAATCGTAAACCGGCGGGAACCATCCTTTCAGGATATCCCTTGAAATAATCGCCGTCTGGGTCTCATCCCACCACAATCCGGGAGGCAGCTCGTGCAGCCTGTAAAACCGGAGAAATGCAGCAAAATAAAGTATGACGGCTACCGCGGCCCAGAAAACGGGATCCGGACGGGACGGTTCGGAGCCGTCATTTTGATCGGTCCATCCGGGCAGCAACCTGTGATTGAGCATTGTCAGGAGAGCTGCGATGCCGAACAGCAGAGCGCCTTTCCAGGGTTCGGGACGCTGAATACCGGTAAAACACATCTGGCCCCACACGGCGGTCAACAGGATTCCGGCGAAAAGCACCGCCCGGGCTGTTCCGGACCTCTGAAGGATCGACGGAATGTTTGCCAGCAGCCGGCGCAGACACGGAAAAGACAGAGCGATCAGTGCGGCGATCAGAAGCATTTTCCATCCCGCCGCCAAATAGATGAACCACTGAACCCCATATTGATGATCACGATGCAGATAACGGGCCTGCAATAAGAATCCCGAAATGAATACTGCCAGGGAAAACGGCACGGCAACATTCGTGAACACGGATGGAAACGAAAAAAAACCGATCCCCGCCATGCCCAGAAGAACCACAGCGGCCAGTAATATCATGACAGAGAATCGAACCTTCTGAAACTGCAGGTCCGCCCGGAGTTCCGCCGCTTTGGGATAATCCGAATACAAAATACTCAGGGGAACAGGCGAGAATCCCCTTTTTCCGGGAGGCTGGTATTTCCAATCGATGAAAGCCGGCACGAACCGGTTGTGCATCTCGATTCGCACCGGATGAAGCCCGGTATCCAGTTTGACTGTCGATATCAACCGTGTCCGGGGATCCGCATTCCAGCCATCAATCATTTTTTCCTCATCAATATAAAATCTCGCTCCATTGTCGGCCTGGATCGCGAATCCGTAGGATCCGGACTGAAGAATATTCAAGTATCCATGGAAAACGGCACCGAAGATGTGCCGGTCGAACAATCGGGACGTAATGCTGTTGAACCGCGCGTTTCGGCCGTCCGCCTGATCGGTTTTCCGGGAGAAGACATCGTCCCCGTAAAACTGCAGCTTCAGGCCGTGATCCACTGCGGCACAGTCGATGCCGTGATACCAGACAGCAAACAGGAGCAGCATGGACAGCCCAACAACCATGCCGAAACACAGAGACGGACCGTTTTTCAGCAAACCGGCAAGCAACATATTCCATAGCCGCAGGATCCGATCCCGGCGAACGTCCCGCCCGAGATATTTCCGCACCGTTTCAAAACCCAATCCGATCAACAAAACTCCCCCAATACCCAGAATGACATTCAACCATGTGGTAAAAAACCCATGTAATACATGAAAGAGAACTCTCCGGGCGGGTGACGGGATCTGGGTGAAGAAACAGCAAGCCGGAATGATATGTTCCGGCTGGTCCGGCGGCTGCCAGAAAAGCTTCAGTTCCGCATCAGCGGTCCCGTTGAAATATCGGATATCGATCAAATGATATCCCGGATCGAGACTCAACTCACCAGACACTTCACTGGCGGCATGAAATCCGGGATTGGACAGCAGCGGTTCCCCGTCGATCTCCAGGAACGCTCCGTCATCCGACCGGATGGTAAAACGGTACAATCCGTTCCGGTCCGTATACAGCCATCCCCGGATTTGGAAGGAGAAATTGCTGCCGTTCAGGACGATCGATTCCGGGCTCTTGAAATCGACCTGGGCGATCCGGAGTGTCTCCACGAGCGGTTCCCGCCATTCCATATTGCCGTACCGAAACAGCTCCAGGCCCGATTCCACGTTCATCAATTTTCCGGTCCATCCCAGCCATTCCGGGTAAACCGTGACGGTGAAATGGTTCAAAACGACCAGCCATATCAGGAATCCCCCGGTCAGGAGATGCATTTTCCTCCCGGAGCGGTACAGCAGACCCATGAAACAAACCAGACTGATTATCATCGCCGGGACCGCCCGGCCGGGCGTCTTCGGCCCGGAGAGAAACACCACGAGCAGACTCCCGGTCAAACCCAGCAGCAGCAGCACCCTGAATTTTCTCAGAACCAGCAGGATTCCCCTGAAACAGAGCGTCAGGATTCCATACGGCATATTGACAAACCATCTCCACCAGCCGTATTCCGGTTTGAAATCCGATCCGGCGAGATACCGCCAGATCCAGGGTATCCAAGCGCCGAACGCCAGTATCAGGGCCAATCCGGCAATCCAGGTCAGCAGATCAATCTGACGGGCCATAACCTCCGGAGCAGGATGTACCGGTAATGTATCAAACACGAAACCCTCCATTGAAACCGGAAAGCAAGTTTAATCGCGGTGCCAAATTCTGTCAATTGACGCCCCGTCAGTGCAAATCCGCTTTTTTCGAACCGATCAACAACCCGGGTTGTTATCTCAATAGAACGATCTGACTCCAGATCGTGATTGAACCTCCTAGTTCCCCTTTAGTTTTAGACCTCCTCTTCACCAGAGGAGGTCGTTTTTTGCGGGATTCCGACCCACTTTACAATTCCTTCGAAATATGATTTTTATATGGCTCGGAAAAATTATTCTGTCCCGACATGAAAGGAGCTGCAAGTGATTGATGAACAATTCCTGAAATCGATTCATGCCGATTTTGAAAAACGCACGACCGAAGCAGTTGATCCGAGCGCAAAAGAACAGATGCAAATGCTCAACCGAACGCTGCTTGAAAACCATTTCACCATGTCCGGCCGTCCGTTCCCGACTCTGTTGAAACCGCTGTTTGTCGAGCGCCGGCTGCACGAAACACTGGTAAACGTCACCGAAACGATCATGAATTGCATTGAAAAAGTGAGTGATCTTTATTTTTCCAATCCGGAACTGGAACAGTACTTTGAGATGGAGAAACTGGACCGGGAACTTGCCGCAATTAATCCAGGATATCCCCGCCGGGTCATCAACGGAAGGCTGGATGCGTTTCTCAGCGGGGATGGATTGAAGTTTCTTGAATTTAACTGCGACAGCCCCTGTGGAATGGGCTGGCATGACAAGCTGATCGGATTTTTAAGTGAAATGCCTTTGATGCGGGACTTCATGCAGGATCATGGCGCTCATTTCGAACCGCTTCTTCCCAATTTCTCCCGGATGGTTCGGGAAATGAATGCGGACTTCGGCGGTCCCGAAAATTTCACCGTCGCGGTTGCGACTGGCTGGAATTCAACCGTGCGTCACGACCTGGAAATCCTGGCTGCATATCTGGATTCCCAACCCGACATGACGGCTTTTTTCTGGGATCCCAGGGAAGCCGAATATGATGGTCAGAAATTGTTCATGAACGGCAGGCATGTTCATGTCGTGTTTCGGGACGATATCCATGATTTCACGGGCGAAATGGAACGATCCAAACCGGTTCTTGACGCGTTCCGGGACGGCAATATCTGTTTTTTCAATCCATTCTCGTCGCGGCTGGGCGGTTTGAAATGCGTACTGTGGTTCATGACCGATGAAAAATCCCGGCAGCTTTTCACCCGGGAGGAGCTGAAGATCATCCGCGAAACCATCCCCTGGACGCGATTCATGAAGGATACCCGGACCGCCTACCGGGACAAGACCATCGAACTGTTTCCCTTTGTCCGGGAGAACAAGGATCTTTTTGTCTTGAAACCAAACGCGGGATACGGCGGATTCGGGGTGACCATCGGATCGACCGTGGATCAGAAAACATGGGACAACGTTCTGAATCAGATCGCCTCCGGGGAAAGCTGGGTCGTTCAGGAGGAAGTTTACATACCCAGGGATGTCATGCCGGTTTTCTCACCGGAACTCTCCTGGCAACCTAAGAACGTCAATATCAATTTCTTCGCGTTCAACGGCCGGTTCGGCGGAGGAATGGTCCGGGTATCGGATTCGAAAATCATCAATGTCCACCAGGGCGGCGGTTTGATACCCATCTGTTACATCTAGAATAATCGACCTGCACTCACCCGCTGCGCAGGGCGGGAGATCAGGGATGCACCGTGAGATACGGCCATAGATCCGAATAGATCCCGTTGGAATCCATCGCTCGAAGCTCCAGCAGATAATCCCCCCCCGTCAAGGCAAACGGATCGATTCTGAGGGAAAATCCCCACAGTTCATCGCCGGATCCGAAATCGCCATGCATGCCGTCATCATGCAGGAAAACTCCCGTCGGATCCCCGTCCCAATAGATTTCAACCTGTTCGACCGATTCGGCAGGTGACGTGACGTATGCCAGAATGGTCAGGGTTCCGCCCTGGGAGAAGGACAGGTCGGTGTCCATATAACCTGCCATCATGATATGGGGTGCATCATCCGGAGATCGCGATTTTGTTCCTTCAAAATAACGCATCCGTTCGATGACCCAGCTGGACAATTGCACCGGATCAACCTCGCCGGATTCAAGTTCCCCCCTGAACGGGTCAATCCGGTCGATTCCGATAAACCCGGCAAAGGGTTCCGCAACCGGCCGGCTGGATGCCCGGGTGAGAGCGGGTTCGGCGATCAGGGCGGTCAACACAAAAAATATGACGGTTTTCATTGTCCCTCAGTCTCCATTATAAGCGACTCCCGAATCCGCACGAACATAATCTACAAAATGTTGGATCGGTTCAGGAACAGGTTACCATCCAAATTTCGGCGAAGATGACCGGCGCTATTCGTTCACGTTGACGATTTCGAATTCCATCCGCCGATTGGATCGCATTCCCGCTGCATTCAGAATCGTTCGGATTGCCTTGGCTGTCCGGCCCTGGCGACCGATTACTTTTCCCATGTCCGAAGGGGCGACTCGGAGTTCGATTATGGTGGTCATTTCACCGGAAACTTCATTCACGCGCACATCATCCGGGTGGTCGACAATTGCTTTGACGATTGCTTCGATTAGATCTTTCATCTGTCGTTCTCTCCTCTTCGCTTTAAACTGAACTCTGCACGCAAATCAAATCGTATGCGAATTTCATGTCTCGTGATTTTATAGCAGGTTCCCGGACGGAGGGTCAAGTCCGGATCAGGGAGCGCCGTGTTTTTTAAATTCATCGATTAGCGGGGATTGGGGATTCAGTTGAATCAGCATATCGATCAGCTGTTTCGCCCCGGTCGGATCGCCTTTCTCGAGCTGGCTGCGGATCTGTGTTTCAAGATCCCGGATGGTCCGCTCGCCTTCAATCCCGTCCCGGGCTTTCCGTAGACACAATTCCGCATCGATTCGATATTCCGAGTTTTCCGGAAAATCCCCGATCAGATCGATAACCGTTTGGTACCGGCCTCCGTCCAGGGCTCTCTGGGCTTCGGTTATCCGGTTTTTTTCGGTCAACCGGTTTTCCCGGTCCCGGATCCGGGATCGTGCCCGTTCGATTCGTTCCATGGCGGAACCTTCCCCCGAATCATTCGATTCGATATTTTCCCAAATCAAAATGGCGTCTTCATAGCGTTCCTCGTCGAAACACTGGTCGCCTTCCCGGAGCACCCGCATGATCTGCCGTTGCTTTTTCAGACGGGTGGACACATCGCGATCAAGATCCTTGACGTATTCATCTTCCGGAGCAAGGGACAGGATAGTCTTACACAGTTCCTGGGCCGTGAGGAAATCTTCCCGGTTCCTCGCCTCCCGGGCGCGGGACAGCAGTGCGTCGACCTGCTCTCTCAAATCCCTGATACGCGTCGCCGTCTGAATGCCGATACGCGAGCCGGCGTGATCTGGAATCTGTGCCAGAACCGTCTGAAAACACGTGATGGCCCGGTCGGGATCACCCATTGCGATCGCCTTGGAACCTTCAGTATATATCTCATTGAATCGATTGAATTTCTCGACAGCTGAAGCAATACTTCTGCGTAAAACGGTCAGAGTCTCCTCATCCAGGCCCCGCTCCACATCCTGCAGGATCATGATCACCGTTCTGACATCGTTCTGCAGAAGGGCCTGATCCACTTTCGACATGATCCGGGTGATGTCTCTGAAATCTTCGGGGATGGAATCCATCATTCCGTCAATTCAATCATTTTGCATATTTGTGAGCCACGAGAACCGCATTGGTCCCACCAAATCCGAAAGAATTGGAAATGGCATAGTTGATATCGATATCCCTGGATCCCTCGGTAACGTAATCCAGGTCGCAGTCCGGATCGGGAGTATGGTAATTGGCGGTCGGGTGTATTTTCCCTTCCAGAATGGACCGTGCCATCACGGCGCATTCGAAAGCTCCGGCCGTTCCCAGAATGTGTCCGACCATCGATTTTGTTGAATTGATGGGAATGCGGTAAGCCCGATCGCCGAAAACGGCCTTGATGGCCAGGGTCTCGAATTTGTCATTCAACAGGGTGGAAGTTCCGTGAGCATTGATATAATCCACTTGGTTCCCGGTAACGCCGGCATCGGCAAGAGCGACCCGCATGCATCGGGCGGCACCCTCACCGCCGGGTGCCGGGGCGGAGAGATGATGGGCGTCGCCGGTCATGCCGTACCCGATGAGTTCGCAATAGATTCTGGCGCCCCGTTTAACCGCATGTTCTTCCGATTCCAGGATCACGCACGCGGATCCTTCCGCAATGATAAATCCGTCCCGGTCCCGATCGAACGGCCGGCTTGCCGTTGCCGGATCGTCATTTCTGGTTGACAGAGCTCTCATCGCGCAGAACCCGGCCACTGCCAGCGGCATAACGGGCGCTTCGGATCCGCCGGCAATCATCAGATCGGCATCTCCCCGTTCGATAATCTTCATTGCGTCACCGATGGCGTGCGATCCGGTTGCACAGGCGGTACAGACCGCCGAATTCGGTCCTTTGGCCTGGTACCGTATGGACACGTGTCCCGACGCCAGATTGGCGATGGCATTGGGAATGAAAAATGCCGAAACCCGCCTTGGACCCTTGGACATCAGCACTTCCTGCTGACCGCAAACTTCCGAAATACCGCCGATCCCCGATCCGATATAGACACCCGCCCGTTCCCGGTCGATGGTATCCCAACGGATATCGGCATCCCGGACCGCCAGATCCGCAGCCGCGATCGCATACTGGATAAACAGTTCCGTGCGTTTGATTTCCTTGGGATCGAGGAACTCCAAGGGATCGAAATGATCGATCTGACCGGCAATCTGAGAGGGATATCCTTCCGGATCGAACTTCGATATCCTGCGAACACACGAGATCCCGCCGATGAGTTTCCGCCAGCATTCATCCATACCCGAACCAAGACATGTCAAAGCTCCCAGCCCGGTCACCACAACTTTACGTCTCACCCGATCCTCCTTGTTCATCCCCCTGATCCCGTTCATCCTGCAACAGAGTCCGGGAGATTTCCTCCGCGCGGTCAATTCCCCGATACTTCTGCTGCATTTACCGTATTTTGCATCTCGAATCAATGCCCTGATGTTGAAATTTTTATGGATGCTATCCTTCGAATGTCAGATCAGGACCAGATCGGTGGCGATTTCTGCCATGATCTGGACAATCTGGGGATCGAACTGAGTGCCGGAATAGGCTTTCAGTTCCAGGATCGCATCCTCGACCCCCAGTGTCTCCTGCCGGTAGGAATGCCGGTTGGTCAGGACATCGAACGTTTCCGCCACGGAAAGGATGCGCGCACCCAGAGGTATGGCGTCTTTCTGCAGGTTGTGCGGATATCCGGAGCCATCATATCGCTCATGATGGTATCGAATGATCGGTGCCACTTCTTTCCATAAAATGATCGGCCGAATCATCTCGTACCCGACCTCGGGATGCAGCTCGATCAGCTTCCGGCTCAAGCCATCCCTGAGGTTGATTTTAACGAACCCGATATCGTGAAGAAGCGCTGCGTAATGTAGTGTCTTCATCTGATTGTCCGGCAGATTAAGTTTTTTCCCGATGAGGTAGGAATACCGGGCCGTATTTTTCAGGTGATCCGACCAGAAAGTTCGGGTGCCCTCCAGCGATGAAAGCAGGATTTCGGTGACGTGAATGAAATAATTCTGCTGATCGTCCCGGAACTGGGCATTCTCGATGAAAATGGAAGCCTGCCCAGCAAGGCTTCGCAGGATACTGGCATCTTCATCGGTAAAAACGAGCGCGTCTTCGCGGCGATGCAGCAGCTCCAGGGTTCCGAAATTTTTCGGCCCGATGGCCAGGGGCGCCGCCAGAATGGCGGAAGTATTGAAATTCGGAAGGATATCGAGATCACCCTGATACCGCGAGTCGCTGGTTACATCATTCAACACGACTGTCTCACCGTGTTCGGCAACCCAGCCCGCCACTCCGGCGCCGATGGGAATCTCCTTCACGGTGATTGCTCCGGTTCCCATACTGACTTCAAAACGCATGGTGCTGCGGTCGTCATTTCGAAGCAGAACCAGCCCGCCGGATGCTCCGGTCATTTCGATGGCACTCTTGACGATATCCTGGAGAAGCACGTCCAGATGAACCTGGCGGCTGAGAGACTGGGCAATCTCGAACAGGTGCTTCAGTTTCCGGTTATATTGGTTGACCTTGTCGACCGTTTCATGCGTTGCAGCCCTGGAAATGAAAAATCCCAGAACAGCCAGAAAAAGCAGGAAAAGTATGAGTATTTTCAGCCAGACCAGCGTGGTCTCCGCTCCGGCCATGATCAGTGCCGGGGAGACATATTTGATGACGATATAGGCCAGAATGGCAAGGGGAATGATGGAAGTGAGAATGAAGGCGAGATTATATTGATCGAACAATCCCAGCCTGGATATCAGGGACCGTTTCTTGGCCGACTGAACTCTGCTTCGGGTGTTCCCGTTATTCATACTGTTTTGAACAGTAGCATTGGGGAATGAATCCGTCAACAGGTTTTTCAATCCACGTTGACGAAAAAACCATAAAGGATTAAGGTTTGAAAATCGACCATTCCGGCAAATCCGCTCACCCAGGGGGAAACTTCAATGAAGTACAGAGACATCCCGCCCATTCACCGACTGCTGGATGACCCGCATTTCGCCTCCCTGACGGAATGCCATACACGAAACCAGGTTAAGCTCGCTCTGAGAGAAATCATGGATGTAATCCGCTCCGGGAAAAAAACCCTGAATCCGGCGGATATCGAACCGGCAAACCTGGCTCAACAGGTTGAAATCCGCCTGCAGATCAAAAAACAAAGTTCCCTTCGAAAGTTGATAAACGCCACCGGCACGATACTTCATACCAACCTGGGTCGGGCGCCGCTGGCCCGGGAAGCCATCGAAGCGGTCGGAAGGATTTCGACCGGTTACAGCAACCTGGAACTGGATCTCGGCACCGGAAAACGCGGGCGGCGCTCAGATCATGTCGGGGAATTGCTCCGGGAATTGACCGGATGTGAAGCGGCTGCGGTGGTGAACAACAATGCCGGAGCGGTTTTACTGGTATTGTCCGCCCTGGCGCAGGACAGGGAAGTCATCGTGTCGCGGGGTGAACTGATCGAAATCGGCGGGAATTTCCGGATGCCGGATGTCATGAAGATGAGCGGATGCCGGCTGAAGGAGGTTGGGACAACGAATCGAACCCACCTGTCGGACTATGCGCACGCCATCAATGAAACCACGGCTCTCCTGATGAAAGCCCACTTCTCCAATTTCCAGATGGTGGGATTCACCCGGGAAGTTCTCCTGCCGGAACTCGTGTCTCTGGGCAGATCACACTCCATTCCGGTCGTTTTCGACCTGGGAAGCGGCTGCATGGTAGACGGTCCCCGGATGGGCCGGGATGCGCCCCGGGTGGATCAGTGCATTGCGGAAGGAACGGATATCGTCTCTTTTTCAGGCGACAAACTCCTGGGAGGTCCCCAAGCGGGAATCATCATCGGGCGGCGGGAATTGATCGGACGGATAGCCGATCATCCGCTTGCCCGGGCGCTGCGCATAGACAAAATGACTCTGGCGGCGCTGGAAGCGACATTGTCCCTGTACCGCGATCCGCATACCGCATGGTCCAGAATCCCCACATTAAGAATGCTTGCCGAACCGGATACTGAAATCAGGAAACGCGCCCGGAGCGCCGCCCGCAGGATTCAACGCTTGAATCTCCCCAATCTCAAGCTGACGGTCAAACCCGATACGGCACCCGTGGGGGGGGGCGCTTTGCCGCTGCTTGAAATGCCGACTTCCGTGATCGAGATCGAGACTGATCTGAAATCACCCCAGACGCTAATGGAAGCGTTTCGGAATCAATCCCCGCCGGTGATCTGCAGGATATCCAAAGATCATGTATGCCTGGATTTCAGAACGGTGGAAAATACCGAACTGGGGGCGATAGCCCGGGCGTTCCAGTCCGTTTTCAGCCGTTGACCAGGCGGGAAAGAGCGGATCCATAAGGCGAACGGGCGATCCCCTTGTCGGTGATGATGGCCCGGATATGTGATGCAGGCGTGACGTCGAAAGCCGGATTTCTCACCTTGACATTCTGAGCGGCGACGGGATGACCGGTGATATGGGTTACTTCATGGGCCGGTCGCTCTTCGATGGGGATTCCGGATCCGTCGGATATTTTCAGATCGATGGTCGACACCGGTGCTGCGACATAGAACGGTATGTCGAAAGCGGCAGCTGCGAGAGCGACCGAAAGGGTTCCGACCTTGTTCGCCGTATCGCCGTTGGCGGCAATCCGGTCCGCTCCAACTAAAACCGCGTCGATTTCGCCCTTTGCCATGAAATGGGCCGCCATGCCGTCGGTGATCAGCGTGGTATCGATACCGTCCGCCATCAACTCCCAGACGGTGAGCCGGGATCCCTGGAGATAAGGCCGGGTTTCACCGGCATAAACTCTGATTTTCTTGCCTGCCGCCACGGCGCTCCGTATAACACCCAGAGCGGTTCCATAGCCTGCCGTCGCCAGGGCGCCGGCATTGCAGTGAGTCAGAACGGTGCTTTCGTCGTGCAGCAGGGAAGCGCCATGCCGGCCGATCGCACGGCAGCTTTCAATGTCCTCTCTGAAAATATCATCCGCTGTTTTTTCCATGCAGGACAACACGTCTTTCGGCATGCCGGAATGCGAACAGGCCCGCATCCGGTCAATCGCCCAGAACAGATTCACGGCCGTCGGCCGGGTCTTCCCCAGCTCCTCCGCCGCGTTCCGAATCGCTCCGGACAGATCAGCTCCGGTTTCAAGGGCATTCCGGGCGGCCAGAAACATCCCGAAAGCTGCGGTGACACCAATAGCCGGAGCACCCCGGACCCGCATGGACCGGATGGCTTCCGCCACGGACCCGGAATCGTTACACCGTCGATATTCCACGGTGAACGGTAGTTTTGTCTGATCCAGGACCCACAATGCCTGTCCGTCCCATTTCAGAGTTTCGACCATCGACCGCCCTCCTAGATTTCCAATCCGGGGAAACCTGAATGTTTGATCGGGAAGCGTTGAAATATATCGCGGGATTATTATAAACATTAAGTTACGCGTGCACAAGCATCCGGTTTGGTCGGATGTTGACTAACCAACGTACAGATGTTATACCTTCAGCGGTTGGGTCGATAACGGGTTGTAAACACATTGTATTTTTGAAATGTGAGGCGGGAATGGCGATTAGTGAAGGCAGAAAGATACTGCTCGTTGATTACGAAGTCTCCAAAATGAAAGCTACCGAAGACTTCCTGATCCAGGCAGGGTTTGATGTCGTGAAAGCCTTCGACGGTCTGGATGCGCTGGAGAAATTCGCTGAGGAGGAACCGGATCTGGTTCTTCTTTCAGCAATGCTGCCCAAACTGCATGGATTTGAAGTCTGCAAAGCCATCAAACAATCCGATATCGGCAGGAATACTCCCGTTCTCATCACCACCAGCGTTTATAAAAGTTACAAGTACAAAAGACAGGCCATGAAGGATTACATGGCCAATGATTATATCTTAAAACCCTTCAATTACGAAGAACTCCTCGTCAAACTCCGGGAACACCTCGGATTGCTCGATTCCGATGAATTGTCCGTGCCGATCGACGCTGCAACACTCAAAATCGCCTCCAAACCGCCCGGACAGGAAACACCGGCGAAGCGCAAAACCGACGACGAAGGCAGCTTCGAAAAGCTGCTCGACGAAACCCTTGAAACCCTGCTTCGAACTTCTGAGATGGAAGAGCTGGCCGAGGAGCCGGAACAGCCCGGCAAATCCGGTAAGGAACGGGATCTCGATTCCATCCTGGAAGATACTCTCTCCGGATTGCTCAAAGATCAAACACCCAAGGAAATCCGGAAAGTTAAACCATCGAAACCCAAAAAACGACAACCGGTTGAAATCCCGCTCGAACCGGAGCCGGAACCTGAACCGCCTGCCGAACCCGAACCGCCTGCCGAACCTGAACCGGTGCCCGACCTGCCCGTTGAAACGAAACAACGGGAAGAGGATATCAGCGAGATCGACCGGATCATCGATGAAGCAATCACCATTATCGATGAAGCGGAAGCCTCCCAGGATATCTCCGAAGCATCCGTTTCGGACACATCCGAATCGGCCCGGACCGTTCAACTGACCCAGGAAACCGTCGATTCGGCCCTCGCCGGAGAGCCGGGAATCTATGAGGAAGGAATACGGTTCGGTAAATACCTGCTGATCGACAAGATCGCCACCGGCGGGATGGCCGAGATGTGGAAGGCCAAGCAGCGGGGTCCGGAGGGATTCGAGAAACTGGTGGCCATCAAACGCATTTTGCCTCATCTGGTGGAAAATGAGGATTTCATCACCATGTTCATCGATGAGGGAAAAGTTGCGGCGCAGCTGACCCACCCGAACATCGCCCAGATTTATGAACTGGGTGAGCAGGACGGGGCATATTATATTGCAATGGAATATATAGCCGGCAAGGATCTGCGGACGATCATGCGCACCGGGAGACGCGGCAGCCAGCCGTTGTCGATCGAACTGGCCCTGCTCATCGCAATCAAACTGCTCATGGGTCTCCATTACGCTCACCGGAAAAAGGGTTTCAACAACGAAGACCTGGTGATCGTACACCGGGATATCAGTCCTCAAAATGTGCTGATTTCCTATGAAGGTGAAGTCAAACTCGTCGATTTCGGCATTGCCAAAGCCGCCGCGAAAAATTCCGTCACCCAGACTGGCGCTCTGAAAGGGAAAATACTCTACATGTCTCCGGAACAGGCCTGGGGCCAGACGGTGGACCGCAGATCGGATGTTTTTTCGGTGGGTGTTCTTCTGTATGAGATGCTGACGGGCAAACGCGTTTTCCTGGCCGACAACGAGGTGGCGATTCTTCAGAAGGTCCGGGAGTGGGATCCGCCGCCGCCGTCCACCGCAAATGCACGCGTGTCGAGCGTTCTGGATCGAACCATCCTTCGTGCGATCCGGAAAAATCCGGAAGAGCGTTTTCAAACGGCGGAAGAATTCCGGATTCAGCTGGACAAGTATCTAACCTCCCGGAACGCCCCCCGGAAGATGTATGACTTGGCCTTGTACATGCGGACACTCTTCCATGACGACATCGCCCTGGAAGCCCCCGAAATTCTGGAATCCATAAAAGAACCCGAGGATCTCTATCCCATCGAGCCCGAACCGGAACCGCCTTCCGTGCCGGAGATCCAACCCGAAGCAAAGGGTGAACCCGAAGCGGCTCCGGAGGAAACGGGAGGCGAGGGTGCCGTCCCTGAAATCGAAGCCGGGGATCGGGAACCCGGGAGGGCTGAACTGGAGCTGGATGAGGAAGATCTGGACAAGGTCCTGGAAAGCGCGGAAGAACTGCTTGGAGGGACTGAGTTTGAGGAAATTTCTCTGGAAGCGGAACCGGAGATGTCTGCCGACAGGGCCGATTTGACCGAAGAGGAATCTTACGGGGAACCTCCCATTCGAATGCCGCCTGAAGATCAACCACAACCGGAACCCGAACCGTCCGAATCCGGAGGGGAGGCGCTGCAGTTTGATGAGGATTTTCTCAAACCCTCCAAGAAACCGTCGGCTTTCAAGCTGAAAAACCCGCTTGTTCTCGCGGCGGGCGGGGCGATTATATTGATCCTGATCATCGGTGCTTTTTTCATGTTTTCCGGCGGGGACGAAAAACCGCGTGTTGCGGTTCCGGTCATCGATGTGAACGGCACGGTCACAGCCGTGGCCATGGCCGCCCTGAACACTTCCACCCCCACCAACACTCCGACCGAAACCCCGACTCCCACCCTTACCGCAACCCCCACCAGGATCCCGACCCGGGCACGCCCACCCACCGCCACCCCGACGGCAACCAGCACCCGGATGCCCGACACACCCACACCCTCCCCGACTCCCACCGCCACCCCGACAAACACCCCCGAACCCACGAAAATCCCGGCCGGAACCTATATCGAACACCCGGATAAAAAACCCGTTGCGATCAATCAGGTGAAAGCGCGCATGCCCAATGCCGCCAAACAGATGGGCATCGAAGGCAATGTGCTGCTGCGCGTCCTGGTCTCCGAAGACGGGAATGTTCTGGACGCTTCGGTTCTGCGGGCTGATGAGCAACTGGAACGGTCGGGCTGCGTGAGTGCGGCGATCGCCGCGGTAAAGGAATGGACATTTGAGCCTGCGGTTCATGATGGGGTCCCGGTTAAGACTCACCTCAACATGGCAATCCCCTTCCGCCAGAAATAATGGTCCGGTATGGTTCGGATTGAAAACCAATTCCGTTTAAGGTAAAAAGAGATATATGGAAGTAGATTTGTTTGAACTTGTGTTCAGTCCATTGAAAGGAGCAATACCATGGCTGCAAACCTGAATGATGAGCAGAGATCCTTCTATGAAAATGTCTACAAAGTATCCAAAACCGAGATCGAAGCCATTTCAGCGCAGATTGAAAAGGAGTTGGCTGAAGTCAAGGAGCGAATCACCAAGTTGAACCAGGAAAAACAGGCTGTCCGGCAGATGTATGAGGGCGCCTGCGCGCGTCTGGGAATCGAAAGTGAATTTGAGAAAAGCGAAGACAATGAAGTAATCGAAGAGGAGGAGGAATAAAGTTGCATCTCCCATAGATATACCCCTTCTGGCAGAAATTGACTTATTTAAATTATGGAGGTTTCGGTATGAAATATTTTTGGGTGACTTTCATTATGCTGGTTCTGCCGGCGACTCTGTTATGCGGACCCGCCGATGCGGACACGGTCAATGACCTGCTGAAATCAGCCGGGGAAAATTACGACGCCAAGAAATACATGAAAGCGCTTGAGGACCTGGACTGGGCAAAACAGGAACTATCCAACATGCACCTGCAGATCGTCAAAAACCTGCTGCCGGAATCCATCAGCGGTTACGAAACCAGGGATATCGATGGATCGGCTGTCTTCGGAATGCACAATGTCAGCCGGCAATATAATCAGGGCGATCAGTCCATCAAGATCACCATCGCCGGGGGCGGTTCCGGACAGGGGGGACCCGGACTGAGTGCAATCATGGGGATGGCATCGAAATTTCAGGCTATGGATGCCGGAACCCAGTCCAACATGATATTGGTCAACGGCCGCAAGGGCCGATTCAATCTGGAAACGGCGACAAACTCCGGCACATTGACTTTCGAATTGAGCAACAATGTTTATGTCACGGTGGAAACGGAAGGATTCACCGATTCGTCGGAAGCCAAGAAAGCCGCCGAAAAACTGGATTTCGAAGCGATCGAAAAAGCATTTCTCTGATATTCTGAATACCGGGCGCGAACATGGATTTGATCCACCCGGTTTTTTTATCCGAATATCCGGATCAGAAGGAAATAGATAATCGCCGACAGGAATCCGGCGGCGGGCAGCGTGTACAACCATCCTTCCAGTATTTTCCGGATGATTTTAAGGTTTATGCCGCCCAATCCCCGGGCGAGACCCACACCGATGACGTTCCCGACGGAAGTATGGGTTGTTGAGACGGGCATCCCCAGCTGGGAACACAGAAGGACGGTGGTCGCTGTTCCGAATTCCGCGGCGAATCCCCGGGTCGGTGTGATGTAAGTTATTTTCTTGCCGATTGTTTCCATGACCCGCCATCCCCAGGTTGATATTCCCACCCATATGGCGATCCCGCCGATTCCCAACAGCCACAGCGGGACTTCAGCCCGCATGGTCAGATTTCCCGTTTCCAGGATTGCCAGGATGGCGGCAACCGGACCGATGGCATTGGCGACATCGTTCGAACCGTTGGCGAAAGATTCGTATGAAGCGCTCAATACCTGAAGCGGTTTCGCCAGTTCCTCGATATCGTCATAGGCCGATTTCTTTTTGGGCACCCATCGTTTCAGATACCGGTGAACGAGCAACCCGCCGGCGGCACCGATCCCGGTCGAAATGAGCGTCGCATTCAGGAAAGTGATGTTCAGGTCGAGGTTTTTCAGGCCCTTGAAAAGAAACGCGATACTCAGAATATACAGAACCCCGAAGGAAAAAAACGGGCCGATCTTCCTGGCAACCGCCCGCGGATCGGACTTGTTCAGCACCAGTTCGCGCATGGTCACGAACACCAGGTATGAAATGCACCCTCCCACAACCGGGGAAACGATCCAGCTCAGGACGATAAACCCGATTATCTTCCAGTTCACCATCCCGAATCCGCCCGCTGCGATACCGAATCCGACAACCGCTCCGATAACCGAATGGGTTGTGGATACCGGCCATTCCTTCCAGGTGGCAAACATGACCCACATCCCGGATGCCAGCAGAACTCCCAGCATGCCCAGCACAAACTCCCGGGGATTGCTCTGAAACCGCATCGGATCGATGACCCCTCTGCGGATGGTTTCGGTCACATGCGATCCCACCAGCAGCGCCCCGAGAAAATTCATGATTCCGGCAATCAACGCAGCCTGGCGCAGAGTCAGTGTCCCGGAACCGATGGATGTTCCCATGGCATTGGCGACATCGTTGGCCCCGATGTTCCAGGCCATGTAAAAACCCAGAATGATCGCGAATGCAAATATGATATGAGATTCCATTTAGACCCTTATTCCGGCAACCGGGAATACCACATTACGTTCGATCTCATGCCAGCATGACCCGCATTCGATCACCGATGCTTTCGGCGTGATTGGCTATCGATCCGAGATTTTTGAATATTTCATTCAGGAAATAGATGGTCATGACATCAATATCCGTCTCGTGCTTGAACAACTCCCTGGCCAGCTCGATCTGAAGAATATCCGCTTCCCATTCCAGGTGCCCCAGCTTGTTGATCTTTTCCAGAATCTTCTGACATTCCGGACCCGAGAACGACGAAGCAATCAGCGAACTCATGCTGCTCATGATTTCATCGGCGAGATAAAAGGATTCCAGCACCTTTTCAACAAACCGGGTCAGCGCAGGCTGCAGAAAAGCCGGGAATTTTGTTTCACGCAGGGTCATGAGAATGGTGATATCTTCAACCGTATCGGCAAAGCGGTCCTGAACCTTCAATACCGCCATGAAATCACCCCGGTTGACCGGCAGAAACAGGCTTTTGGGCAGGTGATCCCGGATGGCGTTTTTTATTTCATCCGCTTCGTGCTCCAGCCGGCTGACCATGAACTTCAATTCCATGATCCGGTCCTGATCGCCCTGCACAAACGCCTCGATCAGGTCCGGCAGAATATCCACGCATTCTCTGGTCTTGATCATATGCTCCTGCAAAGGCCTGAACGGAGATGTGCCAAACAGCTTCGACATGATCGTCCTCATAGCGTATCCTCCCATTGCATGTCAGACTGGTTTTAGACCAACCTGCCGAAATCCGCAAGTGAATCTTCAGATTCGGAAGGTTTGCGGTTGATTCAAACCGAAAAATGGGATACTTAAATACGGAGGAAAGGACACATGGGATGAAACAGAAAACAATTCTGGTTGTACTGGCCTTGACTGTTCATTTCTGCATTTCTGCCAAGGGTTATGTCCTGGAACGCCGCGGCGTCGAGGTGGATTATGATTACCGGCAGGCATCGGACGGGTTTGGAAATATCCGTACGGTCGAATTCGCCGGCCGGATCAAAAACATAACCCAGCAGGATATTTCCCGTGCCCAGGTCAATTTCAAACTGGTCTGGAAAAACCAAAATCCCACCACCCACAAATTGCGATTCAAGAATATACCCCCGGGAGAAAGCCATGAATTCGCTTTTAACGTCGACCTGGGAAACCGAACCGATATCCTGGTGAATGTTGCCGTTGCGATTTCAAAAGTGAAGTTTTCAACGCTTCGGAAGGTTTCCCCTCCTACCCAACATGACATCATCACCCATAAGTATTATTCTCTGCCTGAAATCACGGATGAAGGACGGAAATTCGCTCAAATCGTGGAGAATCTCAAGCAGTCCCAACCGTTCAAGATTCCCGTGAAAGACGAATTTGAAACGACCAACGAATATGAAACCAGGATCAATTATCTGGAAAATCAGCATTTCACCAGACTCATGGATGCCCTGGAAGAAAATTACGGATCCCACATGGGCGGACGCCATGCAATCGTTCGATTTCTGCCCAAACACCGAGCCAACGAATTTGTCTACGTCAGCGAAAACTCCTTCTTTTTCAGAATCCCCGTCCGGCTGGGCAGGTACAATGCCGACAAGGAACGGTTCGAAGACGTGAATTTTTCTCCCCGCACCATCCTGTTTCCTCCCCAGGCCTACGTGCCGGATGCCGGCATCGAACTCGCGCATCGGAACAACATGTTTTTCCTGAATTCATCCCACATCGAAGTGACCCGGAACGAAGCGCGGAAATGGCGTGAAAACGAGCAGTATCTTGTGCTGGAAGTCGCACTGCGGATGGGAGTTGTTCAGGAGGGATCTTATCCGGAACCCTTATGTCTGGTTGAACGGATTGCATTCATCAACACCAAAACCTCGGAAATATACCGGCAGTGGGAATAATGGTTCCGGGGAAGCGGTGCCTTCGGGCCGAAAATTTGGAAGCGGTTTGAACCGCATTTGATTCGGGACAGTCAATTGACGTTCAGGATTTGCCTCGGGCTCATTACAATTTCCTCCCTGCTCCTGCCGGCCGATCTCAGTGCCAAATCCGTCTCCCGGAAAATCGATTCCGCTACCGCATTCGTCTTCATGAACAGGGAAATATACCTGGAGATCTGGTTCGAGACCAATTCGGAAATCGAGAAAAAACTGAACAGCCACACCCGGATATCCCGGTCGCAGATCGACCGGTACCGCCGGAAACAAGGCGAAGCGTTCAACCGCACCGTTTACAGGATCCCGTTCGACCAGCTGAACTGCTCCGGGAAACGTAAAGCGGTCAAGGCGCTGTTTCCAGACGATACCCTGACCGTGAACGGATGGGTCCACCGGATCACGCACACCGGATCCGGCGGGGAAACGCTCTGGCGGATATCCACCTGGTTTACCGGATCGCCCGGGCAGGCCAGCCGGATTCAGAAGGCCAACGATCTCGATCCGAAACGACTTTACAAGGGAACGAAAATCACCATTCCCTACGCGGCACTGTCTCCCTGTTTTCAATGGGAATCCGCCCTGCCTGTCACCCATGGGGACCTGATTTTCAATGAAGACAAAGAGGGTGTCTACGCGGAATATGTTCTCAAATACAAACAGACGATCTATACCGATGTCGTCATCCGGTTCACGGCTCTGATCAACGCGCCGGAGGTGATGGAGGCGTCCGGTATCATTCTGGGGCGGTCCGGGTTGAAGAGTTTCCATGATATTCCCGCGGATACCCGGCTCAAGATCCCGATCGACATGATTCTGCCGGAGTATCTTCCGGCGGAGCACCCCCTTCGAATACAGCACGAATCGACGCTCAAGGCCACCCGGAAATACAAAAAAACGGTCAAAACCAAGGCCCTGGAAGGAATAACAATCGTTCTGGATTCAGGGCACGGCGGTGTCGATCCGGGCACTGTCGGGATCGGAACCGAAAAGGAGGATGAATACGCGTTCGATGTTCTGTGCCGGGCAAAAATCCTGCTGGCCGAAACGACCAAGGCGACCGTATACCCGACCATATCCGACGAAGAAACCAGCTATGCGCCGCGCAATCAGAATCTCCTAGACAGCGGGAACAACCGGGAATATATACAGACCCATCCCCCATATTGGATCGAGAACGCGAATATCGGGTTGAATATGCGGTGGTATCTGTCGAATTATCTGTTTGAGCAGGCCTGCAAGATTAAAAACAGCGACGACCGCATTGTTTTCACCAGCTTTCACGCCGACTGTCTTCATCCCAACCTCAACGGGTTGATGGTCTATATACCGGGTGCGGACTATTATGACGGCAACTGCCGGAAAACCGAATCCGTGTACACCCGCCGCCGAGAGATAAAAGGAAGGACATCGGTCAGGCAGTCGCGGGAGGACCGATTGAAAGCGGAAAGCCTTTCGAATTCCCTGGCCCGGCGGATCATCGAATCCAGCAGGAAAAAAGGTGTCCCGGTGCACCGGAACAACCCGATCCGGAAATACGTGGTCCGGAAACACCGCACCTGGGTGCCTGCCGTGCTGCAGTATTCGCGGATACCGACACGTGTTCTGATTGAGCTGGTCAACCTGCAGAACGAATCGGATCGCAGGAATATCCGGAACCCGGATTATCGGCAGACACTGGCACAAATGTATGTCGACGCCCTGCTGAGTTATTTTGAGAATACCAGACGATGACCGGACTGGAACCCAATCGTAAAACCGTGGGAATAGACATCCGGAAACTCCAGGATTTCGGGATCGGCAGCTATGTCCGCCATCTGCTTCAGGGCCCGGTCCGGGAAACTTCCAGATGGAATTATGTTCTGTTTCACCGGAGGGAATACCCGGGCGGAGATCTGACCGGGACGGCCAGTCTGGAACCGATCAATCGGTCCCGCCGGCTACCCTGGCAGGGCAGGTTGAAAAACCGGCAGCCGGTCCATGCCTACCATGCCCCGCATTATCTTTCCCCGGATCCGTACCCGGTGCCTCTGATCCTGACAATCCACGATCTGATCCATCTGAACCCGCCTCCCATTCCCCGCGGTATTAAACCGCTGGGCAAAACACCCGGTCGATCCCGCGATTATCTCAAGATGAGATATCACCGGATCCTGGCTGAAACCAAGTTGAAGCGGATGGTCCGCCAAGCCGGCCGAATCATCAGCGTATCGGGCGCGACCGGCCGGGACATGATCGATATCCTCGGTATCAATCCAGACAGGATCACCATCATTCACAACTGCATCGATTCCGTTTTCTTCGCCGATCATCCCCCGGAAACCATCCAGCGCCTGTGCGAATCGCACGGCCTGCGGATGCACGGGTATTTCCTGTATTGCGGCAACAATCTGATCCATAAAAATATCGCCGGGCTTCTGGAAGCCTGGAAAATTCTCAAGGCCGAATGCAGCATCCCGCCCGTTCTGGCCGTTTCGGGACCCCGCGACGGGACCACAATTCTGCACCGGGCACGGGAACTGGGGATCGATAAACAGGTCCGGCTTGTTCCTCCTCAGGATTTTACCGTGCTGCCCCTGTTATACCGGGGGGCATCCGCTCTCGTCCTGCCGTCGCTTGCGGAAGGGTTCGGACTGCCGGCGGCGGAAGCGCTGGCATGCCGCATTCCGGTGATCTGCTCCGACATCCCGGTCCTTCGGGAAATCACCCGCGACCATGCAATCTTCTTCAATCCCCGCGAACCGGGCAGCATCGCTTCCAAAATTCACCGGTTCATCGTAGACTCCCCGGGAAGAATCGAGGCGGATGCCGAAGGCAGGGCAATCGCGGAAGCTTACCGGCCGGCCAGGTTCAGCCGGGCTCATCGGGAAGTGTACGGCTCCATACTGGGGGAATCCGGGGAATGAAAGTCGCCATTGTTCATGACTGGCTGACGGGAATGCGCGGGGGGGAGAGAGTACTGGAGATTTTCTGCAGGCTTTTTCCGGATGCGGACATCTATACGCTCTTCTATTTCCCAGAAAAAATCTCGGGCCAAATCAAGAAACACACGGTGATCCCATCCCGCCTTCAGCATGTCCCCGGGATACGGAAACACTACCGGATGCTCCTGCCGCTGTTCCCGTCCGCGGTCGAAAGTTTCGACCTGACCGGGTACGATCTGGTCATCTCCTCTAGCCATGCCGTGGCCAAGGGAGCCATGGGCGGGGACGGGAGCGTATCGGTATGTTACTGCCATACACCCATGCGGTATATCTGGGCGATGTTCGACACCTATTTCGGCCGGAATCAATCCCCGCGCCTCCTGCGGCTGGCGGCGCACCTTGTCCGTCCCTATCTGGCATCCTGGGACCGGACCACAACGCGCAGGGTCGGCCATTTCCTGGCCAATTCCCGGTTTATCGCCCGGCAGATCGAATCGGTTTACGGGCGGGCGGCGACGGTCATCCACCCGCCCGTCGACACGGATCTTTTTGTTCCTGCAGGATGTGCGCCCCGGGAGGATTATTATCTCATCGTAAGCGCTCTGGCGCCCTACAAACGGATTGACCTCGCCGTCGAAGCGTTCAACCGGATCGGAAAAAGACTGGTCATCATCGGATCGGGAACCGAACTTCAGGGATTACGGGCCGTTTCCGGTGAAACGATAGAATTCAAGGGATATCTCAGGGACGACCGGGATGTGGTCCGGTATTACCAGAACTGCAGAGCGCTTCTGTTTCCCGGAGTGGAGGATTTCGGGTTGACTCCCCTGGAAGCACAGGCCTGCGGCCGGCCGGTGATTGCGTTTGCTGGTGGAGGTGTTTTAGAATCGGTCATCGAAGGTGTCAGCGGTCATTTTTTTCACGAACAGACAGTTGACGCGTTAACCGAAGCGGTATATGAATTTGAAAAGATGACTTTCGATCCGGCGATTCTAAGGCGGCGTGCCCTGTATTACAGTGCGGAAAGAATGACGGATCGGCTGAAGACGTTTTTTTTGAACATCCCGGAGATAAACAATATCCGGTTCGAAGAAATCCCGGAGTAGCCGCATGCTGCGAAAAAATTTCAGGTTGATCGGTTTCATACAGGCTTTCATCGACGTCCTGTTGACCTTCCTGGCGTTTTTATCCGCCTACTACGTCCGGTTTTATTCCGACACGCTGTTGACTTTCATCCCGGCCAGTTACGGTATTCCGCCATTGAGCGATTACGTCAATATCCGGTTTATCGCAGCCATAGCCATTCTGTGGCCGGTGATTTTCCGGATAAACCGGATGTACAAGACCAAACGCGGACTGCCGGTATTCGATCTGGTTCTGTCGGTCATTTCCAGCGTGACCATCAGCACAACCTTCCTGCTTGTTCTGACCTTTTTCATGCGATCGGTCAAGGGAGAAACAACGGTCACCTATTCCCGTGCGCTGATTCTCACCTTCTGGATTCTGGACATTTTCTATATTCTCCTGTTCCGGCTGATCATCTATGCGATATCCAGACATCTACGGAAGAAGGGGTACAACCAGCGGCATATCCTGATTGCCGGAGCAGGTGAACTGGGGCAGTTGTTCCTGAATAAAATCCACCAGAATCCGGAACTGGGCCTGCGGGTTGTGGGATTCGTGGATGACGATCTGGAAAAACAGTGGACCACGATCGACGATGTGTCGGTGCTGGGTACGATCGACGATGTACCGGAACTCATCCGCAAACACGGCATCGAGCAAGTTTATACGGCTCTTCCCCTGTCGGCGCACCGGAGAATCTATCATCTTTTAAGCCAGATACAGAATGAATGTATCGACATCAAGCTGATCCCGGACATTCTACAGTACATCACCCTCCGGGCGGGATTCCAGAATATGGACGGCGTTCCCATCATCAACCTGACCGAGACGCCCCTGTCGGGATCCAGCCTGATCATCAAGCGGGTCATGGACCTGTTTCTGGCAACGCTGTTCTTGATTTTGTTCTCACCGCTGATGATCCTGATCGCCCTGATGGTTAAATTCACTTCTCCGGGACCGGTCCTGTACCGGCAGAAACGCATGGGAATGGATCTGAAATCCTTCGATATCTACAAATTCCGATCGATGGTCATGAACTCCGACGGTGAAAACGGAACCGGATGGACGATTCCCAACGACCCGAGGATCACCCGGGTGGGAAGGATCCTGAGAACGGTCAATCTTGACGAATTACCCCAGTTGTTCAACGTATTGAAAGGCGATATGAGCCTGGTGGGACCCAGGCCGGAACAGCCGGCTTTTGTCGAGGAATTCCGGGCCAGATATCCGCGGTACATGATCCGCCACAAGGTCAAATCCGGAATGACCGGCTGGGCTCAGGTCAACGGTTACCGGGGCGACACATCGATCAAGAAGCGGCTGGAATATGACATGTACTACATTGAAAACTGGTCGCTGGCCCTGGATATGAAAATCCTGATCCGCACCATCTTCAAACCGCACAAACACCTCATCCGCCCCGAATCAGACCTGCTGTAAGATCTCAACCGGTCACTTTTCGAACAGGGAAGGCTGGCAGTCCAGGGTTGATTCAACCTGGATGGGATACTGCATGGAGAAACAGGCGGTGCAGTAATTGGATGGGTTCGATCCCGATGATTTCAACAGACCTTCCACGGACAGGTATCCCAGCGAATCCGCTTCGATGAATTCACGAATCTGCTCCACATTCTTCCGGTTTGCGATCAGTTCCTCGGGATTCGGCGTATCGATCCCGTAGCAGCAGGTCCCGATAGTAGGCGGCGATGAAATGCGGACGTGAACTTCCCGGGCACCCGCCACTCGGAACATGCGAACCAGTTTTCTGCTGGTTGTACCCCTCACGATGGAATCGTCCACCACAACCACCCGTTTGCCTTCCAGAATCGCCCGAACCGGATTCAACTTGATCTTGACGCCGAAATCCCGGATGGACTGCCGGGGCTCGATGAACGTTCTTCCGATATAGTGATTGCGGATCAGGCCCATTTCGAAAGGAATTCCGCCGGCCTCCGCAAATCCCAAGGCGGCGCCGATGCCCGAATCCGGCACCGGAACGACCATATCGACATCCGCGGGGTGCTCGGCCGCCAGCTGGCGTCCCATCTCCTTGCGAACCGCATAAACGCTTTGCCCGAAAACGATGGAATCCGGACGGGCGAAATAGACCAGTTCAAAAATGCAGAAAGCTTTCCGCTCACTGGGTACCGGATAAAATGATTTTTGTCCCTCCCGGTTGATGACCAGCATTTCCCCGGGATTCACCTCCCGGATAAACTTGGCCCCGATCAAATCCAGTGCGCAGGTTTCGGATGCCAGGACCGGCGACCGGTCCAGCTCGCCCAGAACCAGCGGGCGGAACCCATGGGGATCGCGTACACCGATCAGCAGGTCGTTGGTCAGAACCAGCAGCGAATAGGCCCCCTTGATCTGTTTCAATGCCGTTGCCAGCGCATCCACAAGCTGCGCATCGTCCGCCTTGGCAATCAGGTGCATGATCACTTCGGAGTCCGTGGTGGTTTGAAAGATGGATCCTTTCCGTTCCAGGTCCCGGCGCAGATCCACCGCATTGACCAATGTGCCGTTATGGGACAGGGCCAGGGTTCCCCGCCAGCAGGAAATGACCACCGGCTGAGCATTCTTCATGGAGGAACCGCCCTTGGTTGAATACCGCACATGACCGATTGCGCCGGACCCGGCCAGCTCGTTCAGCTTCTCCCGGTCGAATCCATCCGCGACATATCCCATCCTGCGTTCGGAGTACATGCTCCTGCCGTCGGTCGAAACAATCCCGGCGCTTTCCTGCCCCCGGTGCTGTAAGCCGTACAATCCCAGATAGACGATATTGGACGCTTCCGGATGGTGGTGTATTCCGAATATCCCGCATTCCTCGCGAAATCCGAATGTCGTTCTCATGTCGCATCCCCATCGATATTTTCCTGACCGGTGAAATCGGGAGTCAATCCAACGCGTTCCATGATATCCAATACATGCGCCAGGTAAGGTTCGATATCGAACCATCCCGCGATCTGGCCGGGTTCAAACCATTTGCGGATATCCGGATCGTTTTCCAGATTGGTCCGGAATGGAACGCCCCGTTCCCAGGTTTTCATGGCGTTGCGCTGCACTACACGATAGGCCAGATCCCTTGCAACGCCCTTGCGCGTCAGGGCCAACAATACCTTCTGGGAAAAAATCAGCCCGTGCAGATGATCCATGTTTTGCTCCATCCGGTCCGCACGGACGATCAGCCCGGATACGATTCCGGTCAATCTCCGGAGCAGAAAATGGAGGATGATGCTGGCATCCGGGAGTATCACTCGTTCCACGGAGGAATGAGAGATGTCCCGTTCGTGCCACAAGGCGACGTTTTCCAGGGCGGACACGGCGTGGGCTCTGACCAGCCGGGCCAGTCCCGCTACGTTTTCGCACAGCACCGGGTTCCGTTTATGAGGCATGGCGGAGGATCCTTTCTGGTCCTTCCCGAAAGGTTCCTCCACCTCCAGAACTTCACTTCGCTGCAGATGACGGATCTCGGTGGCGATCTTCTCGGCTGACGCCGCCATGAGTGCCAGGGAAGTGACAAAGGCCGCGTGGCGGTCCCTCTGAACGACCTGAGTCGCCGCCGGCTCAAACCCCAGATTTAATGCACGGCATACGTATAGTTCCACATCCGGAGGCAAATGCGCGAAATTCCCCACCGCTCCGGACAGTTTTCCCACCGCAATCTCACGGACAGCGGCGCGGAACCGTTCCAGAGCCCGTTTCAGTTCCTCGTACCAGACGGCCAGCTTCAGGCCGAAGGTGATCGGTTCCGCATGAACGCCGTGGGTTCGCCCGATCATGGGCGTATGCATGTGCCGGACGGCCAGGACACCGATGGCTTTTCGCAGCAGAATCAATTCCTTTTCGATCAGCCCGGACGCGTCCACGAGCTGGGTGGCCAGCGCGGTATCCAGGATGTCGGAAGATGTCAGCCCCTCGTGGAAAAAACAGGCGTCGTCTCCCAGGGATTTCCCCACCGTCGATACGAATGCAATGACGTCATGCCGTACCGTTTCCTCCTCCAGGTGGATCGATTCGACATCAAACGACGCATTGCGCCGGATACGAACGGCGGCATCCCGGGGGATCAAACCAAGTTCGGCCCGGGCTTCGCACGCCAGTATTTCAATTTCCAGCCACCTGTGGAAACGGCTTTCATCCGTCCAGACAGCCTTCATTTCCGGCAGAGTGTACCGATCGATCATCTGCGTTCTCCCGGGCAGTTCGGACCTTCGACGCTGCAGATTTCGGTCGGCCGGGATTGATCGGCAACCGTCAACCGTGTGAAATCCAGAGCCTGAATTTCGCGCAGGGCCGTTTCGGCGGATACGGCGGCCAGTTCCGGCAGGTTGTTGGTCCTGGACAGGTGGGCCAGGATGATGTGCCGGAGATCCGGTTGCCACAACTCCTTTAAAAATTCAACCGCATCGTCGTTGGACAGATGGCCGGTCCGGGAACGGATCCGCTGTTTCAGCGCCCAGGGATACGGGCCGGCCAGGAGCATTTCCCGGTCATGATTCATTTCCAGAACCAGCGCATGACAACCTTTCAGACGCTGGCGGACCAGGTGCGTAACGGATCCCAGGTCGGTACAGAACCCCACCTTGACCGTTCCGTCCGATATTGTGAAACCGACTGGATCGGCGGCATCATGCGGGATGGAAAAAGGATGAACATCGAATCCGGATACGGCGACCGAGCAACCGGCCCGGATCACTTCAGGCCGGGGCAGATTCCCCAGATTGTGCCGGCCGTTTTGGATGGTCATCTCCGTTGCATAGACCGGGATGTCGTATTTCCTGGAAAATCCGCCGGCACCCCGGATATGGTCGATATGTTCGTGGGTGATGAGTATCGCACTGATATCCTGCGGTTTGAGCCCGATACGGTCCAGCCGGTCGCAGATGGATCTTCCGCTGAATCCCGCATCGACCAGGATGGCCGTCCGAGAATTCATCAAAACTGCCGCATTGCCGCCGCTTCCGGAACCCAGAATGCTGATTTTCAAGCGACTCAGCCTTTCACGTTTCGGTTCATTTCCATCTGGTCGGTCCGGTCGTCTTCGTTCCATGCCGTTCCGGTCGAGCCGAAACCACCATCACCCCTGCCCGTCTTTCTCAGGTAACTGACAAGCTCGAATTCCAGGCGCGCCACCGGTGCGATGACCATCTGGGCGATCCGGTCGCCCCGCTGAACGACAAACGGTTCTTCGCCGTGATTGATCAGGATGACCCCGATGATACCCCGGTAATCGGAATCGATGGTTCCCGGAGAATTCAGCAGGGTGACACCGTACTTCAACGCCAGCCCGCTCCGGGGCCGAATCTGGGCTTCGTAGCTGACGGGCAGCGCGATGCGGATGCCGGTGGATATCAAGCGCCAGGAACCCGGAGGAATGGATACGCTGGCTTCCAGAGCGGCATACAGATCCACTCCCGCGGCTTGGGGAGTCGCATAGCGGGGAACCGGCAGTTCCTTGAAACCCGGCTCCTTGAATATTCTGACGATCGGTTGTTCTGCCATGATATCAATTCTCCCAAAAACCGTGTCACGCTCATGGAAGATCATGAGTATAGTCCGGCGATATTCATATCGCAACCACATGGCGGCATGCGGTTGACCAGAACCGGACAATCGGGGTATTTTCACGGTACCGGACGAGTGAACGCGGCGGCATTCTTTGGCTCCTGCGCCGGACAAAGACCGTCGGCAGTTCCGGATTCAGCCGCGGTGGCACCGGCGCAACAGGAGAATTTCATCATGCATACCGTTACACGGATCATCACATCGATTCTGGTCTGTACCGGAGCAATTCATGCGGCGGACACTCCCTATTATATCTCGGCCGATCATGCCATTCTCAGAACGTCCCCGGGCGGTCCCGGGACAGCGACAATCCGGGAAAATACAGAAATCCGGGTGATGGAGATTCAGGGAGACTGGGTGAGGATATCCCTGACCGGCTGGGTCCAGAAACTGGTGCTGACCGCCTCACCGCCGTCTGAAAAGTCCGGAAAGACGACCGGTGAACTGCCGGCGGGGAACGGATTCTATTACCGGAATGTCCGGATGACCGACGAAATCATCGGGACCCGGATTGCCGGTGAAATCCTGAACCGCGGGGATCAATCCGGTCAACTGGTCAAATTCCTGGTACAGCTTTACGGCAAAGACGGAACGCTGCTGTTCAGCGACCATATGAATCTCGCCGATCTTCCGGTCGGATCCACAGTGCCTTTCGAAACGCTGGTGGGAACTCCCATGACGGAAATCGATCATTACCTGATCCAGTACAACGGGGGTTATTGAAACGGTGCGGGTTCGATCAATCCGGTGAATCGCCCGAGATGCGGCGGTTGACCAGCTGCGATTCCCGGGACATCAGCTCCTGAAACGGCGTGAATTCGAGAATACACCATTCGAAAGTGCCCTTGGGCAGGCGCACAACGACTTCGTCCCCCTGGGCTTTTCCCAGAAGCGCTTGGGCGATGGGTGACGCCAGGGTGACCAGGATGTCCTGATCGGTTTTATGCGCCGGGTTTTCACCCGGAAAAACGATCAGGTATTGTTTTCTCTCCCCGCTGTTGAGATCTTCCGCCACGATCCGGCTTCCGTAGGCGATCCGGTCCCGGGGCAGAGCTTCCAGATTCAGGTTTTTCAGGCTTCCCATCAGTTCTTCCAGCTGTTTGATGCGCGATTCGACGAACAGCTGCCGCTGTTTGGTCATCTCATATTCCGCGTTTTCACTCAGGTCGCCCATGGACAGGGCGTGGTGAAGCTGCCTGGGAATATCCACCGTCAATTCACGCATGAATTCCTTCAGTTGCGCGTTCACCTTATCGAACATGGGATGTTTCATTGGTTTCCTCCCGGATAAATCGCAATGCATCGTCCACATCATCCGCCGATCCGATGATCAGGGGTGTCCGCTGGTGGAGATTCTCCGGCTGGATGTCCATGATGTTCACCCGGCCGTCGGTCGCCCGGCCTCCCGCCTGCTCGGCAACAAACGCCAGCGGGGCCGCCTCGAACAGCAGCCGGAGTTTCCCCTTATCCGCCCGGGTATCGCCGGGATAAATAAAGATACCGCCGGTGAACAGGTTGCGATGAAAATCGGCCACCAGGGAGCCGACGTACCGCAGCGACATGCCGCGGCCACCGGCTTCCGGCGGTTTCTTGGCATGATTGATATAGTTCCGGGTCCATGGGAACCACCGGTCCGCATACCCTTCGTTGATACTGTAATATCTGCCCCGGCCGGGAATGCGGATCGCTTCGTGCGACAGGAGAAACTCCCCCAGGCAGGGATCCAGCGTGAACCCGTATACGCCGTGGCCGGATGTATAGATCAGCATGGTCGATGACCCATACAGGACATAGCCGGCCGCCACCTGTTTGCTCCCCGCCTGCAGGCAGTCCGCGGCATCGCCTCTGGGACAGTCGGATATTTTGCGGTGAATCGAAAAGATGGTCCCGATACTCACGTTTACATCGATGTTGCTCGAACCGTCCAGCGGATCCATATTCAGCGCGTAGGATCCGGTCGGGAACGAGTCGGGAATTTCGATGAACGTATCTTCCTCCTCGCTGGCCATCCCGCACAGGATTCCCAGGTGATCCATGGTGCTCACCAGCATCTTCTGGGCCATCAGATCCAGTTTCTTGACTTCCTCGCCCTGGATGTTGACCACGCCCGCATCCCCCAGAATATTGCCCAGTCCCGCCCGGTTGACCTCCCGGGAAATCACCTTGGCCGCGAATCCGATTTCGGTTAGCAGCTTGGTGAACTCCCCCCGGGCCAGCGGGAACTTTCTCTGCTGTTCGAGAAAATGTCTTTCCAGGGTCATGATGTTTTTCTGCATCGGCTCGGCTCCTGCAGGCTGCCCGGTGATCAGGGGGTGGGTGTGATCGTGGGGGTCGATGTGGTTTCGGGCGACGGCGTTGGAGTGGGATCGCATGTTCCGCAGGGACTGCCGGGAAGAATGTCCCATTTGTAATGATCTTCCTTGTTCAGATTATCCGTGTAGATCGAATCGCACGCGGCCTTGTCGTCGTTCCAGGAAAAGGCTTCCAGAAGATGCACCCCCTGCCCGAATTCGTCTCCGCTGAACGATTCCCCCGGTTCCAGCCGGCCCTTCTCGTCCCCGTCCACGAATAGATCCAGCGGGCATTCGGTCAGGTCGGTGACGGTGAGGGTCACGTTGTTCGGCCAATCGCTTTCCTCCCTTTCAAATACGTCGCATCCCGGCAGCAGGCAGAGCGCGGCTATCGATCCGAACAACCAAAGCAACTTCACGACAGAAATCCTCCCACAGGCAAATCGTAGCATGAACCCGCCCCGATTGCGATATATCAAAAAGGATCAGGTGTGCGGGATCGGATGTCTGGAAAAAATCCCCTCTCGAACTCACCCCTCAAACCTGACTGCTCAAAGACATGTTCCGCTTCTCAGGCCGGGCAATCCAGGGATAAAATCGGTAATTTCATGTGCGAACCAAGAGCCAAGGGCAGACTTGACCCCTTTATTTGTTACTTGACTTTCCAAAGTTGTTTCATTAACTTAACGGGTGTCGGTGAATAAAAGTGTTTTTTTATGTTGATTTTAAGCTCAATGGGGAGGTTTACAAAATGACAGGGTCACTGGTGTTTGCAGCGATTCTTTTCGCTTTAATCCTTCCGTCAGCCTGCGCGCAAGAACCAGATAAAACGCTGATCATGATCAGCGGAGACGATCAGTCCGGAGTGCCGACCGAGAATCTTGATCAGCCTCTCGTAGTGCGACTCGTTGAATTGCTGGAGCTTGAACCGACTGATGATGCTTATGTTTATGAGCAATATCCAACCAATAATTATGGAGATGCAGCAGAACTTCAATTAGGCTTTTTCAGGGTTGAATACAACACACATCAAAAACTTTCTTTAATGAAATTCGATGGAACGGTGAACGGCAATATATTGTCGGCTGACTTAAGGGTTTATTGTTTTAATATTGAATCACGTATTGGAAGTACTCATGAATTGGAAGGTATCAGGTTTTTTAAAATTGGAGAAGATTGGGATGAGGATAGCATAATATATAATGATCTTCCGATTACAGGCGATAATCCACCGAATTGGGAAGAAATAACTGGTATTGACCCGACGTCAATTACAGAAGGGGAAGAGCCGTATGGGCAGTTTAACGACTATGACATTCCTGTCGACTTGGTGTCAGAATGGTTTCAAGAACCACCTGGGTGCTATGGAATTTGCTTATATGCGCTCCCGGATTTACCTTTAGGAGATTATGCTTTCGCTGAAATTCGCAGTAAAGAGTACACCGTTGATCCCTCGAAACGCCCCAAACTGATCCTCACCACAGATGATCCCGGGCAGGGTGTACAATATGAAACCATCTATTTCAACTGGTCCGGATCGCCCGACGGTCCCTGGACCGACCTCGCCGAAGTTATAACCGAATCGAACGGAGATGCCGCCTGGACCGGCCCGCTCCCGAATCCAGATCCCTGGACCGATGAAATCTGGATAAGGGCGAGATATGAACCGCCTGCTGTAAATCAGGAAATCACCTTCCATGTCAATCTCATGAAGCCGATCATCGAAGGAACCGTGTTTAAAATGGAATTGATGGGACCGGTCTCCGTGGGTCCCAATACGCCGGTGACCGTTTCCAACGAGGGGGAAGATATCGAATTCACCGTCCTGACGGATGGCAACGGCCATTATACGACGGCGGGAAATGATCTGATATTTCCGGACGGCGATTACCATGTGTTCGCGGAGGTCGACGAGTGCTCGGACACTCTGAAGACTGTCGCGGTGTCCGGGCCGCAAATCTATACCTGCCATATGCCGGTCTATTGCTATGTCATTTCCGGATCCGTTCGATCCCCAAGCGGGCCGGTCGTCAATGCAGAGCTGACGTTGAATGACGGCGAATTCACTCAATACACAGACTCTGCGGGTGAATTCCGTTTCTTCCTGATGCCCGGAAGTCTCCCGATGACATACAAGGTCGAAGCGGGAAAGGATGGCAATCCTGCGTATCCGGACACCATTTATGTCACTTTGACGGAAGAAACGCCCAACGCCACAGCTTATTTCTGTTATGTCGATTCCGATGATCGCGGTCAGCCGGGAGACGATCTGCTGTATTTTCCGGAGCATTTTTCCATGCCGGGATTCGACGAAACCCACTTCAATCTCTCCGGAATGCCGGAAGAATCCATTGATACCTTTACCGGGAAGGTTCATTTGACTTATACGGATCTCCATCTGCCCGGAATGGGAGGTTTGGATTTAAATATTCAAAGAACTTACAGCAGTTGCATCAAGGAGCTGGCCAGATGGCGTGACGTGAATCTGCAGCTTCAGAAATTTGTACCGGAAACATGTCTGGGTCTAGGCTGGGATCTGCATTTCGGGAAAATCCTCAACTACAATGGCAAAACACCGGTCATCGTGATGCCGGACGGTTCGCGGCATGTCGCTTATGAAGTGCCCTATGGTGTAAGATCCTTCGGTTACCCCAAATTCACGAAAGAACTCTGGCGATTGGACAAAATCAATGAATCAGGACCGTATGCATTCGACTTGAAACTGACACTCGCCGATGGAACGCAGTATTATTTCTACCGATCGGACTTCTGCCTGGAGGTGGATGGTGCGGAGTGCTGGGCGAAGGAATGGGCGCTCGTCAGCGAGATCCGAAGCGCCGGCGGCTCCGATTTTGGCCCCAGGATCGCAGTGCATTATACGGAAATTGCCGAACGCATGGTTATTGACTACGTGGTGGACAGCTACGATCGCGCGATTAACTTTGAGTATTCTCCGGAAGGATTTCTCACGCGGATCCGCGGACCCAATAACAGTAAATACCTGGATTATACCGTTGTGCAATTCGGTCTGCTGGGAAGTTTTCATGCATTGGAAACCGTTATCGAAAGGGCGTTCGGTCCGGACAGCGATCCGGGTGATATGGAAACCGGATATGCCTACAATGTTGACGCCGGATCACCGACACACGGTGTCCTGACCCGGATCGATCTGCCTGCGGGCGGTTTCATCGAGTATACCCATTCGGAGCACAGATTCTATCTGAAGGCTTTTGACGAATTCGAGAGTTTTGACCGGGAGTATTACGATATCGTCGTCGAATCTCGGTCGGAAAAAATCGGTGAAACTGTCGTGGGAACGACCGCATATTCCATTGCCACCTACAGCCCGTTCGACCAGTACACTTATGTGCACGATGCCCTGGGCAACGACACACGATACCGCTACTGGAATTACTACTCGACCGACCTGGGCGACATTGCCGAATGGAAAATCGGCCTGCCTGCCGAAATCATCCGGTACGACGGCGCTGCCGGGGCTGATATCAAGGTCAGAACGGAAACACATTTTTACGAATCGCGCAGATTGTCTCAATGGCCGGTTCTCAATCTCGACAGGGAATTCGTATTCATTCCGGTTCCGGATTATTCGGAAACCATCCTACACGGCGTGCAACCCAAACGGTTGAAAATCGATTACGTTTACAGTGGCTCGAACGGCGATTGGGCGGATCTGGTCAATTTCAGCGATCTCGGCATGCCCAAATACGTGACGGAATACAACTTTGACGCTCTTGCGGAGCGGACAACGAGTTACATCTATGTCTGGGAAAACCAATGCCCGGGTTTCCGGTCTTTCAGAAGTGCAAACTACCTGGATGGCATCCATTCCGAAGTGGTGATCGCCGGAGATTCGGGGGATGAACCGATCGCGAAAACGGTCAGAGATTATTTCTCTGAAGCCGGTCCGAGTTTCACCCGACTGCGATACGTCACGAAATGGTCCGATCCCGGCGATCCGATGACCGAAATCCTGACGGAATATCGATACTACATGTCGGATCCAAATGTTGGTAACCTGTATGCCATCAAGGATCCGGAAGGCAAGGAAACCTTTTTTGAGTGGAATGCCGGGACAATCTCAAAAATTATAACGCCTCAACTGCTGCCGGACAGTTACCATATGACATTTCTGCAGTCGATCGACGTGGATTCGGGTCGGGTTGTGGGGTCTACGGATCCGAATGGAAACCGCATGTCTTATGAGTATGACGATTTGGGAAGGGTGACGAACATCAGACCGCCCGCGGATATCGAAACCGTTTTCATTTACGATTTGCCGAATCGCCAGGTCACCGCAATGAAGGGTGACTGTGTTTCGATATTTCATTATGACGGTTTGGGCCGGCTGATCCAGACGGTTGTTCCGGGCGACCAGGGCGGTCCGTCGTATGTCAACCGGGAATACGACGCAACCGGGAATCTTTCCAGGGTGACCGAGGCATCGTTTTCACCTTCGGCGACCGAGGGAACGAGCTATCTTTACGGCCCCTTGAACCGGGTTACCCAGGCATCCGATCCGGATGGAACCACAACCTATGCCTATGACGGGAACGTGGTGGAGATCACCCGGAACACTCAAGTAACCACCCAAACCTATGACGCCCTCGGCAGACTGGATCAGATCGAAGATGCAGATGGAAAGGTTTTCGATTACGAATATGATGTCCTGGGCAATCTGACGCGGGTGGATCATCCGGATGATGTGACGTGTGCGGACCGGGTTTTCGTCTATGATGGTCTGGGGCGCTTAACCAGTGAAACGCACCCGGAAGCTGGAACAGCAACTTACACGTACACCGATTCCGGCCAGGTGGAGACCGTCACCAAGGCTTCCGGCCTATTGACATCGTTTACTTATGATGACATTTACCGGCCGCTGACTCAAACATCGGGCACCAGCGTTGATACGATAGAAATCGAATTTTACTACGATGGAGAAAACACCGAATTGGGATATGGCGGGAGTTATCAATTCCCGGTCAACCACCGGACCGGCGCAGTGGTCAGGAAAGGCCTTTCGCTTGATGAGGAAAGCCGGATTATCTGGCCATGGTTTGACGAACAGGGAAGAAATTTACGGAAAGAAAGTGTGTTATCCAGTCCTTCAGTCACCAATGTGATGGAATTCGGGTATGACACCATGGGGAACCTGACGGGCATTGATTATCCGGATGGTCTGGTGACAGCAAATTACACCTATGGTGCATCAACGAACATGTTAACCGGTGTATCTGTAATCGGCAGCGGCGGAACCATCAACCTGGCAGGAACCTTGAGTCACAATCCAGCCGGCGGATTGGAATCTGTAACCTTCGGCAATGGATTTATCACGGAAATCACGCCGGATGTGCGCAACCGGCCGGACAACTGGCACACCTATCTGGGATTGGATGATCTGCTGGACAATGACTTTACGTACGATGCCTTCGGCAACATCACGGATATCGGCGCGGATGATTTTGGATACGACCCCCTCAATCGTCTTACCTCCGCCACCGTGAATGGCACGAGTTT
>JAFGLW010000025.1 GCA_016927905.1 candidate division CSSED10-310 bacterium | reverse complement strand
GCAGGTTCAAATCCTGCCGGGCGCATTATCTGTTGAATGGATGAAAAGAGGATCGGACCGATCCGTCAGGAGGTGCTGTCCGGTATTCCGGATTTGGCGCAATTTGAGAAATTGAAACCCCACTTGTCCGCTTTCGACGATCTTCCCCTGGGAACGGAAGATTATATCGAAGCCGCCCGAATCTACAATGCCTGCAGGAGCAGAGGTGTGCAGGGTTCCCATGTCGATTTCCTGATCTGCGCGGCTTCCCTGCGCCATAATGCGCCTGTTTTCACCACCGACCAAGACTTCAGATTATATGCGTCGCATATCAACCTGTCGCTGTATGAACCCGGGTAGATTTGTCCCGGCAACCCAACATATTGTGGATGTGAAATAGGGATCGAATCCGCCCTTGACCTCTAGTCATGTCAATAACCACTTTTTAACATCCCGGCACCGCGCATGAATCACTTTTGCCCATTCGAGACTGGCGAAAAATCGGGTGAATGATATAATCAGATCCGCCATGAAGGTCGAATCGCTCATCGCCCTGTTTGAAGCGCTCAACAACGCCGAAGTTCGTTACCTTGTGGCCGGCGGACTGGCCGTGATCGCCCACGGATATACGCGTTTGACGATGGATGTCGACATGGTCATCTCCCTGGATCGGAATAATATCGCGAACGCCTTGAAACGATTCAATGAACTGCGCTACAGACCCAGAATTCCCGTGGATATCATGGATTTTGCCGATCCGGAGCGTCGCGCGATGTGGATTACTGAGAAGAATATGAAGGTTTTTTCACTGTTCAATCCGGATCCGAAGATGCCGCCGGTCGATATTTTCGTCCGGGAACCGTTCGATTTCGAAGAAGAATACCGGAAAGCCATCGCTTTCTGGATCGACGAAGGAATCTGGATCCCGGTGGTCGGCCTGGAAACGCTCGTGCATATGAAACAGGAGGCCAATCGGGACAAAGATGTCATCGATATTTCCTATTTGAAGATTCTTCTTGCAGACGAAGATCATGAAGAAAAGTGACGGGCGGAAACGGCTTCCGGAACAGCCGGTCTGGCAATCCGTTACGTGGAGCGGTGCGGAACGGGAGATGATACGAATCAGTGCATCCATGACCTTTCGCCAGAGACTGGAGTGGCTGGAGGAAGCGGCTTTCCTGATGTCGAAACTGCACAATGCACCGCGACAATCTCTCGGGACAAAATAGAGGTTAAGGTTTTGTTTGATGAAAAATGGGGTCAAGTCTGCTCTTGACCTTTAGTCTGACAATACACCATTTTCGCAACGGGCAACTTCTGTAAAGGTCGAGAAGGTCAGATATACCGCTTTCATTCCCGAAGATTTCATTCATGCCAGCCGAAGGAAACCAAATCCAGATTACTGATCAAACCGGTTACCTGCGGATCGGTAATCGCTGCGAGGAATAATATATCCGAAGCGCTTCCGGCTCCGGTCGGCCATATAAATTCTTCTACAATGACGAACTCATAATCACCCGGCGGTTTCGTGAGCGGCAGGAAATCATATTTATTCCATGACGGAGCGAAGAAAAATGTACCATGTACATCCAAAACGACAAAAAGCGGGTTTTGGATTAATCCGTTTAAAGTATGTACATGGACGGACAGACTGAACGGATCACCCGGGACGTACTCGTTTTTCGGCATCGCGATTAGAACAAACGGGTCCTCCGGGGGTGTGGGGGTTGCGGATTGCGTTGCCGTTGGAACTGCCGGCGTGCCGGTTTTGGCCACCGTCGGTGTCGGTGTCGGTGCGGGAGTTTCGGTCGAAGTTGGCGTCTGACCGGGAGTCGGCGTTGACGTACCGGTCTGACAGGCGTAGACGGATATTTCTGACGCATCTTTTGTGCATGGCAAACCAGCGACATCGCGCAGGTAGTTTGTCCAGCTCGTCAGATTGTAACTGTAATCCGATTCAGGCAGATCGGGATCTGTATCCTGAGGATAGACGGCGATGGGGGTCAGGATGTATTTTGCAGCATACCAGGATGCCGCGACGGGATCTGTCGAAGCAACGATCATCTGGGTGTTTTGCAGATAACCAAGGTTGTTGGGACCCAGGCGGGTGGTCCAGGCGGCATCCACGATTGCCAGTCGGGGAAAGGTCACTTCCATCACTCTGGCGACGAGAGCATAGGATCCGAACAAATAGTTATCGTGCATCGGGTACCAGCCGCCGTAACGTTCCTGGGCATAGGCCGTTGTCAGCATGCCGATCCAGTTTTTCACCGCAATGGTGGCACCTGCCATGCTGTGCGCTTTCAACACAGGAAAGTCGATGATGCAGAGCCGGTCGTGATCGTATATCCCGAGATCTCCGTCCCAGATCCCATACCGCAGCGAAATCCTGTTTTCTCCTGAAGGCGACAGAAACTTCGGATAGGTTATCTTCGATGCAGCTTCATAGACATACCCGTCGTTGTCGTCGCCTTCGGAATATTCCGATACGACATCGTCCCAGATGTACGCCCAGCACAGACCGTAAACAGGGTATCCTTTCGCATGAAAGGCACTGATCACGTCGAGAATAGATTGCTCTGTATCCTCAGAATTGTTATCGTTCTCGTTGATTCCCGTTCCGATTTCCTGAGTGTTGTCACAAACGATGATTTCACCGGTGAACCCGTCCGGATGATTCAATATCTTCCAGATGACTCCCTTGATACGATCGGTGCTGGTGGTGTTCTGATGATCCCACTGGAAATTCCCTTTTATGATAACAACACTGTCACTGGCAACGATACCTTCGGGGTGACCGGTTGTTCTGTGGATGAAGATCCCCTGAGATTCCATCGCCAAAAACACCGCATCGATCGCCGGGTCCACGAGATGTTCGTCAGGCACAGTTTCATTGCCGGCAGCCAGAGACCCCGCGGTCGCCGGGATATCTTCCATAATGAACACTTTGGAAATGGGATCCTCCACCTCCCAGACGGGTAGATCTCTCTCATAATCGAGATCCGCCTTTGTTCTCTTCGGCAACGTACCGGTAAACCAGAAGGTCAGAAATATTATCCCGAAAATTCCCAGGTACTGATATGATTTTCGCAGAAAATAGCTCCCTGATAAAAAGGTGAGGATTCCCATCACCCAGTTCGCCGCCAGGGGCAGGGCTGCACGCTGACAGGGATAATTGAGTCGTTTGATATTTGTACCGCTTCTCAAAACAACCCAGAGGAAAGCCCCGAAACTCATCAGCCAGAATAACCAATTTCTTAACGCCCGCCTGATCTTGTCGAATTTCATATCATCCTCCGTCAAAACCTCTGTCTGCTGAGCCAGGTTGAAGGTGCCCCTCGTCATGAGCTTAAAAACCTTCCTTATTTATTCACAAGGCAACTTTCGTGCCTATCATCCAGACAAACGGCGATATCTCGAGTGCAATTCCAATTACGATATCCGTCAATCCGTGCTGCAGCCCCATCAAACCACGTCCCATCCGCCAGGGATTCCGGTCACGTCCGGATTCAGGATAGCTCCGTAATATCACAGATCGTTCCGGCTGTGACATTGATAAATTATTGAAACCCTGCCCACATGGATTTGTACCATTCATCCATTCAATTGACATCGCATGAAAATCATGTGATTTCTACAAACGGCACAGCGCCCGGATGCCGGTCCCCGGCACGGGTCCTCGAATTCATGCCGAAGCACGGGAGAATGAAAGGCAAATGGAATCCCGCACGATCAAACCGGATGGCATCGGAACGGTCCTGTTCGAGCGGAGCCGCCGGGCAAAACGCCTGAACATATCGATCCGTCCGTTCCGGGAGATCCGCGTGGCAGTGCCGGTTGGGGTGCCGTTCAAAAAAGCGGAAATGTTCTTTTTTTCCAAGCGGGAGTGGGTGATCCGGCACCTGGATCGGATTCGGAAAGCGGAAGCGGATATTAAAACCCGCCGGAAGGCTGAACCGAAGATCGACGGAAAGCGGCACGGGAAAAGCTGGTCAAACCCCTCTGTGCCAATAATGATGAGACATAATAGTGGAAAGAAATTAGGGAAGTGCGTTAACGAGGGAAGGTGTTTGGAGACATCGAGATAAATGGAATGACAAAGGTCAGGTGATGTCTTTGTTTACTTTGCCGGTCGATCGACCTGTTCTTTCAGGTCATCAGAGAGCAAATCCCAAAGGTATGGATGGGCTTCCACCAATCGAACGATGTCTGCAAGGTCTTTGATGCGTTTGCTTTGTCTCCGCTGCGGTTCAGACCAGGCTTTTATCTTACCTCTGAGTGTGTCTTCCAGTGATGCAACCCGCATCAATATGCCATGGACATCACCCGGTACGGATCTCGAGGGAAAATCCCTGTAAAAATTCTCCGTACTGAGCTGCATACTCAAAGTGGAAGTCCCTTTGAAATTGATCGACCATTCGAATATTTCCGCCTGAAATCCCTCCGCTTCGAGCAGAGAGACAGTTTTCTCAATGGAATCTGCACTGACAACAAAGTCGACATCCTGCGTCACCATGGGCTGCTTCGCCCAGTGGTTTACCGCGATACCCCCGATCGCACACCAGGCAATGTCCGCTTTCTCAAGGCAGTTGACGAGACACATGACATCGTTCGTTCCGCCATTGGTCTGCCAGTCAAAAAACTGCTTTCCGGTCATGCACCAAGAATATCAGGAACTGACTTGGTTTTCCATTTTGGATGTGAAAAAAGAAGAGAGGTGGTCCCCAAAATTCGGACGGCATGTTAAGGTGGAGCAGACCATTGAAAATTTTGTATTTTAAAGCGAAATATATTATAAAATACAGGCGAGGAAATCTCCGGATAAATCAACAGTTCGGGCGGTTCCGATTGGTGCATCGAGCGTTGATTGATCCGGCAAGAAAGGAGCGTATCATGGGATTGCTGGATATGGTTAAGGGAGCGAAGGGCGGCGCAGGCGGTGAGAATCAGCTGATGAATATCGTCATTCAACTGATCTCCGACCCGAAAATCGGCGGCCTGCAGGGCCTGCTGAAGTCGTTTCAGGACAACGGTTTAGGCCAACAGGCTGCCTCATGGGTGAGTTCCGGGGCAAATCTGGGCATTTCTGCCGACCAAATCAAGAAAGTTCTCGGCATGGGAAAACTTGGACAGATAGCGAGCCAGCTTGGCGTGTCTGAAAACGAGGCGGCGGAAGGCCTGGTGGATGTGCTGCCGAACGTGATTGACAAACTCACACCCAAGGGTCAGATACCCGAAGGAGCTATGCTCTCACAGGGACTGAATATGCTGAAGGGTAAACTGTTCGGCTGATTGAAGGAACTGTATCGGCTGGTTTCCGAACAGGTTTTGCCTGGCATCTGTCGTCGCTTGCTCCGATTCCCATTTTCGTTATTGCGCCGGTTCGAACAAGCCATCCGGGCTTTTCTTCCATGCGGTCCAGCAAAGACCCACTGTCCCGATCGCGATGTCCGATTTCCGGGGTCGGAGTTGTTTTCTGACAATACTTGAGTCGTCCGCCGTAAACTCATCCTGGAGTGATTGGATTTCCATTTCGAACTGGCTCTCCAATTCCGCCAAGCGCTGCTTTGCGACTTCGAGAGATTTATCCGCCCGATCCACGTCGGCGGCTTCCTTGCTGATCCGCCCTGCCCGTCTCAGGGTACTGCTCGCCCGCCCGATATTACCGCTCGTCATGACGCGGCGTCCTGTCAAGGCTCCGAGCAGGGTAGCGCCAATCCCCAGTGCCGTCGAAAGCTTGTGATGGGTGGCCTGAGCTTTTTCACGCGCAACCCTTTCTTCCGCACCCCGCACGCGATCGGTCATGGTCTGCAGTTTCGCTGCATATTTGTTCTTGATTTTGGATACTTTCAAATCGCGCTGCTCCCGCAACATTTGAGCGATCCGGGCTTTGAAATCCCCTTCTGTTTCCTCCGGTTTCGAGGTCATCTTCAGTGATGGGCATTCAAACAAGTCAAGAGTTATATTCTGGTACAGATGGGATGCCAGCGTTTTGCGCCACTGATCTGCACGCTCCTTCCGCATCCCGGCCGGGGGTATCGCGGCGAAACCCGCACCGTCCAGCGGCCGGGAATCGAGAGCTTCCTGGATATCCCCCTCAACCCGCGCCGCCCCCCAATCCGCAAACCCATTATCCCCGAGTGTCGCGATCAGCGAATACGTGCGCCATGAATCAACACCGGCCTTCGAATCAACAAAATGCAGTCGACCGATTCCGATCACCCCGGCGCGATAGATCAATTCGCCGACCGGATTGACAGGACGCAGAAAGACCTCCGATATCCCGGGCGGCAGAACGGGGCGCAACCCCGATTTGTCATTGGCAGGTTCGGCAATCCGGGCACCGGATGAGACAGCAATCGGTTCGGATTTCTGCGGAATGAATGGATGTGACTGCGTCATGAATTGTTTGATTTGCGGCAGAGTCATCGGACCACGCAGATAACTTAATGCCCAGCGGCTGTGGAACACGACCGGTTCGTTGTCGTGAACATTCCGCATCAGGAACACCCGGCTCCCCAATCCTGCCAGAATCCGCTCCATTTCACCTCGGTCGAAAGATCCGCCGGAAACGGCTGCCGCGCCTTCCAATCCCTCAATAACGCGCATTTTATCGCGTTCGGTCTGCAGCCGCCCGATCCACCATGTTCCGGCATTTGCAAGTCCCTTGTAGTCCAGATCAACCGGATTCTGGGTGGACAGTACAACACCCAGTCCGAAGGCGCGCGCCTGTTTTAACAATGTCAGCATAGGTATCTTGGAGGGTGGATTCCCGGCAGGCGGGAAATAACCGAAAATTTCATCCATGTAAATCAGCGCGCGCAGACTGCTGGTACCGGACTGCGCGCGGACCCACGCCAGTACTTCATTGAGCAGAATGGTTACGAAAAACATGCGTTCGGAATCCGAAAGGTGTGCAATGGAGAGAATGGCGATGCGGGGTTTCCCCTCCGGAGAGTACAGCAGCTGCTGGATATCCAGCGGCTCGCCTTCCATCCAATCCGACAATCCAGGCGAAGCAATCAGATTATTCAACGCGATGGCAAGCCCGAAACGCTCCCTGGCTGGATAGAACGACTCGAGATCGAAAACACCGATTCGTTCAAACGGCGGTTTCTGTATTTCATTGATGATCGCCGTCACATCCAGACTTCTCCCATCCCGCCATGCCCGGTCAAGGATATTGGAAAGGAGAATATGTTCTCGGCTTTGTACCGGGTCCGCGTCGATTCCGGCAAGACCGAGCAATCCCGAGACTGCAGACATGACACGGTCGCGAATCGCGGTTGAGTCCTGCGCCAGGTCACTGGAAGGGGCACTAAAAGATCGCAGGATCTGCAGAGGCCGTCCAGCCGCATGGCCGGGTGTATAAATCGCCACGTCTGCCGAATCCCTGAAACGCTGAATGCGCATGCCGTCCTGACCAAATTGCGCCAGACCGGTTTTCCAGGTTTCCGCCATCTTTTTTGCGAGTTCATCCGGCGTCATCCCGTTCCGGGATGCTTCACCCGTATCCACCCATGCAAGAAAATCCTCCGGCTGCAATCTTGGAAAAGTCAGCAACAGGTTTCCCAGATCGCCTTTCGGGTCTATGGCGATGGCGGGAATGCCGTCGATAGCGGCCTCCTCAAGAAGCGTCAAGGCAAGGCCGGTCTTGCCGCTTCCGGTCATCCCGACAATCACGCCGTGAGTGGTCAGGTCCTTGGAATCGTACAGAAGCAAATTCTCCGTCATTTTACCGGCTTCAAGGTCGAATTCCTTTCCAAGGTAAAAAGCTCCGAGTTTCTCATAGTTGTTCATATCCCCCCCGTATTCCTGCAAAAACGGTCATTCAAAATGCTGCCGGCCTGCCCGGAAAATCATTTGACGTCTCTTCAGGAGTATACCAGCCGACCCTCGTAGCGGCAACGGAATACGATTCTGACCAATCATATATATAATCCGAAGGTCCGGGGACACATTACATGGTAAAAATTGAATCCTCCTATCTTGGTATTTCAAACGTCTTACCTATTTCCCACAAGCTGCTGTATACTTGTTTTTCAATATGGAATCTCCATTCTGAGGAGGAGGACCGCAATGGCACCAAAATTCAGAACGGTTATCCCCGTTCCCATTCTTATAACCTGCATGATCTCCACCGGATCAAAGTGTGATTTCACGACACAGCTCCGGGTACCGCCGGGCGAAGAGCTGGTAGTCCGATGGAACGAGGCAGCCGGCAACTGGCGCATTCTGCAACCCGACGACGAACTCGAGCTTCTGCCGGATTCGGCCCTGGAAGCACTGATCCGGGCACCCAAATGGCTTCGGGATGACCTCAGGCTTCGATTTGCAGATCTTCTTTTCGATATTCTACCGGCAAGAGGATACCGCGACTTCCGTTTCGTCGATATTCGAGACCAAAACTATCTGGTCATGCAGAAATCGACCGGAGGATTCGAATACTATCTGGCTCCGCACTGGATCCCTCTGGATGGCATCGAACCTTCAAGATCCCGAAAACACGCGACCCAGTGGTTCTCACAAGACATGCAGCCGATCCGGTACCGGAATAGCCAGTACAGGCTCGATGCCGACAGCCGGCTTGTCACCCGCCGCCAGGCAGCTGGAACGTTTTGGGATTACATCCGCGCAATCCAAATCGATGAAATTCCGGCTGTTAAATATTGTGCGGTCCCCTGGCCGGTCCCTGAGGGGTTTCTGGTGGGCGATCAGTCCGGCGTAATCCGCCATGTGACGATCGAGAACGGCGAAGTTAAGCGATCCGCTGAAATCTGCAGACTGAAAAACGGCCTGAATGCCGCACCAACTGCAGCTGATCTGGATGATGACGGTGAGATGGAAACTCTGTCCGGATCCCGCGAGGGCACTCTGGAATGGTTGAATCCCGACCTGAACAAACAGACGATCGACCGGGCCGGCATCGAAGAGCTGGATGCCGGGGGATATACAGTGCCGTGTTTTCATGATTTTAACCGGGACGGCATTCCGGACCTGGTCGTGGGAAATCAGGCAGGAGAGATCCGATGGTTCGAAGCTGAAATCAGCAGCGGAAAATGGCGGATCGATCGCGAACAAATCTGGGATCCCCCGTTTCAGGGAAATCGGAAAGACGAACCCCGCTATACCGGAACAGGGGCAATCCCCCGTTTCCGGGATATGGATGATGACGGCGAACCGGACCTTGTTGTGGGCACGGTCGATGGAGACATACGCATGTTCCGGGGTCCGGATTGGCTGGATTTGCTCCCAGAGATAAAATGCTGTCCCCGGCGGTCCTTCGCAGCCCCTGCATGGACCGAATCCGGCGCGATCATGGTCCTGGGTGATCGAGACGGCCAACTGAGCATCTATAAGGTTGAAGGAGGCATCTGGCGGTCTACCGCACCATGGCGGTTCGTGCCGTCCAGGATCGCATCCAACCCGGAGGAATATTACGACCGGTATTACCGCGAATGGGAGGAACTCCGGTCTCCCCTGGACAGCGAAAGCGTCGAACGCTTTGCCCGTCTGATACTCAACGCTGAACCCGAACTTCTGGATGAAATCGCATTCACCATCGCACACACACCGACCGAAATACTCCGCGCGATGTCCCGGATGGAGTTTTCGGATATTCCCCTCATTAATGCCCGTGAGTTGTACCGGATTGTGGAGAAGCTGCCCTATGTCCGACTCAAGGAGAATCCGGAAGAGGGCAAAACAACTCTCGAATACCGGATTCTGAACCGGGATGAATGGCTGACCATGCCATTCGACATATACTATTGGTGGGTTTTGCACCCGAGGATTCTGTACGAAATCCCGTCCAGGCTGGATCCATGGTTCTGGAATGCCTCTGCGGAAGAACGCGGCCTGACCGAGAATGAATGGTGGCGGCACGAAGAAGATTTCGAGTTGCTGCGGCCTTCTGCGCGCTCCCGTTTCTGGCGCTCGGTCCTGCCTTATGACCGGCGTTACGGCGATCCGCTGATGCAATATGTGCGCGAATGCCAGACCGTGGAAGCGGCACTCCATGCTTACAGCGACTGGATGAGCCGCACATCCATGCACGGATTCATGGAGTTCGGGTATAGTACGGATGATATCCAGCCGCTACTGATCTATGCCAAACATTACGGTTCCTGCGGAGAACAGGCCATCCTCACCGCCGCAGCCCTGCGATCCATACTCATCCCCGCCGCACATGTCGGGGCGCGTGGGGAGGACCATGCCTGGAATGAATGGTGGTCGGACGGAAACTGGCGGCATCTGGATGTCAACAGCGATCCCCATGAAGTGGGACACAACTGGGTCTGGCGGGAGCATACCGATCATTCCCGGCCGGTATCCATTGTGGTGCGCAACCGGGGCGATGATGCCGCCTTTCCGGTCACGGGTGAGGTATTGAATCCGCCGGGAAGTCGTTACACAACTTCCGGGCGGGGGTATACCGATACCGGAACGGTGCAGTTGACGGTCATCGATTCGAAGTCAAATCCGGTGGAAGCCGCCATGGTGATCGTGCGTTCTCAGAATCGGGCCAGCCGGGATATCGCTTACGTGCAATACACCGATCACCACGGCACCTGTGTTCTGAACCTTGGCGAACAGCTCAACGGAGGATACACGTTTGAAGTAATCTCAGCGGCGGGGATGGCCGGGATCAGCGACTTTCATGTGGAAGAGGGCACGCAGCATCCGGTGACGATAAGGGTACCGGGAGAAGCGCCGGCCTGGCCTGAAAACACAGGATCCACAATGGTAAGTACGCTTGAAACGGGATCCAAACTTCGCTTCAAGGTTCTGTCTGGATTTCTGACTCCCCCAAATTTCCACACATCCAAGCAGTCACGACTGAATACAACACTCGGCGAAAAAACCGGTTTTCGCGGGACACGGTGGTATTGCCATACCCTCGATTCGCTTCCTGAATTGACGGTCGTTTCTGAAGCGGGAAAGATCGTCGGAGTGGACGGAATCCTGCCCTTTAAACGATCGCAGGTCTGCCGGATTGGCATTCCCGGGGCATATCGCACCGGTGCGATGGTCGAGTTGACCGTGCCGGACGGGTGGTCTGAATCCGATACGAAGGCAGAACCGGACCTGCTGCCCGCGACCGAATACCTGGATTTTCCCATCCGCCAGGACGATCCCGATTCACCCCTGCCGGAATGCTCCTTCATGCTGGGCCCGTTCACATTGCCCGCAAACGAACGGTTTTTCCAGGTGAAATCCACCGGCCGGACCGACGGCCTGGATCTGGATCTTTTTGTTTTCGAAGATAAAAACGGAGACCGGGAAATCCAGGAAGACGAGAAGCTGGCTGAATCCACCACGCCGACCGCCGAGGAGAAAATCACCATAGAAGAACCCGGAGAAAAGGTGCTGTGGATTCTGGGACAGGGCTGGTCGGTGCCAGACCCGGGACAGCAGGAGGCACTTCTGGACCGAGTCCGGTTGATCGACCGGCTGAGAAACGGCGAACCGGCCAAAATGCGGTTCGCCCGGGCGGACTTCCGTCTTTCCGCTCTGCCCGTCATACCGGTTCCGGAATCAGAGGCATCGGAGCGATCCGCTGCAGGTCCCGAACCGGAACCGTCCCGCGAAAAAAAGCGCTTGACAATCAAGGAGCAGGAACTTGCGGTCTCGCCGCATGACGGCTGCAAAACCATCGACATCCGACAGGTGATCGCGGTCTATTTCAAGCGTAAACCTGCGCGGCTCTCTATCCGAATCGACGCAGAAGATATCACGGGACAACTGCATTTCACACCCACTTCGGCCAGGTTTTTCCCGCAGTCTGACTGGACGGATGGGAACCATTTGATCGAAGTCTCGGCACAGCTTGCCGAGAATGATCCGGAGATTCATCTCAGTTCCATATTCATCATTCAATAGATACTTCGAGCAACTTCCCGATCTCAATATCATGAACCACTCCCCGAGCGATCTGCTTGACTTGAATATTCAACACGGAATCATCAAATGGAACACTCCCAAAACGCGTTCATCCCACCATCTGACTCATGGACATGGAACCTCATTCAGTCCTGTGGATCATTACCGGTCATCCGGAACCGCCATCCTGGTGAGAAGCCAGAGTCAAGAGATTTGACCCCTGATACTTTATTCTATAAAATAGACTATATGCGGAACATGCGAAACATTTCGCAGATGACTGGAGGCTCGTAATGGGAATTTTATCTTGGATCGTCATGGGATTAATCGTCGGCATACTCGCTAAATTCGTCATGCCCGGAAAAGACCCCGGGGGGATCGTCATGACCATTGTTATCGGGATTGGGGGTGCCTTCGTAGGCGGCTATATCGGGTCGCTGCTGGGTCTCGGAACGGTTACCGGGCTGAATATCGGGAGTATTCTGCTGGCGATTGGCGGGGCGGTCGTCCTGTTGCTTCTGTACCGGGTGATCAAGAAATAATTCTCCCTGAAACATTTCTTTCCTTATTGATTGACAGGGTCAATGATGTATCTGAAGCGCATCATCTTCCGAAAGATGATACACGACAGAAGGAATGACCATTTTGAAAAACCAATATTTCGGTGACATCAACGATTACCGTAAATACGGACTCCTCCGGGCCATTCTCGCCACCGGAAATTTCAAGTTGTTGATTGTTTGGATGCTCACCCGGGATGACAAAAGCAGTAACGGCGGAAAAATCGACTACCTGGCTCAGCATACGCGGTGGTCAAAATATGACTCCCGCCTGTATTATAGTTTAAGGAAACTTTTGAAATCCGGCCAACCGAGAAAGGTGTCTCTCCTGGAACAACTCAATCTTCTGGTTGATGCAGAATTTTATTCCGATTTGGTCCCCGATTTCGCGGAAGAACGGGATCAGTGGTTCCAGAAGTTGCTGGAAAGAACATCGGGATCGAATCTGGTTTTCCTGGATCCCGATAACGGTCTGGAAGCCGAATCCAGACCTTACGGCAGCAAAGGATCGGCCAAATACGTATTTAGGAATGAAATAAAGGAACTCTGGAGCCGGAACAAGTCACTGCTTATCTGCCAGCATTTCACGCGGGAGAAAAAAGCTGAGTTTATCTGGCGGAAAATCGCCGAACTCCAGAAAATCACTTCAAAGTCATCCGTTTTTGCGGTATCGACTTCATGCGCGCTTTTTTTGATGGCTTTGCAGCCTGCTTCCCGCAGGAACAAAAAGGAAATACTGTCGACCGTCCGGAATCGCTGGAAAAAGCAGTTCCGAATCTGGGACCCATACCCCGTTCACATCACTCCCACCCGAATTCCCAGGCATCCATCTCACCATGCAATCCAGTAATGTTCGGATCGGTCAGGGCAGCGTACCACATCAATCCGGCTGCGGTTCCCGCCTCAGGCCAGGTGAATGCCGGCAGCACGTTCACCACAGTGCTGCCTGTCGGAAATGAAGGGTAATCGTTCAGATACCAGTCGAATTCAGTGTTGAAAGACGGCGCAAAAAAATAAGATCCAAAAACATCCAGGATCACGAACAATGGATACCCGGCCAGCGGATCCGGCCCCGAATTGCATACCGCCGCCTTGCAGGCGCAGACATCTCCCGCCCGGAACATGTGGGATGGCATCCACAGAGCCACACCGGTGATCTCGCACGGGAAATCCACCGTCACCGTTATCCCGGAGTCCGGATTTTCCACAAAACCCGCCACATCGACTGCACGGCTCATCAAGTGGTAATCCCCCGTCTCCAAAGCCAACCATTCGTAATTCCAGGTTTCCAATCCGGCAGCTTCCATCCATGATACGCCTCCATCTATCGACACTTCGATCCGATCGAGTGCATTGCCCATGAATCCGGATGCCGTTCCCCGAATCGTGCAGTATCCTGGTGCGACAGTCTGCCCATCCGCTGGATCGGTAATCATCGAATTGGGTTCCAGGACGATTTTCGCCTTCACACATGTCCCGGGGGGAACGTGAACCAAATCACCGGCGCTGTCGATCTCGGTCCACCCGCTCCCCGAATCCCGGTCCAGGTTGATTGTGCAATCCAGTACCTGACCGGCGAAATGAACATCGATGGCATCCAGGCATATATACCACGTATCGGAATAAGGCAGAGCCAGTGTTACGTTGCCCGAATGGGAATCCAATCCGATCCGGTATGCCTGGAACCGCTGCCCTGATGAATACAGCGAGTGGTTGGCCTGGTCGGCGATGAAGAAATCCACATCCCCTCCGCTCAAGCAGTATGAAAAAACAGGTTGTCTGCTGGTTTCCCTGGGATGAATGAAACGCTCCACAACATCATAATCGACTCGAACCCGGAATGCGTTCAGAGGGTCGGGCGGATCCGGAGCTTCCGTCACTTCCAGAACCGGTCCGGTTCCGTCTATGATGACATTCCACCCATAAGTCTCCCCCGCAACACTCCCTGTAATCACCGGTTCCGGGTCTCCGGATTGCGGGTATGCTCCCAGATCGCTGTCCACCGAAGCCCAGTAATCCCGGTTATCGCCCAGACTGAATTGCACGTGTCCGTCGATATCGGTGTATTTCGCGCAGGCGACGGTCAGTCCATAATCCGGATTGTTGTTCCGGTAAACCCATATATCCACTTTCGCGCCGTCAATTGGTTCACCGGCGATGTCCTGCACCGCGACATCCAGCATGCAGGTGTTGGAATATCGATGGGTGATGGTATCCCGGTACTCGTCGTTGCGCCAGTCGAATACCGCCGAGAGGTCTTTACCGCCTCCGTAATCCTTGTCCTGGCCGTTTGCCGGAGTATCGATCCGGGTGACCCCGCCATCCCAGTCAACCTGGTAGGGATGCCAGGTGCCTTCAGCCCAGAATTCGCTCCATACATGATCCCAGGCATGATTATTCGCACATTGCGCGGGAAGAAGCAGAGTCCTGGCTCCCGCTGTTAGCAGATCCTGCAGCTCGCCACAGTTCCCATCATGTCCTCTGGCGATGGCCACCGGCTGGATGGGTCGGTCCCCGCGCGCTTTGTACTTCACCATCTTGGATACCCAGTTACCCAGTATATCCACAGCCGAACCCGTTTCAAAAAACCGCCCGCTGGGTAACACACCGGAATACTCGTCCCAGTAGACATCCGCCCGGTCGACGATATCAGCCAGCAGCGGATACCCGTAGAAACTGATCGCATCGGATGTTCCATCGGTTTGACTGGCAGTTGTGAATCCCCCCGGAAAAACCAGTCCCACAGGATCATCTGCATCATGGGTCGCCAGATGTATTTCGAATATTTTCCTTTCACCGAGCCAATCTTCGAACCATTGTCTGTTGTCAGCCACTGCCTGGTACAGCGATCGTGGCTGATATGACGGGATGATCACCTTTTCGTAAATGGAAAGATCGACGACACCGATATCGGCGGAGGTGAATTCCGTGTGGGGACGACCCTGGCTATCCAGGACCTGCAGAACGACGGTCCCGGCAGGATCGGCTGCGTCCATGAAAACGGCGATCTGTTTCGCCGCTCCCAAGGAGCAGTGACCGTTGCCGTAATCGGTCAGGTTTTCCAGCATCAGACTCAAGCCGGAGTCGTAAGCAGCCTCCACCCGAAGTGTTGTCGCCAGTACGGTGCTGGATGAGGAATACTTGATATCCGCCAGAACAGGTTCGCCGGTAAGATCATCGACGGCGATGTCGGTGGGAGCGACATCCAGCGGTTGGATGGTCCCCCTGGTCGATGGCAGCCAATCGTCCAGTTCTTCATCCGATATACTCTGGACGGAATACTCCAGGTAATGCTCCTGATAGCTGGCGGTCACATCGGAATCAAAAAACAGGTAATTTCGCCAGAAGACACCCGTGGGCGGATCGGCACCTCCCCCGCCCTCAGGATCGCAGTAGCGGAGTGCCTCATCGCTGATTTTCGGATGCACGACATACCAGTAATAAATGTCTCTGGGGATTTCGTGCCATTCCTCCGAACCTCCAACGCGATAGTTGTAACGGGTTGTCGTATAGTAATCGCCGCCGGTATCCGGATCACCATATTCCACCAGTTCGACATAACCGAGAAGCGGTGCCAGCTGGTAGATGCACCGAACATTCTCTCGAATCAACCCGGGAGAAAAACTGTTTCCCATCAATACTCCGGGCGTGATATGCGCCATCAAGAATGAGATTTCATCCCGCCAGTTCACATCACCGGGGTTCATGATCAGATCCGCGGCGATATCCTGGGAGCTTGCATCGAGAAACGACAGGTTCTCAGCCAGCGCATTCTTCACCCAATCCGGAGAGAGTGTGATTGCCGCCTGGGCAGCTTCAGTCAAGCCCAGATCGGGTGAAACCAGATCGATGTACCCCCTCACCGTTAGCGCCATTTGCATTCCTGAAACCCTTATGGGTAAATTCATTGCATCTGTTCCCAGCGGCCCGGCGGTGACACCCCGGTCCTCCTGTTCGGCTCCGATTGCCGATGGCAGGATCATCCATGCCAGAAAAATGAAAAACCGGATTCTTTTCATTCCGCCTACAAACCTCCTTCCAGCCCCATCCTTATACTTCTTTCCTATACACACCCGGGAAATAATGTCAATAAACCTGTCCGATATTCCCAGCCTTAACCGACTGGTTTCAAACCGGTTATTCCGAAGTCATTTCCCCTCCGTTGAGTATCGATTTGTCATCCCGATTCAATATACAGAATCCTGAATTCGAGGGGATGACGATTCAAATACCGATGAATCCTGAACGTCATCCTTGTGATCGGGCATTCATCCGTTCACGGCAGGGGCGGTCCAGGCAGGATTTTCTGAGCCATAACTATTTCATCAGCAGAAGGCTGACGGCCATGATCAGCATCCCGGTGACCAGGCCCATCAGGCTGTCGTGGCCTTTTCCGTAAGCTCTGCTGGTCGGAAGCAGTTCGTCCAGGCTGATGTACACCATGATTCCAGCAACTCCGCCGAACAAAACACCCATTATCTGCGACGGGATCGTCCCGGTCTCACCACCGATGAACAGACGCAGAATCATATAGGCAACTCCCGCTCCGAACGGTTCAGCCAGCCCGCTTAAAAACGAATACACAAAAGCCTTTCGCCGATTACCGGTGGCATAGAAGATCGGAACGGAAACGCTGATCCCTTCGGGAATATTGTGAAGTCCGATGGCCACGGCGATGGCAACACCTAGAGTGGGATCCTGGAGTGCTGCCAGGAATGTGGCCAGCCCTTCCGGAAAATTATGTATGGCTATCGCCAGCGCGGTGAAAAGACCCATGCGCATGAGTTTGCCGCCATGCACGCGAGGATCATGATTCCCTGATGCGGGCCCTTCCCGGTCTATCCTGCCTTTCGACCTGAAATCCGGCAGGGGCGCCGAAGAATCTCGAAGTGGTGCTATTTCCATTTCAGATGGAGTTTCGTGGGGATTTTCCGCTGCCGGTATGATGTTGTCAATCAGGCCGATCAGGAGGATTCCTCCGAAAAAAGATGCCGCATTGATCCAGTGTCCCCAGTAATTTCCGAAACTCACAGTCAGAGAATCGACACCCTTGACGAATATTTCGACAAACGATACATACAGCATGACACCAGCGGAGAATCCGGTTGAAACAGCAAGGAAACGATAGTTGGTCCTTTCAGCGGCGAATCCGATAATGCTCCCGATACCGGTGGCCATTCCTGCGAACAATGTAAGCCCGAATGCTATCCATACTGCATTCATTCGATTGTCTCGTTCCAGCATCACCCGACGTGACGGGTGATGCGGTTTGCCCTTCAACCTTTCCGGGACCGTTGTCTTGCAGTCAAGACTTTGGTGGACATCAAAAATTCTGAAATGGCACTCATGGCCGCAATTAAAAACCCGGCATACCCATCCAGAAATCCCCCCCTGATCACGTATTCATTGAAAAAGCGCACTTCCGGCCGGATCAAGCTTTGCAGCATCGGCACCCTGAACCCGGCTTCCAGCTTGTCCTGGCTTTTCCAGGTCGAATATCGATCGATCTTGGTTATCCACTGACTCATGGAATCGATGCTGTAATGCACCATGCAGGCGTTCAATTCCCCGGTATCATTGAGTTCGATCTGGGCGTGTACCCTTTTTTTCCGATACCGTCCCTTATCCCTGCGGAACAGTCTCAGAACCCGGTCATGCCCCCATCCGGAATGAGTCACCGGTTGTCCGAACAGGAAATTGGATCGCCTGATCCAATAGCCTTCCCGTTGGGGATTTCCCCTCAATAGAACCTGGATTTCTTCCTTCAGTTCTGGACTGACCCGTTCATCGCAGTCCACGATCAGCACCCATTCGTGTTTTGCCTGGGGTATCGCCCAGTTTTTCTGCTCAGCTGAATTGATGTATTCATGCTGCAGGATGCGGACAGGAAATTCCCTGGCGATATCCAGTGTCCGGTCGGTACTGAACGAATCGACGATCAGTATCTCATCCGCCCAGGTTACGCTTTCCAGGCAGGCATGGATGTTTTTTTCCTCGTTGAAACTGGGAATCAGAACGGTGACCGGCAAGCGGCTCGCGTTGGATCCCGTCCGATTCATGCGGCCAGCCTTTCGCCAACGATCCCGGTTACCGCCGCCATAACGGATTCCGGTGAAATCTGGAGCATGCTGTGGTGAGCCAGCCAATCACTTTCGGTTGGATATTCTGCTGCCGTTTCAGGTCCAGTGACCACCAGAACCGGGGACCCGCAACTCAACGGAGCATTCCGGTCCGGATAGGTTCCTCCGAAAAGCACGACAAGCGGGCATGCCACAGCCGCTGCCACGTGGGCCGGACCGGTATCGACGCTGATACTGCATACGGCCCGCTCCATCAACGCCATCAATCTGGGAATATCCACCATTCCCGCCAGATTGCTGACCCGTTTGTCGGCGCACCGCCGGGTGAGATGATCGATCAAACCGGTCTCGGCCGGAGCGCCGGGCAGCATCACCTGAATTCCGGGATATGCCTGCAGTAGATTACGTATCAAAAAGATCCATCGATCTTCCGGCCAGTGTTTTTTGAAGCTCGTTTTCTTCTGTTTCAGAGACCGGCTGGTACCGATCTGAATGACCACGAACGGTTTGCCGTCGAGATGCAGTTCGGCCAGCAGGCCGGAAAGAGCAATCCGGGCATCTCCGGAAACATGAAGTCTCGTTCCCAGCACCCGATTCTCCGGAAAATCGAACGGCGCTGTTTCCGCCCTGCGCGCCAGATTCAGATTGTCCGTCACCACATGGATGCCCGCTTGACGGCCCTCCTTTCCCCTTGAGATGACCCGATGGGGCGGGATGCCGCTGCGGACAAGCAATGAATAAATCCCGGGGTGGGTATCGAGAAGAAAGACCGGTCCGGGAGGATTTTTCCGGAGTTCCCGGACCAGATCGATCTGGTCGTGAGCCAGATAATAGGGACGGTTGCAGCTTTTTAACATCAGGATTCGGCCCACCCGCGGATCCGCCCGAAACAGCGGTTCACTGAAACGACTCCCCACCAGATCGCAGGCGCATCCGTACCGGTGAACCAGGGCATCCAGCAGGGGCGTCAACAGCACCATATCCCCGAGCGCGCCGATCCGGACGATCAAGGGTGAACCCGGTGCGGATTCATCATGCGCCGGAATCATTTCTTTCCCCATGCCTAACAGCTTACTCGATATATCCCAATGTTCGCAATGCTTTCATGTCATCGTGAATGAATTCACTTGATCCGGATTGCATCTTCTTATCTTCGAACGAGGAAATATAATCCTGCAGTTCACCAACCAGTTCGACGACGATTTCCGGGTGCATGTCCGCGATGTCCATCCCCACGGAAGCATCTCTCAGATCGAAAAGCTGATGCCGTCCGTCGGATCTCCAGAACAACTTCCAGGAATCCCGGTACAGAACCTTCATATCGCCCGTGAAAAGCCCGTGAATCCCATCGATCACCGTGGAATGTTGCGCGCTGTAGACTTCGGAGATAAGACCTGGCGGGACAGGCCGGGCACTGGCAATCCGGCTGCTGCCAGGGTGAGATCGTGCAGATCGAGAAAATCGGCGGGGCGACCGGTATATTCGAACGCCGAATCATCGCAGATTAAGCGATCCAAGTCCAGGTTTTCACGGTTTCAAATCTGCAATCCGGATATTTCTGGTTGTTTAGCATGATAATTGCAGCCTTGATATGCGGGGGATTTATGTCCCGTGATAAACACTGTTTTTCAGAGGTCAACCAAATGAGAAAACCATACATCTTTTTTTTATTGCTGCTGGGTTTGACACCTGTCCCAGGCAGCATCTCCGGATCTCTGGATCGTCGAACTGGATTTGAATTCCGGTCGGGACCATGCGGCCGGGGATTCCGGTATCCGGCTTCTGCATCGAACGGACCGGCACGCCCTGTTATCCTGCTCGGATGAAGCCGTATTCCGGATGGAGGAAAAGGGACTCACCATTTCGGTCGTGAGTTCCTTCGATCAAACCAACGGGTATTATGTCATGTCCCGCTATTCACTGGCGGCTCCGGATGCACCGGCTCCGGATCGAATTCTGAGCGGCGGTGATGGTCTGCTGATCCGATCCGCAGATTTCATTCCCCCGGCTGGCTGGCGTTTCTTCCAGCGGCTTCCCCCGAAGGGACTTCCGCCGGAGCGGTTGATCGAGAAACCGTACCAGGTCATGCGACATCGGGATTACGATCCGGCCATTCAGATCCTCGTGGATGAAGTCAACCAGTCGGACCTGTATGAAATTCTGGAAATCCTGGTCAATTTCCAGACCCCCAACTCCTATTCCCAGGGCTGCGTGAATGCGACCAGCTGGGCTTTTGATGAATTCTCGACCTGTAAGTCTGGCAACCGAGCTCTACCCGCATACATCCGGCATGGCGCCGAACGTGATCGCTGTTCAGGAAGGCCAGATCAATCCCGCTGCATACTGGATTGTATGCGGCCATATCGATTCCATCACCTACAACGATCCGATGACGTTCGCTCCGGGAGCAGACGACAACGGGACCGGTTTCGCGCTTCTGATCATCGGTGACGGCGGGTACAGCACCAGCGCCGGCATGCAGTTTACAGTCACTGCCAAGTACTTCGAATGCCCGATCGTTGTCTTTGACTTGGATGAGAATCCCGGCTGGACCGTGACCGGTCAATGGGCCTGGGGTCAGCCAACCGGTGGCAGCGGGGATCACGGAGCGCCGGATCCCACCTCCGGTTATACCGGCAGCACCGTCTATGGATACAATCTGAACGGTGGTTACGTGAACAACATGCCGGAATACACGCTGACAACCGAGCCACTGGATTTCAACGGGATTTTTGATGCGGAGATTCAATTCGCCCGGTGGCTGGGTGTAGAAAGCTCTGAGTATGATCATGCCCGAATCCAGGTAAGTCTGGACGGAACGTCTTTTTCCAATATCTGGGAAAATGGGGCGACGATTGATGATGGTGAATGAGCGCTGTCGACCCAGCCGCTGGGATTATTGTGCGACGATCAGCCCCGGGTCTGGATACGCTGGACCATGGGACCCACGGATATCGGCTGGACCTATTGCGGCTGGAACATCGATGATGTCCGGATATGCGGCTACAGGCTGCCCCTGACCACGCCCACTCCGACCACACCGACACCCACTCCACCACCCCCGACAACGCCGACGACACCTCCGGGCTCACCGACTCATACTCCGCCGCCGACGGAAACATCCACACAAATGCCCTCACCGACGGCAGCACTCCCGACCCACACTCCCGTTCCGCCAACCGGGACATCCCCGCCAACGCATACGCAGTCGCCATCTACGGAGACGCCCGTTTTACCGACCCACACTCCCGGCTGTTCCGCTCTGGGAGTCGAGTTGTGGATGCCGGCGGTGTATTTTCGTGCCGGCGATCCGTGTGGATGTAAAGTATATCTGTGCAATCCGGAATCGGGAAAATATCCCGGTCTTCCGTTGTTTGTCATACTGGATGTATACGGATCGATGTACTTTGCGCCGTCTTTCGACGCATTTGATTATTATTCAATCGATCTCGAGCCGGGCCGGTATGAACTGGGGATCATTAAGCAATTTCCATGGCCGGAGGGTGCCGGATCGGCAACCGGTATTGTTTGGATTGCCGGCATGACCGATCCGGGCATCACCCGTTTGATCGGTGAAATGGATATCTGGGAATTCGGCTGGGGAGTTTAGGAGTACAGAAGGGGATCCGGATCAAGGTTTGCTTTTTTGACTTGATTTACATAGTATAAGTCAGTTTTTTGGTGCTGTCTTGCCGGATTTGGAGTCGTATCACACCCGGAAGTGGAGATTCACCGATAGGGCGGAGGAATACATGGCAAAAACAAAGAGAGCAGAACAGAGCAAAATTACGCCGAATACCGCTGAACCCGCCGGAAGGGTTGAGCGATTCGCAGAATTTTATACACGATTCAAGGATTTCATCGGCTACATCGGTATCGGGATCTTGATCGTGCTGGTACTGGTTTTCCTGATGCTTTACAACAACCGGATGAAGGAAAGCCAGGCATCTGCTCTGCTCCTGAACGCCATCACCCTTTATGACCAGGCGTTTGCCTTCGCGCCGGCAGATCCCGAATCCGAACCGTCTGTCTCGAGAGAAAAAATTGCCCAGTCTTTTGAGGAAATAACCGACAATTATCCACAAACCGACTCTGCCAGAACGGCCGTGCTGTTGGAAGCTTCAACTTATCTGAACATGGGTGAATACCAGAAAGCTCTTGAAAAATATAATATTTTTATGGACAGCAATCCGGATCACATATTGGTTCCGACGGCACTTCTTGGATCCGCCACGGCGAAGTTCAACCTGGGCGACATCCAGGATTCTCATCGGGATCTGGACCGGATCATGACCGGTTATCCCGATTTCCCGCTGATGGATATCGTCATATTTGAGGCAGCCAGAAGATTAGAATCGGAAGAGAACTGGAGTCAGGCCATCCAATATTATGAGAAGCTCGTCAAGGACTATCCCAAATCGGACTGGAACAATTCCGCCGAGAAACAGCTTGAAAGGATCCGGAAGGAACATGCTCCGGACGAACCGTTACAGCAGGCGGAATCCCAGCCATGAACGTGATCGGGATGTCCCCGATTCATGGGAAGGCAAGGATGGTATCAGAAGGGTTTGACAGATGAGCATGAAGTTGCTTCTTGCAGACGAAAATCCCGCCGTGCGGAAAGCGGTTCAGATCGTTTTCCGATCCACCGATACCCAGGTCGCTCTTGCTCAGGACACCGATGAACTGCATTCCGTCATCAAGTCCTACCATCCGGATATCCTGCTTCTGTCGTCATCACTTCCCGGCTTGAATGTTCAGCGGGACATCGACTCGCTGGCCAGGAAATCAGACGGTATTTCTCTCCCGGTGATTCTGATGGCCGACCGCAGCAAGGGATACACATCCAAAAGCAGCCGGCAGATGGGGGCGGCCGGATATCTAACCAAACCGCTGGATGACCGGGAATTGAAGATTGTCCTGGAGCGTGTCCTGAAGAAGGATGAACCGCCCGTCCAGGAAGCCGATACCACAACCTGCCAGCCCGTCATCGTCGAATCACTCGAACGCGGAATCGACGAAGAAATGATGGCTGCCGCTGTGGAGATGACCGGTCCGATCATGAAGGAAACCACTCTGGCTTCCCCCGAGCAACGGGCCAAGATTCTCATGGAAATCCTGGAGAGTTATCTCAACGAAAACGTGGTTCTCCTGACTGATTCCCTGGCAGCGAACCTGGCCCCGAGAATTGCACCGGAAGTTGCAGGTAAAATCGTCGAGTCGATTGATTTTTCCGAGCTATCATTCAAAATCGCCACGATTGTTGAGAGCGTTATCCAGGATTTGGTTCCTCAACTGGCCGAAAACCTGATCACACAGGAAATAGAAAAAATCAAGGAAGAAGCCGCCCGGTTGGTCAGCACCGATGATCCGGAATCCGAATCATCCTGAAATCATTCCCGGATCAGTCGAAAATAAGGTCAATCGGAGCGAGGAAAGAGTAATGAAAAAAAACTACGATCCAGGCACCATCGAGAAAAAATGGTATCGATACTGGCAGGACAACAATCTTTTTCAGCCGGACGGCGGATCGGTCCCGGCATTTACCATTGTGATCCCGCCGCCGAACGTGACTGGAATATTGCATATGGGTCATGTGCTGAACAACACTCTTCAGGACATCCTAATTCGCTACAAACGCATGCAGAAACTGAATACTTTGTGGCTCCCGGGTATGGATCACGCCGGCATAGCAACTCAGAACAAGGTGGAGCAATCGATGGCGTCCGAGGGTGTTACCAAGGAAGATATCGGACGGGATAAATTTGTCGAGAAGGCCTGGGAATGGAAGGAAAAACATGGCGGGATCATCATCGAGCAGCTCAAACAACTCGGATGCTCCTGCGACTGGAGCCGGGAAAGATTCACTCTGGATGAGGGGTTGTCCAATGCGGTCAAGGAAACATTTTTACGCCTGTATGACAAGGGGTTGATTTACCGGGGAACCTATATCGTCAATCTGTGCCCCAGATGCCGAACCGCGATATCGGACGAAGAAGTTGTGCATCAACCGGTCAAGGGAAAACTCTGGACCATTCATTATCCGTCAATCGACGGGGGACGGGGCATCATGGTGGCCACAACACGTCCGGAAACCATGCTGGGCGATACGGCGATCGCCGTACATCCTGAAGATGAACGGTATAAACACCTGGTTGGGAAAAAAGTCCGTTTACCTCTTCAAGACAGACCCATACCCGTCATTGCCGATGAGATGGTGGATCGGGAATTCGGTACGGGAGCGGTCAAAATAACACCCGCGCACGATCCAAACGATTTCGAAGCGGGAAACCGTCACGGATTGGACTCGATTGTCATCATGGATACCCGGGGAATCATGAATGACGCAGCCGGTGAAGCTTACAGGGGTCTGGATCGTTTTGAGTGCAGGGAGAAAGTAATTCTGGATCTTGAATCTCTGGGACTTCTGGAAAAAGTGGAAGATTACGACACATCGGTCGGGTATTGCTATCGCTGCAATTCGATTGTCGAGCCGTATCTGTCACGGCAATGGTTCGTTCGGATGAAACCTCTGGCCCAGCCGGCTGTGCAGGCGGTCAGAGACGGCCGGATCCGGTTTTTCCCGGACCGGTGGACCAAGGTGTATCTGCATTGGATGGAAAACATACGGGACTGGTGTATCAGCAGGCAGTTATGGTGGGGTCACCGGATACCGGTCTGGACCTGCATCGCCTGCGGACATTTGCAGGCCTATCGTGAAGAACCGGAAGAATGCCCTCGATGCCATGCCAAACAGCTTGAACAGGACCCCGATGTTCTGGATACCTGGTTTTCGAGCTGGCTCTGGCCTTTTTCCACTCTCGGCTGGCCCCGGATGACCGGGGATCTGAAAACCTACTATCCCACGCAGGTGTTGATCACGGCGCCGGAAATCATATTTTTCTGGGTGGCCAGAATGATCATGGCCGGAATGGAATTCATGAACGACATCCCTTTCGACAGGGTTTATCTGCACGGAACCGTTCGGGATGGAATCGGACGGAAAATGTCCAAATCGCTGGGGAATTCACCGGATCCTCTGGATATCATCGCGAACCTGGGTGCGGATGCTCTGCGGTTCAGCATGGTCATGATTTCTCCCAGGGGCTCGGATATATTCTTTTCCGAAGACAGCCTGAATGTCGGTCGAACTTTCAACAACAAAATCTGGAATGCGGCCAGATTGATCGAGCAAACCTGCCCGCCTGGATCCGGGGCGGATCCGGTGAAAGGCGAGCTGACCCTTTTTGATAAATGGATACTCCACAGGCTGTTCCAGGCCGAATCCGAAATATCGTCCCACCTCGAGAACTTCAGATTCAACGAAGCTGCCGTAACGGTTCACCGGTTCATCTGGCATGAATTCTGTGACTGGTACCTGGAGATTGCCAAACTGGATCTGTACGGGGATGATTCCGACCGCAAAGCAACGGTCCGGAAGCTGCTTCTTCTGATATTCCAGTGCTCATTGAAGATGCTGCATCCTTTCTCCCCGTTCATTACCGAAGAAATCTGGCAGGCTTTGTATCCGGGGAAAGGCAGCATCATGGTTTCGAAATGGCCTGAGGTCAAATCATACGGCGGATATCGGAAGGAAGCCGAACGGGTTGAGATCGTTCATCGGGTGATCACGGCTGTCCGGACAATGCGGTCCGAGACACACATTCCACCTTCCGGCAGGATCCGGACTGTACTCGGATCGGGCGATCCGGATGTGAGGGAGATTCTGGAGCTGTCCAGGGACGCCATCAGGTTCCTGTGCCGACTGGAGAAGCTCGATATCGCCCTGAATCCGGAACCACCTGCGGTCCGGGCCACAACCGTCACCCAGGACGGAATCGATGTGTATGTCGACCTGGAGAATCTGGTGGATGTTCCCATGGAAATCCAGCGTCTTGATAAAGAGATCGGGAAAATTGAAACCGAATTGAAGAAAACCGAACGGAAACTGCAAAACGGGAATTTTGTCGAAAAAGCACCTCCGGAGATTGTGGAAAAAACCCGGCTGATTTTCGGCGAACTGGTGGGAAAAATGGAAAAACTCAACGCGGCGCGGAACAGGCTTACTCGAAACGGGGATGAATCCGATGGAAATCTTTAATACACCGGCTGTTGCTGACCTGATCAAGATCGCTCTCGCGGAGGATCTGATCCTGGGTGACGCCACAACGGAAATCCTGGTTTCCGAGACCGCGCACTCTCGGGCCGTCATCGTCGCCAAATCTCCGTGTATCGTCGCCGGGCAGGGTCTTGCGGAGCGAATATACCGGCAGGTGGATCCCGGAATCCGGTACGAGGTCCTGATTCAAGACGGCGATCATGCGGTTCCGAAATCTGAAATTGCGATTGTAACAGGCCGGTCCCGGAGCATTCTGGCCGGGGAACGCCTGGTGTTGAATTCATTGCAGAGGCTATCCGGAATCAGCACCGGAACACATAGAGCCGCGAAGATCTGTTCAGCCCGTGGTTGCAGGGTGATCGACACCCGCAAGACCATCCCGGGATGGCGCATTTTGGACAAGTATGCTGTGCGAGTGGGAGGCGGGGGGAATCATCGTATGAGCCTGGGAGACGGCATCCTGATCAAGAACAACCATATCCAGGCTGCAGGAGGGATTGAAACGGCACTGCAGACGGCTCTGGCCAAACGGCGTCATCCCATGAAGATCCAGATTGAAGTGCGGTCGGTCCGGGAAGCGGAACGGGCTGTCGCGGCCGGAGCCGAGGCGTTGCTTCTGGATAACATGTCACCTTCCGACATCTCCATGATCGTTTCCCGTTGTGCTTCCGGAATCATCCTGGAAGCATCGGGAAATATCACTTGGGACAACCTGGATTCCTATGCGTCAACCGGGGTTCATTTCATTTCCATGGGGCTGCTGACCCATTCGGTTCAGGCTGCCGATCTGGCAATGTATATCGAATGAAATCCGATTCATCGGGAATACTCCTGGATGCGCCGTGGGAGCATTTCAATGAGATTCACTCCACCAACCAATACCTGATGGATCTTCCGGACCGGTGCATCCGGGATGGTTATACCTGTTCTTCCGATATTCAGACGGCGGGAAAAGGCCGGATGGGCCGGTCATGGTTTTCCCCGTCGGGCGGTGTCTATCTCAGCGTCCTGTTTCGTTCAAATACCCAGGTCGACAACTTTGGATTGCTTCCGTTTATGGCGGCCGTGGCGGCCGGCAAGGCCCTGACCGCTTCGATCCCGCACCTGGATATCCGGTTCAAATGGCCCAACGACCTGTTGATCCGCACACGGAAAACCGGGGGAGTTCTGATTCAGAGCCGAGGCCGGGAACGTGTCGTGATCGGAATCGGTATCAACGTCCAGATCGATCCGGATGAATTTCCGGATCGACCGGCGTTTCCGATCACCTCGCTGCACCTGGAAACCTCTCATCCTCCCCAAACCGGGACACTTGTGTATTCATGCCGGCTCCATCTTCTGGAGCAGTACATCAGGTTGAAAACCAACCCGGAATCCATCCGAATGGACTGGCTGCAACAGTCAGCTACGTTCGGGAAAAAGATTCTGTTTACTGTCAACGGCCAGAGCCGGCACGGAGTGGATTGCGGAATTAATGAGAATGGCGCTATCCAGGTCGAATCGGGGGGTATGATGCATTCCTTTCATTCACTGGAAATCATAACGATAGAGGATTGAATCGATGATACTGGGTGTCGATATCGGAAACACGAATATAACCTGTGGAATCATATCCAGCGGACGTGTTCTGGGAAGCTGGAGGGTGAGTACTTCGGTCAAACGGACTCCGGATGAATTCACCCTGTTATTCCGGCAGCTCATCCTGAATCACCCGCAACCGCCGGCGCATTTCCGTGCTTCGGTAATCTCTTCGGTTGTGCCGCCGGTTCTGCTTGCTGTCGCGAGATCGCTGAAAGAGTTGTTTCCTTTCGATCCATTCATCATTCAGCCGGGTATTTCCCTCAACCTGTCCGTGGAATATGCCCGCCCCCAGGATGTGGGTGCAGACCGGATCGTCAATTCGGTCGCAGCCAGGCATAAGTTCGGATATCCCCTGATCATCATCGATTTCGGAACGGCGACAACCTTCTGTGTTCTCAACCGAAACGGAAATTACTCCGGCGGAGTGATCTTCCCGGGCATTGAAACCATCTCGGAAGCACTGTCCCGGGCTGCAGCCATGCTGCCGAGCATCGCGTTCAAAGATCCCGGAACCGTGATCGGCAATTCCACAATTCACAGCATGCAGTCCGGTTTGTTTTATGGAACCCTGGAAATGATCGAGGGAATGGTGCGACGGGTGCGACGTGAAATTGGCGGCAATACGCCGGTCGTTGCAACCGGCGGCCTGGCGGAATTTTTTCTTTCTTCGACCGCGGTCATCGATCATTATGAACCCGATCTGATTCTGCAGGGTCTGGAACTGCTGTATGATCTGAATCAGAAGGCCGATCCCGGGAATCCCCGGTGGGATGCATCCTGATTCTTGCCAAATTGACAAGTTTTGCCTGCGGTTGATAGGATCGGGAGATCCAGCCTTTAAGAGCTTGGGTAACGGGAGACAGGTGTGAACACGGAATGCCCGGAATGCCGGGGTACAACCTGGATCAACACAATCGTCAACGGACGGAAGAAATGCATCCGGTGTCAGTGCTATGTAAACAGCCAGAAAGAGCGGCTTTTGAAAGCCGCCCGAATACCGGACCGGTACACCGGCTGCTCCATCGGGAATTTCGAAACGGGCGGGAATCCCATTCTGATCAAAATTACGGATCGCATCCGCCAGTTCGTGGAATTTTTCCCGGGTGATCGTAAGGGACTGCTGCTGATGGGTCCGATGGGCGTGGGTAAGACTCATCTGTCCGTCGGGATCATCCATTATCTGATCGAAGATAAAAACGTATCCTGCCTTTTTTATGATTTCAGGGAATTGCTCAACGATATCCGGTCAACTTATGACCGGGATTCCCAGTTGACGGAACGGGCGGTTATCCAACCGCTTCTCACCGCTGAACTGCTGGTACTGGATGAACTGGGAGCTGAGAAGACGACCCATTGGGTTCTGGATGTTCTGATGTACATTCTGAATTATCGGTACAACCGGATGGGAATCACGATCATTACAACAAACTATCCGGATGAGTCCGGCATCCACAAATCCGGTTTGGACGAAACACTCGCCGACCGGATCGGGATCCGTCTGCGTTCCCGGCTGCACGAGATGTGCCAGAAAATTCTGTTTGAAGGGGAAGATTATCGGATGAACCGGAGGGCTGAAGCCTTTCACAAGGGGATACGCAGCCGGCTCAAACGGCGATCGGAGGATTAAAAATGAGAGCATTCAAGTTTTTCATCGGATTTCTTGTTCTGTGCGTTTTCACCATATTCGCTGCAGCCAATACCCAGACTGTTTTATTGCGCTTTTTCATTACACCGGGCTCCCAGACTGAAGCACAGGGTCTGGCCCTGCCCTTGTTCATCCTGATTTATTTATGTTTCGCAATCGGTTTCATCACCGCCTGGATACTCAGCTTCGGAATCAAGAGATCCGCAAAAAAATCGATCTCGCAGATGAAAAAACAGATCATCCAGCAGGAAGAGGAATTGAACAAACTCAGAAACCTGCCGGTTGCCGATCCGGGCAGCACCGGTGTCAATCCAATCGATTTATCCACAGGTCAGGAATCATCCTGAAGCGCATCCGGAACTTGACCGGGTGCTCAATCCCATTTGTGAAAATTCTCGACAGATATATATTTTCGGAACTGGTCCCACCATTTTTTCTGGGTGTTTTCCTGTTCACATTCGTCATGCTGACCAACCTGCTCATCAAGCTGACCGATCTGTTTATTACCAAAGGTGTTGATTTTCTCACAGTTTTAAGTCTGCTCGGCCTGAGTATTCCCTATCTGCTTGTGATGACCATTCCCATGAGTGTTCTTCTGGCGGTACTGGCTGCATTCGGCCGGTTTTCGTCTGACAGCGAAATCGCAGCTATGAAATCCAGCGGGATCAGTCTGCACCGGATGATGCCACCGGTGATTCTTTTCGCGCTGTGCGTGTATATCATCACATCTTTCATCTACATCGGCCTGCTCCCAGAGACCAACCTTCAGTTGAAGCAATTGCGATATGATATTCTGCGCCGGCAGGCGAGTATCGGGATCAAACCGCACGTGTTCAACACCGATTTCATTCATTTGGTCATCTACGTGAACGATGTGGATCACGGCACCGGAGTCATGAAAGGGGTCTTCATAGCGGATAACCGGAACAGCGACCAGCCGCTTGTTATCGTCGCCCGGAAAGGCTTCGAAGTCGCGGATCCGAAGCAGAACACCGTAACCCTGCGATTGACCGACGGATGCACGCATGAAATTCTGAAAGGAAAACGCCAGCGCTATTCCACAACTCCCTTCACCCACATGGATCTGAATCTGGACATGACCATTTTTCAGCAGGCGGCCGTCACCAAATCCGACCGGGAGATGACCATCTCGGAGTTGCTGGAAAAAGCCAGGACGAACGATCAGAAAGGCCGGAATTCAAATCGGCAATGGCTGGAAATATGGAAAAAAACGTCGTTTCCCTTCGCCTGTTTTGTATTTGCCTTTCTGGGTGTTCCGCTGGGCATATCCACTCGGAAGGGAGGCAAATCAGCCTGTTTCGCCACTTCGCTCGGACTCATTCTGATTTATTACATTCTGCTCACGGGCGGAACCGGGTTATCGGAAGAGGGTAAACTGTCTCCTTTCATCGCCACGTGGGCGCCGAATATTCTTCTGACTGTTCTGGCGGTTTATCTTTATATCAAACAGGCATTGGAAATGCCGGCCTCGACCCTGAGAAAACGCTTGGACGAATTTGTTTTCAGCTTGGAGCGTAAAATCAAGCTCCGCCGTCCCGTCAAATCACATCCTCTGGCCGTCCGGACGATGGCGGATATCAATCTGAAAGGTATCCGGATTCTGGACCGGTATGTCATGAGTCAATTCCTGATCCTGTTCGTTTACATCCAGGTGGCACTCATGTCCATCAGCCTGATCGTGCATGCCTTTGAGAAAATCGACAATCTTCTTGAAAACCAGGCCTCCCTGGTGGACGCCCTGATCGCCATCGGGTTCAATCTGCCCTATTTCGGATTTCTGGCCATTCATTTTTCAACCTTGGTTGCGACGATTCTGACTATCGGAACCCTGAATCGAACCTCGGAACTGATCGCCATGAAAGCTTCCGGGATCAGTTATTTACGTATCACCGCTTCCATGATCGTTCTGGGTCTTGTCCTCAGCGGATTCGCTTTTTTGTTGAACGAATCCATTATTCCCTACAGCAACAGGCAGGTGGAGCAGGCCTGGGACAGGATTAAAAGCCGGGAACGTACCAAGTTTGTCCGGTATCACAGGTGGTACCGGGGAAAATCAGGGGACATTTATTTTTTTCAACATTATGATCCGCGCGAGGAGAAGATCGCCGGATTCTCGCTTTTCAACATTGACCAATCGATGAATATTCTTTCCAGACTGGAAGCCAGCCGGGTGGAATGGGTCGACCGTCGCTGGGTCACAGATGATGCCCGGAACATCGTGATGAGTTCCGGCTGTCGGCTTCTTCGTGATGAATCAACATCCCGCATGGTCATCGACATCCCCGAGAAACCCGCTGATTTTTCAAAGGAATACAAGGAATCCGAAGAGATGAATCTGAGGGAGCTGAAAGAATATATCCGGATCCTTCGGAGTATCGGGTTCGATACGACGGAGTATGAGGTGGACTGGCATTCAAAACTCTCCATTCCGTTTCTTTCAGTCATCATGGTTCTGATCGGTATCGCTTTTTCCTCCCAGAATCCCCGGTCAGCCGGAGGAATGAGGGGACTGGGAATGGCCATCTTGATCGGAGCGGTCTATTTTCTCCTGTTCCGGATCGGTCTGGAATTCGGTCAGGCGGGTCAATATCCACCCATTATCGCTGCCTGGATCTGCAACGGGATCTTCCTGGTCCTGGCATGCTGGCTGCTGTTCCGGGCCAACCGGTATTCCTGATTGAAGGAACATGTATTCCATTTCCGACGCTCCCTGCGCTGGATAATCCTGTTAAGGCTGATTTCCTGGTGCCTGTTCATTTTCCTGCTGACTGCACCGGAATTGAAGATCGACGGTGCACCAAAAACATGGGTGGGCGCGTTGACAGTTTTTTTTCTTGTGGCGATTGTTTACGACGGCTGCAGGTGGATGGTCCGGAACAAACCCCAGATATCGATCGAAAAGGGCGGTCTGAGTGTTCGGACATGTTTAAACCTGCGGGAACGGGAAATTCATTACCGGGATATCCTCTCCATCGGATTTGCCAAACGAATGAACAATACCCTTCTTATATCCCTTCGATACCGTCCGTACGGAAAACGATTCACCCGGTTTCATGCCATTTTCGCCGGTGATTACGACCGACAGGATCTTCTGGAATCCATGATGCGGGATTTAAAGGATCAAATTGAGAACTCCCGGATCAATGAACTGGACAGCGTCTCTGGGGCTTCCCACCTGTAATGAACACTTCTTCAACCGTATCGGAACAGTTGTCGCCGGCCAAAAACCCGGACTCCCGGCATATTCGTGCCGTTTCGATCCCTTCGGGTTGATTGAAGTCTTCCGGATCCGATCCGGCCAGGATCTGCTCCATGAACTGAGTGAAGACCGGTCCCGACACACTCGAACCGGTTTCATATTGTCCCAACGAACGTCTCAGGTCGAATCCCAGCCATGCCCCGGCTGCGACGGAAGGGGAAAATCCGATAAACCATGCATCGGCTGAGTCGCTTGATGTCCCGGTTTTGGCGGCGATCGGATGATTCAGTCGCCCCGCCCGCCAGCTCGATCCATCCGTAACGGCACCCTGGAGCATCCGGGTGATCTGATAGCATAACCGCGGATCCAGGGTTTCTTCCACCACGGGATTAACCGACAGCAGTACACGATCTTCATTGTCATGGATTTCACGAATCAGGTGCGGTTCCGACCGCAATCCGTTTGAGGCGATTGTGGCGTAGGCGTTCACAAGCTCCACCAGCGTGACTTCACCCGATCCCAGGCCCATTGAAAGATATGGGGGTAACTCGCTCGATATGCCCGCTCTCCGAACCGTTTCCAGCACGGGTGGAATTCCGATCTGATCCAGAATCTTGGCCGTCACGACATTGTACGATTTTTCCAGTGCAACCCGGAGCGTGGTGGGTCCATGAAATTTCCGGTCGAAATTTCTGGGCCGGTATTTGCAGCGTGTTTGAGGATCTTCGAACACCACCGGTGCATCCATGACCACATCGTTCGGTGAAAAACCCTCCTGCAGGGCGGTCAGATAGACAAACGGCTTGATTGCCGATCCGGATTGCCTTCTGGCCTGTACCGCACGATTGAATTTCGTACGGGTGAAATCATCTCCGCCCACCATGGAAGTGATTTCTCCAGTTCCCACCCGGATGGAAATGAACGCGCCCTGGATGTTTTCCGAATCCCCATGCCGACTTCGATATGCCGTCAAACCATCATGAACGGCCCGGTCCGCGGCTTCCTGGTGCATCGGATCCAGCGTCGTGTAAACTTTCAATCCCCCGTTGAGCACTCTGTGAGCCCCCAGAAGTTCCACCAGCAGCTTGCGTGTCTCCTCGACGAAATAGGGAGCTGTCTGGCTGTATTCGACGTTATTTGAAGTCTCCACCGGCATCAGGACATACTCCGCCAGTTCCCGTTCAGAGATAAAGTTTGATCTGTGCATCCTCTGCAGGACTTTGTTCCGCGCCCTGAGTGCGTTCTCGGGATTCCGTAAGGGACTGTAATATGTCGGATTTGGCAGAACGCCTGCGATGAGTGCGCATTCCGGGATGGTCAGATCGGCAACCGGCTTATCGAAGAACGTACGGGCTGCCGATTCGACGCCGTAAGCCCCGTGTCCGAAACAACTCTGGTTCATGTAGAGCGTCAGAATTTCATCTTTGGAATACCGTTGTTCGATTCTGACGGATAGAATGGTTTCTTTTATTTTCCTTGAAAACGTCCGCTCATTGTTCAGAAACAACATCCGGGCAAGCTGCTGAGTGATGGTGCTGGCGCCCTGGGTAATTTTCATCGATCGCAAATCGACCACAGCCGCCCGGATGATTCCCGGAAAATCCAGACCGGTATGCGAAAAAAAGTCCGCATCCTCCGCAGCAACAACCGCTTTCACCATGGCATCCGGTATCTCCTCCCGGCTTAATGCGATCCTGCGCTCGGTGTAAAGCTCCGCCGTCAACCCGTTCCGGCAGTCAAATATCCGGGTGACCACATTCGGCCGGAAGAACTCCAGCGATTCGACTGGAGGAAGATTCCGCATCCATAAGCCGAGTATCCCGCCCCCGGCCGCGCCCAGAATGATCCCGGCTGCTGCAAATACGATAAAAAACCGTGGAACTGATCGCCGCTGCACAAGGAAATAATACTCCATGCCCCGCCGGATCACCAGTTTATTGTCCCCGGACCGGAATCCCGAAAGAACGGAGTCTGCCGGGCGACCGGAGGACAAACCGGAAGTAAAATGATACACTGCCGGCGGAAAGGAATGTTTCCATTGACCGATCCGGTTTCCCAAACCGACCAGTTCAGGGTGGTTTCTAGATTTCAACCAAGAGGTGATCAGGAGAAAGCCATTTCGTTTCTGAGTGACGGGATCCGGCGAAACCTTCCCTACCAGACGCTTTTGGGCGTGACCGGATCCGGCAAGACGTTCACCATGGTCAAAATAATCGAAGCCTGCCAGCGGCCCAGCCTGGTTATCGCTCACAACAAAACCCTGGCCGCCCAGTTATTCCGGGAGTTCAAGCGGTTTCTGCCGGACAACGCCGTACACTATTTTGTCAGCTATTATGATTACTATCAGCCGGAAGCCTACATCCCATCCAGCGATCTATATATCGAAAAGGACGCCTCGATCAACGACGAACTGGACAGGATGCGGCACGCGGCCACTCAGGCGTTGATCGGTCGATCCGATGTCGTGATCGTGGCGTCGGTATCCTGCATTTACGGCCTCGGATCGCCGTCGGATTACACCGGACTCCTGATCAAACTCACCCGGAACATGAAAATCTCCCGCCGCAGGCTTCTGGAAAGACTGGTGGATCTTCAGTATTCCCGGAATGATACGGTGCTGGCCCGTGGAAAATTCAGGGTTCGGGGCGACACCGTCGAAATATTCGGGATCGGAGATGATGATGCGTTACGGGTGGAATTTTTCGGAGATGAGATCGACGGGTTGTCCCGGATCGATCCGCTGCGGGGGCAGATCATCCGGAAAATACCTTCAACCGTTGTTTTCCCGGCAACGCATTATGTAACCCTGCCCGACCGGATGCCGGACGTTTTGACAAATATCCGTCGAGAGCTGGATGAGCGTCTGGGTGAGTTGGATTCCCAGGGGAAACTCCTGGAGCGGCAGCGGCTGAAGGAACGCACCGAGTTCGATCTGGAAATGCTGGAATTAACGGGATACTGTACCGGAATCGAAAACTATTCCAGGCATCTGACCGGCCGGGCGCCCGGGGAGGCCCCGCCCACCCTTCTCGACTATCTGCCGGTCAGCGCCATCGTTTTTATCGACGAAAGCCACGTGACCATTCCCCAGCTTAAAGCGATGTATCGCGGGGATCATTCCCGGAAACGGGTGCTGGTCGAACATGGATTCCGGCTCCCCTCCGCCGTCGACAACCGACCGCTGACGTTCGACGAGTTTTCCGAGAGGGTACCATCGGTTGTCTTTGTTTCCGCCACTCCCACCGGATATGAAATTGAAATGAGTCGGGATCGAATTGCGGAGCAGCTTCTGAGACCTACCGGACTGACCGATCCAGAAGTTGAGATCAGACCGGCACAGGGTCAAATCGATGATTTATATGAGGAGATACGCAAGAGAGTCGACCGGAAGGAGCGGGTTCTGGTTACCACACTGACCAAGAAAATGGCGGAAGATCTCACCGATTATTACCGTGAAACCGGTCTGAAGGTCTGTTATCTGCATTCCGAAATCGACACCCTGGAACGCGTGAAAATCATTCGCCAATTGAGACTGGGAGTTTTCGATGTTCTGATCGGTGTGAATCTTCTCCGGGAGGGGCTCGACCTGCCCGAAGTCAGCCTGGTGGCGATACTGGATGCCGACCAGGAGGGATTTCTCAGGTCGACCACATCGCTGGTCCAGACCATCGGGCGGTGCGCCAGGCATATTGACGGCAGGGCCATTTTATACGCCGATACCGTCACCGGTTCGATACGCTCGGCGGTCGAGGAAACATCACGGCGACGCGAAATCCAGGAAGATCACAACCGCCGGATGGGAATCACTCCGGAATCAATCGAAAGCAGGATTGACGATGATGCATTTGCCATCAGTGAATCCGACTATGTCACCGTTTCCATTGAACCGGACCCGTCCAACTGGACCCCTGAAGAGTATGACCGGGAAATCTCCCGGCTTGAGAAGGAGATGTTTGAATGCGCCGCGGGACTGAAGTACGAGGAGGCGGCACGCATACGGGACCGGATAAGGGAAATCCGCAGGGATCAGGTGTCGAAACCACGCAGCGGATAGCCGTGGACCGGGTAGTTGCCCGAGCGCCGGATCTACCGGGTGCGTACCGGTTTTACGATGCACAGGGGAAGGTGTTGTATGTCGGTAAAGCCAAGAACATCCGGTCCCGCATCCGGAATCATCTGGCCGACAGGGAAGGAACCGCCCGGCATTCCCTGTTGCTTCTGAGAACCCGTTCCGTCGACTGGATACTGGTGCCCGACGAAGATGAAGCCCTGATCCTCGAAGATGCCCTGATCAAGCAGCACCGGCCGCCCTTCAATATCCGGTTCCGGGACGACAAACGGTATCCCCTGATCCGGCTGGGCATTTTGGATCCTTTCCCCACTCTTTCCGTAGTCCGGCTGGCCCGGAAGGACGGAGCGCTGTATTACGGCCCCTACACGTCCGCCCGATCCATGCGGGCTGTCCTGAAGATCATCGACCGGTATTTCCCACTACAGAAATGCAAAAATGCGGCGGACCCCGGGAAACACAGCCCCTGTCTGCATTTCCAGATGAAGCGGTGTCCTGGTGTATGCCGGGGTATGGTCACCCGCGATCAGTACCTCCGCACCGTCCGGAAAGTTCAGCTGCTGCTGGAGGGCCGGAGCGATGAATTGATCAATCAGCTGTCCGGACAGATGCAGGATCATGCGGCGAAACTGGATTTTGAAAATGCAGCCCGCCTGAGGGATCAGATCCAGTCGGTTCAGCGCATATCCACGCACAGGCAGCTTCTGCTCCCCAAACCCATTAACATGGATATTTTTGCCATCGGCAAACACGGCGGAACCGTGATGGGAGAAACAATTTATGTCCGGAGGGGAATCATTTCCGGAAACCGTCAGACCTTCATTGATCCGCCGGAAGATATCCCGAATTCCCGCCTGATGAGTGCATTCCTGATACAGCATTACAATCAGGGAATTCCCGTGCCGGTTGAAATCATTGTTTCCGACGTTCCGGAAAACCTGCCGGGTATCCTGCGGACACTCCATCGCCTGAGCGGCCGGAAACCGCATATTCATCGACCGCTGCGCGGCCGGAAAGTCCGGTTGCTGCATCTGGCCGAAACCAACCTGAACAACCGGATGCTGACCCGGGAAGTCGGACAATCTGATTCACGGGAACTGGAATCCCTGATGGAGCTGTTGAACCTGTCCCGGGTACCGGAGCGTATCGAAGCGGTTGATATCTCTGAATCGGGAGGGCGGAATATCGTCGGTTCGGTTGTGTGTTTTAAAAACGGCAAACCGGAGCCGTCCCGATACCGCCGGTATCGAATCAGGAGCACAGAGAACGCAGATGATTGTTCGAGTATCTATGAGGTCATGAAACGACGGTTGAAACGGGCCGGTGAAAAGGGATGGGAACTGCCCGACTTGTTCGTGATCGACGGAGGAAAAGGTCAGTTGAACGCCGCCGTGGCGGCTCTGTCGGATTCACATCATCGCGATACCGCCGTCGTGTCCCTCGCCAAGATACGGAACAACCGGCGAACCGAAGGCGTTTTTCTCCCGTCCGGCAGGGAAATCAATCCGGATGTGTCCTCACCCGCAGCGCATTGCCTGGACCGCATCCGTGATGAAGCGCACCGGTTCACCATCGGGTATCACCGCAAACTCAGGCACGAAAAGTCACTCAAAGCCCGGTTCAGAGAAATTCCCGGAGTGGGACCGTATCGGCGCAAACTGCTTCTGGACCATTTTAAAACGCTGGATAAAATCCGAAAAGCCACGGTCCAGGAACTTGCCCGGCTGCCCGGTATCGGTCCGGAAACGGCCGGCAGAATCCGAAAAGCCATGACTCCCCCGTCACCCGGACCGTAACGGCAACACCGGCAGAATCAGTCGGACAGCGCTTTTTTGACTTTCTGGATGAACCGGTTCAGATCGATGGGTTTGTCAAAATAGTTCATTGCGCCCTGGGCGAGCGCTTGACGGGCGATATCCAGCGTGCCGAATCCGGTAATGAGAATAACTTTCAGCTGGGGATATTGATTTCGCACATGGGTAAGGATATCGAATCCATTCATATCCGGCATTTTCAGGTCCAGGACCAGCAGGTCGAAGTGCTTTTTCCCAAGGCATTCCAGCCCTTCCTTACCTGAACTGGCCAGATCCACATCATATCCCTGATAATTCAGGATAATCTTGAGAGAATCCTGAACCGTAACCTCATCATCTACGATCAGGATGGCGGGCCGTGCTTCGCGGTCCGTTGAGGAATCGTTCGTGATCATCAGCGGAGAATACTCACGGCTGCAGCACCTGTTGCCATTCCGATTTCCTATTCGGTACTGGCGAATTCGGCATCGACAAGTTCAATGACCGCCATTTCGGCGGCGTCCCCCCTGCGGTTGTCCAGGCGATAGATCCTCGTGAAACCGCCGGGTCGGTCGGCGTACCGCGATGCGAGGGTATCGAAAAGTTTTTTCACGATTTCCTTGTCTTGAATGATTTCCATAACCTGTCTTCGGGCATGCAGGTCTTCCCGTTTGGCGAGGGTGATGACATGATCCACGGTCCGGCGGACACCTTTTGCCTTGTGCAGTGTTGTGCGGATTCGTTCATGCTCGATCAGCGATGCGGTCATGTTTCGGATCATGGCATTGCGATGGGATGCATCACGTCCCAATTTCACTTTTTGTTTTCGATGCCTCATATCTTTTCACCTCTCACATTTTAAATCATCAGGTTTCGTCGTCTTCGTCCAGGTCCTCGAAATCGTCGATGTCGTCTTCATTGCTGAGATCTTCCCCGGATACCGGTTTACTGAATCCGTATTTGGACAGGTTCATTCCAAAACTCAGGTCCATCGATTCCAGGACCGACCGGATTTCGTTGAGTGACTTGTTGCCGAAATTCCTCGTTTTCAGCATTTCCGCTTCGGTTTTCTGAACGAGATCAGCGATGTTGTGAATATTGGCCCGGCTCAGACAATTCTGGGATCGGACGGACAGCTCGAGCTCATCAACACTCCGGGACAAATTCCGGAATGTTTCCTCATACATCTCGTCCACCGTCTCTTCTTCCTCCCCCTGTACATCCTCGAAATTCACGAACAGGGAGAAATGATCGCGGAGAATCTGCGCCGCCTGGGATATCGCCTCGTCCGGCATGATGGTGCCGTCGGTCTTTACTTCCAGAATCAGTTTGTCGTAGTCGGTTTCACGGCCCCAGCGGGCTGGAACGACCCGGAAATTGACTTTTTTGACCGGGGAGAAAATGGCATCGACCGGGATCACGCCGATCGGTTGTTCTTCTTCCAGGTTTTTTTCGGCGGGACAATAACCGCGACCGGTCTTGACCGTCATCTCCATCTGAAGCCTGCCGCCCTTGTCCAGTGTCGCAATCTGGAGATCCTGATTCAGGATCTCCACGTCGGCATCCGTCTGGATATCGGCTGCGGTCACAACGCACGGGCCTTTTTTTTCCAGGTGGATTGTCTTGGGATGATCCACGTGGAGTTTCACAAGGAGTTCCTTGATGTTGAGAACGATATTGGTGACATCCTCCACCACATCGGGGATCGTGGAAAATTCGTGAAGTACGCCGTCGATACGCACCGTCGTGACGGCAGCTCCCTTGATGGACGACAGCAGGACCCGTCTGAGTGCATTTCCCAGTGTGATACCGTATCCTTTCTGAAATGGTTCGGCCCAGAATTCACCGTAATGGGTCGTCAGGGTGTCCACATTCACATTCAAGCGCTTCGGTTTTGGCAATCCCTTCCACTGCATGGGTCAACTGACCTCCTTCTCAAGCCTGAACCGGCAGATTGATTATCTCGAGAAAAATTCGACGATCAACTGCTCCTGAACCGGCATTTTAATCATGTCACGGGTTGGCATGCTGATGACCTCGGCCTGAATTTTCGCCGGATCGACTTTCAACCACTCGGGAATCTCACGTCCGGCCTCCACCGCAGATTTTATCGGCACCAGACTCATGCTCTTTTCTTTCGCTGCAATAACATCCCCGGATTTGACCAGGAACGACGGGATATCCACCTTATTACCGTTCACGCGGAAATGACCATGATTCACCAGCTGTCTGGCCTGGTTCCGGGACATGGCAAATCCCGCCCGGTAGATCACATTATCCAGGCGTCGTTCCAGGAGAATCATCAGAGTCTCACCCGTGACTCCTTTAAGCCTTTCGGCCTTCCTGAAGAGGCTCTTGAACTGCTTTTCCATCAGTCCGTACGTTCTTTTGACTTTCTGTTTTTCCCGGAGCTGGATTCCGTAATCCTTGACCCGGGGCCGTTTCTGGCCGTGCTGACCGGGAGGATATCCCCGCCTGTCGAACGCGCACTTTTCGGTAAAACACCGTTCACCTTTCAGAAACAGTTTGTCGCCTTCCCTTCTGCAGATCCTGCAACTGGACTCCGTATATCTTGCCAACTTACAAACCTCCTCTGCTACCCATATGTCAGGACTTAAACCCGGCGTCGTTTTGGCGGGCGGCAGCCGTTATGAGGAATCGGTGTCACATCTTTGATCCCTTTCACTTCCAGACCGCTCGCCTGAAGCGACCGGATGGCGGATTCCCGTCCCGCTCCCGGCCCCGTCACACTCACCACGACGTACTTGAGACCATATTCCATCGCTCGAACCGCAGCCGCTTTGGCCACCATCTGAGCGGCGAAGGGAGTGCTTTTCCGGGAACCTTTCTGCCCGATCGTTCCGGCTGATGCCCAGGCCAGTGTATTCCCCTGCATGTCTGTAATGGTTACAATGGTATTGTTGAAGGTCGACTGAATATGCGCGATACCTTCCCTCACATCTCTTCTCAGGGGTTTTTTCGTTCCGCCCCGACGTCTTTGCTTTGCCATGAAATTCTCTCCCGATCAGCCTATTGTGCTTTGACAACGCGTTTGGCGGATCCGATCCGGTGTTTGCGGCCCTTGCGGGTTCGCGCATTGGTATGCGTCCGCTGACCCCTGACCGGCAATCCGCGCCGGTGGCGGAGACCGCGGTAGCATCCCAGATCCATCAAACGTTTGATATTGAACGTAACTTCCTGCCGCAACGCACCCTCAACCTTGTGATCTTTTTCGATAACCTGGCGGAGCCGGTTGACTTCGGCAACCGTCAAATCCTTGACCCGGACGTCCGGACCGACGTTGGCGGTTTTCAGAATCTGGTTTGAACCGGTCAGGCCGATACCGTAGATGTAAGTGAGGGCGATTTCGATGCGTTTGTTTTTGGGCAGATCGACACCAGCTATACGAGCCATGATTTCCTCCTAGACAGACACCCGGATGACATGCTTCAACCCTGCCGCTGCTTGTGACGGGTGTTCACACAGATCACCCGGACAACCCCGTGCCGCTTGATGATCTTGCATTTATCACATATTTTTTTGACCGATGCCTTGACTTTCATCTCTCATCTCCATATCTCAAATCCGGCCAAAACACTTTCTCCCGGACCTCAATCCAAAACACTGAGAATTTCCGCTTCCCCGTTCCGAACCACAACACAATGCTCGAAATGGGCTGAAAGCGTACCATCTTCCGTCACTGCTGTCCACCCATCGTTCAATATTCGAACATTGGACGATCCCACATTAACCATCGGCTCCAGAGCCAGGACCATGCCTTCTCTGAGCCGCACGCCGTGCCCGGGTTTGCCATAGTTGGGTATCTGGGGATCTTCGTGCAGCTGCCGCCCCACTCCGTGTCCCACGAATACTTTCACCACCGAAAACCCGTTCCGCTCCACATGCTTCTGGATGGCATGGCTGATATCATACAGCCGGTTACCGGTCTTCGCCTGTTCGATACCCAGATACAGAGCTTCCCGGGTGATTTTGATCAACCGGGCGGCCGTCTCTGAAATATCCCCGACCGGAAAGGTCCAGGCCGCATCTCCGAAGAACTCCTGATACAGAACTCCGACATCGCAGCTGACGATATCCCCTTCCTTGATCCGCCTTGATCCCGGTATGCCGTGCACAATTTCGTCATTGACGGATATGCACAGCGCATTGGGAAACCCTTTGTACCCCTTGAATGCCGGCTTGGCACCCTGTTTCAGAATAAAAGCCTCACACTTTTCATCCAGGTGCCTCGTGGTCACTCCCGGCCGGATTTCCTGCCCGATCATTTCCAGGGTTCCGGCGACAATCCGGTTGGCTTTCCGCATGATCTCGATCTCGGTTTCCGATTTAAGGCAGATCATGATCCCGCCGTTTCGAGATCCGATCGGATTTGTCGGAAAACTTCCTGCGGTGATCCAGCATCGGCCAGGAAACCATTGATGCTGTGAAACCGGACACCGGATAGCTTCTTGAAATGGTCAATCAGGGGGAAGGTCATTTCGTGGAATATGCCGATCCGCTTCCGGACGATCCGTTCACCGTCATCATCACGGGTGATCAGGGCAATTCCGCAATCGTCGCAGATTTCATCGGTTTCGGGCGGATTGAACTGCATGTGATACATCCGGGAACACCCGGGGCAGATCCGTCTTCCGGTCAGCCGTTTGAGGAGAACATTATCGGAAACATCAAGATAGATGACATCATCGATACTGATCCCATTCTCCTGCAGCGATCGGGCCTGACCGATGGTGCGGGGAAATCCGTCCAGGATAAAACCGCGGGCACAGTCGTTTTCGGCCAGCCGTTTCCGGGCGATCGCGATCATCAGATCGTCCGGAACAAGCAATCCCTGGACCATGTATCCCGAAACCGTTCTCCCCAATTCAGAAATCTGCAGCGTTTCCGCTCTCAGGATATCGCCGGTGGAGATTTGCGGGATTCGATAATGTATGGACAGCAATATCGCCTGGGTTCCTTTTCCGGATCCCGGCGGTCCAAGCAGTACCAGACGGTATTCAGTCCTTTTCATATTACCGCCGGCCCCGGATGCGTCCCTTCTTCATGAACCCGTCATAATGCCGCATCAAAAGATGCGATTCGACCTGTTGAATGGTGTCCAGCCCGACACCGACTACGATCAGCAGGGCGGTGCCTCCGAAATAAAACTGCACGTTGAACCATGTATAGAGAAAGGTCGGCAGAACCGCGATACCGGCCAGAAAGACGGCGCCGACCAATGTCACCCGGGTTAGGGTGCGGTCAATGAAGTCAGCCGTATTTCTTCCCGGTCGAATTCCCGGAATAAAGCCGCCGTATTTTTTCATGTTGTCGGCGAGATCGACCGGATTAAAAATGATGGCGGTATAAAAATAAGTGAAAAAGATTGTAAATCCGACATATAGAACCATGTACAACATGGATCCCGGCTGCATGTTGTCGAAAAGCCACTGGATGATCGGCCGATCAGGATTGGCAGCAAACTTCAAAATGGTGATGGGAAACATGATGATGGATGATGCGAAAATAACCGGCATGACTCCCGCAGTATTGATCCGGAGCGGAATATGAGTGCTGGATCCCCCCATCATTCTGCGCCCGACCACCCGTTTTGCATATTGAACGGGGATGCGCCTCTGGGCCTGCTGCATGATGACGGTTCCGGCCATGACCATGATGATAATGATCAGGATCACGATCAGAGTATAGGGCTTCATCTGATTGTGAAAAACCTGCTGGATCGTGTTCACGACAGCGGAAGGCAGCCGGGCGACGATACCTGCGAAAATGATCAGGGAGATTCCGTTGCCGATACCCCGTTCCGTGATCTGTTCACCCAGCCACATGATGAATGCGGTTCCGGCGGTCAGGGTAATGACAGTCATAAGGCGGAATCCCCAGCCACCGCCACCCAGAACGAGCGATCCGCCACGCATGCCTTCCAATCCCAGAGCGATTCCCAGTGACTGAATGATGGACAGTCCAACGGTGCCGTACCGGGTGTACTGGGTAATTTTCTTTCTGCCGGCATCTCCTTCCTTGGACAGGCGTTCCAGATAGGGCACGACTACGGCAAGCAGCTGCAGAATGATGGCGGCGCTGATATAAGGCATGATACCCAGGGCAAAAATGGTCAACTGGCTGAATGCGCCGCCTGAAAACATATCCAGGAATCCAAAAATGCCCTCGACGTTTTCACTCATGAATCGCGCCAGTTCGGCACTGTCGATTCCCGGTGTCGGAATGTACGCTCCCACCCGGAATACAGCCAGGAGAGCCAGTGTAAAAATGATTCGATTCTTGAGTTCCGGAATTTTGAAAATATTGCCAATAGACTCGAGCACTATTTCAACTCCTCAACCGTTCCCCCCGCAGCCCGGATTTTTTCGGCTGCTGCCTGTGAAAAGCGATTTGCCTTGATGTGAAGCTTTTTGGTGATGTCGCCGTTTCCCAGAATCTTGACACCGTCCAGCATGGATTTGACCAGCCCGGTCTGTTTGAGTTCTTTCGGGGAGACCACATCGCCGGGATTGAATGTTCTTTCCAGATCCTTGACGGTGACGATGGCATATTCTCTGCGGTGGATATTGGTAAACCCCCGTTTGGGCACGCGCCGGTACAGCGGCATCTGCCCGCCCTCGAATCCACGCCGGATTTTCCCGCCTGACCGCGCTTTCTGGCCTTTTGTGCCCTTGCCTGCGGTCGTTCCATGACCGGAACCGCTGCCTCGTCCGACCCGTTTTCTGGATTTACGTGATCCTTCCGCTATTTTCAATTTATTCAATTCCATTGTTTCTTCCCCATGCTGACAATTATTCTTCGACTTCAATTTCCTGGACATCGACCAGATGGATCACTTTTTTCACCATACCTCTGATTTCCGGGATATTCGATCGGATAACCGTCTGGTTCAAGCGTCTCAAGCCCAGTCCCCGGATGATGGGATCGAACTTCGCAGGTCCACTGTTGTTGCTGCGTTTCCATGTGATTTTGAGTTTCTTTGCCATCTCGAACTCTCCAGAATTCCGGGTCATCAGGAATCAGACACGGCAATCCCCCGCAAGGATTCAATCCGTTCTTTCGACAACAGACTTTTCAAACCGTGCATGGTGGCCTTGACCATATTTCCGGGATTGCTGGATCCCAGCGACTTGGTCAGAATATCGGTGATGCCGGCGGCTTCCAGAACCGCCCGGACCGGTCCTCCGGCGATCACACCGGTACCTCGGGCGGCGGGTCTGAGCAACACCCTGCTGGCGCCGAACCGTCCGATGATGGTATGAGGGATTGTGGATTTACTGATCGGAACGAGAATCATGTTCTTCTTGGCCTGGTCGATTCCTTTCCGAATCGCCTCCGGGACTTCCTTGGCCTTGCCGATCCCCATTCCGACTTTGCCTTTGCCGTCCCCGACGACAACTACAATGCTGAAATTGAATCGCCGGCCACCTTTGGACACCTTGGCAACGCGGTTGATATAAACGACCTTGTCGATAAATTCGAATTCTTCTTGATTAAAAGGATCCATTCGCCACCTCTGTTATAAGATCAAACCATTTCCCCGGGCGGCATCGGCCAGGGCTTTAATCCGTCCGTGATACAGATACTGACCCCGGTCCAGCACGGCCGTGGTCACACCTGCCGCTTTCGCTTTTTCGGCGATATCCTTGCCCACCCATTCCGCGGCTTTTTTCCCTTTCAGTCTGGGTTCGACTGCTCTGAATTCCTTGGACATGGTGGAGGATGATACCAGTGTTCGATGGGTTGCATCGTCGATCACCTGGGCATACATGTGTTTCGAGGTCCGGTGAACCGCCAGCCGGGGTCGGGCAAGACTGTTTCGGATCTTCAGACGGGTCCGCCGTTGTCTGGCCTGCCGTTTCATTTTTACTTTCAGTTGATTGTTCGTCACGTTGATCAACTCCTATTCAACTCTTAAGTACCCACTTTCCCGACTTTTCGACGGACGATCTCCGTCTCGTAGCGGATACCTTTCCCTTTGTACGGTTCGACTTTGCGGTAACTGCGGATGGTGGCTGCAGTCTGACCCACGAGCTGTTTGTCGAATCCGGATATGACAATTTTATTCCGGTCCACTTTGATATTGATGTTCTTCGGAACCGTATATTCGATCGGATGTGAAAATCCGATATTCATGATCAGTGTGTCACCCTTTGTCTGCACTTTAAATCCGACGCCCTCCACGATCAGGTTTTTTTCGAATCCCCTGGACACTCCTTCCACCATGTTGGCGATCAGGCTTCGATTCAAACCGTGCAGGGACCGCTGGATACGGTCGTCTCCGTTACGGGAAACAAGAATTGTGCTCCCTTCGATTTTCACCGTGATCTGGGATGGCACATCGTGCCGCAATTCTCCCAGCGGGCCCTTGACCCTGACCGTGTTCCGATCCAGATTCACGGTGACTCCGGATGGGATCGGAATCGGTAATTTTCCTACTCTTGACATCGCCTGCCCTTTCTCACCCAAAAAACCTTGGGATTACCAGATTTCGCATAGAATTTCCCCGCCCAGATTGCGTTTCTTGGCTTCCTTCCCCGTCATCAGCCCCTTGGAGGTGGAGATGATGGAAATGCCCAGCCCGCCGCATGTCGAGTCAATATCGTCCGCCTTGACGTACCGGCGCTGACTCGGTTTACTGATTCGAACCAGCTCATGGATGACATGATCCCCCTGCGGAGAATATTTCAGTGCCACCCGGATCATCCCCTGTTTGGACTTGTCCGGCAAAACGGTATATCCGGACGTGAACCCCTCCTCCTCGAGAATCCTGGCGATGGAAGCTTTCATCTTCGAGGACGGAATATCCACGGTATCTTTCCCGGCCATATTGGCGTTCCGTATTCTTGTCAGCATATCAGCAATGGGATCGGTCATCATAATCGTGCATGTCCCCCTTTTCCGAACCGTAATGATTCACTTACCAGCTGGATTTGGTCACACCGGGGATTTCGCCCCGTGAAGCCAATTCCCTGAAGCAGATCCGGCACATCTCGAACTTCCGGAGATATCCCCGCGGACGGCCGCATCGCCGGCACCGGTTGTATTTCCGAACCGAATATTTCGGCTCACTCTTCCACTTCTCAATTATCGATTTCTTTGCCAACCCTTAATCTCCTTCTGCAACTCAATTCCGAAACGGCATTCCCAGGTTTTTCAGCAAAAACAGGGCTTCTTCGTCCGTTTTGGCCGTGGTTACGATCGTGATGGAAAGTCCATTGATCCGTTCCACTTTGTCGTATTCGATTTCCGGAAAAATCAACTGTTCGGTAAGGCCCAGGGTGTAGTTGCCGTGCCCGTCAAACGCACGGGGTGACACCCCCCGGAAATCCCGTACTCTCGGCAGGGTCACACAAACGAGTCTTTCCAGGAATTCGTACATCCGGTCTCCCCGGAGGGTCACACTGCATCCGATCGGCATACCCCGGCGAATTTTGAATCCGGCAATGGATTTGCGTGCCCGCGTAATGACTGGTTTCTGTCCGGTTATGATCGCGAATTCCTTGACGGTTGTTTCCAGGATCTTGTGATTCTGTATGGCTTCCCCCAGCCCGGCATTCAAGACGATTTTAACCAGTTTGGGAGCTTCCATGATATTGTCATAACTGAATTCCTTGATCATCAGCGGGATGATTTCTTCCCGATGTTTCTTTCGCAGTGTGGGTTCCTTTTTCACCTTACTACTCCCCCGTCTAATCCGGATTTATTTATCCAGGATTTCCCCGCATTTCTTGCAGATTCTGACCCGTTTGCCGTCCTGGAGCTGCGATCTGCCGGTTCTGGTCGGCTGGGAACAGCGTGAGCAGACGACCATGACATTCGACACGTGGATGGGCGACTCTTTTTCGATGATGCCGCCTTTCTGGGACCTCTGAGTGGGGCGCTGAGCCTTCTTAATGAAATTCAACCCTTCCACAACAACCTGTTCTTTTTTGGGGAAAACCTTCAAAACCTTGCCTTTTTTACCAAGTTCCCTGCCGGCCGTAACAACCACTTGATCGTTTTTCCGGACGTTGAATTTAACCGTATTACGTTTCTCCATGGCAACCACCTCAGATAACTTCCGGAGCCAGGGATATGATTTTCATGAATTCCTTTTCCCGCAGCTCTCGCGCAATGGGTCCAAATACCCGGGTTCCGATCGGTTCATTCTGATTGTTGATCAGGACACCGGAGTTTTTATCGAAACGGATATAGGAACCGTCTTTCCGGCGAAGTTCTTTTTTTGTCCTGACCACCACCGCCCGCATTACGGAACCTTTCTTGATATTGGATCCGGGAATGACTTCCTTGACCGAGACGATAATGATATCGCCCACACCGGCATATTTCTTGCCTGATCCACCCAGCACCTTGATGCATTGGATCTTTTTCGCACCCGAGTTATCGGCCACATCTAACACCGTTCGCAACTGGATCATGGCACACTCTCCTGTAAATCCCTCCAACAACCTATTTGGATTGTTCGAGCACCTCGATAACCTGCCAACGTTTGAGTTTTGATAGAGGTCTGACCTCCTCGATCAAAACACGATCTCCTATTTTGCACCGGTTTTCGGCATCATGTGCCATGAATTTCTTCCGTTTCTTGACTTCTTTCCTGAACCTGGGATGAATGACGGTGCGTTCGACCATCACGTTCACAGTCTTGAACATCCTGTCGCTGACCACGACGCCGATTCTGCGTTTTCTGTGTTTTCCATTCGTTTCAATTGCGCTCATGGATTCCCTCTAGTTCCTAGGAAACTGTTCCCGTAACCGACTTGTTTTTATTTTCGGTTATGACGGTCTGAATTCTGGCGATATCCCGGCGTGCATTCCGAATTTTGATGGGATTGTCCAGTTGGCCCATTGCGGACTGAAACCGGTACCGAAACATCAATTCCTGGAGTTCGCTGAGTTTCAGTGCCAACTCTTCCAGACTCATCTCCCGAATATCGCTGATTTTCATGCGTGAACCATCTCCTTCCTGGTTTCAACAAACCGGGTCCGTATGGGCAGTTTATGTGAAGCCAGCCGGAGAGCTTCCCGGGCGATTTCGGCCGGAACGCCTTCCATCTCGTACAGGATCCTTCCGGGTTTCACCACGGCCACCCAGTATTCCGGATTCCCTTTTCCTTTCCCCATCCGGGTTTCAGCGGGTTTTTTGGAAACCGGTTTATCCGGAAAGATGCGGATCCAGATTCTCCCGCCACGTTTGATGTGCCGGGTCATGGCGATACGGGCCGCTTCGATCTGCCGGTCTGTGATCCATCCCGCCTGCAGCGCTTGCAAGCCGAAACTTCCGAACGATATCTCGGTTCCGCTCGTGGCGTTACCGCGCATCCGGCCTTTTTGTTTTTTCCGATATTTGACTTTTTTCGGCTGTAACATCAGATATTCTCCACTCTTCTCCGTACCGGTTTGTCTCTGCCGTCCGCCGTGGATTCGACATGCCGTCGATCATAGCGCCGTGAACCGGATCCCCTGGCACCCGGCCGGATTTCAGACCGGTCACGACTCTGGATGACTTCACCTTTAAATATCCACACTTTCACGCCGATCACACCGTAGGTCGTTCTGGATATTGAAAAGCCGTAATCAATATCCGCCCGGAGGGTATGCAGCGGGACCCGGCCTTCGAGATATTGTTCCCTCCTGGACATCTCCGCACCACCCAGCCGGCCCGCGCAGGCGATCCGTATCCCTTTAGCGCCGCACCGCAGAGCGGATCCGAGCGCTTTTTTCATGGCCCGGCGAAACGACACTTTACGTTCCAGCTGTATGGCAATGCTTTCCGAAACCAGCTGGGCATCCATTTCAGGTTCTTTCACTTCACGGATATTGAGAAAAATCTGTTTGTCAGTAATTTCCTGGATCGATTTCTTGATTCGGTCGACTTCGGCACCGCGTGTCCCGATAATGATACCCGGACGGGCAGTGTGTATATTGATGCGGATCTGGTCCGCCGCCCGTTCGATTTCAACGCGCGAAATACCCGCATGTTTCAGCTCGTTGTGGATATATTTCCTGATGAGTAGATCCTCGTGCAGGTTTCTGGCATACCCCTTGTCGGAATACCACCGTGAAGACCATGTCTTGACGATTCCCAATCTCAATCCGATCGGATTAACCTTCTGACCCAAAATTCACCTCCTCGATCACCGCCGTGCAGACTTGGCCGGCGGTTTTTCTTCACTGCCCGGTCTCTCGGCTAAATTCATGACGATATGACTGGTACGCTTGCGGATCCGGTTGACCCGCCCCTGCGCTCTGAATTGAATCCGATGCATCGTCGGACCTTCATCCACGGTAACTTTTTGTATATACAGGTTTTCGACAGCGGGCGGTGCGGGCATCTGTTCGGCGTTTGCCACAGCCGATTTAATCAGTTTTTCCAGAAAAAAAGTGGCTTTCTGGGGCATGAACTTGAGAATGGTCAGGGCGTCTTCGACCTGTTTGCCGCGAATAATCTCAGCAATCTTTCTGGCCTTGAACGGTGAGATTCTGACGAACCGCTGCGCAGCTCGAATCTGTATTTCCCTGGGTTCAGTCTGCTGTTCCATGATCATTCAACCTTTCCCTTCACTTCACCCGCGTCACTTTCTCACTTTTCGTTCCAGCATGTCCCCGGAATGTCCGGGTCGGAGAAAACTCACCCAGACGGTGACCCACCATATTCTCGGTGATGTAAACAGGTACGAATTTCCGTCCGTTGTAGACCGCGATGGTCAAACCGACAAAATCCGGAGTGATTTCTGAAGACCGCGCCCAGGTTTTGATCATTTTCCGCCCGGAAACATCCGGGGCTTCCAAAACCTTCTTGAGCAGTTTCGGGTGAACATATGGTCCTTTTTTACTCGAACGAGCCACCTCAACAACCTCCAGTTTATTTCGAACGGCGTTTCAAAATCTGCCGATCGCTCGGTTTCTGTTTCCGGGTCTTATGACCTTTCGTGGATACGCCCCAGGGGGTAACCGGATGACGGCCGCCCGAGGTTTTACCTTCACCCCCACCGTGGGGGTGATCAATCGGATTCATGGCAACCCCCCGAACCTTCGGGCGCCGCCCCAGCCATCGGTTTCGTCCGGCTTTCCCGATGGTTATGTTTTCCTGATCCTGATTTCCCACCTGCCCGACGGTGGCCGTGCAGTTCAGATGAATCATCCGAACCTCCCCGGAGGGAAGACGCAGCTGGGCGAAACTGCCCTCTTTGGCTATCAACTGGGCGTAAGCGCCGGAACCCCGGGCAATCTGAGCTCCCTTGCCGGGTTTCATTTCGATATTATGGATATAGGTTCCCAACGGGATTTTTTCCAGCGGCAAAGCGTTGCCGATCTTGATATCGGCCTTCGGTCCCGATTCAACTACATCGTTCACGCGCAGGCCAACGGGAGCCAGTATATAGCGTTTTTCGCCGTCCCGGTAATGCAGCAGCGCGATGCGTGATGTCCGGTTCGGATCGTACTCAATGGCGGCCACTTTCGCGGGGATACCGTGTTTATCCCGATGGAAATCGATCATCCGGTACCGGCGTTTATGACCCCCTCCGCGGTGCCGGATCATGATACTTCCGGTATGATTGCGTCCGGCTTTTTTGGACAGTCCCCTGGTCAGTGATTTCTCCGGAGAACGCTTGGTGATCTCCTCAAATGTCGAGACCATCATGAACCGCCGGCCGGGTGATGTTGGTTTGAAGTTCTTGGTCCCCATGATTTCACCTGCCCCCCGATGCTTTATGCACCCTCGAAATAATCGATCTTGTCGCCGGGTTTCAAAGTAACAACCGCCTTTTTCCAGTCCGCCCGTTTTCCGGAATACCGCCCAAGCCTCTTGATCTTTCCTCTGACCCGGATCATCTGGACGGATTCGACCGTAACATCAAATATTTTTTCCACCGCCTGTTTGACTTCCAGTTTATTCGCACCCAGAGCGACTTCGAAGCTGACCTGGTTGCTTTTATCCTTCTGCATCATGGTCTTTTCGGTCACGATGGGCCGGATAATCATATTGTACGGGCTTTTCATCATCCCAACCTCTTAGTGATCAGCGGAATGGTTTTTTCCATCAAAATCACGCGCCTGGAGTTGACCAGGTCGTACACGTTCAGACCTTCGGTCAGGAGCACCTTGTAATTGGGAACATTCCGGAGTGATTTCCGGAGGTTATCCTGAGGTTCAGCCAGAACGATCAAGGTTTTCGGTGTGTCCTGACCGGGATCGAGCCGGTTCACCAGCGCTTTGGTCTTGGGCTGTTCCACTTCAAACTCCCGGATAACTTCCAAAAATCCGTCCGCCAGCGTTTTGGAGAGTGCCACTTTCAAGGCGTTTCTCCGGACTTTTTTGGGCGGTGAAAAAGAATAATCGCGGGGTTGCGGCCCGAAAATCACCCCGCCGCCTTTTCGTAACGGAGTTTTCAGTGTACCCATCCGGGCTCGGCCGGTACCTTTCTGCCGATAGGGTTTCCGTGTGGATCCGGTTACCTCGCCCCTGGTTTTGACTTTGTGGGTTCCCCGCCGCTTGTTGGCGGTCTGCATCCGGATGATTTCCTGAATGACATGGGGATTGTATTCCACCGCAAAGATGTTGTCCGGAAGATCAACCGACCCGACAACCTGTCCCTCCACTGATTTGACGTCTATCTTCGGCATGATTCAATCACCTTATTCGTTGGTTTTCTGCACCATGACAAATCCGTTGTTCCATCCCGGAACGGCTCCCTGAATCAGGATCAGGTTCTTTTCCGGATCGATCATGATGACCCTCAGGTTCCGGGTAGTGACCCGATTGGTTCCCATCCGGCCGGGCATCCGCATTCCCTTGATTGTGTGTTTGGGTGTTCTGCAGCCGATGGATCCGCCATGCCGGAAATATTCATGTGATCCATGTCCGGCGTCTTTCCCGGGAAAACCGTGCCGCTTGATGACACCGGCAAATCCCCGGCCCTTGGTATATCCCACGACCGTCACCCGGTCCGAAGCCTTGAACCGCTCAACGGTGATGGTGTCTCCCACCTTATACTCGCTGTCCTCTGCAATCCGGACTTCCTTCAGAATCCGGGTCGGGTCAATGCCGGCGGCTTGATAATGGCCTTTCAGGGGTTTGCTGTTGCGTTTTGATCTGCCGGTCTTCCCATACCCGATCTGAATGGCCGAATACCCGTCGTTCTCTTTTGTTTTTCTCTGTACAACCGTGCAGGGTCCGGCCTGGACGACGGTCACCGGAACGAGGTAGCCGCGGTGATCGAAGATCTGCGTCATCCCGAGCTTTTTACCGATAATTGCGCAAGACATGGCTTGTCTCCCATTCACCTTTACAGTTTGATTTCCACATCGACCCCGGCCGGCAATTCCAGTCTCATCAGAGCATCGACCGTCTGCGGAGTCGGATTCAGAATATCCAGCAACCGTTTATGGGTGCGGATCTCGAATTGCTCGCGGCTCTTCTTGTCAACATGCGGACCCCGCAACACGCAATATTTGTTGATCTTGGTCGGCAGAGGAATCGGTCCGACGACTTTGGCGCCCGTACGTTTGGATGTGGTAGATATCTCACTTGCTGATTGGTCCAGCAACCGGTAATCGTAGGCCTTCAATCTGATTCTGATCTTCTGCTCGGCCATTTCAACCTCCGCACTCCCTTTCATTTAACAGTCAAAAAGGTCGTCTCTCTGAAACTTTTCTTCTCAGAGGACGACCCGGTTTAATCGATCAGGAACAAAGATTATTCAAAAATCTTGCTGACGACACCGGCTCCCACGGTTTTACCGCCTTCCCGAATCGCGAATCTCAACCCTTCCTCCATGGCGAT
>JAFGLW010000024.1 GCA_016927905.1 candidate division CSSED10-310 bacterium | reverse complement strand
TGGGGTCAAGTCTGTTCTTGACTCTTGTTTTCCAGTATTCTTCGATCGGCTGATGCAACAGAATCAGCTCAAGTTTCCAAGAGGCAAGAGCAGACTTGACCCCAATTTGCACATTCCGAAGGGGAAGGACATGGTATGTGAACCGGTTTCAATTATGGGAGAACTGACCGGCTGGGAAATTTTCCGCTTCGGGTGGTTTTATGTTTAAGGAATACAACCGGGATTGGTTTCGATCCGATGTTTCCGCCGGATTGACGGTGGCCGTGCTGGTTGTGCCTCAGTCCATGGCGTACGCCATGCTGGCTGGATTGCCCCCGGTCGTGGGGTTGTATTCGTCGGTGGTTCCATTGCTGGTATATGCTTTTTTCGGCAGTTCGAGACAACTGTCGATCGGGCCGGTGGCGATCCTTTCACTTCTGATTTTCGTCGGGTGTTCCCGGCTCGCACCGCCTGGCAGTCCGGAGTACCTGGACTGGGTGATTCTTTTGACGTTGATGACAGGTGCTGCGCAGGTGATTCTTGGAATCCTGCGGATGGGATTTCTGACCAATTTTGTATCCCAGGCCGTGCTCAGTGGATTCATTTCCGCTGCGGCGGTTATCATTATTGTCACTCAGGCAGGTTGTGTCCTGGGACTGCAGACAATCTGTGACGGCAGCAGAAATGTGCCGGGAATGGCGCTGAGCAGCGTACAGCGGATGGGGGATGTTCATTGGCTGACGCTGACATTCGGTCTGATAGCTCTCATTGCATTGATCGGCGTGCAGAAACTATTTCCGAAGATACCGATGCCGCTGGTCTGCGCAGTGGCGGGTACGCTGGCCGCATATTTTTTTCAGCTGGAACAGAAGGGGCTGGCGGTGGTTGGAGAAGTGCCTTTGGGGCTGCCGCTGTTCACCATACCCATCGTGACATGCCAGAAACTGAACATGCTGATCCCGACGGCGACATCCATTGTGATCACGGGCTATATGGTATCCATAGCAATGTCGAAAACGCTGGCCTCCCGGGGAAAATACAAGGTGAATGCGAACCGGGAGTTTCTGGGGCTTGGACTGGCAAATGTGATCGGGGCGTTCTTGTCTTCCTGTCCGGTGAGTGCCAGCCCGGCTAGAACCATGGTGAATCATCAGGCCGGGGCCCGGACACAAGTCGCGTCAGTCGTGACCGCCATGGCTGTTGTGCTGACTTTGGTTTTGTTGGCACCGCTGCTTTACCATATGCCGGTGGCGGTGCTGGCGGCCATGATCATCACTGCAGCGGTGAAGATGATTGACGTCAGGGAACTGCTTTATCTGATGAAAGTGGACCGGCTGGACTGCCTGATACTGCTGGTGACATTTTCCATGACATTGGTCTTGAGTGCGGAAAAGGGCATTCTGGGCGGGGTTGTTCTTTCGCTGTTGTTGTTCCTCTGGCGGAGCGCGCATCCGAAAATCGCGGAGTTGGGGTATCTGGAGCAGGTGGACGCTTATATGAGTATCCAGCGTTTTCCGGCAGCGAAAACGATCCCGAAAATTCTGATGCTGCGGGTGGATGGTCCCCTGTTTTTTGCCAATGCCGGATTTGTAGAAGATTGGGTTCGGGACAGGATAGCGGATCACCCCGATGTCAAATATGTTCTGTTTGATCTGTCCAGCGTAAACAATATGGATGCCGTTGGCATCAAGGTGTTGTGGGAATTGATGCTGAGTTATGACACCCGGGGCATTGATTTCGCCTTTGCCGAAATGCGCGGATCGGTGCGGGACTTGTTTAAACGAGCCGGTTGGCGGGACAGCACCGGGAAGGATTTCGGGTATCGAACGATACCCCAGGTGCTGAAACGGATTGAATCCCGGGAAACCCAGATTAAAAGAACGGATCAGACCAAACGGCAATTTAATTGACAGAGTCGACACTTAATACTAAAGTATCTGCGTAATTGCTTAATCAGAGCGATGACCTTGAACGACACAGAGAAACAAGCCCGCATCTTCAAGATTCTTTCAGTCGGCACGCGCATCCGGATGATCATGCTGCTGAAAAACCGGCCGCTCTGTGTCAACGCACTGGCCCATGCGCTTGAAATTTCAGCGGCGGCCGTTTCCCAGCATCTGCGCATTCTTCGCGATGCCGATATTGTCATAGCGGATAAAAAAGGATACTTCGTCCATTACAGGATCAATGAGAAAACCCTGGCTGATTGGAGTGAAACGACCCAGAACCTGCTTGAAAAAGATAACTGAAGGAGATCGACCATGTGTGATAAAGACAAATGCTGTCAAAAACCGGGACAACTGAAGAGCAAGCCCCAGAACTGCTCTCCGGAGCAGATCAGGATGTGTCACGGAACCATCAAAAGGCATCCCTGTGCCCAACCGGTCAAAACAGACATCCGCAAAGAGGACAATCATGAAAGTCCGCGATGCTGAAGGATAAATCCGCAATCGCGGTGTCCAGCCTGGTTAAGCGTTTCGACGATATAGTAGCCGTTGACGATGTCACGTTCCGTGTGCGATCTGGGGAGCTTTTTGGATTTCTGGGTCCCAACGGTGCAGGCAAGACCACGACCATCAACATGCTCACGGGGCTTGCGTGTCCCGATTCCGGTATGATTCAAATCTGTGACATCGACTGTACGAACAGACCGAGAGCGGCCCAGCATCTGATCGGTGTCGTTCCGGACGAAAGCAATCTGTATCCCGAGCTGACCGGATTTGAGAATCTGTGCTTCTGCGCCGCGCTGTACGGTATCGGTAAACCACAGCGCCGGGATCGAGCCGGGAAACTGCTGGACACTTTCGATTTATCCAAAGCTGCCAATCGCCGATTCGGCGGTTATTCCAGGGGAATGAAACGCAAACTCACCATCGCCGCCGGAATCATCCATAAGCCGGAAATCCTGTTTCTCGATGAACCCACAACCGGCATCGATGTAGCCAGCGCACGGCAGCTCAGGCAAATCATTGCCGATCTGAATCATGCCGGCACAACCATTTTTTTGACCACTCACTACATCGAAGAAGCGGAGCGGCTTTGCGACCGCATCGCATTTATCGTATCCGGCCGGATCGTCAGAATCGACACGGTCGCGAATCTCATTCAACCGATCCAGGCGAAACATGTCGCCCTATTCTCTTTCGCAAACGCGGTCAACGATATCAAGGATAGGCTTATCGACACATTTCCAGGCTTGGATTTCAGCCTCCCGGGTCCCTGCATGATTCGCGCGGAGGCGGATGAATCCATTCGTGTCGGACTCCTGGTCCGTTACCTGGAAGATCAGGGAGCCGAGGTGAAAGAAGCCCGCAGGATCCAGCCGTCACTCGAAGACATTTTCGTCCAAATCACCGGCATAGAAGCGGATGCCATGCGCAGGGAAAAGGAAAAACCGGGTGGTGGCAGATGAGAAGCTGGATCGCATTCTGGAATATTCTGCTCAAGGACATGCGGACTTATTACCTGAAACCGCCGAACATCAGTTGGGGTCTGGTTTTCCCGCTGGCATGGACCGGGATGTTTTTCATCAAATCCGGCAGCGGGATGGGCAGCATACCGACATTGCTGCCGGGTGTGGTGGCCGTCTCCATACTTTTCGGCACAACATCAATGCTTTCTGTAACCGTAACTTTTGAAAAAAAGCAGCGCTCCTTCGAAAGGCTCCTGCTTGCGCCTGTTCCGCTGGAACTGCTGATGCTGGCCAAGACCAGTGGAGCGATTCTGTTCGGCTCAGCCAATGCTTTCGTTCCAGTGGCCATGGCAGCGTTTCTGATCGATCTGTCCGGGGTAGCGTGGGAAACATTTGTTCCCGCCGTTTTCCTGATTGCCGTTGCCTCGACTTTCCTGGGGCTTTTCATCGCTGTTGCAGTCAAGGAAGTCTTTGAAGCTCAGACTTTTTCCAACTTTTTCCGGTTCCCGATGATTTTCCTCTGTGGGCTGTTCTTCCCCATCGAAAATCTGCCGGTATTTCTGAAGCCGTTCTCCTATGTCCTGCCTCTGACCTATGGCGCAGATATTCTTCATGGTGCCGTGCATGGCCATTACGCCATGCCGTTCACCCTGAGTTTTTCTCTCCTTGGGATTTTCTGCATCGGATTATTTATGTTAAGCCTTCACAATATCAAGAAGCGCTGGATTATCTGATTTTAGGAATTACCTGCTATCGACCGATCCACATCGAGATTCCCTTTGCGGGGACATGGTCATGCAATTTTGCTTTAGAATATATACCGGATTGGGTTTCCTGAAGTTTCTCACGGTGTTGCTGATGAGCGCTTTCCGTCGCAACAGTCCCGGCTGTTTTACAGACCCAGAGCCCATATTTACCGCATTTCCGGTATTCACACACACGCAACAATGTCATCCATTCACCTGTTACCCGGTGCGGTTGATCCGAAACAACGATATCCCAAGCCAGTTTCTCCGGAGATGGACCGCCGGGATAATCGGAAAACTCGAATTCAAGACCCGTCAAATACTCAAAAGCCGGGAATTGAGGCATCTCACCGAAACATAGGACGGGCCGGGTTGTTTTCAGATCCTTCATGCAATCGTAGATTGCCACCGAATCGGAGGGCGGCAATGCAAGATGTTTCAGATAATATGTGGATCCACTCGCGACAATTATAAGCCAGATTGACGCAGTGACCGCCTTGCCGTAACTTCCCGATTTCAGCCTTTTCCCTTGAAAGAGTCCAGCCGCTTGATATCCGATCCATTCAATGCCGTGCGCCGCCAGCAGGGCAATCAGCGGGCCCCAGTAATACATGGCATATCTGTGCTGAAACCATAACGGGACAATCAAAAAGTGCACCAGTGCGGCCGCCATCCATCCGATGACGACCCGGTTTCGTTTGAAATGAAACCATCCCAGAAACCCTAAAATCACGGTCACCGGAGTGTAAAGTCTCAGAAAATGCTTGGTTAACAGCATTTTGAGAAATCCAGGATCGCAGATCCTGTTCAGGTTGTCTATTGACCAGTGACGGGCCGAATATATAAGCAATTCACTGCCGCCCATCCAATGGGCGAACAACACCCAGGATCCATACATACTGAGCAGGATAACGGTGCTGGCGATCAAAGGTGTCCAGGATCTTTTCCCGTGGCAGGCAACCGCAAGGGGAATCAACACCTGAGCGCCGTAGTAATCCGTTACACCGATGCCGGCCAATCCGACCATTGTCAGCACGACCCACCGGAATCGACCGTTTTCACACCACCGGATCCCGCCGATCAGCGCCAGATAGATAAACGGCATGATGAACGCCTCATGATTCAACATCCGCCCGTAATGCAGATACATCGGAGAAACCGCGAAAATCGAAGCTGCACCGGTCGCGATCCGGTGATCTTCTCCCAGAAGCCGGTAAACTCGGGTCAGCAGGACAAGGCCTGCCAGGGAAAAACCGATCGGGACAATTCGCAGGGCAAATGTCCCGGAGCTGAGCCATTTGATGCACAGGGTGACCAGAATCACCAGGGGAGGATGGTTGAAATAGTTGGGTGTCCAGCTGTTCCCCTTGAGAATATTATCTGCGATGGTGACCCACATTCCCGTATTGTAATCGTTGATCAGCAGCATGACACCGCCAGCGCCGATACACTGAAGAATGACGACAAATACCAGGATGGACACCCAGCGGTAATTGACCCAGTTCGCCATTCAATCTCCCATCCCGACAGACGAATCCATTCAATACCTTATCCCACCTCCTTTTTCAATCACCGGGTAAACCTACGAGCATGTCCCGATCCGGATATCACTCGAATTATCGGTGATTACGGAATCCCGGATATCAACCGGCAGACCCGGAAAATGAAAAAAGAACATTCCGTTCCCCCAGCTGTTGTCGGACGGGATCCGAAACAGTGATACTCCAGCGATATTGACACACTCCTGACACCCAAGTATTCTCGATCCGACAATCAATCAATCGGATGATGAATGAAAAAAACCATGATGGAAAAGCAGGTAAATACAGGATGTATCGGGCCTGGAACCATTATTTCGTAATTTCAATAATCATTTTCACCGTACTCACCCTGCAACCAGCTCTGTATCATGACGCTTATCATTATCTTTCCTTCATCCGGTCGATCGTTTTCGACCGGGATATCAATTTCACAAACGAAACCCAGATCCTGACGCCATCGATCCAGGTGATGTTATACGACTTCAAAAGCACGGAAACCGGAACCTTAAAGGGGGGAGATTTTTATCCCGGTGTTCCCCAGGAAAGACGGGGCAATATGTTTCCGATCGGGCCGTCGATTCTGTGGGCACCCTTCTACTCCGTATCCTTTCTGTTCCCGCGCACTTTGTTGGGCAGCGATGTTCCCTTGGGGTATGGAACCAGATTCCGGTTCGGAGCCGCCCTGGGATCTCTGTTTTACATCTTGGCGGGTCTTCGACTGTGTCATGTGGCCGCTTCCAGAATCTCCGGAGAAAAGCCTGCCCGGATCGCCCTGTGGAGTCTCGTCTTCGCTTCCCCCCTGATCGCCTATTACACCCGCGATCCGCTCCAAAGCGAGGCGACGGCATTTTTTGCCGCTTCCTACCTGGTTTACGTCAGCTTCAAAATCAGGCAGAGCTGGCGGATGTCCGAGTTCATGGAGCTTGGTTTCGCCATCGGACTGGCATCGTTGGTCAGGTGGCAGAACGCGCTGCTGACCATTCTGCCCGTCTGCCTGTGGATGGGGTTCATAATTTCCCGCTCCTTCAGAATCCAACAGTTATGGCGTCATATTCTGTATTGGATACTTTGCGCCGTCACCGGGATTTTGGTTTTCAGTCCCCAGTATCTGTCCTGGTTCTACCTGTTTACGGACGCCAACCCGTTCCGGATGCGGTTGATGGAATTCACCAGACCGCAGCTGATCAACATCCTGTTTTCGACCAACCGGGGATTGTTCGTATGGACGCCTTTTCTCGTTCTGGGATTTGTTGGTCTGTGCTTTTATTTTTTCAAAGACCGGTGGGCTGCAGCGGGGCTGCTCTTATTATTTTTCTTCCAGCTCTTCCAGAACAGCATCATTCTGGACTGGTGGGGCGGCGCCGGATTCGCCGCGCGTCGATTTACCTGCTGTCTTCCGGCATTCTGCATCGGCATGGGATATCTCTTCTCACGGTTGCCGGACCGAATTCTGAAGCGGGTCATCATTCCGTTTTTGACCGTTTCGATAATTCTGGCTGTTTTACTTTTGAACAGCCACTATAACCGGCATAAATATCCTCCGGTCAATCAATCCAGTCAGGCAATGGTTCCAGCCGGTCTGTACGATTCGGCCTGTCATATCCACAAACTTTTCACAAACAGCTTGACATTCAAGGAATACTTGCGTGCCAGGACCCCAGCGGAAGGCTCGTTTTCGCCTGCACGGTTTACCACAATCCTGATTCTGGTGAGTGTTGTAAGCGTCCTGGGTTGGCTGATCGGCAATCCGGTTTCGCGCAGTCTATTAATACCGGTCTATGTGATTCTGGCGGGTATTTTCCTGTTTGATATCGTTATCCTGTCGAATATCCTGATTTCAAACTCATTACCCGGAGTCTCATGAGAAGAAATATCCCGTTCTCCCTGATCGCCATCGTATTGTTTTTCGTTGGATTGGAGGCAGTGCTGCGGCTGTCCGGATTCGAATCAAAACGGGAGGCAACCAATCTTCCATTGATCATTCAACAGTGTAATGACGGCCTGGAGCAGAATCCGAATCAAGCGAACTGGTTCGAATCCTCCGACGCCGGATTGGTTTTTTGGGAATCATCAAGGCGATACATCTGGAAGCTGAGTCCCGGCTGGCAAGGCTGGTACCGGAATCACACGGTGGAAATCAATTCCATGGGCTTTCGCGGTCCGGAACCGGGAGATCTGTCCGGTAAAAAAGTGATCGTATGTCTGGGCGATTCCGTCACATTCGGTACGGGAGTCGATTATGCGGAAACTTATCCCGCCCAGCTCGAGAGGATTCTGAACAGCAGGGTACCGGGGAATCGATATTTAACGATCTGTGCGGGAGTGCCCGGATATTCGAGTCTGCAGGGAATGTTATGGTATGAAAACGAAATTGTGAACATCCCGCACGATTGGGTGGTAGCGGCTTTCGGATTCAACGATAACAACCGCCGTCAGATTTGCGATCTGGACCAGATACAAACCGGATACAGCTTCCTGCCATTCGCCAGAGCGTGCATCCTGAATCTCAAAACGGCTCAACTGATCGAGCGCTTATCCGGATTGACGACCGGCGGGTCGAATAATCGTACTCGTCAGGCGGAAAAAACCCTTCGTGTTTCACTCCAAGAGTATTGCATGCATCTGCTTAAGCTGCGGGATATTGCAGCATCCGGAGGGAAGGTGCTGATCCTGATGGATGAACCGACGCAATATGCTCCCACGTCTTCCCATCATCAGAATCTCCGGCATTTTTGTAGAAAAAACGCCATTTTATTCATCGGGCTGCGATCGATTTTCAGTGAAGCCGGCTATCCCAAAGAGTCGCGGGAATCAGGGGAAAATTCGCTTTTTCACGATCCTTATCATCCCAACGCTCGTGGATACCGGCTAATCGCCGAAAGTGTAGCCGATAAAATCATGAAACTGGAACCAGCCGGCTTCAATCTTTGAGCCGGACCGGTTTTGCATCCGCCGGTCGATGCATTTACTATTGTGCGAAGCAGCAATGATCGTTTGAGACAGATTGCGAATATGGCGTCATCATGACCGAACCGTGTTTTTCCCAGGATTATCGATGATGCCCGGGTGGAGATCGTGAATGGCTGAATCGGATACCGGACGCACCATCCGGAAGCGGGGCAGGCCGATCGGTCAGGTGAAACCGGATGACGCCTGGCAGGCCGGCAGGGTCATCCTGGACAGCTATGTCCTGGTCCGCAAACTCGGCAGCGGCGGTATGGGAACAGTGTATCTCGCCGAACGGCAGCTGACATCCGGCACTCTTCGGTTCGCAGTGAAAACGCTGCCGGACAGACACGCCCAGGACAGCTCAAACAAGATCGCACTGCTCCGTGAACTCCGTACCTGGATGGATCTGCCGGAGCATCCCCATATTGCAGCCTGCCGGTTTTTCCGGACAATCGGGAACCGGCTTGCCATTTTTTCGGAATACATCGACGGCGGATCACTGGAAGACTGGATCCAAAAAGACCGGATGACCGGAATGGAAAAGATCCTGGATACCGCAGTGCAGATCGCATGGGGTCTGCATGCTTCCCATACCCGGAACGTGATTCACCAGGATGTCAAACCATCCAATATTCTGATGAGCGCGGATGGTACCGCCAAGATCACCGATTTCGGGCTTTCCCGGCTGAAAGGCGGTGGGCGAGTCTCATCCCGGGGAGATGGAGTTCAGACCATTCTGGTGACGGGAGGAGGTTATACGCCGGCATATTGCAGTCCCGAGCAGATATCCGGGGAACCGGTCAGCCGGCGGACTGATGTATGGAGCTGGGGTGTCACGCTGCTGCACATGTTGACCGGAAACCGCTCCTGGCAGCTGGGTGCCGCTGCACCGAACATTCTGGAGCATATTCTGACCGGAAAAATCCCCCCCCTTCCGGATGGTTTGCCCGACATTCTGAGAAAATGCTTTGAGATAGAGCCCGGCCACCGCTGGCCTTCACTTGAATCGGCAGCAACTGCGCTGATCGGTGTCATTGAAAACCTGACCGGACAACCCTATCACAGACGTCCACCCGTCTATCCCGATCCTGATTACGATCCACAAGAGCTTACTCAAAACCGACCGACGGGGACGATCCGGACCAGCCGGGAATGGCTCGAACGGGTACATGATGAGCAACCTGAAACCTTCGGGTTCGATCCGGCAACAAATGAAAACCCGGAACCGATGACGCGTTTTTCACGTCGCCTGCTGGATCTGGAAATCTTCGAACTGGCAGCCGAAGGACTTCAGTCTCTGATCAACTCCGGCAGATCCGATCTGGAATCCGAACTGGCGGATCTCCTGGCGGACAAGGTAATCGTTCATGAACGAATCGGCGATTTTCCCGGTGCTCTGGGATTGTGCAACCGGTCTTTACAGCTGCTGGCCCTCGGCATCGACCGGAATGATGATTTGAACCGCCAGATCAGGAAGGCTGAAATGCTGGCATTGAAAGGCAGAATATCGATGCGCCTGAACGAGTATGCGGGCGCGGAGGAATCCTACCGGAACGTCCTGACCATTCTGGGCGAAACCGACATGGCGGAACCAGGCAACACCCGGCTTCATCTGCAGATCCAGACTCTGGGAAACCTGGCTTACTGCCTTCTGAAGCAGAAAAGGTATGATGTGTCGGATCAGGTTTATGACCGGGCGATTGCCCTGGTTGAGTCTCCTGGTTGCCGATCCGAGCGACCGTGCCGGGAAGAACTGGCGTATCTTATTGAAAACAAAGCTCTTTTGGCATGGATGAGAGGATATCCGGACACCGCACTCGCACTCCACGAAAAAGCTCACCAGATCTGGTCGGACTTGAATCGTGAAGATCCCGGCAGTTCGATCCGGTTCCACATGGCCTCAACGCGATCCAACCGGGCACTGGTCCTGTATCAGACCGGGCACGCGACGGAAGCCCTGGCCGCATTTCAGGAAGCGGCGGGTGTCCTGGAAAGTATCGATCAATTCGATTCGAATCTGAACATCATGGAATCCCTGGCGGTCATCCGGAACAATATCGCTCTGGCTGCGATCGACACAGGACAGGTGGACATTGCATCGGACGCCCTGAACCGGGCTGCGCAGCTTCTAAACAGGCTGTTTTATCGCGAGGGGCGGAGCGACATGGGATCCGAACTGGCCCGGAACCTAGTCATCGAAGCCGGTCTGCATCGAGCGACCGGGGAGTATTCGAAATCCATTGAACTGTATGATCGTGGAATAGCCATGATCGAGCAGATGATCTACCGTGATGATCGAAGAGATCAATATCCGGAACTGATCCGGTTTTTATGGGAAAAAGGCGTTGTGGAGCACAAATCCGGTGATGCGCCGGGGGCCCTCGCAACCTATGACCGGGCTCTGGAGATGCTGGACCACGCGGTTAAAAACGAAAACATGACAATGTACCGGGCGGATGCTGCATGGATAAACCTGTATCGATCCGAAGCACTTCATTTCCTGGGCAGATGCAAGGAAGCCGTCATGATTTTGAAAAAATCTCACCGTGTCATAATTCGAGAAAAAAAACGGACCGGTCGAGGTGATCTGGGTGAGGCCGTGCAGTTCGCCGACGAACTATCACGGCGTTTTAAGCCGGTATAAATGGTAGCGGCACATCAAGAGCACGGTGCGGTTGAATACTCATCCCGCAAGAAGGATTTCCCTGTGTTTCGAATGCGATGATTTTCCGTGCGACTTGATCCAGGAATTCGCTGGAGACGGGCACGATCGTCGCCGGACTCGGTTCGATTTACCGGAGCAAACCACTTGCCAAACATATAAAATACGTCTAGACTGAAATCATGTTTGGATTGGGCATCTGGGAAATAGTGCTGATACTGCTGATTGTGATGATCATTTTCGGAGTTGGGAAGTTGCCGGAGATCGGTACAGGACTGGGCCAGGGAATCAAGAATTTCAAGAAATCATTTCGTGAGGAAAGCCAGTCCGACGCGGTAGACAAAGGGCCGGAAAAACCCGCACTCAAGGAAAACTCAAATTCGGATTAAATCCCCGCCCTGACGAAGGTTTCCTGACAATTCAACCCGGTGATCGCTGTTTTTTCAGACGGCGCAGTTCCGTGTGCAGCCAGATCATTCCCCGCAACGTCTTGATGACATCCGTCGGTTTCACGGTGGTCTGCCCTGCCGTTCTGGGCAGATGGGTTACTCCGACTTCAGCCACCCTGTATCCATACAGAACCGCCTTGGACATGATCTCCGTATCCACCATGAAATGCTCCGAATTGATCTTGATTTCATCGAAAACGTTTCGCCGGAACAATTTGAAGGCGCAATCGACATCCCGCACAGAGAACTTGAAAACAGCATGGGAAAGGATGTTGAAACACCGGGAAACAAAAATGCGGATCCAGGGATCCTGACGGTCTTTGCGATATCCCACGACGATATCATTGCCTTCGATTTTTTCCATCAGCAATCCGATCTCCTGCAGGTCAAACTGATTATCTGCATCCGAATAAAACACGAGGTCCTTGGTCGCACCGGCAAATCCGGTTCTCAGGGCAGCGGTATATCCCCTGTTGGGTTTGTGTGTGTGTACGACCAGGTTCGGATAGGATTCTTTCAGCCGTGCCAGTATCTCGGGAGTCCGGTCGGTTGAACCGTCATCCACGATGATGATCTCATAATCATCGCTCACGCTTCCGGAGGCGCGATCGGCGTCGGCGATCAATCGCTCCAGATTATCCTGTTCGTTGTAAGCCGGGAATACCATCGACAGCGAGTATTGACCATCCATGAAATCTCCTTTCAAACCTGAACAACGGGCGTATTATATCGTAAAACCGGGCCGGTATACATCCATCCGGATTAAATTCCGGATTTCCGGGCCAGGATCATCGTCCAGGGGAACGGTTTCAAAACCCGGAGGATTTTTAAACGGTTGCCGATCAACCGGATGATACCGGACCGGCTCCAGTGTTGAATATGACCCGGCGTGTCACCCCATGACGAGACATATCTTCCGGTCAGGAAATTGCCGACCCGCCATGCCGGTTCCCACGGAACGCTGATGATGAAATGATCCCGGCCCACCCGGATGGATTCGGCCAGCCCCGCCAGGGGATTCTCCAGGTGTTCCAGGACTTCGGGTATCAGAACCAGATCGAAGGAGGCGTCGGGAAAGGGCAGCTCATAAATCGACGCATTCGCGAATCTGATCCGCCGGTCGCGGAATTTTCCCTGCTTCAGTATATTGAATCCGGGATCCAAAGCGGTCAGGGAAATGAAATCCGGATACCGGTCCAGTATCCGGGTGGAGAGAGATCCGTCTCCAGCGCCGATTTCCAGAATACCACCCGTGCCGCCCGTGAGATCGATTGCGCTGTAAAGAGTGTTCAAAAATCCTTTGACCAGGTATTGGACAAGGGGATTTCGGGAGGAATACTTGTCGAAATAGTTCCCGTAATGAACGGTCATTCCCCGTGCCGGCTCCTCTCCCGGCCAGGCGGCCGGATTGACTGGTTCGCCGTTCCATTCTAACATTATTTGAAGCCCGGAGATAACATTTTTCTGAAAGAGTGGCTGGACGGACGGATGGATATTGTAAAGAAAATCAGCCCGGAGTCCAACCGGATTGCGGTGGTCATCCCGGTATATAACGAAGCTCCGTTTATCCGGCATGTTCTGGAAACGATACCTCACTGGATACACCGCATCGTGGTCGTGGATGACGGCAGTACGGACAACAGCCTTGAAATTATCCGGTCAGCCGCTGATGACCGAACCGTAATCGTGCATCAGGAACCAAACCAGGGAGTGGGTTCCGCAATCGTAGCCGGTTACCGTCGCTGCCTGGAATTGGGAGATCAATTCGCAGTGGTGATGGGCGGTGACGGCCAGATGGATCCATCCGATCTGACATCTCTGGTCGAACCCCTCCTGAATGATACCGCCGATTATGTAAAGGGCAACCGGTTTCTGCGGCAGGACACCCGGTTTCAGATGCCCTGGAGGCGGCGGATCGGGAATCGTGCATTATCCATTTTGACCCGCCGGGCACTGGGGTGTTATTCCATCGGGGACACCCAGTGCGGATTTACGGCCATATCCGCAGCTGCCATTGCCCGTATCGATCTGGACCGCCTTTATCCCCGGTACGGATTTCCGAATGACATGCTGTTCCAGATATGCCGGCACCGCTTGAGAATCAGGGAAATACCGGTGAGAGCCATTTACGGGCTGGAGATTTCCGGTATCAATCCGTTCATCAACATTCCCGAAATTATATTTCTGATCGTTCGAAGAGGCTGGTACCGCCTGAAAAACAGCCGGCGCGATTTCGCCCTAACGAGTCACACCCTGCCCAGGATGCCGGGAGACAGTTCCTGAATGAAAATTTCCATTTTATTTCTGACTTCCTCATATCCCCGATGGGAGGGCGATCACGCCGGAAGGTTTCTCCTCGGTCTCGTGGATGAACTGAGAAAAGAACACGATGTATGCGTCATTTCCCCCCAATTCAGTGAATCCCACTACCGCCCGTTACCGAACGGGCATGTCCGATTCCGATATTTTTATCCCCCCTTGCTCCAGAATCTGGCTTATGGAAACGGAATTCCGGATAATATCGTTCGAAATCCCATGCTGCTTGGACTCGTCATACCTTTTTTCATGTCCATGATCCGATCGGTCCGGCACCGCATTGATTCCCATTCGGTGCTTTTAACCAACTGGCTTCTCCCCTGCGGGCTGGTTGGTCAAAGATTCAGACGGAATACGAAAATCCCCCACATCAGCATCGCTCACGGCAGCGATGTGCATCTTTTGAATGTTCTGCCCGGCGGTCGATACCTTGCCCGGACGATTGCTTCCGGAACCGATCGGATCGTCACGGTGGCCTGTTATCAGAAAGAGGTGCTGCAAAAAATGTGGAATGGTCATGAAACCCGGATTATCGCCCCGCCCGTATCGGTTCTTCCCATGGGGTTTCATCCCGATCCCGGACGGCATTCCGTCTGGGATCAGCCCGCAGATTCGCCTGTTTTCCGGGTTCTGTATCTGGGAAGACTGATCCGATTGAAGGGTGTTCACTGCCTGATCGAGGCGTTGACCGGGCTGGATAATCTGGAACTTCATGTGGCAGGGGACGGGCCTGAGTTATCCAGGCTGAAAAAGCAAGCTGAAACGCTGAAAATCCGCACGTTTTTTCATGGCTGGATAAACGACCGAAAGAAAAACGACCTGTTATCGACCTGTCATATCGCGGTTTTCCCATCCATCATATCTGAATCTCGAAAGCAGGAAGGACTTCCAAACACGCTTTTGGAAGCGTTGGGATGGGGAATTCCGGTGGTCGTGTCCACGAGCGGTGGCATGGTCGATGTGATTCGGAACCTTCAAAATGGTATGATTTTCCCTGCCGCCGACATCACCGCTCTTCGACAGGTTATCCGGTACCTGCGCGACAATCCGGGTGATTGCAGGCGGTTGTCGCAAAACGCCCTGGCAAGTTCCGGAAATTATACCTGGACGCGAATGGGCAGGCAGTATCGCGAACTGGTACGCATGGTGTATGAGGAGAACCGATGATGAGACCGGACCGGTGAATTTCCTGCCAGATTCAGACAGGATCTGCCTGGTAACGAAACCGCTGAATCCACCCTGGAATGACAGTGGCAAGATTCTTCCGCGCAACCTAGTTGAAAATTCCGAGCGGTACCGGTATCGGACATTCGTCGTTCGGGGATATGCCGGGCAACTTCCCAATGCTTCAGCGGAACCGGTATATATCGATTCCGGAAGATTCAGTCCCAGCCTGGGCAATCAGATCCGGCTGATTCGAGCTCTTTTCCGGAAAAATCCCCCATCGTCGCTGTATCATTTTTTCTTCACGCCGAATCGAAAATCCTCCATGACGGGACGGATGATTATGGCGTTCAAAAACCGTTCGCATTCCATGCAAACGGTGACCAGCGAACCCACCGATGAGCGGCACCTGCGAAGCCTGTTGTTTACCGATACGGTTGTGACGGTATCGGAACACACGCGTCACAAGATCGAAAAACTGACCGGGCGAGATGTGAAGGCAATCCATCCCGGTATCCGGATTCCCGGTAAAGAAGATGAAACCTACCAGAGCGAGTGCCGGGATGAATTTGGAACCCGGGATCGGTTCGCTATTTTGTATCCCGGTGATTTGACTTATTCCGGATCGACCCGTTTATTGATGGAGATCATAAAATGGCTGGACGGAAATCATCCCCGCATCGCGTTCATCATCGCGTCCAGAATCAAAACGGATGCCGATACCGCGGCGGAGACGGCGATCAAAAAGGCGGTATCCGGATTGAACAGCCGGGTGAATTTCATCGGCGAAGTCACAGACATGAATCGGCTGCTCCGTGCCGTCGACCTGGTCGTATTCCCTGTTTTGTCGCTGTACGGCAAAATGGACCTGCCCCTGGTGTTACTGGAATCCATGGCTGCCGGGATACCTGTTGTATTGAGCGATCTGCCGCCGTTGCGGGAGCTGGTGACGGATCAAGCGGGTCTGATCTTCCCGCCGGGAGACATTGAAGCCTGTATCCGGATTCTGAGCGAGTTGATCGAGAAAGTGGAGCTGCGCAGGACCATCGGCCTGAATGCCGCGCTTTCCGCCCGGCGGCGGTTTGGAGCCGAAAGAATGGCTCGGCAATATGAAATCCTGTATGACCGGATTCTGGAGCGGACGCGATGATCGACAACCGTAAATATTACGATGCCTTTGCCCAATCCTACGATCGAAGCCGGAAGCGTGGTTATCACGCCCTGATCGACGATCTGGAAATTAAATCGATTGAAACTTTATATCCGGGATCAACCGTTCTGGAAGTGGGATGCGGCAGTGGTCTGATCCTGGAGCGACTGGCCGAACCGGCCCGTATGAGTGTCGGGGTGGACCTGTCCATGGGCATGTTGAAACGGGCTTCCCAGAGGCATCGAAACCTGATCCAGTCCGACCTCGTATGCCTGCCCTTTGCTGCAGATCGTTTCGATCTGACTTTATCGTTCAAAGTACTGCCGCATATCCATCCCATTCAACCGGTGATCTCCGAGTTGGTCCGGGTGACCCGACCGGGTGGTTTTCTGGCTCTCGAATTTTACAATCCCCGGTCGCTGCGGGGAATCATCAAGCGGTTGAAAATGCCCACCCGGACCTCCACAGAATACCGGGATGCCGATATCGCCACCCGATACGATTCTCTGGACCGGATCCGGACATATTTTCCCGACAATGTTGAATGGGTTGCATTTCGAGGTGTCCGTGTTTTCACTCCGTTCGCCTGCATTCACCGGATTCCCGTTATCCGGTCGGTTTTCAGGTATCTGGAAAACAAAGCTCTGAATTCACCCGTATCTCGATGGGCCGGTTTCGTCGTTGTAATACTTCGGAAAATCCCGGCATCTGATTCAACGCTCAGGAGGTCCTGAATTTCCGATACATCCCGATCAGCTCCACCCGGTTGATTTCTCCCAAACCCCACAACACGATACCGTAAACGGCCAGCACGGTTGAAGATCCCGTCAGAAGTCGAATCCATCCGCCGCCCGGAACAAACCACCCGGCCACGGAACCCAGTATGCCCGCCGATATGATTCGGACGGGCGTTTTCGACAGGGTGACCATCCTGAAATGACGGCAGATCCAGATCCCCGCCAGGAGTGTTCCGGTGCCCCATCCCGTTATCGATCCTGCTGCAGCGCCGCGGATAGAATATACGGGTACCAAAAACCAGCAGGCAGCCGCGTCCGCAGCCAATGCAACGCAGGTGATGGCCAGTGAAATCCTCGGGAATCCGCTTCCGGTTATCATGGTAATCATGACATACATGATTGAGAGAAGAATCGAGCCGATGGGGAGCATCCGGAGAACCGAGCTGCCTGCGATATATTCGTCGGGGTAAACTGATCCCAGAAATTCGGATGGGAAGCAAAAAAATACGGCTGCGATCGGAACAACGATCAGCAGAGCCAGTCTGATGGAATTCCGGACATAGGACTGTGATTGTTTCAAATCGTTCTGGAATGTCGATCGGGAAATCAGAGGATATACGATCAGGCTGATCGCAATGACCAGAGTGTACGGAATCCGGGCGAATGTCTGCACCGCAGTGTAATAACCGGTGTATGTTGAAGCAACCGAGGGATCCAGAAGGGATTTTACGAAAAACAGGTCGGCGTTGATCAGCAGGTTTGTGGTCAATGTGATGAATATGACCCATATTTCAAACGCAAATATCCGATCGGCGGGAAAGCGAACCCGATCGGAACGCGGAGATTCCCCGGACACAACCAGTCCTGCAACGATTAAAATGATCAGCGCTGCAGACGAAAACCCGGAAAGCGCACCGGTTACACCGAATCCCAATGCGGCCATGGTCAGGATTCCCGCCGTCTTCAAAAAGGCAAAGGAAATATCTAGGGCGGCCTGTTGGGTGAACATTCTCCGCCCGTTCAGGGATCCGACAAACACGGCATAAAACGAGTAAAACAAGGGGATGAACGATCCCGCCCGGATCGGTGCGGTGAGATCCGGGTCGCCGAACAGGAGTGCGATCCGGGGAGCGCCGAGCAGCAGGAAAAGAAAGATCATTCCGCCGATCACCGACTGGATCCGCAGGGCCGCACGGCGGATTGAGCGGGCAATTTCGTTTTTTTCGGATGTGAATTTGGAAACGGCCTGGATGGTTCCGGTAATCAGCACCATGTTGAATACATTCAGAAGGCCGATCACCACGCCGTAATTCCCAAACTCCCCGGCCGATCCGAACAGCCTGGGCAGGGAGAAATACACCGCGTACCCTGCAATCATAAAAACGATTTTGGCTACTGACAATGACAGAAAACCGTGAAATATTTTTCGAAACTGGTGATCGCTCTTATCCATCCTGAACCCCATTTGATTTTCAGCATGCTCGGTGTTTTAATTCGAGTTTGATCCCAGGGAGTCCTGATCATATGACGGTCCCGGTCAAGAATCAAAATTCTTTCAGCCTTCCGGTAGCGGGTTTGTTCGTGTTATCCGGATTTACCGTTGCCGTCATCGAGACCATCGCTGTTCTGATCTCCGGCAATCCGTCTTTGAACAACGGTACCGAACGCGTTCTGTTCCATGTGATAATCTGGGGCATGGCGGCTCTGCTATCGATTTCAGCCTACCTGGTATTCCGTTTATCCGCCCAGGTCCACAGGCGGATTCGAAACCATCTGTTTCCTGACGCCGATCTCGGCTGGAGACATATTCCCCATTTCCCGATCTTCCTGTTGTTATGGGTGTTTACGTTCGCCGATTACCGCCTGATCAAGCTGTTCATCGACCGGTTTCACAACCATGCCATGATCGCTTTCTCGATTGCCGCCATCCAGTTCATTGTTCTGGCCTGCCTGTTTCTTCTGGTGGCCTGGATTACCGCGAACGTTTCCCGGGCTTCGGCGATGCGCCCGGAAAGCGGAACCCTGCAATCCCCGGCAAAACGGCTGAGTGATTATATAACGAATCCTTATTTGATTTCCGGTATTTTCATTCTCATTCTCGTGCATGCAAACTACCGCTGGTTGAGCCTGGTCCTGAATCTGGAAGCACTGGGCGAATTTGTCATTTTCATCCTTTTAATCTATCTGTTCACCCGGAAACCGTTTCTGGGGGTCAACAGATTCCTGGGAAAGCAGCCGGCGGCGCGGCTGTTGATCTGGACAGCCGTTTTCCTGGCCGCCGTGAGCCTTCTGACGGTGAATTACAGTTACAATCTGCCGGTCCAGATTCACAAACACACGTATATCACTGCTTCGACACTTAGATCCGCGGGAAGGATCCTGCCGGTCAACCGGCTGCCGTCGCTGGTCAAGATACCTCTGCAGCGGGGCGTCTTCGATTTTAGGCGTTATCTGGCGGATTCGATCCAGGATTACCCTTACGACGGCAGACCGGTCCGTGAAATCATCGGGGACACATCGGACTGGAATATCCTGTTTCTGTCGATCGATGCCGTACGTGCGGATCACCTGTCCACATACGGGTATCCCCATCCGACCAGTCGGAACCTGGATGCCTTCGCCGAACAGGGAGTGTTATTCGAACGCAATTTCATACAGGGCGGTGATTCACCGCGTTCCATCAATTCGTTCCTGTCCGGTATATATCCCCGGCATTTCATTCCCGAACGCACCATGCTGTTGAAAGACATATTGAAAGAACATGGGTATCGAACGGCCTTCGTCGGATACGACACCTTGTTCAGAGAACACCCATTCAGAAAAAATTATGACATCATGCATCTGTTCGACAGGGATTACGGGGAAATCTGGGGAACTCCCACAACTCCGGAAACCGTTGATGCCATCATCCGGATTCTCAGGGAAATTAGCGATGAGAAGTTTTTTCTCTATTCCCATCTTCTCGATCCGCATGAAGCCTATCTACCGCATGCTGAAACGGAGCGGTTCAAGGATTTGAAAACGGCGTTTTATGATGGGGAGATTGCATTCACAGACAAACACCTCAAACCGCTGCTTGACTTTTTGGAGGAATCCGGCCTGATCCGCAGGACCTTGGTTGTGATCACTGCGGATCACGGGGAGGAATTCTCCGATCACGGGGACAGTTTTCACGGTAAGCATCTGTATAACGAATCGATCCACACACCTCTGATAATCAATTTCCCGAAATTGAAAGGCCGGCGTGTGAAGGTCCCTGTCGGGTCCGTGGATATCGTGCCCACTCTTCTGGCGTTCCTGGATATTCAATCTCAATCGCGCCTGGATGGCACCAATCTTCTGCCGTTGATTTACAACGGGAGAACGGAGGATCTGGGCCCGGTATTCACACTTGTACCCAATCGTCAATACCGGAAATACGGGGTGATCTACGGTCCCTGGAAACTGATTTACACCCAGCAGGTGAACACCTATGAGTTGTTCAATATCGATACCGATCCTCTGGAAAAAAACAACATTGTGGATCTGTATCTTCCTCTGGCTGAACACATGCGCAAGATGCTGGCGGAAGCTTACGGGACATATTTTGAGATTCCCCCTGTGAAGGGTGGTGGTACCGCCAGGTCCACAACGGCACCACAAACCGAAGACGATGAGCCGGAACCACAAAATACCACTTCCGGGCCCGCGGTCGGTGCGTATGAAATGGCACAGGTTGCGTTGAACGAGCCCCGAGACGTAGATTTCGGCCCGGAAGGCATGTATGCTGTTGCCGATTTCAGGAATTACCGGGTCGTTATTTTCGACCGGAATGACCGTTTCATCCGGGCGTTCGGATCGAAGGGGAACCTGCCGGGAAGACTGAACGATCCCTGCGGCGTGTTGTTTACGGATGACGGATTTGTATTTATTGCGGATACATTCAACCACCGGGTGCAGAAATTCACCAGTCTGGGGGAATTCATGCCGATGACCCCATATCTTTTTGATTATCCACGTGATCTTTGCCCGGCACCCGAAGGTTTGTGGGTTTCCGATTACGGTCATGACCAGATCGTGAAAATCGACCTGCAGGGTAAGGTCTTATCGGTTCTGGGGAGCAGGGGATCGGCACCCGGTCAGTTCAAAAAACCGGTCGGGATAACAATCGATACCAAGGGAAATCTGATTGTTGCCGACCGCGATAACAGGCGGGTACAAATATTGGATCCGGACGGAAAAGTTGAGCGATTGATCTCGATCGAGGGATGGGAGGATCATCCTTTCAATCTGCCGTATCTCTGTCTGGATGAATTCAACAATCTTTACGTGACGGATCCGCCGGCTCACCGGATACTGGTGTTCGACCCGCAGACGGGAGACATGATATCCCAGTTCCCGCCACCCGGTTCGACGACCGAATCGCCGTTTTCATACCCGATGGGCATCGATTACGACCCTGAAACGCGGAAGCTGGCCGTCGTAGATTGCCGGAATGACCGGATTCTATCGTTTGAAATCGATACGATATCCGCTCCCGATTAGAAACTGCGTTTACCCTTGATTCATTCGCGATTCCATTTCATTTCGAAGATTGAAAAAAAGTCTTCGGAAGCTAGAATATGCGGGAAAATGAACCGGGCATCTGATCCGGTGAAAGACAGCCTGAAGATGACTGAGAAATCAACGCGATCCGAAAACGGCAGATACACCGCAGCGTCATTTTGCGGAAGACGAAAGTTCATCTGGCAGGATCGGGTATTGCTTGCCCTGATACTCGCATTCGCTTTTTTCATCCGGGTTTACAGGGTGGGTGATATCCCTGCCGGTTTCTTTTGCGACGAAGCTTCCATCGGGTACAATGCATTTGCTCTGGGAGGCTGGGGAATCGATGAAAACGGGAAATCCTTCCCGCTTTACATCAATTCGTTCGGCGGTCACAAGAATCCCGTCTATATCTATGCAGCAATCCTGCCGGTCAGGCTGCTGGGTCCGACCGAGGCCAATGTTCGCCTGACCAGTGTTGTTTTCGGAACATTGACGGTATTGGGAACCTTCTGGCTGGTATATGAATTATGGGGAATATATGCCGGTCTCTGGGCGGCGTTGTTCTTATCCATTACGCCCTGGAATTTCCATTTCAGCAGAATCGCATTCGAGTTGATTTCCTGGCCGTGCATGTTCGTCTTCGGTTTTGCATTTCTGGTCCGAGCCCTGAGGAAAGGCGGATGGAACTGGGCGGGCGCGGGCCTGATGTTCGGATTGACCGTTCATACTTATGTAATGGCGGTCATTTTCATGCCGTTATTTCTGATTTGCGTCTTCATCATCTTCCTTCCCAATCTGATTCGCCAGTGGGTGTATGTCCTGCCCGGTGTGATCCTGTTTGCACTGATCGCCACTCCGGCCGTCAAATTCAGGATGGAGTTGAAAACCACATCGCATTTCAAATCGAACAGCTGGCTGAACGAATCGAAATACACTTCCCTGACCGCCAAGGCGGAGCGATTCTGGTCCAATTATCAGAGATTTTATTCGTATGATTTCCTGTTTGAAAATGGTGATCGAAACGCACGTCATTCCATCGCCAATCACGGCGAATTATACAAAACCTTTCTCCCGCTGACCCTGGCGGGTGTGTTTCTGATCTGCATGGTGCCGGGACGGCTGCATTTTCTGATCCTGGCGTGGATATTTTTATTTCCCGTCGCAGCTGCGTTTACGAATCAGCTTTATGCCACCCGATCGATCATCGGGAGCCCGCTTGCACCGATTCTCAGCGCGTTCACCATAACATGGATTCAGGACGCTGTGAGCCGGATCCGGGTGCGATGGTTATCCGCCGGTGTACAGGTGGTTGTGAGCGTCACGATCGCGTTTTTTTTCGCGAACGAAGCGATGCGTTATTTCACACTCTATTTCAACCGCTATCCCATCATGTCCGCCCGGGGAATATACGGATTTCAATATGGGTACCGTGAGATGATCGAATTCATGGAATCCCGGAAAGACCAATATCCACAGCGGATTCTGACGGCGACATCCGTAAATCAACCCCAGATTTTCGTCAATTTCTATACCCGTCTTGATCCCACCGTCTGGTCAAAATCCCATAATAACGGGTACATGATCGGGAAACCCGAGGGATACCAACGGTTCAATCTCAGCCGGCCCACTCTGTATGCTTTGCGGGACGATGAGATCCATTATTTTGCAGAATACGAGATTCTGCATGAGGTGATCGATCCCAGCGGCAAGACAAATTTCCTGGTCGTGGATGTCAGGAGCTGGAAGACATTTCTGAACAACTGGTCCTTATTGGGATTGTTCGATTACGATCGCAATCAGGAATTCGACACCGAATATATCGAACCCTTTTCAGAGGAAAGCTCGCGGCGGCCCGGTTTGAAACCCAACCTCAAATGGACGTCCAGAAAAAACAATTCGGCCACGCTGGATTTACAGACCATCTTCAAACACGATCATCCGAAATACCCCAGGAACCCGGAAAGATGCTGTGCCGAGGGCGCGACGTATCTTTATTTTCCTGAGGATACGCATGCGGTTTTGGAGGTTTCGGGGTCCCGGGACAAAGCCATGATGTGGCTGAACGGCCGTGTGGTAATGGACATGACGACGCTTTTTGAATCCCCCAGAGTTCTGAATGTACTGTTCCGGACCGGATGGAACGAACTGTTTCTCAGGAGCTGCGAAACGGTGGGTGACTGGTACGTGGCGGTCGGAATCCACGATCCGGACGGAAAACCGATCTTGGATCTCAAAAACCAGCCATATCCTCCCGGATATCGAACCGGCAGCGGATCCGGCGCTTGATTTATGAAAGACATTCCGGACATGACTGCAGCATCGCTTAACGTCCCCGGCGATTTCACCCGGTCCGGTTCGAGCATAACCCTTGTAATTCCCGCATACAACGAGGAATCGACGCTTCCCGCAACTCTCGAAAGGCTGACTGCCTGGAATGTAGCACCCGGTGCTGGTTTGCTGGAGATTGTTGTAGTGGATGACGGCAGCACGGATGGAACCGCCGGAGTGGTCTCCGAATGGTCGCGTCGAGAGGAGCGGATAAGGCTTTTGAAAAACGATGGAAACCATGGAAAGGGATTCAGCGTATGCCGTGGAATGCGTGACGCCCGTGGAGATATCACCGGATTCACCGATGCGGACCTGGCCTACAGTCCCGACCAGTACAATGCGCTGGTAATCCCGCTGCTCCGCGGTGATGCGGATATTGCACTGGGAACGCGACGCCTCACCTCTGCCCGGAGCGCTTACCCACGATCGCGGGAATATTCATCACGGGTATTCCAGTGGATTGTGGCAATGCTCGGATTGAAAACCGGTTCCGATTCCCAGTGTGGATTGAAATTCTTCAACCGCAAGGCCGTGGATGGTATATTTCCGAAAGTGACCTGCACCGGATTCGCCTTCGATGTGGAGGTGCTTCATATCGCCCGCCGTCTGCATCTGAAGTTCGTCGAAGTTCCGGTCCGGATGCATCCCCAGCTTCGATCCTCCACCATCCGCCTGCGAAGTCAGGTTCCGCGCATGCTTCGGGATCTGTTCAGGATTCGATTTTCAAGGTACTGATCTGCACCGCTTGAGGAGATTCACGGTTCAAGATATTTCCTTCAGTGCATGTATCCCAGTACTTCCAGCTGTTCCGCCAGTCTGGAATCCAGAGGAAGGCTGATGGGAGTTGCAGCCGGATATTCGTCCTTCGCACCCAGCTGATCCATAAGGAATTCATGAAATAGATCCCGATCGAAATCAGCGGGAGGATGGGTCCCCCGGTTCCGGATCTCCCCCGGATCGATATCTCTGTCAAACACATAAGCCATGCGGGGTGTATCCTTGCCGGTTATATAGGTCCATCGCCGATCCCGCACTCCGAACTGCAGAATCCTGGGTGAATCCGCATTTCTCTGACTGAAAACCCTGTCTCTGGAAACCGCCGTATCCGAATCGAAATAACCGGTGAGATTCCTTCCTTGAATGGGATTAGAATGACGCAATCCGAACCGATTCATGATCGTCGGAAACACATCCACGCTTTCGACCAGAGCATTGACAATCATGCCCCCCCGATCCGAACCGGGATCCAGAATCATGCAGGGTATTCGAACCGCGGGTTCGAAAATATCGTATCCGTGGCTGAAGAACGAGTTGTGTTCGGAAAGGCTTTCACCATGATCCGCAATGGTAACGAGAACGGTTGAATCAAGCAGTCCTTTCCGGTTCAGGAACTCAATTATCTTCCCGAAATGATGATCCATGAAGGTGATTTCTTCATCATACCGGCTGATACCTTCACCGACCGTGTAATTTTCCAGATTCGTCAAACCCTGTTTGCGAACGATCTTTTTATAGGTGTGATGACCGGTAACCGGCTCATACAACGAGTCGAACGGCGCGGGAGCTGCATACGGGATATGGGGATCATAATAATGGATCCACACAAAGAACGGCTGCACGGCTTTTTGCTCGAACCACCTGAAAAACCGCTGGTTGTTCCGGTCGGCCTTCAATTCCCCCTGATCATAATCCGAATAGGTCTCAAATCCCTGCTCCAAGCCGCTGTCCCGCGCCCGGACCATGACACTGGTTGTGAATGCCGCAGTCTGGTACCCGTTTTCCCGCATGATTTCAGCAAGGGTCTCGAACCGATCGCTCATCGGGAATTTACCTCTTCCCGAGGCGTTCGCTGCCTGATGAATGAACGGATAAATTCCGGTAAATATGGAAGCATGGGATTCCACCGTGCGGGGAGCCTGGGCATAAGCGTTGATATATTGTATTCCCCCGCGGGCCAACCGGTCCAGATTCGGTGTCAGGATACGTTCGTAACCGCCCGATCCCAGATGATCGGCGCGGGTGGTATCCAGAGTGAAAATCACCAGATTCACAGGCTGCCCTGCAGACGACCTGTTCCGGGCGGATTGGTTTGCCGGGAGTGTTCCGGTTTCATTTGAAGGCGATAATCCACATCCCAAAATGAACAGAATGGCGATATACAAAGCCGACATCCTGAGTCGGATGATATGTTGCAATGCCAGACGTGACGGCTTCTTTGGCATGTTCCTTCCAGCAATCTCCCGCCTGGACGACCGGTCCGGGCGAAAATACGAACCTTTATTTTAACTTCTATATACTGCCTGTTCAAACGGTTTTCGATCTGGGGGATATCCCGGTTATCGGAACTTGCTTTAATGGATTGTTTCATTTTTAATATGCTGTTGATGAAGCTGATCATTCAAATCCCGTGTTTCAATGAAGCCGAAACGCTTCCCGAAACCATCCGAGCGCTTCCCGATTCCATCGAAGGCGTTGATTCCATCGAACTGCTGGTCATCGATGACGGATCCACGGACGGCACTGCGGATATCGCCCGATCGTTGAATGTGCACCATGTTCTTGAGCTGCCTGTTCACCAGGGTCTGGCAAAAGCATTCTCAGCCGGCCTGAAATACGCGGTTCGTTCAAATGCCGATATCGTGGTGAATACAGACGCCGACAATCAATATGACGCCGCCTGTATCGCCGACCTTATCGGGCCTGTTTTGCACAACAGGGCTGATCTTGTTGTCGGGAGCCGGCCGATCGACGCCATTCCCCACTTTTCCCCGACAAAAAAGCTGCTCCAGAAAACGGGCAGCCGCATGGTCCGGTTCCTGACCGGATTGAACATCCCGGATGTTACATCCGGTTTCAGAGCCTACTCCTATCATGCAGCCAGACGGCTTCGGGTGTTTTCGGAATTCACCTACACGGTCGAAACTCTGATTCAGGCAAGCCAGAGTGGTTTTCGGATCGTATCGGTTCCGGTGCAGATCAACCCGCCTGCCAGGAAAAGCCGGTTATTTCGAAGCAACTGGTATTACATCCGCCGGCAGACCGCCACCATGATCCGGATCTGGGCATTGTACAGCCCGGTCAAGCTGTTCGCCCGGAGTGGATATTTCTTTCTGGGTCTTGGAGCTGTTTTGTTCTTCAGATTCATTTACTATTACCTGAGCAGCTGGCCGAATCCATCCGGCAAGGTTCAATCGGTGGTTGTTTCCGCGGTGTGCATTCTGACCGGTTTTTTCCTTGTTCTGATCGGCGTCATCGCCGATCTGATCGCAGTCAACCGCAGATTGAACGAAGAAATCCTGGATAATATCGACCGGTTTGAAGATCATTGATGAGATCGGCATGCTGCAAATGAGTTTAAAAACCGCCGCGATAATTCTGACCGCCCTGAGCCTGGAATCGTGCGGCGAAGTCCCCGCTCCCAAAGTCGCCAACCGGCAGCTCCAGCAGATCGGCAGCCGGGGTGCCGGGCCCGGAGAATTCATTGAACCACGTGGCTTAACCTTGACTCCGGATGATCACCTTCTGGTAGCGGATTTCCGAAACTACCGGATCCAGCTGCTGGAGACCAATGGTGCCTTCATCCGGCAGTGGGGCGCTCAAGGTTCTGAACCGGGTCAGTTCAACGATCCGACACAAGCCGTCATGGATCCACTCGGTGTTCTGTATGTGGCCGATACATGGAATCATCGGATCCAGGTCAAACCACCGGATTCAGACTGGAATCCCAACTGGACGGAACAATCCGATTTCTATGCACCCCGGGGTTTGACCGTCGACAGACAGAACCGGTTGTATGTAGCCAATACCAGCCTGCATAAGATCGAGGTATTCAGACGGGATGGAAAACATCTCGCCACCTGGGGTGGCAAGGGAGATGCCCTGGATCAGATGCGTGATCCGCTGGGACTTGCCACGGCACCGGACGGTAACCTGGTTGTGGCGGATACCGGAAACCATCGAATCAGAATATTGAATCCCGCCGGACAGACTCTATCCGTGATCCCCGTTCCGGACTGGGACAATGGAAAATTCAACGAAGCCTATCTGGCTGTGGGACCCGATCACAGGATTTACTGTACCGTTCCGCATGATGACTGCGTCGTCGTGTTCAATCAAGACGGAACACTTTTCAGCCGGTTCGGCGAATCCGGCAGCGGTCCGGAACAACTGTCCCATCCCACCGGTATCGCTGTCGACCGGGCCGGACTGATCTATATAAGCGATTCCCAGAACAACCGGATCGTCAAATACACACCACCTTCGTCACTTCAATCCCCGACTGCGGGCAAACCGGATATCCATTCCGAGTTGATCTCCATTCTGCGCATCCTTCTGGACCTGACAGCCGCCCTGATCGTCGTTGTCTGGATTGTTCAGCGCATCCTGCGGAAAAAAGGGCCGGTTCCGGTAACACCGGTTGTTCGGATCATGCCGGAAAGCAACTGGGACAGAGCGCTGCAGGTTCTGAGGCGGCAAAGGCTGCTTTTGGCAACCCTGTATATCTGCTTCGTGATCTGCGTCATCACCGCTGTCAATGCGCTTTCCGACGGCAGAATCAGACAGGGATTCTGGCTGATCGCCGCCGGGCTGGCCTTCGCCTGGATCCAGGAATTACCCAAATCCGTCCGACTGACCACTTTCCAGGATCGACCGGAACTGCGTCGATCGTATTCATGGGGACTGCTTTTTATCCTGACAGTACTGACGGTATTGCTCAGAATTTACCGACTGGATGACATCCCCTGGGGCATCAACAACGATGCAGCCTGGAATGGAATGTACGCTCTGCGGATTCTGGACGGTGAACCCTATACGCCGTTCACGCCTGAGGCCTGGGGGAAATGCACTTTCTATTTCTATCTCATCGCTCTGTCCTTTAAATGGTTCGGCGTGGACAAGGCGTCATTGTACCTGCCCTGCATCACCGCCGGTATTCTCGCCGTGATCGCATTGTTCTTTCTTTTCCGGAAGCTGTTCGGGACCAGGTTTGCGTTCGTGGCCGCTTTCATTTACTCCGCCATGGCCTGGAATATCGTGTTTTCCAGGACCGGCTACCGTGCCATCCTGGCCCCCTTGTGCCTTGCACTGACGATCTGGCTTTTCTTCAAAGCAGTGGATGCCTCCGGATGGTGGAAACGGCTTTCATACTATATTCTTTCCGGATTTTTCATCGGACTCGGTTTGCATACATATTTCGCTTTCCGGGGAATCCCCGTTATGATGATTTTGGTCGGCATTCACACCTGGATCAGGGAAAAACGGTTCATGCGTCGGAACTGGTGGGGATTGATTTTTTACCTGACTGCAGGTGCCGCCGCTTTTTCTCCTCTGGCCCGGTATGCCCTGGAAAACCGGGGAAATTTAGCATCGTTCATGGGTCGATCCGATTTTCTGTTCATCGGAAATAAAATCAGAACGGCCGGATCGCTGACCCCGCTCTGGACGAATATCCGGGAAAACCTGCTGATGTTTCACCATCAGGCCCATGTCGGTAACTTCTTCAACAACGAATGGCCGATCGTCACTTACCCGCTCGGTCTGATGATGCTCATCGGTCTGCTGATTATGGTCCGGCACGCATTGCAGCGCGGACCGTTTCTGCTCATGGCCCTGTTCGCCTTCGGCCTTCTACCCGGAATCCTTTCCGAACCGGATGCAGCCCGGACGATCATGACTCCCATTCCGGTCAGCGCGTTTACAGCAGCCGGCATTCTGAGTCTTGTCAGATACTGGAAAGGCCCCGTCGGGAAAAAGGGTGCCGCGGCCGCTGTCATCGCATTGACCGCTTGGATCGGTGTAACAGAATTCAAATATTATTTTTATAAACTGGGCTCCGACTACTACGCCCAGTTCGGATATGCCAGAAAACATACCCTACTGGGATACCAGGGTCTTGAGCTTGCTGCGAAAAATACTCTTTATATATCGCAGGGTCATTTCATCGATACTCCCAAGTTCATCTGTTACCGGGTACCCGGGGATGTTTTCACCATAACCGACGGGGAAGTGATCGATGTCGTACCCAAGGAACGGCTGCATGCCAACCTGGAACGCGTTCTGAATGCCCGCCATCCGCCTGACAAGGGGGTGGCCTTCCTGTTCGAAAAAGATATCCGGAATGAACCGCTATTCGGGCGGGTCAAGGAATTTTATCCCGGCGGGATTTACACTGAGTATCGGGACAAGGCATACGCCAACGATGTAATTTTTTACAGCTACATCGTTCCAAAAGAACTCCTGGCAGCCGCAACCGTGCCGGAACCAGAGAGTTGATCGCATCCGGATAGGCAATGGAAAAGTCTCAACTGATTCCCTGGACCGTTTTTTACGGATTAACGGGACTGACCGGGACAGCCTGCCTTCTGAGATATTTCAACCGGATCACGTTTCGGGAAGCGTTTCTTTTGGTTTTGTCGGCATCAATACTGGCAATGGTGCTGCTGGTTTTCAGGTGCCTGGCGAACAACCGGACGGGAATTCCCCAAATCAATACTGTTTTTCTGTTGGTATTCGGTATGGTGCTGGCGGCGGGAATAGTCTTCAGAACCTATCGATTCAGCGTGTTCCCGCCGGATGACGGGCAGATGGTGGAAGAATATCAGACCGCCTCCTACGCATTGAACTCGATTGAGACGGAAACACTGGATATATATTTCCCGCTGGTCAACCTGGTGGCTGAAACCGGTTTCCGGCTTTTCGGCATGGATCTGCGCGGAATGCGATGGGCGTTCACGCTGTACAGCTTGACCGGTGTGCTGTTTTTCTTTATGGCGGCAACCCAGCTATTCCGATCCGTTTACACCGTCTTTTTCGTGTCCATGCTGTTCGCAACCCAGGCATATCTTGCCGGATCATCCCGGATCGCCATGGAAACCATGTCCCCGGTGACAACACTGGTGGTCGCCATTGCAGCCTTCGCTCTATTTCTTCGGTACCCCGATACCGGGACATTGATCTCAGCCGGTCTGGCCGACGGTCTGCTGCTGACCGAATATTTCAGCTACAAGTTAACCGGCGGTCTGATCATGGTCTGTCTGGCCGCAACCTGTCTTTGCATGAGATCGACCAATCCGGAAGATACCCGATCACCGAAATCCCGGCCCGCACGATTCACCCGTCTGTCGCATTTCTTTCTGGCCCTGGTAATGCCTTTTACGGTGGTTCTCCCGACACTTGTCTGGCCCGGAAGAATATCTATCCTTCCATTCACCGAAGGAATTCTCAGGCATCACAATGCGCTGCGGTTCGACGGTTTCTCGGACCTGATCACCCTACAGATGAGGAAGGTCTGGATTACCGTTCGTTTTTTCTTTATCAGCGGAATGGATTGCAGGGAGATTCTTCCCGGCAGCCTGGGAATCATCGATCCGATCACGGGGATTCTGAGTGGGATTGCTTTCATTTACTGCCTGGTCACCCTGCGCAAGAATTTCATGAAACTGTTCCTGGTAACCGGGATAACCGGTATCGTTCTCCTGTCCGGATTACTGGTTCTGAATCCGCAACGGTACCGGCTGATTCCGGCCATCCCGATGGTTCTTCTCCTGATCGGTTATCCTGCCGACAGCCTTCCCGAAAACACCCGGTTCCGCCGTTTTCTGAAAGCGGTCGTGCTGACCGGTTTAATGGGTGTCATCGTCCCGGTAAATGCCGACCGGTTTTTCAACACTGCCCTGAGTGATGCCGGTGTGCAGCGGTATTTCTATGATCTGAACCTTCTCCTGGCACGGGAGATAGACAAGATCCAGAAAGAACACACCGGCATCCTGGTGTATTTGATGACGGACAGAAAATTCCTCGAATCAAAAAATGCATACCGGTTCCTTTATGATTACAGCTCGGTTCACGTGGTCAACTCAACGGATGAAATCCGGGATCCCGGTGGTTTTCTGGTTGCGCATGATTCCCATATTCCCATGCCCCAGGATCTTCTGAAGCTGGGTGATTGCGTCGTATGGGACACGCGGTTCAACTTGAATACGATCTGCATTTGCCGGCCGCTACAGCGGCTGGATTGATCATTTGCTTCTTATATCTGTCTTGACACGCAAACACCTGTGGGTTTCCGCCCGCGCATGACCACGAACAGACCCGTTCCGTGTCCCGGCTTGACCGGTTCAAACGTCTGCATTGTATCGGGTGAACCGAAGATGGTCTGGACAGATGTGGTGTCGCAGAAACCGGATTGGCGCAACACCTCCAAAACCTCCCCAGACGATCTGAACCGGGCGTCGCGATAAAACCTGCTGCGATTTCTGCGTTCTTCGTATACCCGACCGGATTCCGTATCGCGATCCAGAAATCCGAGGACAAAATGCCCTCCGCCTGTCAATACCCGATGTGTTTCACGGAATGCCAGGTCCAGGTCATCGAGAAAACAGATGGTCGTCACCATGAGCAGCAGTTCGAAGGCCTGATCAACGAATGGCAGGGCCTCCGCGACCGCCCTGACCACGGTGATTCCGCGGTTCCGAGCCAGATCAGCCATCGCTCCGGACGGTTCGACACCGGTCTGTATTCCCAGGGAGCCGGCGAACCGGCCCGTCCCCACTCCCACCTCCAGAGCCTTGTCAAACCTGGGCATCAGCATGCGAACGGCTTGAAGTTCGGATCTGAAGATTTGCTTGTTTTCCTTGAACCATCCGTCATATTCCGAAGCGTATGCATCGAATGGAATGATCCGGGGCGCCATGGTTACCTCACATCTCCCTGCAGGAGAAAGAGCGCGAGTGGACCTGATCCCATTTCATTTCAGCGGAGGGGTTTGGGTCAGTCTGTGGTGGTGGGTATCGACCACGAGAATACCGCCTTCGGAATCCAGGGCCAGACCCATGGGTCGTGCGAACGGGCGACCCCGATGATCCCTGGATATGGATGCCAGCTTCTTCCCGGTCGGGTCGAAAATCAGAATGCGGTTCGCAGTCGGATCTGAAACCCAGACATTTTGGTTGATATCAACCGCAATGTATGGTTCCACGAACACTTCACCCTCCCATCCGTCGATCGGCCAACTCAGGATGAACGCTCCGCTGGAATCCAGCACCTGGATCCTCCGATTCCGCGTGTCGGCTATGTATATTTTATCACCGGAAGCATGAATCCCGATGGGGCTTTCGAATTCGCCTTCACCGCGGCCCAGTTTCCCCCATATGGCGATCTGCTTGCCCTCATTGCTCATTTTAATGATCCGGTTGTTGCCGGTATCAGCCAGGTAAATGAATCCTTTCTGATCCGCCCCGATGCCTCTGGGATAGAAGAACGATGTCTGATCACCTCTCCACTGGCTGATGAATTCCCCGTCATGACTGAATTTCTGGATGCGGTTGTTGAAAGTATCCGCCACATAGACACCATCCGCATCGACAGCCACGCCGCAGATATCTTTGAACTGGCCGGTTTCGTCTCCGCTGGATCCCCAGGCGTTCAGCCAGTCACCCTGGGGATTGAATTTCTGAATGCGGTGATTTCTGAAATCCGCCACATAGATCATGCCGTCCGGACCCACCGCCAGCGATCTGGGCTCCCGAAATTGACCCCGGATTTCCCCTTCCCCCCCGACGAACATGCTTGTCGGAGCTGCCGATTTGAGAGCTTCCCTTCGCGCTTCTTCCTCCCGTTTCTCCTGTTCGAGTTTCTTTTCCTGTTCCTCCAGGACTCGCTGCTGCAGGTCGGACAATGCATTGCTGTCTCTGGCGACAGATGCGAAATCCACGTTCAGGCCGTAATCATTGATCCGGAAAATGGTGACTTCCGGATTGGCGTATACGGGTGTCATGTAATCGGTCAACCGGGAGAATTTATCCAGGCCGATGTTTGTGTATTTATTTTTCTCTGTTGACCCGACATAGATATATTTCACGTGGTATTTCAAAAGAAGCGCCAGCAGCCGGGGGATATCGATGCCCTCGTACATCTCGACGACGTCCAGTTTCATCCGGCCGGTATTCCGGCCGTATTCCCGTTGATCCACATGACTCCACCAACCCAGTACCGTCGGCAACCCGGTATTGGCGGAAATTCTCCCGTATTGGTATTCGTAATCCGGACCTGATGCTTCCAGGATGACCGGAGCGCCTCTGATGTGTTTGTTGATCCAGTGAATGGCCCGGTATTCCTGGTCCCAGCCGCCCTTTTTCATGTAGGCCAGGCCATCCAGTGTGAGCGGCAGTTCCACTCGCCGATACTCATCGTGGGTCTTCCGTGCCCGGGGACCCTGGAATGTAAAAATCAAAGCTCCGGACAAGAGCAGGATGAAGATCAGATTCCATGCCCATTTTCCCAGAGTGGAGATGGATTTCCATCCGCGAAAAAGCGGGTCCGGTTTCCTTATTTTGAATCGATCGGTCACCAGATAGGCGGACACGATTGCGAAGAAAAACCATGCCTGCATGTAAAATTTGAAGATGGTATTGAAGCGCCGATGATCGCCTCCCTGGTAAAAATCCTTGATGTATATAATTTCGCATCCGGCGGTAATGGCCAGCGCCATGAATGCGAACAGGAGAACGAATTTCTGATCCGCATCCGACCTGCTTCTGGAAAAAAGATACAGGACAACCACCATTATGACGGTATTGAAAATCAGTACCGAATAATCGATCAGAAAGGTCGCTTTCAGGATGTTGAATAAAAGTACGCTTCCCAGGACGACTATCATGAAGGTCAAACCGATCGACAGGACACCCCGGCCTTTGCGTCGCTGCACCAGGTACCACCATCTGACCAGCAGGGTGGCGAATATGAACAGGAAAAACCCGAACATGGTGAAATATCCATCGAAATTGGTGGTCTGCCTGTATTGATGAACGAATCCGATACCCATTCCCTTGCGTGAAAAATGACTCAGGTACGGCAGATAAAGGAAAAGACTTATACCGATCAGGGTCAGCAGGGGAACGATCATTGCCATCAGATTATGTTGCACTGTCAGCAACAAATCGACGATGAAGCGCGCCGAACGATCGGCTATTCCCGCCAGATACTCCCCGGTTTTGAATCCGGATTCTGTTTCGGATGGTTTCGTTGTCCCGGTTTCATCCGGGATATCCTCTGGGAACGATATCGGTTCCGAATCGGGGATAAAGAGCGGTTCCGGCGCAGAATACGCTTTGACGCCGCCGGGTTCTGCCGTCCTTTTCGAACCGGCCGGTTTTTCGAGCGGCATGAAATTCAATATCAGGAATATGACCAGGCAATGTGTGGGAAAATCCCAGCTGTTGGTGGGGATCAGAGCGCCCAGGGCGATGGACAGGACACCCAGAGTCAGGTACCGGGTGATGCCGGTGCCGAAAATACCGAATCCCTTCTTCCGGTTGCGGAACAGCACCAGGTGGAATACCAGGACGAGAGACGATATTAATGTGGCGATTGTGTGGGCGTGAAGGTCCATGAAATTGTAACTCCAATATGGAAATTCATGAACTGTCGGCCGGATCAACTCGTGGGCGGATCTGAAGAACCTGAAATGCACTTCCGAGCGACCCAGAACCAGGAAACTGCCCACAAAATCCCGGAATATCCCGGCAGCCGGGAACAGGCCCGATGTTTTGGGAATCCGGCTCCATATCTGGGCCATCTGAGCCACGCCGTCCAGATTGCCGATTACTATGGTGAACAGGACGCCCAGGACACCCGCCCACAAGCGCCGGGTCAGGCTGATGAGTATGGAGGCTACCGCCAGCGCCACCAGGGCGGGGATTGTGGCGAAGAACAGGTTGTATCCGTAGCTGGATTCGATTCCCGCCAGACGCGTCATGAAAGCGGCCAGATAATGCCCGTAATAGTAGTAATTGATCGGTTCGCCTTCTATCCAGGGATCATGCGGAGGAAAATAATCTGATCTGAGGATGGAATTGACGAAACCGAAATCCATCGAACTTTCGCTCCAGAATATATCGGGATTGTAACTTTTCAAAAAAACAAACAGCCCGAACACCGCCGCAAAAAGCAGCTCATAACCTGCAATCGACCACCAATATTGCTTGACGAAATGATGAATCGCCTGCCGGTGCCGCATATAGAGCATGCAATTCGCCGCCAGGAAAAGAACGATCACCAGAAACAGAAATGTCCGGGTGAACGGCACCCATTTCAGACTGGGGATCAGCCAGCAGATATATCCCGCCGTGATCAGGCCGATTGTTTTGTTCAGTGGATATCCCCGGTGATTGAACCGGTGGAAAATCAGGAAAGCGGTCGGAAACACCATGATACCCAGGATTTCCAGGATGATCAGCCATCGGATAACCGGGAAGGAAATTCTGGAGCCGACTGCATCCGGAGGAACAGCCCTGAGAATATCCTCGTAAGTTATTTCCGCGATTTCAGGAGGCGGATTCAGAAGATACGGCAGGATCTGGTCCCGGGTCAGAGCGGTTTCCTTCTGGAATATCGCCACTTTGGGATGGTCGTACACCCGGAAACTCTCGTCCGCCAGGTCGTCCTCGAATTTCAGCCTTCCCAGTCGGGGCGGCGAAGTGAAACACCTGACATACCGGTAACCCAGCCGTTCAGCAAACAGGGATCGGTAAAAATTCCCCGAAACCGGGAACCGTTCGGGAATCCTCAGAACCGACCCATAGTGCCGTTTGGACGGCAGAATGATTACATCCCCCCATTCCAGCATTTCCGCCATCTCCCCGGCCTTGCGCTCGTTTTCCGGTTCCCTGTAAATCTCCAGTTTTTTGGTTGTGTATACGCTGGGATTACCATCGGGGGTTCCCACGGGGAGCGCGTCGTCCCAGTTGCTTTCCAGAAGAATGTGTGCGCCGGAGGGTATGTTTTGATAAACCCAGCTCGAAGCTTCGATCCGGGTATTTGGATACCGGTATACCGTGGTATATGCGATTGCCCAGATGAGTGTCCCGGTCAGTACGACGATGGTGAGTATCTTCGCCGGTGTGCGCATCCGGTGTCGTTTCTGAAGATCGAACAGCATTTTGGCGGCGAACAGGGCAAAAAACGGCAGCAAAGGCAGTGTATATCGGAGGAACTTGACCTGAAACAGGCTGTTGACGATGAATATGGGTACCACATAGGCAAGCAGGACCTGATTGCCAAGATCTTTTGTCTGAACGAAAAACCTGCGTATGGCCACGGCGAAACCGGCGAAAGCCGCCATCCCGAACGGTAAACCCAGAGACCAAATGGCCATGTTCTTAATCAGATACCAGAACGGTGCAGTATTTTCATATTGGATGGTATACGGTAGCCGGGCCGTTCCCCGGACCATTCGCGATTGTTCCTGTATGTCCCGCCACCATTTCTCGTGATCCAGAATCCAGTAAGGCATCCCGGCTGTCATGACCGCGACCGACAGGAGAGCGCCGCCGATAAGATGAAGCCAATGGGTGAATCCTTTCCGGTTCCCGTGAACCAAAGCCAGAAAGTGTGCGAAAGCATACGCGATGTAAATGGGCAGGCTGCTGAATTTTGTGGACATCGCCAGACCGATAAATAATCCAGAATAATAATAATCCCTTGCCCGGTCCCCGACGGCCATACGGACCATGAAATAGATTGCACAGACCACCAGAAATGTCTGCGGACCGTCCACGACATAGAAATGAGACTGCTGAATCGACAACACGCTGAACGAAAACAGGGCTGCGGCAATCAGCGCGATTTTTTTCTGGTACATCAGCCTGCCCAGATAAAAAAGAACAACGATCGTCCAGATTGATACGATTGCGGACAAGGCCCGCCCGGTCAGGGTCTGCCCCCGAAAATGATTCATTGGCGGAAACCATTCCCTCACCCGGGAGACCTTCTTCGCGTCCAGTTCCATTTTCCTGGCTGCGTCCACAACAAACCGGTTGACGCGGTCCAGGCCGGTGACGGTTCCTTTCAGCACATAGATGGGTAATGATCCATAGGCAAAGAAATGGGGATTAAGATCGTTCCAGGATATATCGTTGACTTTGAACATGATCTGCCGTTCGTCCGGATGGAAAAAACTTGGCATGCCCCACCGGATTCCGTAAAATCGAAAGGTTGTTCCGGCGATCAGGATGAGAAAAAGAAGCCAGTTCCGGTTTGTTTTTTTCCGTGGTATTTCCGGCAGCACGTCAGACTCCATGGATTAATCCTCCCGCGTGGATGATTGCGGGTTTGCACGGTACAGATATGTCATTTTCCCATCGGAATCTTCCACATCGAGAAGCTTCGTCATGAAGGAGGCGAACTTGTCGAAATCGGCATTGGGATACTGCTCTCGTTCCAGCATCCCCACGTAAACGTAATCGATGCCGTATTCATTCAGGAGCTGTCCGGCCAGGTTGATATCGGAAGTTGAATAGATTGTTCGGACATCGTTGACCCTCTTATTGACCATTTGCCAGGACCCGTCCCGCCAGATATTCTCATGATTCGCCCATCCGATCAGCGTGTACATGCCTGTGGATGCGGATATCCGCCCATAATGCGAAAACGCCGGTCCGGTAGCTTCCAGGACGGTTTCCTCGGGTTTAGCGTGTTTTCGAAGATATTGAATGGTCTGGTAATCTCCCTTATAACGCCAGGACATATACCATATGCCGTCAAGCGTCGCCTTGGCGTAGGGTGTATTATCCTTCAAAGCTGCGAAATGATTACATTTGACTGTTGTCCCGAAAACCGGAAACGCCAGCGTGGCAACGAAAAGGACCCTGTACACCATGTCCCAGGTCAATTTCCAGCGTTCTTTAACAATCTCGCTGAATCGGTAAACCGCATAGGCCGATGAAATTCCGCAGAACACCCATGCCTGATAATAGAATTTGAAAATGGTATTTTGCCGTTCCAGTGTTTTCCCGTAAGCATCCTTGATATAAAAGAATTCGCATCCCAGAAGAATCAGCAGAGCAGTAGCAAACAGTGAGAGAGCGAAGAATTTTTCCAGTTTTTCGGGATCGTCCTGGGAAAACGGGAGTGCCAAAAGCAATCCCAGAACGATTATGCAGAAAGCCACCATGAACGTCTGAAAAACAAGGAAGGTTATGATGTACCCGGTGATGAGGGATCCAACCAAAAGCGGCATCAGGCGGGGTGAAACCTTCATTATGCGTTCTTTCAACAGGTACAGGATCAGCGACAGTACGCAGAAAAAGAAAAATCCGTAGATGGTGAGGAAATCGTCCCACAGGGTCCGCTGGATGGGATCGACCAGTCTGATACCCTGGGTGCCCTTGGGCTGGAAATTTTGATAATAGGGACAATACAGAAGAAGCGCTATTCCGATAAGCAGAAAAACGGCGGTCAATGTCAGTCCCCAACGGCTCCAGAACAAGGAACCGTTTCGATCTTTGGTTAGTTCCGGCGGGTTGTTCCATCGGTCGATAAGTTCCCGGAACGGAGTGAGCAGGAATCCCAAATACGATGTTACCGGAAATTTTCGGGTGAATTGACGCTCAAAGATCAAAGCCGCGGCCATCAATCCGAAATATGTTGGCATATCCCAGGTGTTGGCCGCCGGAATCGCACCCAGAGCAACGGCCGCGATGATGATCCGGAAATAAAACTCCTTTCCCCGCCCGATGACTCCCAGACCGTCGCCGCCGCCCCGCATCAATTCCAGGATGATGCCCAGTACCAAAAGAGAAAACGGCACTACGTTTACATGGGCGTGAAGATCGCCCAGGATATAACTCCAGAAAGGGAATTCGTTGATGGTGATATCCACTCCTTCCCGGACAATCACCCGGGAACTCATCCACCAGTTGAACCAGGTGAACGGGTAAAATTTTTCGGGTCCCAGCACTACTTTCGACAGCAGCTGATTGATCCCGTCCAGGTTGCCGATGAATGCCACAAAAAGACCTCCCAGAAATCCGTATTTCAAGTTTCGGGTCAAGCCGTATGTGACGCCGAATGCGGTAGTCAGGGTAATGGCGAAAAGGAAGGCGATTCCCAGGTTGAAACCGATCTGGGGAGCGATACCGGTCAATTTAGTCAACAGGGCGATCTGATAATGCCCGTAATAGAAGTAGTTGATTGTTTCCCCCAGAAACCAGGGATCCTTGGGCGGGAAATAGCCGCTGTTGATGATGCCGGTCAAAAAGGCGAAATCCGGCATTTTTTCCGTCGACGCGATATCCGGATTGCACATGCGGATAAAGGCAAACAGGGCAAATGCCGCCAGAAATACGATTTCCGAGACCCAAACGACCCGTTTCTGCCCGGTAAAGAATTGGCCGATATCGGCAAGAGATTCTTTCTTGAGAAACCAGGAACCAAGGAGAATCAGACTCATGGATACCAGGACGGACAGCGGGCTGAACTTCAGGATATGCAGGCTGGACAGGATCCAGTTGACGAAGCTCAGAAGACATAATCCGAAAGCTTTTGACAGGATGTAGCCTTGGTCCGGATAACTCCTGAAGAATCTTCGAGCCAGTGGGAGCGCGATCAGGCCGGTGACGGTGATGACCATCCACCAAAGCATGATTTCAATCATGTAACCTGTTTCCTTCCTTCAGGATCACCGGAACCCGGTGTCAGACAACCGGATTGTCGATCCCCTAAAAACACCGATTATTGAATTCCGCTCTCGAACACCTGCACCCGATGGTTTCCCACTTCCGACACATATAATTTTCCATTGTGACAAGTGATCCCGATGGGCAATTTGAACTGACCGCCCGCGAGACCCTCCTTGCCCCAGAAATTCTTGAATTCGCCGTTCATATCGAACACCTGTATTTTGTTGTTCCGGGAGTCGGTCAGATAGATCAGGTCGTTTTGAGTATCGACGGTGACAAACGGTTCGGTGTAGAAGTATTCCCACCCATAGACCGGGAATGATTTCAACAGGTGACCGTCCTTGTCGTAAACGGACACCCGCTGATTACCCGTGTCGGCGATGTAAAGGCGGCCCACAGAATCGACGTCGATCCCGACCGGTTCGGTGAACTGGGTGGAATCGATTCCTTTGGTTCCGACCGACCAGATCTGCTGGCCGTTCCGGGTAAATTTCTGAATGCGGTGGAATCCGGTATTCACCACATAGATGAACCCCTCATCATCGACTTTCAGGTCTTTGGGAGCCCAGAAAATGGAGGAGTCGCCGAATGCGAAGATGAATTTCCCATCCGAATCGAATTTCTGTATCCGGTGATTCCAGGTATCCGCGACATAGATGAATCCCCTGGAATCTGCGGTGACACCGGTTGGGCTGTTGAACTGCCCTTCCCCCTCGCCATACACGCCCCATGTGGTCAGAACCTCCCCGCCGGGAGAAAACTTCTGGATCCGGGCATTTTTACTGTCGGCCACGTAGATGTTACCTTCCTTGTCAACAGTGATTCCCTTGGGTTCGTTGAACTGGCCTTTCCCGGAACCAAACCGCCCGATTTCCAGGATGTTGTCCACCATCGCGGCAGCTTTGGGGGGCGGCGCCTGCTTTTTGACTTTTACCGGAGCTTCCCCGATATCGATGCCTTTGGAAAATTTGGCCAGATCCTTTCGGACTAACATGCAGATGTCCTGTGTCCCGTACAGGCTGGGTTTGAATCGTTCCCGCAGCAGAACCCAGCGCCATGCGTTCCGAAGGGCATCGCCCGAGGTCAGGTCGGAGCGTTTGGGCAGATACCAGGCTCTCAGTCCGTATCGTCTGGGAATGAAATTGTCCCCGAGTTTCTCGGCGAGTGCATGCCGGTCTTCCCAGTTGCAGATCACCATGACATGCCGGTTGGGATCAACCTGTTTGTTATAGATTATGTTCTTCCAGTCTCTCAAATACCAGTAGAACGGCCAAGTTGCATGCCCGTCGATCGCCAGCGGAAGATCGGTTCCCTCGTTGGTCCAGAAAGCCATTTCATCGATTTCATCCAGTATTCTGGGCACGTCGTAGGTGGTTTGCACGTAGACCATCTGTTCGGTTGGATCCGCTTCATGGTACCAGCAGAGCATGAACGCGGTGTGCATGGAATACATCACCATTAAGGCAAACAGACCAATCATGGCCTGCCGCTGCCATTTAAGGCTCTTGTCGGTGAAGATTTCAACTAAGAAAATGGCCGCGAGCAGAATCATGGGGGTGATGATGTGCATGGTCAACCATGGAACTTTCTCCTGGAGATATGAATAAATCAGATATGCCAGCAGGGTCCACCAGCTCAGAAACGCCTTGGTATAAGCCCGTTCCTTCAGGTATGTCATCACGCAATATGCGCCCGCCACGAAAATAAATGCCGCGAAAACGAGATGCTCGTTTGTGAAAAGATCCTGGTTTGTGAACGGCCAGGGGGAAGACGATTTTTTGGCTACGATCAGCGCCAGGATAAACAGGATGATATAGGCGCTGGAAATGATGTATCTGGTTTTCTGCATGGTCCGGCTGATCAGTCCGATCAGGACGATGGAGAACGGGATGAAGGCATAGATCAACATCTGGTGGTGATAATAGTGGAAGGGTCCACGGATCCGGGCGATGGAATGCTGATGGAGCCAGTAGGTGTACCATTTGTAAATACCGCCCCAGAATCCCTTCAGGTTGGTGAAAAACGTCGTATACAGCAAAATGAAAATACTCACGAATATCAGAAGACTCAGAGCGAAAACATGGCTGTCCGTGAAAAATCCCGGCTGAAATCCCAGCATCGGTTTGGTTACCTGGTTCTTGCGAACCCGTTCACCCCGCATCACCATGAATGCGGTGAACACAAAATACAACAGGAAACAGGCATACCAGTAGTACTGGACGGTTTTCTCCCAGTTCGCGAAGCTGGCTTTCAACCATTGGTTTCCGATAGCGTACAGAACGAATGAAACGCCGCATAAAGCCACGAAAATCCACAACTTGGTCACGTATGGATAGCGATTAGCGTTTTCAGGAATCGATTTGAACCGGTCGCGCATTCCCTTTCTTTTATCGAAGAAATCCGTCAACACCTTCATCACGACGAAGGAAAAAATAATCAGGAATTGGACAAACGCGTTTTCCTTTATGCAGTACAGGATGCACAGGGAAGCGGCCAGGGAGTATGCCTGCCAGGGTTTCCTGTCCTGAAACCAAAGCAGCAGGAAAAAGAAGATCAAGATGGTGAAGAGCGAGAAAAACGGATCGTGCCTTAAAAACCGCTGGAAGTACATGAACACGGGATTGATTGCGTACAACCATCCCGCCATCAGGGCAACGCCCTCCCCGAGTCTTCGACGCATGAGAAAAAAAGCGAGCGTCAGGGCGATCCCGGTGACCGCCGGGAGGATGCGAATTGTGTAGTTGTTGACGCCAAAAAGAAACAGGGGAATCTGCTGCATGTGGAACATGAAAGGTCCATGCTGCATGGGATCGTATTCGTAACCCATTCCCACGTGAAAATTCCAGATGTACTTGGCATAAAGACTTTCGTCGTGATGGAAGGGTTTATCCCCAAGATGGTGAAACCGGGTCAACAGGATGAACAGGAACAAGAACGCCCACAGCGCCATTTTCCAGTCCAGTCGGATGGAGATTCGAGCGATGTCTTTTGATTCCGCGTAGCTATTGTTCATAAGGCAGCTCCTCGTTTTCCAGCATTTTGACCGCAAAGCATGTTTTCCCAAAGTCTGTCGCGAACGACGTTGTTTCATATCACCTGACCGGTTTGGTGTCAAGTCTTGACCCGACTCTAACCCCCTGATAATCTTCGTTTTTTCCAACGTTTTGAGAGGGAATGGAAGATGAATGCACAGGTGATGGACGGCAAGACGGTCGCCCAATCCGTTCTGGAGCGAGTGAAGATCTTGAGTGAGAGGTTTTGGGAGCACACCGGCCGGCAGCCGGGTTTGGCGGTTATCATGGCTGGAGACGATCCCGCATCGGCGGTATATGTCCGGAACAAGAAAAAGGCATGCCGGCGTGTGGGCATCGCTTTTTTTGAGGTCCACCTGCCGCGAGATGCAGACGAGTCCCGGATTATGGAACAGATTCACCGTTTTAACATGGATGATGACTGCGACGGGATGATCATCCAGCTTCCGCTTCCGGAAGGAATGGATGCGGATTATTTTCTGGAGCAAATCGATCCCGGCAAGGACGTCGACGGATTCCATCCTCTCAACACGGGGAAACTGTGGCTGGGAACCGCACCGATCGCCCCCTGTACACCCGCAGGAATCATCAAGATCCTGGAGGCCTACAATATTCAAATAGAAGGGAGAGAGGCAGTTATCGCCGGAAGAAGTGCCATTGTCGGGAAACCGACAGCCGCTCTCCTGCTGGCGCGACACGCTACCGTCACCCTGGCCCACTCCAGAACCACCCGCCTGGATGAAATCTGCCGCAGGGCGGATCTGCTTGTGACCGCAGTCGGCAGGCCGGGCTTTTTCGGAGCGGATCATATCAAGCCGGGTGCAGTGGTGATCGATGTGGGGATCAACCGGATCGACCTGGACAGCGCCGGTCCGAAATGGCTGGCTCTGGATTCCCCCATCGCAGACAAGCTGAGGGAAAACGGACATGCACTGATCGGAGATGTTCATCCCCGTGCAGCGATAGAGAGGGCATCGTATTTCACGCCCGTACCCGGCGGCGTGGGCCGGATGACCGTCGCCATGCTCATGCACAACACGATCACACTGGCCGGGATTAGGTTGGGTATCGACCCTGGAGATTCTCCGGTATGACCGGCGACGATCTGAAGCGCTTGCTGGCGGAATTCAAAGCCGGACGGATCAGTGAAACGGAGTGTGTGGATCAAATCAAGCTGAAGCCGTTTCTGGATCTCGAATTCGCAAAGGTCGACACCCACCGGCAGCTTCGAAAAGGATTTCCTGAAGTTATTTTCGGTCACGGCAAAACGGACCGGCAAATCCTGGATATCGCCCTCAATCTGTTCCGTGCCGGGCAGCCGCTGCTGATTACCCGGATATCGGAGTCTACATACACAATACTTCATGGGAAAATCGAACCGTTGCAGTATCATTCGGCAGCTCGTTGCGCCTTCTGGAATCCGGATCCCGCGATCAGGGGAAATGGATATATCCTGGTGATCTGCGCGGGCACTTCCGACATCCCGGTTGCCGAGGAAGCCGCCGTCACCGCCGAAGTTATGGGACAGTCCGTGAAACGTATTTTTGATGTGGGAATCGCCGGCCTGCACCGGCTGTTACATTACCGGAAGGATCTCCTGCACGCGGAGGTCATCATCGTTGCCGCCGGTATGGAAGGGGCTCTGCCCGGAGTGGTTGGCGCGCTGGTGGATCGGCCGGTGATCGGCGTACCCACGTCGGTGGGGTACGGCGCGAATTTCGCCGGCGTCTCTGCACTGCTAACCATGCTGAACACCTGTTCCAGCGGTGTGGTTGCAGTGAACATCGACAATGGATTCGGAGCCGGATATGCAGCAGCCCTGATCAACCGGCGCCGTGACTGAACTGCTGTTCCGTGTCCAACAGCTCACCGATCCACCCGAGCACATCCCGGCGCCCGGTTTTCTCGACCGTGGATGTCAGCACAAAGGAATGGTCCGAAGGCAGACACAGAACCTTCTGAATCCGTTTTTTCTGTTGAATCTGCCGCGAACGGCTGAGTTTGTCCGACTTGACCAGAATAGTCAAAAACGGCATTCCCGATTCAGCCAGCCAGTCTGAAACCCGGACATCCATTGCCGACGGATCATGCCGGATATCGATCAGATGCATCAGTCCCAGCAGATTGGTCCGCGTTTCGAAGTATCTGCTGACCGTTCTCCGCCAGCTCGCACTGATTTGTGACGGTGCCCGGGTATAACCATATCCCGGCAGATCGACGAGATAGAAATCGCCGTTCACCAGATAGAAATTAATCAGCCGGGTTTTACCGGGAACGGAACTGGTTTTTGCCAGAGTTTTGCGGTTGAGCAGAAAATTCACCAGGCTGGATTTTCCCACATTCGATCGCCCTGCAATAGCAATTTCGGGCCGCCGGTCCACCGGGCATGATTCGGGTGCCGCTGCACTCAGAACAAAACCGGCCTGTTTGATCTTCATTCGTTCGCTCTTGTCCGGTTCCGGAACAACCCGGTTTTCCCGGATTATTTCGTTTTCTTGATCAGGACATCGTCGATGATGCCGTATTTCACGGCTTCTTCGGGTGACATAAAAAAATCCCTGTCGGTATCCACGGCGATTTTCTTGATCGATTGACCGGTATGCTCCATCAGAATGGTCTGGATCTGATGTTTCAAGCGCAGGATTTCCCGGGCCTGGATATCGATATCGGATGCCTGCCCCTGAATTCCGCCGATAGGCTGGTGCAGCATGATCCGTGCATTTCGAAGAGCGTACCGTTTTCCTTTGGCGCCGGTGGCCAAAAGAAGCGCTGCAGCGCTGTCCGCATGACCGACGCAGATGGTCGAGACATCGGGTTTGATGTACTGCATCGTGTCATAAATGGCCAGTGCCGAGGTGACCATGCCGCCCGGGCTGTTGATGTAGAGATGGATATCCTTTTCGGGATCCTCGGCTTCCAGATACAGGAGCTGTGCGATGACCAGGTTGGCGATCTGGTCGTCGATCGGCGTACCGATAAACAGGATATTCTCTTTCAGCAGTCGGGAGAAAATATCGTATGCGCGTTCGCCCCGGCCCGTCTGTTCTACGACAATCGGAACCAGATTCATTTGTGTTTTACTCATCGTTCTCTTCTTTCTTTTTACGCTTTGATTCGGTTATCGGTCCGGATGAATCAACTTCCGTAACCACCGCATTTTCCACGACCAAATCGTTGGCCTTCCACCTCATGATCTCCCGTCTGGCCAGATCGAACAGGCCATCCTCAAACCACTTTTTCCTCAGTTCGGATTCCGGCATGTCGGATTCGGAGTTCGCTTTTTGGAATTCTTTCTCGATTTCCTCGGTGGATACTTCGATATGTTCCAGTACCGCGATCCGGTCCATGAGAATCCGCTGTTTGACGTTTCGTTCGGCGATCGGTCTGAGCATTTTTTTCAATTCCTCATTCTGGGACTGATCTCCGAACCGGCTGTTTGTAAGCATGCCGGAAAGCTCCTTGTCGACCATGTAATCGGTCACATCGAAAGGATTGTCATTTAAAAGGGTGTCGATGATCTTGACCGGAACTTCTTCCTGGGCCTGTTGAGTGCGCTGTTTGATCATGTCGTCGCTCAGTTGTTTCTTCAGCTCCTCCAACGTATCCAGTCCCAGGTCTTTGGCCAGGTCATTATCGATCTCGGGTATTCTTTTCATTTTTATTTCTGAAATCTGCCAATTCGCCCGGATCAGTTTTCCGGCAAAATCGCGGTAATAATCGTAATCCGGAGGGAACTGTATTTCATATTCATGGGCCGCTCCCGAAGTGGCGCCGATCAGCTTTCTTTCGAATTCACTGTCCGGAAAAACCGTATTTTCACCGATGGTCACGGTCATGTTCCGGTTTATCCATCCTGGAACCGGTTTACCATTTTCCGACAATGTAAGCTTCCCGAACACCTGATCATTTTCCCCGGCGGCACGATCCGAGACGACCTCCCAGGTAGCCTGACTTTGTCGAACCCGTTCCAGGCTTTCCGCGATATCCCGGTCCCCGACTTCGACCCTGGACCGCTCGACCTTGACGCCCCGATATCCCGACACATCGATCTGGGGAACAACTTCAAAGGTCACTTCGTAAACGAACGGTTCGTGTTCGGCAATCTTGATCTCACCGAATTCCGGCTGACCGGCCAGTTCGAGTCCGTTGTCTGCAATCACTTTGTGCAGGGAATTCTCGATGAGGGTTTCGGCGACCTGATTTCTGATTTCCTTCCCGAAGCGCATGAACAGAACCGAAGTGGGAATTTTGCCCGGGCGGAATCCGTCGATTTTGATGGAGCGCCGCAGTTCGTTCAACACATTGGTCAGTTCTTCAGATACTTTCTCAGCGGGGATTTCCATGGTTATCTTCCGCTGAGATGCGGATATTTCAGTAATCTGGTGTTTCATCATGAAATGTTCCTCTCACTCGAAAAACGCTGCCGCATGCTGGTTATATCGATGTGCCGGCGGTCGGCTTGTTTGTCTGCGAGGAGGGGGAGTTGAACCCCCACGTCCGTGGACACTGGATCCTAAGTCCAGCGCGTCTGCCATTTCCGCCATCCTCGCAGCAAGTTCCCATTGACTCCCTGGCAATATACGCCCGGTAGGATTCGAACCTACGGCCTACGGATTCGAAGTCCGGCGCTCTATCCAGCTGAGCTACGGGCGCAATGAATCATATTTCCCGACCGGCTTTCTCAAAAACACAGGGTGAGTGAAGGGATTCGAACCCTCGACCTCCTGATCCACAGTCAGGCGCTCTAACCGGCTGAGCTACACTCACCGTAAAAACGATCCGTTCTTTACGCCCGGTAGGATTCGAACCTACGGCCTACGGATTAGAAGTCCGTTGCTCTATCCAGCTGAGCTACGGGCGCAAGCGGCAGGTCTCCCCCACCGGACGGTTCGGGGCGAGAGGATTTGAACCTCCGGCCCTCTGCTCCCAAAGCAGATGCGCTACCAGGCTGCGCTACGCCCCGCGTCGATTGCATCCTGTCGAATGCCATCCGCAACCTCGCATTCATATCATGAGTCAGATTCTGTCCGCAACAGAAAACCACGGATCTCTCTCATTGCTTTTCCCCGGTGGGAAATCGCACTTTTTTCACCGGGTGTCAATTCGGCGAATGTTCTGTTCAACCGGGGATAATAAAACACCGGATCATAACCGAATCCGGAATTCCCGATCGGCTGACGCAGAATAAAACCTTCCACGATACAATTCGATTCCACCAGAACCGTCGATTCGTCTGCCAGGAGGGCAACACATCGAAACCGTGCCGTCCGCCGGTTATCCGGCACATCTTTCAACGCTTCCAGCAGGCATTCGACCTTGTGCGGATCCGCCAGTGTTTCCCCGAAGTACCGGTTGGATCTGACACCCGGCATCCCGTTCAGAGCGTCTATTTCAAGGCCCGAATCATCCGCCAGGGACGGCAGGTGAGTGGCCAGGGTGAAAGCCCTGGCCTTTCTGAGTGCATTTTCCCGATAGGTTGAACCTTTTTCAATCACCTGCGGCGGCGGATTGATGGCGGTTCCCGGAATCCATGTGACGGCCAAACCCTGCATGATTTCGGTGATTTCGGTGATTTTCCCTGTATTACGGGATGCAATGACGATGGATTTCATCCTCGTTCCGATTCCAGATTCTCATGAATCCGGCCGGATTCCTGCTGAAGTTCAAAAGGTCTGGAAATATCGATATGCCCTGCAAAAGTATCTCCGGTCTCACCATTAAACAGAATACGGATGCCCTGAACCCGGGGAAAATTCGATTCAATGGTTTTCAAAATGGCATCGACGGCTTTTTGTTCCGATAGAATTCCGCCGACATTGAAATACTCCTGAGGGAAATGAAAATCCAGATAAACAATACCGCGCATATCCTGATAAACATCATCCAGAACAAGACGTTCCGGGAGAATCCTGTCGCTCCTTCGCCCAGGACCCGAAATCAACTCATGGATGCACTGCCCGATTTCCTCTCTCTCATTTACGCATCCCTCGAGTACTCTCATTTCGGTGGTCCAGCCGAAGGCTTCATCCGGAAAATAGATGTGAACTTCCCGCTTCCGAAGCGATATCCGGTAATCCGGCTTTCCGGATCCGGTCGCCGGCACCGTCGAAACGGAATCCCTGGGAACGGCAATCCAAAGAATTCCGGCAACCACCGCTGCCAGAATAAAGGGGATATAAAACCAAAACCTCGATCGATCCTTTACCGGCGCGGAGATTGGTTCCAGCGAGTTTTCATTCATCGGAACGCTTCGCGATCAGGGATATCTTGATTGCATCGAACAGGGCTTCCGAGGTGCGGCGAAGACCTGCGCCCCGACTCAGATCAAGATCTCCATAAAATGTCATCTTTTCGTTCAACTCGATGATGCATCCCGGGATCGCCAGTCCCTTCAGAATTTTCAGGTTCAATTGCTTGATACTCCACTTTGTTCCGGGAGCCGTCTCGGCAAGAGCATTTCCGATTCCCCTGGCATGTTGAAGCGATTCAGCCTGAACGCTTGCCGGAGTTTCTTCCCAGTAAAACAGCCTGGATCCGGGATCATCGGGGGTGACGGCCGTGCCGGATACATAGATATTGAATCCGTTCCCGGCCAGATCCTGGTCTGAACCCAGATGAATACCGATGAACAGGTCCGCTTTGGAAGCGTTCGCGACCACCTTCCTCTGCTCGATCGATACCGTTTCATCTCCACTCCGAGTCATCTCCACCGACACTCCCAGCCTTGTCCTGAGAATGGACGCCAGGCGATCCGCCAGGTGGAATGTCACCTGTTTCTCCCAGATTCCCGAAGCCAGCCACATCCCGTTGTCTTCCCCGCCGTGACCGGGATCGATGACCACGACCAGCTGTTCGTGGATCCCGGGGGCGATTCCGGATACTTCACCGGAAAGATCCAGAATCCGGTACCCATCGGACTCCCAGGCAAAATTTCCCTCCCCAACAGACATCAGAATCTCAGGGATGAAATCAACCGGAACGAAAAATTGATTGTCCCGCTGGATATTGGATGCGGAAAAATCCACCAGGTTCCCATCCACCAGCCCGCCGGCAACACCTTCCGCAACACGTACCATGTGGTCCCGATGATGGATATGGATGATCCCGTGCAGGTAATCCCATTCCCATTCGATATCCAGGTATTGGAGAAGATCCGGGAGAATGAGATAATCGGTACCGTTTTCCTTCACGACCGGAATTTCGTGGGAAGCATTCGATGCGATCGCCGTGATTGTGATAGAATTTGAATATGACGGAGAAACCAAATTCAAAACGGCAAGAAGGTGTCCGAAGACCGTTATTTGCCTGCGCAGCGATAAACATCCTGCAGCGTTCATGAATCGGCTCCTTCCGAAATCATCTTATCAAAAGCGGCCGGAGAAACAACCATTGTTTCACCGGGTCATACGGCATGGACAGTGACCGGATAACCGACATGAGCGCTCCGGGCGGAAGGCGCGCAATCAACTCGCTGATGCCGGCTGCGTTCGCGCTGGGATTCTCCACTTTGACCGTTCAGATACTGACGGTGAGGGAACTTCTGGCATCGTCCCAAGGCAACGAATTGACCCTGGGCGCTCTTTTCGGAAGCTGGCTGTTCTGGGGTGGAATCGGGAGCATCGTGTTCAACACGAAGCCGTTGCAGTCCAGGAATTGTCATCTGGCGCGGCTGTTGCCGGTGCTGGCATATTTTGCGCCATTGACGGTTGTGGCTTTTCGATTCTGCCGAACGATTCTCCGGCTGGCACCCGGTGAAATCGCCGGTTTTGTTCAGATTGCGGGAGTTGTTCTTTTGTTTCTCGCTCCCTTCTGCTTCTGTTCCGGAGCCGCCTTTTCCGCAGCCGTTCATCGGATTCGGTCAACATCCCTGGGATCGAGAGGTCCGGCATGGTTTTATGCATGGGAGGCTGCCGGCGCTCTGATTGGCGCTTTGATCCATCGGATTGTTTTTGCCGGTCGTTTCAACAGCCTGGCCATCGCATGTGTCGCATCTGCAGTTCTTCTTTCCGCCTATGCCGCTCTTCAGCCGATCTTCGGAAGAATGCACCGTTTTCTTCTGTTTCTGGTCGTGCCGGCAGTGTTTCTTTCTCCCCTGTCTGGAAAAGCGGACCGGTGGATGGACGAAATTCTTTGGCCGGGATTCACGATATTGGATTCACGGGAAACACCATACGGGAAACTGCATCTGATCAGCCGGGAAAACGAAATTTCCTTTCTGCTGAACGGATCGATACTCAGCCACAGCTACGATCCTCTGACCGCAGAAGAAACTGCCCATCTGCCCCTGGGCAGTCACCCCGATCCCCGCAGGGTTCTGGTGCTGGAAGGAGGTTATTCGGGGATCGTACCGGAAATTCTGAAACATCCGGTCGAATCCGTAACATTGGTTCTGCTGGACAGGTCACCGCTGGAAATGGCTGCATTCGATCAATTGGAGCATTTGATTGCTGGATTCGACCATCCGAAAGTCGAGGTTATTCAAGCCGATGCCCGGCGGTTTCTGGAGAAATTGAAATCGTTTTCGTACGATGTGATTATCTCCTGCGCTCCAGAACCGAGTTCCATTGCCTACAACCGGTTTTACACAGCGGAATACTACCGGGAAATCCGCCGGGTTCTGAAATCCGGCGGGCTTTATTATTTTCGCATCCAGTCATCGGAAAATGTTTTCAGCCCTCAGCAGGAAAGGTACATTCGGACCGCAATCGGCACCCTGACAGCTGTTTTCGACGAGAAGTCTGTCCTGGCCATTCCGGGAGAACCTCTCGGAATTCTGGCCCGGCGTGATCCGGACGGTCCTGCCGGGGATCCGGATGTCATTCTGCGGCGTCTTCAACTCAGAAATATCGAGTCATTTTATATCAGCGATGCCTATCTTCCGTTCCGGATGAATCGTCATAAGCTCGACCGGCTCGAGAAAATGGTGTTGAGATCATCGTTCGTTTTGAATCGGGACATGCATCCTGTTCTGTTTACAGCATATTTTGATCTATGGCGATCTCAGTTCTCCGGAGTTTCAGGATTTTTATCTTTCCGGAATGGTCGTTATCTGGCCACCGGCATGTTGATCGTGGTGACCGGCCTGTTTTTCTGGGGCCGCCGGAAACCGCTGGCGGGGCTTTACGGTAGTGTTTCGGCGGTGGGATTTGCATCGATATCGTTCGAAATACTCCTGGTCCTACTTCTTCAACTCTCCACAGGAGCTGCCTACCTGCGCACGGGAATTCTACTGGCCATATTCACGGCGGGCCTTCTGACCGGCAGCACTGCCGCCATCCGGTTCAAACCAGCGGCCAGAATCCGTGTCCGGATGGTGGGGCTGATCCAGATCATCCTGGCCCTGTTCATTCTGGGTCCTTTTTATCCAGGCTGGAGCGGAGGGAAGATACCCGAGATTTTTCTGGACGGATTCGCATTCGGATTTGGATTTCTGGGCGGAATGCATTTTACTTTCGCATCCAGGATTATCCCGGACCGCACCGGTTATCTGTACGGATTTGATCTGCTCGGATCGGCGGCTGGAGCTTTCGCAACCGCAGGTTTCCTTATTCCCGTTTTCGGCTTGATTTATGTCGTTTTCTTTCTCAGTATCATGCTGTGCGCGACGTCCCTGTCTTTGATCATACTGCGTGATGCGGGGAGCGTTCATGGATCCGCTTGATCTGACTCAAATCGCTGAATCAATTGCCGCCGGACACACTCTGAGACCCGGTCTCATGTGCCGGGGCATTTCCATCGACACCCGGACAATGCAAGCGGGTGATCTCTATTTTGCCCTGCAGGGGGAGAAATACGACGGGCATGATTTCGTGACAGAAGCTTTGAAAAGGAAAGCTTGCGGGGCTGTGGTAAGATTTGATTTCCTTGGAACGAACCCGCATCTTCTGAGGGTTCCCGATACCCTGGCGGCACTGCAGACATTGGCTGCATCCTACAGGAAACGGTTTGATTATCCGGTTGTGGCCATTACCGGCAGTCACGGAAAAACAACCACCAAGGACATTGCTTATGCCGTTTTCTCAAAACACATCCCCACCCACGGCACCCATCTGAACCTGAACGGCCTGATCGGTGTGCCTTTAACGGTCATGGGAATGAACACCCACCATCGAACCGCCATTATCGAAGCGGGAATTTCCAGACCGGGCGAGATGGATATTCTGGGTCCGATTCTGTCGCCCACAGCCGTTTGTTTGACCTGCATCGCCGATTCTCATACGGAATTTTTAAAGGATCTCGAAGGAATCAGAACCGAAAAAACCAAGCTTTTCAAATATTTGACCGGCAGCCAACTTCGTGTTTTAAATGCAGATGACGCCCTGATCATGCAATCATATCGGGAGGGATTTACGGTCACCTATGGATTCGAATCGGGGGATTACCGCTGTCTGGATTATTACATGACCCCGGATCGATCGGAATTCCGGGTGTCCGATCCGTCCAGTACCGCTTCAATCCGTTATGGATTGCCGCTGACCGGCAGACACAACATCTCAAATGCGCTGGCAGTGATCGCCCTGGCCCGGCATTCGGGCGTTTCGCCTGAATTGATTCAAGCGGGATTCGATGAGGCCGTGATCTCCCCGCATCGCAGCCGGATCATCAGAGTGAACGGCATTACACTGATCGATGACAGCTACAACGCGGCCCCGCTGTCCATGATCAGAAGTCTTGAGATGCTCAGGGAACTTGCCGGACCGAACCGATGCATCGCGGTTCTGGGCGACATGCTGGAACTGGGTGATGAATCCGTGCGCGCCCACCGGAATATCGGATATCTGGTATCGGAACTGCAGATCGATCTTTTTTTGTGTTACGGTCCCCTGATGAAAGAGGCGGCGGACGCTGCTCTGTCCAGCGGTATCCGCGCGCTTTACTGCGATTCAACGGAACAAGTGACCGATGCGCTCCTGGCCATTCTCCGATCTTCGGATACGGTCCTGATCAAATCCTCCCATGGAATGAAAAGTCATGCGATCGTCGCATCGGTTCTGGACAAGTTTCAATCCGAATGAACCCGGGAACCGGCCTGTTTATTCTTCGGATGCTGCGGAGTTATTTTTTTGGGGGACCGCTTCGGATTCGCCGGCAGCTGAAATCATTTTGATCTGATCCACTTTGAACTCGGCAATCTCCCCGTCGGCAAGTTCAACCATCACGAGCGATTTGAGGATATTCAGCTGTTTGACTTTCCCATCGCCCCGGGGTGTCGTGACCCGTTTATTCACTTTGGGCATCGTTTTGATCTGATCCGCATAATGCGCATGCTCATATTGCAGGCAGCACATCAACCGTCCGCACAGACCCGATATTTTGGAGGGTATCAGACTCAATCCCTGATCTTTTGCCATCTTGATGGAAACAGGATGAAAATCCTTTAAAAATGTCAGACAGCACAGTGGTAGCCCGCAGTTGCCGATTCCCCCCATAAGCCGGGCTTCATCCCGGACACCGATCTGCCTCATCTCAATGCGCGTTTTGAGCCGATGCGCCAGATCGCGGACCAGATCCCGGAAATCAACCCGGCCTTCAGCGGTAAACATGAAGATCGCCCTGGAGCGGTCAAACGCTGAGATCACTTTGATGAGTTTCATGGTCATGCCACGCTCCTCGATCCGCTCCAGGCAGAATTCAAATGCTTCCCTCTCCAGTTTTTCGATGCTTTCAATTTTCGCCAGGTCTTCATCCAGAGCTTTCCGGATGACCTTCCGAGGAAATTCATTTTCGGAAATGAAGCGTTTCTTGATAATCCTGGGCGGACACATCACCCGGGCCAACTGGATGCCGATATCCGATTCGACCAGGCAGTAATCTCCCGGCACAAGCGGTATGCGCTGGGTTTCGTACCGGCTGACATAACCTTCCCCCCTGACAAGCAGATTCACAATCTCGATCATATTTCCGTTTCTCCACTCAACACATGATGACCCGATATCCGCTCGTGAACTTCGTTCCATATCCGCTGTGCTGCGACGGCTATTTCGAGTGTGCCATCCATCAGAACGATCCGGTCAGTGTGTTTTCGGGCCAGATCGAGATATCCAGCGCGCACTTTCTGATGAAACAATATGTTCTCCTCTTCAAACCGGCCCTCTTTTTCAAACAGATTTTGCTGCATCAGCCGCGACTGGGATCGATTCAGGCTTGTTACGGCATCCATATCCAGTACAAATGTGATGTCCGGAACAAGATTGTCGGTTGCCCGATTGTTTAGAAGCTCAATAAAATCCAGATCGATGCCCCTCCCATAACCCTGGTATGCCATGGATGAATCTCCGAAGCGATCGGATATCACGATGCAATTCTCATCCAGAGCGGGACGGATGATTTCCCTGACATGCTGCGTTCTGTCCGCAACCAACAAAAACAACTCGGTCATTGCTGCGATGGCGCTGCTGGACCGGCGCAACAGGATATCGCGGATCCCTTCCCCCAGACTCCCGTCACCCGGTTCCCGTGTAGCGACAATCCGGTATCCTTCGCCCCGGAGCCGGGTTTCGAGCAGGCGCACTTGGGTGGATTTACCACACCCTTCAATCCCCTCAAATGTAATCAAAAATCCGCTCAACACCGTTCCCTTCCCCCGGAACAATGGGAAATCCGGGGTAATTCAGCGTACCAAAGCAGCCATTATGGGTCAACCATCCGAAGGGAGATCAGCCGGTCTGTTATCCCGGTCGAACGCGCCACCGGCAACCCGGATGTTGATGATCCCGGCGAATTCAAATATTCTGTTTGTCGGGTTTACATACCCTGGAATATTTCCTTTTTTTATCGGGTTTGATGGAACTTAAATGTCACGGCGCATGTTATTGATATCGTGACAGCTGGATATATTCCAGATCAATCAGGAGCGGTGTATGGCAAAAAAAGATTTAAAAGATGAATCGAAACCGGTTCTGGAGCGCAACGACTCCGACATGGATTTCAACCGAACGCCGATCCCGGGAACTCTGCCGATTCTCCCTCTGCGGGGAACGGTAATCTACCCGACGATGGTGATTCCCCTTCTGGTTGCCAGGGAAAAATCCATCCGGATGATCAACGAGGTTCTGGATGGAGATCAGATCATCGGGCTGGTCGCTCAGAAGAATCCGGAGGAAGAGGATCCCGCTGCGGATGACATATACAGCATCGGTATCGCGGCACAGATTATCAAGTTGATCAAGATGCCGGATAACTCCGTGAGGATCATGATCGAAGGTCTGGGGCGTATCCGGATCAAACGGTTTGTCCGTAAGGAGCCGTATTTTATCGCCCGGGTGGAGAAGATAACGGAACGATTTACGCAGAGTTTGAAATCGGATGCTTTGATCCGAAACATTCGTGGTTTGTTCAAGGATATCGTATCGAATTCACCGAATCTGCCCAAGGAACTGAATTTGATCATTCAGAACATCAGTGAACCTGGGAAACTGGCGGATATTATTGCATCGAGTTTGAATTTGACGCTTGAGGAGCGCCAGGAAATACTCACCATTGCGGACATCACCAAACGTCTGGAGCGGGTTCATGTTCTTTTGAACCGTGAACAGGAAATTCTGAAGCTGGGCAACAAGATCCAGTCTCAGATCAAGGATGAGATGGATAAAGCTCAGCGGGAATACTATCTCCGGCAGCAGATGCGGGCATTGCAGAAGGAACTGGGAGAAACGGATGATCGAACGGTTGAGATCGAGGAATTGGGTCAGCGGATTGAACAGGCCAATCTGCCCGGGGAAGCTTACGATGCAGCTGTAAAGGAACTGGACCGATTGAAACGGATGCCGCCTGCTGCAGCGGAGTATACCGTTTCCCGGACATATCTGGACTGGATTCTGGAGTTGCCATGGAGCATTTCCACGGAAGACAATCTGGATACGCGACTGGTGCAGAACATTCTGGACCAGGACCACTTCGGTCTGGAAAAAGTGAAGAAACGGATTGTGGAGTATATTGCGGTTCGCCATCTGAAGAAGGACATGAAAGGACCCATTCTGTGTTTCGTGGGACCCCCCGGAACCGGCAAAACGTCTCTGGGAAAATCCATCGCCCGTGCCATGGACAGGAAGTTTCACCGTATTTCGGTGGGCGGCGTCAAGGATGAAGCTGAAATCCGGGGACATCGACGAACCTATGTCGGTGCGCTGCCGGGACGGATCATCCAGGGACTGCGTAAAGCGGGAGCCAGAAACCCGGTATTCATGTTGGATGAAGTCGACAAGATCGGAATGGATTTCCGGGGTGATCCGGCTTCGGCACTGCTGGAGGTTCTGGATCCGGAACAGAATTTTTCCTTTTCCGACCATTATCTGGATCTGACTTTCGATCTCAGCAAAGTCATGTTCATTACCACCGCCAATATTATTGAAACAATCCCGCCAGCGTTGAAGGACCGGATGGAGGTTATGTATCTGACGGGGTACACCCACGAAGAAAAAATTGAGATCGCCCGAAGGCATCTCATTCCAAGGCAGCTCAACGAACATGGTTTGACCAGTCGGCAGCTTCAGTTCAGGAAATCGGCATTGATGGGGATCATACAATCCTACACCCGGGAAGCGGGCGTACGGAATCTGGAAAGGGAAATCGCGGCGATCTGCCGTGCGGTTGCCCGGGAGGTTGTTGAGGGACGGAAGGAAGTTGCCGTGATCACAGCCGACAGATTGAGTTTCTTTCTGGGCCCGGTCAAAGTCTTCCCCGAGTTGGGTGCCCGGGCAAACGATCCCGGCGTGGCCATCGGGCTGGCCTACACCCCCTCGGGCGGGGATATTCTGTATATCGAAGCGACCCGGATGCCGGGCAAGAAATCGATCACGCTGACCGGGCAGTTGGGTGAAGTCATGAAAGAATCGGCTCAGGCCGCAATATCATATGTCAGATCGATCGCACATCGATTCGATATTCCGGATGATTACTTCGAATCTTCGGATCTGCATATCCACGTTCCCGAAGGCGCTGTTCCCAAGGATGGACCGTCAGCGGGAGTAACCATTGCAACCGCCCTGGTCTCACTGCTGGCCAACCGCACCGTGGCGGAAAAAACGGCCATGACGGGTGAAATTACGCTCCGAGGTCATGTTCTTCCGGTTGGAGGTATCAAGGAAAAAACTCTGGCTGCTTACCGGGCCGGAATCAATACTGTTATTCTGCCGAAGAAGAACGAAAAGGATCTGGAAGAGATCCCCGATTACGTCAGGCAGAAAGTCCAATTCGTGTTCGTATCGAAGGTGGATGAAGTCTTGCGTCAGGCTATCCCGGCGTCAGCCGAGAACGGTGCAGATTGACCAGGTCCTGGAATGACCGGAACCGGGTTTCGATCAGTTCCCCGGTCAATTCGGTCAGCATTCCCGGCCCGAATCGCTGAATGTTGAAGGAAGCCATTACCGAGCCATAGATCATCGCTTCCTGGAATGTTTCCATGTCGATCCGTCCCGCCCGTGCAACCGCTCCCATAAAACCACCCGCGAAGGAATCGCCGGCACCGGTTGGATCCGTCACCAGTTCCTCGGGATAACCCGGCGTGAAAAACCATTGATTGTCGTAAAAGAGCGCTGATCCATACTCCCCGCGTTTGACCACGATTGCGGTCGGCCCCATATTCCGAATAATCTTCGCTCCTTTGATGATATTGACGGTATCTGCCAGCATCCGCAGCTCTGTTTCGTTGATGATGATCAGATCAACGGATTTCATGACATCGAGAAGCGGTTCCCGGGAATTTTGAATCCAGAAGTTCATGGTGTCCATAGCCACAAGCCGGGTTCCGGGGATCTGTTCCATGACCTGTTTCTGCAATCCGGGATTGATGTTGCCGAGAAACACCCAATCGCTGTCCCGGTACTCCGGTGGAATCACCGGTTGAAAATTTTCGAACACATTCAACTGGGTTTCCAGGGTGATTGCTTCGTTCATTGCGCCCTCGTAAACGCCTTCCCACCTGAAAGTGCGGCCTTCCCGTTGCTGCAGACCCCGGGTATCGATCCCCCGGGAACTGAGCAGATGAGTGTGTTCTTCCGGGAAATCGGAACCGACGACCGCCACCATTCGAACATCGGTGAAATGGGATGCAGCGAGGGAGAAATATACAGCGGACCCGCCCAGGGTTTCAAGTGAGGTGCCTTCCGGTGTTTGAACGCTGTCCAGAGCGACCGATCCCACGACCAATACCGTCATCCCGATTCTCCTCCACTCATGGAATTCAATTCATTTATTTGAGATAATCCTCAAGCTGCCGTTTCTTGGCAATCTTTTTCAGCTTTTCAATGGCCCGCAACTCGATCTTGCGGATCCTCTCCCGTGTCAGTCCATACCGGTTGCCGATCTCCTGTAACGTCAGCGGGATTCCCTTGAAACCGTAGTGAAGCTGCAGGATTTCCTTTTCCCGGTCATCCAGACAGGTCAGGAGCAGCTCTACATCATCCACAAAACCATCCTCGATAACCTGTTCCTCAGGTTTCTGGATATTATCCTTGGTCAGGGTGATGGATGGCCCTTCCTCCTCGTTTTCATCCAGATGCGTTTCGATAGACAGCGAAATCCGTGTGGTTCTCAACAGGTTTTCCACTTCACTTTCCGGCACATTAATTTCAGCGGCCAGCTCGGAAAGGTGGGGTTCCCTGCCGAGGGTCTGGGTCATGCTCTGCATTTTTTTATTGATCATATTCAGCAGTTGAATCTGGTTCGCCGGCAATTTCACGATCCCGGTCTTGGTCGCGATGGCGTAGAGGATGGCCTGCCTGACCCACCATATGGCATAGGTGATGAACTTTACGCCCCTCTCCGGTTGAAACCGCTTCGCAGCCTCGATCAATCCGATGGAACCTTCGTTTACCAGTTCGTCCAGCTGCAGCCCCGACCCCAGATATTTTTTGGCGATGGAAACAACGAAACGCAGATTGCCCTGAACCATTCGCTGCAGGGCATCCTCATCGCCCTGCTGAATCCGCTCGGACAACTCCACTTCCTCGTCCCGGCTGAGAAGCGGATACTTGTTAATTTCACTCAAATAAGTGGTCAACGGTCAATCACCCGGTTCGATGTCTGATTCCCGACACCATCAGGATTCCTCACCACTCCGGATTATAGTTCCGGAAGGGGATTTGACAAGGATTTTTGCCAGTCGATCTTCCAATGACGGATCCTGCCGGGTCAATTCGTTTTTTATGTTTTCTACCAATTCCCCGAATTCTGTTTGCATGGCATCAATCCGGTCCGTCAATCTCAGAATAATTTCGATACCCGCGATATTGACACCCATATCTCTGGAAAGAGTCAGAACCCGGCGGATCCTGGCCAGATCGTTTTCCGAATATAACCGCGTGTTGCCCACGCTGCGGGAAGGTTCGATCAATCCGAGTCTTTCATAATTCCGGAGAGTCTGGGGGTGTACATCCAGCATTCTGGCGATGACGGAGATCAGGTATTTGGGTTCCGCAGCATCCACAGCACACCGTTCCTTTCTAATCCCCCACAATTTGAACGATGATCCTGCGATTTCTGGAGTGGTTATCAAAATCGATCAGGACAATCTGCTGCCAGGTTCCCAGCATCAGTTTTTTATCGGTAAATGGAACGGTCAGACCGGGGCCAACCAGCGCCGCCCGGACGTGGGAATGCCCGTTTCCGTCGTGCCATCTGCTGTTGTGGTGATAATTCATTTTTTCCGGCGCCAGCCGTTCGATTGCCTCCTGGAGATCCTGAACCGCCCCGGATTCATACTCGATGGTCGTAATTCCGGCGGTGGCTCCGGGAGCGAAAACTGCGGCGATGCCTGAATCCGCCGGATTGTCCCGGATCAACGCGGCGACCATCGGAGTGATATCGACAACCTGTCCATTTCCCCGGGTCGGGATATTCAATTCCCTGGTATTGACCGGCATCCTTAATTCGCAGCGTGTGACTGTCCGGTTGTTGGATTCGATCTGGGAAACATGGATCCGAACAATCCCGACAGATCCATGATGCTGCTGCTTTCATCGCCTGTCGGGATACCCCAGACCTGAAGACTGGGGGCCAGGTGTCTGACGAATTCGAGCCGGACCACCTGATCTCCCCCGCCCAGGGCATCAGCCAATGCGGCCTGCTTGACCGCATGAGCTTTCCCGAGCGCTTCCACACCCTTGGCCTCATTCAATTTGGAAAAGAGCATGGCTTCAGCCTTCAGCCGGATCTGCTCGGCTTCGCCCTCCGCTTTCTGGATGGTTGCCATTTTCTGGCCCCTGGCTTCGGCTTCCAGTTTCCGGGCCTGTTCCACCGCCGCCAGATATTGTTCCGCCGCAATGCGTTTCTGTTCAATGGCAGCCTGATATTCCTCCGTAAACTCGAACCGCCGGAGCAGCACATCGACGATTTCCAGGCCCTGAGCCCGCATCCCACGTTCACCCTCATACCCGTTATTCATCAAATACTTGATTTCCCCTGCAACTGCCTGTCTTGTTTTTCCATCATAGATCTCCTCAGCGGAATATTCCCCAAGCTTGTTGTTCACCAGAGATCGTAAGGTGGGTCTCAGGACACTGTCAATATAGGTGCCGCCGTAATTCCTGTGAAACACCGGCAGGTTTTCAAACAGCAACCGGTATCGTATGGTCACATCAATCCACGCAATCTGGCCGTCCTTGGTCTTGAACGAAACATCATCCCTTCCGGCAGGTGCTTCACGGAACATCTGATACTGCTGCTCGATCACCGGATATTTATCCACGATGGTCAAATGAGGGATGTGCAAATACAGGCCGGGTTCCAGGGGATTGCTTTTAATCCCCTGTTTGAACCACTCCCGAGCGCCAATACCCTTCGACAATCCAATGAAAGTCGTTCTGACACCCCCCTCCTGGGGTCCAACTTCAGCGCAACCGGACATTAACATGAAAACAACCAACAGGGCGGGTATCAATACTTTCCTGTTCATTTCTCCGCCTCCATCTTTAAAATTTACATTCCATCCGGTTCCTCAGAACCGATATCAATACTGCCTGGGAAAAAGCATACATCATTTTCAGCGATTCTGGAACCATTAAGCCTCAGATCGTCCCGGGTCGCCCAGGATCCATCCCGACCCTGGCTCACGATCTCGATTTCGTTTCGTGAGCTGTGGAAATAAAGTTTTTTGCCCCAGGCATCAATGACGTCATTTTCCGACAGCATCCGTGCATCGATGAGTTCTGTCAGGAATTGAGGATGTTTCCCGTGAATCAGTTTGAAAACCTGCAGGGCGAGGTGGACATTCTGCATCTTGACCTTGGTCTGGACAACCGCGGTCAATGTTTTATCTCCGGGAGTAGACAACGGAAGCAACTCCCCGGGCATGAAACGAAGCACGACCAGAAGAATCAGGACGATCACCGGTATCAAGATGAATTTTACATTCAAACTGATGGTGTCCTGAATTTCCCGCATCTTTCCCCTAAACGTTGAATACCCGGTTTCGGGGGTCGGTATTTCCAAAACGCCCAGATCCTCCAGATCCACAACAGCCTTATATGAATCCCAGGCAAATTGGTGACAGGCCTGGATGACTGCCTGGACCGGAAACACGCCGTTTATATGATTGTAAACGATTTCCTGTTGAGGTGTCAGAACAATCGGATGCCCTTTCCCCGCCGAATCGATTTCCACGCTTTCCGGCACGACGAAGATTTCGGGAATCAGTCTGGGAACGGCCGACTGATCGGGAATCCGCCGGATTATTTCGGGCCATTGTCTGGCGATGTCGGGACCTTTTTCAACGACTTCACCCAGATCGATGGGACGGGTTGTATCCCGGTCATAGTGAACGGACTCCTTTGGTTTCATGAAATAACTTCCGGTTTTCCAGGTCATACATTGAAAGACAATCAACAGAATTTGATCTTCCAGCGTGTCCATGAGTTGATTGAGATCCACATGACCCTTTTCCCTGGCCAGGCTGCCCAGTTTGATGTATTTCCGGGTGTGTTCTTCCAGTAGCGTGTTCAATTGATTTTCCGTTATCAAACCCCTGATCAGGAGAAACCTGCCGAGACGCAGGTCGTCGCGGGGATATTGAGATTCGGCATGAACACATAAACCCTGTTCAAATGTAAACATCACCGTATCGGTTTCGCTCTGAACGGTCAGTATTCCGGTAAATTTCTTAACCGTTATCGACTGAAATACCCGATATACAGATGTTTCGCTCAATCTGCCGGTGCTGTTCAGGTTCATTCCTTCAATCCCCGGACAATGGAAAAAAGCGATAAAATGTAGATCAGAACCATAAATCCCAGATGCAAAGCCAGTAAAACGGTATCCCCGACTGCGGGAACCCGGCCGAAGGCGTTCAAGCGAAGATCCGCCGTGAACCAGCCGGCAAGAAGGAAAGACCACAGAACGGTGAAACAACATCCCCGATTCAATTTCCCCAGATAAAGTTCGCCGGCACCGGGATACAGTATGGAAAGGGTAACCGCCGTAAATGATTTTCTGCGGGTTCGTCTGTTGATTCCTTTCAACCTGCTTTCCCGCTTTTCCGATTCAATCTGTCCCTTCTTCATGACCGCCAGGTCGCACAGTGAGCATATCCCGTCATGGGCGTCTTTCCGCATCCGGACGCTCGTGGGCTGACCGCACATCACGCAGTATCGGCTGACCATGAAACGATGGTGGGTCATTTGAATGATCAGCAGTATCAAAGTCATGATCGCAAGAGTCAGAGCGGTTCCTGCAAAATTCAAGTTCGGCCCGAGTTTGATCCAGAACCGGTCCTGGTCAGCCAAAGCTGACGAAAGCAGCGGTGGAACCTCCTCCCAGAACCAGGCATCCGGAATCGATGCATCGATAAGCAGTCGATTGGGATTGGTGGAATGAATTTCAGTGTAATAGGCCACAAGTTGCGGATCCAGATTGCTGGCTCTTTTCAGCATTTCAGTGGCCTGAGCGAACTTGAACTGATGGAAGTAGGCTTTGGAAAGATTGTAATAGACCGCAGCGTTCCCCGGATCCGTGTTCTCCGCTCTGCGGTACTCGGAGATGGCTTCGCCCAGGTTGTTCAAAACAAAGTAGATATTGCCCAGATTGATATGCCCGCTGGCATCGGACGGCACCAGCCGGGCGTATTCAAGATATTCTTTCAGCGAATCGAAATACCTGTCTCCATGTTTATACAGCAAACCCATCATGAAATGCAGTTTGTTCTTTTCCGGATATTTAACAAGATAGTGCCGGATCGAATCGATTGCTCTGGCAGAGTATCCGCCCGATCTGACGTAATGGATGGTCTGAAGAAAGCCATCGTCAAACGCTTTCACAACCGACACTCTGGCGATGTTCAAAGGCAGGATTGCCAGGATCGCCAACCAAAGACACGCGAAATAGAGTTTTTCTTTCCGACGCATATACAGATAGCTCGCGACAATCCAGATAAATAAAGTCCACAAAACGCCCATTCCCCCGATCAACGGACCGATCAGCAGGATTCCCATGACGATCAAACTGAAATAACCTGGTGTTTTCGGAGGCATCAGGACCTGAATGTCATTCCGAAGCAGGGATATGTATTTCAATGTGAAAACTAAAACGGAGATCGCGGCGCATAATGCTATGGCGACGATGAGCACCAGGGCCGTATTCCCGGCTGTCACGAACTCAAACCAAGGATCTTTGAACGCCGTGAACCATGTTCTGGCCGATATGTACATACTGGATACAAACGAGACAACGCTTTTTCTTGCGGAAGCGATCACCAGAACCCGGCATGCGGGCAGATATGACGGATCCATCTCCAGAGCGGATCGGCAGGCCCACACCGCCTTATCCGGCTGATTCTCATCAATCAGCCGTGTTGCTTCCGAAGCATACAGGGCGGCCAACAGGGACGAATGTCGGACCCCGCTGTTCAGTTTCAAATCCAGCATTGCCTGTTTTGCGGAATCGATCGCCATGGTTCCGGAACGCGGATCGTGAAGAACCCGCTGCTGCGCTTCCCAGAAATCCACAAGAGATTCACGGGCCGATTCACCGGCGCTCCGGACAGGTGCGGCACACTGCAGACAAGCCGCAGTGATCAGGATCCCGAAGTGAAAAAACAGTCTGGACTGCATGGGCAACCGTTAATCTACCATATTCCCCGCGGATTGTTCAATCCATTGCATTTGGTACTGAATAAGGCGGCATCCGGGCACTCTGATGACCCCTGCAGCGATTGCATTTCCAGCATGAAAACCGTAATCTTCAAGACAGGAAGATGAGGTCGGCGGAATGGATCCGAGTTTGATTCCATCTGAACAGGATGAGATTGCTCAGAAGCTGAGAGAAACGATCGCCCGGGCATTTTCCAATTCCTGTGAAGTTCAGAAGATCTTGAGAATCATCGAAAAAAAGGGATTCAAACCCACTGTCTGGATGCTTGTCGGAGTTTTCCTGCTGCCGCTTGATTCCGAAAGGACAGATTCGGAGCTGCCTGATGAAATCCAGTTCACCCGAAAAGATCTGGCCTGGCTCAAAAAACTCCGGATCAATATCGACGGTGGTCCCGAAACGGAGAACGGGACAGACTGTTGATTACTGGAATGCCTTGATACCCGGGATATTCTTGAGACCTTCCACTTTTTCCGTCAATTTCATGCGAATCTTGACTTTGGAGTCGCGTATGACCACCGAATATCCGTGATCCCTCTGGAAAAGTTTCATATCTTCAAGCTCGATCCGAGTGTTATCGGTATTGATTTTAAAAACTTTTCTGGCTTTAAGATCCATCAAATACGTTCCGAGACTGCTGGTGACGACTTTCAGATTCTGACCTGCGGCATCCCGGTACACTTTGCCCGATTCATCCTTCATCCATCCGACCGCATCAGCGGGATTACCCAGTATCTCATCGGTGATGTCGATCCATTCCGGATCCGCCGGTGTATCGGAAGCGAAAACACCCATAACGAACAGCACCATAATCGCTCCGAATCCGATCATCATTCTTTTCATCTCATCCTCCTTCCAGCCAATTCTTCGAAGTTGCATTTATATCAGATTCCGCTGCATTTGTCCAACTGGAATCCGGATTTCAAACGGGCTTCAAGACGGGCGTCTTGACATCCCGCAAGAGGACTTAGTACTTTCACTTCGAATATGAGGATGAATCAGTTTACTCTGCCCACAGACAAGTTTCAGCGATATCGGCAGGCAATTGATCTGGCTTTGAATCTTCTGCCCCGGGATGCACATCCCCTGTTTCTCGATGTCGGCGCAAACGAAGGATTGCTGGAGCGATTCGTCCCGCACTCAATGCGATTCCAGGTCGATCTGGAATTTCATGCCGGTCAGACCGGTCTAATCCTGGCGGATGCCGAATTTCTGCCGTTTCCAGACGATACATTCGACGTTGTGTTTTCAATCGATCTCATGGAACATCTCGAGATGGAAAAACGGTGGAATGCAGTGAAAGAAATGAACCGGGTCGCCCGAACGGCAGTGGTTCATTCCTTTCCCGTTCAATCGGAACTGGCGGTCGATATGGAACGGCTGCTAAACCGGGTCGAAAAACGGATCCGCGGGCAACCGAATGAATTTCTGGAGCAGCATCAGCGGTACGGTCTCGTGGATCTACCCTCCATCCTGACCCTGCTGGGGGAGCATTTCGAATATGTCGTAAGTGCACCCAATTTTCACATTTACGCCTGGCTTGTTTCATCCCTGTTTGAAGCGCTTGTTTCCATGTTGCCTGGCAAGGAACAATTCACCGACGCCATTCATCATCTTATCAACAGGAATTTTTATCGCTGTTATCAACTGGAACCGGCGTATCGCATGACCGTCGTCGGATCCCACAAGCCGATTCCGGATGAATTGCCTGTGAGTCCTCTGCGCGGGTCGGAGGTTGTCCTGGCCGATATTGAATCCGGCCTTCTCAACATCTTTTCCATATTGTCGGAACATGACCAATATGCCCGGAAACTGGAAAGAGATCTGGCGGAAACAAGAAGGCGGTATCGGGATCCGGACCCGGAAGAACCCGATTTGTCTTCCGACATTCTGCAAATGCCCCGGACCGGTCTGAAAGCTTCCGACATAACCAACAGGATATTGAACCAATACAAACAGAGTCAACAACTGGTGACAATGCTGGAAGATCGTATAACAAACCTGGAACAACGCATCATTGAACTGATGACGGACCGGATCCCTCCCGGCAAACCAACCAAATCCGGTGACAGATCCAAATGAAAAAACTCCTTATATTCGGTCTGTGCCCGCTCCCCTTTGAAAACACTTCCAAGAGCTACGGCCCGGGAATCCGGGTCTGGCAGTTCATCAAACCACTGATCGGTATGGATGTCGAGATCTTCCTGATCGCCAACCGTATCCCTTATGTTTATCCCGCCGATTCCGCTCCCGAGATTCTCTATCCGGAAGACCGGTTCATGTATTACCAGGTATCGGATGCCGTTTTCCACAATCGGGGACGGATTCAGCAGATTCACGATCGATTCGATCCGGATGCAATTCTCGCATTGACAATTTTCGGCTCTCCACCTCTTGCGAACCTGAAAACGAATGCGCCGGTCTGGATCGACCTGTTCGGTCATGTTATGGCGGAAGCGCAGGCGAAATCATTCCGGTATCAAAACGACGAATATCTGGGACATTTCTGGAAACATGAGGTTGCTGCTCTGGAGCTGGCCGACATGCTTTCGGTTGTTTCAAGGCGGCAGGCGTATGCGACGGTGGGGGAACTGGGCATTCTGGGCAGGCTGACTGCCGCGACCACGGGATACGATTTCTGCCGGGTGATTCCCTGTGCCATGGATCCCGAACCCCTGAGGCATGAAGAAATTGTTTTCAGGGGTAATCCGGTGCCGGAATCCGCATTTGCCGTGTTATGGAGCGGTGGATTCAACACATGGACCGACATCGAGACGTTGGTTGATGGGCTGGAGATGGCCATGGCTGACAGTCCGGATGTATGGTTCGTTTCGACGGGCGGACAGATAGACGGCCACGATGAAAAAACGTATCGGGATTTTCTTGACCGGATAAACCGGTCGGCTTTTTCCGACCGATTTGTCATCAGGGGCTGGATACCGAAAAGCGAGGTGCCGAATTACTATTTTGAAGCGGACCTGGGGATTATCACCGACCGGTACATGATTGAAGGATTGCTGGGCTCCAAAAACCGCATCCTGGACTGGATGCGGGCCGGCCTGCCTGCGCTGGCCGGTGAATTGTGCGAATTATCCGTCGAATTGTCGGAAAACGGAATTGGCTATACGGTTCCGCTCCAGGATCCGAAAACGCTGAGTGACCGATTGTTATATCTGTGTGCGCACCGGGAAGAGGTAAAAGAAACCGGGCGAAAAGCCCATCTGTACGGTTTGGAAAACCTCAGTTTTCAGGCAACCACCGAGCCGTTTCGATCCTGGTTGCAGCAACCCCGCAAATCTCCTGACCATATCAACGGACCCGGCCATCGGCGATCCTTTCATCATTCCGCGCATTTTTCAATACTGCAATCCAGGCGTATTCTACAGAACCTAACCCGGTACAATCAGGATCTGGAAGCATACATCCGAAAAATCGAAGGGGAATTTTCACACCTTGAAGGCGCATCATTACGGCAGATACAGCGATTCAAACCGAAAAACAATCCCTATCCGGCGGATCTGCCTGCATTGAGCGATCATTGCAGAGTCTCCGTTATCATCGTAACCTGGAATGGAATGAAATATGTGCCGGACTGCCTGAAATCCGTTCAGAACCAGGATTACCCCGATCTGGAGACTATCGTGGTGGACAATGGATCTGTCGATGGAACTCCCGATTGGATCCAATCCAATTATCCCGGCATCAACCTGATCCGTTTGAAACGCAATACGGGATTTGCGCGCGGAATAAACACGGGTTTATCGGTTGCCGCGGGAGAAATCGTGCTGATGCTGAACCAGGATACCAAGGCCGCTCCGGATTGGACGCGGCACATGGTGAACGGTTTGAAGGACGACCCCAGAATCGCCATAGCGGGATGTAAGATATTCTGTCCGGACGGGATCACGCTGCAGCATGCAGGCGGTATTCTGCACCGGAACGGTTTGACGGATCATTCCGGCTCCGGTGAAAAGGATGCCGGACAATATGACGCGGATCGGGATTGCGATTATGTGACGGGAGCTGCTTTCGGAATCAAGAAATCTCTGATCGAGCGCATCGGAACATTCGATCCGCGGTTTTCACCCGCATATTTTGAAGAACTTGATTATTGCACGCGGGCCATTCGACATCATTATCGGGTCCGGTACCTGTTCCGGCCTGAGATAATCCATTTTGAATCCACCTCAACCGGTAAATTCAGTTCCCGTTTTTTGTATCTCTATCACCGGAACCGGCTTAAATTCATAATGAAGCATTATCCTTTCAGGTATATTCTCGGGACTTTCCGAAGGACGGAATATGAATGGATCAGAACTCATCATCCTTCCAGTCATGCGGTTCCGTTGCTGAGGGCGTACATGACGGTGTTGCCATTGATATTCTGGGTTGTCATCAGGGAATTTCGCAGGAAATGACGATGCGGGTTCTGCTGTTGGGCATGTGTCCTTTACCGACTGAAAACGAAACCCATACGCTGGGTCCCGGGAAACGCACCTGGCAATTCGCCAAACCACTGCTTCATGATGGTCACCGGGTATGCCTGGTATGCAGCCGTCATCTGGCGGCCTATCAGGATCGGGATATGGATGCCATAGAAGCGGAGGAGCATGGAAACCTGATCTATTATTCGGTTACACAACGGATTTTCGGAAACAGAAAATGGCTCCAGAATCTGCACGATCGATTCGAACCAGACTGCGTGATCGGGGCGACGGTATACCCGTCGTATGTGGGCACACTTCTGGTAACCCGCCAGCCGATCTGGGCGGATCTATTCGGTCACATCATGGCTGAAGCTCAGACGAAATCTTTCGTTTTCAAAGATGATTATTACATATCGAACATGTGGCAAATGGAACGGATCGTATTGAACCGGGCGGATGTGTTCTCCGTGGTGTCAACCCCCCAGAATTACGCCACCATCGGTGAACTGGGAACCCAGGGGAGATTGAACAAGGCCACAACCGGTTATCAATTTCTGCATACCATACCCTGTGCCATCATGGATTCGCTGGACATTGATCGGAACCGGAAACAAACCGTTCTGCGGGGCCGGGTCTGGGCCAAGGATGATTTTGTTGTCCTGTGGAGCGGCGGTTACAACACATGGACGGACGTAACCACGTTGTTCAATGCACTGGAAATGGCCTGTAAAGTCAATCCCCGCATCAAGTTCATATCCACTGGAGGGCAGATCGACAGCCATGACGAACTGACATACAGGCATTTTGTCAACCTGATTCAGGAATCGAAATACCGGGACCGCTTCATTCTCAAAGGATGGATTCCATTCAACGAGGTCCCGATATACTGGAGAGAAGCCGATCTGGGAATCAATATCGATCTGTTCACCTATGAAGCCATTCTGGGAAGCCGGAACCGGATCCTGGACTGGATGCAGGCGGGATTGCCCATCCTGACATCCGAATTGTGCGAACTGTCCTACATCATCAAAAACGAGCGGCTTGGATTCACTTTTCCGCCCGAAAACACTGAATTTCTGGCCGATCTTCTGATCAGATTATCCGCTGAACCCGATCTGCTGGCCCGGACGGCTGAACGGGCCAGGGAATATGTTTACCGAATTTACACTCCGCAGGAAACCACCCGGCCGCTTCGAAACTGGGTACAATCTCCGGCACCTGCACCGGACCGCGACGGCAACCGGATTGATCTGATTTCGGGGATGCAGAAAAGACCGGCACGGATGGACCATTATTGGGCCTCGATAAAAAACCAGTTGAAATACAACGGAATCATCGGGACTGCCAAATGGTTTTCTTCCAGGTACAGCAGTTCCCTGCGGAAACGATGGTATAAGAACAAACCGCGTTAAAATCAGAAATGCGACGAAACCAGTTTGCCGGCCAGCCGGATGCAGTTGTTTAATCCCCTGTCTTCAGGATATATCATGCTTGAATCCAGGATATACATGCCTTCCCAGGGTGTTTCAAACGGCAGCATCCGGTGGAGGTGTCCGGTTTGGATGAGTGGTTGACTGTACCGATCGCGATGAACCAACGATTCGCGGATCTGCCCGCTTCGAAACCATGGGAACATCTGCTCCAGATGTTTGATCGCAATGGAGAGGACGGTTTCGTCGGATGCGCTCCAAAGGTCGTCTTCCGGCCAGATATAAAACGGCATGTAAGCAACGGACTTTCCCTGGAATCCCGGATCCGGATTCAGACGGCTGAATTCAATGACTCCCAGATATGGAATTTCAGTCTCGTAGATGTTTGTCCAATAATTTCGCGCGATCTGTCCATCCACCGCAATGATCGGGCAGATCACAGCGAGATATTCAAGTTCACTCAGTCTGCGCCTATAGTCTTCCGGCAGCGATGGAGCGAGATCCGCGGTCAGGGGGGCGGGAATGGTGCTGATAAGGCGATCGACACGCCGGACTTCGTTCGTTGTCCGGATTTCAAAACCGTCTTCAAGCTTCCGGATATCGACAACCGGTTGGTTATCCAGTAGTTCACCGTCATGGCTGCGAACCAGCCGGGTGATGCGGTCAATAATGGTTTTTGTTCCGCCTTCGATATAACCGAGAACCTCCCGCCGGGGAAAACCGTGCCTGGACCGGCTTCTCCGCCGGGTTCTTCCCCATACCCAGGCTGCGGGAATCTCCCTGTGCCGGTGATGGTATTTCTTCACCATGAGTGGTTTCCATATGATATCGTAAACTTTCTGTCCACCCCACCTGATCAGCCATGCATCATTGGGAATCGTATCAAGGGATCGCCAATCGGAGAGCAGAAAGAACGGCAGCATTGACACCCCGAAACGAAACCGGTTCCACAATGATAAGGGTTTGAATCCGAGCAGATCCTGAGGATCCGTAAATGGATACAATCTGCCTTTGACGTGATAATCCATATCCGTCCGCCGCCATTTAACGGCTCCACCCAGTTCCAGTTCGTTGACAAACGCCAGCAGGCAGGAATCGAACCGGCATATGAAATGATAGTACCGATCTATTTCGGTATCCAGGAAGGGCACCGGACGCGCCAATCCTCCGGGACCGGCTTCCTTTTCAAAAAGAACAACATGATAATTTTTCCGGCTCAGGTAATAAGCGCAGCACAAACCCGTAAAGCCTCCACCCACAATCCCCACCTCAGTTCTCATTGCCGCTCTGACCTTTCAATTTCAGTATCCTGATTTGTGCCTCGTTGATATATTGCTGCTCGGAAGGAAGGTGCGAAGCGGCATCGATATATGTTTGCCATGCTGAAACGCAATCCGGAAACCCGCCTGCTTCCAGGGCTTGAGCTCTTCCGAACAGGGCCTGGGGGTCTCCCGGTTTAAGCCGCAATGCCGCATCGAACATCCGGACCGCCTGCGGATACTTCGCCTGCATTATCTTGATCTGCCCCAGATGGAGCCAGCCGAGATAATAATGCGGTTGTATCCTGACCGCTTCCTCAAAATGAAATTCTGCTGCATGTAAATCACCCCTGTCCACGGCGGCCTTACCCAGATTGTTGTGAAGCTCCTCCGAGTCTGGATCAATCTGTAATGCCCGGTTCCAATATTCCAGTGCCCGGGATGAATCGGAACTCCGATACATGAGCTTTCCCAGATTGATCAGAGCGGGGGAATAGTCCGGAACAAGGTCCAGCGCTTGTTGATACGCCTGGACGGCTTCACTCTCGTCGCCCTGCCGAGTCAATCCTGCGCCGAGATTGAACAGGGATTGCGCATGCGTGTACCCGGTCAGTTTCAGGGACATGAACCAGATGAGAACAACTGCTGCAGCTCCGGACATGATGACCGGAAGATATCGCCTGTTCCGAAGGAGTCTGACCAGTTCGACCGATGCGCCTGAAGCCAGCGGCATCAGCGATACGACCACCGGCAACCGGTACCGCGAATAAACATGAAACGTCGTAACGGTCAGAGAGAAGACCACTGTCCATACTACCAGCAGCCAGATACGTTTCCATCGATCCACCAGGAGTCCCATCCCGATGATCCCGAGCACACCTGGAATCAGGAAGGGGTGCTTCGGGTACCGGATGAAAACGGAATACCTCCGGTAAAAATCAAAATCGTAATTGTCGGGAATTTCCACCCGGTTCCAGAACAGAGCGAATTTTCTGAGTTGAAGCCGGAAGGCGTGCCCGGGATGTTCCTTCATCCACTGAATCGCCTCGTTGAACCAGTAGCGGCTGGACTCGTGAGCACTCAGTTTACGGCCCAGGGCGTTTTCTGCTTCCCTGTGAAAATCGAGTTGTTCGTGTTCCGGTGTCATGCGGATTCGCGGTGGTCGTTTGGATGTTCCATCGGAGAAAGGGCTGTTTCCGAGATAGAAATTTGCGCCTCCCTGTGCAGTCAACAATGCGAATTCACCGCTTACCAGATAATTCCGAATCGTGAACGGCGAGACGGCCAGAAAAAAACCGGCTGCGGCACAGATGCCGAATGCACCCCATTTCAGGATATTTCTGAATCCGCTGCGGACGACGATGTAAATACCGATCACCGGCAATTGAAAGATCGCTGATCCCTGAATCGATGCGGCGATGCCCAGGGCTCCACCTCCGAAAAAACTGATCCAACCCAGGGAAATCCGGCGGGTGCCCGCCATGAGATATAAAACCAGCGAAAACATGAATACCAGCAGCGTCGTCTTCAGGATCAGACCGCTCTGAAAGATCAAAACCGGATACAGACTCATGCCGGCGGCGGCGCAGACAGCCGACGGGAAATCCAGGATCCCGCGGGTCAGGAGAAAAATAAAAACGACGGATAATGAATCCAGAATCATCTGGATCAATCTGACCACGTCCAGATTCCTTCCGGCGATCCTGTATACCGTTCCCAGAAAATAAGGGTAGAAGGGTGCCTGGAAATACACTTCGTCAGGCATCCCCTCCCCGGATGCGACCATGCAACCTAACCGGTCGTACGACCAGCTGTCCAGAACCAGGATGTCGGCGACCGGATCGTTGGGAATCGAGGCCAGGTGCAGGAGTCTGATGGTGAGTGCGAACAGCCACACCCACAGGGTGAATGCTGCCGGAGCGGACCTGATTTCGTTTTGCCGGCCTGTACGATTCATGTCTGTTCAGAAATTACTATCCTGCTTCATTTTTTCCCACATACCCGGATCCCTGTTGACCTTTCTCCCGTCTCTCGGGTATTAAATCCCTGAGAGGGGACAGGCCGAATGAATAGGATATCATATTTCCCGAAGCGAATATGCATGGTTTTGCTGTGCTTAGGTATACTTAATGCACTCGCCATTCCCATCTCACATGCCCTGCCTCCCGGTTTTGCCGTATATTTCAATGATGCACAGCATTCCGATCCGAACGGAATTGATACTGCCCTGGTGGATTTCATCGATTCCGCACATTTCACGATTGATGCCGCGTTTTATTCCATCGACCGGATCGTCATCGTGGAAGCGCTCATCAACGCCATTGACCGGGTGGGCATTGAAAACATCCGGGTGATAACGGATTACGACAATCGCAACATGAACGGCTGCCAGAGACTCATTTCGGCGGGAATAACCGTGATCGATGAAACCTGGGATGAGACAATTTTCCCCCCGGCCGCCGCCAACATCCACAGTCACAACAAGTTTTGCGTGGTCGACGGCACGAAAGTCTGGACGGGATCTTACAACATCACCAATTCTGGAACCATATACAACAACAACCACGCCGTGGCGATCGATTGTTCGACATTGGCCGAAGCCTATCTCGCCGAGTTCAACGAGATGTGGGGAAATGAATCCGGTCAACCGGGCACCTGTCATTTTTCGACCAGCAAGGAAACTCAGTACTTTCATTCGCATACCTGTAACGGCGTGCCGGTGGAGATTTATTTTTCGCCGACCCAGGATCCCTATCCCAACCGGGCGATGGATGTGATCCAATCTTTGATCACATCCGCACAATCGTCGGTATATTTCTGCATGTTTGCATTCACGTCTTACACGATCGCGGATAAAATCATCAAGGCCCACCAGAATCCCGCGGTGACGGTTCAGGGAGTAATGGATGATCTTCAGGCCGGATATTCAAGTTCTCAATATGATACCCTGATCCGGGAAGGTGTCCAGGTCAAACTGGATTCTGAAGTCGATCCCCATGGCAATCTCCTGCATCACAAATTCGCGGTGATGGATCACGACGGATCTGAATCCGCGGTCATCACCGGGAGCTACAACTGGTCGGAAGCGGCTCAGCACACAAATGACGAAAATTCCATTTTCATATTCGATTCGGAGGTGGCCGGATTGTTTTACCGGGAATTTTACCGATGTTATTATGGAACCTATCCGGGTCCGCAGCTGCCCGGGATCGATATACAGGCCAACGAAACCGTTTATTACGGCGGCAATTTCATGCGGGTTTGGACAGCTATCGAAAATCCGGGCGAGTCGAACAGTGTTGACGAATATATCATTCTGGACCTGGGGGAGCTTTTTGGATCGGACCGATTCTATTTTTGGCCGTCCTGGTCAAAGGACGTCGATTATCTCAGATTATATCTTCACGAAGGTGAGCAGCTGGAGCAGGAAATATTTAATTTTCTGCTGCCTTATCCCCTCCCGGCCGGCGGACCCTTCACAATCTGGGCAGCTTTTCTGGACCCGGGCACGAGTCAGCTGGTCGGCGATTACGATTTCGTACGGTTCTCATTCAAATAATCCGGAACAGAACCGGGCCGGTCGACGGGCATGGACATATCCGAAGATTTCAGGTGAACAGCCGTTAGGAAGCAAGCGGGGAGTCACCGGGAGCATCTTTCATGTATTGCCTGACGATGTTGATCCCGGCGGTCAGTGCTTTCCTGTTCAGATCTTCCGTTCCCCGGGGTACCCTGGCCATAACGGCGGATTCGATGGCTTCCCTGCTTACGATTCCGGTGATCTCCACGATGGCGCCCAAGGCCACGATGTTGGCCACAATGGCTTTACCGACCACCTCATCGGCGGTCTTCAGAATCGGCAGATGAAATACCCTGAAATCGCCTTCAGGCATTTTCAGAACGCGGAATGAATCGGCAATCAGAATCGCTTTTTTTCTTAAATCACAGATATATTTATCGCAGGCTTCCTGGGTCAGGGCAAGCAAGAGGTCGATGTTGGTCGCCTTGGGATAATCGATATCCTCGTCAGAAATGATGACATCGGATTTGCTGGCGCCGCCCCTGGCTTCCGGACCGTAAGACTGGCTCTGGGTGGCATTTTTCTCGTCGTAGATGGCCGCTGCTTCCGCCAGGATCACTCCCGCCAGGATCATGCCCTGTCCGCCCGATCCGCTCAATCTGATTTCATATCTCATCACAAATCCTCTTATTGCCGGTCTATCAAAACATCACCAGGTCACCGGGGAGTCCGAACCCGGTCGATCAACTGTTCATAAAGATCCGTAAATTCAGGACGCGATTTATCCACCAGGACACCCGTAGTAAACTTGCCGTTCATTTCTTCCGGCGACATCTTGGCCGCCACCTGCACGGGAACGGCATGTTCCTTCTGCCAATGCAGCATGTCCAGTGTGTTGCGGTACCGATTGCGTCGTCCGAACGCCGTAGGACACTGGACAATCACTTCAATCAGGGAAAATCCCTTGTTCCGGATGCCTTTTTCTATCAACCGGTCCAGCTGAGCGGCATGGTAAGCAGTGCCGCGTGCGACGAAAGTCGCCCCCGCTGCTTCGGCCAGCCTGCTCACATTGAAATTTGATTCGATGGAACCATAGGGTGCGGTGCTGGCAAAAGCACCCAGCGGGGTGGTCGGTGATGCCTGTCCACCCGTCATGCCATAGATATAATTATTGTACAGGATCATCGTGATATCGATATTTCTCCGGGCTGCATGGATAAAATGATTGCCGCCGATGGCTGTTCCATCTCCGTCTCCGGACACCACAATCACTTTCAAGTGCGGTTTGGACAGCTTGATTCCGGTTGCGAAAGTCAGCGCCCGTCCGTGGGTTGTGTGAAGGGTATTGAAATCGACGTAACCGGGGGTTCTGGAGGAGCATCCGATACCGGAAACAACCACAACCTCGTCTTTGGACAACTGAAGATTGTGAATCGCTCTCAACATTGCCTTCAAAACAGTGCCGTCACCGCATCCCGCGCACCAGATATGGGGGAATTTTTCTTTTCTGAGATAGTATCCGTAATCGAACATCAATATACCTCTTTCACCTGTTCCATAATCTGGGAAGGCGTCACGGGTTCACCGTTCATGGAATTCACCAGATGCACATTCGTCTGACTGCATGAAATCCGTTCCACTTCCCGTACAATCTGTCCCATGTTCGCCTCACAAACGATGATGTGACGTGAGGCCCGGGCGATCTTCCGCACTTGTTCCTCCGGAAAAGGCCAGATCGTGACCGGCCGGAACAGTCCGACATTCAGTTTCTCCCGACGCAGCAGATCCATTGCCTGTTTGGCGGCCCGAGCCGTGGAGCCGTATGAGAAAAGAACGATTTCCGATCCTTCCAGGTTCGATTCCCGGCTGCGATAAATCTGATCACGATATCTGGATATTTTCCGGGTCAACCTGCGCATCACCCTGTCGATGATCTGTGGATCGTTGGTGGGAAATCCCGTTTCATCGTGGCACAGACCGGTGACATGATACCGGTAACCGGAACCGAAATCGGCCATGGGCGGTATATCGGTATCGACCATCTGATAGGGACGGTAGTCGCCGGGTTCGCATTCGGGCCGGGGTCGATCCCACAGTTCAATTTCGTCATCCGGTGGAATTTTCAACATCTCGCGCATGTGTCCGATGATTTCATCGAGCAGTAGAATGACCGGAGTCCGGAACCGCTCCGCATAATTGAATGCCCAAATCGTCGTGGTATATATTTCCGGAATTGTGGAGGGAGCCAGCACGATTATTTCATGGTCCCCGTGTGTTCCCCACCGGGCCTGCTGGACATCCGCCTGGGAAGACTGGGTTGGCAGACCGGTGCTGGGTCCACCACGCTGAACATTGACGACCACACAGGGAATTTCCGCCATGGCTGCATACCCGATATTCTCCTGTTTCAATGAAAATCCCGGACCGCTTGTGGCGGTCATGGCTTTCAATCCGGTCAGGGAAGCGCCAATAACCGCACCCATGGCGGCGATTTCGTCTTCCATCTGGATGAACTTCCCACCGATTTTCGGAAGTTCCGACGCCAGGATTTCCATGATTTCCGAAGAGGGCGTTATCGGATATCCGGCGAAAAATCTGCATCCTGCCCGCAACGCACCCAGTACACAGGCATGATTCCCCTGGACAAACATTGAATTTGAACCCGTATTCATAACGATAACAAGTCCCCTGATAATCTCATTTACCGATCACTCTCTTCCAGGATTACCTCAAGGCAGAAATCCGGGCAGTTGATCTCACAAAGACCGCATGCAATACAACTACCGAGCGATACGACAACTGGAGTCATGTAATCCATTGCCAGCACCTGTTTCGGGCAGATATCCACGCAGATACCACAACCTTTACACCACTCGGTTTTAATTCTAATTTCCTTTATTTTCCTTTTCTTATCCGTTGTCTGACTCAATTCCCGGTTCTCCTGTAACGATAACCCTGTCCATGGAACGCATAATGCTAAACGGGATACCACAACATCTGGCGGATAGCAACCATAGCTGAAAAAATTAATCCGATCAGAGAAGTGAAGCGAGTGTCGTGCCGATAACGGCCGGATTTTCAGCCACGGCGATACCGCACTCTTTCATGACAGCGATTTTTTCACGTGCCGTTCCGGTCCCTCCGGAAATGATTGCTCCGGCATGCCCCATCCGTCTTCCGGGGGGGGCGGTCTGCCCGGCAATGAAACAGGTCACCGGTTTGGTCACGTGATCGTGTATATAATGCGCCGCTGATTCTTCCGCATTTCCACCGATTTCACCAATCAAAACGATGGCGTTGGTGTCCGCATCCTGTTCGAACAGTTCCAGGCAGTCGATAAAATTCGTTCCCGGGATCGGATCGCCCCCGATACCGATGCATGTGGATTGCCCCAGATCGAGCCGGGTCAACTGGTCCACGACTTCATAAGTAAGCGTGCCGCTGCGGGAAATCACTCCCACCCGGCCCGGCTTATGAATATGACCGGGCATGATTCCGACTTTCGTTTTGCCCGGTGATATGATTCCCGGGCAGTTGGGTCCGATCAGTCTCACGCCCAGTTCCCCCAGCAGGGTTTTAACCCGCATCATGTCCAGGGCCGGAATTCCCTCGGTAATACATACGACCAGCCGGATGCCGGAAAAGGCCGCCTCCAGAATCGCATCGGAGCAGAACTGCCTGGGAACGAAAATAATCGACACATCCGCACCGGTTTCCCCGACCGCCTGTTCGACGCTGTTGAAACATGGAATCCCTTCGTGGATGGTTCCGCCCTTCCCGGGGGTGACACCGGCGACGATATCCGTTCCGTAATTTTTCATCTGCAAAGCTTGAAACGTGCCTTCCCGGCCGGTCAAACCCTGAACGACAACCTTCGATTCGGCGTCAACAAAAATGCTCATCGACCACCTCCCCCAAGAACCGCGATCACTTTCTGCGCCGCATCCGCCATTTCCTCAGCCGTCTGGATCGACAATCCTGATTCCCTCAAAAGCCGGTTCCCTTCATCCGCATTGGTTCCAACCAGCCGGACGACCAACGGTCGGGTCAGATTCGCGTTTCCTGCCGCGGTGATGATCCCTCTGGCCACCCGGTCACACCGGACGATCCCGCCAAATATGTTGACCAGTACCGACCGGACATCTTTGTCCGCCAGGATTATTTTGAATGCTTCCGTAATGTTTTCTTCGGTGGCACCGCCTCCGACGTCCAGAAAATTAGCCGGCGCGCCGCCATAGTATTTAATGATATCCATGGTGGCCATGGCCAGACCGGCACCGTTTACCATGCACCCGATATTCCCGTCCAGCTTGATATAATTTAATCCATGCCGAGATGCTTCAACCTCGAGATTCGATTCTTCCGACAAATCGCGCATGGATGCAATTTCCACCTGTTTGAAAAGAGCCGAATCGTCGAAATTTATTTTTGCATCCAGAGCGATCAGCTTTTTATCTCGTGTCAGGACCAGCGGATTGATTTCAACCTGGGAGCAGTCCAGGTCGATAAACATTTGGTACAGATTCACAAACAGCCGGGCGGCCTGCTGGATCAAATCACCGGAAAGATTCAGTCTCCAGGCCAGATTGCGCCCCTGAAACGGATTCATTCCCCCCAGTGGGTGTACATGCTCTTTCAGGATCCGTTCCGGCATTTTTGCCGCAACCTCCTCAATCTCCGTTCCACCCTCTCCGGATACCATGACCACCGGCCGCTCTCGCTGCCGGTCCAGAACGATTCCCGCATACAATTCACAGGCGATCGGTCCGCTCGCTTCCACCACCATCACCTTCCGCACGAGTTTCCCTTCCGAACCGGTCTGGGGTGTAATCAAGGTCATGCCCAGTATTCTGCGGATGGCGTCTTCTGCTTCCGCCAGGTCCGCAGCCGGGAGAATTCCGCCTGCTTTCCCCCGTCCGCCGGCGTGAACCTGGGCCTTGACAAACAGTTTCGAGCACCCGCGATCAAATAGCGTGCGAGCCAGTTCCAGTCCCTGTTCAACCGTGTCCGCGACTCCGCTCGGCAAAACCGGGATTCCATACTGTTTGAGCAGGTTTTGAGCCTGGTATTCATGGATTTTCAAACCGACCTCCCTTCGCTTCCGGGTTCAGCCATGGCGGACTAGATTATCGCTTCCTGACGCCTTGTCAATAGGACTCTGTTTTTTCTTCATCCGGAATATTCACACCTCCCTTGGACTCCACCGTAAATTCCTCTAAAATGCCCTGTCGACGGTGAGGGCAACAATCCGATGCGAATTCGTTTCATCTGCGGCAAGGGCGGTGTCGGAAAGAGCGCTGTAGCAGCCGCATTGACTCAAGCATATGCACATTCCGGGGGAGCACTCTGTGTGGCGATCGATCAACCCGATAGCTTGACCCGGTTTCTGGATTCGCCTTCCTTGCCCGAGGAACCAGTTCGAATCCGAAACGGGCTCTGGGCGGTACATCTCGACCGGCAGCGATGCCTGGATGATTTCGTGCTTCGATATTTTAAAATCAGGTTTGTGAGCCGGTGGATTCTGGATCATCCGCTTTACCCGTATATCACCGCTGTTGCACCCGGTATATGGGAATACCTGATTCTGGACCGTATCCGGAATCTGGCTGAACCGAATATGCCCTGGAAAACAATTATTGTCGACACACCGGCGACCGGACACGGTGTCCACCTGCTCAACATCGCCACCCCTCTCGCTGCAGCGTTGAAACTGGGACCGATGCGCTTCAGAATCCTCAGGACGGAACAGATGCTGCAGGACCCAGCCAGGACACAGATCATTCTGGTGACCATTCCCGCCGAACTGCCGCTCTCGGAAATGACGCAACTCACCGACTTGATCCGGGACCATCTGAACATGTCCATCCACAGTATCATTATCAACCGGCATGAAATGTTCTCCATTCCCCCAAACCTGAAATCCATTCTGAAAACCATCGAATCCGATGCGGAGGCTGCCGGCGATTTCCTCGTTGGGTTCCGTTCCCGACATGCAGATTGCGATCTGAATTCCGCTCTGTCCGCCGCCAGATTTCTCGATCGGAAACATCTCGCCGAAAAACGGCATATTCAAAAGCTTTCAAGTCTCTACCGGGAGCGGAAGATCGTTTTGCCCGATTTCGCCGACAGTTCCCCGCTGCTCGTGTCGACCGCCATTCAGCCGTTTTTCAATCCGGAATACCTGGATGGATAGACCTGCCGAATCCACCCGGCCAGGATTGATCCTGCTGTGCGGCAGCGGCGGTGTGGGGAAAACCACCATCGCCGCCTCACTCGCCCTGTACGGTGCTCTCTCGGGTGGAAACATCCTGGCATTCACCATCGATCCCGCCAGGCGGCTGGCGGATGCTCTGGGCTTAAAACCATCCGGAGGTGAAATTCAGGATGTGCCGCTGGGGAAAACCCGATCACACGGACAACTCCGGACCGCCATGCTGGATGTCGAACAGGCCGTTGAGGAAATGGTCGATCGATACTGTGACTCCCCTTCCACAGCCCGAAAAATCAAATCGAATCGCATTTTTCGAACCGCAGTCGATGCGATGACCGGAGCGGAGGAATATATCGCCCTGGGAAAGGTTCTCCAGATATTGATCGACGAAGATATTGATTATCTGGTCGTCGACACGGCGCCCACTCATTATGCGTTGAATTTTTTCCACGGTCCCGAGAAACTGATCAGCGCTCTGGATCCGGACCGTATCCGCAGAATCATCCAGCCTCTTTTGAAAATCCGGGACAGCGGCCAGTTCAATCCCGGGACCCGGATCGGAGTGCTTCTGAATCAAATCATCGAATCGATTCTTGGCGTCGGTCTCCTGCACGAACTGGGGGATCTTGCCGGATCGCTAGAAACAATGTTCGAAGGCTTCCGGGATCGAGTGTACCAGATTCACCGGATCCTCCGGGACACCCGCCGTACCGCCATTGTCGGGGTTTCATCCCCGGATATCGGACCCCTCGAAGATATGGTGGAAATCGTAAACAGTCTGGATAAATCCGGCATGAAAATCCAGGGAATCATCCTGAACCGGGTTATCCGCCTGAACGGGAAACTGCAGATCGGAAACATACCGGACTCTTCTGAAGAACCGGACGACCCTGTGACGGATCCCCGGATTGCCGATATCGTTCGGTTATCCAAGCGAGCCTGCCAGGAGCTGCAGATCAGATCGTCTTTCGAGCGCAAGCGGATCGACGATGTTCTGAGCAGACTTCCGGGCACGATCCCCGTAGTCGAACTGCCGCTGCAGGCCGGTGAAATCCGGTCACTGAACGATTTGAAGGTTTTCCATCCGGATATCGGCCGACTGGCTGATCGCCTTCTCAGGATGAAATGACATGATTTCAACCGGAATCGAACCGTCGTCGCACAAGGTTCCGCCCCATGTTTTCATGATCGGCATAGGCGGAAGCGGGATGAATGCACTGGCCAAACTGCTCCGCCATCGCGGTTTTACCGTATCCGGATCGGACAGGGAACACGACAGGGGTCAAAGGGTGGAGTTCTATGATGACCTGAAAAAATTCGGAATCCGCCTGGTTCCACAGGACGGTTCCGGTATCGACAGCCATATCGACCGGGTGGTTTATTCCACCGCTATCGAATCCGGAATACCGGATCTCGAGGTTTCAAAAAATCTGGGATTGAGATGTGTTCACCGATCGGATGAGCTGGCCGGACAACTGGATAACTACCGGTCGATCGCAGTCTCGGGCACATCAGGCAAAACCACTTTAACGGCACTCCTGGCCTGGATTCTGACCCGGTCCGGTATGGATCCAACCGTTCTGGCCGGTGCACCCATACCCGGTTTTCTGAAAGGCTCGGACTCCGATTTCCGGGGCGGATACTCCAACCTGATGGTTTTCGAGGCCGATGAGAGCGATGGAAGCCTGCTCCGATATTTCCCCTCAATCGGAGTGATCCACAACATCAGTAAAGATCACAAAGACATGAGCGAACTCATGGAGATTTTCAAGTTGTTTAGCCGGCAGATCATCGAGACCATCGCTCTGAATGCCGATTGCCCGGAAGCGATGAAGCTGGAAATGAAATTCAGCAAACCGGTGACGTACGGGTTTGACCACGATGCGGTTTTCAAAGGCGAAAACCGATTTCTGCATGGCTGGTCCAGCGGGTTCAGCGTTGAGGGCAGCAAAATCCAAGTCCCATTGCCTGGATATCATAACGCTGAGAATGCACTTGCCGCCTATGCCGTCGCCCGCATCCTCTCAATCAGCTCCGAAACGATTTCCAAACACATCGGAACATTTCCCGGTGTCCGACGCCGGTTCGAGCGGATCGGAGCGGTCTTTGGAATAACGGTTGTGGACGACTATGCGCACAATCCCGATAAAATCACCGCATCATTGAAAACAGCTCGACATCTCTCAAAACGAATCATCGCGGTATACCAGCCTCATGGATTCGGTCCCACGCGTTTTCTCAAGAATGACCTGATTTCCACATTTACCCGGCAACTCGAACCCCGTGATCACTTGCTGTTGGCACCAATTTTCTATGCCGGCGGCACGGTGGCCAAAGATATCCGATCGGAGGACCTGGTCACGGGTATTTCCCGTTTTCACAAATCCGTACAGATGGCCGACCGGGATGCCATCCCGCAAATCATCCGCGAACTGGCTCATCCGGGCGATATGGTTCTGGTTATGGGCGCTCGCGATCCGTCTCTCCCCCTGCTCAGCCGGCGCATTCTGAACCGGCTGACCCGGAACGATTCTGATCCGCATCGCCCACTCGCCGGCAGTCCGGAATCCTTCTAAAAACTCATCCGGCTTCGATTCTTCTTGACTTCGCAAGCAAAAAAAGTTATAATAATTGATTGCTTCAAAGCCCTTTCGGGCAATTAGAACAGAATTTTTACTGGTTTGGAGTGTCGGAGATGGGAGCTATTTACGATTCACTGATCAAGCGGTTTCCTGATTTTCCAAGAACCCAGGAAATTGAAGATTTTGTGGTCAATCTCACCCGGGAAATGGATCCCCTGATGATTATCATGTTCGGTGCCCTGCCCCGTGGAGATTATACTTTTAACAGCGACGTGGACGTATTGTTGATTTTCGATGAACCGGTGACCTGGAATGAAGTGTTCGTGTACAGCAAGGGTGTCGTTCAGCCCATCGCCAAGACCCGGGACAACTTCATTACGCATCTGAAGAAAGGAAATGCATTCTTTATTCAGATCATGGAAGAAGGAATCATTCTTCACGCCAAGGAAGGAACGCTGGAGAATTTCAAGGAGATTGCTGCGGAAACCATCGGCAAATTGAAGATGGACCGAGTGGAAAAAGGGTGGGATGACCTGGAACCGGAAAATGAGGAATATGAAGATTAGATTCCGTTTTCCCGATTCTGCCGGTTTGCAGCCCCGGTTCTGAGTGCCGGCACATCACATTCCCGTCCGGATTTCATGAGCATCCAGTGAATCCGGATCCAGTTACCGTCCAGCCGTTTCCGGATCGTACCGAGTGAAACTCTACGGGTTTTTTGAATATCCTTCCGTTTGATTCTCATCCCGGGCAACCCTTTGAATCCCATTGCCAGGCTTCGGATATATCGAGTCAAATCCCCGTTCCGAAGGCTTCGAATTCCCACCAGGATCCAGTTGGCCAGGATGTGTGGAGCATACAAAAAGAGTAATCCCGCAGGCATATTCTTGAATATCAGCCACATCAGGTTGCGGTGATACAGAGAGAAGGTGTCCCCGGGTTGCGCGGTCGCCCTGACCTTGTGATATACAAGCGCTTCCGGAATATACAAGCTTCGAAATCCCGCATTCAAGGCCCTGAACGACAAGTCGAGATCTTCCGCAAATGCAAAGAATTCCTCATCGAACAGCCCGATGGTTTCGAACATCTTTTTCCGATACAGGGCCGCACATCCGCTGGCCCCGAAAACGATCCGGGGGTATTGATAATCGGAGGCTGGTTTCAGCCAGCCGATCTTGTAACCGAATCCCGCGATGGTGAACCCATCCCCGGCCGTATCGATTCGATCGGGGGCATCCATGATCAGCACTTTCGATGCGAAAACATCGATTTCCGGATGTTCCCGGAGGGAATCCTTCAGGACGGATATCCAGCGGGAGTCGACCCTGGTATCGTTGTTTAAAAGCGCGACATACTCCCCGTTCGAAGCTTTGATTCCCGCATTGACCGCACTCGCAAAACCCCTGTTCTCGGTCAGGGTAATGCAGGTAATTTTCGGGTGAGTCTCGCGGATCCATCGATCGGTCCCGTCGCTGGAGCCGTTGTCCACGACGATGATTTCGAAATCGGAGCATGTTTGGATGGCCAGGGAATCCAGGCATGTCCGTAGGAGATCTTTACCGTTCCAAGTGGGGATTACAACGCTGATCACGAAATGCCGTGACCTCTGCCGAAGATGACGATTGGAATTGTCCGGATGATCAATCCCAGATCCATCCAGATGGTGTAATTCTTGATATAATAAAAATCATATTCGAGATCTTCGTGGAGCGGTCTGTTGCCGGCCGCCGACACCTGCCACAAACCCGTGATGCCGGGTCGGACGTCCAGTCTCTTCCGTTGCCATGGTGCATATGTAGCGACGATTTCGGGCACTTCCGGGCGTGGTCCCACCAGGCTCATCTCGCCCCGTATGACATTAATCAACTGAGGCAGATCCTCCAGGCTGGTATGCCGGAGAAAACGGCCGATGAAACCGGCCGGTTCGTCGGAATTTTCCAGGTATCCATGGGGATGAACACGAAAACGCAGCATTTTGAACAGCCTGCCGTTCCGTCCCACCCGTTCCTCCTCGATGAATACCGACCCTGGAATTCTCAGATGAACAAGCAGAATCAGAACGGCGAACAAAGGCAGAGTCGAAATGATCAGCAGCAATCCTCCCGCGATATCCGTCAGTCGTTTCAAAGCCCTTCGGCTCCAATCGCGATGCTCTTCTTTCAGATTGACAATGGGCAGACGTGCGATCGGATAAAGATCAGCCGAACCTGTCACGATTGAAGCCAGATCGGATAGAATGCTGAATCCCACCCCCGTTTTCTCACATTTCACGATCAGATCCAGGATTTCCTGGTTCGGCAGATCGGGTCTGGCGATGAACACATCGTCGGCCGATGCCAGACGGATGATATCATCCAGCCGGTCGACCGGCCCGAGATAGGGAATATCGTGCCAGTCCGGATCTTCTGGATCCGGTTCCCGGTCATTGACAACCCCCACAATCCGGATTCCAGCACCCGGAGCGTCTTGAAGGGATCTGACCAGAACCTTGCCCAGATCTCCCGTTCCGACCACGATCGCGCGTCTGAGGTGATAACCCTTTTTTCGGGATGCAGACTGAATCGACCGGACGACCTGCCGGAAGAGATTGGCGTAAATAACTGCGAAAAACCAGTAAAATATGATCAAAGCCCTGGAAAAATCCCATTTCAGAAAATAGGAAACGGTGATGATTCCGAAAACCGACAGCGTGACCGCCCGGATAACCCTGGCGAATTCATCCGTCGATGAAGTGTACTTGGATGTCTGATACAGACCGATGGCCTGGAAAGCGATCAACCAGAACAACATCACCATGGGAAATATGGATAGGTAAATGGCCAGGGTATGATCGAACTGCCGCATCAGGGGGGCGAACAGACCCGCCCGGATCCAGTATGCTGTCAGGTATGCGCCGAAAGCGGAAATCATGTCCATTACAATCAGAATGGTCGGGAAAAGAAGATCCTGTCGGCGTTGAGCCAGGAACCCGGCCCCCGCGCCCACTCCGAATATGAGCGACCGCATCACCAGTGCAAAGATGCTGAATAATGCGATCTTGGGATCGGAGCGGAATACACGATACAGGAAAGGCAATACGGACAGCAGAAATCCCGCCGCCAGGAACGGCACCGACCGGATAATCGGAGTATAGATCAATCCGCCCAGCAATGCCGCCAGTATCAGGACAATCAGGAGAATCTGCAGTTTCATGGTCTGCGGCGTATAGGTGTCGGACAGGACTTTTTCCGGGAAGCGCCTGTATACCAGCATTCTCCAGTAAGCCCGCAAAAATTTGGTTCGCAGATACCGGGTCATGCAGTCCGGATGAAGGTGGTAGACTATGGCGTCGGAATTGAAGACCATCCGGTACCCCAGTCGGGCGATTTTATACGAAAGTTCCACATCCTCGTTGTTCGCCACCGGAAAGTGAGGATCAAATCCGCCAACTTCCTCGAATATGCTCTTCCGGAATGCGGCGGCATGGGAATCGACAAAATCGATGGATTGAGCGCGGGTCAGTTTTGCATAACGCTCCTCAAATTCCACCTGTGCAAACCGGGCCCACAGACGATTCTGTCGCGTGCGATAAGCGCCCTTGACACCGACCACATGAGGATCGGCGAACGGTTTGATCATTTCTTCCACGAAATCGATCGACGCCATGCAGTCGGCATCGGTGAACAGGATGATATCCCCCCGGGCATGCCGGACACCCAGATTCCGCGCAATGGCCGGTCCGGCGTGTTTTTGCTCCAGCAACATCACACCGGATAAGGTTTCGGCGATACCGGGTGTGCCGTCCGTTGATTCGTCGTCCACGATGATGATCTCGTAAACGGAAGCATCGAGCGACTGATGGGTCAAGGCATCCAGGCAATCCGGAAGCGTCTTCCCGGCATTGAAAGCGGGAATTACGATGGATACCGCCGGTTTCGGATTCCCGGTCATTCTGCCCGTCCCTGAAGTGCTTCCACAACACGCTCCCAGACCCGATCGACTGATATCGATTTTATACAATCCTGTTTCCGACATCCAGGAAACGGCTCATTATCGTAGCAGGGAGCGCATTCCACAGTTGGTTCCACAGCCACCGCTGGACTGCCGGGTGGAATCACCGATCGACTTCGCGTCGGTCCGAACACAGCAATCACCGGACATTTCAGAGCAAGCGAAAGATGCAGGGGCAGGGAATCATTGGTCAGGACAAACCGGGATCGGCTGATCAGAAAAGCCAATTCCGCAATCGAGGTCTTACCGATCATATCAACGACTCCATTGACGCTGAATACCGGCCGCAGAAACCGTCTTTCATTCTCCAGACCGGCGATGACCACTCCAATCCCCCGATTTACCAGCTGTGAAGCTATGAATCCACTCCGCCTCGGCGGCCAGATTTTCTGAACCACTGTATCTCTCGGATTGGATCCTCCGCCGGGACAGATCAGGACATAAGAAGGATCCCGGCCAAATGTCTGTTCAATCCACTTCTGCATGACGGCGGCAACCTCACCGGGAACATGGTATTCCATCCCGTTCGAATCATCTTCCGCACCCAATGCCCGGACAACATCCAGAAAATCTTCGCCCACATAACGATCCCGTGACCGGCGCCAGGGAACCGGATCGGTCAGACCGGAGGGAATCCCGCCCGTATAAAGTCCCGCGATTCGATTGATCCCGCAGTGGGTTATGATGCGCCGAAGTGCCGGAGAAGGCTGGAAGAGGACTGCCAGTTCGTATTTTTGTTTCTTGATCCAGCGCATCAATCGCAGCAGATAGACTATTTTTCTTCGGAAAAACACTTCATCCGGAACGCAGTGTATCCGGTTGATATGCGGATTGAACCGAATGGCGGGTTCCGACCATTTTCCCACAAGAAAATCCAATTCAGCCCCGGGGAACCGTTTCCGCAGGACCCGTATCGCCGGGGTCACCATGAGTACGTCACCCAGAGCGTGCGTCTTCACCGCCAAAATACGCTCAACCTGCCGATCTGGATGGATCAAAGGTACCGCTAGGCTCCGAATACAAGGGATACGATATACTTAATTGTCCGACCGCTGCCGAATCCCGCAATGGAAATGATCGCGATGACGATCAGGGGACTGATATCGATCCCGCTCAGCGTAGGAAACAAGCGCCTGACCGGTGCCAGGATCGGTTCCGTAAGCGCAAAGACGAACTGCACAACGGGATTCCTGGCATCCAGATCTATCCAGGATAGTACGCAGTTGGCGATCAGCAGAAAAACCAGGAATTGATAGACCGCTATAACCGTGAGCAGGACGTCTGACAGGGAATAAACCAGAACCGACAGAGAAAATGCGGAATCGGATATGTTGACGTGTTTGCCGATCCGCAGGGAAGTCAACAGGTCGGGTCTCAAAACGTCCAACGGGATCAACTGATGATAAGTGATCACCAGAAAATGCCAGATCAGAAATGCGATCATCAGGATCCCCAGGAAAGCCGCCACGATTTTCCCGTTTTCGGTTTTTGACAGAAATCCGAAGATCCTGATGAATGGTGTTAAAACCTTTATCATGAATTTGATCAATGGATTGGAACCGTATGCGGGAACCATCAGCGTGACGATGACGCATATCGTCACGAACTGCAGAAGCAGTGAAAACACGCTCTGGGCACACACGACCATGGACATCAGAATGCTGTTGTTTGAGAAGATGAATATCGCGAAAGTCTGCAGTATCACCAGGGAGATGATGGCAAGCAACGGCGTATAATCCCATCCCACCGCGGTGGGACGGAAGAACCTGTGCAGCGGCTTGAGGATCGGGTCGGTGATATATTCCACCGGCCGCAGAAACGGATTGAAGAAAAATTCCCTGGGGTTGAGCGTCAGTTTCATGATCAACGCAAGTATCAGCAGATTCACCAAGATGGAGATCGTTGTCAGAATCGTACCCATAGCTCCTCCCCCATATTATCTGGCCCCGAATATGGCCGTACCCACCCGGATCAGCGTCGCTCCCTCCTCGATCGCCACCATATAATCATTACTCATACCCATCGAAAGTTCAATTGTTCCGTGAATCGATCCGGCGAATCTTTCCGAAATTTCCCGCAACCTGACAAAGTACGGTCTCGATTTTTCCGGATCACCAAACAGAGGCGGGATTGTCATCCAGCCCATGAGTTGAATGTTCCGATGAGTCTCAACCGCTTCAAGCAGGCATTCAATCCGATCCGGATCGATACCGGACTTGCTCGACTCGCCTGATATGTTTATCTGGAGCAATATCGGTTGAATTTTACCGATGTCGGCCGCTCTCCGATCGATCTCCCGAAGAAGCGGGATGGAATCCACGGAGTGGATAAGGTCAAAGTATCTGACCGCTGTTTTCGCCTTGTTGGATTGCAGGTGTCCCACGAAATGCCATCGGATGTGATCGGCCAGCTGCCGGATTTTCACGACCGCTTCCTGAATCCGGTTTTCACCGAACAGGATATGACCTGATTCCACGGCTTCCCGTACAGACTCCGCCGGATGTGATTTGGAAATAGCAACCAGCCGGATTTCATCCCGATTCCGTCCGGCACTGGCTGTGGCTATGCAAATGTTGTCTTCCACCTGCCTCAGATTATCCGCAATCAACATCCTTTCCTCCAAAAATATGATCATATCATAAATTTTCCTTTATAAAAGCGGATTTGTTTGAGAGGGGAACAGATCTGTCATGGTCCGATTCAAGGCGGGCAACCGACGCATATACAGAACCCCGATTCCAAAAGGCGAAAACCATGACCTGGCCAATATCATTCACCGTATAAATATGCTAGACTTTGCGCCTGGAGGACTCCCTTCCGTGCACTCAGAAGTTCCGTCATTCCGTCAATTTTCCAGTGATTTTTTAATCGTCATCGCAGCCAGCGTTTTCCTGCTTTCTCCACTGGGACATCCGCGTTTTTTCTGGTCTCATGATGAAGCACAGCTGTTATGGCGAATTACGGAATGTCACCAGAATTTCATCTGTGGATATCCTCTTGCCCGGTGGTTCCCGGATTTCGCCCGGGGGATGGGACTTCCATTCCTTGAATATTTCCCTGTCGTATTTCTGTATTTCACCGAATCGTTCCGCCTGGCGGGGCTGAGTACGATCCATTCCGCCAAGATCGCCATTGTCCTGGTCACCTGGCTGGGTAGCGCCGGAGCTTATCTTCTGGCCAGAGAATATTGGGGACGTGCCGGCGGGATCGTATCCGGTCTCCTGTATACATACGCTCCCTACCGCATCTTCGATCTGTATGTGCGGGGAGATGTCAATGAATATACGGCCATCGCCCTGCTCCCGCTCAATCTATGGCTGCTGAACCGCTGCAGCTCAGGACATGTCCGCGGATTGATCCATATCCCGACAGCGCTTCTGACAGGCACCCTCTTCGCTTCACATTATCCTTCCGCCGTCATTCACCTGCCGGTATATGTTTTCTGGATAGCAGCCCGAAGCATTTCGACAAAAAATCCGGTTAGGGTATCGATTCAGTGCTTGACCTCTCTCGGCGCGGGGTTGATCCTCTCGTCCCCGTGGTGGGCAAACGCCTTCCTGAGCCGGAATCTCGTGCAGATGGAAGGGATGACCCGCGGGTTTGCGGATTACCGGCATCAGTTCATTCATCCGGTGCAATGGTTTTCCTTCTACTGGAATTTCGGTGCAAGCGTCAAAGGTACCGGAGATACGGTGTCTTTCCAGCTGGGTAATATCGCCTTGATCCTCAGCATACTCGGATTTCCGGCATGGATCACCCGGTTGTTCCGTTCCGGCAGAGAGCAACCCCTGTGGCCGCTCCTGGCACTACTGACGGCGTCCCTGTTCCTGACTGCATCCGCTTCGGGACCCGTCTGGAAATTGATCCCCGTTCTCCCCATGATCCAGTTTCCCTATCGGATACTGCAGATCCCCGCCCTGATTCTGGCATTGTGGGGCGGATCGCTTGCCGTCGTTGTCGAGAGGAATTTGAAGTGGCCCCGGCTCTGGATTGCATCCGGTTTGGGCGCATTCATCCTCTTGTTTTCTCTGCACATGTGCCGGGTGGCGGAGTATCTGAATGTGGACGAATCCCAACTGACACCCGCCACCGTTGCCCGGGTGGCTCACACTCATTGTACGGGCGAATTCCTGCCCGAGCATGTTGGAAAGCGGTTTCCCCCGCCCGGCGAACGGCAGCAGGTTGTGATCGAAAAAATACCCGATGAAGGTTTCAGCCGAAAACAAATGGAAATGAAACTGCAGAAATGGATCGAAAAGGCTCCTGATATCGAGTACTGGAAGGGAGATGGAATACCTCTGGGTATGACCGAGATTCGTCCCCGGAGCCTGCAAATGAAATCCGGGACAGCCCTGATTCGGATTGTCCGGGAAGGTCCTGTGCTGCTGGAACTGCAGGCCGAAGCGACCGGCGTCGCCCGCATTCGATGGGGTCAGTTCTATTTTCCGGGCTGGATCGGGTATTGCGACGGCGCCCCGCTTGATATTTATCCCGATCCCGATACGGGAATTGTGGAATTCATAATACCCGACGGTTTCCATCTGATTTCCATACGGTATCGAAATTTGAATCTCGGACGAAATCTTGAAATCATGGCTCTAGCGGTCTTCCTGCTGATTCTCGGGATGAATTGGATATGCCGAATCCGGAGCGGGCATGAATAAAACTCTGCATTTTCTTATTTTATCGGTTTACCTGTTGATATCCATGATCTATCTGGTTACCGGATCGATCCACCTGGATGAAGGAGCTTATCTCTATGCTGCAAACGCCGTATACTCCGGCAGTCTCCCGTACCGCGATTTCTTTTTCCTTCAACCGCCTGTGCATCCTTACGTCTACGGATTCATACAGCAGTTTTTCCCCGGCTATCTTTCGGCTCACCTGACATCGATCGCGCTGGGTCTGGGAGCGATATGGATTCTGTTTTGTGTCGCCCGACGGCTGAGCGGCATTTCCGGCGCGCTGATTTTCCTGGCGCTCATGGCTTTCAATCCGTTCCAGATTTATTTTTTCTCCATATCCCGTCTGTACGCCCTGACCGCCATGCTGATGGCTCTCGGCTGTTATTTCCTGGTTCGCAATGATCCTCCAAAATGGTCATGGACCCTTCTTTCGATATCGTGTTTCACGCTTATGACTGCAACCCGGCTGACGACCGCGATCATTCTTCCGATCGTGCTGGGAGCATTCATGACAAAATCCCGGACGATCGCTCTTCGATTCATTCCGGCAGCAGCAGCCTCCGCAATTCTGATCTTGATCGCCTATCCGTTCATCACCGGCGCCGGATTCGAGGTGGTCACATTCAATCTGCTGGGAATGAACCTGAGCCTGCATACTCACAACACAACCGCGAACCTGCTGCAGAAGATTCGGGGAACTTCCCAGCTCATTCAGAACTATTTCCTGATCATTCTCATGATTTTTTCCCTGATGATGATCCGGTTCAGGGAAATCCCGGTCAGGCATCCCGGGGATCTGCTGAATACCCTGACTTCTCCCAAATCCGTATTGTGGATCATCGCCGTCAGCACGATGATCATCCAGATGTCGGCGAAGATGTACCAGGTTTCCTATCAGACAATCGTGATGCCGCTTCTGGCCTGTTTGACGGGTATCGAGTGGAGCATCATATTTCGCCGGTACGATTCTTCCCGGCAGCAGATGCTCCGCATCCTGTTTTCAACAGGTTGTTTCTTGACAGTGTTTGCTTACGGGCGAACATCGATAGCAACGATCGAAGGCAAGCCCTCCATCCGGGCCCTGAAGCAGCAGGCGGATTTTGTCGCCATGCATACCCGCCCAGGTGATATGATTTTTTCAGCCGATTCCGCCCTGGTGCCTGTTGAAGCCGGCCGGGATATCCTGACGGGCATGGCCGGATCAGATCTTTTTCCGGACTGGTCGACTGATCAATGTAAGAGATACCGGGTTTTGAATTTTGACATCATGGAAGAATACATCGAATCCGGAAAAGCGGTTATGGTCATTTACGGGGATCGTTCATTTACGCTGTCTCTTCCCTACCTTGAGCCGATTGCGAAACACCGGCGCGATGCGTTTGTGGGGAAGATAGGTCGCAGGTACGATTTGATTGGAACGTTCCCGAATCTGTTCATTTCAGGAACCTCCACTTATTACTATCTGCTGAAGGAACCGGCATGAAGGGCTGGCGACCTTTCGTCAACCGATATCGAGTTCTTCTGGTGACCTGGATCTGGCTCGCCGGATGCACCCAGATTTCCCCCGGCGACCGGCAGGATCCACAACTGCCAGAAAAACTGCTTATTTTCGGAATGGATGCAGCATCCTGGCGGGTCATGGATCCGATTTGCGAAAAAGGATATCTGCCGACGATCCGGGGTTTAATCGACCGGGGCACTAAAAAAGATCTGGAAACGCTGACACCGACCGTATCGGTGATGTTGTGGACAACGATCGCAACCGGAATGTACCCTGAAAAACACGGGATAAAAAGCTGGCTGGTGGAAGGCGCGGACACCTCGGGTCAGCTGGCCATCACCAGTGACTATCGAAGGGTCAAAGCGATCTGGAACTGGAGTGGGCGGTATCGATACCTGTTCTCAAACTGGTGGGCAACCTGGCCGGCCGAAACCATTCATGGTGTGATGATTTCCAACCGGGCTCATTTTGCATATTTGAATCATACCATCCATCCACCCGAGTATCGGAGCGTTCTGGAAAGGATCCAACCGGTTGAAAAATCCGCTCTGGAGACGGAACTCACCGAATTGAATCCGCTGGGTAACCGGATCATTTTGAGTGGATTCACTTATGAGCAATTGAAAAAGGACCGGTTCTATCTGGATACTGCCGCTGAAATACTGTCGGGGGAATCGTTCGACATCACCGGTTTGTTTGTCCGGGGAATCGATATACTGGAACATGAATTTCTGCATCAGGTCATCCCCTCCGATTCCCCTCCCCAGGATGACGAGAATACGAAGGGGATCGTGCTGTCGTACTACAGATATCTCGACCTGCAGCTGAATCGATTCATCCGCCTGATGGGCGAGAATACGGCAATTGTCCTGGTTTCGGACCACGGAATGGACCCGGTGGAGATTTTGCCGCCCCTCATTGAAGGTCTGAATATTGACAAACTGCTGAACCGGATAAACGAGGAAACAGAACGGACAGGACAGGTCGTTTCAGGTTTCCGGGACAGCAGGCGGTATCCACCCGGACTGACCCGGACTCTTTCATGGAACGGGACGGATGGGACTGGCGCCGGAGATATCCGATCGAAGGCCGCCCGGCTGTGCGAAAGCCTGGGAAAGGTCACCTACGATTCCCATCCGCTTTTCGAGACCATCACCCTGGGTGAAGATCCCGCCGAGATCATCCACCTGACCCTCTGTCCCGAACCCTCCCGGAATTCCGGCATCATCGTGAACGGGAAACGCAGTTCCCTGATGGAGTTTGTGGATCTGATCATTCATCCCAAATCAGGACAGCACTGGCACGCACCTCCGGGTATCTTCCTCGTATCCGGTCCCGGAATCCGCCATAACACTGGAACCGGAACGATCCGGATACTGGATGTCGCGCCGACGATTGCAGCGATTCTCGGTATCCCGCTGGCCCGTGACATGGACGGAATCCCGCAGACGGACTGCTTCAGACCCGAACTGCTCCGATCGAGACCGGTTCAATGGATTGAAAGCCGCGGATTGCGGGACAACCGGGCCGTTTCGCAATCCGATCCGCAGGTCGACATGACGGTGAAAGAGGAACTGAGAAATCTCGGATACATTCGATGAGAAATCGATCCGTGCGGAAATCCCTAATCTATCTGGGTTTTACGATACTAATTGCCTGGTCCGTGCTGCTCCGTTTCAAGAACCTGAGTTCCAATCCTGCGGGTTTGTTTCCCGACGAGGCATCGACCGGGTACGATGTGTGGTGTCTGATTCATCACGGTATCGACCAGCATGGGCAGCGCTGGCCTTTTTTCTTCAAATCCTTTGCCGATGATCTGGCGGGAACATACCGCTACATCACGTTGCCCTTTGTATTAATCTGGGGCTTGACACCCCTCGCGGTCCGGTTTCCGGCAGCCCTGACCGGTGTTCTGACCATCCTGTTTTTCTGCCGGGCCGTATCTATGCGCATTGGAACCATCCCGGCCCTTATTACGGCATTTTTCCTGGCCACATCACCATGGCATCTTCCTTACTGCCGGACGGGCCAGCGCATTATGCTGCTGCCGTTTGCCCTGTCCATATGGCTGTGGCACCGGCACCGATCCGAACCGGAATTGCGAGCGCCCGTCTACAGCCTGAATTTTTTCATACTGGGATGTTCGGTTTACACCTATGTTGCGGCCCGAATGGTCATCCCCCTTCTGGCCGCTGCGGTCCTTGTGTTCGATCTGAAACCTTCACGCCGCAATAACCCTAGAATTCCGCTGGCGGTGTTGGTTTTTTTGATCGCTCTGATCCCCCTCATCCATCATGCTGCAACCATGCCGGATCTTTTCAATCTCAGATTCCTGCAGGTTTCCATCTTTTCCCGATATCCGCAGTTCGGCGACGCTGTCCGGGCTGTCTTGAATAATTACATCATGCACTTTTCACCCGATTTTCTGTTCATGAACGGAGACCGGAATCTCCGGCACAGCCAGCAGGGAATCGGGATGCTTTTCTGGAGTCAGATACCTTTTCTGCTTGCCGGGCTGGGCCGTATGGTCCGTCGGCACTCCCCCTGGGATTGCACACTTCTGGTCTGGCTGGCTGTTTCTCCCCTTCCGGCCGCTATTTCCGTTGAGGGGAATCCTCATGCGCTCCGCTCAGTCGCCATGCTGCTGCCCTGCATGTGGATAACAGCAGAAGGAGCCGACATTTTTTCAAGGTGTTTTTCAAGGCTTTCGGCCGTCCGGGTCATCACGACCGTATCCCTTTCACTGGCGCTTCTTGAAGGGTGCTGGGTATCCTATGATCTTATAAACCGATACCCCGTCTACTCGGCGAGAGCCTGGGAATACGGGACCGCACAGGCAATCCGGAAAAGCTTTGAATTGGCTCCGGAATATCAGGAGATATGGCTGTCATCGGGATTTAAGGGTGCCGACCGGGTTGTGGCGTTCATCCTGAAATTGCCGCCCCGGGAATTCAAAGAATCCGGCCTGGAGCGAACTCCCTTTCGATACAGATGGCATATCCCTGTCCGGGAAATCATAACCATGCCCACCGCAAAAACAAGGCTGTTCGTGATCCGGGCGGAGGAAACGGTCAATCTGCCCGACGTGATACCTCCGCTGTTCTTTCCGGACGGTACGCCGGCAGTCCGGTTCGTCTCCCGTCATATTCCCGTCACCGCAACCCGGTAGCCGTTTCCGGCTGGATGATATACTTGCTGAGGATATCCCGGAGAGATGTGTCAGGGGGAGTAGCGCCTTCCCTGGACCACAGACCTTTCCGGATTTCCTGGGTGGTTCTGGTGTGAATCTCCGACATCAACTCCTGTATCGCTTTGCCGAGACATTCGCAATTCAGAATATCCCGGTAAAAAACCTGTTTCCTGTGAACGATTGCACCGCCGCTTTTATAAATGATGGTATCGATCCTGGCGGCTTTCAATCCGCGGTCTTCGGTCTGGATGTGAAAAACGGTATCTTTAAATTTCACTTCCGAGTTGAATCCGGTGATCATATATCGAATCCCCGCTGAACCTGGCACAGGGAAGGATCAATCGGGTTCATAGATCCCCTCGATTCCCATCTGGGGTGCTTGTGAAGGGGTTGGCGTCATGATCTGTCTGGGTCTTGCCGGCCTGGGCGTCGGGGTTGGCTTGCCGGGAGGTGTCTCGGCGGGTCGCTGAGGTCTGGGTCTGGACCGGGTCAGGACGGTAGGATCGGGTACCAGAACGGCCGGTATTTTCAATTCCTGGCCCGGAGACAGAACATAAGGGCTGCTCAGATTGTTCGCTTCGGCGATTTCCCGGTATTTCTGGGAATCGCCGGTTAACCAGGCGGCGATCATCGCCAGCGTATCCCCTTTCTGAACTTTATAAATGTAAAACTGACTGAATAGAAAAATCGGCAATTTGACCTGATCCAACTCGTTCATGGATCGGTTCCCGTTATAGATCATCAGAAAATCGGCCTTGTCGACATCTTCGTACACCTGTTTCGCGATATCTACATATCCTTCCCGGAATTGCGCTTCCCGCTGGGTGTAAAGCGGTATAAAGATGGTTTCACCGATTTTCCATTCAAGGTTCTGATTATATTCCTGCAGCCAGGAAGCATACTTCCCATGACCGAGAACATTCCGTGAGATACCCGACCAATCATCAGCTTCCCGGATCCTGTAGGGCACGGTTCGAGGTATCTTCAGTCTCATTCCCGGCTTCAATTCTTCGATTTCATTGTTTTGAATTATGATCCATGCCCTGTTCTCGTTTCCCATGAACCGCCGGGCAATGGTTTCGATGGTATCTCCCTCAACCACAATGTAGCTGAAACTATCCAAGTCCGGATCAAACGGCCGGAGTGCCGGTTCCGGTTCGACAGGTCGGATTGGTTTCGTCGTGATTGTGAACGAATCCAGGCAGTATCTGAATTGCGCCTCCACATTGTCGTAAAGGGGCCTGAGCGCCCTGCACTGTACCACCACAACATCCTTTTCCTGCAAAACAACCAGCGACAGAATCCGTATGATGTTCTCTTTCCAGTAGCCCGTTGCAGCACATATCCGCGATTCGGCGCTGGCGACGAAACCGGGTGATACGGACACCTGCTCGAATCCGTTCGACTGCAGGTATCGCTGAATCGCTTCTTCCAGTTTTTCACCCGGAAGCCGGCTGCCGACGCGAGCCTGAATGTCGATGAATTTCCTGGCGGCGGGATCCGGTATTTCATGACTCGGCGGAACACCGGTCAGCACGATTGGCGGTTTGTCGGTTTTGGCTGACCAACCCTTGGGAATATTCATTTCAAACTCGTAAAATTCGTTGCGGTAGGTCCCGTCGGAAAACTGGCCGCGTTTCAGTTTCTTCATCGCCATACTCTGATCTCGATCAGCCTTCAGGTTGCTGATCGTCCGACAGCTCACAATGGATAGAAGCCATAGAGAGAGCACCACAAAGAAAAAACCGATTCGAAAGTACGCATGCTGTTTCACTCATCTGCTCCTTTGCTCAACGCGGTCTCTCACAATAAATGCCGTTCATATTATAATAAAAACGCTGGAGAAACACCAACCTGCATCGCCGCCCGCACCTCGACCTTCAATTTATTAAATGATAATATCTCAAGCGGTATGATGAATTCAAATCCACGCATATTTCGTGCGCTTCAAACGATGCAATCACTGACTGTTCTCCTGATATTGGCCGTATCGATTCTCTATTATCCTTGGACCATGGAAGTGACCCGGATCAAAACACTTTCCGGAATAATTTTGATCGGAATAATGCTGGTTGTTTATACTTATACGATCTTTCGAAACAGGGTTTTGATCTTGAGCCGATCATTCATCGTGTATCCGTCTGTCGGCCTGGGAACATGGATGGTATTGTCCGTTATCTGGTCACGGTATCGCTGGACATGGGCACCGGAGATCGCAAGGATGCTTCCGGTGCTTGTTTTTTCCGTTCTTTTCGCCGTCTTCGCCACGAAATATACATTCTTAGAACGCCTGAATCGATGGTTCGCCTGGATTTCAATTCCCATTGCGCTATATGGATTCGTGCAGATCCTGGGGCTGGATGTCATTCCTTGGGGTCGATCGTTCGGTGACGGCGTTTTTTCAACCTTCGGTCATCCCAATATTTTAGCACCGTTTCTGATCATGGCGACCGCCGCGGTCATCTACCGGATCTGGACAGCGAACAAAACCGGAATGCGGGTTTTCTGGACCGTTCACCTGGCGGCAATCCTCGCCTGCCTTCTGTTGACCCGAAGCAAAGGGGCACTGGTGGGTTTGGCCGGTGCGGTTATTTTTTTCGGCTGCATATCTGGATACCGAAAAATTAAATTATCTGCCGTCGTGCTGCTCGGGGTGTTGGTGCTGGGCCTGAGCGCCGCGATCCATCTTCATTCAAAACCGATCATGCGGTTATGGGAAACCAATCAATTCCGTATCTGGACATGGGATGGAGCCATGGCGATATTGAAAGAATCGAATGGATTCCGAGTCCTGATCGGTCATGGACTCGGAACATTCCCGGTTCTTTTTCCGGAATATCGAAATCCCCAGTATCTCCAGGTGTTCAAACACGCCGAAAATCTGCGACATGCTCATTGCGAATATCTGGAACTCACGGTCGAACTTGGCCTGATCGGTCTGTTTCTTTTTCTGTTGATTATCGTCCGGTACTTCATCAACAGCTTTCGAGGTCCCCCGGGATCCCACCTGGAAGCAGTCTGGAGAAATCTGGCCGTTTCGGCGGTTCTCGCCATACTGCTCCATAATCTGGTTTCCGTCAATCTGAGATGGTTCTCCTCCTGGTTTGTTTTGTTTCTGGGAATGTCATGGTCTCGGACGGCACCTGCCCCGGCCGGATTATCTCTTGGATTCGGTTCCCGGGGGACCGCTCTGGGGGCATCGATACTGGCGGGGAGCATCTTTCTTGCCGGAGCGGTATTCGTTCACCGTCAGATGCAATCCGAACGATTTTATTTCTCCGGGCAGACTTCCCTGCACTGGAATCAACCCGGGCAGGCCGTTCACTCCCTGAAACACGCCGTCGAAATTGATCCGTTCAATCTGCCGGCCCTCTACGATCTTGCTTATGCATACTCCCTGACCGGCAAAACAGACCGTTCGATTGAAATCTATCGGAAAATTAACCGGATAAATTCCAACTATCAGAGACTTCATCGGAACCTCGCGATCGCCTACCATACGATGGGGGATACTACCGGTTCGGAACATTATTATGAACTGGCCAGAGACGAGATGATCCGGGAAATATCGATCAACGATTCCGACGACAACCGCTTTTATATGGCTCAATTGTACGATCTGACCGGTCAGCCTGAACTTGCCGGACGGGAGTACGGGCTTTTTCTGGAACGTATTCTGTCCCTCAAGAAACAACTTCATGAGAAACGGCTGTCGAGAACCGGTGAAAAAATTCAGCTGGTGCAACCGCATGATCTTCGATCTGCGGACTCGAAGATCCTGCATGCCCTGCATCGAATCCGAAGTATGGATCCGGATGATTACGCCGGATTGATCGAGAAACTGAAACGGGACTATAGGGATGTCCTGCCGGTTGAAATCTTTTCAGAAGAAGCGATCGATCCGTGAATCCTGAAAACCTCGAGACCCGGACCGGATCGCTCCTGCGTTTTTTCATCAAAGGTATTCTGTATGGAACGATCAGCATCATCCTTGCACTGATTCTCTTCATTTCATTGTTCCACATACCCGCCGTTCAGGATACAGTAACCGGGATCCTGCTCAATCAAATCAGCGGGTACATACATCGGGATGTGAAAGCGGAGCGGATACGCATTTCGGTGCTGGGATCCATCGAGATTCATCATGCGTCGATCGCAAATGATCCCGGTTTTGCCGATGAAGATATGATTGCAGTGGATAGGATATACTGTCGCTTCAATCCGATCGAATTTTTGAATCAGAAAGTTCATATCGAGTCGCTGACCCTCGTAAAACCCGTATTCCGTCTCGCCTATTCCGAAGATAAGAACAGTAATATCCACATGCTGCAAAAACGAAATGGAAAATCTCCGAAACAGAATCGTGAGGATGACAGCCGAATCCGCCGAATATTCGATTTGATACGCGCCGACCGGATCGACCTGACCGAGGGTATATTCGAGCTGGATTACCGTCCCAGGAAATTAACTGTCAAAGCGCCCCTCATCAACTTCCATGCGGAAACCTCCGTTGATCAGAATGAGATCCATATTACGGCCGAAACCGTTCATAGCCAAACCACCCTGAACGATCGCTTCGAAACGTATTGCGGTGTTTTTCTGGAAGCGGATCTTTGGGGTGACGGTATTCACGGGTCGAGTGTCACTATTGCCACGGATTCCGGAGCGACCTGGATTACGGGTAAGCTGGATTTGAGAAAATTCACCGATCCCCAACTGGATTTTTCGGGTGTCGTTCGAACGAATCTGATGGAGGTTTCCAGGGCCCTGTCGCTTCCCCGAGAGCTGACCGGGGAAACGACGATTAAAGTGGAGGGATCCGGTCCTGCCCGGGACCTGGATATCCAGGCATATCTTGTCAGTGAAGATCCCCGGTTCGATCGGATTCACGCCTCGCAATTGTATGCAGAAGCCCTGTACCGGGACCGGAAATTTCTTTTCCCCCATCTCGCTGGACAGCTATACGGAGGGGATGTCTCCGGTTCAGGCGAGATAACCTTCAAAAGTAACAGCAAGGATCTTCAGTTCAATCTGAGTGTGGATCAATTTGATTTTGCCGCTGCATGCCGGGATCAAAACCTTCCCCTGGCTATTCCGGGTGAAGGTCAGGTTTCCGTAACCATTCGAAATCCCGGATTCAAAACGGAAAATCTCAAGATCTCAGGTCACATTTCAGGCAATGAGCATCCGATATCGGTATTGTTGAATCCGCTCTCGATTTATGCCGATTTCGGCTATGACACCGGGGAGTTTACCATTCACAGAGCTACCGTGAACAACGAGACAATCCGGGCCGATATGATCTCCGGTCTTTTTGTTCCCGAGCAGATGAACGCCGAAATCAGAACGAATATTCAGGACATAAACTCACTGCTGACCCGGATTGAATCCTATTTTATAACTCCGGTAACCATACCGGACATACACGGGACAACTGCCGGCATTATTCACATCGGCGGCTCACCGCAATCGTACGATGTTGGATTCCGGCTGACGGGCATGGGGATGCGGATCGATGAAGTGCCAATCGACAGGGTGAGACTGGAGGGAAGTGTCGATCCCGGCCGGATGGAGATTCGAAACCTGGCGATCGACGGCGATACAGCCGATATGAACGGGCAGCTTGTCTTCAGCCGGGATGTTCCAGGAGGGCAATGGTCGGTATATGAATGTTCACTGGACATCAATTCCCTGATGCTGGCCCCCGCATCCGACATCGTCGGTCTCGTGGTCGAACCGGATGGCATGGTTTCCGGGACACTGATCTTCAACCGGAATCCCGCGATCTGCGAACCCAGTCAATTGAAACTTCAGCGACTTAAACTGAATGGGATCGAACTGGGCAGCGGTTCCATCCAGCTGCTCTGGTCACCTGAGGGAATACAGGAGGTTTGGCTCGAAACCCGGCCCGGAGTCGGGTCACTGGTTGCGACAGGAAATTTCCGCTACTCCCGGCAACCCGAATGGGAAGTTCAGGTGACCAATTTCAATTTTGAACGTTTGAACGGCGTACAACCGATACCTCTCTACGGGTTCGGATCGCTCGATATCCGGCAGGTAAACCCGGATGGAGAATCGCACATTTTACTTTCGGCGGACATTCCGAACACGTTCATCCGGGATATCCCCGCCGGTTCGGTACGCGCCGAAGCGGTCGTGCGCTTATCAGGAGTTCCAGGGATAGACTGGGAGGCTGTGATATCAGCATACGGTGCCGTTATATCCGGTCAAACGATTCTTGCCGACAATTATCCGACGGTTCTAAGGGCGGATTTGATGGATATGCCGCTCCAGCCGTTGATAGCGGCATCACCCGTTTTCGACTGGCGGGACAAGCTGAGTGGTCATGTGACCGGATCGATCAACGCTTTCTTTGATATCAAGGATCTGAACACGCTCGATACCCGTGGTTCGATTCAATCTTTGCATATCAATGCAGCAGACCACCCGTTTCAGCTTGATAAGCCGACAGGTTTCCGAATTGATGGTGAAACGTTGACCATCGCACCTTCCGTTTTGAAAAACAAGGATATAACGATGACGGTACAGGGCGTTCTTGTGTTTTCCGGTGACATGGATCTGAAAATTATGGGCAACTGGAACCTGAACACATTGTCCGATCTGACCGATTTCATGCAACGTCCCTCCGGAAATCTGGAAGTGGACCTTCAAATCGAAGGGCCCATTTCGGATCCTGATTTCTTCGGCAAAGTCCTGGTTCAGGAGCTGTTTTTTAAAAATCCGACGTTCAATATGCTGTTTGAGGATTTTCACGGTGAAGTCAGCTTTGATCAGAAACTGGCCAAGATCAAATACATGGAAGGATTGGCGGGAGGCGCATATCTGTCGGTTTCCGGGGACATCGGAGTGCAGAATTATCTTCCGGCCCTGCTGGACCTGAGCATTGTCTCCGAAAAGATCGCATTTCAATACCCGCCGGGATTCAAATCCACGGGAAACGTGAATTTCCTTCTTTCGGGAAACCTGAGTTCACCATTGCTGGATGGTCGAATCGATTTGTTACGGACGCTCTATAACAAGCGATTCGATTACAAGACGATGATTGTCAGCGAATCGCGGAAAATTCTGCTGGTGAAAGAACGTGAAATCCAGCCGGATATAGCCGATGCTGCCGGTTTTAATCCGCGACTCAGAATTCGCGTAATCGCTCCGGAAAATGTCAGCATCGACAATAATTTCGCCAAGATCGAAATGAAACTGGATCTGGAGATCATCGGGAACCTGACGAGTCCCGGTGTGCTGGGTGAAATTCAAGCTCTGGACGGAAGTATTGAGTATCAGGGGCGGGAATTCACTCTGGATCGATTCACACTGGATTTTGCCGATCCTGACCGGGTTGACCCCGTCATCGATCTTTCCGCTTTTTCGGAAATAGAGGGATACCTGGTGACTATTGAAATCACCGGATCCCTCCTGACCGACCCCAAGATCTATCTTCATTCTTCGCCGCCCTTGAACGAACTCGATCTGGTTTCTCTCATCGGACTCGGAAAAACAAGCGAACAGTTAACACAGGGATCGGGCGATTACCTGGCAGGCGGCGTAGCGTATGTGACCGGATCGCTCCAGGATGTCCTGGAAAAGCGTTTCAAATACTGGATGGGCTTCGATGAATTCAGCATCGATCCGGTACTTTCAACTACCGATGACAGCCCCTCTGCAAGAATCACCGTAAAGAAATATTTCGGCCCGAATCTCTCGGTCACCTATTCCCGCTCGGCCGGATCAACCGAAGATCTGTTGATGATGGAATACCGGGTTTCCGATAACATCTATCTGGTCGGACGGAAAAACGAAGACGGATCCGGAAGCGGCGATATTCGTCTCCGCTGGGAATTCAGATGAAACGTTTCATGCACGGATTGGCTTATGGTGCGATTTTGTGGATGACCGGCCTGCTGCCGGTCAAAGCCGACGTCGCTCCGGATCTGTGGAACAAGCCGGTCCGCTATATCCGGATCGAAAGCGATTACCCGCTGGAAAAACAGAGTGTCATGCGGATCCTGACTCTGAAAGAAGGGGATCTGTTAACGCAGGCCGCTGTGCGGACCAGCCTGCAGAACATATCTTATTTGAGACGGTTCCAGCAGGTGATCGTTTCCGCTCTGGCATTCGAAGACGGCGCAATGATCATCTTCAAGCTGGAACCGGAATGGATGGTCAGTTCCGTTCGTTTTGTCGGCAAGCAGACCGGTTACCTGTTCGCATACGGCCTGGAAAGCCGGATTTCCAAGAAGGAAATCCTCAGACATTGTACTCTCCGGGAAAACGAAATCTATACCGATCAGAAGCTGTTGAAGACCATCCGGAATCTCGAGGAGCTATATGCTGAATACGGTTATGGAAAATGTGAAATCATTCCCGATCTCACCAAATTGGATGAGAGAAAAAAAATCGCCGTAACATTTCGAATCAGTAAAAATGAACCCACACTGATCCGTGACGTGACATTCATTGGTAACGAGACCATTCCCGACTCCGTGCTGAAAAACAAGGTGGACAGCCGGCCCGGAAGGCGGTTCCTGGAGAGAAAACTGGATTCGGATATGGAAGATCTGCGGGATTTCTACCTGCGCAAAGGTTTCTTTAAGATCAGGATCCGGCGTCCAGAATATTCTTACATCCCGGAAAAGAACATGGTGGATATCGTGTTCAGTGTCGAAGAACACGAAGCGATGTCGATCCGGATCGATGCACCTGCACATTTCTGGAATCTAAGCTGGTGGTTTTACAAACTGGAGCGAAAGCCGAATACGCTGTTCGAGGTCCTGGGCCTTGCGGATACCGAGCTGATCGACGACGAATTGCTTCACCAGGCCACAGACCGTTTGACAGCAAAATATACATCCCGTGGGTATGCATTTGCGGAAGGAGAATTGACCGTCATCGACACCGAAACAGGCAGAAACCGGTACCTATACGCGGTGAACCAAGGATCCAAAGTGGATATTTCCAAGATAAACATCGAGGGTAACGAAACCTTCGCAGATGAAATCCTGGATGACTATATAGTCAGTTCGGAAGGTAAATCCTATGACCCGGCTGAATTTGAGGAAGACTGCAGGTCCGTGAGACTTTACTATCAGAACCAGGGATTTCAGAACGCAACCGTCGAAGGAACTTTACAGAACTTCGATCCCGAATCATCCAAAGTTGCTCTGGTCATCCGGATAACCGAAGGTTTTCAGACGACCATCCAGTCCATAACCGTGAAGGGTAATGATACAATCGACGGAGATGAATTGCTGTCTCTGTCAGGACTGAGCGTGGAACAGCCGTATTTTCCGGCAGCAATTGAAAATGCCAAGATCAGGATTGCATCGGAATACCGCAGGCGCGGGTTTTCGGATATATCGGTTGATACCCAAATCACGTTCGACAAATCCAGAAAATCGACCCGGGTGGATATCTCGATCAATGAAGGCAACCGGACAGTTTTCGGCAAGACCATCATCCGCGGAGTTCAGAAGACCAAACGATCGGTTATCGATCGGAACACCCTCGATATTGAAGATGAACCGTTTAATCTCGAGACCATCCAGAAGATGGAGCGGAACCTGTCCCAGACCGGCCTGTTCGCTTCGGTCCAGGCGGAATCTCCGCTGATTCAGGCAAACGAACCCAGGCGGAATGTCATCATCGCTCTGCAGGAACGATCTTCACTGTATCTCGAAACCGGGCCAGGGTACAATACGGACAGCGGATTGAACGGTTACCTGAGTTTTTACACAACCAACCTGTTCGGCACGAACCGGTATCTGGGCAGTTCCATTTACGTTACAGAAATTTCCGACAAATCCCAGATAACATTCCGGGAACCCGAATTTGCCGGATACCCGATTCAAATGGAAATCCGTCTTTTTCGCACGCTTACCAGGGAAGACGGGTACCGATTGTTCCGATACGGCGGCAGAGCGAACTGGACTTACCGGTTCAGCTCCAGAGCCCGTGCTATTCTGGAGTACAGGCTGGATGAAGACCGTCCGATGGATATCGAGGTTGGTACAACCATCCCGGATGAATACCGGAATTCTGTGAAAATCGGGTCCCTGGCCCCGGCATTTTTATACGATTCGCGCAACGATCCCCGTAATCCGGTCAAGGGTCAGCTGTTCTCCCTGAAAGTCGAATTCGCACGCGAGGTATATGATTCGGAGGTCGATTTCACCAAGACGATCTTTGAGGGTTTCCAATTCCTGGAACTGCTTCCCGAACAGGTACTGGGACTGGCATTTCGTTGCGGCTGGGGACGCGATCTGCCATTTCAGGAACGATTCAAACTGGGAGGAATCAAGACAATCCGGGGCTGGGGTTATGAAGATATCGCGGGATCCGCCGGCAGCGGGCTGAGACAAGAAGGCTCGAATGTTCAGGGTACCGGTGGAAACACGTTCATGCTGGGAAACCTGGAATGGCGGGTACCGCTTGTATGGAGTTTCATTGGGGTTGTTTTCATCGATTCCGGAAATGTTTGGGAATCGGTCGACAACATCCGACTCGATGAACTCAAGACCAGCATCGGACTGGGACTACGGTTCATGACTCCCATCGGACCCGTTGGAGTCGATTATGCATACAATGTTATGCGGGACGATGAAGATCCCCGGTACCGCTGGTCCGTGGTAATCGGACACACATTTTAATTGAGAATGATGATCGATCCGTTCGGAATCTCCCGGGGAACAGACTGTCCGATCAGGGATTCGACATTCAACGGAGCCACTGCGCCATCAGGAGCTTTTTCGCGTTCAATGGGGACGGAACGGAGCATGTCCATGGTGATGGTTTCACCGGCCTGGATGTCCCTGGAAGCTATAATGATCCGAACGGTATCGAATCCACCCGACTGGTTTTGTTCCAGGATATCGCGAAAATGCTGCTTGAATTCCTTCAACGACTCGAAATCGAATTTCGAAAACAGCGGCCCCAGCAACGCCAGAACCACTATGATGATCGGTATCAGCCTCCCGATGGTTTTTTGAACGGGTGGGGACGGTTTTACCGCTTCCGGTTCCATTCCGTGGGTATCCGATCCGGAACCGGTGCTGTATTCAACCGCCGCCATCCCGCCCGCCTGTTCGATCCGGGCAGCCAGGTTTTTCGCCGCCCGGCAATCGGTTGTTTCAAAAATCATTGCCGGAATGTTCCGAACGATATCCTGCCATTTGGAGCGGTTGAGTCCGGTCTGCAGATTCAGCAGAAGAAAGACGCGTGCAGGATTTTTCCCGGGATTGGTCAGAATCACCCGGCATAAGGTCTGTTTATGGAACGACGATTCCCTCTGATAACCACACTGGGCACAGGAGTCATCGGGGTTTTCAAGAATGGCACCACAATTCGAACAATGAAAAATTTCCTTCATCCGGACCTCCAACCATACTATTATCCGGTTTCTCCGAAACGTCAAGCGGACCTTCCGGTTACCGGAACCACTCTGTTGACAACCGGCTCCTCGATTTCTAAGCTTTCCAGACAGGGAACTCCCATCCCTTGAGGAGAATCGACATGAAAATCGGTTTGGTGCGGATTCTGGTATTGCTGGCGGTGATACCAACCATGACCCAAGCATACACCCTGGAAGGAACTGTTTACGCACCCGACGGCCAACTGCTGCCGGATGTGCTGATCCGGCTCATCGACATCCAGCGTCGGGAATATGGCCGGGATTACTCCGATCGAAACGGGGCGTACCGTATTTCCGGTCTCCCCAAAGGACTATTCGAACTGCATGCGACCAAACATGGTTATCAGGAACAGGTTTTTGAAGTTTCGATAACGGGACCCAGTCCGCGCAGCACCATTTACCGGGACATCAATTTCAGCGATATCCAGCCGGGATCGAGATTGACCCGTGCCGGCCTTTCCGATTTTTATCTCCCGATGGATCACCGCATTCTCCCCTCTGCTTTGAAGCATTTCAACAAAGGAATGAAATACATTGAAAAAGAAAAAATCGACAAAGCGCTCAAGGCTTTCGATAAGTCGATTGCGCAAGACGGTTCTTTTTCCCGGGCATACACCGGCAGAGGAATTGTCTTGCTGAAAATGTTCCGGTTTGAAGAAGCGGCCGCGGCGTTCGAAACGGCCGCAACACTCAACCCGGCGGATCCTCTGCCGCTGCTGAATCATGGTATCCACCTGAATCAGAACGGCAATTATGAGAAGTCGGAGGAGTTGCTGAGGCAGGCGGTCGAGTTGGATCCGGGAATTCCGAAATCCCACCTGGCTCTGGGCGAAAGTTATTATCGAATGGAGCAGTGGGAGAAGGCGGAGTTTGAGTTGTCTCAGGGCATGATGTTCAATCCGGCGATCTCGAAGAATCACCGTTTGATGCTGGCAAACACTTATGTTCACATGAATCGGCTTGCAGACGCACGCGACCAGTATTCCCTGTACCTGCGCGAAAATCCATACGCTGAAAACGAGAAGGATATCCAGGAACAGATCCGGAAAATCGAGTCGAAGCTGTCGATGTACCAGCTACCGGACATGGATTGACGGAAACGAGCCGGGAGATTTAAAAAATTGCATAGATCATCGGGAAAACCGCGGAGCTTTCCGTCAGAACGATGAATATGCTCAATAATCCCAGAATGACGATGATCGGCAATAACCACCATCGTTTGGAATGCTTCAAAAACTCCCAGAATTCCTTCAATATCGATGTGGATGCTCCCATTTGTTCAATCCCTCACATTGGTGTCAAAAAAGCCTTCTGGACCGTTCGGGATTATACGGTTCATCGGACCGCTTTTTCCAATAGGTTTCAGAATTTGAATTGAATTTCCGGTCCATACTGTCTTTCCCGAACAACCTCATCGTCAGGCCGATGGGCGTGAAGACGGCATAGAACGTGACTGCCAGTATCACCCGGGTCATGAGCCACCCGATGACCATGGCGATGAAAACTGAAACTGTGTTGACAGGCTTCAGGCTTTTCGGATGTAAAAAAGCGAATATGACACTCACTGCGGCAACAGACATGAAAAGATATGCAGAAGGTGTGATTGCGGGAGATTCATGCCGGTGCTTAAACCAGATCAGCATTGCGAACACCAGGAAGACCAGACCCAGGACCAGTCCGAACTTCCGCATAATTACGGGTCCCTGATCGATTTTTTTAAGATCCGTCAACACATCTTTTATCAGACTCAATCGGGTTCTCCTTCAATCCCTAATCCAACTGAAACTCCTCGCGCCAGTCTTTGGCTTCTTTCAGTTCTGGCTGCACCGATTTGTCCAGGATGCAATCTCCCATGATGAGATAGTCCATTTCCGTGCGCATAAAACAAATGTAAGCGTCTTCGGGTGTACATACGATCGGTTCGCCCCTGACATTGAACGACGTATTGATGATGACGCCGCATCCGGTTTTCTGTTCGAATGCCTTCAAAAGCCGATAATAGAACGGATTGTGTTTGCCGTCGACACTTTGAATCCGCGCGGAATAATCAACATGGGTGACGGCTGGTATTGATGATCTGACCACATTGAGTTTATCGATCCCGAACAGTTCGATTTCCTCCGGTGTCATTTTTCTTCTTATTGCTGATCTGACGTAGGCAACGAGCAGCATATAGGGACTCTCACAGTCAATTTCAAAGTAATCCCCGATGCGTTCCATCAGAACGGAGGGTGCAAACGGGCGGAAACTTTCCCTGAATTTGATTTTAAGATTGATGAGTTTCTGCATTTTGGGGGATCTGGCGTCACCCAGGATCGATCGGTTGCCGAGCGCTCTCGGTCCGAATTCCATTCTGCCCTGAAACCATCCCAGAACTTTCTGGTTGCCGATCAGATCCGCCGCGTGATCCGGGATTTTTTCCATGGGTATCCGGCTGTAGGGATATCCTTTTTCGTCCAGGTACCCTGCGATCGCATCAGGTGAAAATTCCGGACCCAGATACGATCCTTTCTGGGCATCTCCATTGCCGTCGGGTTGCCGGGGATTGTCCAGAAACTGGGTCCATGCGAACAGGGCGGCACCGAGAGCCCCGCCGGCATCTCCGGCAGCCGGCTGAATCCAGATCGATTCGAACGGACCTTCCCGCAGAATTCTTCCATTACCCACACAATTCAGCGCAACACCTCCAGCCAGACACAGATTGCGTTCCCCGGTCAGGGAATGAACATGACGGGACGTTCGCAGCATGATCTCCTCGGTCACCTCCTGCACCGATCTTGCCAGGTCCATCTCGCGCTGCGTGATCTTCGATTCCGATTTTCGAGGGGGACCGTCAAAAAGCCGGTCGAATTTCGAATTGGTCATGGTCAGACCCGTGCAATAATTGAAATATTCCATGTTCAGGCGAAATGATCCGTCGGCTTTGATATCAATGAGTTCATCCTTGATTATCTGCACGTATTTCGGTTCGCCGTATGGAGCCAGTCCCATCACTTTGTATTCTCCGGAGTTCACCTTGAATCCCGTGAAATAGGTAAACGCGGAATATAAAAGTCCCAGTGAATGCGGAAAATGAATTTCAGAGAGAATTTTTATCCGATTTCCACGCCCAGTTCCATAGGATGTCGTGGTCCACTCCCCGACTCCGTCCATTGTGATAAAGGCGGCCCGTTCGAAAGGCGAAGGGAAAAAGGCGGACGCGGCATGAGATTCGTGATGCTCGGGGAATATCATCTCCCCCTCATACCCCAGCTCTTTCCGGATCAGATTGGGTATCATCAGTTTTTGTTTCAGCCATAACGGCATGGCTTTGACAAAGGAACTGATACCCAGGGGAGCAAACGAAAGATAGGTTTCCAGGATACGCTCAAACTTGGTGAAGGGTTTATCGTAAAATGACACGATGTCGACATCATTGATATCGAGTTTACAGTGATCGAGACAAAACTGAATAGCATTTTTGGGAAACCCGGCATCATGTTTTCGACGGGTAAACCGTTCTTCCTGAGCGGCAGCCATTATATTGCCGTCCACCACCATGGCGGCGGCGGAATCATGATAAAAACAGGATATTCCCAGTATGTTCATAGCCCTCCTCGAGCCGATTGCGAGTCTTCAGAAAACTGGATCTCGGACAATTTCCATTTTGATTTCGCGTCCAATCCGATCACATATAAAAATGTGCGATGCGGGTAGGCGTCACCGAGTTTCTCCATGAGCGCTTCCCCCGGGTCGCGGAGAAAGATAATACCATCCAGATCGGGTGAATTCCAGGTAAAGATATTCATGGTATAGAACTCTTCTGGAATCACCACGACTGAATCCGGCCGGACGGATACGGGTACGACAGTTTTCGGGGTCATGGGTGGCAGCATGCCGTAATGGCTGGTATGCAGCGGAAGGAACAAACCCCATGAAATCACGATCAGGAAAACAGCCGTCAACCGGCAGAAAAACGCCGGCCGGGATGGATCTTCGAAATAATCACGCGTTCCGGCAACCAGCTTTTCGCAGCCCCGGAGAGTCAGAAATGCGGTCGCCGGGATGATCCCCGCCAGGTAGCGGGGCCCGAAATTGGGACTCGGTGTAAAATAGAAAACATACAAAACACAATTGCAGACAATACCGCCTGCCAGAACACCGTCAATGATCCGATAGGGCGGCAGAACCACCGCAGCCAGAACAAGCAATGTACAGAAACCGAAGGGGCCCCAGGCCCCCCATCCGTACAGGTCGCTGTTCCACAGGTTCAAAAGCACTTCAACATTGCTCAAACCCCGGCCGGGCGTGTGACCGCTTCGGTTTCCGCCAGGCAATGGCGCGCCCAGATCGTCACCGAAACCAAGACGGCGGGCCGGATCCACGTGGTAACGGGGAGAATGTTGCGGATTGCCGGTCAGTTCCAGGTTATAGACGCCCATCGCCAGATAAAAAATCAACAGGGGAATTATAAACAAGAGAATGTGCTTGATTCGGATGGCGCCCTTTAAGAACCGCCATACTCCATAGAACAGAAATGGGGCGGAGACAATTGCTGCTGTTTGGGGACGGGTAATATATTCATACCCTAGAAATAATCCGGCTGCAGTGGGTATCCCCGGATGAGCCGTTCTTCCGGACACGATCCATTTCCACAGAAGCATCACACCTGCCAGCGCCAGAATCATGGCGGAGGCGTGAGACATGTGAATGGCGGATATCATTCGGTAAAAGGGTGAAATCAGCAGAAGCAAAACAGCGCATCTGGCCAGTCGCTCATGAAAGAACACCCGGCCCGCTTTGTAGATCATAAATAAACCCAGACCACCCAGGACCGGATTGACCATCCAGGGCAATCCAATCCCCACACCCAGTGCCAGCAGCACGGAAAATCCCGGGTATACCGAACCGTACCAGCGCTCGTCCTGCATGACGATAAACGGGAATTCAAAACATTCTTTTACGGCCGGAACCGGAGCATAGAGCTGACCCCGTGCAAAATTTTCTGCCTGAAACAAATAATTGAAACTGTCCAGTACCCGGGGCGTTGCGCCCAGCATGAAATAAGCGGTAATACCTGAAATCAACGTGAATGCAACCGGAAATCCGAACCGGAACAGCCATCCCGGCAGTACGCCGATCACATCCCGAGGGAACCCGCGACATCTTTTCACGCCGAATCCACCCGAGCATGCCCATGCCAGGCTGAGAACGGCCGGAACCAACAGAATCAAGTGCCACTTGTTGTATGCCCGGTATAGTGCCGCCCGATTCCAGTAATCGGTGATCGAATCGATGGAGGGCATTGAATGCCTTTTCATCGCATAGGCGATGGCCAGCAGGACAGCCAGCCCCATCCAGGTTATCCATCCAGCCGATTTTTGACATGTCTCGCTCATCGCAGGCATGTTAGCGGATCTGAAGGATTGCGTAAATCTAAAACACCGAATGGATATCCGATATTGATTCATCCGCCGCTTCAGCATATTATCACCCGGTGAAAAGCGTTTACACGCATCGCCAAGAAGCCGTTTTTGCAGTAAGGGAGGATCGGCGTGTCAGAAAAATTTGTTCTTGAAAGTTCAAAAGAATACCAAAATTACATGTCAGGCAACCGGATACCGTTTCCCCAGGCCATTCAGATCGAGTTGACATCATACTGCAACCTCAAATGTCTCATGTGCCCGAAAACGCTCAATAAATCCCGGTCGGAGCCGGATCGTAAAATGGATATCGAAATTCTGGATTATCTGATCACCAGTGTTATCCCGTACGTCGAACGGGTGGATCTGGTGGGTGACGGGGAACCGCTGCTGGCCGGTGATCTTCTTTTTCATCTCCTGGAAAATGCCGATTTTCTTGGCATACCTGTCACCCTTTGCACAAACGGTCAGTTGCTGGATGAACCGATGAGCCGGAAACTCGTCGATCTGAATCTCCAGGACATGAACATTTCCATTGATGCCGCAACCGGGGAGACATACCGAAAGATCCGCGGAGCGGACTTCGACCAGCTGATTCGAAACATCCAAACTCTGAACACCGTGAAAGAAAGTGGCAATAAATCAATTCCACACCTTCATTTTTCAATGGTGGCCATGCGGAACAATATAGAAGAGCTGCCGGCCCTGATCGATCTGGCCAGGAAGCTTGGAGTCGAATCGGTCACCCTGCAGGCTCTGGGTGAGGAATCGGAGGATCTGAAAGGTCAATCCGCTTTCCTGTATCATCGGGATCTGACTGAGGAAATACTTTACCGGTGTCTGGTTGAGGCCGAATCCGAGGGATTCAGGCTGAATCTGTGGCCGGACCAGTTGACCCGGATTTTACCGACCGATATCGATCTGAATCAGTTTCTCTCAGGCAACGCACCGCCACCTGGCAATCCGGATGAATATCGAAAAGACTGTTCATTTTTATGGAAAGCCCCGTATATCACCACCAACGGTGATGTCCGACCTTGTTGTGCGGGATTGCCGGCGGCTGGGAATATCGGAAAGGGCAACGCTTTCCGGGAAATCTGGTTTGGCCGGACCTTCTCGGAACTCAGGCTGAACATTCTCAAAAACAATCTTCCCGAAGCCTGCCTGAACTGTCCCGGCATGGGATGGAAACCGGTTTTAAAAGCCAAAAACACGGCACATGCCACCGACGAGATCCTCGGTCGGATGCCGGGATGGTATTCACCCGAACTGGAAGAACGGCATTTCCGGTGGTGCACCGACCGCTCAGTTCTCTTTTTTCACCGTTCCCCGTCGGAAAAATTCCTTTTGATGCAGTTGCGCAAGACGGCTTTACCCGGAGCTCCGTCTTCGGGGCAAATCGGAATCAATTCCTTCGATCCAATTCCGTTTAAACTGGAATCGACCGACTGGGAGACACTGGAATTTCCGCTACCCGAGACCAGGTCGGAAGAATTGATCAAGGTGGTTTTGGAGCCATCGCATACCATACGGCCAATTGATATCGATCCGGCCTCACGAGATTCCAGGAAACTGGGATTCAAGATATCCAGAACATGGCTTGAGGAATGGCCTCAGAAGGTGGTTTTCGGCAGCAAACTGGTTCTTCTGGGATATGAAATCATTCCGGAATCCTGGGTGCTGGAAGGAGAAGTCCTGTTCCGGTCTTTCTGGCGATCTCTGGATCAGACCGTCATGAATCTCAAAGTCGGCCTTCATTTTTCCAGAGAAAGCGATTCCGGCCCCGCAACATCCCCCCTTCGCAGGAAATTCGGCATCAGCCGCAAGGATTTCTTCCAGGCGGATCATCTGCTTTCGGTGAATGGTAAATTCAGCAGCATGTGGGTTCCCGGGACATTCATTGCCCACGAGCATCTGTTTCACGTTCCCGATGACATTCATGCCGGCCATTACCGTCTGGAACTGGGATTGTACCCGGAAGGCTCACCCAGGGAACGGGTACCCATCACCCGCAGCGATCGGGTGTATGATAAAGATATGACACTTCTCGGCACGATCCTGATAACCGAGCGGGAACTCTGAAATCAGTGTATCTGGAAGATCACCCTCGATACATCCGGCATCTGAGCGATCCGCATGCATTGTTTCCGACCGCCATCAACATCGAATTGACAACCTTCTGCAATCTCAAATGCATCATGTGCCCGAAAACCTGCGGAATTGCCAGGACGCCCGCCAACCGGCGTATGGATCCGGAAATTCTCGATTCCATACTCTCGGATGTCGTTCCCGGAATATCACGGATTGATCTGGTTGGCGACGGAGAAATCTTACTGGAACCGGCGATGTTAAAGACTGTTCTGCAGGCCGCACGGAAACATCGTGTTCTGGTCAATGCCTCCACCAATGCCGTCCTGCTGAACGAACAGGCAGCAGAGCTGTTGATCGAGGGGGAACTACATGATCTGAATGTTTCACTCGACGCGGCAACCGAAATTACTTACCGGAAAATACGCGGCTACGATTTCAAGAAGATAATCGCGAATATTGAAACGCTCAACCGTCGGAAAGCGGAACGAAAATCAGACATTCCCCATCTGCATTTTTCCATGGTCGGGATGAAGCTGAACATCTCGGAATTACCGGCTCTGGTTGACCTTGCGGCCGAGTGCAATGCGGAGTCGGTCATCCTTCAGGCCATGGGTGAATTCGATCCCGTTAAAAATCAGTCCATCTACCTTCGAAATCGGGATATCGGCCGTGAAACCGTCCTGCAGGCCAGAGAAATCGGTTCAAAACGGCGTATCCGGATTGAACTATGGCCCGAGAATCAATTTGATGAAGTTGGAATCGGGAACGGATCGCCGGACACGGATGATATATCGCTTCGCAAGGATTGTTTTTTCCCCTGGGACGTTCCCTATTTCGCCACCGATGGATCGATCCGGCCCTGTTGCGCCATGCCGCCTCTGGGAAATCTGCAGGAACAATCATTCGAAGCGATCTGGTCGGGCAACCGGTACACCCATCTCAGAAAACTGATGAAATCCGCATCCCCGCCGGAAGCCTGTCAGACCTGCCCGGGACGCGGTTGGCATCCTCCGACGATTCCCGCCGCCCATGCGCAACCCGGAAAAAATGACACCCAGTACGCCCTGGGATGGTTTGAAACCGAACAGGACAGCGGCGGGGTTTATAAATGGGCTCGCGAGACTGCCTCCATTTTTCTGGCGGGTACGGATGCAGCGTTGTTGTCGCTGGATCTCCAGACGGCATCCGATCCCGGCTCGACTCAACAGGTGTATGTCCAAATCGACGACGAAGACCTTGTGCCGATACCCTTTGAACCAGGCCAACGACAGCGTGTATATCTGCCCCTGATCCATCCCGATCTTGATCTGCATCATGTCCGGTTGACAGCAGATCCATGGTGTCCGGCACGACTGATCCCCGGCAGCCGTGATCCAAGAAAATTAACCGTCAAAACCTACGGCGCCGCTTTGCTGGGTTCCCGCTGCAATGCCGAATTCAATCTCAATATCAGGTTGCTGGGATACGGATTCCCCAGAGCCGTCGATGCCTTTGAGAAGTCTTTCCATGTGGATCTGTATCTGTGTTTTGATAAACATCCCCCGACAGAACTCCTCGGTTTCATACACCTGTTTCCGGTTTCGTCCCCGGCCGGAAAACCCTTTTTCCCCTGGGCGGAACTGAAGCGGAAAATCGCTCCGTCAAACCATCGATTCCAGTCTGATTTCCGTTTCACAACCGATGTGATCGCACCCCGGATACAGAATCTGCCGATCGACGTGAAAATCCCATTTCATCAACCGAAGGGTACCTGGGTGGTTATGGCCGGATTCTGCACCGAAACCGGAAAGCGTATTCCCGTAATCCGGACACGGATGCCGGTATACCGACACAGCGTTTTAATGGATCGAATTGAGTTGACTTAATGAAACGGGACAGCTCCGGTTCACCATCCGTTCTCATGATTGTCCAGCGATATGGACTGGAGGTCAACGGGGGAGCTGAACTGTATGCCCGGTGGCTTGCCGAAAACCTGGCGCCGTCATTCCGGATCGATATTCTGACCACCTGTGCCGTCGATTACATCACATGGGCGAACGAGTATCCCCCGGGAAGAGATCAGGTTAACGGGCTGCCGGTCATCCGGTGCCCGGTCGACCATCCCAGAGACATGGCTTCATTCAACCGCCTGACCCGCAATCTTCTTGATCAATCCCACTCCGCTGAAGCGGAGCAAAACTGGCTCGTTGAGCAAGGTCCGGTCTCCGAAAGTCTCATCCAGTATATCCGGGATCACCACAGCCAATACACGATTCTATGTTTCATCACCTATCTTTATTATCCAACCGTCGAGGGAACGCGGATAAGGCCATCCCGGAGTATATTGATACCAACCGCCCACGACGAGCCGGCGGCACGGTTCGGGATCTTCCGGGATCTTTACCGGCGGGTGGCCGGAATTTTATACCTGACGGATGCCGAACGGCGATTCGTCAACCGGACCTACCCGGTCGAAGGGAAACCCCAGGAGCTGCTCGGAACCGGTATCGATTTGCCCGATACCACAATGACCGGAGATGATTTCCGGAGAAAATATGATTTACGACGCCCGGTTCTGCTCTATATCGGCCGCATTGAGAAAGGTAAAGGGTGTGGTGTTCTGATGGAATATTTCCGTCAATTTTGCGAGAGGACCCGTTTCGATGGAACACTCGTCTTTGCAGGCAGAAAACACCTTGATTGCAGGGATCACCCCCAGATTCGTTTTCTGGGGTTCATCCCGGATGATGAAATCCGTCCGGCACTGGAAACTGCCGATGTCGTGATGGTGCCCTCGCCATATGAGAGCCTGTCCATCCTTCTCCTGCAGGCGTTCGCATCCGGAAAACCGGTTCTGGCAAACGGTGAAAGCGAAGTTTTGCGGGATCACTGTCTTCAGTCAAACGCCGGTCTGTTTTACCGAAACAGCCCGGAATTCCATTTTTCACTTCGGCTGCTTCTGGATCACCCGGATTTCAGGAGTAAACTGGGCCGGAACGGCAGGGCATATATCGACTCCTTCTACCGATGGGAACTGGTGGTAAAACGGTTCATGGATTTTCTGGGAAATTTCCATGGACTGCCATCTTTTCTTTGACTTAACTCATTATTTTTGTTATTAGTTCCTCAATGAGGTGTTGTTTTGCATCACATTCAACTGCCCAGGAATTCCTGGATATACAACCCGCCTGATCAGAGTGTTTCAAGGTTTCTCTCCCAGGCCTTGAATCTGCCTGGTTTTGTCTCCGACATTCTGCTCCAGAGAGGATTCCGCGACATTGAATCCATTCAGTCTTTCCTTTCACCCCGGCTGGAGGATCTGCACGATCCGTTCCGGATGAAAGACATGGACCGGGCGGTCGACCGGATCTGCCAAGCATTGAAAAACCAGGAAAAAATCCTGGTATGCGGAGATTATGATGTCGACGGGATCACGTCGGTGGCGATGATGAAAATGTGCCTGCCGGCTCTGGGAGCTGAAGTCTTCACCTATCTTCCGAACCGATTCCGGGATGGGTACGGATTTCATGAAATATCGGTAGATCGGGCGAAAACACTCAATGTTTCATTGTTGATCACGGTCGATTGCGGAATCTCGGCCGTGGAATCGGTCGATTATGCCAATCGGTCCGGGATCGATGTAATCATAACCGATCATCATGAACCTGGTGAGATCCTGCCTGACGCCTATGCCATTCTCAATCCGAAATGCGCCGATTCAGCCTATCCGGACAACAATCTGGCCGGAATCGGGGTTGCCTTCAAGCTGATTCAAGCCCTTATCGAAAGGAAGATTTTGCAGTTTCCCGTTCCACAACTTTTGGAACTGGTGGCGCTCGGCACCGTCGCGGATGTTGTGCATCTGACCGGTGAAAACAGGATATTCGTTCATTTTGGACTGGAATCGCTGTCACATTCTTCTCATGTGGGACTCAAGGCTCTGATGAAGGTTGCGGGCATCACCTACGGCCAACAGATCAATCCGGTCGCCATCGGATATCAACTCGGACCCCGGATCAATGCTGTGGGCCGGCTGGGGATACCCAATCAGGCGCTTCACCTGCTGCTGACCAGATCCCCCGAAAAAGCAAACAGACTCGCGGATCAACTCAACCAACTGAACCACCAGCGGCAGGTGATCGAAGAAAAAATCCTGACACACGTCATCGATCAGATCAGGGCATCCGAATTGGACAAGGATAATTTTATTGTTGTTTCCGGGGAGAACTGGCACGAGGGAGTCATCGGAATCGTCGCCTCGAAAATAACCGAAATGTATTACCGGCCCGCTTGCGTCATCTCCATCAAAGACGGCGTCGGAAAGGGTTCAGGCCGGAGCATTCCGTATTTCAACCTGTTCGATTGCCTTCAGAAAGCCGGTCACCTGCTCATAGAATTCGGCGGTCATCAGATCGCCGCCGGGTTCCGGATAGATCCCAAACGGATCAAGGAGTTCCGCCATGCCTGTTCGGAAATCGCCCGGAACCAGATCCATCCGGAAGATTTGATTCCGAAGATCGAGATCGATACGGAAACATCGCTTCCGGAACTGAGTTTTGAATCGGTCAAATCATTGGAGCGGCTGGCGCCTTTCGGCCTGGGAAACCCTAAACCTCGGCTGTTGATACGTAACCTGAGAACGCGGTATCCACCCCGCCAGGTCGGTGCCGACAATGCACATCTCAAATTGGTACTGACGCAGAACCATCGCTCGGTCAACGCCATCGCTTTCAATTTCGGCAAGCACATCCAGGATATTCAAGCTTCAAGCTGTATGGATGTGGTGGCTACACCGGAAATCAATATCTGGAACGGGCGGGAATCCATTCAGCTGAATATTCATGACATTCAGCCGATCCGAATCTGACGGATTCGCCCGCCGCTGCATGAGCCGTCAATGAACAGTTTTTGGATGGCCGGTAAAGGATGGTACCGGAACAAGTCTTTCTGGTTTCTGGCGGCAGCGGCCGGGCTGCACCTGCTCATGCTCACATCGCTCTTGTCCGAACCGTTCGCCTGGAATCCGGGTGAAAATATGACCGGAACGAAAACCCATCCCGCTGAACCTCATTCGGAACGGGGATGGTTGGATTCATTTTTCCATGATACCGACCGGGTTCCCAGAGGGCTGGACTTCTTTTCCATTTACCAGGCCGGATATAACTTCCTGCATGGCTGTTCCGTATATTACGGCGTCCGGGAACACCGGTTCGGAAGTGAATACCTGGTGGTTCCGTATTTCTCCGGTTTCCGATATCTCCCGGCATATGCCTGTTCGTTCGGCGCTGCGTTGACCCTTCTGCCGCCATGGTCTTCCTACTGGAGCTGGATCGGAATTGTCGAACTGCTTTTGTTTTTCAACATTTATGCATTGAAATGGCTGCCGGTCGATCCGCAGCGCCGGTGGTTCCTTGCGGGAATTTGGCTCGCATATTCACCGTTTTACGTCGAACTGCATATCGGGCAGCAATCCATGGTAACAGTCACATTGCTGCATCTGCTGGGCATTGCCCACATCCACGCGCGGTCCCGGACCCGAGATGCATGTTACATCATGTCGACCCTGTGGAAACTGAATACGATCCTGTTTTTTCCGTTATGGATCAAATTCAAACGCATTCCGTCCCTGATTATCCTCGGTCTCCTGATTTTTCTGCTTTCGGCACCCTATTTTCTGAATTCACCCGGAAGTTTTGCGGAGTTCCGGGATTATTTTCATATGAAACTGGTTCCTGGCCCAAGCAGCTTGGGTTTATGGACGTTTTTCTCCGTGATATTGCATCGGATTCATCCCGGCCTGCAAAACATGCATCATATACTGAATCTGGTGTCCCTCGGCATCTTTCTGCTTGCTTCAACCGTCACACTTCTGCCCCGGCGCATCCGGTTCATCGAAGCCTTCTGCATGTGGATCTGCGTCTACTTTCTGACATACCAGTACGTGTGGGAACATCACTACGTGATGATGCTTCCTGTGTTCTCCCTTATGATGGCAATCGACCGTTCGAAAATCTGGATATGGATCTGGTTGTTTTGCGCTTTGCCCACACCGTATATATTCATCAATCTGCCGTCCACTGACATGCCGCAGCTTTTCTGGCCGGCCTGGATCCAGTTACTGTATCATGGAATGAAGTGTATTCCCGTAGCCTGCATATTTACTCTGATTGCCGTCAGACTGGTCCAAAACGGAGCGGACGATCCGTTTCTCCCGGATCGCCAGTGGTCGGTGCAGGATCTGCTGAGCCGGTCAGCGTTTTACACGGAAGGTCAACCGGGCCACGTTCAGAAGACCTTCCCACAGAATCTTGAATGACAGATTGGACTCCCCCTGTTCCCGGTCCGGAAACTCGATCGGAACCTCCACAATTCGATAGCCTTCCCGAATGATACGGTACAATATATCCGACAGAACGGCCGGTCCCCATCTGTCCAGACTGCGAACGCCGATCGTTTCCAGTACTTCGGCGCGATAACCTCTATAACCGGAGGTGCAATCCCGGACATGCGTTCGAAACATGATTTTCTGATAGATGTTGGCTATCCGGCTGATGATCCGCCTGGTTGTGCTGCTGCGCAGGTCTTTTCCGCCTTTGATGTAGCGTGATCCGAGCACTGCATCGGCGTCCTGAAGCGCGTCGATGATTTTCGGCAGATCCCTGGGCCGATGCGAAAAGTCGGCGTCCATTTCCACGATGAATTTCGCACCGTGATCCAATCCCCAGATATATCCCGCGATCCCGGCCCATCCTCTGCCTCTGGGCCCCTGACGGTGAACCACATGCAACCGGGGAAACTCGGCCTTCAGGGCTTCTGCGATATCACCGGTTCCATCCGGTGACAGGTCATCGATGATCACGACATGAATCTCGGGATGAACGGTCATCAGTTCGCGCACCAGACGATCGATATTCTGCGATTCATTCCATGTGGGAACGAACACGATCGAATCCAAATTTAATCCTCCCGGCAATATTACCCGTCTCAGGTATGAGCGGTCTGTGATGTGATTTGTCTGTGATCCCAGCCGACCAGGAATCCGACATCATACCGCCCGCTCGTGAAAACCGGATCCCGGAACACGCGCTGGTGGAAGTCGATGGTAGTTGGAATACCCTCGATCTCGAATTCCCCCAGTGCCCGGAGCATCCTTGCGATTGCCTCGTCCCGATCCTCAGCATGCACGATCAACTTGGCCAGCATCGAATCATAAAACGGCTGAACCCGATACCCTGGATATATGGCCGTATCGACCCGGACACCGAGTCCGCCCGGAAAATGGCAGTTCCTGATCAATCCCGGCACCGGCTGGAACGTGACGGAATCCTCGGCGTTGATCCGGCACTCGATTGCATGACCGAAACAGGTATTGAAAGATTTCTTGTGCTTCATTTCCAGACCCGAGGCAATCCGGATCTGTTCCTTGACCAGGTTGACGCCTGTAATTTCTTCGGTGATGGGATGCTCCACCTGGATACGGGTATTCATCTCCATGAAATAAAACTTGCCTTCCGGGGTCAGGAGAAATTCGATGGTGCCGGCATTGGTATATCCGACGGCTCGGGCGAACTTGACTGCTGCCCGTCCCATTTCCTGTCTCAGGCGGGGTGTCAGCACCGGACAGGGAGCTTCTTCAATCAGTTTCTGGTGACGCCGCTGTATCGAACAATCCCGCTCCCCCAGGTGGATGACATTTCCGTGCTCATCACCCAGAATCTGAAACTCCACATGCCGGACCTGCTGCAGGTATTTCTCGATATAAACGCGGTCGTTCCCGAACGCGCTCTGGGCTTCCGATGCCGCCTGCTGGTATGCCTTAAAGAGAAATTCGGGAGATTCAACAACGCGCATTCCCTTGCCGCCGCCACCTGCAGAGGCTTTGATAATCAGCGGATATCCGATCGATTCACACGCATCCATCAATTCTTCGTTGGACGAAAATCGTTCCTCGGTCCCGGGAATGATGGGGACACCCGCTTTCCTGGCGGTCTCCCGGGCCGCGCTCTTATCCCCCATCAACCGGATCACGTCACCCGGCGGTCCGATGAATTTGACTCCGCAGTCATTGCAGATATGCGCAAAATAAACATTCTCCGCCAGGAATCCATAGCCGGGGTGAATCGCATCCACACCGGTTATCTCAGCGGCGGTCATGATATTGGGAATGTTCAGGTAACTCCGCGCGCTATCCGGAGGACCGATACAGACAGCTTCATCGGCGAACCGGACGTGGAGAGAATCCGCGTCCGCCTGGGAAAAAACGGCGACCGATTTAATCCCCAGTTCTTTGCAGGTCCGGATGACGCGCAGGGCGATTTCACCCCGATTTGCAATGAGCACTTTTTTGATCATGCTGTCGATTTTCAGAGGGGTTTAACTTCAAAAAGAGGTTCTCCGAATTCCACCGGCTCGGCATTTTCAACCAGTATTTTGACGATCTCACATGGATACTCAGCTTCCAGTTCATTCATCAGTTTCATCGCTTCCAGAATACACAACACCTGACCCTTTGTGACCTTGTCGCCGATCTTTACATAGGGATCCGCCTTGGGTGATTGTGCGCGGTAGAATGTTCCCACGATCGGTGACGTTATGAACTGGTTCCCCTGAGCCGGAGTTATTTTGCCGGGTTCCGATATCTCCGGAACTGCAACGGGCGCCGGTGCCGGTATCGGGATCGGGGAAGCCGCCTGCGGTGCCGCCGGGATCGATCCGCTGAACCGCCTCAAGCGTATAGATTTCTCGCCGTCCTTCCACTCAAATTCATCGATGCCTTCTTTGTTCAGAATCGATGCAAGCTGTCTGATCTGTTTCATGTCCAGATTCATTGCCGTCTCCTTATCCCCTGGCGCGTTCGATATACTCCCCGGTTCGAGTATCGACGCGGATCACTTCTCCTTCTTCCACAAACAGCGGGACCTGGACAACGGCGCCGGTCTCCAGAACCGCCGGTTTCGTTGCTCCCTGAGCAGTATCTCCCCTGATCCCCGGGTCTGATTTGACAATTCTCAATTCCACCTTCACCGGCAGTTCGATGGAAATCGGATTTCCCCTGTAAAAAAGCACCGTCACGGTTTCATTTTCCTTGATGAATTTCCGGCTGTCACCCAGCTGTTCTTCAGTCAATGGTTTTTGGTCAAATGTCTTGATATCCATGAAATAGAAAAGATCGCCGTCTTTATAGAGGTACTGCATTTCATGGCTTTCCAGATCGGGCTTCTCTACCCTGTCTCCGGATCTGAAATTTACATCCAACACCGCACCGTTTTTCAGATTTTTCATCCGGGTCTTGACGAATGCAACACCTTTGCCCGGTTTCACATGTTGGCATTCAACGATGATATAAGGTTCGCCTTCATATTCTATCTTCAATCCGTTTCGAAAGCTCGATGTGTCCAGCATAAACCACCCTCCTGTATATGAAATATTATTCCGGCGGATCCCGGTCGGTTTCCGTCAGGATCTCCATCCCCGATGGAGTCACCAGAACCAGTTCCTCGAGCCGGATACCACCCCAATCCGGGATATAGATACCCGGTTCGACCGAAAAAACCATCCCCGCCTCCACAATTCGATCGTTTGTTCCATCGACGATCGGTGCTTCATGGATATCCAACCCCACTCCATGACCGATGGGAAACATGAAAAACGACCCGTAACCCGCCCGGTCGATCACGTCCCGACCCGCCCGGTCAACACCGCCCAACCGGATACCCGGTTTGATAACCGACAGGGCGGTCTCAAGAGCATCCAATACTATCCGATAGATATTTTTTTGTCGAGCACCGCCCCGGCCGGGAAACAGCACCCGAGTGCAGTCTGAGCAATAACCGTTGAGTTTTGCGCCGAAATCCACGATCACCGTGTCATGCCGTTCAATCCTGTTTTCTGATGGTCCGATATGGGGATAAACCGAACGTTTCCCGGAAAGCACGATCGTGTTGAACGCCGGTCTGTCCGCACCCATCTCGATCATCCTCTGTTCCAGATGCGCGGCAATCCGTTTTTCACTCACCCCGGGCCGGATCAGATCCAATGTGCTTCGGAACGCCCGGTGTGCAATATTGCAGCTTGTCCGTATAACCTGAATCTCTTCCTGATCCTTGATCTCCCGGGCACGTTTTAAAAATCCGGGTATGGGTTTGAGTTTCAGCCTGTGATGAATCCGCTTGATATTGCGATACTCCGCGTAACTCAAAAATTCCGGATCAAATCCAAGCCGGTCCAGCTTCATTCGAAGTGTCAACTGCCCGATTTCTTCGATCAGAGGGCATTTCAAGCATCGCACCTTCAGATGTCGTATCATCTCCGCCGCCCGGGCGAAATGCGTGAAATCAGTCAGCAGCAGCGAGTGATGACGGGTCAGCAGAACAGCGCCGTGGTAACCGTCGAATCCACTGAGATAACGAATGTTCGACAGCCCGGTAACCAGGTATCCGTCAATACCCAGATCAGTGAATTGTGACCTGAGTTTTTCTGTTCTGGTTTTATACTTAATCGGTCCGCACATCCTGCGTCGCCGGATGATCTCGCAACGCGATCATGGCCAGGATATAACCGGTTCCCTTGAACCCACATATCTGGCCGATGCAGGCCGGAGCGGTCAGGGTGTGCCGCCGGAAGGGTTCCCGGGCGTGGATATTGGACAGGTGCACTTCCACCGCCGGAATCCCCGCCAGAATCAGAGCATCCCGGATGGCGACACTGGAGTATCCGAATCCGGCCGGATTGATGATGATTCCGTCAAATTGACCGCGCGATTCCTGGATAGCCCGAACGATCACGGCTTCATCATCGGACTGAATACACGCCACCTCCAACCCCAGTTCTCCGGATTTCGCCCGGATTCCGGCATCCACCTCGCTGAGGGTCTGTGTCCCGTAATGCGACGTTTCCCGCCGGCCCAGCATATTCAGATTGGGACCGTGAATAACCAGGATCCTCTTCATCATCCCTCCGTCTCAATGCGGCCTTTCGGAATATTCCGCCCGCTTTCTTTTCACCACGGTGAGCATCGCCTCGAAATAACTCTGCAGCTGCAAAAGCGCCATGTAACGGTCTTCCGCCGGGTGGAGGTCATAATCGTGGTTGTCCCGTTCCAGCATCACGGTGTAAACCGTCCTGAAACCTTCCCGGGCCTCCTCGTTATCGGGATCTTCCTCCAGAATTCGCTTGTAAATTCCCAACGCTTCGTCCAGTTTCCCGTCTTCAATGTGCCGGGCGGCGGTATTCAACATGTCCTGGTCCGTCATTGATCTCACCCTTTTACCTGCCGAATATCATAGAAAACGGGTGTCCCGCCGGACACCCGTTCACAATCATATTTTCAGGCGAATCAACTTCCGTCAACAATCACACACGGATTCTCACGAGGAGGGGGTTGAAGTTGGAGTTGGTTTCCCGTCGTAGTAAGGGTTATAGAGCCGGATGGGGTGGTAATCATAGACGTTCACAGCATTGTTGTCGTAGTCAATCGTGGATTCCGCCTGGATGTAGTAATTCTTCTCGAATGCCGTCTTGGGCAGGTATCCGACGTGGATGGTGGCATTGGCCAGGCCGGAACCGTCGGTGACCACCTGCATGTTCATCCCGCCGTCCGGAAAATGCAACTCATGCGTATTGGCGGGCGATCCGTCGATATTCCACAGCGACAGATACACGGCCACGCCCGCAACGCCGGATTTTTCCTCCAGGTTCCAGAACTTCGCCTGAACATGCATGGTCGCATCGCCGTTGGCCGGCACCGTGGATGGGGTAACCGTAACGTACATCGCCCAGCCCTGAACACCCGATCGACCCGGACCGGTGGGGTGATGGGCGTCATCCTGATCGTACCAGCATCCCAGGAATCCGGACAGGGCTATGACGGAAACCGCAGCAATCAGAACCGAGAATTTAATCCTATTTCTCATAGTTTTCTCCCTCATCACTCTCCACCGCTGTCATCCGCATAATTGGCGAAATTCACGGTGAAATGAGCCGGTTTGCTGACCACTTCCTTACCGCCGACCGTGTGCCCCCAGATGGTGACTTCACAGGTTGTATGAATCATGCTCAAACCGGTTTCAGGATCGTAACCGAACTGCCACAGGTAGGACAGCGGCGGCATGTTCTTCATATCCGCCCTGCAGAAAATCAAATCGATATCCGTTTCGGTGTCGACTTCACAGTAGTAGGTGGTATTTCCGGTGAAAGTCTTGGGAACCATGGTTCCCGTATCTTTCCGGAAATATTTCACTTCGTATCCCGTCACAACGACATCCATGTACCGGCTGATCTCAATATCTTCATCCGGACTGACCGGGTCGACCCGCACGGTGAAGACGTTTTCATCTCCCACGAACGAGCAGAATCCCGGTGTCAGTTCGTGACAGACATCGCTTTCGTACATCTGATCCGCGATATTGCTGATGATCAGAGTAACGGGAGCACTCGATTTTGCGGCACCACCTGCGTCCCCGCAACCTGAAACACCGATCAGCAACAGGCAACCCATTAAGATGATTGCCATGACATTCACTTTTTTATTCATCGCCGACTTCCTCCTTTTATAAAGGCTCCGCTGAATCATCTTTGCCTCACCAAAGAGATCGGCGGGTTAAAAAGTTTCCGTTCGGACAACCTGTTCCCCCTCCTCCATGATTTGAGGCGTGATGAAGAAGAGGAGATCCTGGAAGGATCTGTTTTTCGAGCTGTTTTTGAACAGCCATCCGAGGATGGGAATTTGATTGAGCCATGGAATGCGGGAACTGCTGTCCTCAATAGATGTCTCGTTCAAGCCGCCGATCACGATCGTTCCACCGTCTTTCACCAGAACCCGGGTTTGTGCGGTGTTCGTGAAAATGGATGGTCCGGATCCGAAATTGGGTCCCGGTGCGTTCCGGGTGATGTTCACGTCCATGGTGATCCAGTTGTCGTTGGTGATGTGGGGCGTGACGGTAAGCTGTGTGGTGGCCTGCTGGAACTGGACATTGATACCTTGATCTCCCTGATTCACCTGGTAGGGGATCTGGTACCCGCTGTTGATGGAAGCGGCTTCGTTGTTGGCGGTGGTCACCCGGGGATGGGCCATGGTCTTGATCAATCCTTCTTGTTCGGCAGCTGACAGTGCTACGTTCAGTTTCAGGGTATCGGTGACATTGCCGAACGATAGGGCCAGAAGGGTGTTGCCCGACGGCAGGTTGACCGCATAACCGCTCCCGTCGGTGGCGTTCCACCCGGGCGCATCGCCACCCGTTGAACTCTGATTTTGTGAGAAATCGACCGTGTAATTGTTTGGGAACCGGTACCCGGTGGTGTTGCCATGAGCTGCGTCCGCGATGAACCGGCCGCCCCACTGGATACCCAGGTTGCGCGCGAATTGCTTCTGAGTGACAACGATCTGGGAATTCAGCGAGACCTGGCGGGTCCGGACGTCCAGAATCCGGACCAGGTTGGTCACGGCATCCAGATGGGCTCGGATATCGCGCACGATCAGTGCGTTGACCCGGAGATCTTTCATGATTGTGCCGCGGTCGGAGAGCAGACCGTGGATGGATGTTTCCATGTCGTTGATATCCGCGTAGCTCAGGTACAGAATCACCGTCTCCAGGGGCAGCGCATGCCGTTTGGCATGTTCAAGCTGCTGCTTGATGACATTTTCGTCCCGCAGTTTTTCATTGCGGGCGATCCGCATGACATTCCCCTCGATCTCCTTGCCCAAGCCCTGGTTTTTCAGGATGACTTCCAGCGCCTGGTCCCAGGGAACGTTGTCCATCCGGATGGTGATCCTGCCGCCGACATCCGGGTCGACGACCACGTTGAACCCGCTGACCTCGGCGATCAACCTGAAAATATCCAGGATATCGGCATCTTTCAGGTCCAGAAAAATCGGTTTACCCTTGTATTTGGTAACCGGAGTGATGCCGTATACCTTGGACGCATCCGTTTCACCGCCGGTGGGGGCCGCCGGTTCCATCCCCGGTTCCGAATCATCGGCTACCGTCTGCTGGGGTGTTGGAAGAGACTTCGTCATCGACCTCGCGTCGGCAGCTTCCCCGGCGGATCCGATTGCGACCTGGCCGAATTTGATGGACAGGCCGTTCTCGGTGCTGCCGATTTGGTAGGGAATGATCCCGTAAAGGGTCAACTCCACACGAACAAGCTCCGAATCGCCTTCGGTCACCGATCGGGTGCTGATGGATTTCACGAAGTTGTTATCACCCGCCAGCTGCGGATCGGGAACGGCCATCAAGGCATCCGGGATGTCGATTACCAGCCTGTCGGGATTCGAAAGCAGGAAAGCGGAGTGCTTGAATGGCTTCTCAGCCAGAATCAGAACCTCCTCGCCGTCCGCTGTGGATCGAACCTCGATCCGGCTGATAGAAAGGTTGGGATCCGGAGGATCACTTGCCGCCAGTCCGCTGTGGGCGGGCAGGAGCAATGCGATACAAAAAACCGGAGCCAGGAACGTAACTTTGGTAATTGAAATTTTGGAAACCATGAGCCTCCTCCTATTTGCGGTGAAGGTATATTTCAATGTTCTGTTTTTCCTTCTCCCGACCGAATGCATCATAGATGATCTTTTCAAAAACAACCTTGTTATTATAAATTTCGATCAGTTTCCCATCGAAAACAGTATCGCCTACTTCCATTCCGTATGCAATATTTTCCGGGCCTTTGACGATGGCTGTTCTTCCCAGGCCGATCTGAATGCCCTGGAGCGTGAGTTCCGAAATCTGGATCCCGGCCAGTCCCGGAGGCCGGACTTCCTTGTCCATCCCCTCCAGAAGCGACCGGAACGGATCGCGGGCTCCCTGGGGATTGTACGTCGTCTGAGGTTCCTCGGTCACCGGTTCGGGTGCGCGCGGAATGTTGTCCAGACTGGTTTCCTGTCCCGGATCGGAAACCGGCTCCATGGGGGGTGGTTCCTGGGCGAACACCGTGAAATTCAAGAAGCACACCGCCACCGCGATCCCGATCATGAGGTGAAAATATCCTGTTCCCTTCATCACATTCGCTCCGGAATCCTACTCGCCCAAATACCAGAAGGCGGTAAGATTGCATGCTGCCGAAATTGAATACGCTTTGCCTCTCTGGCCATGGATCTGAATATCCGAGACATTCATGATCCGGGCTTCGTTGGCTATTTTATCATAAAAGAAACCAAGTTCATGATATCCGCCGAACAATTTCAGGTTGATGGGTATTTCTCCGTAAAAACCCTTCTTGCGCTCCGGCATCGGCTGGAACTTTTCCACCTTCAGCCCGCACTGGGACGCCAGATTTTCCATGGATTTGACCAGAAGATCGACATTGGGCCTGTTTCCAAGCACTTCAGCAGCCAGCCTCATTTTTTCCTTCAACTGGAAAACTTCCTTGCGGAATTCCTCCAGTTTGTCTTTCATGGCCAGTCCTTTGTTGATTTTGGCATCCAGTTCCTGAATCTGCCGGTCGTAGCGCGCGATTTCCTCCGTTGCGGGTTTGTATTTGAAATAGTAGAACGCAACGCATATCAGAACCGCGATGATCCCCACAACCAGATACCGTTGCCATGCCGGATATGCTTCGAGAGTATCAACCCACTGCATTCGCGTTCTCCTTCTTAAACTTCCGTAATGAAATCAAGTTCAAACTCATAGATTTCATGATTTGCCAGCTTGCGCAACGTTGAAATTTTCAATTTGACATTGTTGAAATACGGAGATGCATCCAGCGCGCTCATGAAATCGCCGATGGCGGTTTGAGACAGGCTGAATCCCCTCAGCGTGATCAGGGTGCCGGCGGTTTGCAGCCGGGTCAGCCAGATCTGCTCGGGCAGCCTCCGGTTTAATTCATCCAGCAGTCTCACCGGTCCCTTCTGATTTTTCTTGAGGTTGTCGATGGTGTTGAGTTTTGTCTGGAGGGTATTCCGGTCTTTCTCATATTTCAAGACCTGGTTGATGATGATCTGAAGCTCCTCAACGGTCTTCTGCTTCCTCTCGACGGTGGCGATCCGTTCCTTGATTGTCGTATTCAAATAATGCCACCAGATCGCAACACCGACCAGCAGAACCAAAAGCAGAGAACCCGCAGCTACCAGTTCGACGGTAACAATGGATGTTTTCTTCCGCTCATGGGGAAGCATATTTATTTTAATCATAAGGACTATCCCCTCCTGAGGGCGAGACCGACGGCAACGGCTGAAAGCGGTGCAACTTCCTGTATCATCACAGGATCGAATTTCTTTTCGTTGTAAGTGATGTTGTTGAACGGATTCCCAACCAGAACTTCGATTCCCAACCGTTCGGACAGAAACTTGGCAATCCCTCCCCCGCGCACCTTGCTGCATCCGCCTGTTAACACGACTCGCACGATGTTGTTGGACGATGATGTCGCCTTGTAGTAGTCAAATGACCGTTGAATCTCATGGCTGATATCCTCGGCAACCGAATTGATGATTTCATTCACGGAATCCGGATTGATTCCTTCCACGGTTTCCCCGAGTTTCAACTGCTCGGCCTGGTCAAAGGAAACATTCAGTTCCTTCTGGATGGCATCCGTAAACTGGTTGCCTCCGATGGAAATATCACGGTACAGCATGTGATCTTTACCGTGCATGATGTTGATGTTCATCACCCCGGCTCCGATATCGATCAATGCGATGTCCTGATCTGGTTCCAGGGAATAATTGATTTCATATTGGTTTCCCAGTGCGAATCCGTCCACATCCACTACGACCGGATTTAAACCGGCCTGCCGGACAAGGTTGGTATAGTCGTTCACCTTGTCCTTCTTGACCGCCACCAGGATGACATCCATCTCGCCTCCGGAGGCGTCCGTCTGGGAATCGAAAATATGAAAATCGATGTTCACATCTTCGATATCGAACGGAATGTACTGCTCGGCTTCCCAATGAATGGAATCCGACAGCTCCTCCTGTGACATCCGGGGAAGCGTGATCCGCTTCACGATGACTGAATGCCCGGATACCGAAAGCGCCGCATTCTTCAATTTGATTTTTTGGTTGGATAAAATTTTCTGGATGGCTTCCACGACGACCCCGGAATCCATTATCGATCCATCGACGATCACTTCCGGCGGGAGCGGTTCCATTCCGAGCGCTTGCAATTGATAGTTCTTGTACTGCTCCTTCAAAACAATCGCCTTGACCGCACTCGTTCCGATATCCAACCCGATCAGCTGCTTCCCCTTCCCCAGACCGAACAATGCAACCACCTACTTTCCCTGTTGGCTTTGCCAGCTTCTGTTAAATCACTCTGATATCGTTCACAAACTAGATCATTTGTATCAGGCAATCGTTTTGGTGTCAAGTAAATTTCGCAGGCAAGGGCACTGTTTCCACTTATTTTTTCGCTTGACCTGAATGGGTTCTGATGCTAGTGTGCTGCCGTCATTCGGACGGATCCGGGTGACAGCCAGGAGATTTATCATGTCTAGAAAATGCGAAATATGCGGGAAGGGTCCTCAGTTCGGCAACCGGATCAGCCACGCTCACAACCTTTCAAAACGCCGCTTTAACCCGAATATTCACAAGATAAAAGTTGTTGTCGACGGTGTTCAGAAACGGATGAATGTCTGCACATCCTGCCTGTCGGCGGGGAAAATCCGGAAAGCCTGATCGGAATCGCGGAAAATCCGGGCAGACAGGTTTCAGCGGGAAAGCAGTCTCTCCACCCGGATCATCCCGGATATCTGATCCAGCTCGCTTAAAATACGATTCAGCACTTCCAGTTCGGATATTTCCACGACCAGTTCCCCACGGACCTTGTCCTTCCGCCTGCTGGTCTCCGTTTTCTGGGAAAGAACCAGCGCATTGTGCGCATTCAGTATTTTCGCAACATCCTGCAGCAATTGCGGATGGTTGTGGGAAGCAAACCCGATCCGCACCGGGTAGACCGGCCGGTCCTTCGGCTCCCAGTCCGCATGCACGATCCGATCTCGTTCCATTTTATGAATATTGGCACAGCGTGTGGCATGAATGGTGATGCCCCGCCCCTGCGTGATATAGCCGATTATTGCTTCTCCCGGCAAAGGCTCGCAACATCTCGCGAACTTGAGCAGAACATTGGGCATATTGTCCACCGTGACCCAAGTACGGGATGTTTCCGGCTTGATCTGCTGTTTCTGGATTTTTTGTTCTGTTTTGACCATCAGGATCTTAAGGCGGTTGATAATCTGCTGGACGTTGATTTCGCCAAATCCGACGGCCGCCATCAGTTCAGCCGCATTGGAATAACCCAGTTTGGATACAGTCTGAACCATTTCCTCCGATTCCAGAACACTTTTTGACCGGAGTTTCTGTCTGCGCATGGCCTTGAAAAAAAGTTCCCGCCCCGTCTGGGTCGCCTGCTCCTTGTTCTGCTCCCGGATATACCGCCGGATCTTGCTCCTGGCAGCGGGAGTTTTGACGAACTGCATCCAGTCCGCATTGGGATGGGTGTGCGGCGACGTTATGATCTCCACGACATCCCCAGTCTGCAGGACTGTTTTCAAAGGCACCAGCTTCCGGTTGACCCTTCCGCCCTTGCACCGGCAACCGACATCGGAGTGGATCTGAAATGCGAAATCCACCACCGTGGATCCTGCGGGGAGTGTCTTGACGTCTCCCTTGGGAGTGAACACATAAACCTCATCCGGGAAGAAATCCACCCGGAGCATCTCCATCAACTGCTCAGGATCACCCTTCTGCTGAATCCACTGCATGATCTGATGTAGCCACGCAAACTTTTTTTCATGCTTTTTGGAGATCACATCCTTGTACCGCCAGTGCGCCGCAATCCCGATTTCCGCCACCCGGTCCATTTCATAGGTCCGGATCTGCACTTCCAGTGGGTAGCCGGACGGGCCGTCCACGCTGGTGTGAATGGACTGGTACATATTTCCCTTGGGTGTGGCAATATAGTCTTTAAATCGATGTGGAATAGGTTTCCATAGTGAATGTATTATTCCTAGAATACTGTAACAATTACGCACGGAATCAGTTATGATCCGGATGCCGAGAACATCATAGACTTCGTCAAAGGAGATATGCTGTTTGATCATTTTCCTGTAAATGGAATACCGATGTTTAACCCGACCTGAAATCGTGGCCCCGATACCTTCCCGGTTCAATTCACTCATGACCGCCGTCTTGACCTTCTCCAGATAGATTTCCCGGTCCGCCCGCCCGCCCTGAATCTGTTTCTCGATCCGGTCGAACAGGGCCGGTTCCAGGATCCGGAAACTGCCATCTTCCAGCTGCAGCTTGAACTTGCCGATTCCCATCCGGTTCGCCAGCGGCGCGAATATCTCCCGGCATACCGATGCATCCCTTCCGGGGTTTGTGCTCGGGTACCGGTCCATCAAATCCAGCGAGTGGACCCGATCGGCCAGAAGGATGAAAACAACGCGGATATCCTTGGCCAGGGCCAGAATCATGTTTCGGGAATTCTCAGCCTGGAGTTCCGATGTCACCTTGAAATCGATCTGATCGATCTGGCAGATCCGTTCGCACAGGTCCCTTATTTCCCGGTCGAACCGTGCGAAGACATCGGTTTCCGATACCGGCAGGTTCAACGCCGGCCACAGGCAGGCGGCAGCCATGGTGGGAAAATCGAGGTTCAATTCGGACAGGCGGGCCAGGACATCCGCCACATAACCCAAGAGTGGTTCCCCGCTGGAGCGTGTCCGGCCCGAGTAAAGTGCTTCGAGCAGCTCCGTGAAGGACTGGGAAAAACCCTCTTCCAGGATTTCAAAAGACGAAAAAACGTTTTGGACGGTTTCCCTGAACACTATCTTTCAAGATTCCGGCCCGGTTCGCTTCAGGCTGATGCTCGCCGTTTGCCTTTTGACCTGGATTTCTGGGTATCGAACACGCGCCACCAGATTAAAACCGGGCTGGCGACAAAAATGGATGAATATGTTCCCACGATAATCCCGATGAGAAGAGCAAACGAGAAATCGTTGATCACTTCTCCCCCGAAAAAATACAGAAATATGATCACCATCAATGTGGTGGCCGATGTCAGAATGGTCCGGGAAAGTGTCTGGTTGATGCTGCTATTGATGATTGTGTAGAAAGATTCCCGGTGCATCAGACGCATGTTTTCGCGGATCCGGTCATACACAACGATGGTATCATTCAGGGAATATCCCACGATCGTCAGCAGGGCGGCGATAACCGGCAGGTTGAACTCGCGGTTGGTGATGGAGAACATGCCGACGGTGAACAGAACATCATGGACCAGCGCCAGTATCGCGCCGACGGCAAATTTGAATTCAAAACGGAACGTGATGTACAGCAGAATCATGACAATGGCTCCGGCAATGGCTCCCAGAGCGCTCTTTTTCAATTCCTCGCCGATGGTCGGCCCCACGCTTTCGGTCCGCCGGATCTCAAACGCATTCTCCTCGAAAGCCTTTTTCAGCGTGCGGGTCACCATGACGGCCGGTGTTTTGTCGACTTCCCGTTCCACCGCCTGGGTCAGCCGGATCATGATTTCGTTATGTTCCTGTTCCCCGATCCGCTGAATCGTATAGGTCCCCAGGGGCAGTTCGGACAGGGCGTTCCGCACTTCCTCCGCCGTGATGGCGCGATTAAATTTCAGCTGGATCAGGGTTCCTCCGGCGAAATCGATTCCATAATTCAGACCGTTGTGCAGGACAATGGAGACGACTCCGGCCAGGATGAAAATCACCGAGCACAGGATGGCAATATTGCGTTTCCCGATGAAATCATAATTGAGATTGGCAAAAATCTGCATGCGTGCATCCTCACTTCATATGGAGATTTTCGTGACTGAGGGGCGGGCCAGGATGGAATCCATGAAAACCCTGGAAACGAAAATCCCGACAAACATGCTGGCGACCACACCGATGGACAGGGTAACCGCGAATCCGCGGATGGGGCCCATCCCGAACTGCAGCAGTACCACCGCGGCGATCAGCGTGGTGATGTTGGCGTCCATGATGGTGATGAACGCTCTTGAATATCCGTTTGCAACCGCGGTGCGGACGGTTTTACCCTGCCGGAGTTCTTCCCGGATGCGCTCGAATATCAGGACATTCGCATCCACCGCCATCCCGATGGTCAGGATGATGCCGGCGATTCCGGGAAGGGTGAGTGTCGCGTGGAGACTTGCCAGGACACCCAGAAGCAGAATCAGGGTGAAAATCATCCCGATGTCTGCGATCAGACCGGAAACCCGGTACCAGAACGCCATGAACAGAATCACCACAATACCGCCCAGGACGATGGATCGGATCCCCCTGGAAATGGAATCATGTCCCAGGGAAGGCCCCACGGTGCGTTCTTCGAAGGGGATGACCGAAGCCGGCAGAGCGCCGGACTTCAACACGATCATCAGTTTCTTGGCTTCCTCGAATGTGAAATCGCCGGTAATCTGCCCGTTCCGTGAGATCCGGGCCCGGATTACCGGTGCGGACTGCACCTTCCCGTCCAGAACAATGGCCAGCTGCCGGTCCATGTTATCCTGAGTCAGCCTGGCGAATCGCTTGCCGCCGTCCCGGCTCAGGGTGAATGCAACCGCCCACTGCCCATAGTCGTCCCGGTCCACCCGGACGCTGTCCAGGTCGGCTCCCGTGACTTCCGCTTCCTTCTCCAATAGATAATAAAGCAGCTTCCCGCCGCGGGTCTGATCCGCTTCGTACAGCCTGGCATTGGCCGGCTCCCGCCCGCCGTGCATCTCCAGAAGCTCCTGCCGGGTGGCGGGTCCGTCCACCGCCAGCCGGAATTCCAGTAAAGCGGTTTTCCCGATGATGTCCTTGGCTTCTTCAATATCCTTGATCCCGGGAAGCTGGACCAGAATCCGGGGCAGTTCCCCCTTGGTAAGGCTTTTCTGTTTCTGGATGACCGGTTCGGAAACGCCCAGCTCATCGATCCGGTTCCGGATGGTCAGCAGGGCCTGATCCAGTGCGTTTTCCTTGATCTGAGCCACCCGGGACGATTCCATGGTGGCAATCAGATCGTAATTGTCGGCACGGTTTGAAGTTGTGATTTTGAAGCTGGCGTAATCTTTGAGCTCATCCACATATTTATCCCGGTTGCTCATGTCCGGAAAAGTGATCACAAGCCGATGCGAATCATCCGGAATGTCGATCACGGCATCCCGGATCCGATCCTTTCGGAACATGCTTTCAAGGTTCTTCTTCATCAATACGAGTTCGTTCTGGACGGCCTCTTCAGTTACAACCTCCATGACCATGTGCATGCCGCCCTGCAGATCCAGTCCGAGATTGATTTTCCCCCGTTCGGGACCCTCCCCGTCGGGATCCAGAGGCGGATACATCATATATAATCCCACTCCGATGACGATCACCGTGAACAATATGCGCCATTTGAGATCAATCTTGCTCAACCAGATCCTCCTTTCAAATCTCCCGTTTGTTCCGACCTATTCCATCCGCTGCTATTCGGGCACTTCGCCGTGCAATCCCCGGATGGCGCTCCGCAGCACGGATATTTTCGTTTTATCATTCAATTTCAATTGAACGACCTGGTCGGACACGCTGTGAATGGTGCCGATGATCCCGCCGGTTGTGACCACCGAATCACCCGCCTTCAGCTCGCTCAGAAGCTGCTGATGGCGTTTGCGTTCCTTCTGCTGCGGACGGATTATCAGGAAATAAAATATGAAAATGACCAGGACCATCGGTATCAGGAACTGAAATCCCGCTTCGGACCCGCCGGCAGCCGGCTGACCGCCCTGTGCCATTGCATGAACCGCTTGACTGAACATACATCCCCCTGAATGGTAGAATCCTTTTTTTCACCGAGATCGAATCAATCGTCCGGGATCAAAACCGACGCGGTAGAATGCACCAATTGGTTTCAATAGTCAAGGAAATAGGGAATCTAATTTGTTCTTTCCGCGGCATCAACCGCCGCCTTGGTTCAGGGAATTTCATCCGCCAGATACCGGTTCAGAAAATCCTTCCGGAACTGCGGAAACCGCGCTTCCTCAATCGCGCGGCGGGCACATTGCATGAGCGTCAGGTGAAAGTGAAGATTGTGAAGCGTGTTCAACCGCGATGCCAGGATTTCATTGGCCATGTAAAGATGCCTCAGGTAAGCCCGCGAAAAATGACGGCACGTATAACAGGAACATTCCGGGTCAAGGGGTCGGGAATCCCTCTGATACCGGGACTGCTTGATGACAATTTTGCCGTTGGAAGTAAAAAGAAGGCCGTTTCGTGCGTTGCGGGTGGGAACGACGCAGTCGAACAGATCGATTCCAAACGATACGCAATCCAGAAGGTTTTCGGGAAGGCCCACACCCATCAGGTAGCGGGGTCTGGCGCTGGGCAGCAGATCGGCCGTGAACGAGGCGATCCGGTACATTTCCTCAACCGGTTCCCCGACCGCCAGTCCTCCGATGGCATACCCGTCGAACGGTTTCGCAACCAGAACTTCCGCACACCGCCTTCTCAGGTCGGCATACAATCCGCCCTGGACAATCCCCCACAGCTGGCCCCGGGAATCACCCCGCCCGGCCAGGCTTCGATCCGCCCACCGGATGGTCCGGTCCAGTGCCGCCTCCGTATCCTTCCGGGAGGATGTCGATGGAATGAGGACGTCCAGGGCCATCATGATATCCGAACCCAGCATCTGCTGTGCCCGGATCGAATCCTCAGGGCTCAGGAAAATCCTCGAACCGTCCAGGTGTGAAGCAAACCGCACACCCTCTTCGGTTATCCGGGAAAGACCACCCAGGCTGAAAATCTGGAATCCACCCGAATCGGTCAGAATGCTTCCGGTCCATCCCATGAACCGGTGCAGTCCGCCCAGTTCGCGGATGGTTTCCGGGCCGGGCCGGAGCAGCAAATGGTAGGTATTCGCCAGAAGCATCTGAACACCCAGATTATGAAGATCAAGCGGTGTCATGGCTTTGACGGTGGCCTGGGTACCCACCGGCATGAAATTCGGCGTATCGACGGTTCCGTGGGCCGTATTGATTCGACCTGTCCGGGCGCGGGTATCCGGGCAGCTCCGCAACGCGACAAATCCACTCATCCCGGCATTCCTCCCGTTCAGTTTCATACGATCAGCATGGCGTCGCCATAGGAGTAAAAGCGGTAACCCGTGTGAACCGCATCCCGGTAGGCTTCCAGGAGATTCTCCCGCCCCACAAGGGCGCTGACCAGCATGATCAGGGTGGAACCGGGCAGATGGAAGTTTGTAATCAGGGAATCGACCACCTTGAACCGGTGTCCCGGAACGATGAAAATGGAAGCTTCAGCCTGATGCACCGGCTGCCATCCGGGAAAGTCCTCGGCCCAGCTTTCCAGTGCCCGTACCGTGGTGGTTCCCACCGCGACGATCCGCCGCTGCTCCGATCGCGCCCGGGCGACGGCCACCGCGGTGGCGGGGGGAATCCGGTACCGCTCCGGTTCCATGCGGTGATCGGCCACATCCTGAACCTCCACCGGGCGGAAAGTACCCCAGCCGATCCAGAGTGTGACGGATGCCGTCTCGATCCCGCCGCGCTCCAGGCGGGAAATCAGCGGCGGCGTGAAATGCAGCCCCGCGGTGGGCGCCGCCACCGCTCCGGGTCTCCGTGCATAGACGGTCTGGTATCGATCCCGATCCATTGAAATCCTGTTGTCACCCGGTTTCCGTTTGATATAGGGCGGAACCGGCATTTCACCCCATCGGTCGAGGAAATCGTGCCAGGTGCCGTCCCCTTCGAATTCCGCCATGAACTCCGCCTGGAGTTTCCGGCGTATCCTGACCCGCCAGTTCCCCGGAATATCGATGATTTCGTTCTCCCGCACCCGCCGGCCGGGTTTTATCAGCACCCGGGTGAACGGACCGCTCCAGCCGTCCAGAATGAGAATCTCCACCGTTCCCCCGGACCGCCGGAAACCGCGGAACCGGGCCGGGATGACACGCACGTCATTGAAGATCAGAAGATCTCCGCGTGTCAGGTATTGGAACAGGCAGCGAAACCGAGTGTGAATCCGGATCTCGTCCCGCCGGTTCAACACCATCAGGCGCGATGAATCCCTCCGGGCTGGCGGGAACTGGGCGATGCGATCCCGGGGAAGATCGTATTTAAAGTCCGAACATTTCAACGATATGGAATCCCCCGGGTCCGATTATTTCAAAACGGCAGTTCACTCGATTTCATCGATTCGGGCAGGCTCATGTGCAGGTGGTCATAGGATTTGGGTGTCAGAACGCGTCCTCTGGGAGTTCTCTGCAGGAATCCCTGCTGGATGAGGAACGGTTCATAGACATCCTCGATGGTATCCTTGTCTTCCGAGAGCGCAGCTGCCAGCGTTTCGATTCCTACGGGTCCGCCGCCGTAATTTTCAGCCAGAACGATCAGCAGGCTGCGATCCATCGAATCCAGACCCTCCCCATCAATCTCCATTTCGGTCAGCGCTCGATCCGCTATTTTCCCGGTGACTTGACCGTTGCCCTGCACCTGGGCGAAATCCCGGACCCGTTTGAGAAGACGGTTGGCGATCCGGGGAGTTCCCCGGGCACGCCCGGCGATCTCGGCTGCACCTTCCGGCAGAAGCGAAATACCCATTATCCCGGCGGACCGGTTCAGCACGGCGATCAATTCGCCGGGGGAATAGAACTGAAGGCGGCATATGATTCCGAACCGGTCGCGCATGGGGGAACTGATTGCGCCGAACCGGGTGGTCGCGCCCACAAGGGTGAACGGGCTGAGTTCGAGAGGGAGAACGCGGGCGGCGGGTCCCTGGCCCATGACCAGATCCATCCGGTAATCTTCCATGGCCGGGTAGAGTTTTTCCTCCACCACCCTGTTCAGGCGGTGAATCTCATCGATAAAAAGGATGTCCCGCCGTTCCAGATTGGTCAAAATTGCGGCGATGTCCCCTGGATGCTCCAGGGCCGGCCCGGAAGTGCTCTCCACCCGGACACCCAGTTCCCGGCCCAGAATAAGGGCCAGGGTCGTTTTCCCGAGACCCGGCGGACCGTAAAACAACACATGATCCAGAGCTTCGTTTCTCTGGTTGACGGCCTGGAGAAAAATCTTCAATTGCATTTTGATCTTGTTCTGTCCGATGTATTCTTCGAGCGTTCTGGGCCGGATCGATTCCCAATGCCGGTCATCGTCTTCCTTTCGGTTGGGACTGATCAGATGCCGCTGATCTTCGATCATTTTTTTCTCCCGGTAATGATTTTCAAAGCTCTTCGGATAAGCATCTGCATTTCCACCTCCCCGCCCAGCTCCTCAGTCGCTTCGAGGGCGGCTTTTTCGGCGGCGAGCTGTTTGTAGCCCAGATTGGTCAGTGTGGAGACCACAGCCCGGACGGTTGAATCCGGTGACACCGTTCCCGGAACGGACGGGCGGTCACCCAGCAGGCTGACCGTCTGGCTTTTGCCTTTCAATTCGAACAGGAGTTTTTCGGCCGATTTCTTCCCGAACCCGGGTATGGATGACAGCGCGTTGCTGTCCTGTCTCAGCACGGCCTGTTTCAGCGATTCGAATTCCATTCCGGACATGATGTTCAGGGCCAGTTTCGGGCCGATCCCGGAGACCGTCAAAAACAATTCGAACATTTTTCTTTCCTCATCCCGTCGGAACCCGAACAGCCGGATTGAATCATCCCGGACAACGGTCTGAACGAACAGCTCGATCGGTTCGTTCCGGGAAGGCATGGAATAAAAGGTGGTAAGCGGGATGTATACCTTATATCCGACACCACCCGCGATCACGATTGCATATTCGGGAGTTTTTTCCAGCAGGAGGCCCTGAAGATATGCAATCATGTTGTGCATTCCAGACGCCGCTCCAGCCGACGGTTGTTGGCATGGCATATTGCCACCGCCAGGGCGTCGGCGGCATCGGCCGGACGGGGGAGTCCGGGAAGTTTGAGGATTTTTTGAACCATGTACTGCACCTGGGGTTTGTCGGCGCGTCCATATCCGACCAGGGATTGTTTGACGGTTGCCGGGGGGTATTCACCGATGGGCAGGCCCCGCCGTATTCCAGACAAAAGGATGACTCCCCGGATCTGGCCCAGCTTGAGAATGGATTGGGCGTTTTTTCCGGTAAACAGGTTTTCAACCGCCATATCATTCACGCGGTATCGATCCAGAATGACGTTCATTTCATCGAATAAATCCCGGAGACGGTACGGGACCGGTTTATCCGCGGGCAGTCGGATGCAGCCGTAACTGATGCAGTCGAGACGGGCCCCGCAGGCCGAAACGATACCGAACCCGGTGCGCTGGGATCCCGGATCGATGCCCAGGATGCGCAGTTCACCGGACAACCCGTTCTGCCCGTCGCTGCCGGTCTCCGCGTTCACTGGAATCGACTCGAAACCCGGAGTGGTCACGGGGAGATTTGTTCCATCACCTCGTCCGGGATGTCGAAATCGGCATAAACATGCTGTACATCCTCGTGATCTTCCAGTTTTTCCATGATTTTAAGGAGCTGTTCCGCATGTTTCTTGTCCACTTTGACCGAGGTGTTGGGGTGCATGGTGATCTCGGCGTTCTCGAATTCAATCCCGCTGGTTTCCAGGGCGCCTTTGACGTTGTCAAAATCACCCGGTGCGGTTTTGATTTCATACAGACTGCCGTCCAATTCCATGTCTTCGGCACCTGCATCCAGGATCAGCGTCATGAGCGTGTCTTCATCGATTTGTTCCTTGGGGATATAGATGATGCCTTTTTTCTCGAATTTCCAGGCAACGCTGTTGGAGGCTCCCAGGTTGCCGTTGTGCTTCGACAGGATATGCCGGATTTCCGCGACCGTCCTGTTTTTGTTGTCGGTCATGACTTCGATATACAGGGCCACACCTCCGGGTCCATAGCCTTCGTATACCACCTCCTCGATGATGGTACCGGGAAGTTCGCCGGTGCCTTTCATGATGGCGCGTTTGATATTGTCGTTGGGCATGTTGGCGCCCTTGGCATTCTGGATCGCCATTCGCAGGCGGGGATTGGTTTCCGGATCACCCCCGCCCAGCCGGGCAGCAACGGTAATTTCCTTTATTATTTTGGTAAACAACTGGCCACGTCTGGCATCGACGGCAGCCTTCTTGTGTTTGATGCTATGCCATTTTGAGTGTCCTGACATAGGTACCTCCTCCTGTTATGGAAAAACTCAATGGTGATTCTACAACTGAATTCGCAGCTTATCAACCGGATGCAGGGTTGTTTCCGGGTGGGCGGTTCCGTCGGGAAAACGAAGGTACAAAAAAATCCCGGCAATGTCCTACTCTCCCACAGAAAACTGCAGTACCATCGGCGCAAGAGGGCTTAACTTCCGTGTTCGGGATGGGAACGGGTGGAACCCCTCCGCTATAATCACCGGGAAAAAATGATAAATATTTCAGGGTAAGGTATCAAGAAAAAAAGGTGGAACCGTCCCGTCACGCATGCGGGACGGTTCCATAAAAAAGTGGCCAAGCCTCACGGTCTATTAGTACCGGTAAGCTCAGACATTACTGTCTTTACACACCCGGCCTATCAACCTTGTGTTCTCCAAGGGACCTTCAGGTGGCTTACGCCACGGGAGATCTAATCTTGGGATTGGCTTCCCGCTTAGATGCTTTCAGCGGTTATCCAGACCGAACGTAGCTACCCAGCAATGCCCCTGGCGGGACAACTGGCACACCAGAGGTTCGTCCACCCGGGTCCTCTCGTACTACGGGCAGCTTCCCTCAAATCTCCTCCGCCTACAGCAGATAGGGACCGAACTGTCTCGCGACGTTCTAAACCCAGCTCGCGTGCCGCTTTAATGGGCGAACAGACCAACCCTT
>JAFGLW010000023.1 GCA_016927905.1 candidate division CSSED10-310 bacterium | reverse complement strand
TTCGCAATGCTCAATCCCATACGGCATGGCGGAACGCCGGAGCAAATCGCCATCTACAAAGTTGAGCCATACATCGTCGCTGCGGACGTGTATGCGGTGGCGCCGCACGCGGGTAGAGGCGGTTGGACATGGTACACCGGCTCAGCCGCCTGGATGTATCGGTTGCTCATCGAAACCCTGCTGGGAGTGAACCTGGAGGGCGATCAACTACGCTTGTCATCTCTTCTGCCATTATCTTGGACGACACTCAAAATCCACTACCGCTACCGGAATACGGTCTATCACATCACCGTCGCCCGTCTCGACGCTGATTCGGCCGACGCGAGTCTGCTCTTTCTCGATGGACGGCAATTATCAGGAGTAACAATTCCCCTTCAGGACGATCGGCAGGAGCATTTTGTCGAAATGAAAATCCGCTGAGTTGGACAGAATCCACGGACCAGCGCCGCAAACGAAGGAATCGATGCGCGATCTTAGAAACCTTCTCTGGAGTTCCATCGATAACGACGAGTCGCATGATCTGAACCTGATTACCGTTGCTGAGATGTGTCCATACGGATGTAGAGCGCATTTATATCGATTTTAAGAGGGTGACGCGAAGAACCGCAGCATACAGAATGACTATAAAACGCAAATTAGAAGGAAACGAACCCTTTGGTTACATATGGCCACTTATCATATTTGACCGCAATTCAACGTTTTTGTTCGAGTTTCCACCCGTTAGGTTTTGAATAAATAATCATTATATATCAATAGATTATGTGAAAATTTACCGTCTATTCGGATGCGTGGCACAATTCTTGAGTACAAGATTTTCAGCGTTGGAGTTTCATGACATGATAAAAGGGAAACAATTCAGAGGCACATAGCTGTTGTCAATCCATCATTCGCGTCAGCGAGGACATCTTGATCATCTTTAAATTAACAATGGTTGCGCATCAAGAGAAGCAGGAAGAGATAATGCAGACTCTGGGTATGTTGATTGAGTCAATGCGCAGAGAGAAAGGGTGCCGGAATTATCAGGTCTACCAAAACATAATGAATGAAAACTGGTTCAGTTCGTATGGCGAATGGGATTCACATGACGAGCTGGATCGGTATCTCAGGTCTGACAAATTCAGCGTTTTGCTCGGAATGAAGAGCCTTTTGAGTGACCCAATGCAAATCCAGATCCTGACGGTTTCCCATTCCGAAGGTATCGAATTCATCCGGGCCCTTCGAGGAAAAGCTATCCCGCATATATCATCACCGGTACAGAAAGGAGACATCAAAGAAATATGAACACTAAGATCAAATTAGGTCTAAGTTTAAGCCTGCTATGTCTTGTATTAATATTTGTCATTCAAAATGTGGAGCTGGTAGATGTCCGCCTATTTTTCTGGACACTTTCCATGTCCGGAGCGTTGCTTTTTTTCATTCTATTTATTTCAGGTGTTGTTTGCGGATGGTCAGTGCTCAGTTATTATTTTCATCAGAAAAAAAGCGGAGGCGGGACAACCTGATTTCAGCTTTTTTCGTTGCTCTATCCGGACAATCTTTCAAGGCATCGGTGTCTGAAAAACCGGTCAGGGAAATTTGAACATGAAACGGAAAATACGCGGTTTGTATATCGCGAAGATCTTCGGAATCCCGATCACGCTGGATTATTCCTGGTTCATTATCTTCGGGTTGATCGCCTGGTCGCTCTCGGGCGGTTATTTTGCCGATCTTTTGCCGGGTGTTCAAGGACCCGTTCACTGGGTGATGGGTATCGGAGCTGCACTGCTTCTGTTCCTCTCGATTCTGTTTCACGAGATGGCACATGCTCTGATCGCAAGATCCAAAGGAATACCGATTCGCGGCATCACGCTGCACGTTTTCGGCGGTGTAGCCGAGATGAAACAGGAGGTGGACGATCCGAAATCGGAACTGAAGATGGCCGCCGCCGGCCCGGCCACAAGTATCGCGATCGGTCTATTCTTCGGTCTATTGACAGTCTTATCCGGTTCCATCTTCCTGAAAGCCATGTTCGGATACCTGTTTTATATCAATATCGTTCTGGCTGTGTTCAATTTAATTCCCGGTTTTCCCCTGGACGGCGGCCGGATACTCCGGGCGATTCTATGGATTTACACGGGTGACATGTATCAATCCACCCGATGGGCGACGCTAGCAGGAAGAGCGATCTCGTACCTTTTCATGGCTTACGGATTTGTCCTGATGCTGTCCGGTGTGCTGTTCGGCGGCATCTGGTTGGTCTTCATCGGTTTTTTCCTGCTTCACGCCGCGGAATCCAGTTTCAGACTGCTGATGTTGAAACGGGGGCTGACCGGAATGAATGTCGAACAGCTGATGATCCGGAATGTGAACACGGTCTCACCCGACCTGATTGTTCAAAATCTCGTCGAGGATCATATGTTGCGGCAGAGACATCACAGTTTTCCGGTGCTGGAAAACGGTAATCCTGTTGGAATCGTGACATTGCATGATGTCAAACGAATTCCGAAACAGGAATGGTTGTCAAAGTCGGTCCGGGACATAATGACACCCCTGAATCCCGATATCACAATCTGCACCAAATGTGAATTATCGGAAGCCTTTGTCAAGACCGCGTCCAATGGCATCGGACGGCTCCTGGTGCTCGATGAAACCAACCGGTTCGCAGGATACATCAGTTTCAGGGATCTCGAGACGCTGGTCACCCTGAAGTTGCGGGAAGCATAACATCATATTCAGAAATTGATCCTGCCATTTTTCCCCTTTATCAAATTGGTTAAGAGACCGGGCATTTCACACCTTTATCAATTCTCAAACCTGAGGATAGAATTTGCGATGCTTAAGAAATCTATTCATTATTACCTAGACAAAACAATCTGCTGGTTGAGATTGGACTGACTGAGTAATTCCAATTGCCATGAAAATCGAAGACAATCTGGTTTGCACAAATATAGGTGTACCGATTGTAATCAACGACGGTTCGGGATATCTTTATATTGACCGGATTCTGCCTTCGAGCAACACACACAAGGCTCGTCGCGACAGGAGATTTGAATCCTGAACTCCGCGACTTATAGTAACGAGGTATAAAAAGTCTTGAGAAATCTATTGACAAGGGCGGGTGTGCTGGTTATCATTGATAACCATAAGCCGTGCAAGCCAATGTCAATCTGAAGCCAGGAAGAGGACATCATAGATCATGAGCTATTTGGTGAAACAAAAATCAGGCAAACATGTTTACATCTACGAAGCCGAGAGCTACTGGGACCCGGAAAAGAAGTCTGCCAGGCAACGGCGGCGATATATCGGGAAACTGGATCCCCAAACCGGCGAGATCGTCACGCCCCGCAAATCGGTCAATCCGAGACGGGCCAGGAGATTCGGCGCCCATTATCTGATTCGGCAGCTGTCGGCAAGCCTGATGGAAAAGCTGAAAAGAACGTTTCACAAACAAGCGGCTGATATCTTCAATCTGGCAGCTTATCAATTGTGCGAAGCGCAGCCTTTCAACCGATTCAAATATTGGTTGGAATCCACATATATCGATGATTTCAGTTGTGTGACATCTCAGGACATCAGCCGGTTATTGAAATCGCTGGGCCGTGACGATCGGGATTGCAAGCAGTTTATTCATGACTGGGTATATGCAAGTCCTGCCTCCAGAGCGGTCGTGTTTGACATTACATCCTTGTCGTCATTCGGGCGGCTGTTGGACATGCTGGAATGGGGTTATAACCGGGATAGGGACCGGCTGCCGCAAATCAATCTGGGGATGACCCTGCGCATTCCCGATGGAATCCCGCTGAGTTACCACATTTATCCGGGAAGCATCGGCGATGTATCCACACTCAAAGGGATCGTGAAAGAACTCAAGTCCCACAAGATCAGTATCAGCCGGTTTGTTCTGGACCGGGGATTTTACAGCAAGACCAATATCCGTGAAATGGCAGACAACGCAATTCCATTTTTAATTCCCCTTCCCTTCAGTACCAAGCTGTCGTCTGCGTTGATATCGGAGACAAAGTCCGTTCTTGAGAATGTTAAGAACGCTTTCGTATTTAAAAAGCACACATTATTCCATACCGTCCGGGAAGTGCATATTGACGGGGTTTTGTGCCGGGCTCATGTCTTTCTGGATCCCGACCGTCGGAATCGAGAGCTCAACACCCTGATGCAGCGAATGAATGACCTGGAACGCTGGATCGATCCTCAAAGTTTCAAGCGTGTATCCGATGCGAAGACAGCGATACAAGAAGAGGCGCGGGGGCTTCTGAGGTATTACCGGGTCAAGATGGATGACGGGAACGTGCAGCTGATCCGGAAAGATCGGACCGTTTCATATCAGAAGAATCGGATGGGCAAAACGATCATTCTGAGTAAATCGGTCCGTCTACCCAGAGAAGAAATAGTAGATCTGTATCGAAGAAAAGACATGGTTGAAAAGCTATTCGATACTCTGAAGAACGAACTGAACTGCGATCGGTTGCGGATTCAAAACCACGAATCCCTGGAGGGTCGCCTTTTTATCGCCTTCATCACCCTGATTATGTATTTCAATCTGCACAGCCGCCTGCATGAAAGCAAGCTGAGTGAAAAATATTCCACCCATGAGTTACTCAAAAAACTGGATACGATCTGCGCCGTGGAAATGGCAAACGGCCAGACAAGATTGACCGAAATCTCCAAAAAACAACGGGATATCTTCAACGCGCTTCATGCGTCTATCCCTGTTCTGTAAATCCTGGTTATCATAACTTGCGGATTTCAGGTTCGACTGGTTTTGGAATTGGATACATTCCAAATGAGAATGATCGGTCAGATCATGACCTAACAAAACCCCGCTACTTGATTTTTATCCACTTTTGGGACAGGCTCTATTCTAATTGGACCATCTGTCGACGAACGCATTCACATCGAACTTGCGCCGGCATCCACTCAGGCTCATGTACCGGATCATGCCGAACACCGGCCGGTTCACCCAGGGCCGGTCGTGCATCCCGCCGATGCTCCAGGCGCATCCAGCGTATCCGTTCGGATCCCGCCCGTCCAGCTCGTACCGATCATTCAAATACAGCGCGGTTTCGAAGGCTTCTTCCGGAGATGCGGACCATTCCAGGATTTTCTTGGCCCAGTACATCCGCAGATATCCGTGCATTTTCCCGGTCACGGTCATCTGTTTCTGAGCGGCATTCCAGAGCGGATCATGGGTCCGTGCCGTTTCGAAAGTGTTCTTTGAATAGACATATTCTCTCGGATCCTTCCGGTGGGCATCCAGCGTTTTCCGGGCCCAAGGCGGGAAACCGGCAACCGAATCATAGTCCGGATTGAACAGACAGCAATTGTCCGAAAGTTCGCGCCGGACGATCAATTCCTCCAGGAAGGCAAATGAACCGGTCGGATCCGCCGCCTGTACCTCCAGAGCGATCCGCTGGGCGGAAATCTGGCCGAAATGCAGATATGATGATAGGTTCGACTGCCCGTCCCGGTTCGGATCGTTCCGGTCAGTTTCGTATTGTTTCAGCCCCGTTTTCAGAAAGTTCTTGAGCATGCGATGCGCGGCGGCTGCGCCGGGCTGAGGCTGTTTAACGGGCGGAACCGACCGGTCCGCCGGCAGTGTCTTCTCAATCTCGTCCCAGTCGATCGGATCGTGCCTGAAATGTCCGTCCTGCTTTTCAAAGGGAGGGAAAACCGTCAAAAACTCGGACAACCGCCGGTTCAATTTCTTCCGGAGCGTGAAAGCGGCGTATTCGACCTTGTCGGACACAACCCGGCAGGGCACGATATTGTGGGCGTCCACCTCGTAAAACGGGATGTCGGTCGGCTCAGTCACCTGTTTTTTCCATTCGATCTTGATGCGGAGCGGGTCGAAATCGGTCACGCAGGCGCCGGCCTGGATTTGGTCCAGGAATTCGGGTATCCGGAAATCAGGATCTCCACGAACCAGATGGAACGGGATGTTCCGGTCCGAAAGCGCCGTTTCGACTTCCCGGAGCCCGCCGATCATGAATGCGTAATGCCGCCAAGTGGCGTCTTTGAAGAATGGCGCCAGGCAGAACAGAACGTGCAACGGAACCTTCCGCTCGGCCGCCATCTGCCGCGCGAACAACAGAGACCAGTTGTCGTCGATCCGCTGGTCACGGCTCATCCAGTACACCACCGGTCCGTTCCGGAGCGGAGCGGCCTTCAGGGTGCGGATGCGCCGTTCATCGATCCGGCTAAGCATGGTTTCTCAATTGAAGTTCGATGGGATGCGGGTTCAGGTAAACTTGGGATTTCAGATACGGCTGATCGTATTTTCGGACGAAGTGATTCATGAGCGTCACCGGAACGATCAGCGGGATGTATCCGTTGCGGTAGGCATCGAGCAACTCCAGAATCTCCCGTTTTTCATCCATCGACAACTCCTTTTTAAAGTATCCCATGATGTGCTGCAGCACATTGACATGTTTCCTGACTGTAGCCGTCCGCGACAGCGCTTCGGCCAGAATCCCGATGTATCGGCTGCGGATTTCAGCGATCGGAAGTTGTTTCAGATCCGCCGTCAGTTTCCCGAGCTGTCGATAGTGCCGGGGGCTGTGCGCCATGATCAGCAGCTTGTGGCGCGTGTGGAAATCGACGAGACCTCCGGCGGTTCCCGATTTTATTTCACGCCACCTTTGGAAGACGAAGATGCGTTCGATGAAATTTTCACGCAGAACCGGGTCGTGCAGGCGGCCCTCCTCTTCGACTGGAAGCAGCGGAAAATGCTCCGTGAAGGCCCGGGCGAAGATACCGGTTCCCTGTTTCACGGCAATTCCCTTTTCATTGTAAACCTTGACCCGCATCAGCCCGCTGCTGGGAGATTTGCTTTTGAAGACGAATCCGCACAGGTTTTCACGCTCCAGCTGCCGGACTCTCTGCCGCGCCCATGTCTGCATCCGGTCGGTCTCATCGATTTTCGTCTTGACGGTAACGAGGCGGGGAGCTTCCGGGTTGCCGACAAGCCGCAATGCCTCCCGCGGGATGGACAACCCGCACTCCACTTCCGGGCAGACCGGCACATATTCGACAAACCGGCCCAGTGTATCGACGAGATAATGATCCAGCTTGTGTCCCCCGTCGTAGCGCACCGTTTCGCCCAGAAGGCAGGTGCTGATTCCAAGTCTGATTGTATCTTTCATGGCGTTTATCCTTTCGAGCCTGCCGGGAATTCATTGCGCAGTTTTAGTGCTTCGTCCAGAGCTCTCCGGATTCGCAGACTTCCGGTGCGTTCCAATTCTCGTTGAAAGATCGATACGGCTTCTTCCAGCTCCTTCCGGACAAGATCCCCCTGTTTTTGCCTGAGAGCGATCTTGGATTTCAATATCTTGAGATGCGCAATTTCTCCAAGATATTCGGTTCGATTCCGGGAGTAGACCAGATCGTTCAGGATGGTTTCGGATGCCATGCATGCCTCCCGGGCTGTTTCGATCTGTCCGCCTGTGAGATGGGTGGTGGCTTTCATGCGGTGCATGAGGGCCAGTTGGAAGGCCAGGTCGGATCGACCGGTTGACTGTGCTATCGGACGCAAAACTGATTCGCATTCCCTGAACAGAGTGAGTGCTTCGGTCAATTTGCCGAGATCGGCCAGGTTGGTTGCCCGGAACATGGAGAATTGGGCGATATCCAACGCCAGCTCCCGGCTGCCTTTCCGTTCGATTTCGGGTTTCATGATTTCCGCCGCCCGTTCGAACAGCTCTTCGGCCTGTGTAAAATCCCCGAGTTCATAGCAGGATGAAGCCTTGGCGAAATATGAACGGGCCAGATCGATCACGCACTCCGAGCGGCCGTCGTGGTTCACGAGCTTGTCCCGGATCTGAATCGCCTGGTCGTACATCTCGATGGCACCGGCGTCATCGCCGTAATCGGCCAGCATGATCGCCTTGTTATAATAGAGCTTTGCCAGATCAGGTTCCTGGTGGGTTTGATGTTCGTCATACACCAGCCGGGAACGGATCCGGATGGCCTTGTCATAGAGTTCGGCCGACATCTGATAATCGCCCTTGACCCGGGCAAAGATGGCTCGGTTGGAATAGGCGGTAGCCAGGTCTTTGGCCGATTCCGCATCGTTTTCCCCGTGGTAGAGCTGTTCCCAGATGGCGATGGCCTTGTCCAGGGTCCGGCAGGCTTCATCCAGGTTTCCCTGAGTTCTGATGATTACGGACTGATTCATATAGGATGAAGCCAGGTGCCCCCGCAGGCGGGACTGGTTATCGGTATAGACCATTTCTTCCCGGAGTTTCACCGCCCGGTCGATCAGCTCCGGTATTCCGGTCAGGTCGCCGGTTTCATACAACGTAGCTGCCTTATTGGTGTAGATATCCGCCAGGACTCCCTTTCCTTCCACCGTCGATTTCAATGCGGGAAACCGTTCCATGACATCGATGATGGCGGAATATTTTTCCAGGGTGCCGGGCCGGTCTTCGATACTTCTGTGAATATGTGATTGCTGGGACAGGATCATCACGCATTTCTTGATGATGTCCACGGAGCTTTCCGGCAGCATGTCCCGGTAGATGTTCAGAGCCATATCGAATATTTCCAGATCCACCAGAGCCTGGGCTTTGCGCGAACCGGAGCGTCCCGGGATCATCCCTTCAAACTCGGTCTCATTTCGCCCGGCATCTTTCAATGCCCGTTTCAGCCAGATCACCGGATCATCCCAGCGGATCCGCGAATCCACCCATCGATCGTGTTCCCCGGATATTCCGACCCAGGTCGATTCCGCCGACGGGTTCTTCCGGGTATAGTCCCGTCCGGTGATCCGCCGGTATGTCCGGATCAATTCCCCAGCAACCGCATCGAAGTTTTCCCATCGTTCCGCCGGATTCTGCCGGAAGCATTTTTCAAGGATTTTCACGACTTCGCCGGGGATGGGCGGGAAAGGTGCGCGGTTGTTCTGTTCCGCGTGCATGGCCAGTATGTCTGCGGCGATGATCCCGATTTTCCAGGTGACCGAGCCCGTGAACATTTCCAGCACAGACAATCCCCAGCTCCAGATATCCGTCTGAAGTGTTAGTTTTTCGCCGGCGGCCTGTTCGGGGGAGCAGTAGGCGAGGGTCATCCCGCCGGAACTCACCAGGATATCGCGTCCTGATTCCCGGGATTGTGAAGGGATCCCGGTGAGCTGCCGGGCCCGGGCCAGCCCGAAGTCCGTCACCTTGGGAACCGCATCCCCGGACATGAGGACATTGGCGGGTTTGACGTCCTGGTGCACAACGCTGCAGCGGTGGGCGGCGTCCAGACCCCAGGCGAATTGAATGGCGGTATCGAGAATGGATTCCAGGGTGAGGAGCCGGCGCTGACGAATCCAATCCTTGAGTGACCCGCCGCGGACATATTCGCTGAAGATGGCCAGGCGGTTATCGATCGTCTTGAAGAAGATGCATGCCGCCAGATTTGGGTGCCGGGGCAGGTCGATCCAGGTGCGCAGCTCCCGCATGAACGAACGGTTTTTTTCCGGATCCTGCAGCAGGTTGCGCTGCAGGGTTTTCATGGCGAAAAAGGACTGATCGGAAATCCGCCGGGTCAGGTACACGGATCCCATTCCGCCTTCACCGAGAATACTCAGAATCTCGAATTCATTCAAAAGGACGGTTCCGGGGGACCAGGACGGATGTCCTGGATCCGGCAGTGGATTGCGGATCGAATCCATCGATAGCGGAATCTCCGTAAATACAGTAGGGCAGGGGTTTTCCGGTGTCAACTCTCGATGTTTCGCTCGAATATGATATCATACATAATTGAGCAACAGTTGGAGGAATTCGATATGAGACGAATTGCAGTTTTTTACATATTTCTGTGCATCTCGGGCATGCACCCGGGTGTCAACGTAAGCATGAGCGCTTGGTTCGTGGAACCGGTGGCCACTCCCCATGTCTATTCGGACCTGGGTCCCCGGAGTCTCGCGCTGGATGCAGCGGGTTTCCCGCATATCGCCTATGGGCAGGATCACCTGTATTATGCCCGGTTCGACGGTGTTGACTGGAGTATCGTCACTGTGGATTCGTCGCCTTCCGTCGGGCGGTTCGCATCGATTGCACTGGATGGTGCGGGGAGACCGCATATCGCCTATTACGATTCCCTGAACCGGAACCTGAGATATGCATTCGACTACGGCGGCGCCTGGTATGTCACGATCCTGGACGTTCCCAATGACACCGGAATGCACTGCACCATCGCGCTGGATCCCGACGGCAATCCCTGGATTGCCTACATCGACAATTCGGCCAAGGTGGTGCGCTTGGTCTGGGACAACGGCGGCGGATCCTGGGAACATGAAACGGTGACCCCGTTTACGACCGTCATAAACGGATTCGCGTTCGATCTGTTTGGCTATCTCCCGCGGATCGTTTTTTCCGACAGGCCTGCAGGCGCGTCAACGCTGAGAATGTTCTTCTGGAACGGCAGTATCTGGCAGGAAATTGTACTGGACGATGAAGGCAATGCCGGAAGGTACCTGTCCATGGCTGTTGACGGAACCGATTTTACGCATGTCAGCTATCAGGATATGACCAGCGAAGATTTGAAATACATCACGATAACGCCGGGAGGTTGGCCGTCCGTTCCGGCGACGATCGAAAGCAGCGGCAGCACCGGCTATTTTACATCCATCGCCCTGGATACCCAGGATCGCCCCCATATCGGATATCTGAACATAAGCGAATCGCAGATCAAACACACCTATTATGTGCATATGGACTGGATAACGGAAAACGTGGCGCTGCCGGGTACATGGGGATATCAGTTGTCCCTTGCCGTCGATCAAACCGGCAGGCCGCATTTCAGCCATGTCAAAATCGACACGATGGATTTGGTGTACACGCAGCCCAGAAGCGGCGGATGGACCAACTATTCCGTCGACATCTGTCGTTCCGTGGGCCGCTTCAATTCACTGGCACTCGACAGCGCTGGCGATCCGGTCATTGCATACAACGAAAGTCTGCGGGGAGGTGTTTATGTCGCGAGGCATGCGGTGGATGAATGGGTTGTTTCGGCGGTGGACCAGGGAGCACACACGGGGGAAGGGTTATCGATTGATCTCGATTATCAGGGGAATCCGGGTATCAGCTATTACGATTCGGCATCGGCGGATCTCAGATATGCGTCCCGGCAATCTTCTTCCTGGTCGATCGAAACGATCGATGCGGCAGGGGTGGTGGGATCTGAAAATTCCTTAAAGATGAACGCGGCCGGCTTGCCGTGTATCAGCTACAAGGATTTCACGAATTTGACTTTGAAAGCCGCTCGATATGATGGTGATTCATGGATACTGAGTTCAATCGCATCGGGCGGTTCAACCGGGAATTTTACAAGTATTGCCGTTGACGGAAGCGGCCTGATGCACATCAGTTACATGGCGGGAGCCCAGGTTCTGTGGTATTCGAAGGAAATGAACGATCATTCCTGGAGCAGCAAACCGGTTGACGTTGACACCCCGACCGGATACGGAACCAGCCTGGATTTGGATTCGCTGGGATATCCGCATATTTCGTATGGTTCGGGAGCGATCCCGGCCGTCCGATACGCCCGTTTCAACGGCAGCGACTGGGAAAAAGAGACGGTGGCTACACTCATCAATCCAACCTTGTTCACATGCCTGAAACTGGATTCCGCCGGCCGGCCGATGATTCTATATTACAATCCGACCGGGGGTGGACTGCGCCTGACACGGTTCACCGGAACCGGATGGATGTTTGAAAATGTCACGCAATCCGGTGAGGAGGTCGAAACGGCGGATATGGAATTGGATGCATTCGACCGGGCTGTCGTATCGTTCAATGATGCTCGTACGGGGGATCTTTTCATCGCCCGGGAACGTCCGGAGGTCTGGTACAATCTCGAAATGTGCGATACATATCTCCAGCCGAATGACACGTTTCTGCTGGGTCGGATCATGGGGAACACGGGTGCTGCAGCGTTGGGTGCGGATGAATACCTGATTCTGGATGTTTACGGACAATACTGGTTCGGACCGGGCTGGACGCAGGCAGTCGATTATCAGACCTGGAATCTGGATCCCGGACAAGTCGTCAGCGAGAGTATTTTCCATTTCTCATGGCCGTACGGGACCGGTTCTGCATCCGGCATCCGGTTTTGGGGCGGTCTCATCCGGTCCGGGACACCCGATCAGTTGCTCGATCTGGACATGGTGGAATGGGGCTGGTCGGAAGCTTAATGACTTGTCGACCGTAAAATCCGGTCTTCGATGTAAGCCGAGACGTTTCCGCGGGACCGGATGGCGCTGACAATCAACTCCCGCAGCGGGGATCGGGTACTGACTGCCGGTTTCCCCACAAACTGAGTATATCCGTCGCCGCCCTCCGCCATGAAATCGGTGATCACCGTTCTGTAAACGGTTTCCGGATCCACGGGTTCTTCTCCAACCCGGATGTCCACCGGAGTCGTACCGTCTATCTTGAACCGGATGCCGGAAACCTGAAGAAAACCGCCGTCCTCATCCTGCCGCGATCCCCTCCCGGCGCGTTTCAGAATTGCCTCCAATTCCGCCCCGGTGATATCGACCATCATCAGTTCGTTTGCATACGGCATGGCCTGGAACACGTTTTCGACGGTAACCGGTCCCGCATTGATGCTGGCGCGCAGGCTGCCGCTGTTGAGCAGTGCAATCTGAGCTCCGGTTACATCCCGCATGATGTCTGTCACGAAATTGCCCAGATTGGTTTCCTCAAACCGGATCCGCTCCCGCTCACCGTCCAGAACCATCTCCGCCGTGCCGATCACCTCTTTGTATTTCGAATCCAGCTGCCGGTGATACCGGTCGACGATCCCGGCGATCTCCGGATCGGGTATTTGGTCGGCTTTGATGGGATAATACTTCCATCTGATCACCTCAGCCCGCGGCCCCGACGGGTAAATCCACAGATCGATGCGACCCAAATACCGTCCCTTCTCGAACGCCTGGAAAATGGGCACTTCGCCGACTTTCTTCCGGGGATTTAAAAGAATCTGATCGTGCCCGCCGATGATTGCGGTGAGATCGGGATATTTCCGGGCGGTGTTTTCATCCGTCTCCGCCTTGCAGTGACTCAGAAGCAGAATCGGGCCTTTGGATCGGAACTGCTCCATGATCGGTTCAAGAGCGATCGCCGGTTGCAGGACATCCAGGTCCGAAACATTCGAGGGCCGGGTGGTGGTCAGCAGTTCCGGGGTGGTCACACCGGCAACGTACAGGGAAACTAATGCGTTCACGTGCAGTCGGGTATATGCATCACAGAGTCTGCCGCCGCTCGATTTCAGGATGACATTGGCGCTGAGAAACGGAAACCGCGCCTTTCGTTTCAATTCCAGGAAATTCTCTACCCCGAAATCGAATTCATGGTTGCCCACCGTCATGGCATCGACACCCATGGCATTGAAACACTCGATATCCGGCTGTCCCCTGAACACGGTGGACATGGGTGTACCCTGGAGAATATCCCCGGCAAGCAGAAGGAAGGTGGGAATACCCAGTTTCCTGTTTTCCGCTTTGATTTCCCGGACGAGAGCAGCAAGCCGGGCGATGCCGCCGACCTCGGTCTTCTGTCCGTCCTGAGTGATCGTAAAGGATTCAAGATACCCGTGAATGTCATTGAAAAACAGAACGGTGGCTTTCACCGGAACCTCCGCCATCACTCCCGAGATATGGCCGGGATCGGTGCCGTTTCCGGCGGAGTGGGATGGAGACCCTGACCAGATTGATCCGATCAGAATGAGTGCGGCAGCAAATACATGTTTTTTCATATCATCCTCCCTCGTAACCAATCCCCGATGTTATCAGAAACCCGGCCGTAATCCGATGGGGAAATGCAGGATGCCGGGCTCGCCAGGCGGTTGGGTTGAGAATGGAAGATTTGGATTTGAACGGATCTTGATTATAATATGTCCGGATTTCAAAATGCCGGGAGGTCGGATGAAGATATATCTCGTTCAACATGCTCATACCCGTCCGGAGACGGAAGGTTCCGATCGACCCCTGTCGCAGCAGGGATGGCGGGATATCCGCAAGATCGCCGCTTTCGTTTCGGAACAGACCGGGTGCAACGTTTCGGGGATCTGTCACAGTGGAAAACTGCGTGCCCTGCAGACCGCTCAGGTGCTGGACGAAAGACTCAAAACACCGGAAGGCTCCCGGGCTGAAGACGGGTTGGACCCCGGGGATCCGCCCGGAATCTGGGCGGAGCGTTTGAATGCCCGGGCGACCGATCTGATGCTGGTTGGTCATCTACCGCATCTGGCCAGGCTGACCGGACTGTTGGTTTGCGGTGATGAAACGCGCCTGCCGATCCGGTTCACCCGTGCCGGCATTGTCTGCCTGGACCAGAACGAAGACGGTATCTGGTCGGTGACCTGGATGATCACTCCCCAGATCGTTCGATCCTCCCGCTGGGGCTCACTCGGCGTGGAACATTGATCGGGCGGGCCATGACAATCCAGATTTTCAGGCGTAAAAACCGCTTCTTCTGGCTCTTAGCCATCGGGATATGCCTCTCCGCATGTTCCCCCGGATCCGGCCCGTCCAGCCGGAAATTGAATCTACCACGCCCGGAAGACCGCTCCGCCACAGTGGAGGCGGAAACGACAGCCCGCAAACTTGCCGAAGGTTTCACCATCGTTCATTCGGAGGCGTCCTATATCGGCCCGGAACGCACTCCCGGCTACAAAATATTTTTTATCTATGAAGGGGATGAAACCCATGTGGGAGCCTATCTGTTTCGGAACGATTATGAGCGGGACAGTTTTCTCATGGAATGGGAAGAACTCACGGCGTCCTGGAGTGGGAACACGGGCGGTCAGATGGCTCCGGACAACTTCATATTTTCAGACAAACTGCTGATTCAGACCAGCATCAAAGCACCTGAACCGCTTCTTGCCATCCTGAAAGACCGGTTCGAGGTGCTGACTTCCGGTATCGAACCGATGGAATCCCCGGATTCATCCGGCATATCCGGCCTGTTATCCACACCCGAGCACAAATCCGGTCTCAGCCGGTGATCCGCAGATCGCCCATCCATGCTGAAATTACGGAGCCTGCACGGTTTGGATTCCGTCCCGTAGACTCCGCCGATAAATCCGTGTAGTGTATGGCAATCTCTTGTTTCGTCAGGAAGGAGACGGTCATGTCGGTTGTGGGAAACAGGAAATTCTTGAAAGGATACGAGGAAGCGGTCATCAAGGCGTTCCAGAGTGATCAGAGCCGGGGAGTGCCGGTTCCGGAGATGGTCAAACCGTTTCCTGAATCTTCCAGAAGAATTGGTTTGCCGGAACCCGGGGAAGTTAATCTGGGCGATGTTTCTTTGACGGCAATCATCGATCAGCGGCAGAGCCGGAGAAAGTTCACGGAAGATCCCGTGACGCTGGAGGAACTGTCATTTCTGCTTCACGCCACCCAGGGTATCAAACGACAGATCCGCAACAAGGAAAACATGCTGGCGGCGACGATCCGCACGGCACCCTCCGCCGGGGCCCGGCATCCTTTCGAAACATATCTGATCGTAAGCCGGGTTACGGGAGTTGCTCCGGGATTGTATCGATATCTCCCCCTGGAACATTCACTCGGATTTCTGCACAGCGATCCGGATCTTCCGAATGCCGTGGTTGAAGCATGTTGCGGGCAGAAATTCGTCGGGACGGGCGCAGTGATATTCATCTGGACGGCACTGCCGTACCGGATGGAGTGGCGGTATCACCAGTATGCTGCCAAATTCGTGGCGCAGGATTCCGGCCATCTCTGTCAGAATCTGTATCTGGCGGCCGAAGCGATCGGAGGGGGAACATGCGGGATCGGTGCGTATTATCAGGATAAAATCGACGCGGTGATCGGTGTGGACGGCGCGGATGAATTTTCGATCTATATCGCACCCGTCGGGAAAATCCGCTCCCGACGAACCGTCCGGATCGATCTCGAATTGCTGCAGCGTTATACCGGAGTATTCCAGTCCGGAGAAACCGGAAAGAAATTCACCGTCCAGGTTGCCGGAGATCGCCTGATGCTGGATATTTCAGGCCGAACGAGGTTCACGTTGAACGCGTTTACTGAAACCGAATTCCGGATTGATGATACCGATGCCGAGATACGCTTTGAGTTTGATGACAACGGCCGGGTACGGAGTGTCTCCGTGGATGAATTCGGCGAGATTTCACACCTGGAGCGTGTCGAAGAGCAGGCGTGAGCGGCGCCGATGGACGCGATAAGCGAGTTTAACCGGATCGTCGAGGAGATTACCCGGTCGCATAATGACGAACGGTTGAACCGACGGAATGGTCCAAAGAGAACCGAACAAAACAGACTGAGGTGTTGAAAAAGGTTCTCGAAGTCGAGAAGGACATGGAGTTTTTTTTGAAGAAAATCTTTAAAAAAGAACAGGTTAAGGATCAATAAACTGATTCGGTTCATCCGGACCGTTTCCTCTAAATTTTCGTTGGAGTCATGGGATGAGGTGTGCTAAGGTGACTCCCCCGTAGCATCGGGGGCCCTATTGTGCCGGCTAACAGAATTCAGAAAGGAGATCAAACGATGTCAGTAATGGTGGACAAGGTCAACAGAGAATTCCGCAGGCTACTGGAAAAACATCCCAATCCATACGAAGTTTATAAGAACCTGACCGATGGAATGTCGGCCAAGGGGTGCACCTTCGGCAGCGGGCCCATGCCGCTTTATGTCAAACCATATTTCATAGATGGAGCGCGGATGCCGGAAATCCGCTGGACCACAGAAGTTTTAATGCGTATCATGAACAGGATTATCGAATTATACTACACCGACGAATCATCCAAAGCAATGTTGTATCTTTCTCCGGAAGAAACTGAATTGGCCGATATTCCGGTGGGGTATCACAACCGGGTCCAGATAACCCGAAACGACGCGTTCATGACCGATGATGATTTGTTCTATATTGAATTCAACGCCGACAGTCCCGGCGGTCCCATGTATTCGGATGTTCAAGGTCATCTGATCCAGCAGTCGGAGATTTTCAAAGATCTGAGCAGGAAATTCATAATCGGGAGGGATCTGATCATGTGGCAGATCCTTCGAATGCTTATGACCTGTTATCGGGAATGGGGTGGAAAAAAGGATTTCCCCAACATCTGCATCAGTGCGGGAGCCGGCGGCGGGACCACTCCGGAATTTCACGCCATCGTGGCCTGGCTGAAGCAGCTGGGATATAAGGCGGAATTCTGCGGCACGACCGAGTGGATTTACGAAAACGGACATCTCCGAACCCCGAACGGGCTGGAGCCGGACATCATTTACCGGCGCGGCTGGATCGGGGACTGGATCGAGCATATGGACGGAATCAAACCGATCATCCGAGCCTTGCGCGATCGGAAAGTCTGCATGGTTAATCCACTTTCATCGACATTGGCGGCGAACAAATCCCTGCTGGCGGTTCTGCAGCGTCCGGAGATATTGAAGCTGTTCACCGGGGAAGAACAGAAGGTTATCCGGGAGTACCTGCCGTGGACCCGGGTGTTCGAACGATGCAAAACCGATTTTCACGGGGGGACGATCGACCTGCCGGAATACGTGGCGCAGAATAAGGACACGTTCGTGCTGAAACCGATCGATCAGTATGGCGGCAAGGATGTCATCGTCGGATTTGCCGCATCCAATTCCGAATGGGAGGAATGGGTGGACAAAGCCTGTTCTCCCAAAGGCAAATTCGTCGTCCAGCAGGCGGTGAAAATCCCGGAAGAGGAACTGCCCGTATTTGAGGGGGAAACCCTGAGTTTCGCCAAGAAAAAAATCAATGTGAATTTTTACTGCTACGGCGGCATATATACCGGCGGAGTGGTCCGGTCATCAGACAGCCCGGTCATCAATGTGCACAAGGGCGGCGGCATGACACCCATCATGTTTGTGGATGGGGAGCGAAACTGAGGCACGGCACACCGAATGCGCCGTTCTTGATATCTGAAGCTTTTCATCGGCTGCGATCACGCCGGGCCGGTTTCTGTTGTGTTCACATCGATTGCGGTCAAACTGATGAAGTGTATTCATGGAACAATCTGAATGTGTTATCCTGAATGAAGATTTATGTTCTGAGTGGCAGCTGCAGGGCGTGAAGGATCTGTTTACGGAATACGGTTCGGGTTCGGTCTGAGGGGGTGGCGGGATGGAAATCCTTTCAGGTGTGTTTGAATGGAATGCCAGAGTCTTGGAGATGTCTCTGCCCGGATGAAGGAGGGAATGCCATGAAAGTTCGATGGATTGTCTGGATTTGTATTATTTGTTCAGGGCCGGCCGGTATCGCTGCAGGTGAACCATCTGTGCCGGCGGATGCGGTTGCACCGGTGGAAAGCACGGGGGAAACCGTCATACCCGATACCGGTTCGGATGATAAAGTGCTTGAACCGATCCGGATGGATGAAATCGTCATTCCGACTGAAACTTACAAACAGACCAAGGTGATGTTCAATCACAGCAAGCATGCCCGGACGCATGCCGAGAGTTGCGAAATCTGCCATCCCGCAATCAAACCGGTGTATCGGGATGAATCGAATCAGAAAACAACGGTCCATGAAACCTGCAAGGCATGCCATGCCAGCGGCAAACCGGCTAAAAGCTTTCGCTGCAGCGTATGTCATATCGAGTGATTTCGGGGACCCTGATGTGAGATCTTCCGATGTTTCGATCGGAATATTGGCGGGAGGTCAGGGTCGGAGAATGGGCGGGATCGCCAAGAACGAGATCGTTCTGGACGGTGTGTCCCTGCTTGACCGTTTGGTTTCCGAGCTGAGCGGATTGACCGGACGGATGTTCATCGTGTCCAAGAATTCGGGTGAAAACCTGAAATGGGGGATACCCGTCTACCGGGACATTCTGCCGGGAACCGCTTCGATCATCGGAATACATGCCGCACTCACCGTTGCCCGGACGCCTCATGTTTTGGTGCTCGCAGTCGATCTGCCGGGAATGATCCGGAGTTTTGCCGAGTATCTCATTTCATTGCGGAAAGAGGCTGACATTGTCATGCCGGTCCACAGGGGTCACTGGGAACCGCTGTGTGCGGTCTACAACCGGGGAATATCCAAGTCGCTGGAATCGCTGATCCGGATGAAGCGGTTCAAACCCGTCAGCCTTCTGTCCAGTCACAGCTGCCGGGCGGTGACTGCCGAAGAGATGAGCCGGTTCGGATCGCCGGAACAGCTATTAACGAACTTGAACTCGCCGGAAGACATCCGGAAATGGCGCAATCTGTCCGGAGCAAAAACTGATGAAACCGGCACGTGATATTGATCTGAAAAGTGATTATAATAACTGCATTGATGGTTACTCCGGGGCGGATTGCATGTCCGCCAGAGAACCCGAAAGACGGCATCTCAAATAAAGGGGGAAATGCCTGCTGGGTTCAGGCAGTGTTTTGGCGGGGGAGATTTTTAAGTGGCGCTGTTTGATTTGAGCCAGCGATCTTTCTTGAACCGATTCAGGAATGCCGATTTCCGGTCGGAAGCGGAACGGAAGGAAGCGGTTGCAGCCATCCGGGCATCGAAGAAAATACCCTTTCGATCGATGATCGGCGTCATCGGCAGTCTCCATCCTTCCGAGGGCAGCAGGGAGCGTGTCAGGCAGCGGATGGCCTGTCTGGAGGATCTGTGTGAGGGTGTTCAGGATCCCACCTTGATTCCGCCGATGATGGAGCTTCTGGAAACGGTCGATGCCTATTCCCGGGAATTTCTGGAGCGTATCCTGCGGAATGTATATATTAAAGAGCATTCGAATTTATACATCGAACGGCTGAAATCCCAGTCAGTGGAAGTTCGCAGAACGATCCAGGAAGTGCTTTCCAAGGTCGGCGGTAAAATCGTGTTTGAAATATTGAAGGACCGGATCAAATCCGATTCGTTCCCGTCGTACATCGAGATAGGGAATATCCTGGTGGAGATTGCGGGGCACCATTCCATCGATGTCCTCAAGCAGATCATCGCCGAAAAACCCCTGAACGATAAGATTCACGCTCTGGATCTGCTGTCGAATCCGAGATACATGAAGCTGAGGAAGCGGAAAGCCCTGGAAGCTGCCTTTGAGTTCATCGGAAACGATGATCCGGCAATCCGGCTGAAGGTCATCGAGATCATCAGCCGGCATGGTGAACGGCATGACATGCCCATCCTGATCGGGCTGCTGAAAAAGGAGGAAAAACGGAATCTGCAGGCGGTTGTTGAAGCTTTGGGAAGAATCGGGAACGCGGATTGTATTCCCGAGCTGGTGCCTTTGCTGGAAAGCAGGCACACCGGGATCAAGATGGCGGTTATCGGAACGCTGGGCATGTTCCAGGACGAACGGTCGATCGAACCGTTGATCGAAGTGTTGCGGGACAAGAACCTGCTGATCCGCCAGAAGACCGTCGAAGTGCTGGGAAACCTGGGCCGGTCCGAGAACGTGCGAATCGGCCGGCTGCTTGTTGCCATGATGAAAGACCGGGATGTGAATGTCCGCCGCAGCATCATCGAGGTCATCCGGATCATCGGTGACCGGGAACAGATCTGGTGGAAACTGATCCGGTATCTGAGGGATGAGGACTGGTGGGTACGGGAACGGGTAACCGAAGTGCTGGCCGAAATCGGAGGACCGCAGATCCTGGATCCCATCGTATCCCTGCTGGACGATCCGTATGAGGTTGTCCGCCGGTATGCAATCGAAGTCCTGATGAAACTCAATGATCCGCGCGCTTTCGAGCCGTTGACCCGGTGCCTGGATGATCCCGACTGGTGGGTGCGGGAACGCGCCATCGAAGCCCTGGCTCAGCTGGGAGATGACCGGGCGGTTCCGTATCTGAATAAGCTTTTGTCCGGCGACCGGGATGTCGTTTTCGCCGCGGTTGTTGCGCTGCAGAAATTCGGTCACAAAAGCAGTTATGTTCCCCTGATGCAGCTTCTCGATCACCCGCTATCGGAAATACGCATCGAGGTCATTCGGGCTCTGGATGCCATCGGGGAGGACCGGTTCGGAGATACTCTGAAAGTGCTGCTCAACGATGACGACATGGAAGTCCGGAATTGTGTCCTGGCTCTGCTCCCGAAGTACAATCTCACTCCCGACGGGATCCGCCGGAAGACCTATGAGCAGATCGGTCTGGCATTGCTGGATCAGATGCTGATTGATGTCAAGGATAAAGGTGGTGAAGATCTGTTCATTATTGCGGATCAACCGCCGTATATGAAGGTCCGGGGGGATGTGGCCAGGCTGGATGACCACGTGTTCACCCCGGAAGAAGCCCGGCGGCTTCTCATGGATATCATGTCACCCATCCAGATCGAGCAGTTCAATTTAATGGAAGACATCGATATGTCCTACTTCATCAAAGGCGAAGGATCCCGGTTCCGGGTTAACACATATCATGCCCGTTCCGGAATGGGTGCGGTGTTCCGGGTGCTGGCGGACAAAATCATGACCATTGAGGAACTCAAACTGCCTCGACCCGTTGTCGATTTCACCCGGCTGAAACAGGGGCTTGTTCTGGTTACCGGTCCCACCGGGTCCGGCAAGTCGACCACCCTGGCAGCCATGATCGATCATATGAACAAGACGCGGAACGATCATGTGGTCACGATCGAGGATCCGATTGAATATATCCATCAAAACAACCGCTGTATCATCAATCAGCGGGAAGTGGGAACCCACACGATGTCGTTTGCAAACGCTCTGAAAAGCGCATTGCGGGAGGATCCCGATATCATTCTGGTCGGTGAAATGCGGGATTACGAAACGATATCGATTGCCATCACGGCAGCGGAAACCGGTCATCTCGTATTGGGAACTCTTCATACGGTCAGCGCCGCCAAAACCATCGACAGAATCATCGACGTTTTTCCCGGACGGCAGCAGGCTCAGGTACGGGCCATGCTATCGGAAAGTCTGAAAGGGGTCGTATCGCAGCAGCTATTAAAACGGAAAGACACCGACGGGAGGATTCTGGCGATGGAGATCATGTTGTGCAATGAAGCGATCGCCAATTTGATCCGCAAGGAGAAGATCTTTCAGATACCTTCGATTTTGACGACTTCTTATGAGTCCGGGATGACACTCATGGACAACGAACTGCTCCGTCTGGTCAAGGAAAGCATGATTTATCCGGAGGATGCCTATATCAAGTCCATCAACAAAAAGGAATTCGAACAGTATCTCACCGTTGATGAAACGGTGATTTTATAGAGGGAGATCCGTTGGCACGCATCGATTCGTTTCTGCAACTGGTGCTGGAACAACAGGCCAGCGACCTGTACCTGATCTCCGGAGCGCAGCCTATGATCCGCTACAACGGCGATCTGGTGCCCATCCGGTTCCGGACCATCACCGATACGGAAGCGCGGAAATTTCTTTTTGAGATTCTTACACCGGCTCTTCGTGAAAAATTCGAGCGGATCCGGGACCTGGATTTTCCGTATGAAATACCGGGTATGGGCCGGTTTCGAGTGAATTTCTTTGTGGACAGCCGGGGGATCGGCGGTGTATTCCGGATCATTCCGGCCAAGGTGAAATCGATCGACGAGCTGGCGCTGCCTTCCGCTCTAAAGAAATTCGCATTTCTGGATAACGGACTGGTTCTGGTCACCGGGCCGTCGGGATGCGGCAAAACCACAACGCTCGCCGCGATGATCCGGGAACTGAATTACCGGCGCAAGAAACACATCATCACGATTGAGGATCCCATCGAATATATTCATCCGAACGTCCAGTGCGTTCTTTCCCAGCGGGAGGTCGGTGCGCACACCCGGTCATTCGCCTCGGCGTTGCGTTCCGCCCTGAGGGAATCGCCGGATGTCATTCTGGTGGGTGAGTTGCGGGATATCGAGACCATTTCGCTGGCCATGACCTGTGCCGAAACCGGAACGCTGATTTTCGGAACGCTGCATACTCAGTCGGCCGGGAAGACCGTCGACCGGATCATCGATGTTTTTCCGAAGGATGCCCAGGAGCAGATCCGCACCATGTTGTCGATCACCCTGAAAGGTGTGGTGTCCCAGCAGCTGATCAAGACGGCCGACCGGGCGGGAAGGATCGCCGCGGTGGAGATACTGATGGGATCCACCGCGCTCGGGAACATGATCCGGGAAAGCAAAACTTACCAGATCAACACACTGATGCAGGCCGGCGAATCGGAAAAGACCGGTATGCAGACTATGGACCGGGCATTGTTGAAACTGATCCGGGATGGGATTGTCCGGGCGGAAGATGCCGTGAATCTGGCCTATGACCGGACTATGTTCGCGGAGTATGCCGAGGATTAACCTCGTGATATGAAACAGACCGCCAAGACAGCCAGAAAACTGTTCAAGGAGGGAAATTATGCCGCAGCGGCGGCTCTGTTCGAGAAAGCGGAAGAATGGGAAAAGGCTCTGGAAGCCTATGAAAGATCCGGTGACTGGCTCGAAGCCGGGAAAATAGCGATTTCGCTGGGCAGGGGTGAACAGGCGGTCCAATTATATCTTAAAGCCAGGCGTTACGATATTCTGGGGGAGTATTTCGAGGCGCGGAAAAACCATCTGGAATCAGCCAGGTACTATTCCCGGGCCGGAAAACACACTAAATCGGCGCAGATGTATGAAATCATTCTGAGGAGTTATCCCGAGTTGAAGGAAATACCCGGGGAAAGTCCCAAGCGTTCCGATGAGGAAATCAAGGTGGCCAGACTGGCCGCCTCCGCCCATTCCAAGGCGGAGAATTACAGGCGGGCGGCGGAATTGCACCATAAGCTCGGTCAATATGATGATGAAGCCCGCAACCATTTGATGTCCAGGGAATATTTTGCTGCGGGAGAAGCATATACCCGGGCGGGATTGCTGGCCGATGCTGGTGAATCGTTCGCTGCGGGCGGTTTCTACAGGGAAGCGGGGGAGAGCTACGAGAAGGAGCGCAGCTACCGACTGGCGGCCGAGAATTATCAGCTTGCCGGCCTGTATGAGAGATCCGGGAAGGCGTTTGAACTTGCCGGCGAATTTTTCAAGGCTGCGGATGTCTATGCGGATGGAGATCTTCCGGATCATGCGATCAAGGCGCTGACGGGAATTCCTCCGGATCACGAGCATTATCTCAAATCGATCCAGAAATTGCTTGTTCTATGTGAGCAAAAGCGATATATCACACCGCCCGCCAGGCGGATACTGGAAGGATTCCTGGAAACGGAGTTCCGACAGAAGCACCTGAATATATACTACAAGATTGCTGTATTGATGGAGAAATCGGAGTATCCCGAGGTTGCAGAGGTAATATACGAGCGGATCGGAGATTTCGATCCGGATCTGCTGGAAGTATTGCGGAACCGGCACGAGATGGAATTGGACGATGGTTCGACCTCCGAGGACATCGAGAACATCATGGATGTCGATTTCGACGCTGAAACCCGTGAAAAAAGCTACAGCGAGCGTCGGGAAAGGCTTCAGACCGCAAGGGAACGCCTGGAGACTACGACCGGAGTGTTGAATTTGAAACCGGAACCGAAGGTTGATCCGGATGCAACCCCTTCGAAACCGGCGAGTTTCATGCGGATCGAGGAGGGGCAGCGGTTCGGGGACCGGTACCAGATTCTGACGATGCTTGGTTCCGGAGGAATGGGAACCGTCTATATGGCGAAAGACCTGGAACTGGATGAATGCGTGGCCATCAAAATCCTTTCCCCTCAGTTCAGCGCGGAAGGTACGGTGGTGGCCCGGTTCAAGCAGGAGATCAAGCTGGCACGGCAGATCAATCATCCCAACGTCATCCGGATACATGATCTGGGGGAGTTCTACGGGATCAAGTTCATCACCATGGAGTATTTTCATGGGGAGCAGGTAAAGCGGTTGATCGCCGATAACGGGTTTTTCCCCGTAGCGCCGGGTCTGCAGCTGGTGTTGAATGTCTGTGCCGGACTGGATGCGGCGCATAAGAAAGGCATCATCCACCGGGATATCAAGAGCCAGAATATCATGATTTCAAAAGAAGGAATCGTCAAAGTTCTCGATTTCGGCATTGCCAAATCCGCTGAAATTGCGGGATTGACAACCGACGGGAGTATCCTGGGGACTCCGGAATATATCAGTCCCGAAGCGATCATGCAGAAACCGGTCGATGCCCGGAGCGACATCTATTCCCTCGGGATTGTGATGTTCGAAATTTTCACCGGGATGGTTCCTTTTACCGGGGAAAATGTCATCGGAATCATTCGGCAACATCTGTATGAAGATCCCCCGAATCCCTGCAGTATCAATGCCCGGATCCCGGTTGAACTGGAAAGAGTGATTCTTCGATGCATGCAGAGAAATCCGGAAGACCGGTATCAGACCGTCGAAGAGCTTTCCGCCGACCTGCAGGCACTGGATGCCGTTTTCGGAAACCAAGATGTCAATCTGGGGGATACGCTTACGTTTGGGGACGATGTTGTTTCAGATAACACGAAAGAGCGCAACTGAAAACGAACAAAATCCCGCACCCGTCGAGATTTATTTCCCGGAATGAGCGTGTTGTGGTCTAATGTCGGTGTTTTCGGGGGGGACGGAATTATGAAATCGATTCGGACTTTTCCACTTTTGATGGCCGTTTTATTCGGTTCAGCATTTTTGTTCCTGTGCGGTCAGAAGGTTGCGGGTACGCCGGTTGCCGGGAGTAATGATATCCGGGTGTGGCGGGGCGTCAAGGGTGTCCTGGAAACCGTTCTGAACGATCAGGGCAGATCGCTCCAGGACATTGAAGGGGTGAAGTGGCACGAAGTGCCGTATAACACGATCGGTCGTATGCCCCTGATCGACACCTGCCTGCGGGAACCCCATCAATCTGTGGAAATCGCTCTGTGGTCGGACAGAATGATGAAGAATGCCGGATCGAATATGGCCGGGCTCATGGATGCCGCCTTTTGCATTTCGGAGGAGATTCCGGAACCGGAATGGGACTGCGGTGATGTCCCGGAAATCCCGGACTGGGCGGTGGGAATATGCGTTGAACTGGATACTGCGGAACTGCCGGATCTTGTGAAGGGGGAGACCGCGTTGTTGGTGCAAACCCTGTCTGTCGCAGCGATTCTGCGGTCGGAGGCGTTCGCCGGATTGAGCTCCGCCGAGTACCGGCGGATGACCGATCTGCTGCCCCGGTATTTCGTCCGGCAGACTCCGTACGGGGAGATGATTCGCGGATACACGACCGAACTGGGTGACTGTATCGAGTTGATCGGGCTGCTGGAGAAAGTGGATTTCCGGAAACTCCTGTGTGCCGCCCGGTTGATCTCCGGATCTACGGACCGGATCCGCGCCGCGCTGGAACCGATCGATTTCTCTTCCGATCCGCGGTGGATGAATCCGGTGCTTTTTTCTGCCGCAATGCCGCTGGGCTGGATTGTCATCGGCGGTACCGATGATGATGTTTACTACGAGGATGCCGTGGTTTTAATCGATCTGGGTGGTGACGATGTGTATTTCAACCGTGCCGGTCATGCCGGTCCGGAAACCACCGGAGTTGCGGTGCATGTGGATTGCGCCGGGCAGGATGTGTACCGAAGTTCCGGGTATGCTCAAGGTTGCGCCCTGGCGGGTATTTCGGTGTTCATGGATTTTTCAGGTGACGATCGATACTTTTCGGGACATTATTCGCAAGGCGCTGCTCTGGGCGGCGTGTCGTATTTTTATGACGGCGGCGGCGATGACAGCTACCAGGGGGATCTGGGCGTTCAGTGTTTTTCGATTTTCGGGTGGAGTCTGTTTGTCGATGCATCGGGGCGGGACACTTACCGTTGTGCCGCCATGGGTCAGGGATGCGCATCCACTCTGGGCGTATCCATCCTGGCTGAAGGCGGGGGAGATGACACCTACCGGGCAGGTGGGAAATACGGATTTTATTCCACGGCGGATTCCGCCTGCGCCCAGGGAGCCGCCAGCGGCATGCGGCCCTGGCCGCCTGCCGGGAAGATGACGGTTTACGGAGGTATCGGCTTTCTCAGCGAATCCGCCGGGAACGACTGCTACCATGCCTATATCATCGGACAGGGTGGCAGCTATGTGTTCGCGCTGGGCATGCTGATGGATTCGGCGGGAGATGATACCTATTACGGGGAGCGGTACTGCCGAGGTGTGGGTGTACACCTCAGTGCGGGAGTCGCGGTGGACGGTTCCGGCAACGACACCTATAACGGGTTTTACGGCAATCTCGGCTACAGCCTGGACCGGTCGTCCGGTGTGTTCGCCGATTTCGGCGGGAACGACACATATCGGACCTCCGGCGGCATCGGATTCGGGCACAAACCGAAGGGTACCGGCATTTTTTTCGACGGGTCCGGTGACGATACCTATGCAGGCTGGGAAAACAACTGCGGGAAAGCGGACTGGCCGTTCGGTGACGAAGCCTGGTCGACCGGGTTTTTTGTGGATGCCGGCGGAGAGGATGTCTACCGGGACGACCGGTATAAAAATAACATCCGTTGGGCCGAAGGAGAATTTGGCTACGGTCAGGATACCGAAATGGATTGGGACAGTCGGACTCCGACAACCGCATGGAAACCTGCCAATGAATTGGTTCCATTCGATCCGGGTGTCAACATGGCGGATCCGATTCTGGAGTGTCTGGCTTGTCCGTTATCACTGGTCCGGTTCACCGCACTCAGGTATGCATGGATAGATCCCGACGGGTTACTTGAGGCAGTCTGCAAGGCGGCTGATTCACCGGTCCGATCCCATCGCAGGCAGCTGATTGACCTGGTGGAAACGATTTCCACTCTTAAAATGATGGATCCCGGTCAGTTAACGGAAATGGTCGGTCTTCTGGATGCCGGAGATCCCGATATGCGGCTGCTGGGTCTGCATGCGCTCCGGCAGTCGAAGCACGCGGATTCGGCAATTCTGACCGAAACGGGAACGCTCGCCCTGACCGATCCATCGGTAGAGGTCCGGGGGATGGCCTGCCTGACGCTGGGCGAAACGAAGAAACCGGCGGCTGCGGACTATCTGATCCGGGCGCTGAATGACGGCGACTGGCGGGTCCGCAGACGGGCTGCGATCGCGCTTTCCGGGCTGCGATCGCCTGATGCTTTCGATCCGCTGTGCCTCAGGGTAAGGGATGATCCGGCGTTCCAGGTTCGGGCATATGCCGCAGCGGCGCTGGGTGAGTTTCCCGAACGAAAAGCCGCCGTGCATATCAAAAGCGCACTGGAGGATCCGTCGGAATTCGTCCGGTGCCTGGCAGCCCGGACCCTGCTGTTGAAGTATGCCGATCCGGCTGGCATGTCGGTCCTGATCGATCTTCTGAAATGGGAGAACGGACCCATGAAGGGCACATGGGTCATGGAATTCCTGCGGGATTTCACCGGCCTGTCCACACCATTTGAATATGAAATGTGGCAGAAATGGTGGGCAACCGGTTGCGAAACTTTCAGAGTGAAAACGCATGTGTCTGTATATGAAAATTTGAATGAAGCGAGGAAATCCAGGGATACGGGAAACCGGGACAAGGCGCTGGAGATCTATCGGGAAATCCATAAGAAATTGCCGGTTCACGAAGGGATGATTCAGGAACTGTCCGCGCTGCTGAACGAAGCGGCGTGGGAAATCGTCGTTTCCGGTACGGACATCGTCAAAGGTTTAAAACTGGCAGAGGAATCCGTTTCAATCCGTGAAAACCCGATGAATCTGGATACCCTGGCTGTTCTGGTTTATCAGTCCGGCGATCCGGATCGAGCCGGGGCGTTGATCCGGAAAGCGATCGATCTGGCATCGGATGCGGATGGAAAGGTTTTTGAAAAACGGATGGAAGAATTCGAAACCGGCAAATTGAATCTTCGCTGAACAATCATTGGTTTTGCGTTCGATCAGAGCGATTGATAAACTGCTTTGAGGATGACGATTTCACCTGGGAGGTTTGGATGAAAAAAATCATATTCTGCGTGATTGTTCTGGTCTTATGGATGAATCCCGCCGGTTACGGTCAGGAGATCAAGGCGGAGGACTGCATGTTTCTTAAAAGCTTGCATTATTCAGCCAGGGGAATGGAATACTGGTACAGCAAAGAAACCGGAGGTTTGGAGACCGTTACCGGGGTGCCGTATTCCGATCTGGGCTGCAGGAACTGCCATGTGAAGGGGTGTGATGTCTGTCACCTGCAGGAGTCGGACGATCATGCCGTCTATTCAACGAAGGCTGCAACGAATCAGGTATTGTGCCTGAAGTGTCATGGGCGGGAACGCGCCATCATGAATCTGGATCACGAAGCCGGGCAGGATGATGTGCATCATGCCCTGGATATGGTTTGTACGGATTGCCATACTGCCCGGGAGCTGCACGGCGACGGCACGGTCTATCGGACCATGAAGCAGGAAGGCGCGATGCAGGTTGGGTGTGGCGATTGCCACGCACAAATCAAGCCGAGTGAAGCGCACCGGGTACACGGTGATCGCCTGGAATGCAAGGCATGTCACCAGAGACATGTCGTCAGCTGCACCAACTGCCATTTCGATTTCATGGTCAAGACGGGTAAACGGATATCAATACCCGTATCCGGGTGGGTTTTCCTGATCAACTATCGAAATCAGGTCACATCCGCCAGTATGCAGACGTTCCTGGCGAACAAAGATGAAACATTCATGATATTTGCGCCGCACATGAGTCATTCCATCATGGCCGAAGGCCGGCGATGCGGGGAATGCCATGGTTCGGATATGGCCAAACAGGTGCAGTCCGGCAAACTGAAATTGACCTGGCTCGAGAACGGCAAGGTTGTGAACGCACAAGGTGTGATTCCGGTTGTGGATGGAGTGGACTATGAATGCGTCTACCAGGACCGGCAGGGCGATCAATGGGTGCCCATCGACAAGCCGGCCAAACCGGGGATTCAATATCCGGCTTACGGCGAACCACTGACCCGGGATCAGCTTGAGAAGATGGTCAAAATGCAGGAGATACTGGTTCCAGCAATGAAGTAACGATCCCCGGCCGAGAAAACAGAGAATCATTGCACCCCGTGCAAACGAAGCGGGGAATAAGCCTTGTGGGGTCAAAACGAAGATTACTGCGCAGCTGCTCGCAATGACGCTCTACGAATAGAAAAAGTTCTGCTTGTGGAGTATCCATCGCACCGGATCTATGGTTCCCCGTTCGATGTCACATTCATCGGAAAGATATCATGACCGGCATGAAACGCATCCTGTTGATTTATCCGCCGCACGCCCGGAACACCGAGCCGCCCCTGGGGTCCGGCCTGCTGGCCGCCGACCTGAAATCAACGGGGGTTTCGGTTCGCATTCTGGATCTGAATGCAGAAGCGGCTCCCGGTCTCGCTCTGAACATGAAAGACAATCCGCAGCCGCGCGTGCACCGGGCGTTTCTACACATCGGGAACGTCCTCGAACAACTGAGATCCCCGGCGATCTATGCTCAAACCGCCCGGTACCGGACCGCCGTCGGTCACTATGCGGGAGCTCTGCGTTCCATTTCGGCCGGCAGCCCCTGGACGATCACTCCCGGCGATTTCACCGATACCCGGTGGCCGGTTTTCAATTCCGACACCGTCCGGGCGGTTCTGAATGAGCCGGAACAATGCCCGTTTCACGATTTCATGACCGAGAAGATATATCAGGTGATGGATGGTTTCAATCCGGATCTGACCGGCATCTCCGTCATCTACCGCACCCAGTTCCTGCCCGGCCTGAGCCTGGCTGGAATCCTCCGGGAACGTCATTCCCGATCGGACATCGTCATGGGCGGCGGATTTTTCAAATGCCTTTATCCGGATGTCCTGCGCTTGCTGAAAACCGAGGGCATCGGCGCGGCGCCGGACCGCGGCGAACCGTACCTGCGGGAACGCCTGAGCCTTCCAGGTTCGGAAAAGGTCGTATTTCATGATCCGGATTACACCGATATCGATTTTTCCCGGTATTTCGCGCCCGGTCCGGTCGTCCCGGTCACGTCCGCCCTGGGATGCTACTGGGGGAAATGCCGGTTCTGCGCGGAGAAAGCCGCGTTCGTTCCGGACGATCCCGATGGCTTCAAAAACCGGCTGATCCGCCTGGGATCGGCGTATGGTCCCGAATTGTTTCACCTGACCGACAATGCAATACCCGTCAATATCCTGAAACTGCTTGCTTCCTGGATGCCACCCGCTCCCTGGTACGGTTTCGTCCGCATGACGGTTGAGCTGACCGATTTTAATTTCGTCCGGCGGCTGGCGGATAACGGATGCCGGATGCTCCAAGTGGGACTGGAATCGGTCTCGAAACCGATTCTGTCACGCATGGAGAAGGGCGTCGATTCCGATCTTTACCCGAAGATCCTGGACAATCTGATCCGCGCGGGGATCCGCATATACGCCTATGTTTTATTCGGCTATCCGGGGGAAACAGACGCGGACCGGACCGCCACACTGAAGTTCCTCGCGGATCACCCCGTCGATTTTCTGAACGCTTCGATCTTCCGGTTTCCGGGTCGCTTTGTAACTGCGTCCGATCCCGGACGGCCCGAACTCCGTAAATGGCTCTCCGAAACATTTTACAGCCATCCGGTCATCCGGAAAATTGCATTCCGGACGCCGAGATATTATAAATCGAGCCATGCAGCGGTTCTGCGGGAAAGGCGGGTGTCATGACGGAAGCGATGTTGTTTGAGAAACGGGAAAACAATGCGGTGCAATGTAATCTGTGTGCGCATCGGTGTGTCATTGCGGATGGCGCGCGGGGTATCTGCCGGGTGCGGGAAAACGCCGGCGGAACCCTGTTTACGCTGGTCGGAAAGAAAACCATCGCCCGGCATGTGGATCCCATCGAAAAGAAACCGCTCATGCATTTTTTACCGGGATCCCGCTCCTATTCCATCGCAGCCCCCGGGTGCAATTTTCAGTGCGGGTGGTGCCAGAACTGGGAGATTTCCCAGATGCCGCGGGACACTGGCCGGATCGCAGGTGAAGATGTGGAACCAGAGACCATCGTAAAAGATGCGCTCCGGACCGGTTCATCCAGCATCGCCTATACCTACACCGAACCGACCGTGTTTTTCGAATATGCACTGAACACATCCAGGCTGGCCCATGCAGCAGGTTTGAAAAATGTCTTTATCACCAACGGCTATATGACAGCCGAAGCCCTTGAGATGATTGCGCCTTATCTGGACGCCGCCAATGTGGATCTGAAATCATTCCGGGATGCGGTGTACCGGAACTACATCGGCGCGAGGCTGCAGCCGGTTCTGGATACTTTGAAAAACATGAGAAAACGGGATATCTGGATCGAGGTGACCACGTTGATCGTACCCGGCATCAACGACGATCCGGCGGAACTGGATGATATTGCGCGGTTCATTGCCGGGGAGTTGGAACCAGGTGTGCCCTGGCATATCAGCCGGTATTTCCCGAATTACCGGATAAACGATATTCCGCCCACGCCGGAGGAGACGATCCGGAAGGCGGGTGAAATCGGGAAATCGGCCGGGTTGAAATACATCTATATCGGGAACATGCGATCGGACTCGAACACACATTGCAGCCAATGCGGTCATCTTTTGATCCGCAGATCCGGCTACGGCGTGCTCCGGAATGATGTCACTCGGGCGGGGAACTGCCCGGAATGCGGGTTGCATGTGGACGGAGTGGAAATGTCCGGAACCTCGGGGGAGGAATCATGATCGGCCAGCAAACCAAACCGCTCGAAGAAGTCCTGGATTATCTGGACGGATTTGACGTTATAGCACTCTTCGGGTGCGGCGGGTGTGCCACCACCTTCCGGACCGGTGGGGCGGATGCGGTCGAATCCTGGGTTGAGATCCTCCGGAAGCACGGCAAGCGGATTGCGACGGCGATCGTGCTGCCGCCGGGCGTGTTCACATGCTATCTGCCCATGAGCGAGCGGTACCTGACGCGGCACCGTTCCGGCCTGGAATCGGCGGATGCTGTTCTGAACCTGAGCTGCGGGGACGGGTTGCAGGTGATCCGGGCCTGGATGGACGAACAGGGGATCGTGAAACCAGTCGTTCCGGCGGTCAATTCCATGGGAAACATGGGGGAGGGTCCTGTCCGGTTCGTAGAGAAGTGCCGGGGGTGTGGTCAGTGTGTCCTGGCATTTACAGCGGGAATCTGCCCGTTCACGCAGTGTCCGAAAAGTATTTTGAACGGGCCGTGCGGCGGGGTGAGCGAGGACGGCATGTGTGAAGTGGATGGCAGCAGACCCTGCGCCTGGATTCAGATCTATCAGCGTCTGGAAAAACTCGGGCGACTGGATAGCCTGGAACAAATCCTCGACTGTCATGACTGGTCCGGGTCGGACGCTCCGCGGATCATCGACGACGAATCGCTGAAACTTGTCGAAAAACCCCGGATTCTGAGACGACGGTGACCGGACCGGTCAGTGCGATTCTGCGCCCCGGAATCCTCTCGGTTCAACGATCTGGTTGGCATCGGTGGCAAACGCCGATTTTAAAAAGTTGATGCGGAGGCACCGGGAGTTTTCTTTCCGTTCGAGTTCGAAAATCTGAATCTGATCCAGCATCACTCCGGGCCGGCTTGCACCCCGGACTTTCGTCTTGAATGACAGTTTGCCGATCAACCGGTTTTTCGAGTATTTCCCCAGCCGGTAGAAATACAGTTTGCCATCCGAATGATCGAATAGGGCCGAGCCGGTTTTCAGGTTGATCTGCGGCTCTCTTTCGGGTTGGAAACCCGGATCGAAATAGACAACAAGATAACTTTCACCGCCCTCATCGTATATTTCCGCCCAGATATCGTAAGCTCCCGGCTCGACCAGATCCCGGCAATCGATTTGGGGATTCATGGCCAGAAATTGTTCCGGGAGGGGAGGGCGGGGACCGGCAGCGCATGAAACCAACCCGATCGCCAGTCCCAGAAGTATCGAGTGAAACAGATGATTTTTCATAGTTGTATCCTTTCCGGAATAAGCATTCGATTCCATTCCATATAACGTATCCGGAATTCAACCGGTTCGGGATAAATTGTGTTCTGGATTCCAGGCGTGTCACCATAAACTGCCACGGTCAACCGGGACTTTGTTGTGATCCCGGATAAAATCGGCCGGGATGAGGAGAAAAGCATCGATTTGCATCAGGATGGATTGAGTATCTCAACCACAGTTTCGAGCGGTCAAGAATTCGATAATCCTGAGGAAACGACGAAGGATTCGAGCGGGTGGAGATTCAGGATATCCAAAAGTTAGAATACGAATATTGTCAGCTTTTTGGGACGGGTTTAGGGAGACCGGTATGATCGACAAGATTCTCTGAGTATTGAATCAGCAGGTCTTGGGAGATCCAGGCTTTGAATACCGTGCCGCAGTAAGCGGGTTCGAATGAATCCAGGGACTGGATCCAATGATACTCAGGGGGGGTTGGTGCACCCGGATAGGTGCCGATTACGATCAGGTTCGTTCGTGTTTCGATGACCGCACGCCGCCAGGCTTCCGCATTTAAATCTGCTGCGATTCCCGCATAGGCTCGATCCCCGTACCAGCTCGCTTCGGCATCTCCATTCCGCTGCAGGTAGCGAACCGTGTTGACCAGGTTGGGTCCGAACAGTGGGTAGGGTATGTTCAATCCGGTAAATGCGATATTGAATGAGAGATTTTTCTCGTTCACAGATGAAATCCAGCGAGCCAGGTCGGTCATCTCACCTGCAAACCCTTCCCATTTGTGGCGTTCATAGTGGTTGCAGATTCCGGGAAAGAACAGGGAGATCAAGATGATGCTCCCCACTGCAATAATAATTGCCAATCTTAAAAAAAACGGACTTCCCGATTTAATTCTTTCGATGATCATCGGAATGCCGACAGCTGCAATCAGCAGGATCGGAGAAAGAAGAAATCGGTTTACCGGAAGGTTCGGGCTGAACAGGATAATGAAAGCTACAAACACGACACTCCAGATATTCTTTCTGTTTATTTGCAGGCCGTCCCAGAGAACGGCTGCCGCGGGTGCGCAGAACCATAAAGCCGGCATGAATAATCGCGGATGATACCGGTAGGGCATGAAAAAGAATTGAATCAGGATGACGAAGGGAAGGATATCCAACCAGCTGATTTTCCGGCGGATCGATCTGAGAAAAAAATTGACCAGGGCTGCAGCCACGATAAGAAATCCGGATGGTCCGAGCGTGTTCCACAGAGCGGTCAGTCGAAACTGGTCGAAGTATGCAAGCCGGTGAAATCCCAGGTGGATCATATGTGCCCGGGTATAGATCCCCGGAAAAACAACATGATTTAAAAATTCGACCTGGTACGGGAAAACCGGATTGGATGTCCACCACCAGTTTCTCATATGCCAGTACGAACCACTCGCCATTAATCCGGCAATCAGAATCAACCCGAGGGAACCCCCCCGTTTTGTCCAGACCTTGAGGCGCAGGATAATCCAAATGATGAAAGGAAGTGCATAGTAAGCGCCATAGCCTTTGAATCCGACCATCAGTCCCAGGGCCAATCCGGAAGTCAATGCCGCCCGATGGGGGCCGTCGGCGTCCATCACGGGAATCGTGTAAAACAGTAAAGCGGCGGCTCCGGCAAGTGAAATATCGGACAGGGCGAGGTTGGTGCATCCTGCAACGATGGGCATGAGACCTACCAGGGCAGCACCCATCCAGGCCCCGTTCCAGGACCGTCCTGTTTGCCTGATACCGAAAGCCAATGCGCATAACCCAAAAATCCACATTGGAACCTGGTGGAATCTGGCAAGAAAATCGCTTTTTAGAAATGCCATTAAAACATGAGCGATGATTCCCCCGTGTTGCGGATAAAATGGTGGACCCTGATCTCCGAATGCCTGAACGGTGCATCGCAGGTCCTGCCAATTCACCCATTCCGCAGGAAAAGCCAGATGATAACACCAGACATCGTCACCTCCCGGTCCCATCAGGATGGAACTGAAGATCATGGCAAATCCCAGCAGGATCGGCATGAGTGCCAAAGGTCCAACATTCCTGGAATCCATCCCGTTTCCGGACCGGTCGGTTTTAGAGACCTTCTTTTTGCGTAATGCCAGGAAGACCAGCAATGTCAGAATGCCGTTTCCAAGCAGCAGCCATTTTACGTTGAGGATTTTGATTGTGCCTAATATGCAGGAGACGAACATGAGCTGGCTCAGGGCGAAAATCCCGCCATCCAACCATCGGCTTCGATTCGCGGAACTGACGAAATCCCCCCAGGTTTTGGCGCTGATCGCAAGAAATCCCGTGAAAACCATGAGGGCCGGCAGGTTGATCCATGACGTCACGGCTTCATTTTAACCTCGACCCTAAGAAAAGCAATGAAATACGTTGTTTCCAGGTTTATGTCTGCGCCGCTGAAGCATGGTGCGGAACTATCTTCTGAACCTCGAATCAGATAGGGAGATTGTCTTGATGAAACGTAAATTCGGACAACAAAAAAAGGCCTTTCCGTCGGGAAAGGCCTTCTTGAATTTAAAAGTGTTTCTTATTCCCAAGCAGCCGGGCAGAAGTCGTAATTACCCAGAAGTTGACTGGTCGTATGATCCAGTAGGGCCGCCCAGAACCGGATGTTGCTGCCCGCTCCCGCGCCGCTGGGCCAGTCGAACTGCATCAGGATTTCGGTTGATTCATAACCTGTCGGGAGATCCCGGGTGTCGAAATTCAGGGATTCGCCCCAGGTTGGCCAGAAATAGAAATACTGGCCGTAGACATCCAGCAGTACGTATACATCGGCGGTAACCTGGGATCCCGGATTGTCGATCTTCAGAGTCAGTTTGAATTCATCACCGGCATGGTACATCTGGCTGTTTAGATCGATGTCGATTCCTGGAGTTGCATCCGCGCCCCGGGTGATTCCGAACCATTCGAAAACCTTCTTCATGAACTGCTGGCGGTTGGCCGGCGCAGGGGTTTCGGTGGAGATACCGTGCACCGGCACCGACATGAACATCAGGCGGTATTCGCCCTGGTACAGGAATGCGCAGTGGGCGTTGGACAGGGTGTTGTCAACCGAGTCATCCAGGCAGTCCGTATCTTCCGGATCACACTCGTGGGATCCCGCGGTCAGGATGGGTATGGAAGTTCCGTCCGTGACGAATTCGTCCGGCCACCAGCCCATGTTCGTTCCCGAGAACACATCGTCGAATTCGAAAGTAATCCCATCGAACATGGAGCCGGGGACGCCGTAAGCTTCATAGAAGTATTCATCCTGTTCTGCGGCCAGCAGGTGCAGGTATTCCCGGCAGAACGAGCCATCGGGGAATTCCACGTATTCCACGGGATTTTCATCGGAATAGGAGTATTGGCTGTATATGAATTCATGACTCGACCAGAATAGGTCGCCGCCCATATCCAGGAATTCGGTCAATTCGTCCAAACCCATGCCCGGTTTCGGCGTGTTGGCGTTCGCTTTACCGTCCGACCAGATCACGAGGTCATACAGGTTCAAGATTCCGGCGGAGGGATATCCCAGCGTCAGCACTTCCCATATTTCGAATTCGTATCCCAGTATATTCAGCGGATCGACAAAGAACTGTTCGATATCCTGAGGTTCGGCCTTGCGGGTCTGGTCGTCGTCCACGATCAGAATCCGGCTGGGATTGACGGGGATTGTGAATGTCAAGTCTGTGCTGGTGTAGCCGCCGTCGGCGGTCACAACGATCGTGAACTGCTCCAGGGAACCTTCGTCGCCGGTAGTATGGTAGACGAAGGGTGTCGTATCGTTGGTGGCGGTGCCGCCGTTTTTGGGGATGGATCCGAATCCTGATGTCGCCGTATCGATAACCACGTTGGTCGCGGTTGTGGACAGTGTCGCCTGCACGTTGCCTGCGCCGACTGCCGCCAGGTTGATCAGTTCGATCTCGAGATGATACTGCTTGTTCCCCTGGGCGATGATCTCGTAATCGTTCAAAATGATCGTGGGCGCAAACCCGACCGAGAATCCCATGACCGCTCCCCGGTTTCCGATCTGGTTGACTACGATGTTGCTTGGCAGGTAATTCCCGTTGGAATTCGGCTGGGTGTACCGGCCGAACGCGGTATTGCCGTCATCGGCCGAAAATCCGCAATCCGCGATATCTTCCCCTTCCATGTCTCCGGAAGCCGTATCGAATTCGGCGTCCTCCAGAACCACGTGCCAGAACTCGCTCTCCCCGTTGTTGGACCAGGGGATGTTGTCGTCGCAGTGATAGATCATCAGACCGCCCAGGAACCTGTCCGGCATGTGATCGAAGATCATGGTGTGATCCATCCAGCGATTGGAGATGATGAAATACTCGTTTTCATCCCCGTTGATCAAAATACGGTACACGCTGTTGTTTTGGTTATTCTGGACGTAGTTGGATGTGAATGTTCCGGCTGTGTCGATCGTTGTGACGTTTACCCAGCCCAGCTTGTATTTAGACCAAGCGCAGAAGTGGTTGGGCCGAGCGCCCATGGGTTGTCCGCCGTTGGAACCGCCGGCCATGATGCACCAGTTGCCGATGGGAGTGTATTTGGCTGTGTAAGCGACATCATACAGGTCGGGAAGACCCAGGATATGACCATGTTCATGACAGATCGTTCCGATGGTTTCCATGACACCCGTCGGCTTGGTTTCGGGTTGAATGGAATATCGGGACAGGGTGACCCCGTCCAGCTCCAGGGGCTCGAATCCGGACACATGGGACCAGATTGTATCGGGATTGCCGTTCTCCCCCCCGGGACCCTGGTGGATGATCACCACGCCGTCGACATTTCCGTCGCCGTCGTTGTCAAACTCCGCCCAGTTGGGATTGTAAGTGGCTTCGGCTTTCTCGACGGCTTCCCGGGCCAGCTCGGCTGCACCACCGTCGAATCCGAAATTCCCGCCCACATAATGATCGTAATCGTAATCTGCAGTCATCCACCCGAGTGTGGGTCCGTCGATATCGAAATTCCCGTAGGATACCTCGCGGTAATAATCCCGCATGCTTCCCGTCGGATAGGTTCCGACGGTGAACAGCTGAGCACTCCATTCCGCAACCGAGTAGGTATAGCCGATGTCGTTGGCGTGAATGAACAGAACGGGAAACTTCCAGACACCCCGGTACGAACCCGGCGCCCGAAGGGGTCCCGGCTGGGAGATTTCGACCGGAACCGGCAGCCCGGTTTCATAGAACATCATGGTCTCGGGATCGTAGGTTCCCGGCACCGGCGGCGCAGCCAGGGTGGAATGAACCATGATCGATACTGCACCCGCACAGATTAAGGTGAAAAGAATCCTTTTGAAATTCGACATTTAACTACCCTCCAGCTGATTATTTGATGTCTATCCCCGCTGCTGAAACACAGGGATGCTGTAAGCACACACCCACTTCCCGAACATTATAATGCCCGTGTGATTTGAGTGCAATGTTATTTCGCTTTCAAACGCCGATTCTCTGTTTTGAGCAGATCCAGCGGAACCCGGTATATCCAGAAATCGCCATGGTTTTTCAGCGTTCCCTCCGGATACATGACCCGGAGCGTTTCGAGTATCGCTTCATCGGAGTCATGCATCAGGTATGTTTCACCGGGGTAGCAGTACCGGATCATGGCCTGGAGTTCCCCGTCGGTCAGGTTCTCGGTTCGTTTCCAGAACCAGAAGAAATTTTTCCGGGGCGTGTTCCGGAGCCACCACAGATTCCGTTTCTTTAACTGGAGCACCACTTCAAGATCGCCTTTCGGATCCTCGATATATCTGAAATATTCCGGACGATAGATCCCCTTGTAGGAACCTTTCTTCCAGGTCAGGAAACGGATGGTGGGATGCAGCCGCAGCTGAGGTGAAAGATATATTTCCTCCGGCTCATTCCCCTTTCCGTTCAGATATTCCGCAACGCTCACTTCATCCTGATTGAATCCGAACTCGGATCTGCGGGCCGGGGAATCCCGCCGGAGCAGTTCCGGCCACAGTTCAAAATGCCGCCAGGCGTTCTGCGAAACCGAAAAAAGCAGCAGTAAAATCAGGCCGGCCGGCCGGAGGGCAACCGGGATAATCCGCCGGATTGCGTTCCATCCGGTTCCGGCAAGCAGATATACGGCGGTTGATGTTCCCAAAACCCGGAGTGTGGCGGGCGCTTGGACGGGAACCGACAGAATTCCCGGGACCAGCATCCCGAAGTAAAAAACGACGGCGGCTTTCGCCCAGGATTCCCGGAGCCGGGAAAAGGCGTACCCCAGGCCCAGCCCGAACAGGATCGATTCAACCATGGAAACCGGCGGGCGGCCCGGTATCCCGTGACGGAGAATGGGATCGCCCCCGGTGATGGGAAACAGGATGTGTTTGTGGACATTATTGAGGAGGTTCTGGGTGGGATTTCCGGGTGCTGAGAACAGCGATGTCAGGGCGATTCTGGAAGTAAATGAATGTGGGTTCTGCCAGAGATCGACCGCAACCGGCAGAACCGCGATGGCAAAACCGGGCAGGATCCAGAGCCATTGCCCGGCGGGAGGGGAATCGTCTCGGATCCGGTCCCGGCAGACCCAGATCAAGTAAAAGGCCAGCAGAAGAGGTGCCAGTCTGAACGCGATATAACCGCTCAGACCGATTCCGGCGGCCAGACCGGATGCAAAATACAGGCGTTTCGAACCGTGAATCCGGGCTGAATCGATTCCATACAGGGTTAAAACCAAAAACAGCGGAACCAGAATACCCCGGAACCCGATCCGAGAGAAATGCACATGCCAGAAGCTGAATGCCAGGAAGAATGTGGAGATTATGCCCGTTAGATTCCCGCATACCGTGCGAATCCAGAAATAGAACGGGATGAGTGTCAGCCACCCGGCCAGGGCGGACACCCGGCGGATTGCCTGGGGGGCGCACCCGGAGGCCAGGATCGATCCGGCGGACAGGTATTTGAACAGGGGTTCCTGACCGCAATTTGACGGGAAAAAAAGGGGCCGGTCATTGCCTTCCAGAATCAGAATTGCATCCAATCCATGATTGGCCTCGTCATACCAGAACTGGGGCGGGTTGGACTGCAGGTGGATCAATCGAATGACGGCACCCGCCGCCAGGATCATGATCACAATGCACGGTACTATATATTTGTTATTCATCGATGAAGATGGTGATTCGATCTGTTCCGGTTCCTGTCGGGATCCGGCGGCGGCGAGAAGGATTCCCGCCACGGCCAGACCCAGACCCGTGAAATGACGGCTTGGATGCGGCGGTTCATCCGGTTCCCCGGTTGAGCTGATCAGGCATGCAGCGGTGAGAAACAGGCAGGCCCAGAACAGCGACATGGATCCGGATTTGGTTTTCATGACGGAGGGAGCCCTGCCGTTGCGGATCGTCTGAATATTATCTGGAACGCAACCAGACTCAAGATGACCGCAAGGGATATGGAATCCGCCATCTGTCTGACGAGAGTTCGTTTGTAGGCCAGGGTCACCCGATGATTTCCCGGCGGGATTTCAAATGAAATAACCGGTTCGGGAGTTCTGGTTTCCACCGGAAATCTCCGGCCGTCGATATCGACTGTCCAGCCGGGGAACGGGAATATACCCGCAACTGCGGCAGACGGCATGGTGGCTCTGGATTCGAATGATATCCTGTGGGGCTGATCCCGGAAATATCGGGTTATGACGGCATCTCCCGCGGTCACATTGAATCGGAACGGAACCGCCTGCTCCGGGAAAGCCCGTCCGGATGGCAGGTGGTTCTGGATCCAGTCTGCATCCCGACCGTTTTCCCGGATCGAGTCCCGGTCGGCGGGTTCGGCAGCCGGATTTCCAGAATGGTTGAAGAGCGCTCCGTACAGAAACAGGATCACCAGCGCCGATCCGGTTGCCAGAACCGCCACCCGGTTTGCAGAGTCTGTTCTTCTGAAGGAAGCCATCCATAGCGCAGCCAGAATCGACACCAGTGCCGACACGATCCACAGAAGGCGCCAGGGGTGGTTGATCATCCAGAGAAACCTGAGGGTTTCCCACAACCGGACGGATGCCGTTCCGGTCAGGAACAGAACCGGGACCAAGAGGATCAGCACGGCGAAGCCGGCCGGTTTCAAACGGATCGCCGATCTGGATGGTGCCGCCAGGAGAGCGGCTGCGAAAAACAAGTGCACCATGCCGATCTGGAAGGGAATCCCGTCGTTCGGGCCCGGGCGGCTGACACCGTCTCCCCAGCGGTACGCGAGATACTGGTGGGGATACACCAGATGATCCTCCGGACGGCCTTCCAGTTGGTCCCGGTGTCCCTGGCGGATTTCGGATCGCTCGAACAGGGTCGGTATCCAGAACGATGCGGATGCCAGAAGGGTAACCAACACCCAGACGACAATCCTGTGCCGTCGAACAGCCAGACCGGCCGCCTTCGAGATCACGGGTGCCAGAATCGATGCCAGAATCAGCGCGCCCAGACCCGTAATGTCGCTCCACACCAGGGCTGCCGCCGGAACCACCGCAGTCAGGATCGATCGCCGGCATGCGGCGTATTTAATGCCGGCATCCACGGCCCACGGGAACACGGCTCCGGCTGAATACCCTGTCAGATCGCTCAACAACTGGATCTGGGCGATCCGGAATGGCGCATACAGGTATAGAACGGATGCCGTGAAACCGGCCCATGGACCGCCAACCGTGTTGCCCAGCCGGTACATGCCGGACAGCCCGACGGCAGTCAGGAGCAGGGTCAGCCATTTCAGCCGGATGACCGGGCCGGTCCAAAGCCATTTCAGCATCCAGGTAACGGTGAAGATCAGGGGTGATTCATACAGCGGGTAGGGGCTGCCCAGGCCCCTGCAGACGTCCGGGAACCATCTGACAGGAAACTGCCCCGAATCCAGGGCGGTATCGGTCTGGATGACACAGGTGATCAGGCGGTCGCGGTGAAAGTCATTCCACGGATACCCGTCATGGAACATCGGCAGAACGGCGAACAGGCTCAGGAAGACCAGAAGAATCCGAATGGAGCGGTCAACCGCCATGGGAGATGATGCCTTGGTAATATCCTTCCGCCATGACCTCGTATCCTTCCCGGGACGGGTGACCCCAGTCGCAGAACAGCATGGGCAGATCGTCTCCGAACGACCAGAACATCTGGTTCAGATCGACCAGAGGTGCATCGATCCGGTCGGCCATTTCGCGGATGGCGTCGTTGTACATATCAACCCGCCACTGGGCATAGGCGCGGGATCCCTCCGGATTGACCGGCAGAACTGTGCTGATGACCGGTGTGACACCCCGGTTTCGGGCGGTCTGCACCATGGCTTCCAGATGCCCCTCCACATTACACTCGTACGGCGGGTCGCAGTTGCCGGGATCAACCGAATCGTTGGCTCCGAAAAGGATCAGAACAAACTGGGGACAGGTATCGATCAGCACGTCCCCGATGACGGCTTCACCCCAGGCCGATTTTGTACCGCCGACGGATGCGTTCACCCACGAGACCTCCCCCCAGCGGGGCAGCAGTCGTTCGGTCAGCATATCCAGGTATCCGTTTTCCACGCATTCACCCCAGGTGATGGAATCGCCCAGTGCGGTTATGCGATGCAGCCCGTTCTTGGTAAGCTCCCATGCGGGACTCCAGGGGCCGGGACGGTTTGAGGCGTCTACGGAAGCCACCGACCAGAATAGATTTGCATAGGCCATCCGCCATTCATGGTCTGTCAGATAGTCATCGAAACAGAATCGGGTATCCCGGCATTCGAGTATTCCCGCGACCCGTGTGCAGTCTCGGTCGAGAGCGAACCGGAGCTGATAATGATCGCAGGCTTCGCCGGGCAGCCATTCCAGAAAGGGGGGAAGGCTGTCCGGGGGAAACCGTGTCCGGTCTGCAGGCCAGAAGAGTTCCGGGGCCGGGAGGATCGTCTTGGAAAAATATCTGCCGGCCGACCAGGGGCCGGGAAGTTCCTCCGTCCGATCCGCACTGACCCGCCAGAAAAAGATGCCTTCCAGGGGATCCCAGCTTGTCCGGTCGGCACCGGCGAAATCCAGGAACGGGTCCAGGAGTCTGACCACAGCGATGGATTCCTCGAATTTCTCATCGGTTGCGAATTCAACCTCGTACGTTTCCGCACCCGGGATCGGCGACCATTCGAACCGTGGCAGCGCCGTATCATGACTGAACCGGGCGTCGCTGGGTGGCTGAAGCAATCCGGGCGGTGTCAGGTCGGTTTTGAACAATCGAAACGGCAGACTCCATTCACCCGGTATACCCAGGATATGCACTTCCCGGACTCTCCAGTAAAGCACGATATTCAATGTCCGCCAGATATCGGCCGGGATGAGATCGAACAGGTCGTAGTATGGATCCGGAGATTCGATGGGTCCGGAGGATACGGCAAACTGATCGTCCACTCCGAACTCGATCTGATATGTCTCAATTCCGGTATCTTCCCAGGAAAAAACCATGGCGTCTGCGTCGGCACCGATCCGGGCGTCGTTTTCGGGTAAAAAGAGAGCGGGCGGATCGTTGAACGCTGCCTCAGGCGATGGAATGGCTCCCACCAGAGCTGCCAGGATAACACTCAAAATGACTCTGCCGTTCATCACCACTCTCCCAGAGATCCATATTGTAACGCAGGAAGGGCCGGGCGTCCACTGTTTCACCGGGATTGAAGAAATCGGGCGGGCTGGTACTATGAGTGTATCATGAGGAGTCATTGAGTGGTTTGATGAAATCCGGGCTGGTGCTGGGAATTGACATCGGCGGGACGAAGCTGTCCGCAGGGCTGGTTTCCCGAAGCGGTCTGGCGGGTGAGGTCCGTTCGGCGGCCACCCATGCGCAGGAGGGTCCGGACCGGGTAATGGAACAGATTCGGGATCTCATCGGGCAGCTCGCCGGGGGTCCCGGCAGCCGGGTGGAGATTGACGGAATCGGTGTCGGTGCTCCGGGCCCGATCGACATCCGGAGTGGAATTGTGAAGACCATGCCCAACCTGCCGGAGTGGGAAGGGTATCGTCTGAAGAAAATACTGGAAAACAGGACCGGCCGACCCGTCCGTCTGATCAACGACGCCGATGCGGCGGCTCTGAGCGAATATTATTTCGGCCGAGCCAGGGAGCGGAAGACCTTTGCCACCCTAACGCTGGGCACGGGAATCGGGTCCAGTATCATGTTGAACGGCCGCCTGTGGCACGGTGCTTCGGGTGTTTCGCCTGAGCTGGCGCATATTCCCATTTCCGGGTCAGGCCCGAAATGCGGTTGTGGCGGCCGGGGGCACCTGGAATCATTCCTTTCGTCGCATCACATGATTGAAAGAGTCCGCCGGGCGGTTGCCCTGGGTGAACCGACATCGATCGATATGCTGTGGCTTGTCTCGGAAGACGGCGGTATGCGGGAAATCATTGAAGCCGCCAGACGGCGGGATCGAGTGGCGGTCCGGGAGATGCAAAGATATGGGAAATATCTGGGCCGCGGGCTGGCCGTGCTCACCAATCTCCTGAATCTGCCCCTGGTGATCCTGGCCGGCGGAATCTCCAATGCGTGGGACCTGATCGAAACATCTGCGCGTCGCGAATTGAAGCGCCATGTTTTTCTGGCGCTGGCCGACCGGCTGACCATCGTGGTTTCAGCTTTCAGGGAAAACGCCGGAGTTCTGGGTGCGGGAACGCTCTTCTTCCCGGAAACGGATCGGATTGTGGACTGGAATGATGCTTGATCCCGGCGATCAATTGTGCGATAAATTCCCTGAGCCGGTAACAACTGACAAACAGGGGGGTAGGTTCATGGACCTGCGCGGATTGAATTTCAAATCGGAAACGGGCGACAGCAAGGGTGTTTCCATTGCGCTGCTCCTGATCGGTGCGGTGCTGGTTCTCAGTATATGGAAAATCGGCGTGCCGCTATTCAAATATATGCAACTGGCCAATTATGCCAAGAAACAGGTGAATTACAGCAGGGAGAACCGGGTGCTGGATCACACCATGCTGCGCATCATGCATGACAAGGTTTACAACTACGCAGTCAGCTTGAAACTGCCGCTGGAAGACAGCCAGGTCATGGTCGACAGGGAAGGCGAGCGGGCGATCATGACGATCAAATACGATCATCCAATCGACATGATTTTCTTCCGGTTCAAAATCCCGTTTCATTTTCATCACATGTCGGAAGGCATCGGATTCAAGTAACCGGAGGGTCTGGGAATGTCAGCTGCAGGTAAACGCATTCTGGTTGTGGACGACGATAAAAAAGTCCTTCGAATGCTCAAGAAGTTTCTGGGTAATCTCAATCACACCGTTTATACAGCCGAAAATGCCATGGAAGCCGTCAAGCTTCTGGCGGAAGCCAAACCACATTTAATCATCACCGACCTTAAAATGCCGGGTATAGACGGAATTTCTTTAACAGCGGCGATCAAAAAACACGAGAAAGGGAACAAGATACCCATCATCGTTCTGACTGCGCACGGAAGTCCGGAATCAATGCGCAGCAGCTACGACGCCGGTGCGGACCTGTTCATTTCAAAACCTATCAAGGTATATGACCTGCTCGTGCTTGTTGACCGGCTCCTGGACCAGAGCAAAATCGCCTGATCACGCCGTGTACCGGTCGTCGGGGAGGGGAAGTGAAATCTAAACAGGACGCGGGGGAAAAACGGGTTATTCTCCTGGTTGATGATGATATCAACCTCCTGCGGATGGTCCGGAAGTTTCTGATCGGGCAGGGGTATGAGGTTTTTACGGCTCAGAACGGCAAGGAAGCGGTGAAAAAGACCGTGGAAGTCAAACCGACCCTGATCGTAACGGACCTGGAAATGCCGGGTGTGGATGGTCTGACGTTTACCTCGGCTCTGAAAAAGCATCCGGTGGCCAAAAGAATTCCTTTAATCGTCCTGACGGCGCATTCGGGGATCACCGAGATGCAGTCCTCCTACCAGGCCGGAGCGGATCTGTTTCTTGAGAAACCGGTCAAATTGAACCAGCTGAAGCAATACATCGACTCTCTACTTACGACCGGGGAATTGAAGATCTGAATCTCAGGCGGATTCATCCAGCGCTTGTTTGACCGCGCTCAAAAGCGTAACGGCGTCGTATGGTTTGGGCAGAACCGGCCAGGCCCGTTTCCGGATCGATTCCCAATCCGCTTTTTCGCCTGTATATCCGGTTGTGATCAATATTCTGAGTTTTGGATTGAGACCGAGAAGTGTTTTGGCCAGTTCCAGGCCGTTCATATCGGGGAGCATGATGTCACTGAAAACAAGGCTGAATTCACCTGGATTTTGCCTGAATAGTTCCAGCGCCCGTTTGGCAGAACCGGCATTTTTGGTTGTGTATCCATGCAGGTTGAGGATGCGGGAAGCGAATTTCTGAACCGCCGGATCATCTTCGATCAGCAGTATGATCTGGCCTTTCCCCATCATATCGCCGTCTATGATATGATGCTTCGTGACCTGTTCAACGGATTCGTCGGACACGGGCAGGTAAATCGTAAATGTCGTGCCCCGGTTCAAGGCGCTTTCGACATCGATCCAGCCGTTGTGTTGTTTGATGATTCCATAGACGACCGACAGGCCCAGACCCGTGCCTTTGCCTTTTGATTTGGTGGTGAAAAAGGGCTCGAATATCCGATCCAGAATGACGGGATCGATCCCGGTGCCGGTATCCTGAACGATGATTTGAACGTATTGCCCGGTGCCGGTATCCCGCGGGGCGTCCAGAGTCACATTCTCAGTCCGGATGACGATCTTTCCACCCTCCGGCATGGCATCCCGGGCATTGATGACGAGATTCATCACGACCTGTTCCATCTGCCCCGGATCGGCCGCGATCGTTTCCAGATCGGGATTGAAGTCCGTTTCGAGCCGTATGTCCGCTCCGATCAACCGGGAGAGCATTTTATTCAGGTTGCCGATCAGGGTATTCAAGTCGATCATCTCGAGCTGGATAACCTGCTTCCGGCTGAAGGCCAGCAGTTGCCGGGCCACATCGGATGCCATCTCGCCCGCGCCGGCGATTTCCCGGATATCCTCGCGGATCGGATCGGTTTCATCGATCGAAGCGAGAATCATTTCACTGTACCCGATGACGACGGTCATGAGATTGTTGAAATCGTGGGCAACACCGCCGGCCAGCTGCCCGATCGCTTCCATTTTCTGGGCGTGCCGGAGTTGCTCCTCCGCGGTCTGCCGTTCCTTTATCTCAGCCCTCAGACGGTCGTTCGCATCTCGCAGTTCAGCCGTTCGTTCCGCCACGCGCCGTTCCAGTTCCGTGTTGAAATCGGTCAGGCGCAGGTTTGCATCTTCCAGTTCCCGGAGCAGTCTCACCTGTTCTGCCTGCAGAAGACGAAGTTGATTGGTTGCCTGCTGGAGTTTACCCTGCTGGTCGGCTTTTTCGGTGGCGTCGAGAAAAATAACGATCACGCCGTTTCCCGAAGGAAGCAGAAAAATGTCGGCCGGGGGTCCGGAACCGATCCGGACGCAGGGAAGGCTCAAAGACTGCCCCGGTTCGGGGATCATGTCCCGGACAAACCCGAGCGCATCCGATACATCCCGGCCTTCCGGCAGGTCTTCCAGGCCGTGATGGATCAAATCGCCCGATTTGGCGGTGAGTGTCCAATGGGAATCGAGCTGCAGAATTGCCGCATGGCGGTCATCGATAAAAATCCGGTGAAGATATCGGGTGACCTCCGGCGGCAACCGGTTCATTTCCCTGTAAGCTTCCGGGCCAGCCATGAAAATGCCTCGTCCACTCCCCAACCGGTCTTAGCGCTGGTGTGCACGATGTGCCACCCATCGGATTCCAGCCGGGTCAGCCGAACTGGATCGAAATCCGGATCGATGGTCAGATCCGATTTGTTGACTGCCAGCAGGAAGGGTGTTTGTCTGGAAGTTCCGACAGCCGTTCTGCACAGGCGTTCCGCGGTGTCGAGTGTACCGGCTCTGGTTTGGTCGGCTACCAGAATAAATCCGGAAGCTCCTTTCAAATAGGAGGTTCGGAATGTCTGGAGTTCATCGTCTCCCTGGATGTCCCACAGGATCAGGTTCACGCTCTCCCCGTCGAGTTCGACGGTCTTTTTATCGATCTTGACACCCACCGTCGTCAGGTATTTATCGGAGAAAATGCTTTTTACGAACCGTTCAACGAGGGAAGTCTTGCCGACGGCGAACGCTCCGAGCATGCAGATTTTCTTTTGAATCATGATTTACCGCCGTCTTTTAAGGGTCCGGACAAGCCGACCAGGCGAAATGTGACACTTCGATTTCGTTGTCGGCAGGTCTCGGAATCTTCACTACAGACCGGATCGGACGACCCCACGCCGCGCACCGTGATCCGTTCGCTCGGGATTCCACGATCGATAAGGTGCGACTCCACCTGCTGAGCCCTCTTCAGACTCAGTTCTTTGTTCAGGGATTCCGTTCCGGAAATGTCCGTATGTCCCGTCAGTTCAATCTCTCCATATTCATCCAGAATATCGAGCTGGGTAAAAATTACATTCAATACCGATGTGATTTTCTCCATCGACTCCACCTCGGAAAGCGGTAGATCGGGTTTTCCGGTATCGAAGCATATCATGAGGTTCTTTAATCCGGCCGATGCGCTTTTCAGCCGCTCAACATCGTCGTCAATCAGGTCGTGCCATTCCAGGCGGTGCACGCCGGTTAATCCCATCGCCCGTCCGGGCAGCTCCGTAATCCACCGGTGGGGTGCGTGTCCCAGGAAATGCAGGATACCTTCCGCGAGGGTCAGTTCCACGGTAGGCGGCGGGTTCAGGAAGTGGCGCGCCCGTTTCATGACGAATGCGGGATTCAGGGAATCGAATAGTTCCCACTTCATGGCGATCCGATCGGAGGGAAAATCCAGACCGGCAAGCACGGTACTGGGATCTCTGGCCAGGGGATCGCGAAACCCGGACACATGCAGGGTTCCGTGCCGAATATTGGAATTCAATATGGTTATGCCCGGTTCACTCAGGAGCGAATCGAGGGCGATCTGAGCCGATTGATGGCGCTGGATCATCCAGACCGTCCCGGCCCCAAGTCCGGTGATGACCGCCAGAACGATTATCCAAAATAGCGGCGAAATTCTCCGTCGTTTTTCCCTGTATTGGGTCTGCAGGCAATCCAGGAGCAAAGGTCGAACTGGTTCGAACGGGGCCGTATCTCCACCGAACGACGACAGCTTTTCCCGGTATACCAGATGAATCTGTTCGATGGTTTCCCGGAGTTTATCGCGCAATTCCATGGGCGGCGTTCCGCGGATGACCGCGGCCAGAACCGCATTCGATCCGGACTCCACCCATACCGTCCTGTCTCCGATCTCCATTGTGTCCAGAGTGTCTTCCTGTTCCGTTTTGAAAGAATCGTGAACGAAATCCCGGATGGCGGTCAACATTGCCGATACCAGGTCGGCATCCTGCGCGATGGTATCCTCCGCGAGAACATGATGCAGGGACAAGCCGGATTCCCTGTGGATGAGAAAAACCTGTTCCACCCGGTAGACGAGATTGTGAAGCATCACGACTTCGGCGAAGGATTTCCCGGTTCTCCAGGATTCAACCCGCCATTTCAGCCCCTGCCAGGACATGCTCCGTTCCAGCGCCTGATTGAACGACTGAATCATCCGGCGGATCGTTTCGGCGATAGCTTTCCGGATGGACGGACCCATGGCGGGCGCGATGGCATCGACGATCGGCTGCGGATTCCGGTTGACCGACGACTTGATCGCCTCTTCGATTGTCGGGGTCAGCGCCTGAGTTAATTTTCGATCCTGAGTGGAACGAAGCAGGATAGCCTGGGGAATGACCCTGCTGATCTCCAGGGCGAATGTTTCGGGATCGTCCAGTCGAGTCCGGAGATCCTCGATCTGTTCACGCTCGGCTCCGACGATCAGGTCCCGGAGTGTTTCCAGGGATTCCCGGTCGGGCTTCGAGCCATCGGCAGGTCCCCCCGGTGAAAACGGCGAATCGGATGATTCACTCTTCATCCGCGGTCGATGTCTCCAGATTCAGTTCCAGCGCCGATTCGTTATGAAGGCGCAGGGCAAGCTCCGTGAACAGGTTCGACAGTGCACTCCGATCGACCTTGTCCAGTCTGAGTTCCCCTGCGATCTGTTCCAGAAGCCGGGTCATTTCCTCTGTTTTCGATTCGATTTCATTGGACAGGGATTTATTCAGATCCAGGATCTGCTGTCTCAGGTCACGCCGTTCCTTGTTTGATTCCTCATCCAGCACGGCGATCTTTTTCTCAATGGATTTGTGGTCTTCCTTATGATCCTTGATGATGTCCTTTTCCGAGTCCATCCGCTCCGTCTGTTCGCTTTTCAGACGGCTCGCCAGGTTGTCGATTTCCTTGTTCGCAAATTCCTCGAGGGCGTCGAACCGCTTGCGGGTATCCTCCCTCAAATCAGCCAGTTCCTTGACGAGCCGGGATTCAAGGCGGTTGAACCGTTTCTCATAATCCTGCATCTGCGCTCCGAACAGGATATCCCGGATCTTGTCGATGTTCCCGGTCGGCGGGATGATTCCCTGCGGTGCCGAGCCGTCCGCTTTTTTCCGGGCTGAATCCGCCGGAACGGATTTCGACGACGCGTTCGGTTCGTTTTTTTTCATTTTCCCTGTCCTCCTGAGTGTCCATCCATTCCGATTTAATCGGAAGATAAGGGTTCATTATTTCAAGGTATCCCCATTCCAGTATAAGTATTTCAGCGGTAATTGTAAAAGGAATGGATACGAAACAATCAACCTCCTGCGTTGTGAGTAAACCCAGCGCATATGAATTCAAAATCGGGTGCGCGGTTAAGCGCGATGAGAATGTCCGGTTTAGAACAGACGATAACTCAATGTCAGCAGCGTGGCGGTTTTCCACTGGGGATCATCGAACACCAGTTCGTCATACAGCATGGATGCAGTCAGGCTCAGACTGATGTGTTTTGTGGCCTGCAGCGTGAAAACCGTGTCCCAGTTCACCTTCCAGAATTCGTCCCCGAATCCGTAAAATCCCATTGCATTGGACGTGAGGTTGATTCCCTCGCGGATGAAAAACGCCAGGTCAAACCCGGCTTCCAGGCCGATATCGGCATATTCATCAACCGGTGAAAAAACGATGTTGTCCGGGTCCGATGCGTCCTCCTCGGTGTAGAAATATCCGGCGACCAGCTGGCGGCCGCCCAGCCCGGCCCGAACATTCAAAAATCTCGTTTTACCTTCGTTTTGAAACACAGGGTATGACACCCCGACTCCCTGTTCCAGCTGCAGCGGATCGAAGGCATCGGAAATATGGATTCGATCCTCCCCGGTCTCCGGGTCCCGACCATCTGTGAATTCCGCGTTGACCGGATCGGCGTAATACAGGTAACCGGCGGTCATGGCGGTTATGCCCTTGAAACGGCTGTATGCAGCCAGCTTCGGAAAAAGCCGATAATCGAAATTCGACTCGAGACTCAGCAGATCGGAGGCTTTGCGGGCGGATTCGTCCTTGACCTTCGACACACCGTATTCAATTTTGACGGTGTTTTTCCACTGGATGCGGTCTTTCGCGAACAGGGCGGCGAATTCCGTCTGGAGTGCGCCGGCGGCCGTATCGGTTCCGCCGGCCTGCCAGTCCATGAACGTCGTGTAGGTGCCGGCGGCGGTGAGCGATCCGGTGAGCAGCCAGTCGCCCAGCCGGTAGCCCGGTTCCGGCTTTTCCGGATCTTCCGCAAACGATACGGTTGGGATGGCCAGCAGAAAAACAATCACAATGGCGCAAAAACATTGATTCAACATGATCGTGGACCTCCTTGACAAGTTGGCGAACGGTTCAATCGACTCCCGGTTCCTCCTGGCGGATTGTATCGCCGTCGACGGACACGGTGCAACCAATGGGGATGGTGAAATTGTGGTCTCCGTGGCCGACGGGCAGGCCGGTCACGACCGGATGCGGAGCATTGCCGAACTGACGGGCGAGAATGTCGTCGACGCCGATCGTGGGCTCCGGATCCTCCGGCCGCTGCAGGCATCGAGTGAACTGGCCGAACAGCAGGCCGTGCAGGCCGTCGAACCAGCCTGCATTCTGAAGATGGATCAGGTGCCGGTCGATCCGGTACGGCGCTTCGCCGACTTCTTCAACAAACAGGATATGTTCGCTCAGATCCAGCTGATCGGGTGTGCCGGCGATCGTGCTGAGAATCGAGAGGCATCCGCCGATGATGCGTCCGGAACCCATTCCGGACCGGATCACGGTCGGACGCGGATGACCCGGGGGCAGAGGCCAGTCGAATCCGCTCCGGGGGGTCATGATCTGTTCGAAAAGCCGGCGGGTGCTCCAGTCGTCCGGCCGGAATCCCCCCGCATTCGGACCGTGGAACGAAATCAGCCGGCAGCGCCGCCATATCGCCATCAGGATGGATGTGATATCGCTGAAACCGGCAATGATTTTAGGATCGCGGCGGAGCGCATCGTAATCGATCGCATCGACGATCCGCGCGCTGCCGTACCCGCCGCGGGCGCAGAAAATCGCGCGGATATCCGGGTTCCGGACCGCCCGGTTGAAATCGTCCGCGCGCATGTCGTCCGGGCCGGCCAGATATCCCTGTCGATCCAGACAATGGGTTCCCACCTCCACCGTGAACCCTGCGTCTCGAAGGGTCCGGATGCCCCGATTGAGTTTATCCGGATCCGGCGGACCGGCGGGTGCGCAGATGCACACGCGGTCCCCCGGTCTCAGGCGGAGCGGTTTGACGGGTTCCCTAGGCGTTTTTCCGGACATGCTCCCGGCCGGCTTCAAGGGCCTTCATGTTCATATCCAGCAGGGCGGCTTTTTTCAGCATGCCCTTCAGAACCATCTCCAGAGTTTCAGGATGGATCAGCTTGGATTTCTCCAGATATGCTCCCAGAATAACCATATTCTGTACTTTCAAAGATCCGATCTCGGTGGCCATCTCCGCGGCCGGGATGGACACTACATCAATATCGGTCCGGGCCGGAGGCACATCGATCATCGAGGTATTGCGGATCAGCAGTCCGCCCGGCACCAGCTCTTTTTCAAACTTTTCCTGGGACGGCTTGTTCATGGCGATGCAGACCGTGGAGCTGCTCACCAGCGGCGAACCGATGGGTTTCGAACTGATGGTGACGTGGCAGTGGGCGGTTCCGCCGCGCATTTCCGGTCCGTAAGACGGCAGCCAGGCCACGTTGTAGTCCTCGATCATGCCGCAGGCAGCGAGAATGATGCCCATGGTGAGCACGCCCTGACCGCCGAATCCGGCAATTTTAAACCGCGGATTGCGATGGATTTCCGCGATGGCGGACCGGTCCGCCCGCTGCCGGATGTCCAGCGTGACCAACCCCAGGTTTCGAATGATCACTTCCGGGTCCCAAATTTGTTCCGGACGTGTCACCGGTTCCGATTCGTCGATCCGGTCGACTTTCACGCCCAGCGGAAAATAGGAAACCATTTTTTCCGCCACCCATTTCAAGGATTCGGGGGGATCCATTTTCCAGCCGGTGGGGCATTGCGACAGGATTTCCACCATGGAAAATCCTTTCCGGTCTTTCTGGCATTTCAGCGCTTTGTAAATGGCCTGCCTGGCCTTGTTCCGGTTCTTCACGTCGTGCAGCGATACACGTTCCACATAGACCGGAGCTTCCAAGGTGGCCAGAAGCTCCGCCATCCGGATGGGGAACCCCTCATTTGCAGGATTCCGGCCCAGGGGGGAGGTCGATGTTTTCTGGCCCTCGAGCGTTGTGGGAGCCATCTGGCCGCCGGTCATTCCGTAGATGGCGTTGTTGATGAAAATCACCGTAATCTGTTCGCCCCGATTCGCCGCATGGATGATTTCCGCGGTACCGATGGCCGCCAGATCGCCGTCTCCCTGGTAGGAAATGACGATGGAGTTGGGCAGGGCACGCTTGACACCGGTGGCCAGTGCGGGCGCGCGACCGTGTGCCGCCTGTTCATTCCCCACGTCGAAATAATAGTAAGCGAAGACCGAGCAGCCGACCGGGCTGATTAAAACGGTGCGGTCCTGAAGATCGAGTCTGTCCAGAGCTTCAGCGATATATTTGTGCGCGACGCCGTGACCGCACCCGGGGCAGTAATGCGTCACCTCGATATTACCCGCCTTGCGGGGATAGTTTTGATAAAACGATTTCGGTTTTTCCAGAAGTACTTGATATTCCATGTCAACCTCCCGCCTTATGATTTGAGTAAACGCGTCAGAACGCCGAAAATTTCTTCGGCGGATGGAACTTCACCGCCCATCCTGCCGTAAAACTCCACCGGACAGGTGCCGTTCAGGGCCAGACGGACGTCGTGCAGCATCTGACCGTTGGAGCATTCGACGGTCAGAAAGAATTTGATGTGCTGTCCCAGTTCGGCGATCCGTTGGCTGGGGAAGGGAAAGAGTGTCCGGGGTCGGAACAGGCCGATCTTCAATCCCTGTTCCCGGGCGTTTTCCATGGTCGTGCGGCAGATCCGGGAAGTGATGCCGTAGGCGATCATCACCACATCGGCGTCCGAGCAATTCAATTCCTCGAACCGGACTTCCTCCTGTTCGATACGGGCGTATTTCTTCTGGAGCTTGATATTGTGGGCTTCCAGGTCGGCATGGGACAGGTAGATGGAGGTGATGAGATTATGTTTGGATTCCCTGTCGGCGTATAATGCCCAGGATTTGCGGGTGGATCTGACGGGTTCTTCCGGGAAATCCACCTGCTCCATCATCTGACCGGTGAATCCATCGGCCAGGAGAATCACCGGGGAGCGCCATTTATCGGCCAGTTCAAATCCGAGCATGGTGAGGTCGCACATTTCCTGGCCGGAATTGGGAGCCAGCACGATCACCCGGTAATTGCCATGTCCGCCTCCCTTGACGATCTGATTGTAATCGCCCTGTTCGGGGCCGATATTACCCAGTCCGGGACCACCCCGCATGATATCCGCGATCACGCACGGAAGCTCCGCACCCGCACAATACGAAATCCCCTCCTGTTTGAGACTGAGACCGGGGCCGGAAGAAGCGGTCATGCACCGAGCGCCCGCACCGGAAGCTCCATAGATCATGTTGATCGCTGCAATCTCGCTTTCAGCTTGAATGAACACGCGTCCCAGTTTGGGGAACAGCAGGCTGGCATATTCTGCGATTTCGCTTGCCGGGGTGATGGGATATCCGAAATAAGCCTCACATCCCGCCAGCAGTGCTCCTTTGACAATTGCGACATTTCCCTTGATGAGTTCTTTTGCCATTGCTGTTTCTCCCTTCAAGCGGCTGGAACGAGTTTATAAATGGTGATGGCACCCGGTTCGGGGCAGGCATAAAAACATACGCCGCAGGCGGTGCACCCTGATCCCTTGTAAGCAGCCGGGTGATACCCCTGCTTGTTGATGATGTCTTTCCGGATTTCGATCACGCCGACGGGGCAGGCGTGAATACACAAGCCACATCCTTTGCATTCATCCGTGTTGACCGTCATTTTACTTCTGTCGGGTTTGTTCATGCACTCATCTCCCTTCATAAAAGCACAACGATGGTGGTTGCTGTTTCAAAACATCATTTCATTCTTCCCGGCTGAATCCCGGCCGGGTCTGCGTGGACAAAAGGAAATGAGTATACCGCAATAATGGGCTTGAGTCAATTATTCGGACGTGGGGAATAGTTCCTGAGGAGTGGATCGGACGGATGGGGGGCATTCATGAGTTGAGATATGGCGGCAGGGGAGAATTGGGTGACGGGAGATTTTTGGTTGACCGGAGCAGAAAAATAGGTTATATATAGAAGAGATTCAGCGAGTCGCGGCTGACCCCGAAAAATCACTTGACAGCACCCGCAGCAATCAGTATAGTCATCGGTTGCCGCCTGAATTGGTGCGGTGGCAATGAAAGCTCTTTGAAAAGGAATAAAAGCGTGCTCTTGTTCAATGCGAACGCATGAACAAAGACTCTGTCGATTCGATCGAGAGTCAGTAAAACTGAACAATTCCCAAATTGGGGATCAAATTTTAAAACTGGAGAGTTTGATCCTGGCTCAGAACAAACGCTGGCGGCATGCTTAACACATGCAAGTCGTACGAGAAAGCTTCCTTCGGGGAGCGAGTAAAGTGGCAGACGGGTGAGTAACACGTAAGAACCTGCCCTGGGGATCGGGATAACACCGTGAAAGTGGTGCTAATACCGGATAATGTCCACGGACCAAAGGAGGCTTCGGCTTCTGCCCGAGGAGGGGCTTGCGCCCCATTAGCTAGTTGGTAGGGTAATGGCCTACCAAGGCAACGATGGGTAGCCGGCCTGAGAGGGTGTACGGCCACACTGGAACTGAGACACGGTCCAGACTCCTACGGGAGGCAGCAGTGGGGAAT
>JAFGLW010000022.1 GCA_016927905.1 candidate division CSSED10-310 bacterium | reverse complement strand
GGCAACAAAACCCCACCGGTAGTTCGATCCACCATATTCCTCAAGTCCCAAAGCCCAGTTATTTCCATCATCAAGATACTGGTCAATTATCACCATCCAGGCTGTTTCACTCCCCCCGGAATCGGGCAGAGAACTGAAGTTCACCCGGAAGTCAATTGTAAAATTTCCATCTCCAAGATCCCAGTCATCGTTATCCGCAAGGGAAAGATAATCTCCATCTCCATCGAATACGGCATGCGAATCCCATTCGCCGGTATCACCCTCCATATGCACATCACCTTCCGGCGTCACAACATGTCCGGATAGACTGTCATCAATGAAAGTCGTCGCTCCCTGATCATCATCGAAATGCAGGAGTAGTTTCGTGGACCGCTCGTACGGCCGTGCCGGCGGCGTGAAATCCTCCGTCCACCGGGCGGTGCCTTTGGTAATGCGGAGTTCATCAATTTTACAGTTTGCATAATGAGGATCCACGACATGGGGGTAATATCCTATGTAAAGGTCAGCATCTGCATCGGCAATCGTTTCTGAATAGTATCGGGAATCGACCAGGATCCCATTGTAAAAAACCATCATATTACCTTGAGAGCGCTCAAAAGCAATATGGCACCAAGTGTTTGCAGATATTAATTCCGGTGTCCAAATTTTGTAATCGAAATAATCACCCGTACCCAAATCCCGAGTATAAAATCGAGTATAAGTACCGTTTGGATCTGTCCGGCCGATACTGATAAACCAGCGAGTGTCGGGGTCTTCAAATTGATTGATAACATGATGATCTTCATCGTTATCCATCCTGCGATACCCGCTTTCGTCCGTATCGTCATCTCCCCAACCTCCATCACATCCCGCCAATCATTCGAATCCAATCTTCATGGATACACCGACGGGAAACCCCACGGTGGTTTTGCACAAATTTTTCAAACGCCTCGTTCTGAATCTCTGGTTCCCCAATGTAATCCAGTCACCGCCAAGGGTCAAGGTGGACAGTAGCGCGGTTCGCCTGGATATCACCACATCGGATTCGTCGCAGTCATCTGAATGAGTGATTTTGATGCATTGAAGAAGGTGAAGAGCAGTAAATTCATGCTATAATAATTGCAATGAATCTGGGAAGTGAGGATTTGAAATGAAATTGAAAGTGATCATTCATCATGCAGAAGAGGGCGGTTTTTGGGCTGAAGTCCCGGCGATTCCCGGATGTGCGACCCAGGGCGACACATTCGACGAATTGCTGAAAAATATTTATGAGGCTGTGGAAGGCTGCCTGTCCGTGGACATTCAGGACATCGCCGTCACCGATATGGACAAGATCATGGAGATCGCGGTTTGAAAAGTGCGTCCGGGAAGCAATTCTGTCGTATTCTAGAGAAAATGGGCTGGGAATTGAAACGCGTCCATGGAAGCCATCATATTTACATGAAAAGTGGCTGTAGCATCCGTATTTCCGTGCCGGTTCACGGGAATAAAACTCTCAAGGTCGGTCTTTTGAAACACCTGATGAATGCTGCCGGGATTCACGACGATGATCTTTAAACTCAGCCCGGCGCTGTCCAGACAATCCATATCGGGATCAAATCCGGCCAGGAGGACCGGGACATAACGGCCCGCCACACACCCCGTCCGCTGCGCGTCCACCCCTCTTGATAGAGGGGAATTTCGGTTTCAAGCTTTCGACTGCTCGACTTTCTAATTTCTACTTTCCGGCGAACTTCCGGTGCGCCACACACCCCGTCCGCTGCGCGGCCACCCCTCTTGATAGAGGGGAATTTCGGTACGTCAGACCTCACGCCGCATCCCTCATACTTCACCCCTCAAGCTTGATCAAAATGGCATTATTTTGCCATATATGCGAAAAATCTGAAAAATTCGCCCACTGGGAATCGTCCAGGTCATGGAGGATTCGGGTGCTGTCGGAAACCCGCAATTCACTTGACTTTGGAGGGAATGACTGATTTATTGTCATTCCATAGAACGGGTGAAACCGCCGTGATGCAGACGGGTTGAATGTCAATCGGGAACACCGCATGATCGGGACCAGTTTTTTCAACTACAAGATCACCGAGAAAATCGGCAGCGGCGGTATGGGCATCGTCTACAAGGCCTACCATGAAACCCTGGACAAAACCGTCGCCATCAAGGTGATCACCGATCGGCTGCTCCAGGATCCGACCGTCATCAAGCGGTTCGAACGCGAAGCCAAGGTCATGGCCAAACTCAACCACCCCAATATCGTCCGGGTCGAAAACATCGGCCGGATCCAGAAACGCCCCGCCTTCGTCATGGAGTTCATCGAGGGCCGGAACCTTGAGGAGATCATCCGGGAACAGAATGGTTCGATGGCTGTACCGGAGACCATCCGGATCATCACCCAGCTCGCCGAAGCGCTCCGGTACGCCCATTCCCAGGATCCCCCGGTCATCCACCGGGACATCAAACCATCCAATATCCTCTTAACTTCTGACGGTATCGTGAGAGTGTCCGACTTCGGCCTGGCGAAAATCATCGGCGTATCCACGAAAACCAGCACGGGTTACACCAGCCACGACGATTCCCTCGGGGAACTGCCGACCGATCCATCCCGCCTGACCGCCACCCACAGCACCCCGGGCACGCTCCGGTACATGTCGCCCGAACAGCAGGTGACGCCCAGCAAAGTCAACCACCAGACCGATATCTATTCCGTGGGTGTCCTTCTGTATGAAATGTTGACAACGATGGTGCCCATGCAGACGACATTCCGGAAACCGGGCGTTTACAACAAGGATGTCTGTCCGGAACTGGACCATGCCTGCATGAAATGCCTGGAAGGCGAGCTGAAGCAACGCTATGCATCGGTCGACGAATTCCTGCACGATCTGGAAGTAGCGGAAGCGGCATCCCTGACATATGTCAACCAGCGAAATGCCGTCCGGACCGCAAAGGAACACCTCCACCGGCGGGAATATGCTCAAGCCATCGCCGGCCTTCAATCCCTCCTGACCGACAACCCGGATCACCGGGAAGCCGCGGATCTGCTGAGTGGTGCGAGAGCCGGCCTGGAACTCGAAACCATTATCTCAAAAACTCTCGAATCATGTGAAAACCTGATTCGAGGGAAGAAATTCGAAGAAGCCGAAGCGGTCCTGAAACCGGTACTGGAACGGGCACCCCGGAATGCGTCCCTGAACCGGCTCCAGGAAAAGCTGACCATTGAAGGGAAGAAACACCGTAAAATCCAGGATCTCATGAAAGAAGGTCTCCTGTTTTTCCTGGAGGAGGATTACGAACAGGCCATCGACCGATACGGCACCATCCTGAAGCTCGATCCCGATCAGGCGGAAGCTGCTCAGCAGATCGAAGTGGCGCAGGAAAAGCTGAACCGGAAAGAAACTGAAATCGCTGCGTTACAATCAAAAGCCGAGGATGAAATCCGCGAAAAACGCTTCCGCAATGCCCTGAAGATTTTAAGAGAGATCCATACCCGGAACCCGTCGCTTTCGGATATCCAGTCCAAAATCGATCGGGTGACGAAGATGGCGGAACGGCAGGATAGTGTCGAAAGCCATCTGGCGAAAGCCGGGAATCACATTCGGCAGGGTCAGTACCCGGAGGCTGCCCGGGAGGCGGAACGGGCTTTGGCCATCGATGCATCCCACGACCGGGCGAAAAAACTGCTGGAATCCGCCCATCTCGAACTGAAGAAGAAACGGGATTCAATCGCCCGTAAATTGGTTGAAGCCCAGGCCGAATTCTCGGCGGGTCGTTTCAACGAGGCCAGGCGCCGGATCGAAACATGCCTGGAAATGGAACCGGAGCACGAGGAATCGAAGAAGCTGCTGGAGGATATCAACCGGACGGAAGATAACCTGCTCCGGGAGAAGAAACGGAAACTGGATAATCTCCGGAACGCGGCGATCCGGACCCACGAGGCGGGTCAGCTCGATCAGGCTCTCGCGCACTGGCAGGCCGTCCTGGAAACGGAAGCCACCCATGCAGAAGCCCGGGAAAAACTGGCATCGATCCGGAAGGAGATGGAGGAGCGCCGGAAAAAGGAAACAGTCGACAACAATCTGGCGCGAAGCCGGGAACTCTTCGATGCGGACAAGTTTGATGATGCTCTGAGCGCAATCGGCGAGATTCTCGCCATGGACGCACAGAACCCGGCGGCGCTGGAACTCAGGAAGCGGATCGAAAGCGAGCAGCACAAACGGGGGAGATTCGAACAACTCCAGCGGGAGGCTGCTGCTTATGAATCGGAAGAGAAATTCAGAGAGGCTTACCTGTGCCGGCGCGAGCTTTTAAAGTGGAAACCCGGGGACAATGCGGCGGCGAATGCGGCCACGGAGGCCCGGGCGAACCTGCTCAAATCGGGGCAGGCGGCTCTGGACGACGGCGATTTCCGATCGGCTTCAGCCATGTTCCGCACGATCCAGGAACACGAGCCGGGGCATCGCGAATCCGCCGGATTGCTGGAAATCGTGGAGCAGAACCGGAAACGGAAGAGGCGGAAATGGCTGATCCCCGCTGGATCCCTGGCGGTCGGCGCGGTGATCGTCGCAATGATATGGATGACTATCGATTTCTCCGATCAGCCCGGCGATACCGGGAAACCGGCCGAGGTTGCGGCGGCGGCGGTCAAAAAACCGACGATCGCAGCCTCCACATCGACACCCGTGCCGCTCGCAACGCGCACACCGATTCCCACCCGTCCGGCGCCCACGCCGGTTCCGCCGACGGAGAATCCAGTTTGGACGGCGATTCCGACAACCCGGCCGTCGAAACCGCCCGAGACGAAACCCGATCCGAGGGAGCAGGCCGCGCGGCTGCGGCTGGCCAATGCCCGGACGTTCATCGAAAACGGCGCGCTGGAATCGGCGGAAACGGAGATCCGGGCGGTGGAACAGACGGATCTGTTCCCGGCTGAAACGGCGGAACTCATGCAGTCTCTGGCGCAGAAGCGGCAGGCGCAGCAGGCAGAGGTCGCGGCCCGCAAGAACCTGCAGACAGTGAACGGCCTCCTGCAAAAAGCCGCGACTCACAGGGATCGAAAGGAATTCGGGCCGGCACTCGCCGTTTTGAACGAGGCGAAGGGGATCGTGCCGGGAGACCGCCGGATCGCGGATCAGATCGGAGCGACGATCGCGGAATATAAACGCTGGGGGATCGAACGGGTGGATGAGTTGATATCCGCAGGGCAATACGATGAGGCGTCGAACCGGTTGCGGGAATTGGAAGCGGCGATTCCCGGCGATGGGGACGTCGCCCGGCGGACTCAGAAGATCCGGGACCTGAAGGATACCGTTCCCGGCCTTCTGGCGGAGGCGGAAAACCTGTACCGGCAGAACCGACTCAAGGAAGCCCTCGATGCGGCAAACAAAGTCCTCGAATACCGGAAAAACGAACCGGCCGCGATGGATCTCATCAAGCGGATCAACACCTTCATCCCGAATGTGCAGGTGCTTTCAAAAGATAAGACGGTGGAATTGAAGGATTTTGAGGTCCAGATCCGGGTTCAATCTCAGCGTGAAATCGCATCCGTCCGGATTCACTATCTTCTTCCCGATGCGACCGATTGGAGTGCATCGGGGATGGCTCCGGTCAAGGATGGATACATTTATAAATTCGACCGGAGACAGCTTCCACCCGGCACCTTGAAATTCCGGATTGAAATATTCGATAATCTGGAGAACAGTCATCGTAGCGACATATTTGACGTAACGGTAAACAAATCGAGGGAATTCCGGGGGCCGCCGCCGGGATGATAATAAAAAGGGATAAAAAGGAGGTTCGATCATGAGAAACGGGAGGATTGGGATCGCGGCAGTCATCATTGGATTTCTGGGATTTATACCGGCTGTATCGGCGGTGGAATTCCACGCGACGATCGGTCTGGAGTACTGGTATGCGGATTACGAGTATAAAGCCTTGGCGGTCGGATCCGACGAATATGTGACCTACTCGGCGGACACCGACGGATTGTACGGTCCGACGCTTCATCTTTCATTCGATAAGTTCTTTATCGGTGCGACGTATCGTATCGGGACCTTCAGTTTTGAGCAGTTTGAGAACGAAGGAGACCGGAAGGACTTCAATCTGTTCGCCGGCTATACGTTCGGAAATCATTTTTCCCTCCGCCTGCAGTATGAAACCATGAATTTCACCCATGATTTCGACGCCACCAGCGGCCGGGATCAGACTCAGACGGCGCTGGGTCTCAGTGCCAGCGCGTTCACCAACATAGGGGAATCGGGGTTTTTTGTCTACGGTTCCTTCACGTATGCTCCCTTCGGGGAGGCTGAATCCGAATTGTATTGGTCAACAGATAAAATATCGGAAAAGGAAGATGCCGTGAAATGGAATGGCGAAGCCGGTCTGAGTTATTCCTTCAAAGTTCCCCTGAGTATCACGGCGGGGTACCGCTACAACAAGACGACAACGGAAAACGACATCCTGGAGGTCGAATTCAAGGGCCCGTTCCTGTATGTCAGCTACCGGTTTTGATCACTTCGTGTCATTAAAGTTCATTCTTATTGCCGTATGATAAAGGAATATTGTAAGTCCCCTCTAAAAAGAGGGGTGGCCGCGTAGCGGTCGGGGTGCCGGAGCAGTCGAGAGTAGAAATCAGAACCCTAACAGAGCGAACGGAATGGACAATCATGGCATAGTCGCTGTCAATAGTTTGAAAAGCCCGGATTTTCATGTCCCAAGGTGAATTGAAATTCGTGTATAATTT